>JBFXJE010000016.1:0-118630 GCA_050175175.1 Mycolicibacterium sp. | reverse complement strand
TGGCTGTCGCAGTGATATATCTACTTCAAGATCGGCGTGGAATGCGCTGCAGATTCCTAGGGGGGCGGGGACATGGGTATTGCCGACGCTGCGTTAAACACAATTGACGGGGGCCGCGAGGATCATCGCCGCAGGCGCGCGGATCGGGTGCTGACGACCGCGACCGGCTCGGATCGAGCGGCTGGACACGCCCGCCACGTCGGCCGGGTCGGCGCGTTGGCCGTGGCATTGGGTGTGGGCGCGGCGATCGCGTCGATGCCTGCGGTGGCGTTTGCCGACACGACGGGTTCATCGGGTTCGAGTGCGAGTGCGTCGGGATCTTCGGGTTCTGCAGGCTCGGGCGCCAATTCGGCGGGGGCTGGCGCCGATTCTTCGGATTCGTCGGGGACCGATGGGTCTTCGTCGGATTCGGCGGGTTCGGGCGGGTCGGACGCCGACACCGATATCGACACCGATACCGACACCACGGACGACGCTGATACCAACGAGACTGACGCCGATGATGCGGATGCCGAAGTCGGGTCCGAAGCCGACATTGAGGCCGACGCCGAAGTTGAGTCCGAGAGTGCCGGTGTGGTCCCTGCCGGGGGTGCGCCGGTTGACGGTGATGGCACTGGTTCGGGTGGATCGGGTGTGGTGGTGGCCGAGGTGCAGCCATTGACGGTGGAGCCCTCTTCGGCCGATTGGGGTTCGGACGCTCCGGCGTCGGGGTTGATGGTGTCTTCGGTGGTGGGGTCGGCGCGTCGCGATGTCGCGGATGACGCCGATGTCGCCGATGTCGCCGAGGTTGGGGATGGCGCGGCCCCGCGCGCGGACGCTACGGCGTCTGCGGTGGGTGCGGGGTCGTTGTGGCGGTTCTTCTTTGGCAACGGGACTGCCGATAACCCCAACGGCGGGATCCTGGTCGGTAATGGGTACAGCTGGACTTCGGAGACCTGCACCGGGTTGACGGCGTGCACGGGGGGCAACGCCGGTTTCTTCGGCAACGGTGGTGACGGCTACAACGGCGGCAACGGCGGGTCGGCGGGCTGGTTCGGTAACGGCGGTGACGGCGGCGCCGGTATTGCTGGTGGTGACGGCGGTGACGGTGGCCGCGGCGGGTACGTCATCGGCAACGGCGGCAATGGTGGTGCGGGCGGGGCCGCGGTGCTGCCCGGCGGCGAAGGCGGCGACGGCGGCAACGGCGGCAACGCCTGGTTCATCGCGGTCTCCGGTGATGGCGGGGCCGGTGGCGCCGGTGGGGCCGGGGCGACCGGCGCCGGCGGGGGCAGCGATGTTGACGCTGTGGTGTTGGCCGGGCAGACCGGTGCTGATGGCGGCCTGGGTGGTCGCGGCGGTGCTGGTGGTGATGGCGGTGACGGCAGCTCGGTCAACGGTCGTGGCGGTAACGGCGGGCTCGGCGGCGCTGCCGGGGACGGCGGTGTCGGCGGGGTCGGCGCGGCCGGGGCTGTCGGGGTCGTTCCCCTGGGTGCTGGTGGTGACGGTGGTGATGGTGGTGACGGTGGCCGAGGTGGTGTCGGCGGGACCGGCGGGCAAGCCGGAACCGGTCGGCTGCTGTTCCTCGTCGAACGCTCCGGTACCGAAGGCGATGGCGGTGATGGCGGTGACGGCGGTGCTGCGGGGGCGCCCGGTGATGGCGGAACCGGCGCCACCGGTACCGCCGACAATCCGACCGGCGGTCTGGGCGGCAACGGCGGCAGCCCCGGTGCGCCCGGGGGTGGCGGGACCGGCGGGACCGGTGCTGCCCGCGGCGCCGATGGCGCCTCCGGTGCCGGGTTCAGCGGTATCGGCGGTAACGGCGGGGCCGGTGGGGACGGCTGGGCCAGCACGATCGTGGGGCTGAGCGGCGGTGACGGCGGTGACGGCGGTAATGGTGGCGCGGCCGGTAACGGCGGGGCCGGCGGGGCCGGCGGGGCCGGGCACGCCGGAACCCACGGCGAAGACGGGGCTACCGCCGGCGCTTCGGGCGGCGCGGGCGGCGCTGGTGGTGGCGGCGGTAACGGTGGGGCCGGCGGGCTGGGCGGAGTCCTGGCCGGTAACGGCGGCGACGGTGGGGCCGGCGGCCGCGGCGGCACCGGCGGGCACGGCGGTGACGGCCGGACCGGTGTGACCGGCGGTGTCGGGGCTGCCGGTCTGACCGGCGGCTCGGGCGGCAACGCCGGCAACGGTGGTGTCGGCGGTGCCGGTGGCAGCGCCGGTCTGCCGCTGGCCGGCGGCTACGTGTCCGGCACCGTCGGCGCCGGCGGTATCGGCGGTGACGGCGGTATCGGCGGTAACGGTGGTGACGGCGGTAACGGCGGTAACGGCGATCCCACCTTCGTGGTCAACGCCGGTAACGGCGGTAACGGCGGCCTCGGCGGCGGTGTCGGCTTGGGCGGCCAAGGCGGTCTCGGCGGGCTGGACGGCAACGGCGTCACCCGCGCCGCCAGCGGCGCCAACGCCGCCAGCGGACACTCCGGTAACGGCGGGGCCGGCGGCAACGGGGCGCCCGCGCTGCTGGCGTTCGGTTTCCTTACCGGCGGTAACGGCGGCCACGGCGGGGCCGGCGGAGCCAACTCCAACGGCGGCACCGGCGGCAACGGCGGAAACGGCCAGTTCGGCGGAGACGGCGGTGACGGTGGCACCGGCGGCACCTACGGAAACGGCGGCAACGGCGGCAACGGCGGCGCCGGGCAATACCTGGTCGCCATCGGCTTCGCCGAGGGCGGTCGCGGCGGTAACGGCGGCAACGCCGCCACCGCCGGAAACGGCGGCAACGGCGGGGCCGGCGGCGCCGCGGCCGGTAGCGGCATGGGCACACTGGTGACCGGCGGGGACGGCGGCAACGGCGGCAACGGCGGCACCCAAGCCGGCACCGGCGGCAACGGCGGGCTCGGCGGCCAGGCCACCGGCACCGACGGCGCCGACGCGTTCGGCGGAAACGGCGGAAACGGCGGAGACCCCGAAGGCAACGCCGGCCATGGCGGCAACGGCGGCAACGCCAGCACCGACACCGGCGACGCCGTCGGCGGGCGCGGCGGTAACGGCGGCCCCACCACCGGCGCCAACGCCGGTGACGGCGGCAACGGCGGTGACGCCACCACCACCGACGGTACCGCCCTAGGCGGCAACGGCGGCGACGGCGGCACCGGCGCCACCCGCGGCGGCAACGGCGGCCACGGCGGCAACGCCGAAACCGACGGCGACGGCACAGCTCAAGCCGGCCACGGCGGCCTCGGCGGAAACGCCGTCAACGACGCCGCCGGCAACGCCCAGGGCGGTGACGGCGGCAACGGCGGCCACAGCGACACCGGCACCGGCGGAAACGGCGGGCACGGCGGAAACGGCACCGCCGACACCGGCGACGGCACCGGCGGCAACGGCGGCCGCGGCGGAAACGGCACCGAGGGCGCCGGTAGCGGCGGCAACGGCGGCAACGGCACCTCCACCGGCGGCGGTGAAGGCTTCGGCGGCACCGGCGGCACCGGCGGCGACAGCCCCGCAGGTGGGGGCACCGGCGGTAACGGCGGCAACGCCATCGACGCATCCCCTGCTGAGCCGGCCATCGGCGGCGCCGGCGGCCGAGGTGGTAACGGCACCCCCGACGGCGGCAACGGTGGGGCCGGCGGCCGAGGCGGTAGCGCCACCAACACCTCCACCGGATTGGCCATCGGCGGCACCGGCGGCCCCGGCGGGGAAGGCATCGCCGACTTCGCCGATGGCGGCAACGGCGGCAACGGCGGCAACGCCACCGCCCCGACGCTGGCTCAAACCACCGGCGGCGCCGGCGGCGCCGGCGGCGCAGCGGGACCCGGCGGAACCCCCGGCCAAGCAGGCCAACCCGGCTCCGAGTCCATCATCACCGACACCAACATCGTCCTTCCCGGCCTCACCGTGGGTTCGGTGGTTATTGCCGACGCGGACGGCACCGGTTATCAGGTCGTTCTCGAAGTCGACCTCGAAGCCGAGGAGTTTGCGACCGTGGTATGGGTGATCAATCCCGCGGACCCAACCAACCCGCTAAGCACTCCCGGGCTAGACGGCAGCCAACCGGTTGGGGATTTGATTGTCGGCGCGGACGGCACCGGTTTTCTGACTCTTGGCGAATTCGACCCCGAAACCGGCCAGCTTTTGACGATGGTGCTGGTCATCGATCCGGCCGACCCCGCCAACGCGCAAACCACCCCCAGCCTCCCCGGCCAGCCGGTCGATTCGGTAGTGGTCGCCGCCGACGGCACCGGCTACCACACCATTCGCCTCTCCGACGGGACGACCGTGGTGCAGGTCATCGATCCGGCCGACCCCGCCAACGCCCAAACCACCCCCAACCTCCCCGGCGACCCGGTCGGGTCGGTCGTGGTCACCGCCGACGGCACCGGCTACCAAACCGTTATCCAATTCGACCCCGAAACCGGCGAGCAGACGGTCGTCGTGTGGGTGATCGATCCAGCCGACCCGGCCAACCCGCAAAGCACCCCCACCATCCCAGGCGGGGGCGGTCCGGTGGTGGTCACCGCCGACGGCACCGGCTATCTGACCGCCAGTCAATTCGACCCCGAAACCTTCGGGTCGACGACCGTGGTGTGGGTGATCGATCCAGCCGACCCGGCCAACCCGCAAAGCACCCCCACCCTTACCGGCGACGCGGCCGGGTCGGTCGTGGTCATTGCGGACGGCACCGGCTACCAAACCGTTAACTACACCGACCCCGAAACCGGCGAGCGGGGGGTCGTCGTGTGGGTGATCGATCCAGCCGACCCGGCCAACCCGCAAAGCACCCCCACTCTTATCGGCGGCACGATCGGATCGGTCGTGGTCACCGCCGACGGCACCGGCTACCAAACCGTTATCCAATTCGACCCCGAAACCGGCGAGCCGACGACCGTCGTGCAGGTCATCGATCCAGCCGACCCGGCCAACGCACAAACCACCCCCACCCTCCCTGGCGCCCCGATCGAATCGGTCGTTGTCACCGCGGACGGCACCGGCTACCAAACCATTCGCCTCTCCGACGGAACGACCGTGGTGATGGTGATCGATCCGGCAGACCCCGCCAACGCACAAAGCACTCCCGCCCTCCCTGGCGCCCCGATCGGATCGGTCGTTGTCACCGCGGACGGCACCGGCTACCAAACCATTCGCCTCTCCGACGAAACGACCGTGGTGATGGTGATCGATCCGGCAGACCCGACCAACGCACAGACCACCCCTGTCATCCCCGGCGGCGCATTCGAATCGGTCGTTGTCACGGCCGACGGCACCGGCTACCAAACCGTTGTCTCTACCGACCCTGAAACCGGCGAACAGACGACCGTGGTGATGGTGATCGATCCCGCGGACCCGGCCAACGCACAGACCACCCCTGTCATCCCCGGCCAAGCGGTCGGCGGATCGGTCGTGGTCGCCGCCGACGGCACCGGCTACCAAACCATGCGCGTAATCGACTTCGAAACGGGCGAGCAGACGACCGTGGTGATGGTGATCGATCCGGCAGACCCAACCAATCCGCTGATCACCCCCCCCGTCACCGGCAATCCGGACGGACCGGTCGTCGTTGCCGCGGACGGCACCGCCTACCAAACGATCAGCGACGGATTTACCACCGTGATCGTTCTGTTGTGAGCGCTCAGCGCAGGGCATGGGTCTGAAATGCGACATACTCGTTCGGCCTGACCGCTCGGACGAGGAGGACCAATGGCCGATGCAGGACTCTGGGTTGCGTGGGGCGTGCCGACGCCCGGTCGGGAAAGAAAGGCGCTGGACCTGCTCCTGGAGACCGAGGATTACCTGTCAGGTCTGCGAGAGCGGGGCCGGATCGAGCGGTTCGACCGCGTGCTGCTCAAGCCGCAAAACATCGAGCTCGGTGGATTCATCCTGATCCAGGGCTCCAAGAGCCAGATCGACGGGCTTCGCCGTGACCCTGATTTCGAACTGTGGCTCAACCGTGTTCAGCTCGTCGCCGATCAGGTCGGGATCGTCGACGCCTGGCTCGGCGACGGAATCGCCGAGGCCGTCGCGCTGTACGAGAAGGCGCTGGAAAACCTCGAGTAGCATGGCCTTTGCTGGTTGCTGCCGACGGACCATCCGAGAGATCGCAATGGTCACGGTAACGACATTAATGCTGTGACGAATTGGATATTTGCTCGCGGGGCCGGTCGCTGATGCGTTTGAATAGCCACCACGACGGGGGTCGAGCCAGGCTGGATTGAAGGGATTCTATGGGTGCCGCAGCACACGTCGGTCGGGTCGGTGGTTTAGCAGTCGCCTTGGGCGTCGGGACCGCGTTGTTTGCCGGACAAGGCGTCGCCTGGGCCGAAGACACCGATAACTCGACCTCGGACACGACCGCCACAGCAACCTCGGACGGCGATTCGCCGAACGACCTAAGCGCCGAGACCTCGGCCGCATCGGAACCGACCGCAGGCTCGGGCGAAGACGGCACCGCCGCGGAGACCGATCCGGAAGCCGACGAGATCGAATCGGACGCCGCGACCGACACAGCCGCCGCGATCGAAACAGATGAAGAATCCGACGACCCCGCTGGCGCCGGCGAGACCAACGACGAAGATCCCGACCAGAACGGGCCGGGCACCGGCGATCCTACGGCCGAACCCGATGCCGGGATCGATCCTTCGTTACCCGGCGACGCCCAGGGTCACGACGAGGTTCCGTCCCGGTCGCCCACCGACACGACAGCCGCGGACCGCACCGACGACCGATCGACCGCGGACCGACCCGGGCGTTCCAGCGCGGGATTCACCTCAGAATCCGCGGACTCCGCCGGGGATCCCGCCGTGGCTCCCAGCGAGCCCTCCAAGGTCGCGGTCTTCGCCAACGCGACGACACTGGCCGAGAACTCGGCGCCCGCGCCGAAAGCCGCGGCCCGGCTATTCACCACCACCGAGGCGGACACACCGAAGCCGAACCTGATCACCGCGGTGGTGAACGTCGTCAACAGCATGCTGGACTGGGCGCGCCAGCGAGCCGACGCTACCCCGGGTAGCGCACCGCAGCCGCCGTTCCTGTGGGCACTGCTCTCGTTCGCGCGGCGCGAGCTGGAGAATCTGTTCGCGGCGCGAACCACCGTCAGCGCCGCGCAGGCCGGTGCCGTGGTGCCGACCAGCATGGCCCTCGCATTCGCCGAACCCATGGCCGCGGCTGTGGCGACGCCCGCACCTCCATGGCCGAACCCGCAGGTCAGCGCGTCGACGAATTTTGTCAGCTGGGTCACCGGGAAATACGTCTACAGCGACGAGACCATGGCCAACACCTTGGCGCGGTTTCAGGTCTACGGGACCGACGTCGGCACCATGTGGGACAACGGAATTCCCGACGACCCCACCACCCCGTACAACGAGCATCAGGTACTCATCGCGGTCGGTGATACCTTCGGTTCTGCCAACATGAGCGGCCGATGGATCTACAACACGTTGTTCCGCAGTTCCGACGACGACCTGTCCGACGGCATGACCATTCCGAACGGGGAATGGTTCAACGGCAACATGTTCGGCGGCGCGCCGCTGTCCGCTCCGACCCAGGCTCGGCCGATCATCAACCGCCCATCCTGGCTGCCCAACTCGGTGACACTGATCCCGACCGCGGGCGTCTCACTGCCCACACCCGACACCGAGTTCGGCGCCACCCAGTACGTCAGCTTCATGTCGGTGTCGAAATGGGGTTCGGCGGGTCGATGGACCACGAACTACTCGGCCATCGCCTACTCGACGGACAACGGCGAGAACTTCACCGTCGTACCGGAAAGCGTGCGTCACAACTCGATTTTCAGCGGCAACAAGAACTTTCAGCAGTCGGCCTTCGTCAAGGGCGACGACGGCTACGTCTACGTCTACGGCACCCCCAACGGGCGCCAGGGCGCGGCGTATCTCGCAAGGGTCGCGCCCGAGGACATCACCGACGTGTCCCGGTACGAGTACTACAAGAAGGCATCCTCCGGTTGGTTCGGCAGCTCGTCGGCCAAGTGGGTGAAGGGCAGCCCGTCCTCGGCGTCGGCCGTCATCGGCAAATCCGGCGGCGCCTGCGGGTCAACGAAGCCCGGTAACACTGTCAGCGAGATGTCGGTTCAGTACAACGACTACCTGGACAAGTACGTCGCGCTCTACGGCGATCAGTACAACAACATCGTGATGCGCACCTCAGATACTCCCGAAGGCGCATGGAGTGACGCCACGGTTCTGATGAGCCAGCAGCCGGGCGGTATCTACGCGCCGATGATGCATCCCTGGTCGCCGTCCACCGTGGGAACCGGTTCGGATCTCTACTGGAACCTCTCGCTGTGGGACGACTACAACGTCATGCTGATGCGTACCGACCTCACCAAGGTCTGACGTCGGCGCTCAGCGTCGCCGATGCGGGCGCTGACCAATCGCGGGTCGGTCCAATAGCTGGCACCGTATTTTCAGAAATCTAACAAACTGTTTTTTCTAACACTGACAAAAAACCATCAAAGTTGTTTATGGTGACCCCTGAACTCGCTTCACAAGCTCGACATAGGGGCAGCCGGTGGATAGTGCAGGTACTGCGCACCTTGTTTTGCTACGCCGGAGGGTGCGGGCCGGGCTCACAACCGTCGGCTTAGTACGCTACGCCGGCTGGGTCGGCGCACTTGTCATCGCTGTTGGCCTGGGTGCAGCGATAGTGTCGACCCCCGCCCAGGCAGTTGCCTCCGTGGGTTCGGACAGCTCCGCCGATTCGGCCACCTCACCATCGTCGGGCGACACCGGACCCTTCGGTTCAGCACCACCCTCCGATGTGTCGGATTCATCAGATTTCGGTGCAGGAGATTCGGACGTAGCGGTGTCCACCGGCAACGCCCGAGAAGTGGTCGCCCGAGGGTCAGAGAACGTCGCGCACGATGAGGCTGCGGAAGCCCAGGTTGACCAGATCGCTGAGGAAGCCGACCAACCGCTTGTGCGCCAATCCAGGGAAACCCCGACCGACGTTTTCGGTGATGCCGGCACCGCGGACAGATCGCGCACAGCCGGTGGCCACGGTCCAGAGGCTGACGCACGTATTGCGGTCGTCGACAACGCTGAGCCGGCGAACGAACCTGAAGGAGATTCCGCAGTACCACTCGATATGCGTAGGCCCGGCACTGCCGACGGCACTCTCGACGGCACCGCCGCTATGGCCACCGACGCGGGCGACGAAGCAGCCGGAGCCTCTTCCGTTCAGCGCCAGCCCTTGGTGCCGCCAGCTGTCGCCACCGCCCGAACCGGGAGCCGTGCGATGTCAGCACCCGACTGGATCAGAATCTGGATCAGTGATGGCACCGCTGATCATCCCGACGCTGGCCTTCTACTGGGCAATGGATTCTCCTATGACGCGACTAGCTGCTCCTCCAGCTGCGACGGGGGACGCGGCGGGATTTTCGGCAACGGCGGTAGCGGATACGGAGGTGGAACCGGGGGCGACGCGGGCTGGTTCGGCCATGGCGGCGACGGGGGTGACGGCCAGCCAGGACAGTCTGGCGGCGCCGGAGGCAAAGGCGGTCTCCTGTGGGGCAACGGCGGACGAGGAGGTTCCGGCGGCAACTCAGCCATTGTGGGCGGCCCTGGGGGAGCCGGAGGTCACGGTGGCAATGTCGGGGTCCTTTCGTGGTTATCTCTTGGGGGCCGCGGCGGCGATGGCGGCACCGGCGCCGCCGGTGGCGACGGCACGGTCATCGGTGTGGGCGGTGTCGGAGGTCTCGGCGGCCGCTCCGCATTGATCGGCTTCCGCGCCCCGTCAGGTAAACCTGGTTCCTCCGGCGCCATACCCGCGATTAACCCAGATGGCTGGACGACGACGGTTTACCAGGGCCTCAGTGAGGCGATCGCCGGATCGGCCGGACAGGGCAAGACCGTTGTGTTCGATTTCGACAACACCACTCAGGCCCGAGATATCAGCGAAGCGATGGTCGCGCTGGTCCAGAAAGACGGGCTGATTGACCCCGACCAGTTGGCGCCGGACGTGTTCCCAACCTTCACCACGGTGGATGGAAACCCCATGTCAATCACGGACGGAGTGTTCGACTACTACAACGCACTGGTGGGCTCCGCGGGAGATACCGATCGGTACCGGGAGTTTTCCTCACTGTTGACGACCAGCCAGCTGTTCTACGGGCGCACCGTCGCAGACTTCCTGTCGGTAGCCGCGGCCGCCTATGACAACGGATCGGCCGAGGCCGATCTCGTCACCGGACAAGAGTCGTTGATACTTACGGCGGGCCGGCCCTTCATCTACCCCCAGATGGCTGACCTCTACGGCAGCTTGCGGGCGAACGGGTATGACGTGTGGATCGTCTCTGCAGGGATCACCTGGGGAGTGCGTTGGATGGTGCAAAATGCGCTCAACCCGGCCATCGTTGCCAAGTACGGTGACGAAGCCGCACTACCTCTGGATCACGTGGTCGCCATCAACACCCTGATGAAGGACATAAACACCGGAAAGCTGTTGTCCGACTATCAACTCACGCACCAGACTCCCGACGAGGCATACATCAATCTGGACCCGGCTCGGATGGCCGAATTGGAGATCTTGACGACCTTGGACGGTCTGACGTCATGGCGTGGCGGCAAAGTGGGCGCCATAGAAGACATCGTTACTACCGGTGATCTATTTCTGGTGGCCGGCGACTCCGATGGTGACATCGAGATGCTCAACGAGTCGCCCATCCGGTTGACGATCAACCGGATGGACTCACCTGAACTCGCCGAAACGTTCGCCGACGAGCTAGAGCAATTCCCGGGAACCGTATGGCTTCAACAGCCGACGATAAGCTCGGCGCCGGTCGGGTTTCTTGAGACCAAGTGCCAAATGGCCGACAAGACAATGGGGAATCCCGATTTGGCCGCCAGCACTGCCAAATCGCTGGCCACCCTCGAAAGCACTGGACGACTCGGATCCTTCTCCGTCTGCTGAGGGCCGGAGGCTGCCCTGGGGACTACATTCCGCACCAGCCAGTAAGGGGTAGGGATCCGGGAGCGAAATAACTGCGCTACCGGATATCCCACTCTCAGCTCACGGACGTCCAAGCGGCGAAAGTCAATTCACCGGCACGTCCAGGATCGGGCGGGGCACCGAGGCGCCGGGACCGTCGAAATGCCACCACTCACCGCTGTACACGGTGAATCCACCGGCGGTCATCGCCTCGCGCAGTCGGGCCCTGTTCGCCTGCGCCGCAACGCTTACCCCCTCGGTGGCATCGGCATAGCTGAGCGCAGAGAAGTCGTCGAATCCGGTACCCATGTCCACCAGGCCGTCCGGTCCGGCCAGCGTCACATCCACCGACCTGCCCGATTCGTGACTACGGGCGTACTCGCTTGGCCGCGCGACCCAGGCCGGGTTCGGTACCGCTTGGAACATCGCCACCTGGACGCTGTGTGGCCGGTAGCAATCCCAGAACACCAGCCGTTCCCCGCTCTGCCGCAACAGTTCAGCGGCGGTGACCAGGCCCGGCGCCAATGCCTCGTGGACTAGACAACGGGCATCGGCGGGATATAGCGGCACGCCGACGAAATTGTCCGACGTCGCGTAACGCAGGTCGATCACGGCGTCCGGGACGACTGTGCGGACATCTACCAAGCCGGCTGCCCGAGCCTGCTCGGACACCGGCGGAACCGGCGAGGCCGACGCCGGAGTCGGGGCCGCGAGGGCCGCACCGACCAGACAGCACAGCAGCACGATTCGGGAACACATCGTGGTCAGCCGGCGACGACGCCGCGCAGCCCATCCGCCCCGAAGAGCGGCTCGAGCATCCCCGACAGGTCGGGCCCACGACGCAGCCCGTGACCGCCGTCCACATTGATGATCTGACCGGTGATGAAGCCGGCTGCATCGCTGAGCAGGAACACCGCAAGGTTTGCCACATCGGCGACCTCGCCTACCCGCGGCAGCGGGGTGCACGCGCGGTAATCCTCGCTGAGCACCGGCGATTCGGTGACCGGGGCCACCATATCCGTGCGGGTCAGTCCGGGCCGTATTCCATTGACCCGTACCCACGAGGGTCCCAGCTCGTCGGCGGCCACCAGCAGCAAGTGGTCCAGGGCGGCCTTGCTCGGGCCGTACGCGCCGAACCATCGATGCGTGTTGCTCGATGCGATCGAGGAGATACCCACGAATGAGCCGCCCCCGCCGCGCACCATTTCCCGCGCGGCATGTTTGAGCACGTACATGGTTCCGTTGATGTTCAGATCGACGGTGTTCCGCCAGGCGGCCGAATCGATCTGGGTCAGCGGGCCGATCGTCTCCGAACCACCGGCGCTGTGCACTACCCCGTCCAGTCGACCGTGCCAAGCGGTCGCCGCCGCCACCAACCGGGCCACCTCTTCCTCGTCGGTGACATCCGCCGGTTCGTAGCGCACCGATCCGTGGACCCCGCCGGTGCTCAGCCCTTCAATCTCTTCGGCGGCCGCAGCGAGTTTGTCTGCGTTACGGCCGGCCAGCATGGCGTTGCCGCCGGCCGCCACCACGGCAGCGGCGGTCCCCTTGCCGATGCCGCTGCCCCCACCTGTGATCAGAAACGTTCGACCGGTCAATGACAACAACATGGGTTATCCCTCCACCGAGGATGTATGAAAGCCCATCTAAGTTATACGTCACAGCCCGTCGCGAGCGGACCGCGTTGGGTTCCCGCGGTCTCCCCGGGAACCGACCGCCCCCTCTTCGGCACACCGTTGGCTACAGTTGATGGATGCCTGCAAAATCTGATCCAGCCGAGCTCGGCGACGTCGAGCCGATCGCCGACAGCACCGAGCGTCAAGCCCGGCGGGTAGTCGCCGCATATGCGACCGACGCCGACGAATGCCGGATCTTCCTCTCGATGCTCGGTATCGGACCGGCCAAGCTCGCCGACGCGTAATGGCTCCCGAGAGCGGCCCTGAGGCTCGCTCCGGGACTTCAGGCTCCGCGCCGCCTTCGGCGTCTTCAGGCACTGCTCCGCCTGCGGCGTCTTCAGGCGCTGCTCCGCCTTCGGCGTCTTCAGGCACTGCTCCGCCTTCGGCCTCGGCGGACTTCGTGGTGGTGGCCAATCGGCTGCCGATCGACATGGTGCACCTGCCCGACGGCACGACCCAGTGGAAGCGAAGCCCGGGGGGCCTCGTCACCGCGCTCGAACCGCTGCTGCGGCGGCGACGCGGCGCGTGGATCGGCTGGCCGGGTGTGCCCCAGGATCCCACCGAGGGTGATCAGGAGACCGCGTACGACGATCCGATCGAGCAGGACGGTCTCTTCCTGGTCCCGGTGCGGCTGAGCGCCGACGACGTCGCGCAGTATTACGAGGGTTTCTCCAACGCCACGTTATGGCCGCTCTATCACGATGTGATCGTCAAACCGATCTACCACCGGCAGTGGTGGGAACGCTACGTCGAAGTCAACCGGCGGTTCGCCGAGGCAACGGCGGGCGCCGCCGCGCACGGCGCCACGGTATGGGTTCAGGATTACCAGTTGCAGTTGGTGCCGAAGATGCTGCGCATGCTGCGACCCGATCTGACCATCGGGTTTTTCCTGCACATCCCGTTTCCGCCGGTCGAGTTGTTCATGCAGATGCCGTGGCGATCGGAGATCATCGACGGCCTGCTCGGCGCGGACCTGGTCGGCTTCCACCTGCCCGGGGGAGCGCAGAACTTCTTGATCCTGGCGCGACGGCTCACCGGCGCGAATACCTCCCGCGCGTCGGTGGGCGTGCGGTCCCGCTTCGGCGAGGTGCAGGCGGGTTTCCGGACGGTGAAGGTGGGCGCCTTCCCCATCTCCATCGACTCGGCCGAACTCGATCAGCAGGCGCGCACCAAAGAAGTCCGGCAACGGGCCAGGGAGATCCGCGGCGAACTGGGTAACCCCCGCAAGATCCTGCTCGGCGTGGATCGGCTGGACTACACCAAGGGCATCGACGTCCGACTGCGCGCGTTCTCCGAACTCCTCGACGAGCATCGGGTCGATCCCGAGGACACCGTGCTGGTTCAGCTCGCTACCCCCAGCCGGGAACGTGTCTCGAGCTACCAGGCGATGCGCGAGGGCATCGAGCGCCAAGTCGGGCACATCAACGGCGAGTACGGCCGGGTGGGCCATCCGGTCATCCACTACATACACCGACCCGTTCCCCGCGAGGATCTCATCGCTTTCTTCGTCGCCGCCGACGTCATGCTCGTCACCCCGTTGCGCGATGGCATGAACCTGGTCGCCAAGGAGTACGTCGCCTGCCGCAGCGACCTCGGTGGCGCCCTGGTCCTCAGCGAGTTCACCGGAGCCGCCGCCGAGCTGCGCCAGGCCTACCTGACCAATCCACACCACCCGCAGGGCGTCAAGGACGCCATCGAGGCAGCGCTGAATCAGACGCCCGAGGAGGGCCGGCGCCGGATGCGGGCGCTGCGCCGACAAGTACTCGCCCATGACGTCGACCGCTGGGCAAAGGCGTTCCTGGATGCCCTGGCCAAACCAGCCTGACGGCCGCGCTCAAAGTCAGTCGGTCTGACCCAGCACTGCCGAGAAACTCTTGTCCGGATCCCGTCCGGCGAAATAGTCGCGCAGCGAGTCCGCGAGGTCCGACGGGTCCCATACGTCCCCGGCGGCGCTGAATCGCGCCTCGGCGGCCGGTGCGGCCATCAGCGTCACCGTCGGGCCATAGACGATGAAAAGCTGCCCATTGACCCCGTCGGAGGCGGGCGATGCCAGGAAGCGGACCAGGTTGACGACGTGCTCGGGGGACAGCGGGTCCACCGCGCCCTCGGGCATTTCTGGTGAGTCGCCGAACACCCCCGCGGTCATCGCGGTGCGGGCCCGTGGCGCGATCGCGTTGACACGCACGCCGAAGCGTCCGAGCGCACGGGCCGCGGACAGCGTCAGCGCCGTGATACCGGCTTTCGCCGCGCCGTAGTTCGGCTGCCCAACCGGGCCGGACAGGCCGGCTTCCGAAGAAGTGTTGATCATCCGGCCGTAGATCGTGCCGTCACCGGCTTTGGCTTTCGCGCGCCAGTAGGCGGCCGCATTGCGGGCCAGCAGGAAATGTCCGCGCAGGTGTACTGCGATGACCGCGTCCCACTCCTCGTCGGTCATGTTGAACAGAATCCTGTCCCGGGTGATGCCTGCGTTGTTGACGACGATGCTCATCCCGCCCAGCCCGTCGGCGGTCTCGACCAACTCGTCGGCGGTGGCACGCTGACTGATGTCGCCGGCGACCGCGACGCCCTTGGAGCCCGCCGCAGCGATCTCCTTGAGGACGTCGGAGTCGTTCAACGCCGAGTCGATGTCGTTGACGACCACCACCGCCCCGGCCCGGGCCAGCCCGATGGCCTCGGCGCGGCCCAGCCCGGCGGCCGCTCCGGTGATCACCGCGACGTGTCCGGAAAGATCTTCTGGGTTAGTCACTTCTGGGTTGGTCAAAGTATGAATACCTCTAGTCGTGACGGATCAGGGCGGCGCGGGGGCATTCGGCGATGGCCTGTTCGGCCAGCACCTCTTCCCCGGCAGGCACCGGATCGGCCTTCACCACGGCATAGTCCTCGTCGTCAAGGTCGAACAGGTCCGGGGCGATTCCCACACAGACCGCGTTGCCCTCGCAACGGTCGTGATCCACTTCCACTCGCATGACATCCTCCTCCCACAGCCTGACACCACAGTTTGCCACCACCCTGGACCCCAAGACTAGAACGTGTTACAACCGGGAAGGGCTTGAGGTCTCTTCTAGGTGTCCTAGGTAGACCCTCCGGACCGGAGATCTAGACCCGCGAAGTAGTGAGGACAGCGCGATGCGAATCGGGTACACCCCCGAACAGGAAGACTTGCGCCGCGAGTTGCGGGCGTACTTCACGAAGCTGATGACGCCGGAGCGCGCCGAGGCGCTGGCTTCCAACGACGGCGAGATGGGCCGCGGGAACGTGTACCGCGAAACCGTCGCCCAGATGGGTAAAGACGGTTGGCTGACCTTGTCCTGGCCCACCGAGTTCGGTGGACAGGCCCGCCCACCCATGGACGGGCTGATCTTCAACGACGAAGCCTCCATTGCCAACGTCCCGGTGCCGTTCTTGACGATCAACAGCGTGGCGCCGACCATCATGGCGTTCGGCACCGACGAACAGAAGAATTTCTTCCTGCCCAAGATCGCCGCCGGCGAGTTGCACTTCTCGATCGGCTACTCCGAACCCGGCGCGGGCACTGACCTGGCCGCGCTGCGGACCACCGCGGTCCGGGACGGTGACGAATACGTCATCAACGGACAGAAGATGTGGACCAGCCTGATCGCCTACGCGGACTACGTCTGGCTGGCGGTACGCACCAACCAAGAGGCCAAGAAGCACCGCGGCATCTCGATGCTGATCGTGCCGACCACGGCCGACGGGTTTTCCTGGACCCCGGTGCACACCATGGCCGGTGTAGACACCAGCGCCACCTACTACCAGGACGTCCGGGTGCCGACGTCCGCTCTGGTCGGCGAGGAGAACGCCGGCTGGAAGCTGGTCACCAATCAGCTGAACCACGAACGCGTCGCGCTGGTGTCGGCGCAGCCGATCTTCTCCGCGCTCGACGGCGCGCGGGAGTGGGCCCAGAACACCAAGGACGCTCAAGGCCGGCGGCTGATCGACTCGCAGTGGGTGCAACTCAATCTGGCCCGGGTACACGCCAAAGCCGAGGTGCTCAAGCTGATCAACTGGGAGTTGGCATCCAGCGAGGCCGCCCCCTCCCCCGCCGACGCCTCCGCGGCCAAGGTGTACGGCACCGAGCTTGCCACCGAGGCTTACCGGCTGCTGATGGAGGTATTGGGCACCGCCGCGACGCTCCGAACCGATTCACCCGGCGCGCTGCTGCGCGGACGGATCGAGCGAATGCACCGGTCGTGCTTGATTCTCACCTTCGGCGGCGGCACCAACGAGATCCAGCGAGACATCATCGGCATGGTCGCGCTCGGCCTGCCACGGGTCAACCGGTGAGCGGATAGCCCAAGAGCCCAAGAGCAGGAGGATTTTTCGTGGACTTTTCACAGCCGGAAGCTGTCGGGGACCTCGGCGGTCTGGTCCGCACCATCACCGAAGCGGTGTGCACGCCCGAGCGGCAACGCGAGCTCGACACCGCGCCGCACCGGTTCGACCGCGAACTGTGGTCCAAGCTGATCGACGCCGATGTCCTGTCGGCCGCCGCGCCGGAGGCGTTGGGCGGCGCCGGGTTCGGCGTGCTCGAGCAGGCGGCCGTGCTGGAGGGACTCGGTAGACAGCTCGCGGCGGTGCCCTACCTGGAGTCAGTTGTGGCGGCCGCCGGCGCGCTGGGCATGTTCGGGTCCGCCGAGTTGCAACAGCAGTGGGGGGCACCCGCCGTGGCCGGCGAAAAGATTCTCACCGTGGCGCTGTCCGGTGCGATGGGCGACGGACCGGTGCGGGCCCAGGCGGACGATTCCGGGTATCGGTTGACGGGCACCAGGACCTTGGTCCCGTACGGACCGGTTGCGGACGGTTACCTTGTTCCAGCCGAAACTGACACGGGTGCAGCGGTTTTCGTAATCTCCGCGGATGCTGCCGGGGTTACCTGTACACCGCTAAGTACCACCGGGCACGGTTGCGTCGGGCACCTCGAGCTACACGGGGTCCAGGTGGGTGACGAGCGCCGCCTCGGAGCCGAGGGTGCCGCTGTGATCGACTGGCTCACGACGCGGCACGCGCTGGGCCTGTCCGCGTATCAACTGGGCGTTCTGGCCCGGGCATTGGAACTCACCGCCCAGTACGCGCGGGAGCGCGAACAGTTCGACCGGCCGATCGGCAGTTTCCAGGCCGTATCGGCGCGACTGGCCGACGCCTACATCGACATCAAGGGATTGCGGTTGACGTTGACCCAGGCCGCCTGGCGGCTCTCCGGAAACCAGCCCGCCGATCTCGACGTCCGCACCGCCGCGTTCTGGGCGGCCGAGGCCGGGCACCGGGTGGCCCACACGACGGTGCATGTACACGGCGGAGTGGGAATCGACACCGATCATCCGGTGCACCGATACTTTCTGGCCGCCAAGCAATCCGAGTTCACACTGGGGAGCGCCACCGGGGCGCTGCTCGAGATCGGTCGCGAACTGGCCGATACACCAGTCTGATTCGTCCCTGCGATGGCCGATCCCTTCGTTGCGACCGTAACGGCTCTGCTATCGCCTTTGGCCGATGTCGATGACCGAGGAGTGTTTGCGATTGACGCCGGCGAATCCCCTGCGGCTTCGGTAAACCCGTCGTACAACGCGTCCGCTGCCTCCGAGGCGCCCCCGATGACGTTCGTGAGCTGGCGGGACCATATTCAGCGCGGTGCCGATCTCGCGGCCATGCTGGGGAGCCGGCTGGATTCCGGCCGTCCCGCGCATGTCGGAGTGCTCGCCGGGAACACGCCGTTCTTCTGCACGGTGCTGGTTGCGGCAGCCCTGTCGGGGATCGTCCCGGTGGGACTGAATCCAACCCGTCGGGGCGCAGCCTTGCAGCGTGATATCGAACGTGCCGACTGTCAACTGGTACTGGCCGACGGCTCCGCTCCGCATCACCCGGCCCGGAACGGCATCGTAGTGGTCGACGTCGAATCACCGGATTTCACTGCAGAACTGAGCACGTTCACCGGCGCCCCGGTCGAATTTCGTGCCGCCGATCCCGATGACCTGTTCATGCTCATCTTCACCTCAGGCACCAGCGGTGAACCGAAAGCGGTGCGATGCACCCACGAAAAAGTTGCCTTCCCCGGGAAGATGCTGGCCCAGCGTCTCGGTCTGGGTCCATCCGATACCTGTTACCTATCGATGCCGCTGTTCCACTCCAACGCCATCATGGCCGGTTGGGCGCCGGCAGTGGCCGCTCAGGGATCAATCGCGTTGCGGCGCAAGTTCTCCGCTTCACAGTTCATCCCCGACGTGCGCCGCTTCGGCGCCACCTACGCCAACTACGTCGGTAAGCCGCTGTCCTACGTCCTGGCCACCCCGGAGCGTCCCGACGACTCCGACAACCCACTGAAGATCGCCTACGGTAACGAGGGCGCCCCGCGCGACCTGAGCCGGTTCGCCCAGCGGTTCGGGGTACAGGTCATCGACGGGTTCGGCTCCAGCGAGGGCGGGGTGGCCATCGCCCGCACTCCCGACACACCTGACGGGGCATTGGGTCCGCTGGTGGACGGCGTCAGCATCGTCGACGTCGACAGTGGCCTCGAGTGCCCCCCGGGCATCGTCGGCGAGCTCGTCAACACTGGGGGGCGCGGCCACTTCCGCGGCTATTACCAGGATCCCGAAGCCGATGCCGAGCGGATGCGCGGTGGTGTCTACCACAGCGGTGACCTTGCCTACCGCGATGCGAACGGGTTCGCCTATTTCGCCGGCCGACTGGGTGATTGGATGCGCGTCGACGGAGAGAACCTCGGCACCGCGCCGATCGAACGGATCCTGATGCGCTACCCCGGCGTCACCGAGGTGGCGGTCTATCCGATCCCCGACCCATGCGTGGGCGATCAGGTGATGGCCGCACTGGTCATGCCGGAGGGGACGGCCTTCGATCCGGCCGACTTCACCGACTTCCTCGACCGGCAAACCGACCTCGGCCCCAAGCAGTGGCCGACCCATGTGCGCGTCGGAGCCACGCTGCCCCGTACCCCGACATTCAAGGTCCTCAAGCGGCAATTGTCCGCCGAGGCCACCGAGTGCGCGGACGCCGTCTACCGGATCACGCGGTTTTGACGCGCGGTCAGCCGACTAGCGCGGGGACCACAGCTTCGATCAGGTGCGGACCGGGCTCCGCGAAGGCTTCGGCTAAAGCGGCCGCCAACTCCTCGGATGTGATGGCGCGGCGGGCCGGAACGCCCATCCCCTCCGCGATCTTAACGAAATCGATTGTCGGGCTCCCTAAGTCGAGCAAGTCCAACGCCTTGGGACCCGGCGGCGCGGAACTCGTCGCGCCGACGCGCTGCAACTCGATCCGGAGGATATCGTATGCGCCGTTATTGAAGAGCACCGTGGTGATATCGAGGTTCTCCCGGGCCTGCGTCCACAACGCGGAGATGGTGTACATCGCCGAGCCGTCCGCCTGGAGGGAGAGAACCGGCCGCCCGGGTGCGGCGACCGCGGCACCTACCGCCGCGGGAAGTCCGTAGCCGATCGCCCCGCCGGTCAGCGTGAGCACATCATGGGCCGCGGCGCCCGCCGTAGCGTCGGCCAGACCGATTCCGGCGGTGTTGGATTCATCGACGATGATCGCGCCTTCGGGCAGCATTGCCCCCACCACCGCGGCAACAGTGAACCCATTGAGCGGTCCGGTGGGCATGGTCGGCAGCGCCGACGGAGCCACCGACTCGGCGGTCCCGGCGGCCAGTTCGTCGGCGAGCACCTCCAAGGCCGCAGCGGCACCGACATGTTCGGCGAGCATCTGCACCTTGCAGCCTGCCGGAACCAGGTCGCTGGCTTTGCCCGGATAGGCGAAAAACGAGACCGGAGACTTCGCGCCGGCCAGCACCAGATGCATGGCACCGGCGAGTTGTTCCTCTGCGGCCTCGGCGAAGTAGGCCAGTCGTTCGACCGCCGGAATCCCGGCTCCCCGCTCCAGCCGGGCCGGAAACGTCTCGCACAGCACCCGCGCACCGGTGGCCTCGGCGACTCTTACGGCGGCTGCCAAGCCCGCTGTACGAGTCGCATCCCCGCCGACCAGAATGACAGTGGGCTCCCCGGACCGAAGTACCCGGCCCGCTTCGCGAATCGCGGCCTCGTCCACGCCGGGCGACGGCGCAGCAACCATCGCCGGCGCGACGACCGCACCCTCGGTCCAGGACACATCGGCGGGCAGGATCAACGTCGACACCAAGCCGGCCCGGCTCGCGGTGATCGCGTCGGTGGCATCGGCTGAGATATCGGCGGTGTGCATCGTGCGGCGCACCCATCCGGAAACGGTTCCGGCCATCGCGTCGATATCGGATTCCAAAGGGGCGTCGTACTTCTTGTGATAGGTCGCATGGTCGCCGACGACCACCACCACCGGAGTGTGGGCCCGGCGCGCGTTGTGCAGGTTGGCCAAGCCGTTGCCCAGCCCCGGGCCCAGGTGCAAGAGCACCGCTGCCGGCCTGTCAGCGATCCGCGCGTAGCCGTCGGCGGCCCCGGTGGCCACACCCTCGAACAACGTCAACACCCCACGCATCTTTGGCACTGCGTCCAGGGCGGCCACGAAATGCATCTCCGAGGTGCCCGGGTTCGCGAAACACACATCCACGCCGTTTCCGACGAGAGTGGTCAACAGCCCTTGGGCACCGTTCATGGTCGAATCTCCTTCAGCCTGATGCACACCCGCGGCGCGACGCTAGTTGTCCCGGATAAGATCCAGCCGCCTGGTCGCGTCCTCGAAGCCGGACACCAATTCGGCGATGATCTCGGCGACCGGCCGGATCTCGTTCATCCGGCCGACGATCTGACCCACCGGCATTGCCACGGTGCTGGGGTCGCTCCACTGGCTCATCCGCTGATGGGCCTCGCTAACCAGAATGTTCTGCAGAGGCATCGGCAGCGGCTCAGGTGCCCGGGCAGCGTCCCAGGCATCGGTCCAGCGACTCTTCAACAACCGCGCGGGTTTTCCGGTGTAGATGCGTCTTCGCACGGTGTCGGCGGAGGTCGCCTTCAGCATGGCCTCCTGGATCACCGAGACACCCGCCTGAGAGCGCTGACCCAGGTCGTATTCGGTGGAGGTCAGGAATGCCGAGCCCATCCAGACGCCCTGCGCACCCAGTGCCAGGGCCGCGGCGACCTGGCGCCCCGTTCCGATACCACCGGCGGCCAGTACCGGCGTCTTGCCTCCGAGGGCATCGACGATCTCCGGCCACAGCACCATCGAGCCGATCTCGCCGGTGTGCCCGCCGGCTTCGTGACCCTGAGCGACGACGATATCCACCCCGTTCTCGGCGTGGCGCAACGCGTGCTTGGCCGAACCCGCCAACGCAGCGACCGGGACTCCGGCCTCGTGCGCGCGGTCGATCACGTCCTGGGGTGGCGAGCCTAGTGCGTTGGCGATCAGCGCGATCGGGTGCTCGAGCGCTACGTCGACGTGACTTCGGGCCACCGAATGCAGCCATCCCAGAACACCTTCGGACTTCTGTTCATCGGCCGGCAGCGGCGGAACCCCGAGCTCGACGAGCGTCTTGTCGACGAATTCACGATGTGTCTGCGGAATGAGTTTGTTGATGTCGACACTGCTGCCCTCGGTGGGAACCTTGGCCGGCATCACGATGTCGACTCCGTAGGGCTTGCCGTCGGTGTGGGAGTCCATCCATTGCAGAACCGTCTCGAGTTCGTCGGCCGCATTGAATCGAACACACCCCAAGACCCCCAACCCGCCCGCTCTGCTGACTGCGGCGGCGACCTTCTCCGACGGGGTGAAGACGAATATCGGGTACTGGATGTCGAATCGGTCGCACAACTCGGTGTGCATGAGTTAGTGAACCCCGACGTGCTTGCTGTGTACGTCGTCGGCCGGGCGTTGCTCGGTGGTGTCCTTGGCCCACCGGTAGTCCGGCTTACCTGCCGGGGACCGTTTGACCTCGTCGACCAGCCAGAGACTGCGCGGCACCTTGTATCCGGCAATCTCGTTTCGCACGAAGGCATCCAACTCGGCCAGCGTCGGCCGGGTACCCGCACGCGGGTGGACGACGGCGGCAACGTGTTGGCCGTAGCGCGGATCGGGCACTCCTACAACGAGGGCGTCGAACACGTCGGGATGGCCTTTGAGTGCCGCCTCGACTTCCTCGGGATAGATCTTCTCCCCGCCACTGTTGATCGACACCGAGCCGCGGCCCAACATCGTCACGCTGCCGTCGGCCTCAACCTCGGCGTAGTCGCCTGGAATCGCATAGCGCACACCGTTGATGATCCTGAAGGTTTCGGCGGTCTTCTTCTCGTCCTTGAAATAGCCGACCGGAATGTGACCGCGCTTTGCGATGATGCCGCGCACCCCCGAGCCGGGCTTGACCTCGTTGCCGTCCTCGTCGAGCACCACGGTGTTCTTGTCGATCGTCACGCGGGGTCCGCCGGTGTGCGACTGCCCCTTTGCGACGATGCTGGTGCCACCGAAACCCGTTTCCGAGGATCCGATGGAATCGGTGATGATCCGGTTGGGTAGCAGCTCGAGGAACTTCTCCTTGATGCTGGTGGAGAACAGCGCCGCGGTGCTCGCGAGCAGGAACAGCGAGGACAGGTCGTACTCTTCGCCGCTGTCCTGGTGGGCAATCAGCGCATCCAGCAGTGGCCGGGCCATCGCGTCGCCGGTGAAGAACAGCAGGTTCACCTTGTGCTCGGCGATCGTCCGCCACACTTGGTCCGCGTCGAATTCCGGTACCAGCACTACGGTCTGGCCGGTGAACAACGACATCCAGGTGGCCGACTGGGTGGCTCCGTGGATCATCGGTGGTATCGGGTACCGGATCATCGGGGGGTTGGCCGCTGCCTGCTTCGCTAGATCGAATTCGTCGGCGATCGGCTCTCCGGTCGCGAAATCGGTGCCGCCGAACAACACTCGATAGATGTCCTCGTGACGCCACATCACCCCCTTGGGGAATCCCGTGGTGCCGCCGGTGTACAGCAGGTAGATGTCATCGGCGCTGCGTGGGCCGAAGTCACGCTCGGGCGATCCCTGTTCCAGTGCGGAATGGAACTCGACCGCACCGTATTGCTGGAAGTCATCGTCTGACCCGTCCTCAACGACGAGGATGGTCTTGACGTTCGGGGTCTCGGGCAGCACGTTGGCCACCCGGTCGGAGTAGCGGCGCTCATGCACCAGTGCGACCATGTCGGAGTTGTCGAATAGGTACTTCAGCTCACCCTCGACGTAGCGGAAGTTGACGTTGACCAGAATGGCGCCCGCTTTGACGATGCCGAGCATCGCGATGACGATCTCGATGCGGTTGCGACAGTAGAGTCCGACTTTGTCGTCCTTCTTGACCCCCTGGTCGATGAGGTAGTGGGCCAGGCGGTTGGCCTTCTCCTCCAGCTCGGCGTAGGTCAGCTGTTGGTCGCCGCCGATGAGGGCGACGCGATCGGGCACGGCATCGATGGCGTGCTCGGCGAGGTCAGCGATATTCAGGGCCACAGCTCTAAACTAGAACGTGTTACATTTTCAGACAAGTCTGAGGCTGGACCGCGGAAAGGTGGGCTGTCTGTGAGTGACGTGGAAGGCTCCGAGAAGGGCCCCGACGCCCTCGTTGAGCAGCGCGGACACACCCTCATCGTGACTTTGAATCGGCCCGAGGCGCGCAACGCACTTTCCACTGAGATGCTCTCGATCATGGTGTCCGCCTGGGACCGCGTCGATGAGGATCCCGAGATTCGCACCTGCATCCTGACCGGGGCCGGCGGCTACTTCTGCTCGGGAATGGACCTCAAGACCGCGACCAAGGCCCCTCCCGGTGATTCGTTCAAGAGCGGCGCCTTCGATCCGACCAAAATCGAAGGTCTACTGAAGGGCCGTCGCTTGAAGAAGCCGTTGATCGCCGCCGTCGAAGGGCCGGCGATCGCCGGCGGAACCGAGATACTGCAGGGCACCGATATCCGGATCGCCGGCGAAAGCGCCAAGTTCGGTATCTCCGAAGCCAAGTGGGGCTTGTACCCGATGGGCGGCTCCGCAGTACGGCTCCCCCGGCAGATCCCCTACACGATCGCCTGCGATCTGCTGCTGACCGGACGCCACATCAGCGCGGCAGAAGCCAAGGAGTACGGGCTGATCGGCTACGTCGTACCCGACGGCTGTGCGCTGGACAAAGCCCTCGAGATCGCGGAGGTGATCAACAACAACGGGCCACTGGCGGTACAGGCGATCCTCAAGACGATCCGCGAGTCCGAGGGCATGCACGAGGAGGAAGCGTTCAAACCCGACACTGCCAACGGCATTCAAGTGTTCCTTTCCGAAGACGCCAAGGAAGGGCCCCGGGCGTTCAAGGAGAAGCGCGCCCCTCACTTCCAGATGAAGTAGCGCCGACCGCTCTAGTGTGCGAGTAGATCGTGTTGTGGGCGGAATTCTCGATCTGAACGCACACTAGAAGGGGCGAGCTCCGCTAGTCCAGGACCCGCGCGGTCGGTGTGAAGACCACCGGCATGGCCTCGGGACCGCTGACGAAGTTAGCGGGCCGCAGCGGCACCTCCAAGCCGTCGGCAAGTCGCAGGTCCGGCATGCGTTCGAGGACCCGGCTGATCATCTGCGTCAACTCGAGCCGGGCCAGCTGGTTGCCCAGACAGAAGTGGGTACCAAAGCCGAAAGCCAAGTGATTGTTCGGGTTTCGTGCGATGTCGAAGCGTTCCGGCTGATCGAAGACCGCCTCGTCGAAATTGGCGGATTCGAACATCAGCATGATCTTCTCACCCTCGCGCAGCGCGGTGCCGTGAAACTCGGTGTCCGCGGTCAGGGTTCGGCACATATTCTTCACCGGCGAGGTCCAGCGCAGCATCTCCTCGATTGCCCCCGGCAGCAGCGAGCGCTGAGCGACAACATGCTCTTCGCGCAAGCGCTCATCGACCAGCCGGTCCCATTGATCGCGGTGCCGCAGCAGCTGTTCGGTGCCGCCAGACAGGGTGTGCCGGGTGGTCTCGTCGCCGCCGATCAGGATTAGCAGTGTCTCCATGACGATCTCGTCGTCGGCCATCCGCTGACCCTCCACCTCGGAATTCACCAGGACAGAGAACAAGTCGTCGGTGGGCTCGGCACGGCGTTTGGCGATGACGTCCATGGTGAACGCGGTGTAGGCGGCGAACGTCTCCATCACCTTCTGCATGGTCAGTTCGTCGAGATGCGAGCTGAGGCCGCCGACCAGTTCATCGGACCACTTCAGCAGCATGTCGCGCTCCTGGGGCAGAACACCGAGCATGTCCCCGATCACCGCCATCGGCAGCGGCGCGGCGATATCGCGGACGAAGTCACACTCGCCGCGTTCGCACACCGCGTCAATCAGCGTGTCGCACAACGCTTCAATGGATGCCAGCCGGCCCATCACCCGCTTACGGGTGAAACCCGCGTTGACCAGTTTGCGGCGCAGCAGATGCGCCGGATCATCCATGTCGATCATGTACGGCATACCTGGCTGGTCGGGTCGGATGCCCCCGGCGCTGGAGAACAGCTCAGGGTTTCGTTCGGCGTCGAGTACCGCCTGATGAGTGCTGGCAGCGGCCAGACCGTTACGGTCGCGGAACACCGGCTGATTGGCCCTCATCCATTTGTAGGCCTCGCGCGCCGCGGGGCCATCGGAGTAGAAGCGGCCGTCTGTGAGATCGACGTCGAGGCCGGCGATCGGATTGGCATCGGCAACGGGCGGCATGGACGTCATGGCACTCCTGGATTGTTGGCTATGGCGAAATCACTCGGCTGTCACCGAAAGTCATGTCTACGTTGGCAGCCGAACTGGAAAGCATCGCGCGTTTGGGTAACCCCAGCGCCGCGAGTTCGGCGGAATAGGGATGATCGCCGAGGCGTACGGTGCAACCACCGGGCCGGTACCGCACTCCAGTGAGCAGCATCTCGCCCGGGGTCTCCCGAGTCACTCCGTCCAGGTGCGAATACGTGTTGTGCACTTGCTTGCGCGAGGTGAACGCCGACGGCATCGGCAGGCCCGGCCGAAATTCCATGCCCACTGCCAGCTGTCCGTCGATGGCCACCTCGAATCCGAAGCGACCTTCGTCGCGGACGGTGAAGTCGGCCAGCACTTTTGGATATCCCCAAATTGTCCGGCCGGCTTCCAACGTGAACGACTGGTCCACGGGTAGGTGGTGGACGAACGCGCCCGCCGATCGCAACGCCCGAAATCCGCTCCCGGTCGATCCCGGTGGATTCACCATGATGTTGGTCCCGTACTCGTAATACTTGCCGAGATCGGTGTCCTGGTAATGCATCAGCATCAGCACCGCCAACGCCCGGCGGTTGCCCCGGCCGAAACGGCATACCCGCAGACCGCTGTAATCGATCATCCGTTGCGCGGCATCGGCGTCCACCACGAACATCGCGGTGTGCTGCCGGGCGGTGCGAACCCGAACCGGCATGGTGAGTACGCTTCCGGCGATGACGTGCCGGGTAGCCGGAGTGGGCTTCGATACCCGCGGGTCGGTCACACACTCAATCTAGAACGTGTTCTAGACATGCTGCAAGGAGCCTCACACCAGGCCCGCGAGATCGCGGACCTGATCAGCCGACCCGGCGGCCACGACCATCATGGTGACTCCCGCGGCTTCCCAGGCCTTGATCTGTTCTTGCACATAGGCGAGGTCGCCGACGATCGCGGAGTCGTCGACCAACTCGTCGGGGATAATCTTGGCGGCCTGCTCCTTGCCCTCCTGACGACCGGATCGGAACAGCTTCGTCACATCGTCCACGACGTCGGCGTAACCCATCCGGCGATAGACGTCGGCGTGGAAGTTGGTGTCCTCGGCTCCCATCCCGCCCATGTAGAGGGCCAGATGAGGCTTCATCAACTCCATGATCGCCGGGCGATCGTCGGTGACGACGACCTGGGCGGTCGCGCAGATCTCGAAGGTGTCCCGGGTGCGTCGCGCACCGGGACGAGCGAAGCCCTCGTCCAGCCACTCGTTGTACATCGACGCGATCCGCGGCGAGTAGAAGATCGGCAACCAACCGTCGCAGATCTCGGCTGCCAAGGCGACGTTCTTCGGGCCCTCGGCGCCCAGCATCACCGGGATGTCCGCCCGCCGCGGATGGGTGATCGGCTTCAGGGCTTTGCCCAGCCCTGTCGTGCCCTCCCCCGACAGCGGCAGCGGATAGTGCGGGCCGTCGCTGCGCACCGGCGCCTCGCGCGCCCAGACCTGACGGAGGATGTCGATGTATTCGCGGGTGCGGGCAAGCGGCTTAGGAAACTTCTGGCCGTACCAGCCTTCGACGACCTGTGGACCGGACACTCCGAGACCGAGGATGTGGCGACCTCCCGAGAGATGGTCCAGGGTCAGCGCGGCCATCGCGCACGCAGTGGGAGTGCGCGCGGACAGCTGGATGACCGACGTACCCAGCCGCATCCGCTCCGTCTGGCGCCCCCACCAGGCCAGCGGTGTGTAGGCATCCGATCCCCAGGCCTCGGCGGTGAACACGGTGTCGAACCCGACCTCCTCGGCCGTGGCGACCAACTCGCCATGATTGCCCGGCGGCTGCGCGCCCCAATAGCCGAGCTGCAGACCTAGCTTCATTACCGCCACCTTCCGGGTAGCCCGGCCGTACCGGCCACACCCTTGCTTGAAACCATTCTTAGAACCTGTTCTACTCGATGACGTGACCGCCAGCCAAAGCAGCCCGGTGCAGATCGATCCCCATGAGCCGCCACTTTCGGCTCCGTTGACGCTGTCTTTCGACTACACCCGTTCAGTGGGACCTCTCCTCGGCGAGTTCTTCACCGCTCTTCGCGAACGACGCATTGTCGGGGTGCGTGGGTCAGACGGCCGGGTACTGGTCCCGCCGGCCGAGTACGACCCCGTCACCTGCGAACAATTGACGCAGATCGTACCGGTGGCCAGTGTCGGCACGGTCGTGTCGTGGACGTGGCAGCCGGCGCCGCTCGAAGGTCAGCCGTTGGACCGTCCGTTCGCCTGGGCGCTCATCACGCTCGACGGTGCCGACACCCCCATGCTGCACGCCGTCGATATCGGGGCGGCCGGAGCCGTCGGGGCTGACGGCGCCGCAGCATCCGCCGTCTCCCTGGCCACCGGAACCCGCGTGCACGCGCACTGGGTGGCTGACCCAGTGGGCGCCATCACCGACATCGCCTGCTTCAAACTGGGCGACACACCCGAGGAAGTGGCGCCGCCGGTGGCAGGCCTGGACCCGGTGACCCTCCAAGTCTCCCCCAGCAGCATCGGGATCCAGCACACCGCGTCACTTCCGGAGAGCGCATTCCTCCGCGCACTTGAGCAGGGCAAGCTGCTCGGAAATCGCACAACCGACCCGTCCGGCGAAAAGGGGAAGGTCTATTTCCCTGCACGCGAGGCGGATCCGGCGACGGGTAGGCAGCTCGATGAGTTCGTCGAGCTGTCCGACCAGGGCACGGTGACGACGTTTGCGATCATCAACATCCCGTTCGCCGGACAGCGAATAACGCCACCCTACGTCGCGGCCTACGTCCTGCTCGACGGCGCCGACATCCCTTTCCTGCACCTGATTTCGGACGTGGCAGCCGACCAGGTGCGGATGGGCATGCGGGTAAAGGCCGTCTGGAAGCCACGTGAAGAGTGGGGACTCGGTATCGACAACATCGAATACTTCCGGCCGACTGGCGATCCGGACGCAGACTACGACTCCTACAAGCACCACCTGTAAAGGCGCCTCTCGATGAACCCTCACACCAACACCGAATCCGGGGTGGCCGTCGTCGGCTTCGCGCATGCGCCACACGTGCGCCGTACCGACGGCACCACCAACGGCGTCGAGATGCTGATGCCGTGTTTCGCCTCGATCTACGCGGAGCTGGAGATAACCCAGACCGACGTGGGGTTCTGGTGTTCCGGATCCTCGGATTACCTTGCCGGACGCGCGTTCTCGTTCATCTCGGCCATCGACTCGATCGGCGCAGTGCCGCCGATCAACGAGTCCCACGTGGAGATGGACGCGGCTTGGGCACTGTACGAGGCCTACATCAAACTGCTGACCGGCGAGGTCGACACGGCGCTGGTGTACGGCTTCGGAAAATCCTCGGCAGGCGTTCTGCGGCGAGTCCTCGCCCTGCAGACCGACCCGTACACGGTGGCTCCGCTGTGGCCAGACGCGGTCAGTATGGCGGGTCTGCAGGCACGGTTCGGCCTGGATTCGGGAAAGTGGACCGCCGAGCAGATGGCACAGGTCGCGTTGGACGCGATGACGGCCTCGCCGCGAGTCGACTCGGTGCCGCCCGCAGACACCGTCGCGGAACTGCTGGAGCGTCCCTACTTCGCAGATCCGTTGCGCCGACACGATATTGCCCCGATCACCGACGGCGCCTCGGCGGTCTTGCTGGCTTCCGGCCCGCGGGCCCGCGAGTTGCGGGAACGGCCCGCATGGATCACCGGATTCGAACATCGGATCGAGACCCCGGTACTGGGCGCCCGCGATCTGACCACCTCACCGTCCACCACGGCTTCGGCGCAGGCGGCCACCGGCGGAGACGTCTCCTCGATCGAGATCGCCGAACTCTACGCGCCCTTCAGCCATCAGCAACTGATCCTCAAAGAGGCCATTGGCTTGCCCGAACACACCCGGATCAATCCGTCGGGCGGCGCGCTGTCCGCCAACCCGATGTTTTCGACCGGCCTGGAGCGCATCGGGTTCGCAGCTCGGCACATCTTCGACGGTAATGCGTCGCGGGTTCTGGCCCACGCGACGAGCGGTCCTGCGCTGCAACAGAATCTGGTCGCGGTGCTGGAGGGAGAGAGCTGATGGCCAAACATCTCGCCGCCGTCCTGGGTACCGGCCAGACGAAGTACGTCGCCAAGCGTAAAGACGTCTCGATGAACGGCCTGGTGCGCGAGGCCATCGACCGGGCGCTGGCCGATGCGGGTTGCACGCTGGCGGATATCGACGCGGTCGTGGTCGGCAAGGCTCCGGACTTCTTCGAGGGCGTGATGATGCCCGAGCTGTTCATGGCGGACGCCACCGGAGCGACGAACAAGCCGCTGATCCGGGTGCACACCGCGGGCTCGGTGGGCGGCTCGACGGCGATCGTGGCCGCGAGTTTGGTCCAGTCGGGTAAGTACCGCCGAGTGCTGACCATGGCCTGGGAGAAGCAGTCCGAATCCAATGCGATGTGGGCGCTGAGCATTCCGGTTCCCTTTACCAAGCCGGTCGGCGCAGGAGCGGGCGGCTACTTCGCACCCCACATTCGTGCCTACATCCGTCGCTCCGGAGCCCCCGCCCATATCGGCGCGATGGTCGCGGTCAAGGACCGGCTCAACGGTGCCAAGAACCCGTTGGCGCATCTGCATCAGCCTGACATCACCGTGGAGAAGGTCATGCAGTCTCCGATGCTGTGGGATCCCATCCGCTACGACGAGACCTGCCCGTCCTCCGACGGCGCAGCAGCGATGGTTATCGGAGACGAAGAGGCCGCGTCGGCTCATATTGCCAGTGGCCACCCGGTGGCCTGGATTCATGCCACTGCGCTGCGCACTGAACCGCTGGCCTACTCGGGCCGCGACCAAGTGAATCCGCAGGCCAGCCGCGATGCCGCTGCCGCGCTCTGGCAGTCCGCCGGGATCACCAGCCCGATCGACGAGATCGACGTTGCCGAAGTGTACGTGCCGTTCTCATGGTACGAGCCGATGTGGCTGGAGAGTCTCGGCTTCGCGCCCGAGGGCGAGGGCTGGAAGCTCACCGAGGCCGGCGAGACCGCGATCGGCGGCCGTATTCCGTTCAACCCGTCGGGCGGCGTATTGTGCTCCAACCCGATCGGCGCGTCCGGGATGATCCGATTTGCCGAGTCGGCCATCCAGGTGATGGGCAAGGGCGGCGACCACCAGGTCGACGGCGCACGCAAAGCACTCGGCCATGCGTACGGCGGTGGCGCACAGTACTACTCGATGTGGGTCGTCGGCTCGGAGAAGCCGGCCGGGTGAACAAACAGGACCTGCTCGTGGCCATTGGCAGGTTCACGGTTCAAGTGGCAGTCACCGCCCTGTAGGCGTAGGCCGCGGTAGCCGCTCCGAGAACTTGCGCAATCAAATAGACCCAGAGGAACTTCCAGGCCAAGAATCCGGCGAGCATCAGACCGAAGGTGATGGCTGGGTTGAACGCCGCACCGGAGACAGCCCCGACGGCTACGACCCCGGCAGCAACCGTGAAACCGATAGCCAGCCCGTAGAAGCCGTTCTTCTCGTTGTCCTTGCTGGTCGCGGTGTGCAACACGACGTAACACAGAGCGAAGGTGAAGACGAACTCAGCTAGAAAGGCAGCCCACACGTGCCCATCGAGGTCAAGTGCGCTGCCGTTGCGGTAGCTGTCCCGCCAGACCGCGTAACCCGCCACGAAGGCCGCCCCTGAACCCAACACCTGGGCACCGAGGTAGGGCCCAAGATCACTCAGGGGCAACGCTCCCCGAAAGTAGGCGGCAATCGATACAGCCGGGTTGAAGTGCCCGCCGGAGACATGGCCGCCCGCATAGACCATCACCATCAGCACGGCACCAACACCGATTGCGGTCGCGGCCACGTCAGCCTTGGAGGCGACGATTCCCAGCACCGCGAACATGAATACGAACATGCCGATGAACTCGGCCAAATACTTGTGCAGGGAAACGCTACGGCGCACTGGCCTTTCTACTGTTTCAACCATGGCCTTGGGAGTCCTCTCTCTACCGGTCGACAACGATGATTCTGAAGCACGAAAAGCGTTCGTGTGATTGACATTTTCGATCGGGCTCACAGCCATTTCCGCATCCGCTCTCAGGGTTTGCTCATCCACTCGGCGTATCGACGCCAACGCCCTGATGCCCCCAACCCCCTCGGCAGCATGCGATCGAACCGGGTTCGACTCTGCGTGACGTGGCAACACGAACGCGGTGACTTAGCAATACGATCGCGCGCAGCAAGTCCTCCAGGTCAATGGTGCTTGGATTGCGCCGCGCGGCCCCGAAACTGTAACGTGTTCTAATTAGACACGCACTGTTGGGAGGCCCAAGGTGAGCACCGATTCAACTGCGGGAACCGCGACCATTCGCGAGATCGACACCGGCACCCTGCCCGATCGCTACGCCCGGGGCTGGCACTGTCTCGGCCCGGTCGAGAAGTTCAAGGACGGTGAGCCGCACGGCGTCGAGATCTTCGGCACCAAGCTGGTCGTCTTCGCCGACTCCCACGGCGACCTGAAGATCCTCGACGGGTACTGCCGGCACATGGGCGGGAACCTCGCGCAGGGGACCATCAAGGGCGACGAAGTGGCCTGCCCCTTCCACGATTGGCGCTGGGGCGGCGACGGAAAATGCAAACTGGTCCCCTACGCCAAGCGCACCCCTCGGCTGGCCCGCACCAGGGCGTGGCACACCGACGTCAGGGGCGGATTGTTGTTCGTGTGGCACGACCACGAAGGCAACCCGCCCCAACCCGAGGTTCGGATCCCCGATATTCCGGAAGCCGCCAACAGCGAATGGACCAAATGGAAGTGGAACTCGATGCTCATCGAGGGGTCCAACTGCCGGGAGATCATCGACAACGTCACCGATATGGCGCACTTCTTCTACATCCACTTCGGGCTGCCGACCTACTTCAAGAACGTTTTCGAAGGCCACATCGCTTCGCAATACCTGCACAATGTCGGCCGTCCCGACATAAATGATATGGGCACTGCCTACGGGGAATCGCACTTGGACTCGGAGGCAAGCTATTTCGGACCGTCGTTCATGATCAACTGGCTGCACAACACCTACGGCGATTTCAAGGCCGAATCGATCCTGATCAACTGCCACTATCCGGTCAGCCAGGACTCTTTCGTACTGCAGTGGGGCGTCATCGTCGAGAAGCCGAAGGGATTGGACGACAAGACCACCGAGAAGTTGGCCGACGCCCTCACCGACGGAGTCAGCAAGGGCTTCCTGCAGGACGTCGAGATCTGGAAGCACAAGACCCGGATCGACAACCCGTTGCTGGTCGAGGAGGACGGCGCGGTCTACCAGATGCGCCGCTGGTATCAACAGTTCTATGTCGACGTCGCGGATGTCACCCCGGACATGACCGACCGTTTCGAGATGGAGGTCGACACCACCGTGGCCAACGAGAAGTGGAAAGTCGAGGTCGAAGAGAACCTCAAGGCCCGCGAGACCCGTCAGGCGGGACACCCCACCGAGGTCTCCTAGCAATGAACTCCTATCAGCAGCAGCCGGACGTCGACCGGTTGGCCCGATCGATGCTGCTGCTACACGGCGGCCACGATGACGACGACCACCATCACGGCGCTGAAGAAGAGCTCGGCAGCAGATCGTGGCGAAAGGCACCGGATTTCGCATCCGACCCCCTGCGAGCCGCAGCGATACGGGAAGACACGCAGCGCGATCGTGAGCGCTACCTGACCGCCGGACTGGTGGCGGTCGATTGCCGGTTCTGCCACGTCGCGGTTCAGGTCAAGAAGCTGGGGCCGGCCCACACGGCTGTGCAATGGAACAGCGAGGCGACCCGACGGTGCGCACACTTCACCGAAGTCCGGGAGTCCGGCGGAGATCCTGCGCGGCAGCGGTCCTGCCCTCGGCTGCTAGACAGCATTCGACATGCGGTGGCCGAGGGTTGCCTCGAGGAAGTGTCGTCCGCGCCCTCGCCCGGCGACGGCTGAGCGGTCGCCTCGGGTCACTCCAGACCCTGGAATCGGTCGCGTACCTCCTCGGCGGTCAGCCCGTAATCGGCGAGTGAATAGGTGTGTTTCGGAGCGCGCGGACCCTGTTGACTCTGGGCGTGCATATCGGTCATCGCCCGGCGGGCCGCCTCGGTGAACTCGATCCCGAACTTCGAGTAGATCCCCTCGATCGCCGCGATCGGGTTGTCGACGAAATCTGCGTAGTCGACGTCGCAGAACTGAGCTGGATCATGCTTGGCCCGTTCGGCGTCGAACAGGCGCAGGCCCCGCGACCAGGTATCCAACGAGTCCTGCCCGATTACAGTGCCTGAGAAGACATCCGACCAACCTTCTGTGGTGTGCTGCGCCAACGAACACATCGAGGCCATGATCGTTTCAGCCGGCCGGTGACACTGCACCACGAGAGCATCGGGGTAGGTTGCGAACAACGCGTCGAGTGCGAACAGGTGACTGGGGTTTTTGAGCACCCATCGCTTGTCGCGGTCATTCAGTCCGATCAGCTGCAGATTCCTGCGATGCCGCTGATAGGACTTCGTCCAGTCCTGCTCCGCCAGCCAGCTCGAGTAGGTGGGCAGGTGCGCCAACGTCTCATAGGACACCGAGTGCACCGATTGGCGCAGCAACTGCCAGCATTCCTCCACCTCGTCGGCGGTCATGTAGTGCAATCCGGTGTAGTCGGGGTTCTCCTCGTGCGCCTTGCTGAACTGTGCCGCGATCTGCTGGAAAACTGGGTTCTGCAACCAGGTTTCGCGAGGCGGTCGTGGCTGCGGGAACTCAGCGAGCCACAGTTCGAGGCCCTGGTGCGCAGGATCGGCGGTGAGCAGTCGGTGGACGGCGGTGGTACCGGTGCGTGGCAGCCCGGTCACAAAGATCGGCCGTGGCACGCTGACTTCGGCGTGCTGCGGATACCGCTTGAAGGCCGCCTCCGAGACCAGCCGGGCGACCAGGGCGTTCCGGACGAAGAAGCGGTGCATCTTGCTGCCGAGTTCGGTGAGGCCGGCGTCGCGGCGAAACGACTCGAGCAGCACCCCGAGCGCTTCGCGGTAGTTGTCGTCGTCGGCGCCGAAGTCGCCCAGTCCGCAGGCCTTGACCGCGGATACGTGCAGATCCTGCACGGTGCCTACATCGGTGCGAGCTGCCATCAGGCCTTGTACTCCCCGCAGTTCACGTCCAGAGCCTGTCCGGTGATACCGCTGGCCAGGTCGCTGGCCATGAACAGGATGGCAGAGGCCACCTCGTCCTCGGTGGGCAGACGTTTCAGGTCCGACGCCGCGGCGGTGGCCCGGTAGATCTCATCGACGGTGGTGCCGTACTTGCCGGCCTGGTGCTTGAAGTAGCTCTCCAGCGTTCCTCCCCAGATATAACCCGGCAGAACCGAATTCACCCGTATTCCCTGCACCCCCAGCTCAGTGGCCAGGGACTGCGACATCGCCAGCAGCGCAGACTTGGCAATCTTGTAGGCGCCGTACTTGGCCTGCGAATGCCGCACGACCATCGAGTTCACGTTGACCACAGCACCGTTCGTCTCTGACAAGGCCGGGGCGAAACCCTGGATCAGCCGCAGCGCACCGAATACGGTCAGTTCGATGGCCTCGCGCATATGGTCGAAGGTGGTGTCGGCCAGGGGTTTCATTGACGGCACCCGGAACGCATTGTTGATCAACACGTCCACCTTTCCGTATTCCTTCAGCGACTCGTCGACGAGTTTCGATACCTGTGCCGCGTCGGTGATGTCGGTGCCGACCGAGACCGCGCGCCGGCCCAGCGCGCGGACCTGCTCAGCAACTCCGTGTAATCGCTCGACGGTGCGAGCCGCCAGGACCAGGTCGGCCCCGGCCTCGGCGCATCGACAGGCGAGGGTGGTGCCCAAGGCGGGTCCTACTCCGCTTATGACGACCACTTTGTCGGCCAGCAGCCCTGCAGGTTCCACCATCTGCTATCCCACCATTCTTTCGCTGATTTGCCTCTGACGTAATGCAATTCGCGCACGCCAGGCTGCTGCGGAAATTCTGTTCGATTCGTAGTAGGGCAGCGCCTCCGGAACGTCGTCGATGGCCATCAGATCGACGGTCGGGCCGTCAGCCGCAGTCAGCTTGCGGGAGACCCGCTGCCAGCGGAATTGCAGGAAACCCTTGCGATGACCCACCGTCTCAGCCCAGTTGGTCACTCCGGGGTTCTGTTCGGAGACGACGATCCGTATCTTTCCATCCGGATCCGCTTGAGCCTGAGTACCGTTCAGCGAGGTCTGGTGGTTGATGTAGTCCAACGAGATGTACCACTGGCTGCCTAGCTGAAAGCCGAGATACGGTGCGTCGCTGACCGGAAGGGTGATGACCAGGGCCTGGTCGTCGGTCAGATCGAAGCGACCAGCCGAGGAGTACTGAGTGGCCAAACCGCCCGGCGTCAGCCGCGGCGGAACCATCGTGTTTGCCGGTCCGTCACTGTAGAACCACTGCGGGAACTGTAGCCAGGTCTTGACCCGCTGAACCAGCTGCTTACCGGCTACGGCATAACGCTTTTCAATCAGCTCTCGGGTGAGCGCCGGCGGGGCGGTGCCTGCGGTGTCGGTCCGGGCGATGGCGAAGGTTCCGCGCCGGGCCGACCAATCGTTGTAGACCTCCCGGATCACGAGCTGGGCCGGGGCGGCGGGTACGAATTTCCACTCGAAGGTGCCGTCCGCGGCGATGTCGAGCCTGCGGTCGTCGAATGCCGTTGCGCTGTCCGGCACGTTGTCGTCGGTATATTCGCCACCCAGGAGTTGGAAGCTGACGTCGGTCGTGCTGCCACGGGTCCCGCTGACTACGTATTCGTGGCCCGGCTGCACACGAGTGCCGAAATACAGGGTGTCCGGATTGTCTAGTCCCATCTTGGTGAACGGACCGGTGCCGCTGTGCAGGAACGGATGGTCGCGGTCGTAATCGAAGGCCACATGGGTGCAGGCCGCGATACAACCGGCGAGATACTGCAGTCCCTCCAGGAGGTCGGCCTCGGATTCGATGAACGGGGCCGCCGCGACCAGGCTTTCGGCCTCGCCGATGGCCTCCGTCAACGGCTCGGAGTGCATCCGGTACCGCCCTTCATCGGTCCAATATTGGACCATTCTGGTAGACTTTCCGACTCGACACTAGAACGTGTTCCAGGCCGGAGTCAACGTCATGGGGAGGTCGCCAACGGTGTCGGATCGCGTCTCGCCACCCACTGAGCGGGTGGTGTCCGTCTTGAACTTCCTGGCCGAGTACCCGCAAGACCGGTTCGGACTCTCCGAGCTGGCCCGCAGCCTCGGCCTCTCGAAGCCGACCTGTCTCGGCATTCTCACAACGTTGGTCGCGTCGCGGTATCTGGTCCGCGATGCCCACGATAAGACCTACCGACTCGGTCCCGCGCTGATAAGGCTGGGACATACCGCCCAGGAGTCCATGCGGGTGAATCCTGCTGCACGCGAGGAACTTTGCCGGCTGTCGGTCGCTTACCGGACCACGGCCGCACTTTCCGCGGTGGTCGACGATCGCATCACCCTTCTCGAACTGGTCGGGCCGCCCGGTGCCGACGCCGGCATCCAGGTCGGCCAGAGCTACCCGTTCGCTCCGCCGGTGGGCCTGATGTATGTGTTGTGGGACGACGAGGCCCTGCGCGACTGGCTCTCCCGGGAGCCGACCATTCCGCTGCGCACCGATTCCGCGCGCCTTGATCGGGTGGTAGGCGAGTGCCGGGCCAGGGGCTACCTCGTCGAGCGACTCACCCCGCGCGGACGACGCCTGTACTCGCTGATGGCGGGAATCTCGACCGAACTGCCCGACGAGTTGCGGGCTCTACTCGGCGAATTGGTGTCCGACATCGGCGAACGCGTGTATCTCGATGGGGAAGGCGCCATCAGCGGAGACCGTCGCGGTGCCCGGTCGGATATCAGCGTGATCTCCGCCCCCGTCTTCGATCATCACCGCCGTCAAGTGATGGTGGTGTCCTTGCAGGTCGGGCGGGCACTCACCGTCGCCGAGGTCACCAAGAGGGCGCAAAGCCTGGTAACGGCAGCGGATGCGTTGACGGCGCAACTGGGTGGCCGCAAACCACCGTGCGGCGCATACACATAGATGTGTATCGAGGCACTCGCCCCGGTCCGCGACGCCGAAGACGCGGCTGCGATTCATCGAGGCTGCCGCCGGGGCGGCGACACCGTTCGCAGCCTGATCGATTGTCAGGTGGCCGCCATGGCGCTGCGAATCGGGGTGGCCGTGGCACATCGGGACCGCGACTACGAAGTGATCCGCAAGCACTGCGGTCTGCAAACCGAATCGCTTTTGTGACGGGCGGTCCTCGCTGTTGCGTCGACGCTGTCGCGTCAGTTGGTGGCGGCCAGTGCGAACGGGAGCACCTCCGAGGCGCCGGCGGCGCGTAACACCCGCGAGGCCATCGTCAGGGTCCAACCTGTGTCGGTCATATCGTCCACCAGCAGCACCGGCCCCCCGGCCGCGTCTATCGTCTGACCGTCGGGTGGCAGCCACGATCCGGAGAGAGACGCCACCCGGTAGGCGGAGTTCGCGGCGGTCACCGGACGGCGCTCGGGCGAATATTTCAGGATTCCGAGGTCTGTCAGGCGACCCAGTGCGGCCAGTTTCCCGGCCAGCGATTTGATCAACAGCGGATGGGAATCCGAGTCGAGCGCCATCACCGCGGTGGGCCTGGCCACCCAATCCCACGACGCCAGAACCCTCACCGCGGCGTGCACGATGTCGTCGGGTACCTCGGCATCCGGCTCGTCGAGCAGCCTGCGCAGCCGGCTGCCCCACCCCAGATCGGTGAGCCGCCCGATGACCCGCCCGGCCGCAGGTCCATCGCTGATCTTTCCGCTGAGATCGACTCCGAGCTTGGCCAACCCGGTCGGCCACTGCTTGCGCGGGGTGATCTGCACTCCCGGCCGCCTCAACCGCGCCCGGACGTCCTCGGCGTCGACGGCGTCGACCGACCCACCGTACCGGGCACCCGCACAGTTGTCGCATCGCTCGCACCGCTCGTCATCGCCGAGTTCCGGGTCGTCGAGTTGGCGGCGCAGAAAGCTCATCCGGCAACCGTCGGTGGCCTGGTACTCGAGCATCGCCCGCTGCTCTCGTTTGCGCGCCTCGTCCAGGGCACGGTAACGCGCTTCGTCGTACTCCCACTCGAGACCCGTGCCGATCCAGCCACCGCGCACCCGCCGCACCGCTCCGTCCACATCGAGCACTTTGAGCACCATCTCGAGACGGGAGCGCCCCAGATCGACCAGTGGCTCGAGTGCGGCGGTCGACTGCGGCCGCTCCAGATCGAGAACACGAATCACGTTGCGCACCATCGATTCAGACGGGAAAGCCACTGACGCGAAGTACCGCCAGACATCCTGGTCATCATGTCCGGGCAGCAGAATCACCTCGGCGTTAGCGCATGCCCGGCCGGCTCGGCCGACCTGTTGGTAGTAGGCGATCGGCGAGGAGGGCGCGCCCAGATGCACGACGAATCCCAGGTCGGGCTTGTCAAACCCCATACCGAGGGCCGAGGTCGCGATCAACGCCTTAACCCGATTGTTGAGCAGGTCGGCCTCCAGTTGCTCACGTTCAGCGGCCTCAGTGGAGCCCGTGTAGGCAACCACCGGCTGGCCGCGCCCGCGCAGCAGCTCGGCGACGTCGTGCGCTTGGGATACCGTCAACGTGTACACGATGCCCGAACCCGGAAGTGAATCGATATGCGCGGCAAGCCAAGCCGCACGTTGCGCCGAGTTGCCCACCGTTACCACGGAGAGCCGCAACGACGGCCGATCCAACCCGCCCCGCAGCACCAGGGTGTCCTGCCCACCGACACCCAGTTGACCGGCGACATCGGTCACCACCCGATCGTTGGCGGTCGCTGTGGTCGCCAAAACCGGAACCCCGGAACCCAATTCGGCGATCAGGGTGCGGATGCGCCGATAGTCCGGCCGGAAATCGTGACCCCAGTCCGACACACAGTGCGCCTCGTCGACGACCACAAGCCCAGCGTCGCGGGCCAATTCAGGTAGTACCTGGTCACGAAAGTCCGGATTGTTCAGCCGCTCCGGACTGACCAGAAGCACGTCGAGTTCACCGGCCCGCACCTGCTGATGGACTTCGGACCAGTCGGCCATGTTGCTCGAATTGATGGTGGCCGCGCGTACACCCGCTCGCTCGGCGGCGGTCACCTGGTTGCGCATCAGCGCCAGCAACGGCGACACGATGACGGTGGCCCCATGCCCCGCGGCCCGCAACAGTTTCGCCGCGATGAAGTACACCGCCGACTTTCCCCACCCGGTGCGCTGAACCACCAGCGCCCGCCGGCGATGCACGACCAGGGTCTCGATCGCCGTCCATTGGTCGTCCCGTAATCGGGCGCCGGGGCCGGCGAGTTGTTCGAGGATAACTTGGGCCTGCTCGCGGGTCGCCATCTCGCGGATCGACATAGCGCTATCGTGCCCTGCAGCCCTGACAGCGCTAGCCGCACCCGCGTCGAAACGCGGGCACAGCGAGCGTTTTGCCCCGGAACGGCCGGGTTAGTTCCTCGGCGCCTCCACCGCCACGGGCGACTGCCCGGGTTGCGTGTCGTCCCAAACCGCCCGGGCCACCGGCGTCGGCACGATCTCCAAGCCACACGGGTTGGCCACCAGGTGGGCCCCCTCCGCGGCAGCCGCGGTGCTCACCGTGCCTGCCACGCTGCTGACCGAACAGTTGGGGGCGGGTGCGGGCTGCGCACTGGCCGCCGGCACCATCATGGCCGCCGGCCCGAGCGCGAGCAGGCCACCGGCGAACATGCCGAAGAGGTTCCGGCGGCGCATGGTCTTAGTGGGCGTATCCACGAGACTTCTAGACCGACGCGTCCATTTCCCGCTTGATCTCCAAAGCGATATCGATGAGTTGATCCTCCTGGCCGCCGATCAGCTTGCGCTGCCCGGCCCGGTGCAGCAGTTGATGCGCGGGCACCCCGTACCGCTCGGACTGGCGGATGGCGTGCTTGAGAAAGCTGGAGTAGACGCCGGAATAGCCCATAATGAGCGCGTTGCGGTCCAGCAGGCACTCGGCGGGCATAGCGGGTGCGACGACCTCTTCTGCGGCGTCGGCGATGTCGAAGAAGTCGATGCCGGTCTTCACCCCGATCTTGTCGAATACCCCGATCAGCGCCTCGACCGGCGCATTGCCCGCGCCCGCCCCAAAACGACGGCAGGATCCGTCGATCTGCTTGGCGCCGGCCCGCACCGCCTCGATCGAGTTGGCCACTCCCAGGCCCAGGTTCTCGTGACCATGAAACCCGACCTGGGCGTCGTAGCCGAGTTCGGCGACCAGGGCCGAAACCCGGTCCGCGACACCCTCGAGAACCAACGCACCCGCGGAATCGACAACGTAGACGCACTGACACCCGGCATCCGCCATGATCCGGGCCTGGGCTGCCAGCTTCTCCGGCGAGATGGTGTGGCTCATCATCAGAAACCCGACGGTTTCCAACCCCAGGTCACGGGCCAGCCCGAAATGCTGGATGGCGACGTCGGCCTCGGTGCAATGGGTGGCGATGCGGCAGATGGACCCGCCATTGTTCTGGGCCTCTTTGATGTCCTCCTTGGTGCCCACGCCGGGCAGCATCAGGAAGGCGATCCGGGATTCCTTGGCGGTCTCGGCCGCCAGCTTGATCAGTTCCTGCTCCGGAGTCTTGGAGAAACCGTAGTTGAAACTCGATCCGCCGAGCCCGTCGCCGTGGGTGACCTCGATGACCGGCACACCCGCGGCGTCCAGAGCCGCCACGATCGCGCCGACTTCGTCCTTGGTGAATTGGTGACGCTTGTGGTGACTGCCGTCCCGCAGCGAGGTATCCGTCAGCCGGACATCCCAGATCGGGTTGAAGTGGATCTCACTCACGCGTTTCCTCCCGCCTGCACCGCGAGCGACTCCTTCGCGATCTCCTCGCCAACCTTCGTCGCCGCGGCGGTCATGATGTCCAGATTTCCAGCGTACGGCGGCAGGTAGTCACCCGCACCCTCCACTTCTATGAAGGTCGTGACGACGGCCTGCCCGCCGGAATTGATCGACGGGTCGTCGAACTGTGGCTCGTTGAGCAGCCGATAGCCCGGCACATAGGTCTGCACCTCGGCGACGACCTCCTGGATGGAGCGCGCGATCGCATCGCGATCGGCGTCCTCGGGAATCGCGCAGAAGATGGTGTCGCGCATGATCATCGGTGGATCGGCGGGGTTGAGGATGATGATGGCCTTACCGCGCTTGGCGCCGCCGATGACTTCCACACCCCTGGCGGTGGTCTTGGTGAACTCGTCGATGTTGGCCCGGGTTCCCGGCCCGGCCGACGCCGACGACACCGAGGCCACGATCTCCCCATAGGGCACTCCGCCAAGGTCGGCGAGTGCGCGGTTCACCGCGTACACGATCGGGATCGTCGCCTGTCCCCCGCAGGTCACCATGTTGACGTTGGGCGCATCGAGGTGCTCGCGCAGATTCGCCGGCGGAATTACGCCCGGACCGACCGCCGCGGGGGTCAGGTCGATGGCCCTGATGCCCGCCTCGGCGTAGCGCGGCGCCGCATCGCGGTGCACGTAAGCACTCGTGGCTTCGAACACCATGTCGGGCTTCTCGTCCTGGGCCAACAGCCAGTCCACGCCCTCGTGGGAGGTTTCCAGACCGAGCTTGCGGGCACGCGCCAAGCCGTCGCTGGCCGGATCGATACCGATCATCCACCGCGGTTCGAGCCAGTCCGAACGCAACAGCTTGTAGAGCAGGTCGGTGCTGATATTGCCGGATCCGACAATCGCCACCTCGAGCTTGCGCCGCGGCGTCTGCGTCATGGGTTACTCCTACTCATTCGGCTCACTCGACTCACCTCGACTCACCTCGACTCGCCCGGCGCGCTAGGTTCACTCGAAACTCAGTTCCACCGAACCCAATCCGCTGAATTCAGCCACGAAATGGCTACCGGCTGGTGCATCGATGGCGCGGGTACAGGAGCCGGGCAACACGATGTCGCCGGCCTTGAGCCGCACGCCAAAGGACTCCACCTTGCGCGCTAGCCATGCCACCGCGGTCACCGGATTTCCCAGCACCGCGTCACTGCGACCTTCGGCCACCACCTCGCCGTTGTTCTTCAGAACCGCATCGATACCGCGGATGTCGATGTCCTTCGGCGATACTCGCGCCGTCCCGAGAACCCATCCCGCCGAGGAGGCGTTGTCGGCGATCGTGTCGCAGAGCTTGATCTGCCAGTTGGTGATTCGGGTGTCGATCAGTTCGATCGCTGGCGCGAACGCGGCGGTCGCCGCCAGCACATCGTCCTCGGTGCAGCCGGCTCCGGGCAGATCCGCGGCAAGGATGAACCCGACCTCGACCTCGACCCGCGGATACAGATATCGATCGGACCGCACCGGTGTCTCCTCGAAAACCTGCATCTCATCGAGCAGGTGCCCGTAGTCCGGTTCGTCGACGTTCATCATCTTCTGCATGGCCTCGGAGGACAGGCCCACTTTGTGACCGATGACCCGCGCACCCTCGGCGATGCGCCGGCGAATATTGATCAGTTGGATCTCGTAGGCATCCACGACGTCGATCTCAGCGTTCGCATCGGTCAGCGGCGGGATCGGAACCCGGCTACGTTCTGCCGCCGCGAGATCTGCCGCCAAGCGGTCCCGCACCTGAGCGCTGAGCATTACCTGAAGTCCCCTCGTTCCGTCAACCGGCACAGTTGTGGGTCGGCCGGGCAATTCTATAACGTGTTCTACATGACTGGACAGGAGTACGACGTCGTCGTGGTCGGCAGTGGCGCCGCCGGGATGGTCGCTGCCCTCACCGCCGCGCACCACGGTCTGTCAACAGTAGTCGTCGAGAAAGCGCAGCACTATGGCGGATCCACCGCACGGTCCGGCGGCGGAGTGTGGATCCCCAACAATGAGATTCTCGAGCGTGACGGCGTCGCCGACACCCCCCAGGCGGCCCGGACGTATCTGCACGAAATCATCGGTGACGCCGTTCCCGCCGAGAAGATCGACACCTACCTCGATCGCGGTCCGGAGATGCTGTCGTTCGTACTGAGGCACACACCCTTGAAGCTGTGCTGGGTGCCCAACTACTCCGATTACTACCCCGAGGCCGCCGGCGGCAAGGCGACCGGGCGTTCGGTGGAACCCAAGCCGTTCGATGCCAAGAAACTCGGCGCAGACCTGCCCGGTCTGGAGCCACCGTACGGCAAGGTGCCGCTCAATGTCGTTGTCATGCAGCAGGACTACGTGCGCCTCAATCAGCTCAAGCGGCATCCGCGGGGAGTGCTTCGCAGCCTCAAGGTCGGGGCGCGCACCATGTTGGCCCAGGCCACCGGGAAGAATCTGGTCGGCATGGGCCGAGCGCTGATCGGGCCGCTGCGCATTGGTCTGCAGAAGGCCGGTGTGCCCGTTCTGCTCGACACCGCGATGACCGACCTGTATGTGGAAGACGGTGTCGTCCGCGGCATTTACGTGAACCAAAACCGTGACGGTTCGGCCGAGCCGAGGCTGATTCGCGCTCGTCGGGGGGTCATCCTCGGCTGCGGAGGTTTCGAGCACAACGAGCAGATGCGGGTGAAGTACCAGCGCGCGCCGATCAGCACCGAGTGGACGGTCGGCGCCAGGGCCAACACCGGCGATGGCATCCTGGCTGCCGAAAAACTGGGCGCCGCACTGGATGTCATGGAGGATGCGTGGTGGGGTCCGACCGTCCCACTGGTTGGTGCGCCGTGGTTTGCACTGTCCGAACGGAACTCGCCCGGCTCGATCATCGTCAACATGGCGGGCAAGCGATTCATGAACGAATCAATGCCCTATGTAGAGGCCTGCCACCACATGTACGGCGGTCGGTACGGGCAGGGACCGGGACCAGGTGAGAACATCCCGGCCTGGCTGATATTCGACCAGCGATACCGAGACCGTTACATCTTTGCCGGACTGCAACCGGGGCAACGCATTCCGAAGAAGTGGACGGAGTCTGGGGTGATTGTCACGGCACCGACTCTCGAGGAACTCGCGGCGCAAACCGGGCTACCCGCGCGCGAGTTGGCCGCGACCGTCCAACGTTTCAACGGGTTCGCGCGTTCCGGTATTGACGAGGATTTCAACCGCGGCGAAAGCGCGTATGACCGCTACTACGGCGACCCGACGAATAAGCCGAATCCCAACCTCGGCGAGATCAGCCACGGGCCTTTCTACGCCGCCAAAATGGTGCCAGGCGACCTGGGCACCAAGGGCGGCATCGTTACCGACGTGCATGGCCGCGCGCTTCGCGACGACGGCTCGACCATCGAAGGGCTCTACGCCGCGGGAAACGTCAGCGCACCGGTAATGGGCCACACCTATCCCGGTCCCGGGGGCACCATCGGACCGGCCATGACTTTCGGATACCTGGCAGCATTGCATCTGGCCGGAAGCACCGGGAGGAACTAGATCGTGCCCATCAACCTCGACGAGGCGATCGGTGCCGAACTCGATCCCGTCGAATTCTGCTGGACCAGTAGCGATGTCCAGCTGTACCACCTCGGGCTCGGGGCCGGTCGCGACCCGATGGACAAACGGGAACTGCGCTACCTTACCGATGCCACCCCACAGGTACTTCCGACCTTCGGCAACGTCGCGCAGAGTTTTCATCTGACCGAGCCGCCGACCGTCCGCTTCCCCGGTATCGACATCGAACTGAGCAAAGTGCTGCACGCGAGCGAGGCGATCACGGTGCCCGGGCCCATCCCGCCCTCGGGCACCGGTACCGCGGTGACCCGGTTCACCGAGATCTGGGACAAGGGCAAGGCAGCGGTGATCTGGTCGGAGACCACCGTGACCGACCCGACGGGCGCACTGCTGTGGACGCAGAAGAGATCGATCTTCGCGCGCGGCGAGGGCGGCTTCGGCGGAGACCGTGGTCCGTCGGGGTCATCGTCGGCGACGCTTTCCGAACGCGCCCCCGATCTCGAGCTCTCGGTGCCGATTTCGCCGGCACAGGCACTGATATACCGGATGTGCGGAGACCGTAATCCGCTGCACTCCGATCCGGATTTCGCTGCCGCAGCTGGCTTTCCACGGCCCATTCTGCACGGATTGTGCACCTACGGAATGACCTGCAAGGCGTTGGTCGACAACCTGCTCGACTCCGACGCGGGCGCGTTGAAGTCCTACGGCGCCCGGATGGCTGGCGTGGTATTCCCCGGCGAGACGCTGACGGTGAGCGCCTGGAAACGGGACGGCGGCTTCAGCGCCATGGTGACCGTACCCGAACGCGACAACGCCGTGGCGCTGGCCGGGGTCGAGTTCGTCCCGGCCTGAAACGGCTACTTGCAGAGCTCCAAGGCGCGTTCGGCGCTGACCTGCGCTTCGGTCATCCGGGTGGTCTGGCCCGGGTCATCCCCGGCTGCACCGGCCAGTTGACCCATGCCGATGTACTCGAGCTGGTTGGCGAAGGAGCGCACCGCGTCGTCCAGGTCCGCGGGCACCGGGCCCTCATCCAGCCTGGCCAACAGGAACTGCCCCCCGCCCAGAGTGGCCAGCCGGGCGTTGGCGGCCACCGCCTCGATCGCGATCCGATCGGGTCCCAGGTTCGCGTTGGTCTGCAGCGACACCGCCTTGCGCACCATGTCGAAAGCCTGACAGACCTGGGCTTTTGCCTCGTCGGCGGTGAGCTTGGAGTCGTCCGAGGAGGGCGATCGCACCAGTGCCCACACCGCGAGAGCCACAGACACGACCGCGACGACGAGGGCTGCTGGCGCGATCCAGCCAGGTTTGGTTTCAGGCATTGGGAGATCATAACCGCACCCGTGAGCGCGGCCTTTTGCCCCTTAGGTCCAGAACTCGTTCATCGGCACGGCGAACCTGTCGTTGTTGGTCAGGGTCGGAAGCCCAAGCGAATCCTCGATCGTTCGCAGCAGGCTGTAATGGTCGTAACGGTCGGTGGCGATGAAGCTACCGCCCCGCATTCCGGCCGCGACGGCTCCTGGCGACGGGATCACGACCATCACAATATGGTTGCCCTCGTCACCGAAGCCCAGCGACATGTTGTCGTTGTCCTCGTCGAACGTGACAAACAGAGCCGACTTTTCGGCTGGATCATGCCAAACGTTCGAATTCATGATGACCGAGACCGTCTCGGACAGGTACTCATCCAGCGCAGGGACGTTGTACTGATGGGTGGGCATGAGCTGGCTGATCCCGAATTTGATTAAGTCCCAAAGGGAATCGATCGGGCCTTCGCCGTTGTAGCTCTCGTTCGCGGCGAACCATGCGAAATCCGGTGTGGTTTCCGGGGATGCGAGGTCGATCGCCATCTGTTCCAACGGGAACAGATGCTGCACCGCATAGGCCTCATTGTTTCCGATCCCGGAGAACGCCACGAAGGGCAACTCCGCGACGCTGTAATCCCCCGAATTCTCCAGCGGTTGCCCCGGGGGCTGGCTCTGCGCGTAGCCTCGCCATGTTTTGCCGGCCTCGTCGATGTTGGTGGTCAGGATAGGTCCGTGATCGAAGATGCAGACCTGCTCGCACTCGTAGGTCAGCCCATAGTCCGTGCCGCCGATGATCGGATAGTAGTTGGGCAGGCTCGGATGGGTTAGCGCGTAGTGACTTTGAGAGGAGCCATAGGCGTCGATCAGGCTATTGAGGAATGGCGCGTTCGGACTGCCGACGATGTCGCTGTAGCCCTTGTTCTCCATGTAGACCATGAACACGTGGTCCAGTTCACCGACGTTGGAGACCGGTGGCGTCGGAGGCGCAGGGGCGGGCAGGTCGGCGCTGATGCTGAACGACACGTTGTCGGCGAACGCCGAGTTGTAGTCGACATTGATACCGAGCGGGGAGATGCTGATCTGATCCAGAATGACATTGACCTGCGCATAGCGGGTCCCGACCGGGACCGATCCGGAGGTCTCACGTTCCACCAACTTGGTGTGGAAGAACCGTTCCAGAACCCCGACCGGGTTGAGCTTTGTGGTACTGATGTACGCCTTGTTCGCGTCGAGGAAGTCGACCTTGACCGATGCTCTGGACAGGTTCAACAGCCATCCGCCCAGCCAGGCACTGAGGTTGTAGGTCACGTCGCCGGTGTCGATCTCGCTCGCAGCGGCGCCGAGATGCACGGTCTGGGTCAGCGTGGAGTCGGCCACGTTGCCGCCGCCGAAGAACTGCTCGCCACCATCGACGGCTCCGTTCTTCTTCTTCGGGAAACTCATGAAAGAGGGCAGGTCGGGGAACGGGAAGGGGGTTCCGATCGGCCACGAGTTGCGCGGGGTCCCGTATTTCATCGCCAATGGGGTTCCCACCACCGTCCAGCCCGGGAGTGTCACCGAACTATTGCCCGACAGCGACGGGTCTCCCACCTCGGCTCCCGGGTTCACCAGCAGGTTCGGGCTCTGAGCGACCGCAGCCTGCGCCGTTGCGTGCTGCGCAGCCCGGTACGGGGCCAGGAACACCTCGTCGATCTCGCGGCGCACCGCCGCCAGGAACGCGAGCCCCCAAGGCAACTCGGTCTGGTCATAGGAGGTCCCGGCCGCGGCCAGCACCAAATCCAAAACGTCCACCACCACCTGAGCGGCTGACCGGACGATACCGTCGAACACGTCGCGCAACGTCGGCGCCGGCGTTGCCGGAGTACTCACCGCCGCGGCCGAGAAGGTACTGCGCGCCGAGCTCGGCGCAGCCGCCGACGTCTCGTTCAGCGCGAGATCTTGGCCGTCGGCTTCGACCGGTTCTGAGGCGGAGCCCGAAAGCGCTTCGGCGACACCCGATTCACCCGTAGCGCGATCGGCGGGTGCGGAACCGGAATCGATCGCTGCGTACTCATCTACCGGGTCGCCCGACGACTTCGCAGCAGGATCCGAACCGGTAGCCGAGGTGTCACCGTCCTGGTCATCGCCGCTTTCTGCCGAGGCCGGTTCGCCGCCTGTCTCAGCGCTTTGGGGGCTGACCTCGTCGTAGCCCGCTCCGGCGTCTGCCCCGGTCCCCTCTGCGTCGCCGTCTTCGCCGGTGGATGCTGCGCCCTCGCCGGGTGCCTCCGCGGCATCCTCACCGGCGTCACCGTCACCGGTATCGGTCTCAATCGCATCGGTATTGCCGTCGGCTTCCGACGAGCCGCCGTCCTCCCCGGGAGAGTCAGACGCCGTCGCCTGGCCGTCCGCGGTCACCTCCGCCGCGGCAGCATCCGTCGATACCGCGGACGAACCGTCCGCCGACAACGATGACGAGCCCGAATCCGACTGGTCGGCGTAGGCGATTCCCGGCGTGGTCGTGACCGCCAGTCCCACCCCCAGCGCAACCGCCAGTGGGCCGATACGTCCGATAGTCCTGTTAAAACCCATTTCCGCGCCCCGTCGCATCTTGGATGACTTGCTGTGACGCAAGGTACGCCATCGACGGACCGTTGATGGCGAAATGACCACTTTGTTACGGCCGTGTTTCGGTCACCGCGGTGCAGCCGCGGCGGCCCGGCCGGGCACGGTCACCCCAGGATCAGGCCGGAGGTCGGCACCCCGGTCCCAGCGGTGACCAGCACGTTCTCCACGTCCGGTACCGGGTTCACCGAAGTTCCGCGCAGCTGCCGGACACCTTCGGCGATCCCGTTCATGCCGTGGATGTAGGCCTCCCCCAACTGACCGCCGTGGGTGTTTATCGGCAGTCGACCGCCGATCTCGATCGCGCCGTCGGCGATGAAGTCCTTAGCGTCCCCGCGATCGCAGAATCCCAGTTCCTCTAATTGCATCAACGTGAACGGGGTGAAGTGGTCGTAGAGGATCGCCGTCTGAATATCGCCGGGCCGGAGGCCCGACTGCCGCCAGAGCTGCCTTCCCACCAACCCCATCTCGGGCAGCCCCAATTCCGGTCGGTAGTAGCTGACCATCGAATACTGGTCCGGACTTGACCCCTGCGACGCCGCCTTGATCACCGCCGGGCGGTGCCTGAGTTCCGCGGCCCGCTCGTTGGCCGTGACCACCAGGGCTACCCCGCCGTCGGTTTCCTGGCAGCAGTCAAGCAGCCGGAGCGGCTCGGCAATCCAGCGTGAGCTCTGATGCTCCTCGATGGTGATCGGTTTGCCGTAGAAGTACGCCTTGGGGTTGTTGGCGGCATGCCTGCGGTCGGCCACCGAAACGGCGCCGAAATCCCTGCTGGTCGCCCCGGACAGATGCATGTAACGCTGGGCGATCATCGCCACCTGCGCCGCCGGGGTGGACAATCCGTGCGGATAGCAAAATGAATTGTCGACCCCGGTCGAGTCGGCGTTCTCCACCAGACGCATCTGTACCTGTCCGAACCGCATCCCGGATCGCTCGTTGAAGGCACGATACGCCACAACGCATTTCGCGACTCCGGTCGATACCGCCATGGCCGCCTGTTGAATCGTTGCGCAGGCCGCCCCGCCGCCGTGGTGAATCTTGGAGAAGAATGTCAACTCCCCGATCCCGGTGGCTCGCGCGACGGCAACCTCGGTGTTGGAATCCATCGTGAAGGTAACCATGCCGTCGACGTCGGCCGGGCTCAGTCCCGCGTCGTCGAGTGCGTCCAGCACCGCCTCGGAGGCGAGCCGCAGTTCGCTTCGGCCCGAGTTCTTGGAAAAGTCGGTGGCTCCGATCCCGACGATCGCGGCCTTACCGGAAAGTCCGTCGTTCATGCGTTATCACCCCCGAAACACAGAGTGGCGGTGGCGATCACATGGTCGCCCAAGCTGTTCTTGCCGGTGACCTGGACGGTGACCAGGTCACCGTCGATCGCGGTCACCGTGCCGGTGAAGGTGACTGTGTCGTATGCGTACCACGGCACGCCCAGGCGCAAGCCGATCGACTTGATGACGGCGGCGGGTCCGGCCCAGTCGGTGACGAAGCGCTGCACCAGACCGGTGTCGGTGAGAATGTTGACGAAGATGTCCTTGGACCCTTTTGCCTGTGCCTTGTCCCGATCGTGATGCACGTCCTGGTAGTCGCGCGTCGCAATGGCGGTCGACACGATGAACGTCGGATCGCCGTAGAGCTTGAGCTCGGGCAGGGTGGCGCCCACCTGGACGCTCGGTGGAACTCGGGTCACGCTCACCGAACCGGCTCCCACGCGTGCAGGGTCCAGGCCGGACCCGAGTCCCCCTCCGGAAAATCGATATACATTGCGCGCACCGGCATCCCGATCCGCACCGTAGCCGGGTCGACGTTGCGCAACTCGCCGAGCATCCGTACCCCTTCTTCGAGTTCGACCAACGCAACCACGAACGGCAGCGTTCGGCCGGGCACCCTGGGAGCGTGGTGCACGACGAAACTGAATACATTGCCCCTCCCGCTGGCGACGAGGTAGTCGGTCGGCAGTTCTTTGTCCTGCCACAGCGCGGGCACCGGCGGATGTTGCAGAGTGCCGTCCGGTCGCCGCTGAATTCTTAGTTCGTGGGCATTCACCCCGTCCCAGAAGAACTTGGTGTCTTTCGACGACGCCGGCCGCATCATCGAACCGGCGTCGAGATCTTCGGGCACCGACGGTGCCACCGAGTCCGGACTCGCAACCTGCGTGTCCGATGGTCTGAACTTCAGTATGCGCCAGACCATTTCGGCGACCGGGTTCTCATCATCATCACTGCAATGCCAGGTGATCCGTTGCGTGATGAAGAATCCCTCGCCGAGCGCCGTTTGTTTGGGTCCCGCCACGTCGGTCAGCTCCGCCGCCACACTGACCACCTCGCCCGGACGCAGGTAGCGGTGATACGTCTGCTCGCAGTTGGTGGCCACCACGCCGACATACCCTGCGTCGTCGAATAATTGGATGATCTTACCGAGTGGATCATCATCCGGCCGAACCCCGCCGAGCCCCATCATCGTCCAGACCTGGATCATCGCCGGCGGAGCGACGATGCCCGGGTGGCCGGCCGCCTTTGCAGCTGCTTCGTCGACGTAGATCGGATTCCTGTCGCCCATCGCGTCCAGCCAGTGATCTACCATCGGCTGGTTCACCGGGTGTCGGCCGGTACGCGGCTTACTCCTACCCTCGGCCTTAACCCGCTCGGCGGCAGCCTTTATATCGTCCAAGTCGCTACTCATCGGGGAACCCTCGGCACCTTGAGGCCAGCCGCCGCAATCATCTCCCGCATGACCTCGTTCACCCCGCCCCCGAAGGTGATCACCAGGTTTCGCTTGGTCATCTTGTCCAGCCAGTCAAGCAGTTCGGCGGTATCCGGATCGGCCGGGTTGCCGTACTTGCCGACGATCTCCTCGGCAAACCGGCCGACGTCCTGGATGCGCTCGGTGGAAAAGACTTTCGTCGCCGCCGCATCGGCGACGGCAATGGTTTCCCCTGAGGACGCCACCTGCCAGTTCAGCAACTCGTTCACCCGCCAGATCGCTTTGATCTGTCCGAGTAGGCGCTGCACGTCGGCGTGTTCGATCGGCGTCACGCCATCGGATCCCATTGTGCACGCCCAGCCGCGAACCCGGTCGTAGATGCCGGCGACGCGGCCGGCGGGCCCCAGTCCGACGCGCTCGTGGTTGAGCTGGGTGGTGATCAGCCTCCAACCACCGTTCTCCTCTCCGACGAGCATGTCGGCGGGAACCCGAACATCGTTGTAGTACGACGCATTTGTGTGGTGAGCCCCATCGGACAAGATGATCGGCGTCCAGGAGAAGCCGGGGTCTTTGGTGTCTACGATCAGAATCGAGATTCCCCTGTGCTTGGCGGCCGACGGGTCGGTGCGGCACGCGAGCCAGATGTAGTCGGCGTCATGGGCGCCGGTGGTCCACATCTTCTGACCGTTGACCTGAAAGTATTCGCCGGACTCATCCCGACATCGCACTGCTGTGGTCCGCAGCGATGCGAGGTCGGTACCCGCATCCGGTTCCGAATAGCCGATCGCGAAATGTATATCGCCGGAGAGTATTCCGGGAAGAAACCTATTCTTCTGCTCCTCGGTCCCGTACACCTGAAGTGTCGGGCCAACTGTCTGCAGGGTCACCAGCGGCAACGGCACATCGGCGCGGTTGGCCTCGTTCACGAAGATCTGCTGCTCGATCGGACCAAAACCCAACCCGCCGTATTCCTTCGGCCAGCCAACCCCCAGCTTGCCGTCGGACCCCATCCGCTTGATCACCGCACGGTACGCCTCATTGTGCCGATCGGACTCCATCGCGGCTGCCTCGTCCGCGGTGATGAGGGTCGAGAAGTACTGCCGCAGTTCGGCTTGCAGCCGGCGCTGCTCCGGTGTCAGCTCGATGTACATCTAGGCCCCCGCAACTGTCGAGGCTCCCACCAGATCCAGCCGGTGCGAGGGTCCGCCCAGCATACGGGTCAGATCCTTGACGGCGGAATAGTAGCGGTTCATCGGATAGGTGATGTCCATACCCATCCCGCCGTGCAGGTGATGACACGTCCGCATCGCGGGCGGAGCCTGGGAGGTGAGCCAATAGCCGAGTACGGCCAGTTCGCCGACCAGGTCAGCGTGGCTCTCCGGAGCGTCCGATTGGCCTTCGGATAGCAGCCACACCGCAGACGTCGCCAACAGCGAGATCGTCCTGGACGCAATGTAAATCTCTGACAGCTGGGCTGCCACGGTCTGAAAGGTCGACAGCGGTCGGCCGAACTGCTCCCTGGTGGCGACATAGTCGGCGGTGAGCCGTAACGCGCCGGCAACGAGGCCCGAGACGAACGCACCGGTGACGGCAAGCACAAGCTGGTTGAGGCGACGAGTCGAGGCGCCCACGAGCACATCGCACTCGTCGACTCGCACATTGTCGAAGCACACCACGAACTCGTCTGAGCCGTTCGAGGTCGGCGTCTTGGTGACGGTCAGACCTTCTGAGCTACCGGAGACCACGACAACGCCGCCATCGGTGCTGACCAGGATCCAATCCGCTTGCCCCGCATACCCCACCGCGATTTTCGTTCCGGTGATCCTGTTCCCGGACAGCGCGGTCGAGGGCCGGTCCGGCAGGGACTCGCCGGGCTCGTTCAGCGCGAAGGTCAGCACCGCACCCTTCGCGACCCCGCCGAGGTAGCGATCCTGCTGCGCTTCCGATGCCAGTTCGAGCAGCGCCGCGGTGCAGCCGAGCGTCGCCAGGGCCGGACCGACCGTCCCATGCCTGCCTATTTCGTTGAGGGCAGTGGCGATCTGGGCCAGACCCACGCCGTCACCGCCAAGCCTCTCCGGTACCCCCAGCGCGGTCACACCGCCGTCGACGAGCGCCTCCCAGCTGTTGTCGCGGGCCAGCACCGAGGTCACCACATCGGCAACAGCCTGCTGACCCTCATCGGGAGTGAAGTCCACCCGAAATCCTCCTAGAGTCTCGTCGCTTCAGTGCGACGCCGGGCACTTCGCCGTATCGCCGGACTCGCCGGTGCCGGTGTAGTCGACCTGCCAGTGCTTGATCCCGTTGAGCCAGCCCGACATCAGCCGCTCGGGATCACCGATGGGCTTTAGGTCCGGCATCGTATCGGCGACGGCATTGAATATCAGATTAATGGTCATCCGGGCGAGATTCGCGCCAATGCAGTAGTGCGCTCCGGTGCCGCCGAAACCGACGTGGGGATTCGGATTTCGCAAGATGTCGAAGTCATCCGGATTCTGGAACACCTCGTCGTCGAAGTTGGCAGACCGGTAGGACATCACCACCCGTTGCCCCTTCTTGATCTTCACCCCGTTCAGTTCAGTGTCTTCCAGAGCGGTGCGCTGAAAGGCCGACACCGGCGTCGCCCAGCGGACGATCTCGTCAGCCGCGGTTTCGGGGCGATCCCTCTTGTAGAGCTCCCACTGCTCCGGGTTCTGCGAGAACGCGATCATCCCGTGCGTGATGGAGTTTCGGGTCGTCTCGTTGCCCGCCACCGCCAGCATCACCACGAAGAAACCGAACTCGTCGTCGGAGAGCTTCTCGCCGTCGAAGTCCGCCTCGATCAACTTCGTCACGATGTCGTCCGTCGGATTCTTCGATCGCTCGTCGGCCATCTTCATCGCGTAGCTGATCAGCTCGATCGAGGACATCGCGGGATCGATGTCGGCGTACTCAGGATCCTCCCCCGCGGTCATCTCGTTGGACCAGCGGAAGAGCTTGTCACGGTCCTCCTGGGGGACGCCCAACAGGCCGGCGATGGCCTGCAGCGGCAGTTCACAGGAGACTTGCTCGACGAAGTCTCCGGACCCCGCGGCCGCCGCGGTCTCGGCGATCTTGCGGGCGCGCGATCTGAGCTCTTCCTCCAGCCGTCCGACCGCGCGCGGGGTGAAGCCGCGGGAGATGATCTTGCGCAGCCGGGTGTGCTGCGGCGCGTCCATGTTCAACAGGACCGCCTTCTGCAGGTCGATGGCCTCCCGGGTCATGCCCTGAGGCCAGGTCGGGATCGCACCGTCGGGCGAACTCCCGAAAACCTCGCTGCGCTTGGACACCTCTTTGACGTCGGCGTGTTTGGTGACCAGCCAGTAGCCTTTGTCGCCGAAGCCGCCGGTGCCCCCGGGGACATCGACCCAGTGGATAGGCTCGGATCTACGAAGTTCGGCCAGCTCCTCAACGGGAAGACGCTGGAGGTTCAGGCTCGCGTCGAGGAAATCGAAGTCAGGCGAGACAGGGCACGAGTCAGGGCCGGGCATAGCTAAAAGCACTCCTCAATTGCAACGTGTTCTAGTGCCAGTAAAACATGGCTTCTGCGCAGATCAAAGGCTTGACCCTATCGCAGCTTGTCAGCCTTATGAAACGTGTTCTAGCCTGACGGAATGGGTAACCCTGTCATCGTTGAAGCCACTCGCAGTCCGATCGGCAAGCGCAAGGGCTGGCTGTCGGGTCTGCACGCTACCGAGCTGCTCGGGGCCACCCAACGAGCGCTGGTCGAGAAGGCGGGCATCGACGCGGGTCTGGTGGAACAGGTTATCGGCGGCTGCGTGACGCAGTTCGGCGAACAGTCCAACAACATCACCCGGGTGAGCTGGCTGGTGGCCGGTCTGCCCGAAAGCGTCGGCGCGATGACGGTTGACTGCCAGTGCGGCAGCGGTCAGCAGGCCAACGGACTGGTCGCGGGTCTGATTTCGGCGGGAGCCATCGACGTCGGCATTGCCTGTGGGATAGAGGCGATGAGTCGTGTCGGCCTCGGCGCCAACGCGGGGCCGGACCGCAGCATCATTCGCCCCGAGTCATGGGACATCGATCTGCCCGACCAGTTCACCGCCGCAGAGCGAATCGCTAAGCGCCGCGGCATCACCCGCGAGGACATCGATCGGTTCGGCTTCGATTCGCAACGCAAGGCCGCTCAGGCGTGGGCCGAGGGCCGTTTCGACCGGGAGATCAGCCCGATCGAGGCGCCGGTCCTCGACGAAAATAGGCGACCCACCCCCGAGCGGGCGATGGTCACCCGCGATCAGGGCCTGCGGGAAACGACATTGGCGGGGTTGTCCTCGCTGAACCCGGTGCTGGAGGGCGGGATTCACACCGCGGGGACGTCGTCGCAGATCTCCGACGGCGCCGCAGCGGTACTTTGGATGGACGAAAAGAAGGCGAGAGCACTCGGGCTGAAGCCCCGCGCCCGCATCGTCAGCCAGGCACTGGTCGGCGCCGAACCCTACTACCATCTCGACGGCCCCGTACAGTCCACCGCCAGAGTGCTGGAGAAGGCCGGGATGAAGATCGGCGACATCGACCTCACCGAGATCAACGAGGCCTTCGCCTCGGTCGTGCTGTCCTGGGCCAGAGTGCACGAACCCGACATGGACACCGTCAACGTCAACGGTGGTGCCATCGCGCTGGGTCATCCGGTGGGCAGCACCGGCAGCCGGCTCATCACCACCGCCCTGCACGAGTTGGAGCGCACCGACAAGACCACCGCACTGATCACGATGTGCGCCGGGGGCGCGCTTTCCACCGGCACGATCATCGAGCGAATCTAATGGCCACCGACGCGCTTACCGCGGCCGACCGAATCGCCGCGGCCCAGGCCTACATCGACGCGCTGGCCAGCCACGACGCCTCCGCGGTGCCGTTCGCGCCCGGTTGCACCCGCGTAGAGGTCGGCCTAAAGACCGGTTTCTCCGGAGATCACCTGCGGCGCAGTCTCAATCGTGGCCTTCAGTACCGGGTGATCAGGGAGGTGACGACGCCGGAGTTCACCGTCGACGGAGACACGGTGCGGGCCCGCTTCGACCTGACGACCAAGCCGACCCTGGCCGGACGCCGGGTGGGTGCACACATCGACGAAACTTTCCTCATCCCGGCCGACGACCCGGCCGGCGAGGCCCGCATTCACCACATCCGGGCCGACATCCGGCCGTTCCTGACGCGCTAGGATCCGGCATGGCCAAACCCCCGCGCCCACTCACTCCCAAACAGGTCGAAGGACTCAATTCCAGGGCCGCCGGGACTGCGATCAAGTGGATGTCGAGATTCAACGTGTGGGCCTTCAAGGCCACCGGCGGCCGGATCGGCGCAAAATGGCGGGGCGGGTCCAACCGCTTCAGCGCTCCCCCTCCGGTCGGCATCCTGACGACTATCGGGCGTAAGTCCGGGGAGGCCCGGGAGAGTCCGCTGCTCTTCCTGCGCGAGGGCAACCGGGTGGTCCTGGTCGCCTCGCAGGGCGGCCGAGCCACGAACCCCATGTGGTACTTGAACATTCAGGCCGATCCGCGAATCACGTTCCGAATCGGGAAAGAGGTGCTGACGCTGGTGGCGCGGGACGCCACCGACGCCGAACGCGAGCAGTACTGGCCCAAGCTCGATGCCCTGTACCCGGACTTCGCCAACTACCGCTCCTACACGGACCGCAAGATCCCGATTCTTATCTGCGATCCGGCCTGACGGCACGCTGCTTGCGCGGTGCCCCGGATCACGCTCCGTACACCGGTACCGGAGTGCGCGCCTCAGCCAGCAACGCGGCCACCACCGGACCCAGTTCGGCGGGATCCCACTTGGCGCCCTTGTCGATCTGCGGACCGTGCGCCCACCCTTCGGCGACGCGGATCTTGCCGCCCTCCACCTCGAATACCCTGCCGGTGACGTCCCGGGCCTCCGCGCTGCTCAACCACACCACCAGAGGTGCAATGTTCTCCGGGGCCATCGCGTCGAAATCGGCGTCCTGGGTCGACATCATCTCGGCGAAAACCGTTTCGGTCATCCGGGTGCGTGCCGCCGGCGCGATCGCATTGACGGTGACCCCGTAACGGGCCATCTCGGCCGCCGCGACGAGGGTCAGCGCCGCGATTCCTGCTTTGGCGGCACTGTAATTCGCCTGTCCCACGCTGCCCTGCAACCCCGCGCCGGAGCTGGTGTTGATGATTCTGGCATCAACACTCTCCCCCGATTTGGACTTGGCGCGCCAGTACGCCCCCGCGTGCCTCATTGTGGCGAAGTGGCCTTTCAGGTGCACGGCGGTGACTGCGTCGAACTCCTCCTCGCTTGTGTTGGCGAGCATCCGATCCCGGACGATCCCGGCGTTGTTCACCAGCACGTCGAGGCTTCCGAAACCATCGATGGCGGTCTGGATGAGCTCCTCAGCCTGTGCCCAGTCGGCGACATTGGCGCCGCTGGCGATCGCTTCACCACCGGCGGCAACGATCTCGTCGACGACGCTGCCCGCGGCGCTGCCGCCCCCGGCCGGTGAACCGTCCAGGCCCACGCCGATGTCGTTGACCACCACCCGGGCGCCCTCGGCGGCGAACGCCAGCGCGTGCGCACGCCCGATCCCGCCGCCGGCCCCCGTCACGATGGCCACCCGGCCGTTGAGCAGTCCCATGTGCTCTCCCCTTCTCAAGTCATCTGGGTATGTCAGTTGGGCGTACCGATTTCAGCGCTGGTGGTTGAAAGGTACGGCGGCGCCTCCCCACCGCCGTGCACCTCGAGAGACGCACCGCTGATATAGGAGGCCGCGTCCGACGCCAAAAACGCTACGGCCCAGCCGATATCGGCAGGTCGGGCCAGCCTGCCCAACGGAACATTGCGCGAAATCGCGGCAATGGAGCCGGGATCGCCGTAAAACAGTTCAGACTGTTCGGTCTCGACCATGCCCACCACGACGGAGTTCACCCGAACCTTCGGACCCCATTCGACGGCCAATGTGCTGGTCATGTTCTCCACACCCGCTTTCGCGGCTCCGTAGGCCACCGTGCCCGGGGTGGGGCGTCGTGCACTCACACTGGTGATGTTGACGATCGACCCGCCGGACTTCTGGCCCTGCATCACCGCATTGGCATGCGTTGACACCGATAGCGCTCCAAGCAGGTTCAGTTCAACGATCTTTCGGCTGAATCTGGCCGAGGACTCCGAAGCGGGGACGAAGGGTGAGCCGCCGGCGTTATTGACCACCACATCGAGGCGCCCGCATTCGGCCACGACCGCTTCGATCAGCGTTTTGACGGCTTCGTCGTCGCGGATGTCGCAGGAGTGGAACCGGTAGGGCAGTCCCGCTACCGGTCGGCGAGCGCAGGTCACCACGGTGGCTCCCTGATCATGCAGAACCTCGCTGATCCCGGCCCCGACGCCGCGTACACCTCCGGTGACCAGCACGACCCGGCCGCTCAGCGCGAGGCTGATGCCGGGTAGGTCGGTGTCAAGGGGGTCGGTCACTGTGTTAGCGTACCAAGCAAGTGCTTGCTCAGGCACCGGCCCTCATGAACCCCCTGGAGCCCCGTTGTCCGTCACCTCGAAAACCGTGGAACCGGGAATCGTCGCGGTCACGGTCAACTACCCACCCGTCAACGCGATCCCGTCGCTCGGCTGGTTCGAGCTCGGCGACGCCATTACCGCGGCGGGCCGGGACCGCGGCACCCATGTGGTGATCCTGCGGGCCGAAGGTCGCGGCTTCAACGCCGGCGTGGACATCAAGGAGATGCAGGCCACCGAAGGTTTCACCGCGCTGATCGACGCCAACCGCGGCTGTTTTCATGCTTTCCGAGCGGTGTACGAGTGCGAAGTTCCGGTGGTGGCCGCGGTCAATGGCTTCTGCGTCGGCGGCGGCATCGGGCTGGTCGGAAATGCCGACGTCATCGTCGCCTCGAACGACGCAACATTCGGCCTCCCCGAGGTCGAGCGAGGTGCGCTGGGGGCGGCCACCCATCTTTCCCGACTGGTACCTCAGCACATGATGCGCCGGCTGTTCTTCACCGCGGCCCGGGTGGACGCCGAGACACTGCACCGCTTCGGATCGGTGCACGAGGTGGTTGACCGCGCGGAGTTGGACGAGGCCGCGCTGCGGGTTGCCCGCGACATCGCGGCCAAGGACACCCGAGTGATCCGCGCCGCCAAGGAGGCACTGAACCTCATCGACGTGCAGCGGGTCAACGCCAGCTACCGCATGGAGCAGGGTTTCACCTTCGAGTTGAACCTCGCCGGGGTGGCCGATGAGCATCGCGATGCGTTCGCCGGCACCGACAAGGGCTCGAAATGACCGACAAGAGAAGCACGTTGGAGGATGCCGTCTCATCAATCGAGAGCGGCATGACGATCGGTATCGGCGGGTGGGGTTCCCGGCGTAAGCCGATGGCCTTCGTACGCGCGCTGCTGCACACCCCGATTACCGATCTCACGGTCGTCACCTACGGCGGTCCGGATCTTGGCCTGCTGTGCTCAGCGGGCAAGGTGAGACGGGCTTATTACGGCTTCGTATCCTTGGACTCTCCGCCGTTCTACGATCCCTGGTTCGCCAAGGTCCGCACCTCTGGGGCGATCGAGGCACGCGAGATGGACGAAGGCATGCTGCGGTGCGGGCTGCAGGCCGCTGCGCAGCGACTGCCATTCCTACCGATTCGCGCGGGGCTGGGCAGTGACGTCCTTGGATTCTGGGGCGACGAACTCAAGATGGTGCGCTCGCCGTATCCCAGCCAGCCCGGCGGTGATCGCTACGAAGAACTCGTCGCCATGCCGGCATTGACGCTGGACGCAGCGTTCGTCCACATGAATCTTGGCGATTCACGGGGGAATGCAGCGTATACCGGAATCGATCCCTATTTTGACGATCTCTTCCTGATGGCCGCGCGGCGGCGTCATCTCTCGGTAGAAAAGGTGGTGCCCACCGAGCAGCTGGTCACAGCGGTGCCACCACAAGCACTGCTGATCAACCGGATGATGGTCGACACGGTCGTCGAGGCTCCGGGGGGTGCGCACTTCACCACCGCCGAACCGGACTACCGGCGGGACGAGAAATTTCAGCGTCACTATGCCGAAGCGGCCGGCTCCGAGGAAACATGGGCGGAGTTCGTACGGACGTATCTGTCCGGCAGCGAAGCCGACTATCAACGTGCGGTAAGGCAATTCGACGAAGACCAGGAGTCTGCGAAATGATCTCTGCGACTCGCGCCGAGATTTGTGTTATCGCCTGCGCCGAACTCTTCCGCGATGCCGGCGAGATCATGGTCAGCCCGATGACCACCGTCGTCTCCATCGGGGCGCGGCTGGCCCGGCTGACCTTTGCTCCGGAAATCCTGCTCACCGACGGTGAGGCCAGGCTCATTGCCGACACTCCGGGAATCGGCGCGACGGCAGCGATCGAGGGATGGATGCCGTTCGGCCGGGTTTTCGAAACCCTGGCATGGGGAAGACGCCACGTCGTGATGGGTGCCAACCAGATCGACCGGTACGGCAACCAGAACCTGTCGGCGTTCGGGCCGCTGCAGCACCCCACCCGGCAGATGTTCGGGGTGCGGGGCGCACCCGGCAACAGCATCAATCACGCCACCAGTTACTGGGTGGGCAATCACTCCAAGCGGGTCTTCGTCGAAGCCGTGGATGTTGTCTCCGGGATCGGTTGGGAAAAAGTCGATCCCGATAATCCCGCTTATCGCTTCGTCGACGTTTATCGAGTGGTGACCAACCTGGGAGTCTTCGACTTCAATGGACCCGGCCATCAGATGCGTGCGGTCTCGCTGCATCCCGGCATCGAGGCCGGCCAAGTCGCCGAGAACACCGGTTTCGAGGTGCACGGATTGGACTCTGCGGAGATCAGTCGGCTGCCGTCCGGTGACGAGCAGCAGCTCATCCGGGAGGTCATCGACCCGAAGTCGCTGCGCGACAGAGAAGTCAAACAATGACCGCACGCCTGCGGACACCGCTGACCGAGCTGGTCGGTATCGAACACCCGGTGGTGCAGACCGGGATGGGATGGGTGGCTGGCGCCCGGTTGGTCTCGGCCACATCGAACGCCGGCGGTCTGGGCATCCTCGCTTCAGCCACCATGACGCTCGACGAGCTCGGGGCGGCCGTCGGCAAGGTCAAGGCCGCGACCGACAAACCGTTCGGTATCAACATTCGCGCCGACGCCGGGGACGCGAAAGAGCGGGTCGACCTGTTGATCCGGGAAGGTGTGAAAGTCGCCTCCTTCGCCCTGGCGCCGAAGCCGGACCTCATCGCCAAACTCAAAGACGCAGGGGTCGTGGTCATCCCGTCGGTCGGGCTCGCTAAGCACGCTCAAAAGGTTGCCGGTTGGGGTGCCGACGCCGTCATCGTTCAAGGCGGCGAGGGCGGTGGCCACACCGGGCCGATAGCCACCACCTTGTTATTGCCATCGGTGCTCGACGCCGTCGCCGACACCGGAATGCCGGTGATCGCCGCGGGGGGTTTCTTCGACGGCCGGGGCCTTGCCGCGGCCCTTGCATACGGCGCGGCCGGAGTGGCCATGGGAACGCGGTTCCTGCTGACCGCCGACTCAACCGTGCCCGATGCTGTCAAGCAGCGCTACTTGCAGGCTGCTCTAGACGGAACCGTCGTATCCACCCGGGTGGACGGAATGCCGCACCGGGTGCTGCGTACCGGTCTGGTGGAGAAATTGGAAAGCGGATCTCGACTGCGCGGCTTCCTCGCCGCGGTGGCTAATGCGCAGCGATTCAAGAAGATGTCGCAGATGTCGTGGCGTTCGATGATCAGCGACGGCTTGGCGATGCGCCACGGTAAGGAGTTGACCTGGTCGCAGCTGGTTATGGCGGCCAACACCCCGATGTTGCTGAAAGCCGGCCTGGTCGAGGGAAACACCGACGCCGGAGTTCTCGCCTCCGGTCAGGTTGCCGGAATCATCGACGACTTGCCGACCTGCGCGGAGTTGATCGACTCGATCGTCACCGAGGCGGTCGACCATCTGCGGTCCGCCGCCGCCCGAATCCGCTAAGTTTCCCTGCGCGAGCAGACACAAATGCCCCCAGTTTCGCGGCGTGTCGGGAGCATCTGCGTCTGCTCGCCCGGCCGTGGGCCATGTCGCCTACGTTCCTCAGCAGTTACAGGCGTTCGATGATGGTGACGTTGGCGGTACCGCCGCCCTCGCACATGGTCTGAAGCCCGTAACGGCCCCCGATGCGCTCCAGGGTGTTCAGCATGGTGGTGAACAGCCTTGCGCCGGTAGCGCCGAGCGGGTGGCCGAGAGCGATCGCCCCGCCGCTGGGATTCACCTTCGCCGGATCTGCGTTGGTCTCCTTAAGCCATGCCTGCACCACCGGTGCGAATGCCTCGTTGATCTCGACGGTATCGATGTCCTCGATCGACAGCCCGGTCTTGTCCAGCGCATAGCGCGTGGCCGGGATGGGGCCGGTGAGCATGAACACCGGGTCGGCGCCGCGGGCGCTGATGTGATGAATTCGGGCACGAGGCTTGAGGTCATGCGTCTGCACCGCTTTCTCCGAGGCGAGCAGCACGGCACTGGCACCGTCGGAGATCTGGCTCGCCATGGCAGCGGTGAGGCGACCGCCCTCGACGAGCGGCTTGAGCCCGGCCATCTTCTCGAGCGACGTTTCGCGGGGCCCCTCGTCGACGGCGAAGGCTTCCCCAGCCACCTCGACCGGCACAATCTCATTCTGGAAATGGCCGGCGCGGATGGCCGCCTGCGCCCGCTGGTGGCTGGTCAATGCATACTGCTCCATCTCCTCCCGGGACAGGTCCCACTTCTGGGCGATCAGCTCCGAACCGCGAAACTGCGAGATCTCCTGGTCACCGTAGCGATGCAGCCAATTCATGGATTCGTTTGTCGGAGAGGTAAAGCCGAATTGCTCACCGACGATCATCGCCGAGCTGATCGGTATCAGACTCATGTTCTGCATACCGCCGGCCACGATGAGGTCGGCAGTGCCCGACATGATCGCCTGCGCCCCGAAAGAGATGGCCTGCTGGCTGGAACCGCATTGGCGGTCCACCGTTACCCCGGGTACCTCCTCGGGAAATCCGGCTGCCAACCAGGACAACCGCGCGATGTTGCCGGCCTGCGGGCCGATCGCGTCGACACACCCGGCGATGACGTCATCCACCGCGCCGGGGTCGACGTCCACACGGTCCAGCAGCCCACGCCAGGCGGTGGCGCCAAGATCGACAGGATGTACCGTCGCCAGCGATCCGTTGCGCTTGCCTACCGCTGTCCGGATCGCGTCGATGACATACGCCTGCGCTGTTGCAGCCATCTCAAACCCCTCCTGTGGTAATGCCACCAAGCACGATGGCAAGGTATTGCTGACCAACCTGATTCGCGGTCAGGGCGCCGCCGGGCTGGTACCAGCGAACCGACACCCAGGTGGTATCCCGGATGAATCGGTACACCAGGTCAACGTCGATGTCGGGTCGGAAGTACCCCTGCTCGATACCCTGGTTCAACACGTCGACCCACATTTTTCGCTGCTCGGTGTTGCGCTCGTCCAAATAGCCGAACCGCTCCTGTCGGGCGAGTCGCTTGGCTTCGTCCTGGTAGATGACGACCTCCGCGTGGCGCATCTCGATGGCTTCAAAGGACGCCATGAAAAGGCCTTTGAGCCGTTCTAGCGGGTTCGGTTCGGTGGCGACGATGTGGCGGTAGCGATCGAAGAGCCAATCCAGGAACCCGCGCAAGACCTCGTCAACCATCTCTTCCTTGGACGAGAAATGGTGATAGAGGCTTCCGGAGAGAATCCCGGCGGAATCTGCGATGTCTCGCACCGTGGTGGCGCGAAGTCCTCGCTGCGCGAACATCGTCGCTGCGAGCGAGAGAAGTTCGTCCCGCCTGGTGTTGGATCCGGCGGCCGGACGTGGAATCGTCATGGGTGCTGACTCGATACCGAGATCACTTCGCCAGTAAGGTAACTGGAGTAATCGCTGGCCAGGAAGGCGATCGCGGCGGCCACCTCCCACGGCTCGGCGGCCCTGCCGAATGCCTCTCCTTCACTCAGTCTGTCCAGCAGCTCGGGACTGCTGGTCTTCTCCAGGAACTTGTGCCGGGCGATGCTGGGCGACACGGCGTTGATCCGCACACCGTATTCGACGGCCTCGATCGCGCTGCAGCGCGTCAGAGCCATCACCCCCGCTTTGGCCGCAGCGTAATGGGACTGCGAATGCTGTGCACGCCAACCGAGCACGCTCGCGTTATTGACGATCACCCCACCGTGCGGGGCGTCGCGGAAATACCGCAGCGCGGCCCGAGTCGCACGCATCGTCGATGTCAGCGTCACGTCGAGCACCCGGTCCCATTCGTCATCGGTCATCTCCACGATCGGCGTCTGACCGCCGAGCCCGGCATTGTTGACCAGGATGTCGAGTCGGCCCATAACAGCTACCGCCTCGGCGAACAAAGCATCGACTGCGGAGGTAGAGGTCACATCGCAAACCACGCTTGCGACCCGGCCCATGCCCAGATCGGCTAGCAAAGAACGTGTTTCGGCCAACCGGCGTTCATGGTAATCCGAAATCACCACGTCGGCGCCCTCCACGAGCGCGCGCCGGGCCACCGAAGACCCGATGCCGGTACCGGCAGCTGCGGTGACCAGCACGACCTTGCCGGTCAGAAGCGCATGTCCGGCAATTTCTTTCGGTACGGCGGCGAGACTCATCAGCCCCTGGCCTCCTTCGGCAGGCCGAGCACTCGCTCGGCGATGATATTGCGCTGAATCTCGTTGGAACCGCCGTAAATGGTGTCCGAACGCGAGAACAGAAAGAGGCGCTGCCACTCGTCGAACTCGCCGCGGTCCAGCGTCATACCCGCCATGCCCCGGACGTCCATTGCGATCTCGCCGAGTTCGCGATGCCAGTTGGCCCACAATAGCTTCGAGACGGAATCCTGGCCACCACCCATCTCGATGCTGCTGCGCTTCTCACCGAGATCCATGGTGGCCAGCGCATAGGACCGCATGGTCTGTAGTCCGGCCCAGGACCTGGTGAGCCGCTCACGGATCAGCGGGTCATCGGCCGCGCCCGTCCGATGGGCCATCTCGACCAGGTTGGAATGTTCACGCGCATAGCGGATCTGCTGCCCCAGGGTCGACACACCGCGCTCGAACGTCAACGTACCCATTGCCACCCGCCAACCGTCACCCGGCGCACCGACCACAAGATCGGCGGCGGTCCGGGCATCGTCGAAGAACACCTCGTTGAATTCCGAGTCACCGGTCAATTGGACGATCGGGCGGATCTCGACTCCGGGCTGATCCAACGGAACCAGCAGGTAGGACAGGCCCGCATGGCGCCGGGAGCCCTTTTCGGTGCGGGCCAACACAAAGCACCACTGCGCCCAGTGCGCCAGGGAGGTCCAGACTTTCTGGCCGTTGATCACCCACTGGTCCCCGTCGAGCTCCGCAGTCGTGGAGACGTTGGCGAGGTCGCTGCCCGCGCCGGGTTCGGAATAGCCCTGAGACCACAACTCGGTGACGTCGCGGATCTTGGGCAGGAACCGTTGCTGCTGCTCGGCGGTGCCGTAGGCGATGAGCGTCGGACCAAGCAGTTCCTCACCGAGGTGGTTGACCTTGTCCGGCGCATCGGCCTTGGCGTACTCCTCGTAGAAGGCCACCCGGTGCGCCACAGACAGCGCTCGGCCGCCGTGCTCAGCGGGCCAACCCAGGCACGTCAGGCCCGCGGCCGCCAGATGCCGGTTCCAGGCCCGGCGTTCCTGGAACGCCTCATGTTCTCGGCCGGGCCCTCCCAGCCCCTTGAGCTCGGCATATTCGCCGACCAGATTGTCGGCAAGCCAGTCGCGGACCTCAGCCCTGAACTCCTGGACCTCCATCACCCCTGTAGGCTAACCTACCAAGCACTTGCTTTGTTAGCGGACAGGGGGGCCGACCCGGGTATGACCCAGCAGAGGACCACTCCCGCGGTTCTCGACCGGATCGCGAGAGAAATCCCCGATCACGCTGCGATCGTCACCGATGAACGCACGCTGACGTTCGCCGCCCTTCGTTCAGAGGTCCGGAAGGCTGCCGCGGCGATGATCGAGCTCGGTGTGCAGTCCGGGGACCGAATCGCGATCTGGGCGCCGAATACCTGGCAGTGGGTGGTGACGTGCCTGGCAGTCCACCACGCCGGGGCGATTCTGGTGCCGCTGAACACCCGTTACACCGCCGGCGAGGCCACGGACATCCTGGCCCGCACCGCGGCCCCGTTGCTTTTCGCCTCAGGGGAATTCCTGGGCGCCGACAAGGCCGCCAGCATCGACCGCGGGTCGCTCCCCGAGTTGCGGCACATCGTTCGCATCCCGGTCGAGCGGGCCGATGGCAACTGGGACGAGTTCATGGCACGCGGCCATGACGATGCCGCGGTGGATTCACGTGCGGGGGCGGTGACACCCGACGACGTCGCCGACATCCTCTTCACCTCGGGCACCACCGGTCGTAGCAAGGGTGTGCTGTGCGCCCACCGCCAATCCCTCGACGCATCTGCCGCATGGGCCTCCTGCGGACAGCTCACCGGGGAAGACCGCTATCTGTGCATCAACCCGTTCTTCCATAACTTCGGCTATAAAGCGGGCATCCTGGCCTGTCTGCAGACCGGTGCCACCCTGATCCCGCAGTTGAGCTTCGACCCGGTACAAGCAATGCAAGCTGTTCAGCAGCACCGGATCACTGTGCTGCCCGGTCCCCCAACCATCTATCAGACCCTGCTCGACCATCCCGGGCGCGGTGGATTCGACCTCACCTCACTCCGGTTCGCGGTCACCGGAGCCACTACCATCCCGGTCGTGCTCATCGAGCGCATGCAGCGCGAGCTCGACATCGACATCGTCCTCACCGCATACGGCCTGACTGAGGCTAGCGGGTTCGGAACCATGTGCCGCGCCGACGACGACGCCGTCACCGTTGCCACCACGTCGGGGCGCCCGATCGCCGATTTCGAGCTGTGCATCGCCGACAACGGAGAGGTGCTTCTGCGTGGGCCCAACGTGATGTTGGGCTACCTGGACGACCCGGCGGCCACCAGCGCCGCGATCGACGCCGAAGGCTGGTTGCACACCGGGGACGTGGGCACGCTCGATCACGCCGGAAACCTGAAGATCACCGACCGGCTGAAGGACATGTACATCTGCGGCGGATTCAACGTGTATCCCGCAGAGGTCGAACAGGTCCTCGCCCGGCTCGATGGCGTCGCCGAGGCGGCCGTGATCGGGGTGCCAGACGATCGCCTCGGCGAGGTCGGCAAGGCATTCCTCGTCCCGCTACCCGGTGCTGAACTCGATCAGAAGACCGTGATCGACTACACCCGAGAGCATCTGGCGAACTTCAAACTGCCGAGGTCGGTCCAGTTCGTAGACGCCCTGCCACGCAACCCCGGCGGCAAAGTGGTCAAGCCGAAGCTTCGCGAGCTTCATGGGCTCTCGGTGGACAACTGATATGGACCTGGCCATCGATGACGCCACGCGAGACTTCCAGGCCGAAGTACGGGAGTTCCTCGCCGCCAACACCAACTCCTTTCCGACCAAGTCATATGACACCGCGATGGGCTTCGAACAGCACCGACGTTGGGACAAGGTGCTTTTCGACGCACGGTTGTCGGTCATCACCTGGCCGGAGCGCTACGGGGGGCGCGACGCCACCCTGCTGCAGTGGTTGGTGTACGAAGAAGAATACTTCCGTGCCGGGGCACCGGGACGGGCTAGCGCCAACGGAACCTCGATGCTCGCACCCACTCTCTTCGGGCACGGCACTGAAGAACAGCGCGACCGAATTCTGCCGAAAATGGCAAGTGGCGAGGAGATCTGGGCGCAGGCGTGGTCCGAGCCCGAATCGGGAAGTGACCTGGCGTCGTTACGATCGACGGCAACCAGGACCGACGGCGGATGGCTGCTCAACGGGCAGAAAATCTGGAGTTCGCGGGCGGTCTTCGGGGAGCGCGCTTTCGGCCTTTTCCGCTCCGACCCCGACGCGCAACGACATCGGGGCCTGACCTATCTGATGTTTGACCTGAGGGCAGATGGTGTCACCGTACGGCCGATCGCGCAGCTCGGAGGCGACACCGGGTTCGGTGAAATATTCCTCGACGACGTGTTCGTCCCTGACACTGACGTGATCGGCGACGTACACCAGGGTTGGCGGGCTGCGATGAGCACCTCCAGCAACGAGCGCGGCATGTCGCTGCGAAGTCCCGCCAGGTTTCTCGCACCCGCGGAACAGCTTGTCGCGCAATGGAAGATAAATCCTGATCCGGCATTCACCGACCGGGTTGCCGACGCATGGATCAAAGCACAGGCCTACCGCCTGCATACCTTCGGAACGGTGACCCGGTTGGCCCACGGTGGCGAACTTGGCGCGGAATCGTCGGTGACCAAGGTGTTCTGGTCCGACCTGGACGTCGAACTGCACCAGACCGCGCTGGACCTTCGCGGTGCCGACGGTGACCTGGCGGACGCGGTGAGCGACGGTCTGCTATTCGCCTTGGGCGGGCCAATCTACGCCGGCACCAACGAGATCCAGCGAAACATCATCGCCGAACGTTTACTGGGACTTCCCCGAAAGTAGACAATGGTGAATTTCGAGTTGGACGAACAGCAGCGCGATTTCGCCGCCACCGTGGATGCAGCGCTGGGGGCCGCAGACCTGCCGGGCGCCACCAGGGCGTGGAGCGCGGGTGACACCATGCCCGGCCGAAAAGTGTGGGCCCAGCTTGCCGAGCTGGGTGTGACGGCACTGATGGTGCCGGAGAGTTACGACGGAATCGGCGCGCATCCAGTAGATCTCGTGGTGGCAATGGAGCGGATCGGGTACTGGTGTGTCCCCGGACCCGTTGCCGAGTCCATCGCAGTTGCTCCGATCCTACTGGCCGGCCGGGAGGAATTCGCCGACCAAAGCGCCGGACTGGCATCCGGCGATCTGATCGCAACGGTGGCGATGCCGCCATTAGTCGCCCGCGCGGTGGACGCCGACGCCGCCGGTCTGATCCTGCTCGCCGACCGGGGACAGGCTCGACACTGTGTCGCCAGCGATCGCTACGCGTCGATAGATCCCAGTCGGAGGTTGTTCGACGTCCGCGCCGCCGGCGAGTCCTGGTCCGCCGACGTTACTGGCGCCTTCGAGTTCGGCGCGCTCGCGACGGCCGCTCAGCTGCTTGGGGCAGGGCAGGCGATGCTCGATTCCGCTGTCGGATATGCCAAGCAGCGCAGCCAGTTCGGCGTCATGATCGGTAGCTATCAGGCGATAAAGCACAAGCTCGCCGATGTGCTGATCGCGATCGAGTTGGCTCGCCCTCTGGTCTACGCGGCGGCGCTGACACTGGCCGATGACGACCCCGGTGTATCGGCGGCGGCGGCCCGCGACGTGAGCGCCGCCAAAGTCGCTGCGGCGGATGCTGCTCTACTGGCCGCACGGTCGGCGCTGCAGACCCACGGGGCCATCGGCTTCACCCAGGAACACCCTCTGTCCCTGCAGCTCTTGCGAGTGCAAGCACTGCGCCCGGCCTGGGGGGACGCCACCTGGCACCGGCGCCGGGTGCTTGAGGCTTTGACTGCATGACGGCCCCACGACAAGCGAGGCGAGATCGCGCATGATGTCCAGCGACGAACGCGACCTGTTGCGATCCACCGTTGCCGCTCTGATCGGCAAGCATGCCCCACCCGCAGCGGTCCGCGCGGCGATGAGTTCCGAACGGGGATACGACGACTCGCTGTGGCAGCTGCTGTGCGAGCAGGTGGGTGCCGCCGCGCTGGTGGTGCCGGAAGAGCTCGGGGGTGCCGGCGGCGCGCTGGGGGACGCGGCCGTCGTCCTCGAGGAACTCGGCAAGGCGCTGGTTCCGACGCCACTGCTGGGAAGCACACTTGCCGAACTCGCGCTGCTGTCCGCCGACGACCCCGATCGCGAGGTGCTAGCCGCGCTGGCGGCGGGGCAGTCGATCGGCGCCGTGGTCTTCGATCCGGGTTACGTCGTCAACGGCGATATCGCCGACGTCGTTATCGGGACCGACGGTCAGACCCTCACGCGTTGGACGTCGTTCATTGCCGATCCCGGGGTCCCCATGGATCCGACCCGGCGGTTGGCAAGGCTCGAGGCAAAGCAGACCGCACCACTCGGGGCCGACCCAGGCATCGCAGACGCCGCGGCGATCCTGCTGGCAGCCGAGCAGATCGGGGCCGCGGCGAAATGTCTCGACCTCACCGTCCAGTACACCAAAGACAGGGTCCAGTTCGGCCGGCCGATCGGTAGCTTTCAAGCGCTCAAACACCGGATGGCAGACCTGTACGTCGCGGTCCAGTCGGCGCGTGCGGTCGTTGCCGACGCGGTCGGTCACCCCACGCCTACCGCTGCGGCCCTGGCCCGGCTGGCCGCCAGCGAGGCGTTCTCGACAGTGGCGGCCGAGGCGATCCAACTGCACGGCGGGATAGCGATCACCTGGGAAAGCGACATCCAGCTCTACTTCAAACGCGCCCACGGCAGCGCCCAACTGCTCGGCCCGCCGCGAGATCAACTGCGTCGACTCGAACCCGAGGTGTTCTAGCCTGAAGCCGTGACGATCTCGCTGCGCGCCGGCATCCCACCGTTCCACGTGATGGACGTGTGGCTCGCGGCGGCCGAACGACAACGCAGCCATGGCGATCTGGTCAACCTGTCGGCGGGGCAACCCCGGGCGGGAGCTCCGGCCGCGGTACGCGAAGCCGCAGCGGCAGCTCTGCATCGAAATCAGTTGGGCTACACGGTCGCACTCGGCATTCCCGAGTTACGCGCCGCGATTGCGGACTCCTACCGGCACCGGTACGCGATCGACGTCGCGGCCGGCGACGTGGTGGTGACGACGGGCTCGTCGGGCGGGTTCCTCTTGGCTTTCCTGGCCTGCTTCGATGCCGGCGACCGGGTGGCCCTCGCAAGCCCCGGCTACCCGTGTTACCGCAACATCCTTTCCGCACTCGGCTGCGAGGTCGTCGAACTGCAATGCGGGCCCGAAACGCGTTTTCAGCCAAGCGTTGACATGCTGGCCCAGCTCGACCCCCCCATCAACGGGGCGATCGTGGCAAGTCCGGCAAACCCGACTGGGACGGTGATGCCACCAGAGGAACTCGCAGCGATCGCAACCTGGTGCGAGTCGTCCGGAGTCCGGTTGATCAGCGACGAGGTCTACCACGGCCTCGTGTACGAGGGCTCACCGGCGACCAGCTGCGCGTGGGAGACCTCCCGCGATTCAGTTGTGGTGAACAGCTTTTCGAAATATTTCGCGATGACCGGCTGGCGGCTGGGTTGGCTGCTGGTACCTGACGAGTTGAAAAGGGCCGTCGATTGCCTGACCGGGAATTTCACGATTTGCCCACCGACACTCGCCCAGTACGCGGCGACCGCTGCCTTCACCGCCGAGTCGATCGCGGAAGCCGATTCCCTGCTCGACGGGTACGCTGCGAACCGGAATCTACTCCTGGCCGGGCTTCGCAGGATCGGCGTCGACCGTCTGGCCCCGACTGACGGCGCCTTCTATGTCTACGCCGACGTCTCGCATCTGACCTCGGATTCGCTGGCCTTCTGCTCGCAGCTACTGGCTGATACCGGGGTTGCGATCGCACCCGGTATCGACTTCGACCCGGAACGCGGCGGGGCATTCGTGCGCTTGTCCTTTGCCGGTCCGAGAACTGACATCGAGGAGGCGCTGGCACGTTTCGGTACGTGGCTCGGATAACCGCCACCCAGCCCGAATCTATTCGCGCATAGCCCAGACGAGTTTTGTCGGTCGGGGGTTGTAGCGTTGACTTCATGTTCGAATCTTTGTTCGAGTTTGATGGTTCGGTGGGTGAGGCCGAGCTGCGCGCCCGCGTCGAGGAACTGGAACGGTTGAAGTCCGCGGCCGCCGCGGCGCAGGCACGTGCGACCGCCGCGTGGGCGGCCGTACGGCGAGCCGGCCAAGAAGCCGCCGGGGTGCCTGCGGCCAAACGGGGCCGGGGGCTGTCGGCCGAGGTGGCGCTCGCGCGTCGCGACGCACCGGTACGCGGCGGACGCCATCTGGGTATGGCGCTGGCGCTGGTCAACGAGATGCCGCACACCTTGGCCGCGCTGCAATCAGGTGATCTCTCCGAGTGGCGGGCCACCCTGATCGTGCGGGAATCGGCGTGTCTGTCTGTGGCCCACCGCCGCGAGTTGGACGCCGAACTCTGCGGCGACGCCGCGCGACTGCAGGGATGGGGCGACAAACGCATCGAGGCCGAGGCCAAGAAGATCGCCGTGCGACTTGACGTGGCCGCCGTGCTGGATCGCAGCGCCAAAGCCGCCGCCGATCGGTGTGTGACGATCCGGCCGGCGCCGGACACCATGACCTATGTGACCGCGTTGCTGCCGGTACGCCAGGGGGTGGCGGTCTACGCCGCGTTGAACCAGGCCGCCAACACCACCTTCGACGACCGTTCCCGCGGCCAGGTGATGGCCGACACCCTGGTGGGGCGGGTCACCGGCACACCGGCGCAGCAGCCGGTATCGGTGGCGCTGAACCTGGTGATGTCTGACACCACCTTGGCCGGGGACGACGAACAACCGGCGTGGCTGCAGGGCTACGGCCCTATTCCGGCCGGATTCGCCCGCCAACTCACCGGGGACGCCGTCACCGACGCCACGGCCAAGGCAACGTTGCGCCGGCTGTACCGCCACCCGCGCAGTGGGCAGCTGGTCGCGATGGAATCACGCTCACGGATCTTCCCGAAAGGATTGGCAGCCCTGATCGGGTTACGCGACCAAACCTGTCGGACCCCGTACTGCAACGCCGGAATCCGCCACCACGACCACGCCGCTCCCGCCCGCGACGGCGGGCCGACCAGCGCCCGAAACGGCCTAGGCGCGTGTGAAGCCTGCAACTACACCAAAGAAGCCCCCGGGTGGACGGTCGCTACCACCGAGACCGAAGGTGAACACCACGCCGAATTCAGCACCCCGACCGGCGCAACCTACCGGTCCACCGCCCCACCGCTACCCGGTCCACCGATCCGAAAACGGGTAAGCCTGCTCGAAGGCCGACTCAGCATCGACATCATCACTTTCGACGCTGCGTGACATACCAGTCCAGCAGAGCAGGGTCATCGACGGCACTACGCTCGACGACCTTGGCCGAATCACCGCCCTGTAAGAGCTTCTTGATCGGCACCTCGAGCTTCTTACCGGTACGCGTGTGCGGAACCCCTGGTGCGGCGATGATTTCGTCGGGGACGTGGCGCGGCGAAACCTCGGAGCGGATGGTGGCGTTGATACGTTCGCGCAACTCATCGGTGAGTTCGATGCCGTCGGCGCAGACCACGAAAAGTGGCATCCAGTACCCGCCGTCGGGTTGCTCTGCGCCGATCACCAACGCCTCGACAACCTCGGGAAGGCTTTCTACCGATTGATAGATGTCGGCGCTGCCCATCCGGATACCGTGGCGGTTCAGCGTCGAGTCCGACCGGCCGTGCACGATGATGCTTCCATGCTCGGTAATCGTGATCCAGTCGCCGTGCCGCCATATTCCCGGATACATCGCGAAGTACGCTTCGCGGTAACGGGTTCCGTCCGGATCGTTCCAGAAACACACGGGCATCGACGGCATCGGCTTGGTGATCACGAGTTCGCCCACTTCGCCGCGAACCGGTTTGCCGTCTTCGTCCCAAGCATCCAACGCAACGCCGAGGTAGGGAGCCGAAAGTTCGCCCGGCCAGACCGGTACCGTGCGCACGCCGCCGATGAACGCAGACACCACGTCGGTACCACCGCTTATCGAGGCCACCTGCACGCGGGCACCGACGCGGTCGCGCAACCACAGCGACGACGCCGGCGGCAGCGACGATCCGGTGATGCCGACGGTCCGCAACGCGGATAGGTCATGGTCCCGAGCCGGCCACGCATCGGCTTTCATACAGCCCAGTACATATCCGGGGCTGGTGCCGAACACCGTCGCCTTTACCCGAGCAGCGATCTCCCACAGCGCATCCGGACGGTCATGGGACGGGCTCCCGTCGTAACAGACAATGGTGGCACCGACGAGCAGTCCCGCAACCTGGAAGTTCCACATCATCCAACTCGGGCTGGTAAACCAGAAGAAGGTGTCGTCAGGCCCGATATCGGACTGCAGCGCGACCGCTTTCAAATTCTCGACGACAACCCCGCCGTGACCGTGCACAATCCCCTTGGGCAGGCCGGTTGTTCCCGACGAGAACAGAATCCACAGTGGATGGTCGAACGGGACCGGGACGGCGGTAAGTGGACGATCGCTACCCGCGGCGAGATCGTCGGCGAAGAACGTGGCCCGCAGGGTCGGCAGCCCGGCCTCGAGAGCGGCGACGTCCTCCCGCTTGTCCCGGTATCTCCCGGCGAAGCGATAACCGCCGGCGGTCACCAGCACCTTGGGCTCGAGTTGGCCGAGCCGATCCAGTGCAGCCTTCGCCGAGTAGTCCTGACCGCAGGCGCTCCAGATCGCACCGACCGCCGCGGTGCCCAGAAACGCGACCACCGCCTCGGGGATGTTGGGCAGGTATCCGACGACCCGATCACCGGTTGCAACCCCGGCCGCACGCAGCCTGTCGGCGAACGCTGAGGCCCGCGACAACAACTCTCTCCACGAGATCTCGGAGTCCGGTCGGTCCTCGCTCACGGAGACGATCGCCGGGCGGTCACGATCGGAATGACGCGCAATCTGGTCGACGTAATTCAGGCTAACGGCTGGAAACCACTGTGCCCCGGGCATATCCCGGCTCTGCAGGACCCGGTCCCCACGATCACCCAGGCCGAAATAGTCCCACAACGTGGCCCAGAAACCGTCGATGTCTGCCACCGACCACCGCCACAGGGCCTGGTAGTCCGGGAAGGCCTCGCCGGTACGGCGGTGCGCGAATCGCGCGAAGTCGGTGACCCGCGCTTCGGCGATATCTCGTTCTGTGGGCACCCACTGCGGTTCTGCCGGGTCCGTCAACGCGCCCCTCCATCGGTCGTTCCTTGCTCTGCACAGCTCCCGTCACCATGCCAGGTCACCGGCCTCAGCCTCGAAACCGGGGCGTGGTTCTGGGCGACACGGGGCATTCAGCGTCGTCGCGCAAAGCCGATGAAACGCGTGAAGTAGCGAGGCAGGCTCAGCGTAGACGGTGGCCTCGGCCAGGCGTCGGCGCGGAAGTAGGCATCTGATCCGCCATCCACCACTATGACGCTGCCGCACAAGAAGTCGGCTGAGTCGGACAGCATGAACAGCATCCAGTCGGCGAGCTGCCCGGCATCGCCGAAACCCCCGACCGGCACCGGAAAAGCCCTGACCGCCCTTGCTTGCCCGGGCGTGGCAAGTTGCTGCTCCAGCAGCGGAGTGAAAATCGCACCGGGCGCCAGAACGTTCAGCCGGATTCCGGCACCTGCCCAGTCAATCGTGACGGCCCTGCGCCGCACCCATCTCGAGACCGCGATCTTGGAGGCGGCATAGGCCAGCGACGGCGCCGCGGGACCGAACAGCCGGACGGCGCGTTCGGCCCCCCGCGGCCGGCCCGCCAGCAATGCCCGCACCGCGCGACGCGGGACGGCCGGAGTCGTGGTGGTCGAGTTGCTCCCCACCACAACCACCTTGGCCTTCTCCGCGGCGGCCAGCGCGGGCCGCCACGCTTCCAGTAATTCGACCACGCCAAAGTAGTTCACCTGGTAGATCAAGCCGGGACGATCCGGCCCCGGTAACGGGCCGATACCCGCCGCGAGAACAGCCCCGTTCAGGCAACCATCCGCAGCGGCGGACAACACACCCCTCGCGGCGCATTGCCGACCGCTCGCGGTGGACAGGTCGGCAACCACCTCGGCGTTACTCTTGTCGACGCCGATGACCTCGTGGCCGGCGGCACGTAGACGTTCGGCGGCCTGGAACCCCATGCCGGATGCGGACCCGGTCACCGCGAATGTTCCCACCGCCCTAGAGCCAGGTGTCGTCCGTTGTGGCGGTCAGGAAGGCTTCCAGATCGTTGCGCCAATCGGCCGGCGTCGTCTTGTCAGGTTCAATGCCGGTGTATTGCCCCTGATAGAAAAGCAGTGGCCGCGGCTTCTTTCTCGGCACATCCGACAACGAATGTACCGCGCCGAAGACCACGAAATGGTCGCCTCCGTCGTGTACGGAGTGAACCGTGCAGTCGATGTGCGCCAACGTCCCGTCGATGATCGGCGAGCCCAGTTCGGAAGGCGTCCAGTCGATTCCGGCGAACTTGTCCGGATCTCGCGAACCGAAGTGGGCTGAGACATCCTTCTGCTTCTCATGCAGAATGTTGACGCAGAAGTTGCCGCTGGCTTCGATCGCCTGCCAGGATCGCGACACCTTGGTCGGGCAGAACAGCACCAGGGGCGGGTCCAGAGACAGCGCCGCGAACGACTGACAGGCAAAGCCCACCGGCTCGCCGTCGCTAGCGGTGGTGATGACTGTGATACCGGTGCAGAACTGGCCCAGCACGTTTCGGAACGTGCGGGGGTCGATCGGAGGAGCGCTCACACTCGGTTCTCGGCTGTGTCCATGATTCCTCGCGAGCCCTCGTCACGCCTTGAAGCCGACGCTGAAGTCGTGCCCCCACAGCGACACGGCGGTGCTCTCACGGGCAACCCAGGTATCGTCCTCGACTTCCAGTCCCTCACAGCCGAACTCTATGTCGAAGCCGCCGGGCGTCTTCATGTAGAAAGACAGCATCTTGTCGTTCACATGCCTACCGAGCGTCGCCGACATCTTCACCTTGCGGCGCAGCGCCCGGTCCAGACAGAGCCCGACATCATCCGCGCTCTCGACCTCTATCATCAGATGCACTATCCCGCTGGGCGTCTCGCCCGGCATGAAGGCCAGACTGTGGTGGCGCGGGTTCACTCCGAAGAAACGCAACCATGCCGGAGGCCCGTCGGCGGGCCTGCCCACCAGTTGCGGTGGTAACCGCATGGAATCGCGCAGGCTGAAACCGAGGACATCTCGATAGAAGTGCAGCGATTCGGCGTCGTCCCGGGTAGTCAGGACGACGTGCCCAAGGCCCTGTGTCTCGGTGACGAACTTGTGGCCGTAGGGGCTAACCACCCGACGGTGTTCGAGAGCAACACCATGAAACACCTCCAGGGCGTTGCCGGAGGGGTCGGCGAAGGTGATCATCTCGTCGACCCGCCGCTCGGCCAGTTCTGCCGCGGTGGCTTCCTTGTACGGCGTTCCCTCCACATCGAGCCGATTCCGGATCTCCTGCAGCCCGGCCGCATTCGCGGTCTCCCAGCCCGACTCCAGCAACCGGTCCCGTTCACCGGGCACTATCACCAGCCGGGCCGGAAACTCGTCCATCCGGAGATAAAGCGCTCCCTCGGTACTGCCTCGGCCCTCGACCATCCCGAGCACCTTGAGACCGTACTCGCGCCACGCCCCGATGTCGGTGGTCTCGATGCGCAGATATCCCAGCGATCGGATGCTCATTTCATGCCTCCGAGAAAGTCGATAGTCAGCTTGTTGAACTCGTCGAACTTCTCCAGCTGCGCCCAATGCCCGCACTGTCCGAACACGTGCAGTTGCACCCGGGGAATCTGTTTGAGCGCCACCAAGGCCCCGTCGAGCGGGTTCACCCGGTCCTCCCTGCCCCAGATCAGCAGAACCGGCTGACGCAGCTTATACACGTCGCGCCACATCATGCCCAGCTCGTAGTCCGCGCCCACGAATGACTTGCCCATTGCTTTCGTCGCGGCGAGCGATTCGGGCTGACTTGCGATCTGAAACCGCTCCTCGACCAGCTCGGGGGTGATCAGACTTTGGTCGAAAACCATTATCCGCAGGAACTTTTCGATGTTCTCCCGAGTCGGGTCGGCGGCGAACCGGCCCAGCAGCTTGACCCCTTCGGTCGGGTCGGGCGAGAACAGGTTGACGCTCAACCCGCCCGGTCCCATCAGGACCAGACGTCCCGCCCGCTTCGGATTGTCCAGGGCAAACCGGACTGCGGTGCCACCGCCGAGGGAGTTGCCGACCAACGCGGCCCGTTCGATACCCAGGTGATCGAACAGATTCAGCAGCGCGGTCGCGCTGTAACGGTTGTACTGCTCGTGTTCGGTGTGTTTGTCGGAGTGTCCGTAACCGGGCTGATCGACGGCAAGCACATGAAAGTGCCTGGCCAACACCGGAATATTGCGGCCGAAGTTCGACCAGCTGGACGCGCCGGGACCGCCACCGTGCAGCAACACCACGGTCTGGTCGTTGCCGACGCCCGCCTCGTGGTAGTGCAGCCTCATGTCGGGACCAGCGCCGCGGACGTCGGCGAACCGCGACGTCGACTGGAAGGTGACCTCTTGCTGCTGAGCGGTCTCGGCTGCGAAGGATGTCATTGGTGCCCGCCGATCAAACCATCGTGTCCTGCGGCGGCAGGCCGAACTCGTTATTTCCGAAGATCAAGTAGGCCCGTTCCGGCTCGTTCGCCGCGTGCACCCGTCCGGCGTGCGCATCCCGCCAGAACCGCTGCACCGGCTGGTCGACTCCCAGCGCGGTGGCCCCCGATGCCTCGAAGAGCAGGTCGATCGACGCGATCGCCCGCCCGGTGGCACGGACCTGGTCTCGCCGCGCCCTGGCGCGCAGTTCGAACGGAATCTCCTTGTCCGCCTTCAATAGCGCGTACTCGTCGGCGACGTTGCCGATCAACTGGCGCCACCCGGCGTCGATATCGCTGGCGGCCTCGGCAATGCGAACCTTGGCAAACGGGTCGTCCTTGGACTTCTCGCCGGCGAATGCGGCGCGTACCCGCTTGCCCTGGTGTTCGACGTGGGCATCGTAGGCCCCGTAGGCCATTCCCATGATTGGCGCTGTGATTGTCGTGGGATGCATAGTGCCCCAAGGCATCTTGTAGACCGGAGCGGTGTTGTTCGCCAACCCGCCCGCGGTGCGATCGTTCATCGCCTTGTACGAGAGGAACCGGTGCCGGGGTACGAAGACATCCTTGACGACGACGGTGTTGCTGCCTGTGCCCTTTAACCCAACGACGTGCCAGACGTCATCGATGCGGTACTCGCTTCTTGGGATCAGGAAGCTGCCGAAATCCACTGGTCTGCCGTCCTTGATCACCGGCCCACCGAGGAACGCCCAGGTGGCATGGTCGCAACCGGACGACCACTGCCAGGCACCGCTGACCAGGTAGCCGCCATCGACCACGGTGCCGGCACCCATCGGGGCATACGAGGACGAAACCCGCACGGTGGGATCGCTGCCCCAGACCTCGTCCTGCGCCTGCTGATCGAACAGGGCCAAGTGCCAGTTATGCACGCCGATGATCGACGAAACCCACCCGGTGGAACCACACGCGCTGGCGATGCGCCGGACCGCTTCGTAGAAATCGGTGGGGTCGCACTGCAGCCCGCCCCACTGCTCGGGCTGCAGCAACTTGAAGAAGCCGACCTCGTCGAGTTCGTGCACCGTGTCATCGGGCAGTCGCCGCAGGTCTTCGGCGGCCTGAGCGCGCTTGGCGATCCGCGGCAGTAGGTCGTCGACGCCGCTCAGTACTGACTGCACGTCGCGCTGTTCGATGGACGTCACGGATTTGCCTCCTGGACACTAGAGCCTGACGATGAGCGTTTCGCGATGGGCCGACCACCGAAGTTGAGCGCATACGCCAGAAGCTGATCGCTACAGAAAGATTAGAACACGTTACGATTTGTGTCGAGCAGCGCATTCCCCTGACCGCTGGACCTGCGCACATGCGTTTCTGTAACCTGTTCTAATTATTGACCGATATCGCGCCGATTGCCAGCCCGAGGGAGGACCTGTCCCGTGACCGACGAGCCGCTCGGAAGCCACGTCCTCGAACTCGAAGTCGTCGACGTCGTGGAGGAAACCTCCGATGCGCGCTCGTTGGTGCTCAAGGCGCCCGACGGTCGCGACGACGCCGCGATTCCGGCCGAGAAGCTGCGCTACGCCCCCGGACAGTTCCTGACGTTGCGGGTGCCCAGCGAGCGAACGGGTTCGGTGGCCCGCTGCTACTCGCTGTGCAGCTCGCCCTTCACCGGCGATCCGTTGACCGTCACCGTGAAGCGCACCGACGACGGCTACGCGTCGAACTGGCTCTGCGACAACGCCCACCCCGGTATGAGGATTCATGCATTGGCGCCGTCGGGCACCTTCGTACCCAAGACGCTCGACACCGACTTCCTGCTATTGGCCGCCGGCAGCGGAATCACGCCGATGATGTCGATCCTCAAATCGGCTCTGACCGAGGGCAGCGGAAAGGTGACGCTGGTCTACGCCAACCGTGACGAGGAGTCGATCATCTTTGCTGATGCGCTGCGCGATCTGGCGGCCAAGTACCCCGATCGGCTAACCGCGGTGCACTGGCTGGAGTCGGTACAGGGGTTACCCACGGCGACCTCACTAACGGGGCTGGTCGACCCGTACAGCGCGCGAGAGACGTTCATATGCGGCCCCGGACCATTCATGGCGGCCGCCGAGGATGCGCTGAAGTCGTCCGGAGCGGCTGCCGAACGGGTGCACATCGAGGTTTTCAAGTCGCTGGAATCCGATCCGTTCGCGGCCGTGGTTATTTTGGAAGACACCAGCGACGAAGGTCCCGCGAAGGCCATCGTCACGCTCGACGGGACTACCCATGAAGTGTCCTGGCCCCGGCGCGAGAAGCTGCTCGACGTGCTGCTCGCACAGGGGCTGGATGCCCCATTCTCCTGCCGCGAAGGACATTGCGGTGCATGCGCGGTCGTCGCCAAAGCTGGCGAAGTGGAGATGGAGGTCAACGACGTACTCGAGCAGCAAGATCTCGACGAGGGGCTGATCCTGGCCTGCCAGGCGCACCCTCGTTCCGATTCGGTTGAAGTGTCCTACGACGAATGATGCGCCGGGTCAGCGCGGTAGCCCAAGCAGCCGTTCACCGGCCATGGTCAACAGAATCTGCTCGGTGCCGCCGGCGATCGTCAGGCAGCGGGTGTTGAGGAAATCGTGAACTTCTCGGTTCTCGACCGCGCCTTCGCCCTCGGACATTTCCATCCGGAACTCGGCGAGCTGCTGCCGATAGCGCACCCCGATGAGCTTGCGCACACTGGCCTGCGGACCGGGGTCCTGCCCTCCCACCGCGAGTTGGGCGATGCGCTGATCGAGTAACGACCCCATCTGCGCGGCGACGATCAGCCCGCCCAGCCGATCCTGTTGGGCACCATCGGCTTCGGCCGCAGGGTCTTCGCGAACAACACGCAGCAGCTCTTCCATCGGGTTGCCCAGCGCGGTGCCCTGGGCCATCGCCACCCGCTCGTTGGCCAGCGTGGTCCGCGCCAACCGCCAGCCCCCGTTGACCTGGCCGACGACCATCTCGTCGGGAACGAACACGTCGTCGAAGAACACCTCGTTGAACAATTCGTCTCCGGTGATCTCGCGCAGCGGACGAATCACGATCCCCGGTGACGTCATGTCGATCAGGAAGTAGGTGATGCCCTTGTGCTTCGGAGCGTCGGGGTCCGTTCTCGCCAGGCAGACACCCCAATGCGCCGTCTGCGCCGCCGAAGTCCACACCTTCTGGCCGGTCAGCTTCCAACCACCTTCTACCCGAACGGCCTTGGTCCGCAATGCGGCCAGATCCGACCCCGCGCCGGGTTCGCTGAAGAGCTGGCACCAGGTCAGCTCACCGCGCAGCGTCGGCAGGGCGAATGTCTCGATCTGCGCCGCACTGCCGTGCTCGAGAATCGTGGGCACCGCCCACCAACCGATCACCAAATCCGGACGCACGATCCCGGCCGCCGCCAACTCCTGGTCGATCACCATTTGCTCGGCCGGCCCGGCCGCCCGGCCGTAGGGCCGCGGCCAGTGCGGCGCCAACAGTCCCGTCTCGGCCAGGACGATCTGCCGCCGCTCGTCCGCTACCTGAGCGACCTGGGCTACCGCGGAAGCGATTTCGGGGCGGAGATCGGCTACCGAGGCCAAGTCGATGTGCAGATTCCGGCGGATACCCTGCTGCGTCAATTCCGCCACCCGACGCAGCCAGCGTGACCGGCCCCCCAGGAACTGGGCAATGCCGTAGGCGCGTCGCAGATACAAGTGCGCGTCGTGCTCCCAGGTGATACCGATCCCGCCGAGCACCTGAATGCAGTCTTTGGCATTGGCTCTGGACGAATCGATACCCACCGAGGCCGCCAGAGCCGCCGCCAGGGAAAGCTGGCCGCCTCCTATCGAGGGGTCGGATTCACTCGCAGCGCGGGCGGCGTCGGCTGCGGCCACCGAGGCCTGTTCGGAGCGCAGCAGCATCTCGGCGCACATGTGCTTGACCGCTTGAAAACTTCCGATCGGCTTACCGAATTGTTCGCGTACCTTCGCGTACTCCGTTGCGGTCTTGAGAAACCAGCGGGAAAGTCCCGCCGCTTCTGCGGCCAGCACAGTGGCCGCCAGGTCGACGACCCGTATTGCAGGCACCGAAAGCTCCTCGGCGACTGAATCGTTGAGCCGGACGCGGGATAACGGGCGGGAGAAATCGGTTGCCTTATGCGGTATCAGAGTGACGCCTTCCGCAGCTGCGTCGACGAGCAGCCAGCGCTCACCGGCAGGCAGCAGGATCACCCCCGCGTCATCGGCACCGAGTACGTAAGGCGCAGTGCCCGAGACGAAGCCGCCCGCGTAGGAAACCTCGGCACCAAGCGCGACCCCGGCGGTGCGCGCGCCGGAGGCGAGGGAATGAAGTAACTCACCGTGGGTCTGGTCGAGCACCAAGGTCGCCAACGCCGTCGTCGCCACCGGGCCGGGCACCAGCGCGGCGGCCGCTTCATCGACCATCGCGCAAAGATCCGGCACCGTGCCGCCAGCGCCACCGAGCTCTTCCGGAACGGCGACGCCGAATATTCCCAGTTGAGCGAGTCCGTCGTAGGGTGCGCGCCACGCGGCCGGATTCCCCTGTTCCACCTCTCGCACGGCATCTACCGATTCGGATCCGACGGCCCAGTCACGGACCAGCTCGCGCGCGGCGGACTGATCGTCGGTGATGGTCGCCGAGGGTTTCAGAGGTTGAGCCGACACCGGCACTCCTAGCGTTTGGCCGAGAAGAGGGAGAGAAGGCACTGCTTCTCACTAGAACGTGTTCTAATAGTGCCAGCGTCTAGGCGTCAAGTCGAACGCCATCGCTGCAGAGCACGGCTGTGCCTGACCGGCACCGAGGTGGGAAATCGAGGAACGAAATGCGTATCGTTTTCGGCGAGGCCGCATCGCTTGGAAGATCCGGGCCGGATGTCTGAGGCGTCTGAATTGTCAACCTCCGGAACGCCCGCGCGCTCCAGTTCCTCGGCGGGCTCGGACTCAAAACCGCGTCAGGTGATGAACGTGGCGGTGCTCGCCGAATCTGCGCTGGGCTCGGAAGCTCAGCGGGAACGTCGCAAGCGCATTCTGGACGCCACCCTGGCCATCGCGTCGAAAGGCGGCTACGAGGCTGTCCAGATGCGTGCCGTCGCGGAACGCGCCGACGTCGCCGTGGGAACGCTGTACCGGTACTTTCCGTCCAAGGTCCATCTTCTGGTGTCCGCTCTGGGCCGGGAGTTCGAACGCATCGATGCCAAGACCGACCGGGCCGCCCTGTCGGCGGGAGCCACCGCGTATCAGCGACTCAACATCATGGTCGGCAAGCTCAACCGGGCGATGCAGCGAAACCCGCTGCTGACCGAGGCGATGACCCGTGCGTTCGTCTTCGCCGACGCGTCAGCGGCCGGCGAAGTGGACCATGTCGGCAAGTTGATGGATTCGATGTTTGCGCGAGCCATGAGCGACGGAGAACCCACCGAGGAGCAGTACCACATCGCGCGGGTGATCTCCGACGTGTGGTTGTCGAACCTGTTGGCCTGGCTGACCCGGCGCGCCTCGGCTACCGACGTCAGCAAGCGGCTCGATCTGGCGGTGCGGTTGCTCATCGGAGACGGTGACCAACCTAAGATCTGACGGGTGAGCGACGTACCGTCGGAGTTGTCAAAGGCGCTGGAACAAGCTGCGGAAGCTGCACGGCTGCTGGTCGCCTCTGACTTCGACGGCACGCTGTCGCCGATCGTCAACAACCCCGCCGACGCCCGCCCGCTCCCCGAGGCGGGTCGTGCCCTGATCGCCCTGGCCGGCCTACCCGAAACCGGCGCAGCATTGATTTCCGGACGCGCGCTTAGCGATCTCAGATTGCTGTCATCGATGCCGTCCTCGGTGCAACTGGTCGGCAGCCACGGCGCGGAGTTCGATTCCGGGTTCTCCCATCAGATCGATGCCGCGCTGTTGCAGAGGATCACCGAGGAACTCTGTGCGATCGCATCCGGAAAGCCCGGCGTGCTGGTCGAGACCAAGCCGGCCAGTGTCGCTCTGCACGTGCGCAATGCCGCGGCCGCCGATGCAGAGGCCGCTCTGGCAGCCGCCTGGGCCGCCTCGACTTCCTGGGCCGCGCAGGCAACCACCGGTAAGGCCGTCCTCGAGTTCGCGGTGATCTCTACCGACAAGGGTGAGGCGATCGACATCCTGCGCGATCAGTACAACGCAACCGCGGTGGTGTTCTTCGGCGACGACGTCACCGACGAAAAGGCGTTCCGGCGGATACGTGACGGCGATGTAGGGGTAAAAGTCGGATCCGGTGAGACTCACGCCGCGTATCGCGTCGACTCGCCGAACGACGTGGCGGTGGCACTGAACCACCTACTGAAAATCCGCGCTCAATCAGCCGACCGGACTTGATGTTCGGCGCGGCATTCGGCCGCCGGCCCAGACCACCAGCCAGACCGCACAAGCGATCGTCACGATCACGAAGCTGGGCGGCAGATTGAATATCGCTGAGAGAGCCACGCCCGCCCAAACCGAGACCAACCCGATCGCCGCCGAAACCGCCATCGCCAGAATTGGGCGCGCGGTCATAATGAGAGCCGTCGCGGCAGGAGTGACCACGAGCGCGAACAGCAGCAGGGTGCCCACCGCCTGGACCGCCATCGTGATGGTGATGCCCAGCAGGACCATGAAGGTGACCGACAACCCCCGTACCGGAACACCTTTGGCTTCGGCGACCTGGCTGTTGACTGAGGTGAACAACAGCGGTCGGTAGATGAATGCGATACACGCTGCCAGCAGTATCAACAGCGCCAGAAATCCCAGCAGTTGCGAATTGGTGATCGCCAGCAGATTGCCGAACAACACGTTGGTCAAGGTCGACGAGTTTCGGGTGGCCAGCGAATTGAAGAACAGTCCAAGGCCGGTCGCGAAGGCCAGAACGGTACCCGTCGCAACGTCACGATCCATGGCCCGTTTCCCTAGTGCGCCGATCACAAGGGCGCCCCCAACACAGAACGCTCCTAGCCCCAGTACCGCAGGCAGCCCAAGCAACACGGCGCCCGTCGCCCCGGGTAGACCGATATGCGCCAACGCATGTGCGGCGAAAGACGAGTTCCGCACCACGATGAAGTAGCCCATCAGTCCCGCAGCCAGTGCGACCACCGTGCCACCCAACCACGCATTGCGCATGAAAGACGAACTCAGAATCTGTACCCAATTGTCCTGATAACCCACCGCTGCGACGATTTCTTGAGTCATCAGACGCTCCGCATGTAGAGGTCGCCCTGCAAGGTATGAGCCACTTTTATCGGAGTCCCGTACATGTGGGTGAGCAGTTCGGAATCGACCACCTGGCCGATAGCAGCGTGGTGCGCGTGCCCGTCGAGGAGGTAGATCGCGCTGTCGAGCATGGCAAGCAACGGATTGAGATCGTGCGCCACCACGAGGATGGTCACTCCCAGCTCGCGTTTGAGACGAGCCAGAAGCGCGACAATCTCGTGCTGGTTGCGCAGGTCCAGCGATGCCAACGGTTCATCGAGGATCAGCATCCGCGGATGCGCGACCAGAGCCGCGGCCACCGCGATCCGCTGGCGCTGACCGCCGGAGAGTTCGGACAGTCTGCGATCGGCAATGTCAGTGGCCTCAACCCACTCCAGCGCCTCATCGACCCGCTTGCGATCCGGGGCGCTCGCCCGGGCGAATCCCCAGTGGCGTCCTGTCAGCCCCAATAGGACTGCATCTCTGCCACGTATCGCCGTGCTCGCTTCGACATCGTAATGCTGTGGAACATAGCCGATCTCGTTGTTCAGAACACTAGGCCGCTCGCCGTATACCCGCACCGTTCCGCGGGCAACCGGGACCAGACCGAGGATGACCTGGAGCATGGTCGTTTTGCCCGCGCCGTTGGACCCGATGACTGCAACGAAACCGCCGGCGTCGACCTGAAATGTCGAGTCCGACCAAATCGTCCGTCCCCCTCGCACGACGCTGACGTCGTCGAACGCCAGCGCGCAACTCGACCCATGCTCAGTCCGGGACACCGAGCGCCTTTGCGAGTGAGTCAAGTTGCCTGATCTGCCAATTCTGGAACGAATCAGTATCGGGCGGCACCGTCTCGGTGACCTCCACCACCGGAACACCGGCATTCTGTGCCGCCGAACGGATCTGCTCCGGCACCGACCCTTCGGTCTGGGTGTTGTAAATCAACACGTCGACACCACGCTGAGCGAGCAGCCGGAGGAAGGCGTCAAGGTCTGCCGGGGTCGGTTCAGTCTCGTTTGCCGAGGACAATTGATAGCCCTCCGGAGTTCGGTTCTGAAGCCCCACCGCTTCACCCATGTAGTCGAACACGCTCTCGGTCGCCGCGAAGCTCTTGCCGGAGGCATGAGACTTGATGTCGGCGATGGTGTCGTAGTAGGGCTTCATCACGCTTTCGAACGCAGCGTGCCGCTCGGCGAAATAGTCGGTAGCGCTCGGTGCCAGCTTGCCGAGTTCGGAGGTCACTGATTTCGCGACCGAGGACACCGCCGACGGCTTGTACCAAACATGCGGGTTGCCCTCATCGGCGTGATCGTGGTCGGCGCCCTCTTCGTGTTCGTGGCCCGCGTCCCCGCCACTGGGTTCAGAGCCACTGAGTTCAAACGCATTAATGACGGGCGCGTCCGGCGCAGACGAGGCTGCCAGCTTCGCAGCCCACTCGTCGTAGTGACCTCCGTTGATCACCACAAGCTGCGCACCCTCGAATAGCGCCGCATCCGAGGGCGACGGCTCGTAGTCGTGGGGATCCACCGAGGAACTGGCAAGCACTGTCGTCACCTTGGCGCACGAGCCACCCAGCTGGGAAACGATGTCACCCCATTGATCCACGCTGACGACGACATCGACCGGGTCGGTCGGGCATTCTCCGCTGGCAGCCGTCGAAGCATCGCTGGACCCGGCACGTTCGCCGCTGCCCCCGCAGGCCGACAACACGAATGGCGCAGCCAACAGGACGGACGCCGCAAGGAAGCGCAGTCTGGAATGTCGGGCTGTGATCACCCGGTAACGATAACCATTTCTATCCAAATTGCACAGCCGATGCCGCGATTGCCCGGATGGAACCGTCTACTGTTGGCAGATGCCAGGCGTGTCCGTCGACCTGAACGCCGACCTCGGCGAAGGCTTCGGCGTGTGGACGCTCGGGGATGACGACGCAATGCTCGACCTGGTGACAAGCGCCAACATTGCCTGCGGATTTCATGCCGGCGACGCCGCTACGCTGGCACGCACCTGCCGCGCCGCTGCCGAACGGGGCGTTCGCATCGGCGCCCAAGTGAGCTACCGCGACCTCGAGGGCTTCGGACGGCGTTTCATCGACATACCGCCCGATGAGTTGACCGCGGACGTCATTTACCAGATCGGCGCCCTTCAGGCCCTGGCACGAGTCGCCGGAACAGCACTGAAATACGTCAAACCCCACGGTGCGCTTTATAACTCGGTCGTCGACCACCGGGAGCAAGCGCGGGCCGTGGCAGCGGCGGTGCACGCGTTGGACCCGGGTCTTGCGGTCCTGGGGCTGAACGATTCGGTGTTTTTCGACGAGGCGCAACGGCTGGGTCTTCGCACCGTGCCCGAGGCCTTCGCCGATCGGGCTTACACCTCGGCGGGCCGGTTGGTTTCCCGCCGGGAACGCGATGCGGTACTGCACGACCCCACCGCCATCGCCGATCGGGTGCTGTCGATGGTCTCGGCGCGACAAGTGACCTCCATCGACGGGGCCACGGTACCCATCACCTTCGAATCCATCTGCGTGCACGGCGATTCGCCGGGAGCCGTGCAGATCGCACGCGCAGTACGGGATCGGCTGGCGACTGACGGCGTATCGCTCGAGCCGTTCAGCTAGTTCTGGCCCAATCCGCCAGCGACTCGTGATCACCGCGTGCTCCGCAGCTGGCACAGACTGCGCAGCTGGCACAATAGCCGCGTGGCCGTCCCGACAACCTCACCGCGTATCCGGGTCGGTTCGATGCAGATATTCGTAGCGGTGATTATCGGATTGGCATTGGCGGGCGGAACGCTGCGCAGTTGGGTCGCCGGCACCCCGGACGTGGCGACCGCGGCAACGGTTTTTAGCGGCATCTTCGTTCAGGCACTGCCGTTCCTGGCGCTCGGCGTCATGGTCAGTGGCGCGGTGGCGGCTCTGGTGACTCCCGAGCGACTGGCTCGCTGGCTGCCCCGCCGCCCCACCGTGGCGATTGTGGCCGCGGGTGTCAGCGGTGCCGCCCTGCCCGGCTGTGAGTGCGGTTCGGTACCGATCGCACGCCGGCTGTTCGGCGCGGGCACAGTGGGGGCCGCCGCGCTTACCTTCATGCTCGCCGCCCCGGCGATTAATCCCATCGTGCTGGTCTCGACTGCCGTGGCGTTTCCCGGCGAACCGATGATGGTGCTGGCCCGCTGTGTGGCCTCACTCCTGACGGCGCTGGCTATGGGCGGGCTCTGGATGCGCTTCGGCCAGGCCCGCTGGATCACCCGCCAAGTCCCACAGGTCCACGAACACGATGGCTCCCGCTGGGCGGTATTCACCGAAGCGGCCCGACACGATTTCCTGCAGGCCGCTTCATATCTCGTCGTCGGCGCGGCCGCAGCGGCAGCTTTGCACATCTTGGTGCCCTCTTGGGTGTTCGAGCACATTGCCGGACAGCTGCTGCTCGGTGTAGCGGTGATGGCATTGCTCGCTGTGATTTTGGCTCTGTGTTCGGAGGCGGACGCTTTCGTGGCTGCGAGCCTGTCGATGCTGCCGTTGCTTCCGCGCCTGGTGTTCCTGGTGGTCGGCCCCGCCATCGACATCAAGCTATTCGCCATGCAGGTGGGCATGTTCGGTCGCGCGTTCGCCATCCGATTCGCCCCGCTCACGTTCCTGGTCGCGACGGCGATCGCCACCGGTGTGGGTCTGATGCTGATCGGTAACCGATGAGCCGCGAGACCGAGAACGCTCTGCTGCTGCTGGTGGGCGTGTGCACGATGATTATCACCGTCACCGGCGCCTATACCCGTTACGTCAAACCTGGACTGCAGCCCTGGCTTTTCGCGTCAGCATTGGTCCTGATCGCATTGGCGGTGGTGGCGATCGTCCGCGATGTCCGGCGCGGACCGCAGCGGCGTGCACACCACGACCACGATCATCGGTCGGGGGCACTTTGGCTGCTGATCGTGCCGATCGCGTTGCTGGGATTCGTAGTCCCGCCGGCACTCGGTGCGCAATCGGCGCTTCGCACCGTCACCGAGGTATCGACCGATGTGTTGCGTAAGCCCTACCCTCCGTTACCGGCCGAGCGAGCACCCGAAATCTCATTACCGGAGTTACTCGTCCGAAATGCGCGCGATTCGAACAGATCGCTGGATAACCGGCTGGTCACCGTGACTGGGTTCACCATAAAGGACGGGGAAAGAACGGATTTGGGCCGAATCGTCATTCTCTGCTGCGCCGCCGATGGACAGTTGGCACGGATCACGCTCGAAGGCCCGGCCGCCGACTACGTCGCGAGCTTGCCAGAAGACACCTGGGTGAAGGTGGAGGGCAAAGTCCCGCCCGGGCAAAGCGACTCGTCACTCGGCACCATCCCCGTGATGACGGTCGAATCAGCCCAGCAGATCGAACAACCGGCGAATACCTACGTCTACTGACAACTCGAACGTCTACTGAAAACTCGATATCCGCGAAGGGCGGCTCGGCCGGGGTCGACCCACTTAGGGTGAGATCATGCGCCTGAAGTTCGGCCGACCCGATTTGGCGGCCTACTCCGCCTATTTCGACGTCCCGCCCGCGGCACCGGCAACCCCTGTCTCGGTCGCCTGGGGCGGGGTGACGACGCTGCTCGTCGACGACGGAACCTCAGCGGTGATGACCGATGGATTCTTCTCCCGTCCAAGCCTTTCCACAGTCGCGACTCGACGGCTGGCTTCGTCGCGTCCGCGTATCGAGGCCGGGCTGTCCCAACTCGGCGTGGTCCGTTTGGACGCCGTCGTTCCCGTCCATACCCATTACGACCACGCGATGGACTCGGCTGCGGTCGCCGCTATGACGGGTGCACGGCTGATCGGCGGGACGTCGGCCGCCTTTATCGGGCTTGGACACGGACTCGATCACGTCGATGCTGTCACATCCGGTGAGCGCCTCGTCGCAGGTAATTTCGACATCACATTGATCAAAGGCAGCCATTGCCCGCCGGACCGCTTCCCCGGGGACGTCACAACACCTGTTGTCCCGCCGGCGAGAGCGTCGGCCTACCGGTGCGGCGAGGCATGGTCCATGTTGGTGCACCACCGCCCCACGGCCGGAACGTTGTTGATTGTCGGCAGCGCCGGTTTCATCCCGGGCGCGCTGGACGGCCGACGTGCCGACATCGTCTATCTCGGTGTCGGGCAGCTCGGCCTGCAGCCCCGCAGCTACATCGGCGAATATTGGAACCAGACTGTTCGCATGGTCGGTGCGCGCCGGGTTGTGCTGATCCACTGGGACGACTTCTTTCGTCCGCTGGACAAACCGCTGCGCGCGTTACCGTATGCGGCCGACGACCTAACCGCCTCGATGCGGGTGCTGACCCAGCTCGCCGACGACGACGGTGTCGCACTGCATCTCCCGACGCTGTGGCAACGTGCCGACCCCTGGAGTTATCACGATCTCTAGCGCACTTAGGTTCTACGCTGCCTGGCGATCTCGGCAAGCACCACACCGGCCGCGACCGATGCGTTCAGTGATTCGGTTGGTCCGGCCATCGGGATCGACACGACGGCGTCGCAGTTCTCCCGAACCAAGCGCGACAAGCCCTTACCCTCCGATCCGACGACGACGACGATCGGTCCGGTGCCGTCGATGGCGTCGATCTCGCTGTCCCCGTTGGCATCCAGTCCGACGACTTGGATACCGGACTCGGCCCACTGTTTGAGAGTACGGTTCAGATTCGTGGCACGCGCCACCGGCAGGCGGGCCGCCGCCCCCGCGCTGGTGCGCCACGCCACCGCCGTCACCGAGGCTGACCTGCGCTGCGGAATCAGCACGCCATGACCACCGAACGCCGCCACCGAGCGGATGATGGCACCGAGATTGCGTGGATCGGAAATGTTATCCAACGCGACCAACAACGGCGTGGCCGCGTCAGCCTTGGCCGCGGCGAGTAGGTCGTCGGGATGCGCATAGTCATACGGCGGCACCTGCAGGGCCAAGCCCTGGTGCAGGCCGTTGGCTGCGATTCGATCAAGGTCGTGGCGCACGACCTCAAGAATTGAGATCCCCCGGTCGGCGGCGATCTGCACGGCTTCGGTAAGCCGTTCGTCGGAGTCGGCGCCCAGCGCCACGTACAGCGCGGTCGCCGGCGCCCCGGCGCGCAGGCACTCGAGTACCGGGTTTCGGCCCAGGACGATCTCGGTGTCGTCGATTTTCTTGTGTTTGCCCTGCTGCTTGCGGGCCGCCCGGGCAGCGCGCTTGCCTGCGGGATGGTGCGGTCGCTGGTGCGCGGGCGGAGTCGCGCCCTTGCCTTCCAGGCCGCGACGACGTACGCCGCCGGACCCGACAGTGGGTCCCTTCTTGGTACCCGACTTGCGGACCGCCCCACGTCGTTGGGAATTGCCGGCCATTACTTGCCCGCCCCGTCCAGCAGTGACCACTGCGGCCCGTCGGTTGTATCGGTGACCTCGACGCCCGCCGCCTTGAGCCGGTCCCGGATCGCATCTGCTTCTGCCCAGTCACGGTTGGCCCGGGCGGTCGCACGCCGGCCAATCTCGGCGTGTACGAGCACATCGACCGCGGCCAGGGCGGCCGAGGTCTCGTCCCGCGACTCCCAGCGCTCGTCCAGCGGGTCGGCGCCGAGGATTCCCATCATTGCGCGGATCGACATTGCTTGCGCGAGCGCGGTCTCGTGGTCCCCCGCATCCAGTGCCCGATTACCCTCCGCTCGCGCGGCGTGCACCTCGGCCAGGGCGGCGGGTACCGCGAGATCGTCGTCGAGAGCGGCGCCGAACTTGGCGGTCCATTCACCGGGAACGACCGCACCGACCCGGCTGCGCACCCGATGCAGAAATTCTTCGATACCCGCGTATGCCTTTGCCGCGTCCTGGAGTGCGTTCTCGGAGAACTCGAGCATCGACCGATAATGTGCACTACCCAGGTAGTAGCGCAGCTCAGCAGGCCGAACCCGTTGCAGCACAGCGGGTATCGCAAGTACGTTGCCCAGGGACTTGCTCATCTTCTCGCCGCCCATGGTGACCCAGCCGTTGTGCAGCCAGAACCGGGCGAATCCCTGCCCTGCCGCCTCCGCCTGCGCGATCTCATTCTCATGATGCGGGAACACTAGATCCATTCCGCCCGCATGGATGTCGAACTGCGCGCCCAGATAGGCCTCGCACATGGCGACGCATTCGGTGTGCCACCCCGGTCGACCGCGGCCCCACGGCGTCGGCCAGGATGGCTCTCCCGGCTTGGCGCCCTTCCACAACGTGAAATCGCGCTGATCGCGCTTACCCGCCGCGGCGCCCTCCCCCTGATGAACGTCGTCAGGTTTATGTCCGGAGAGCTTGCCGTAGTCGGGCAGCGTCGCCACATCGAAGTACACGTCCCCGGCACCGGTGTAGGCGTGGCCCCGGGCAAGCAGCTTTTCGATCAGCTCCACCATCTGGGTGATGTGCCCGGTCGCTCTGGGCTCCGCCGACGGCGGCAGGACCCCCAAGGCGTCGTAGGCCGCGGTGAACGCCCGCTCGTAGGTCGCAGCCCACTCCCACCACGGACGGCCCGCCTCCGCGGCCTTGTGCAAGATCTTGTCGTCGATGTCGGTGACGTTGCGGATGAACGCCACGTCCAGGCCCTTTGCGATCAACCACCGGCGTAGCACGTCGAATGCGACACCGCTGCGGACGTGACCGATGTGGGGCAGACCCTGCACGGTCGCGCCACAGAGATAGATCGAGGCATGGCCGGGCCGAAGGGGCGTGAAGTCGCGCACGCCGCCAGCCAGGGTGTCATGAAGCCGCATCACGGGGGCTGGGCTTGCGGTCACGACGGGCCAGCTTACCGGCCTGTTCAGACCTGATCGCCATTCGCGACCCCGGCGGGGTTGTCCGGCTCCTCGCGCAGGCGCTCGTCGGTGCCGGTCGGCTCCTCGCGCAAGCGCTCGTCGGTGCCGGTCGGCTCCTCGCGCAAGCGCTCGTCGGTGATCACCAGGGCCGTGGCTATCGCTGCCCGACCCTCGCCCCGCCCGGTCAGGCCGAGTCCATCCGTGGTGGTACCCGACACCGCGACCGGAGCGCGCAGGAGCTCGGAGAGCAGTCGCTGAGCATCGGCACGACGGGGGGCGATCTTCGGCGTGTTGCCGATGACTTGGACAGCCGCGTTACCGACTCGCAGCCCGGCGGCGGCCAACAGCGACTGCACGTGCCAGAGCATGTCGGCGCCGCTGACCCCACGCCATTCAGGCCGGTCGGTTCCGAATATCTCGCCTATGTCGCCCATTCCGGCAGCCGACAGCAACGCATCACACAGCGCGTGCGCCGCCACGTCGCCGTCCGAATGACCGGCACAGCCGTTCTGACCTTCGAATAGCAGGCCCAGCAGCCAGCAGGGACGTCCGACTTCGATGGGATGAACGTCGGCACCGAGTCCGACCCTGGGAGCCGGTATCACGGCCGTCAGGAGGCGGCGGCGAGTGCCTCGTCGAGAATGGTCGCGGCCTTCTCGTCATCGGTGTTCTCGGCCAGCGCCAGCTCACCGACCAGAATCTGCCGGGCCTTGGCCAGCATCCGCTTCTCGCCGGCCGACAGCCCACGCTCCTGATCCCGCCGCCACAGGTCGCGCACCACCTCGGCGACCTTGTTGACATCACCGGAGGCCAGCTTTTCCAGATTGGCCTTGTACCGGCGCGACCAGTTGGTGGGCTCCTCGGTATGGGGGGCGCGCAGCACCTGGAAGACCTTGTCCAGGCCTTCCCGCCCGACGACGTCGCGAACGCCTACGTATTCGGCGTTATCAGCGGGTACCCGAACGGTGAGATCTCCCTGGGCGACTTTCAGGACCAGATATTCCTTCTGTTCGCCCTTGATGGTGCGGGTTTCGATCGCTTCGATCAACGCAGCACCGTGGTGTGGATAAACAACGGTGTCTCCGACCTTAAAAATCATCTGTTTCGAGCCCCTTTCACCCCGCAATGTTAACACGGGCCGTTTCGGGGCGCGGATCAACGTTGCAGGTCAGGGGCACAGTCGATGAAGACTAGGGGTTGACAGACGACCAAATCCGTGCAAGACCGGCTCGTTCTTGCTGGCTGTCGACGGCAGGTGCCCGGCCCGCAGCAACGTTCCCGACACGCGGTCGCAGGAACGCATCGCCCCTGCGCTTCCGCGGTGCACCGTCAGCTACTACTCTGCATAGTCGTACCGCCGGAACCGCTAGAGACCGGCATGCCGCGTCGTCCAGTCAGCCGAGCAGGAGGCCCCAGTGAACCCCTTCAAACGGCGCGCCAACACACGCGGTCGACCCATCCCCTTTGCGGTGGCGACGTGCGGGTTGGCAGTCGGCGTGCTGTTGAGTGGATGCGGCGCGGGCCAGGTATCCCAGACCGCCACCCAGGAACCCGCGATCAACGGCACCAGTGGCCGCGCGGGCGAGATCGCGCTGCGCAACGTGCACCTGCGCGCCACCCAAACGTCCGACTACGTTGAGCCGGGGCGCGACGTGGAGTTGCTCTTCGTCGCCGCCAACGATTCTCCAGACGTCGACGACAAGCTCGTCTCGATCAGTTCCGATGTGGGCAAGGTGTCGCTGACGGGTGACACCGCGCTGCCTGCCACGGGTGTGCTGGTTGTCGGCACCCCCGATGGTCAGCCGACCCCGTTGGAAAGCATCGAGGTGGCCGACTCCGCGGAGGCAACGGTGGAGCTGTCCAAACCCATCACCAACGGTCTGACCTACGACTTCACCTTCACCTTCGAGAAGGCCGGAAAAACGACCGTCAGCGTGCCGATTTCAGCCGGCGAGGCGCCTCGTCGTGATGCCATTCCCGGCGACGGGGGCTCCTCGGATCATTCCGGCGGGGGCCACTGAACCGGAACCATGCCGTAATCAGCGGTATCGGTTGAAGACACGGACGGCGGCGGCGCCATTCTGTCGGGCCCGCCGGTTACCGTCACGCGATGACCCGGGCCGGCTCCAAAACTCGTTCGCAGTACCGCTGCTCGGAATGCCGGCGCCATACCGCCAAGTGGGTCGGTCGTTGTCCCGACTGCGGGACCTGGGGCACCGTGGACGAGGTCGTCCTTAGCACGGCCGCCGCATCGGCAACGCGCCGGGCTGTCGTACCCGCCTCCGCAGCGGTCCCGATCAGTTCGATCGATCCCGGTGCCACCCGGCACTTTCGCACCGGTGTGAGCGAACTGGATCGGGTGCTGGGCGGAGGCCTGGTTCCCGGATCGGTCACGCTGATGGCCGGAGAGCCGGGAGTCGGCAAATCGACGCTGCTCCTTGAAGTTGCCCATCGTTGGGCACAGACCGGGCGCCGCACGCTGTATTTGTCCGGCGAGGAGTCGGCGGGCCAGATCCGGCTTCGGGCTGAGCGCACCGGTTGCACCCACGACGAGGTCTTCCTGGCGGCCGAATCGGATCTTCAGGTAGCCCTTGGTCATATCGAAGCCGTGCGGCCCTCGCTACTCGTGGTGGATTCTGTGCAGACGATGTCCACTGCCGAGGTAGACGGAGTCCCCGGCGGTGTCACCCAGGTCCGAGCGGTGACGACCGCACTGACCATGACGGCCAAAACGTCGGGGGTGGCAATACTGCTGGTAGGGCATGTCACGAAAGACGGCGCGATCGCTGGACCGCGGTCGCTCGAACACCTCGTCGATGTGGTCTTGCACTTCGAAGGCGTCCGAACCTCGTCGCTGCGAATGGTGCGCGGCGTCAAGAACCGATTCGGCGCGGCTGACGAAGTGGGATGTTTTCTGTTGCACGACAACGGCATCGAATGTGTCGCCGATCCCTCCGGACTGTTCATCGACCAGCGGCCCAAATCGGTGTCAGGCACCGCGGTGACGGTCATGCTCGATGGTAAACGCCCGATGGTCGGCGAGGTGCAGGCACTGATCGGTTCCCCGGCCAGCGGGAGCCCACGACGGGCGGTCAGCGGTATCGATGCAGCGCGTGCCGCCATGATCACGGCGGTGCTGGAGACGCGAGCCAAGCTGCTCGTCGGAACCAACGACATCTATCTGTCCACCGTCGGCGGCATGCGCCTGACCGATTCGTCGTCCGATCTGGCGGTCGCGATGGCCATCGCATCGGCCAGCCTCGATATTGCGATGCCGACCACGGCGGTGGCGATCGGGGAGGTCGGACTGGCCGGTGATCTGCGGCGGGTGACCGGTATGGACCGCCGACTGGCCGAGGCGGCCCGCCTCGGGTTCACCTGCGCGGTGGTGCCCGCGGGGGTGAGCGCCGCGCCGTCTGGGTTGCGGCTGATTCCCGCCGACGACATCAACTCGGCGTTGCAGGTGTTGCGCGATATCGGCAAGAATGACGCGACCTGATGCGCAATCAGATCAATTCAGCAGACCGAGCCGTGGAGAAGCGATGGGCGTGACGTCGACCGGACGCGCTGCGCGCACGGTCGTGCAGATCGCCAAACCAACCCTTCGCGAGACGATCGCCCGTCTGGCGCCCGGAACGGCGTTGCGCGACGGTCTGGAACGAATTCTGCGGGGCAAGACGGGGGCCCTGATAGTCATCGGCTACGACGATGGTGTCGAGGGCATCTGCGATGGCGGCTTCGCACTGGACGTCCGGTTTGCGCCGACCCGATTGCGCGAACTCTCGAAGATGGACGGCGCTGTGGTGCTATCCAGCGACGGCAGCCGCATTCTCCGGGCCAACGTCCAGTTGGTGCCCGATCCGTCGATACCCACCGAAGAGTCCGGAACCAGACATCGGTCCGCCGAGCGCACCGCGATCCAGACCGGGTACCCGGTGATATCGGTCAGCCATTCGATGAGCATCGTCACCGTTTACGTAGCCGGTGAGCGCCACGTGGTGCCCGAGTCCGCGACGATCCTTTCCCGGGCAAACCAGACCATCAACACCTTGGAGCGGTACAAGACCCGGCTCGACGAGGTCAGCAGACAGCTCTCGACCGCCGAGATCGAGGACTTCGTGACTCTGCGGGATGTGATGACGGTAGTGCAGCGCCTGGAGATGGTGCGCCGGATCAGCCTGGAGATCGACGCCGATGTTGTGGAGCTGGGCACCTCCGGACGGCAACTCAAACTACAGCTGGACGAGCTCGTCGGCGACAACGAGACCGACCGTGAACTGATCGTCCGCGACTACCACGCCAATCCCGAACCGCCAACGGCGGCCCAGGTCAGCGCGACCCTCGAAGACCTTGATGGACTTTCCGACGGCGAACTGCTCGACTTCACTGCTCTGGCAAGGGTTTTCGGTTACCCCTCCACCGCCGAAGCGCAGGACTCCGCGATGAGTTCGCGCGGCTACCGTGCCATGGCGGGCATCCCGAGGCTGCAGTTCGCACACGTCGACCTGCTGGTCCGCTCGTTCGGCTCACTGCAAGGGTTATTGGCGGCCACTTCCAACGACCTGCAGTCGGTCGAAGGCATCGGGGCGATGTGGGCCCACCACATCCGGGAAGGTCTGTCACAGCTGGCCGAGTCGACCATCGCCGACCGGCTCGCTTGACCGCGGTGCGTCAGCCGGCCGGACCCGGTTGGGGTAGGTGCGGCGTCCCGTCTGCGGGCACTTGACCCGGCTGGACGGCGCCCTCGGTGAGCATGAACGGCACCGGGGCCGACCGAAGATTACCGAGTTGGACGACCAGGTTGTAAGTGCCCGGACCGATCGGCTGGCGTGGCAGCGGGCAGTTGGGTGCTGAGCCCATTCCGGTCCATGTCACCTCGGTGGTGACCTGCTCGCCGGGTTGGAAGGTCTTGATCAACGTCTCGTTGGAGGGCGCACAATCCAGGTTCGACCACAGCCGCTGGTTATCCAGCGTGTATACGTAGGCCGCCAGCACCGCGGCCCCCACGTCACGCTGGCAGGCGACCAGACCGATGTTGGTTACCACCATGGTGAACTTCGGCTGATCACCGACGACATACTGCGGCACATTGGTGATGCCCTTGACGGCCAGAGTCGAATCCGGGCAGTCATCCCCCTCCTGCAGGATCGGGGGCGGGACGACGGCTGCCGTCGGCGTTGCGGTCGGCGCAGGAGCCTGCTGAGCGGGCGGCTGGATCGGCGACTTGACCTCTGGATTCTCGCCCGGCAGCGGTGCCGGGCCAGCTGCCTGGGCAGGGGGCGAAGATTCCGTCGCCGCAGGTTGATCCGAACTTGTGCTGTTCATTACGACCACCGCGACGATTGCCGTGATCACGCCGATGACCAGCACGGCGATGCCGAGCGCCAGCGCCCTGCGTCGCCAGTAGATCTGGGTGGGCAGCGGGCCATGCGGTTCTAGATCCAGCACACCATCACGGTAAGGCCAGGTCATGCCACCTTGTCCGACGTTGCCCGGCGTGTCGCCTGCTAGCCCTCGCCAATGTCGCCGATGTGCTCGCCGAGCACCACCTTGCCTTCGGCCAGGTGGTAGGTGAGACCGACGATGGCGAGTTCACCCGCCCGCACCGCCTCCGCGATCGCGGTCGACCGGCTCAGTAGCTGCTTACCGGTTTCGGTGACGTGCCTGGCCTCGAATTCGTCGACACGGCTCAGCCCGTCCCGACGGCCGAGCAGAATCGACGGCATGACCCGCTCCACGACGTCGCGGACGTAGCCGCCGGGGACGGATCCTTCGTCCAGCGCAGACAACGTCGCTGCGACGGCACCGCAACTGTTGTGCCCGAGAACGACGATCAGCGGCACCTTCAGCACGGTGACGGCGTATTCGATCGAGCCGAGCACCGACCCGTCGATCACGTGGCCGGCCGTTCGAACGACGAACATGTCGCCGAGGCCCTGGTCGAAGATGATCTCGGCGGCGACCCGGCTGTCCGCGCAGCCGAAGAGCACCGCCGTGGGCTTCTGTGCGCGGGCCAGGCTGGCCCGGTGCTCAATACTCTGGCTGGGGTGCTCCGGCTTGCCGGCGACGAAGCGCTCGTTACCCTCTTTGAGTGCTTTCCACGCGGTCAACGGATTCGTATTGGGCATGTCCGACATTGTGCCCGAGCGGACTCCGATGATCGATTCGAATGAGCTGATCGGTTGGTACGACCGCGTGCAGCGAGACCTGCCGTGGCGGCGTCCCGGTGTCACACCATGGCAGATTCTGGTCAGCGAGGTCATGCTGCAACAGACCCCCGTCGCCCGGGTGGAACCGATATGGCGGGACTGGGTCGCGCGCTGGCCCACCCCGTCGGCTACCGCTGCGGCCAGCCCCGCCGATGTGCTTCGGGCATGGGGGAAGCTCGGCTATCCGCGGCGGGCCAAGCGGCTGCACGAATGTGCGACCGTGATCGCCGCCGAGCACGACGACGTCGTCCCCGCGGATGTCGATGCCTTGCTGGCCCTTCCGGGCATCGGAACCTATACGGCGCGTGCGGTCGCGTGTTTTGCCTATCGACAACGGGTTCCGGTCGTCGATACCAACGTGCGACGGGTGGTGGCCAGATCGGTCCACGGCCGTTCGAGTGCAGCAGCGCCGTCGGTGCGCGACCTCGATGACGTCGCCGCCCTGCTTCCCGGCGTTGCCACCGCCCCCGAGTTTTCGGTGGCATTGATGGAATTAGGCGCGACCGTCTGCACGGCGCGAACCCCGAAGTGCGGACAGTGTCCGCTGCGTCGATGCAGCTGGCGCTCGCTGGGCTTTCCGATGCATCCGAATCCTCATCGTCGGACGCAGCGTTACGCCGGCACCGACCGACAGGCGCGCGGCAGACTGCTGGACGTTCTGCGCGACAACGCCTTTCCCGTCCCTCGGAGCGCTCTGGACGTCGCGTGGACGACGGACCCGGCACAGCGGGACCGTGCGCTGGATTCGCTGCTTCTGGACGGATTGGTGGAACAGACGGCCGACGGCCGATTCGCCCTCTGCGGTCAGGCGGTAGCCGCCCCTTCGGAACCGGGGCAGGCGAAGCGTCTGCGGTAATCCGAGGGCGTGATGCCGATAACCCGGCGGAAGTGGTGACGCAGCAGGGTGGCACTGCCGAAGCCGGATCGTTCGGCGATGCCGTCGACGTCCAGGGCCGTCTCTTCGAGCAGTCGACGGGCGAACAGGACCCGCTGATCGGTGACCCACTGCATCGGCGTCCGACCGGTCTCCTCGACGAACCGGCGGGCGAAAGTGCGACTGGACATTTGCGCCCGCCTAGCCAGTGTGGCCACGGTGTGCGGCTTCTCCAAGTTCGTCAGTATCCATTCCAGTTGTGGCGCAAATCTTTCCGAACATCGGACCGGGATCGGCTGATCGATGTACTGACGTTGACCGCCGTCACGCTGCGGCGCGACTACCATGCTGCGGGCGATCTTGTTGGTGACCTCGCTGCCGAGTTCGCGGCGAACGAGATGAAGGCATGCGTCGATCCCCGCCGCTGTGCCCGCGCTGGTGATCAGGTCACCGTCATCGACGAACAACACGTCGCGATCCACCATCGCAGTCGGATATCGAGCCGCTAGTTCGTCGGCGTGCATCCAGTGCGTGGTGCAGGGGCGCCCGTCGAGCAGGCCGGCCGCCCCGGCGACGAATGCGCCCGAGCACACCGTGAGGATGATCGAGCCGGACTCAGCCGCCCGACGTATGGCCTCCAGCGCCGCGGGTAGGTATTCACTCGCGCCGATTGCCGGAATTGCCACGAGGTCGGCCCCGGCGAGACCGTCGAGACCGTGTTCCGGGGTGATCATCGCCCCGACCGAGGTTCGCAGCGCGTTGCCCGGCTCTGGCCCACAGACCTTGAAGTCGAAGCTGGGTACCCCCTGCGCCGCCCGGTCGGTCCCGAAGACCTCGCAAATCACCCCGAACTCGAAGACCGCGAGTTCTTCCAGGACCAGCACGGACACGCTTCGCAATGGCATGGCTGAATTTTATCGGACATCATGAAGCCTGCCATTCCCCGATCCGCTGGCCCGACCGACAGGTTCCGTGTTCCGGCTCACGGTCACCGATGGAACCTCGTTAGAAACGCCTCGACGGCCGTCCGATATTCGGCCGGCGCGTCGTCGTGGATGAGGTGGCCGGCACCCGGCACACGCAGGTAGGTGGTCTGCGAACCGGTGGCGGCCATCGTCGACATCTGACCTGGCGGGGTGACCGAATTCCCGGCTTCCAGGAGCAGCGTGGGCACCGATACCGAGTACCAATGGCCCCAGTACTCACGCGTTCCCCACTCCGCGGCGATCTGGATCCAGCGCAGCGGGTCTCCATGCAGACGCCAACCGGTCGCGGTGCGGTCGAAGGCGTCGAGGAAGTACCGCCCCGCGACCGGTCCGAACTCGTCAAAAACCTGCCGTTCGGTTCTGAACTCGGCTGGCAAGGCGTGTAACCAGGGTTCCCAGGGACCGGTTGTGCGGCCGCGGAAGTCGGGGGCCATGTCCTCTACGACGACGGCGGCAACCAGTTGGGGTCGCTCCGCAGCCAGACACCAGGAATGCAGGGCGCCCATCGAATGGCCGACCATGATCGCCGGTGCGCCCAGTCCGGCCACCGCGTCGCCCAGATCGGCGACGAAACGCTCGGTGGAGATCGGGAACGGGTCGGACACCCCGCTGCCACGGTGCCACGGCGCGTCGTAAGTGAACACCTGGCCCAATTCGGTCAGCCACGGCAACTGGCGCCCCCAGGTGGAACCGCGGCCCATCAGACCATGCACCAGCACTATCGGCGGGCCTACCCCGCCGCGGCCGGCCAGTAGACCGGCGGCTTGGGCGCAGGGCGAACCGGAATCCATAGAGCCATCATGCCGATTGCACGCGGTAGCCTGATTGCCATGCCGAGCAAAACCCCTGTGGTGAAGATCAACGCAATCGAGGTCCCGCCCGACGCCGGCCCGGAACTGGAGAAGCGCTTCGCGCACCGTGCACACGCGGTCAACAATCAGCCGGGCTTTCTCGGGTTTCAGCTGCTACGCCCGATCAAAGGCGAGGACCGCTATTTCGTGGTCACCCAGTGGGAGTCCGACGAGGCATTTCAAGCCTGGGCTACCGGCCCCGCCGTCGAAGCCCATGCCGGCCAGAACACCAAACCGGTCGCCACCGGAGCCTCGTTGCTGGAGTTCGAAGTTGTCCTTGACGTTGCCGGGACCGACGCGCCGGCCTGATGCAGCCCAGGCCAGGCACCGTGCGACCACGCTGAGTATCGCGTTCCTCCTCGTCGCCGCCCTGGCCTGCGGATGCGCCGCGCCCCGACCGGCTCCTGCCGATGCCGCATACGGTGCGGCCATCAAGATCAACACACCACCGGGTCTGCGGGCCAAACAGACCATGGACATGCTCAACAGCGACTGGCCGATCGGACCTCTCGGGGTAGGCACGCTGGCCGCTCCCCAGATCGTCGAGCACGTCGGCGTCACGATGGACCGAATCTGGTGGGACAGGCCTTTCACGGTCACAAGTGTCGACATCGGTGCCGGTTACGCCACTCTGAATGTCCTGACCTCCTACGGAGTCGCCCAGACCATCGAGTTGCACACCGACGATGCCGGCATGGTCAACCGCTTCCAGGTGAAGCTCGACCCGCCGGTGATCGACAGCTGGGGGGCCATCGATGCCGAGCTGACCAAATCCGGCGCTCGTTACTCGTATCAGATCGCGAAGGTCGTTGAAGGCCAGTGCATTCCGGTGGCAGGAACAAACACGGAGATGTCCCTGCCACTGGCCTCGATCTTCAAACTGTATGTGCTGCTTGCCGTTGCGCGCGCGGTGACGGCAGGCACCCTCGCGTGGACGGACACACTGACGATCACCGAGGAAGCCAAGGCCGTTGGCTCCTCGGGGTTCGATGCGCTGCCGCCCGGCGCCCAGATCTCGGTGCGCGACGCGGCGCAACAAATGATCTCGGCGAGCGACAACATGGCCACCGATCTATTGATCGCCCGGCTGGGACCCGGCGCCATCGAGCGCGCGCTGGTGGTGGCGGGCCATCACGATCCCGCCAGCATGACGCCGTTTCCGACGATGCACGAGCTGTTCTCGGTAGGTTGGGGTCAACCCGATCTCCGCGACGAGTGGAAGCGGGCATCGCCGCAAGCACGGGTACAGCTACTCCAGCAGACGAATTCCAGGCCCTACGAGCCTGATCCGACCCGCACGCATACCCCGGCGTCGGCGATCGGGGCAGAATGGTACGGCAGCGCCGCCGACATCTGCCGGCTGCACGCCGCCCTCCAGGCGGCCGCGGTGGGCGAGGCGAGGCCGGTCCGAGATATCCTCTCGGCCGTCGCCGGTATCGACCTCGACCGGAAACAGTGGCCCTACATCGGGGCAAAAGCGGGCAACCTGCCGGGCGACCTGACATTCAGCTGGTATGCCGTCGACCACACCGGCCAGCCGTGGGTAGTCAGTCTGCAAGCGAACTGGCCGGAATACCGCAGCCAGACAGCCGCCGCGTGGCTGATGTCGATCGTCACGCAGGCCTTCGCGCTGATCCGGACCGGCTGAAGTCAGGCCGGCGCAGGTTTCGCCGATGTGGCCACCTCGAGCGCGCGATCCGCGCGCGCACCTGACACCGTCACCGGATCGACGGTAGCCGGAACAAGCGCATCCCGCGACGAGTTCCGTTGCGCCATGACAGCCGAAGGTGAACCTCCACGGCACGACCGCCACTTCGAAGACGTGGCATACGCATCCCGGGAATCCCGCCGGGCGAACGCAAGTGGAGCGACGAACCCGTGCCAGACAGAAATCGAGGCACCCCGCGCACCACCGGCTGCACAGTAGGTGAAGTCCGGGGCAACATCAGGGAGGTCCCCAATACTCTGATCTGCACGCCTCGCGAGCAACCGCCCGCTCAGCCAGAAGAACAACCTTGGCTGGACGTCGAACCATCTGGGCACGTTGTGTGGTCCCACTTAGCGCCCGTCCAGTCAGTGTGCGACCAGCGCGCGCCGGTTAGGTTTGCTCGGGTCAGATTCGTGGACGAGTTGTTCACCGGACGGAGTCCATGCGCGAAGATCGCATTGACGAGTGTTGCGTCTGTCAGGTTGGAGTGGAGCAACCCCCCGCCCTGGACAAGTACGCCCGTCATGTTGGCGCCCCGCAAATTTACCATCGCGACGTTGCTATTGATGAACCTCGAACCTGTGAAGTCCACCCCGGCCATGTTGCGCCCCATGAAGTCGCCATTGACGAAGGTCATATTGCGGCATTGTTTGGTGTGTATGCACGCGGCGGTCCCGCCGAACTCGATGTCACTGCTCACCGGCCACAACGTCGTTCGGGCCTGCCATACCTTCTCGGACAACCAGTCGGTGACCGGATTGGATAGGCTGGCAAGCCACAGTGCAGTGCGATCCAAGACGAACTGGACTCCATACCCAATCGTCGAGATCAACCCCCCCAGCACACGCTGCGGGAGGTTCGGCCACCCGATGTTGCTGATAACCGACACGGTGTCACTTCCGGAGTCTGCTACGTAGACGTTGGCAGCGCCTGGCGTCACGGCCACTCCAACCGGAGTAGAGCCCACCGCAACGGTTCTTGTGACGGTGCTAGTTGCGGTGTCGATCACCGAAACGGTGTTGTCTTTCTGGTTGACGACAAAGGCGAGGGCGCCGTCGGCACTGAACGCTACCCCCGCTGGGGTCTGTCCAACCTCGATGGCGGTGCTAACGGTGTTGGTGGCGGTGTCGATCACCGACACAGAGTTGGCGCTCTGGTTGGTGACATAAGCTCGGCTTCCGTCTGGGCTCACAGCCACCATGAATGGCGCCCCCGCCACCTCGACTGTAGTGGTGACGGTGTTGGTGGCGGTGTCGATCACCGACACGGTATCGTCCGCCGGGTTCGCGACGTAAGCCGTGGTCCCCTGGGGGTTGAACGCCACCCCAATCGGATCGGCACCCACCGCAATGGTTTTGACGACGGTGTTGGTGGCGGTGTCGATCACCGACACGGTCTTGTCGTCGGTGTTGGTCACGTAGAGAGTCGATCCGTCGGGGCTGACCGCAACGACATTCGGGCTCGCGCCTACTGCCACTGTCGCGGCGGTTGCCAAGGTCGCTGCAGCGATGACCGAAACATTGTTGTCCCCGGTATTGACAACATAGACATGCGAGCCGTCGGGGTTCACCGCCACCCCGGCCGGTTGTGTGCCCACTGGGATGGTGTTGATGACCGTATTGGTCGCTGTCTCGATTACTGACAGCGTGTTAAGACCGGCCTCGGTGAGGTAGACCTTGGCACCGTCGGGGCTGCTTGCCACGTCGATCGGGAACGGCCCGACGATGATGGTATGCGTGACGGCGGGCGTCGCCGCGATCGAATCCCCGCCTAGGCGGACGGTAGCCGCGCTGGCATTGGTGCCGCCAAGCCAGGACAGCACATCGGCCACACCACCGAAAATTCCCCGCCAGCCGTGCATATGCCAGGGGTTTGCCGCGCTGGTGTCCAGCGCCGTGACGCTGAAGGTGACCTGCTCTCCAGCCAAGCCGGGATCGGGCGTGTAGGTCCAGTTGCCGTCATCGCCGATGACGACGCTGCCGTGGTCCGGTGGCGCGGTCAGACGGTAGGTGACGACGTCGCCGTCGGGGTCGTGGCCCTCGAGGGTTCCGAAGACGACCCCGGTGACAGGGTCCTCACGGGTCGGGATAATCGTGACCGTGGGTCGGACGTTGACGAAGGTATAACGCAGTTTGCGAACCCCCAGCCATAACCCCGCCAGCCAGTCCGGTACCAAGGAATCCGGAATCGGGACCACGGGGTCAGACCACCCCAGCGTCCAGGACAACATGTCAACCACCACAGAACGCCACGTCACCGGCGCCAGCACAGCCTGGGGATACTCGCCAGCCGCCACCGCGACGGTGGCGTGCTGATCAGCTACTTCGACCGCAGTGGCCTCGAACCCGGGCACCGACAGCGCCGAGACGCTGATCGACCCACTGGTATCGCCGGGATCTCCGCTCTCTGCGGGAGCGTAAGCGGGGTCAGGCCCCAGGCCGTCCTGAGTAGGCGCCAGTGCGGCCGACACGCCGGTGGCCCCGTCGACGCGAGTGCCGGCATCCACGCCGCCATCGGTGGCACTGCCAGCGAAATCTCCGGCGCCAGTCTCAGCCGTGACTTGGATAGCGGCCGCCTCTGAGGCCAGTTCAGCATCCGCCTCAACCTCGGGAAGCGCCTTCGACGCCTGCGCATCGGCTTGGCTGTGATCGGCGACGTCGGCCAACTCATCGCCGTCGACGAGGTCGACCACAGCAGAAGGCAGTTCGCCTGTATCGCCCGAGGAGGCCGAGGTCGCGGTCACCGATTCGGCCGACGATTCGGCCGAATCAGAAGACGGGTCAGCAGCACTACCTGAGGCCTGCCCGGTCTGCGCTGCCGATGCCCCCGCGACAGAGGAGGACGACCCGCCGGTGTCCTCGGCGGCCGCCACTGCCGACGAAGTCGCCAACAAGACCCCGAAACCTGCCGAAACCACACCGACCTGCAGCCACCGCACCACCGGCAACTGCGAGTCCCGACCCCGCCGGACAGGACGGCCCGGCCGACCTCGAGTGGAACCGCGATCCTTAGCCATTCCCGACCCCTGACCTAATTATCTGATCCATATCGGAAAACAATCATTCACCACCCCGCACCAACACCGAAGACATTTCGAAAAATACAACGCGTCCAGTTGCATGGGTGACAACTCGATACACCATCCAGCACCCACCCAACAGCACAAGCTCCATTTCAAATCTGGTAAGAAAGCATAAACGCATATCCCTACAGCGACGCGGATTCACAATTTGTGTATTTATGTAGTTATGTCACGTATAACGGCACCGCGGTAGGTTCCTGGACGCAGAACAGCCTTTTTTTCCTGCCGAAATACTTCGAGGGTGCGGGTCAGCGTGTTTACTCTCGAAGGGAGCTACATACCCTTGGAGGCTGACGGAATGACCACATGTGCGCGTAATCACCGGCCAGCTAGGACAAGTCGGCAAAAGAGGCCAATGTCTCCGTCGCTGCGTTGGTTGCACGTCGGTGCTGCAGGGGCCTTGGTGGGCGCGGCTGTGTTTACGGCACCGGAACTGGCGGCCGGAGCCTCGGGGGCGAAGCCTTCCGATGGGGACTCATCGTCGCAGCCGGCAACGTCGTTGATCGGTAGCCTACCGTCGGCGGCCGCTCCGGTTTCATCGGGCGTGATCCCGTCGCCAGCTTCGATTACAGAACCTGCGCCGCCGTCGACCGCAGAGGTAAGTGATCCGGTGTGGTTGCTGGGGTTGAATTCGCAGACCGCCAGCCATAGTGCAGATGTCCCGGCGCCCGCACTGCTGATGTGGGCGCTGATGGATGTCGCACGCCGCGACACCGGCAGCAGGGCAACTGGCCTCGCACCTGCCGCGGAAGGTGCCGGCATTGCGCCGATCACCTCCTCGACCGGTCCGGTCGCAAACGCGACGGCCGGGGACCGCCTCGCCGTGAGCCGTGCTGTCTGGCTGTTCGGCAACGGCACCGCCGAACACCCCGACGCCGGCATCTTGATCGGCAACGGATTCAGCTACGACGTAGCTACCTGCACCAACGGGGCGGTCTGCCGCGGCGGAAATGGCGGGTTGCTCATCGGTAACGGCGGCAGTGGCTACAACGGCGGTGGCGAGGGACGGGCCGGGTTGATTGGCAACGGCGCCAACGGAGAGACCATCGATGGAGTGGGTCAGCCCGGTATGCCCGGCGGGATTCTGTTCGGCAACGGCGGAAACGGCGGCGCTAGCACCCTACTCGGTGCGCCCGGCGGTGACGGCGGGCGCGCTGGTTGGTTGGGCGGCCACGGCGGCGACGGTGCCGATGGGACGGCCGACGCGCCCAATGGTGGCAATGGCGGGGACGGCGGCCTTTTCGGCAACGGGGGAAAGGGCGGCAACGGCTACTCGAATCCTAACGGTGTCGGCGGCAACGGCGGCAACGGCGGCAAGGGCGGGCTGTTCGAAGGCAACGGCGGCGCCGGCGGCAACGGCGGCGCCGGCGGCAACAGCGCCAACGGCGGCAACGGCGGCAACGGCGGCAACGGCTCGGCGTTACTTGGTTCGGGCGGCGCCGGGGGCGCCGGGGGTGCCGGCGGTCTTGGCGGGCTCGGCAACGGCGGCAACGGCGGCAACGGCGGCGCCGGCGGAGTGGGCAGTGCCCAAGGCGGCGACGGCGGTCAAGGCGGGACCGGCGGCAAGGGCGGCCTGTTCGAACACGACGGCGGTGCTGGCGGGGCCGGCGGCAGCGCCGGGGCAGCCCGCAGATCTTGGGGCAACGGGGGTAATGGGGGTAACGGCGGTAACGGCGGCGCCGGCGCTCCCGGCATCGACGGCAGCGCAGGTACCGGCGCGGTCGGCGGGGTCGGCGGGGTCGGCGGGGTCGGCGGGGTCGGCGGTAGCGGCGGTAACGGCGGCCCAGCCGGCGGCGGTGGTAACGGCGGTGCAGGCGGTGTCGGCGGGGCTGGCGGTGTCGGCGGTAGCGGCGGTTCTGGTGCGGACGGCACAGCCCAAGCGCTGTCCGGCCAGGACGGCGGCAACAGCGGTGACGGCGGTGCAGGCGGTGACGGCGGCGCCGGAGGCCAGGCCGGGACGGGGGCCCGGGCCGTGCCGGGCACCGCCGGTGACGGCGGTGACGGCGGGGCCGGCGGCAACAGCGGCCAAAGCGGCGGCTACGGCGGCGCAGGCCGAGACTCCGTTGATTCCCCCGGAGTCCCCGGCGGCAAGGGCGGCAACGGCGGATCCAGCGGGGCCGGCGGCGGCGGCGGTGCAGGCGGCGCGGCAGGAGGAGGTGCGGGCGGCACCGCCGGAAAAAGCGGCGCAGCCGGGAACTCCGTTGGCACCGGCGGCAACGGTGGCCAAGGCGGCCGTGGAATTGAGCGCAACAGTATGGCGGCGGTCTTCGGCGGTAACGGCGGTGCGGGCGGTAACGGCGGCGCCAATTCGGGTGGCGCCGGTAACGGCGGCGACGGCGGGGGCGCATTGAGTGGCCGCGGCGGTCAGGCTAACGGTGGTAACGGCGGTGCCGGCGGTAACGCGTTCGGTCCGAACTCCAACGGCGGTAACGGGGGCAAGGGCGGAAGCACCGTAAACACGCAAGGGGGCAGCGCTGGATCCACGCCCGGTGTCGGGGGCCCCGGCGGAGCCGCGGGTCCCGGCGGAGCCCCTGGTACTCGCGGAGAGGACGGTGTGAGGTTCTGACCGGGTCTAGAGCTGTCGCACCGCAGGGCACGGCGAGCAACTTGGCCTACGGGTTCGGCGGCCTTAATGATTGTCCCGGCGGTTGTTGGTCAGGATCAATGGTTTGCCGGCGATCGCCCGATCGGAGAACAGCCGGCGATCGCCCGATCGGAGAACAGGTTGTAGACCTCATCGCTTTGAGTAGGGGGGTGCTCCCACATCGCGAAGTGGTCGACGATCAGCACGAGTGGGTGGGTGTACTCGCGCAGACGTTGGCCGATGGCGCAGTCGGCGTGGCCACCGGCCAGATCAGCGAGTATGCGGGAGCACTTGTCGAAGCGGATGTCTCCGCCGCGGCGGGCGTCTTGATGACCAAGGGCGAGTGCCACATGGGTAATCCCTACCCTGATCGGGCCGTAGAGGATGACCGACAACCCCGGCGTCGAGCCACCGCAGCGCGGCCAGGTCACGCAGCATCACCGCCGGTAGTTTTGGGCTGACGGTCAAGTCGAAGTCGTCGAAGGTGCTTGGGTTGCTCGGAGCGGGCGCGGCGGCCCCGCCGCGCCAGGGCGGCCGATTCGCGACGGCCGATCTCGTCTTCGCAGAGCACTTGCAGAGACTCCAGATACCCGAGTTTGCCTTCACGGGTTTGGGCCGCAGGCGGGCATCGAGGGTGTCGAGCCTGCCGGTCAGTTTCAGGGTCTCCGATGCAGCCCGCAGGCTGGGGTCATGAAAGTCACAACAGTCTCTTTCGTGTGAATGTGGTTGCAGCAGAATGCTGACGCGCGGTGCGTCGCGTGGTTAGGCGGTGCAGTCAGTGTCAAAGGCGTGTGGTCCGCGCAGCAGCGCCGGCGGCAGGGGTAAACCCGCCGCAGTGGTGTCGCCGGTGTCGGTGCCGGCGACCAGGATGCCCTTGACGGTGCGACACCGCGGATCGCCCACCTCCAAGGCCCGGCCGCAGGCGGCATCCAGGCGCTGGGCGCGGTGGCGGTCAAGGCCCGGTGGTAGCGCTGGCCGCGGTGAGTGCGAGCCTGCGGAATGCCGCGGCAGCCCAAAGCGAGCTCTTCATCGAGTTGAATGCCCAACACATCGCGGCTTCGAGTAGGCCGGTGTTCGCCCGTATCGGAAACGAACGCGCGATGAGCGGCCGGATGATCGGGTGACTGGAGCCAGCCCGGACTCTGCGAGAAGTACTGCAGCTGAAGGGAATCAGTTGCGGTTTTCACTGATTTCTGCCAACAGTATTGCGGTCAAGGTTGGCCCACGACTGGAAAGCGGGCGAAGATTTCGGCGTCCGGGTGTTCACATACGGTTGGCGGCAGACATCGACCACGGTGTATAGCCAGCGGGGTTGCGGTATCCGGTGACGGCCGAAGAGAACTGCAAGACGATGACTGTCAAAGGTCACCACCGCTCCCACAACGATCGGATCGCCTCCGATGAATTCGTAAATCTCGATGGCCGCCGTGCGCTGCGGCACCAGGTCGTCACGATTCACCGGGCAGCGCCGGGTGTAGTCAGTGTGGAACGGCTCGGGCAATCGGACTGCTTTGACGGGATCATGCTCGACGAACATGTGCAGTCGACTCCGCGATCCATCGACATGGCGCCGGACTGCACCGAACTCCCAGATATCCGCATTGCGATCAGATATCCGCATTGCGATCGAGTCCGGTGCACTCGGTGTCGAGGAAGACCACGTCTCTCATCCCGATCGCCTCTCTGCGCCCATTGCGCCGCCCGAAACGCCCGCCAGTTTCGGCCACCGACGCGAGAGCCCGCGGAGACCCAGATGAGTGGTGTCTCATCGTGCGAGGGGTGGTCAGGCGATCAGCGGCTGCGCACCGGTGGCCGGACCGCCAGCTTCGGGGGAGGGTTGTGGGGTAGCGGTCTCGATCCCCGTTCGGGAGGCCGAGCACCGGCGATCGGCGCCGGAGCGAACCGGACCATGAACAGGGCGGCGAGTGCGCCGAGCAGAGCGACAACCGCGGATAGCAGCATCGAGTGCGACAACGCAGCGGAAAGTGGCTCCCGCAGGGAGTCGGTGAAGTTCGGATTGGTGAAGGCGGCCATCGAGGCGCTGCCCATCACCGCGCCCAGCAGCCGGGTCGCGTTGTAGACGCCAGAGCCCGCGCCGGTCAGATCCGCCGCTAGATCTCGGGTCGCGATCGCTGCCAGCGACGGCCAGAGGAAGGCCATCGCGATACCCATCGCCGATACCGGCAGTACCAGCCGCCATATCGGTGTCGTCGGGGCCATCTCGATGGCAAGCCATGCCAGCGTCACCGCAAGCGCCGAGAAACCGAAACCGATGATGTTGCGCGGATGGAACCGGTCGACGATCTTGCCGATCAGCGGAACCAGCAGGACGCCTGCGAGCGCCATCGGCGCGATTAGGAGGGCCGAACCGGTTGCCGACAGGCCACGTCCTGTCTGGGCGTAGAACATTGTCGTGAGCACCATCGCCATCGTGGCGAACGAAGCCGCCGCCACCCCGAGGTTGGCGAGTGCGAAGTTCCGGCTGGCGAACATCCTCAGCGGGATCAGCGGTTCGCGGGTGTTGACCCACTGACCGCGGAGGAACACCGAAAGGCAAACGGCCCCAGCGAGGATCATCGCCCAGGTCCATGGAGCCCAATCAGCGGACTGGCCTTGTTGCAGTGCGAAGACGATCAGGAAGATCCCCAGACCGGACCAGCCGACGCCGATCAGGTCGAATCTGCGCGGGTGGGTGGGCAGGACCGGGACAAAGCGGTACCCCAACGCGAGGCCGACTATGCCGATGGGAACGTTCACGATGAAGATCCATTCCCATCCCAGCGCGTCGACCAGGATCCCGCCGGCCAACGGCCCGACCAGGGTGGCGATGCCGGCGGTAGCTCCCCAGATGCTCAAGGCCAGCCCGCGGCGATCCGGCGGGAAGGTCCGGGTGATGACCGCCAGCGTCTGCGGGGTCAGCAATGCCGCGCCGAGACCTTGTACCACTCGTGCGGCGATCAGCATCTCAATGCTGCTGGACAAAGCGCACCACAGTGACGCCGCGGTGAACGTCGCGAGGCCGATCAGATACAGGTTCTTGAGGCCGAATCGGTCACCGAGCCGGCCGGCCGTCAGCAGCGGCACCGTGTAGGCCAGCAGGTAGACACTGGTCAACCAGATCACCATGTCGTAATCGGCATCGAGCTCGGCCGTGATTACGGGGCTGGCGATCGCGACGACGCTGGCATCGACCGGAATCATGAAGTACCCCAACATGATTGCCCAGAGCGTGTTCATGGCGCTGCGCGACGGGCCGGTTGTCACTGCATTCATTCCTTGGTTGGCGAGACGGCTCGGATCGGTTGCGGGCAAGGGCTCGCCCGCAGGGATCGAGTCCACTCGGTGGGTGAGTTCGTGCCGCCATCTCTTGATGCGGATACGAATTCCGCGATGGCGATCGCTGCCGACAGCGACCGCCATCGCAGAGGTCGCGCTCTAAAACCCGTAGCTGACCGGGCAGTTAGCTCCGGTTCCCGTCAGGGTCAAATCCTGCTCCGACATCTCCTCGAAATACTTCGAGGACTCTCCCGAATAGGTCGTGCTCTCCATCTTCGTTCACCTCCTTTCGCTATTGGCGTTCTCGCCTCGGACCCGCGATGCTCTATGCACCGTGACTCGAATTTCGTCGGCCAACGTGAGAGCCGGCTGAGACCCTGATGAGTGGATTCTCATGGCGAGAAGCGTGGTCAGGCCGCAGCGGCGGCGCATCGGGAGAGAGACCGATATCGCGCCGATAGTCGTCGTCCACGATCACGCCCGGGGACACGGGCCTACCATCTACGACATGACGGTGTCCGACGACATCCCGGGGAGGAGTCGGTGACTGCTCCGTCGCCGCAGGTGCTCGCGTCGATAGCGGCGCGGGCACGCCCGTTGCACGAGCGGATCGCCATCGCCCGCACAGAACCACCACCGAAGATTCTGCTTCCACCGTTGGACAAGCGTCGGCGCGAGCGGTGGCTGACGGCCTCGGCGCGCGGTGTCGAATCAGATTTTGCGCGGCGGCTAAGTGATCTCGCGATCGACGACGAATGTCTTCGGATGACGCTGAGCGATACCGAAACCCGTTGTTCCGATGTCCCGTTGGTGATCCCGGCCTGGCTGGAGATACTCGTGGCCGCCGCGCGCGGACGTCGCCCGTGCGAGGCCATCGGCGTGGCTTCAGGCGAGGGTCATGAGCTCAGTGTTCTGCTTGCACCGCTGCTCGCCGAAGCGGAGATGCGCTTGAAGCGGCGAACAGCCCCGTCGGCGTACATCTCAGATCGGGTAGCCGATGATCTTCGTGACGACTTGCGTGCACGGCTGAGCCGTTTGGTGAGCCCATGCATCGATACTGAGTTCGCCGCATTCCGGGCGGGTACCGACCAGCCTCTGCCCGTTGATCTTTGGCATCGCTTCGAGCAAAGGAACCTAGCTGCCGGCCTTTTCGAGACCTGGGCCAAGTATCCCGTTCTGGCGCGGCTGGTCGGTGTGATGGTGGGCGATTGGGTGGATCGAAATGCCGAAATGCTTGGGCGGTTCGATGAGGACCGCGCCGAGCTCGCGCAGCTTCTTGGCGCAGACCATGCTGCGGTGCTTGACACCGTTGTGTTCCCTGGATCAGATCCGCACAACGGTCATGGCAGTGTTGCCGTGTGCTCCATATCGGGTCGACTAGCGGTCTACAAACCCAAAGACGTATCCGCTGAGGCCCTGCTGGCCGAGATGCTTAGCTGGTGCAATCGCATCGGGGCGGACGTCGGACCGCCCACCGAAGTGCTTGCTCGTGACGGCTACGGCTGGGTCGGCCATGTTGCCCAAAGCCCCACGGATCCCGCAGGTGCACAACGGTTTTACACGCGCGTCGGGCGCCTGGCCGCTCTGCTCTTCGCGCTCGGGGGAAACGATGCCCACGCCGAAAACGTTATCGCCGCCGCCGATGCTCCGGTGATCATCGATGCAGAGACCATCCTGCAACCGACGGTACCGTCCGAAGAGACCGGCCAAAGGTCCGAGTGGATGCTCGATAGCATGCTGTTACCCAGATGGCTGCCCATCGGGGGCATCGTCGTGGACCTCTCTGCAACCGGAGCGCCCGGTACAGCGCGGCGGCGAACACAGTTGAAATGGCGTGATTTCGGTCGGCCCAATATGGAACTGGTATCTGTGCCCGTCGTTGTGGACCGGTTTCCCAGCGACCTGCGCTCACCAGCGGGGGACCTGTACCGTCCGGAGGATCACCGGGCCGAGATACTGTCGGGATTGCGGGACGGGTGGAACCGCATCGCAGGGCATGTCGGCGAGTTCACCTCGCCGGGCGGCTGGCTTGAACGCTTCGCTCGTGTAAAGGTGCGCGTGCTGCTGCGCATGACGCGTACCTACAGTCGGTTGATCGATACCGCACTGGATCCCGCACTGATGTTCTCGGGAATCGATCGATCGATCCATCTCGACCACCTCGCCCGAGCAGCCTGCGACCGGGATGGGCCAGGCTGGCTGGCGCTGGCCGACGCCGAGCGTCTGATGCTCGAGGATGGCGACATTCCGTTTTTCAGTGTCCGCGCCGACGAGGCAGTGCTCCGCGGGGCCAACGGCTCCGTGCTGATCTGGTTCGAGGAGTCGAGCTTGTCGCGGGCGAGGCGCCGCCTAGCCTGCCTTGACGATCACAACCTGGAATTACAGTCTGAGGTGGTATCCGCAGCGTTGGCGATGGCACCGGTCGACTGCCGGGCAAAGACGTTTCAAACCCCTTCCTGTGTTCTTCGGAGCGGCGTTCGCAGTATCACACCGACCCAGGCTGTCGAACACGTTTCGAAACGAATACTCCTGCAGATAAACAGGTTCGGCGGTCCGGCGGCACCACTTAGCCTGATCGCAGCTACGCCGTCGCAGTGGGCGATCGATGCACCCGGGCCGGGCCTTCACGACGGCCAGATTGGCATCGCGGTAGCCCTCGCTGCGGGGGCCGCCGCCACGGATGATCTCGCGTTGGCGCAGTCGGCGCGCGACATGGCCGCACCGGTGCTGACTGAAGCCACCCTGCGCCCCCGCCGGCTGGTACTGCGCCACGGGCTCGGTGGTCAGGACGGTGTCGGCGGAATTCTGCTCGGGCTTGCACTGTTTCAGCGGATCACTCCAGCGTTGACTGGCGAGCTAGAGGCGGCATTCTGCGCGCTCGCGGACGCCGTCACGAGGGAGGATATCGACCGCGCCCATCCACTGGATCTGCTGGCCGGGCTGCCAGGCTTCGTGGCGGGCCTCGCTGCTGGCGCACAAGTGGATTGGGATGCTGATGTTGCAGTTGGAAGAGCGGCTCTGCGTCGGCTGCTGGACGCGGCCGCCGACTACCGGATGGCCCTGGATTCGGGCGCCGCTTCGCCATGCAATGGCTTCGCGCACGGCGATGCCGGCCTAGCCGCTCTCCTCGCCGGGATCGGCCGGCTCGGTGTTGAAGCATCGGAGGAATCCCGTCATCTGGCGGTCACGCTGGCCGCCGAATGGTCTGTCCGCTACGACCCCGAATCAGGCGGGTGGTACGACCGCGGGTCGAAAGCGGACCCGGCCGGGGATGACTGGGGCTGGTGTAACGGATCGCCCGGCATCGCGCTAGCACAGACCCTCGTCGCGGAGTGCGTCAGTGAGGTGGCAGGATCCAGCTACGGTAGCCGCCCCGATCAACTGACTGTCGACCTCCGCCGGGCGCAAGAAGGTTTCCGCGCCGAGGAGTTGCGAAGCGACACACTGTGTTGCGGAGCGGCCGGTTGGGTGGCGGTGCTGCACAGGATCAGCGGCAGCCCCATAGTCGACGCCAGAACCCGCGCGCGTTACCGAGATCTGTACGACGAAACGGTCGCCGATCTCGTCTCGGCCACTGCGTTGGGGGAGCTCCGCCTGGGAGCACCGCCGGCGCCGATCCAGCCGTTGGGTTTGTTCCATGGCCTCGGTGGCGTCCTCTACGCACATGCCCAGTCTTCTCAACCCCACCTTCATCTACCCTCGGTATTGGCATACGGTGTTGATCTCAACTGGTGAGAACCCACAGTTCCTGCAACTCGATGCCGGCGGATGCCTAACTCAGGTGCAAGCGAACTGGCCGCAGTACCGCAGCCAGACAGCCGCCGGGTGGCTGATGTCGATCGTCACGCAGGCCTTCGCGCTGATCCGGACCGGCTGAAGCCAGAAATCAATCGAGTAGGGGGCCGGGTCTACCGGCCCCCTCTCACACCACCGTACGTGCGGGCCTCGCATACGGCGGTTCGCTAGGTCGCGTGGAATCGGGCCCAGGCGTGATGAAACGTGATGAGGCCCTGCTGCTCCCAGTATTGGTTTGGCAGCGCCCGCGAGAGGATGGGTGAACCCGCGATCCGCCAGTAGCCACGGCCGGTCATGCCCCACTTCCGAGCCAAATCGGCCCGGATACCAAGAGCACGCAGCCGGACGACCCTGGTCCGCGGACGTTTCCATTCCTTCCAGCGGATTTGGCGCATCCGACGACGGAACCACTCGTCCAGTTCCCGGAACTTCCTCGGGGTGTCCGCCAAGCGGAAGTACCCCATCCAGCCCCGGACGTACTGATTCAGTCGCGCGATGCGGTACTCCATAGCCACACTCCACCGCCGCGACGTCAACACCCGAACGCGGGCCTTGGCCCGCTGCCACGCCTTCGGCGTGTCAACGGCAATTGAAATCTGATCAGTTGTCGGCAAGTGAATGTTGACCAGCTGGGTTTATTGTTCGTCGGCCGTGACGGTGGGGACGCGGCCGAGGTCTCGGTCTTTGATGCGGTAGCTGTCTCC
>JBFXJE010000015.1:0-154582 GCA_050175175.1 Mycolicibacterium sp. | reverse complement strand
CGAGTTTCTCCTCGGCCAAGAAGGCCGCGTCCTACGCTGGAATCACACCCTCGACCTGGTCTTCGGGAACGGTGACCCAGCCCCGGCGGGCAATCACCAAGGAAGGCCCGGCCCCACTGCGATTGGCGTTGTTCCAGGCCGCCAGCGCAGCACGGCGCATCGATCCGCAGCTGGCCGCGTTCTACCATCGGCTGATGACCACCCACGGGCACTGCCACACCCAGGCCACTATCGCGGTGGCCCGAAAGCTCACCGAACGCATCTGGGTGACCATCACCACCGGCCGCCCCTACCAACTGCGTGACGTCGACGGCCACCCGGTGACCACCCGCGCCGCCAAGGAACTCATCGACACCCACTACCGCGTCGACGCCGCCACCCGCGCAAAGGCCCGCGCTCACACCGACACCGTCAGAAAGTCGAAAATGACACGCTGACAACAAATCAGAGCTACTGACGAGTGGCCCCGGAGCCAACCACACCCAGCATCTCGACCCGGGCACCTGTCAGTGCACTGTTGAGTGGCACCGGCTTACCGGCCCGACCCCGTCGCTCAAGGTTGGCCAGGGACAGGACTCGGCCAGCAAGCCACGCCTCTCCAACAACAAGCCAACATGGGCTCCCTGACCAAAAAATACGGCACGGGAGACGCTGCCCCGAATACCGACAAATCAGACGTGAAGACCCTTGACAGCCAGTTAAGGAATCTCTACACCGTGCCCGGGGAGTTAATCGGCAAGCGGATCTGCGCCCGCGCTGATGCGTGTGCGGTGAAACGGTAAAATAGAAGAGTCTTGTCCGAAAAAAATGGAAGAGTTGGTTTACCGGCCTGCATTCGACCACTCCCAGTAACAAGGGGTTTCAGCAACGTCGCGGCTAGGGTCAAGGCGTTGAACACTACCGACAAGGGGCACGCATTGCCGAACAACCGGCACGCCGCGGACGATCGACATACCAGCGACTTCGAGCAGTTCCTAACAATTCTCGACCTGAAGGCTGACAACGATGTAACGTATTCTGGCGCGCACCCGACGAAGAATCCGCAGCGAACCTTCGGCGGCCAGCTGATGGCACAGGCACTGATTGCGGGCGGACGGGCTATTGTAAACAGTTGTCCGCCAGCGACGTTGACTGCGCATTTCATTTCGGGCGGGAACCCCAATGCTGACATTCAATATCGCGTCACGTTACTCCGCGATGAACGTAGGTTCGTAAACCAGCGCGTAGATGCAACTCAAGGTGACGCATTGTTAGCGACGGCCTTGATTTCGTATCTGAATGTAGGGCGCTCAGGGCTCGAGCACGATCCTCCCCGGCCTGAAGTTTCGGATCCCACGACCTTAGCCAGCGGCGGCGAAGATCTCCCCTCTCCAGCCAACGGAACCTCGTCACTATTCAGCACTTTTTTCGTCAGTCCATTCGAATGGCGCTATGCGAATAATCAGCGGTCGATGACCGTCGACACGGATCAGCGTCAGGCTACTACTCGTGGTTGGTTCAGGACCCTTGGAACGCTGCCCGAGGATCCACTGTTACACACTGCGGCGATGGTCTATTGCTCCGACATGAACATTTTGGATCCGATTTTCACTACGCATGGATTGAATTTCGGTCACGACCGGATATTCGCAGTCACGGTTAATCATTCGATTTGGTTTCATCGTCAGGCCGCCTGCGACAAATGGATACTTTATTCGACCCAGTCGCCGGTGGCGACGGCTTCTCGGGGGCTAGGCACCGGCCAGTTCACGACGCTGGACGGCCGCTTGCTGGCCACAGTTGTTCAAGAAGGCATCGTGACGCACTTTCCGCGATGAGAGGTATCGAATCGCATTGGTTCTGGTGGAGGCTCTGGAAACGCCGGAGACGGGTCACCGACTCAGGTCGGCCGGCGAGCGCCGAGGGTACATTGAACCCACACTGAGCGTTAGGAGTTAGGCGGTGGCCGGGTTTGGTGTGGGGGTCCAAGAGACTCTCCTCGTGTCAAGGTTTCAGGCCGAGGCGTTCACCCGGGCGAACTATCTGAGCGCAGTCGCCCACCGGGTGGACTCGTTGTGGGTGCCCGATCATCTCAACGGTCTGTTTCCGCGGTCATTGTGGAAGTCCAAGTACTGTGGTGCGGCCAGGTTCGTGCCCACGTTGGATGCCTATATGGAGCCTTGGACCATGCTGGGCCATCTGGCGGCCCGCAATCGCTTTGGGCGTATCCGGTTAGGTATTGGCGTCACCGATGCGAGTAGACGTAACCCGGCGGTCACCGCGCAGGCCGCCGCAACGCTGCATCTGTTATCGCGTGGACGCGCCATCCTGGGCATAGGCACCGGTGAGCGTGAAGGCAACGAACCCTATGGAGTGGATTGGTCGAGACCGGTGGCACGTTTTGAGGAAGCCGTGGCCACCATTCGCGCACTGTGGGATTCGCAGGGAAAGTTGGTCAATCGTGATTCGCCGTACTTTCCATTGCGCAACGCGCTGTTCGAGTTACCACCGTATCGCGGACGGTGGCCCGAAATCTGGATAGCCGCCCATAAGCCCCGTATGCTGCGCGCCGTGGGCCGTTACGCCGACGCGTTCTATCCGGCCTTCGGCCAAACCCCCGAAGAATACGCCCAGCGCCTCGACAGGGTGCGCTCCGCCGCCTCTGATGCTGGAAGAGATCCTATGGCGATCACTCCGGCGATGTGGATGATGGTGGTGACCGGCAAGCGTCGCCAAGACGTTGACGATGCTTTGGAATCAGAGATGATCCGGATCGGCGGGCTCACCGCGTCTGATGAGGTGTTCGTACGCCACGGTTCCGAGCATCCGATGGGTGCGGGATTCTCTGGGGCGCAAGACCTGCTGGCCTATGACCTCGACGAACAAACGGCCGTGAGGTATGCCCATCAGATTCCGTTGTCCCTAATGCGGGAGGTCACCCTCAACGGCACACCCCAGGAGGTACTCCAGCAAGCCGCACAGTGGCGCGACAGCGGAGTGCGTTACCTGGTGCTAGCCAACATCAGCCCGTTTCAGCGCAGCTTGCGCAAAGGACTCGCCTCGATGCTGCCATTGACCGACATTCTCCGCGGTCTCAAGAAGTTCTGATCGTCGATCCACCGATGCTGATTGAGATTGCTACGCAACCGGTCTGACAGGACGAAAAGCTTGACGCCTCCAAGACCGAGAACTGAACGCCTTCGCCGGGACTGCACCTGTGACCATCGCGCCCGGCCCCTCACACTATGTGAATGCCCGAAAGGTCCGTAACAAGCGACTCGGTGACGCCTTTCGCTGGTGGGCTTTCTCCGCGCTGCCCAAATCGTCCGGTGCCCGCGCTCACTACGACCGTCGCCGCGCCGCCGGGGACAACCACAACGCCGCCCTACGCAACCTCGCCAACAAACTCCTCGGACGGCTGTGGTGGTGCCTGACCAACGGTCAGCCATGGGACGACAAAGCGGCGTGGCCGGATCACGCCGTAAGACCGAAATCATCAGCTGCTTGACAACTCACTGGCGTGGGATGTCTATGTGCCACGTGGATGAGATTCGTCTACGTGGCGTTCGTCATCAACGCCTACAGTCGCCGGATCCTCGGGTGGCGAGCCGCCAGATCGATGACCACCGACCTGGTCCTCGACGCCATCGAGCATGCCTTCTTCACTCGCGCCCAGGAAGGCACCACCAGCCTGCGCGGGCTGATCGCCCACAGCGACGCGGGCAGCCAAGTCGTCAGAGGCGGGGCAGAGGGCGGCGTGAGAGGCGGCGGTGAAGTCGTCACTATTGGCTGTGTAGTCAGGGGGGTTGTCGTCGGCACAGCCGTTGTGGTGGTTGGCACAGCCGTGGTGGTGGTCGTCGGCGACGTGGTGGTGGTAGTTGTCGTCGTCGTAGGCGACGTGGTGGTTGTCGGCGACGTGGTGGTAGTCGTGGTGGTGGTGGTCGTGGTCGTCGCCGCGGTCGTCGTGGTCGGGGTCGGGGACGTCGTCGTCGCGGTGGTGGTCGGAGCTTCCACCGCGGTGGACGTGGGGACCACGCTCGGCGGCGGGTCAAAGCTACTGGGCTGCTGCAAGGGCAGGTTTTGCTGCGTCAAAATCTCGCCAGGAGCAGCGGATGGGACGAATGCGCTGCTCAAGGGCGCGGTGCCCGGCCTGGGTTGCTCGCGCTGCGGGCTGTCCACACTCGTCAATGCGATTGCCGCACCTCCCACCGCCACCAGTGCTGCTGCGGCGGCGATCCCGAATACCGACGCCGGCAAGCGCTTCCAGGCGCTGTCGTCATCGTCGAACGTCAGCGGACTCGGCGAGCCATAACGGCCGGGCTGGGCAGGCGGTGCCACCTTCGGGACTGCGTAGGGATCCGCTACTGAGAAGTGGGGATCCTCTCCTGAAAATGGGACGACATCCTCGGGCTGGTCGTCCTGCGACCAGGCCAGCGCGGGAACAGCGACTGCCGGCGCGACCCAGGTAGCCGTGTCCGCGCCGCGCCCGTGAGCAGCCAACAATGCGGCGCCGACGCATGCGTCGAACGCAGGTTGTGGAGAGATCACCACTGAAGCCTGGGAGCGCTCCGAAAAGCGCTGTGCGATAAGCGGAATACTTGCCCCACCGCCCACCAGCGCGACCGCGGAGACGTCGCCCCAGCTGAAATCGTGGCGGCCCAGCATGTTCTCCAGCGCGCCGACGGCTTCGTCGAGCGGTCGCCGGATCAACTCCTCCAATTCCGCTCGGATTACCCGGATGGCGGCGGGGTGGTCGGGCAGCTCTGTGCTCAGTTCGACGACGGTGTCGCGGGACAGCCGCTCCTTCGCCCAGCGGCACTGTTCGCGCATCACCGCAAGGGATCCGACGGCGGCGGTCTGCTCTGGATCGAGACCGTCGGCGCCGCCCATGCCCTGCAACACAAGGCTGAGCAATGCCTGATCGATCTGATCTCCGGCCAGTTCCGGAATCCGCTCGGTACCGTCAATCACGTCGAACGGACTTGCCGCGTGCGCGAGGGTGATGCTCGTACCCCCGCCGCCGAAGTCCAGTAACGCCACAGCGCCACGCCGATCGATGCCCGGACTCGCGTTCAGAGCAGTGAGTGCGGCCACGGCGTCGGGGATCAGACGCGGCACCGTCCCGCCCGGCGAGAGTATCTCGCTGGCTTCCAGGGTGTCCTGCAGCGCATCGGTCATCGCCGCAGTCCAGTACGACGGAACGGAAATTGCCACGCCCGAGTCCCGCGACTCCGCCCGAGAGTTGTTGCCGGGCAGCGCCAATTCGACCATCGACTCCAGCGCTTCGACCAACAGCTGTTCGGCCGGATAGGACGCGCCGTCGGCGGAGACAAGTGGCACCGGATCGCCGACCCGATCGACGAATTCGGTTAACACCGAGCCGCCAGAGCCGCTCGAGTCTTTTCCGGGATTTCCGACCTCGGGCGCGGCGTGCCCGAAAACGGTCAGCACCGAACGTCGAATCACGGGTTGCCGGCCGACGCCCGCCGCAACGAGGTTGGTCGTCCCGACGGACAACCCCAGGGGAACGATCATGACCCCGGCCACGATAGTCGCCGAACCGAGTGCAGTCGGTCAGACACTCAGGCCTACCGCGCCGTTACGCGATTGTGCTGCAATGTCGATCATGAGCGACATGAGCGACACTGACTGTGTGGACGATGTGGACGACATCAAACAGGTCAAGTACCGGTATCTACGCGCGCTCGACACCAAACACTGGGACGACTTCGCCGATACCCTCACCGACGACGTCATCGGCCGGTACGGCGAATCCATCGGTGAGGAACACCATTTCACCAGCCGCGACGAGCTTGTTGGCTTTATGCGCAACTCGCTGGGGCCCGGGATCCTGACGGAGCATCGAGTAAACCATCCCGAGATCACGGTCGACGGTGACGAGGCCCGGGCGACCTGGTACCTGCAGGACCGAGTAATCGCGCCCGAATTCAACTTCATGCTCATCGGTGCGGGCTTCTACCACGATCGCTACCGCAGGACCGCCGACGGCTGGAAGATCTGCGAGACCGGCTACGATCGCACCTACGATGCGTCGATGTCACTGGAGGCGTTGAACTTCAAGGTGAAGCCGGGCCCTGCGCTAAACAGCTGAAGCCCTCAATATCTGGCTATTCGGTGATCGCGATCATCGCACCCGGCTTCAACCAGCGCATGATCTTGACCAGGGTGGCGTCGTCGATCGCGACACAACCGGCGGTTGCGCCACCGTCGGTGCTGTGCACGAAGAATGCCCCGCCCTTGCCTGGGATTCGCTCCTTGTTCACCCCCATCACCACGGCGTGTGCGTACTGCGGAATATCCAGATTTTCGGTGCCCGCACTCAGCGCGGTATTGAACGGACATTGGTCCTTCTTGCACACCTGCATCGTGTTGTAGGTCGGACTCTGCATGTCGCCGTCCCACCAATGATCTGGTCCCACCTGGACGTAGGACAGCCCACCGCCGGGGTTGGGCTCGGTACCGAATGCGAAATCCAATGTGTAGATGCCCTTCGGAGTCATCATCGATCCGTCGAAGTGATCCGGTGACATCCCTTTTGCGCCGATCTTCGCGGGAATACCGACACCTCCGGCCACCGGCTGCCATCCGGCGGCGGTCCGCTCCCATACATCGAGCTTGGCGTCCGAACGACCCACCCCGGTGACCGCCAGCACCTGGGTGGCTCGGCCAACTGAGGGAGCGAACCACGGCGTGATTTGCGCCAGCGCGGGTGGCGCGGCCAATGCGCTCAGCACCACACACAGCGCCCCCGCACACAGCAGTGTCAGCAGTTGGCGCACCCGCCCATACTCGCCCACCGAGGCTTTCCCCGCCATAAAGATTAGGCAACGATCGGGTCGCGTCGAAGTACGGCGGCGCACCATCTCCAATGGCCATTAGGTTGGCGGAATGGACCTACCGCCGCCATTTCGCCGCCGCCGTGGAATCCGGCAGATCGGCGAGGGTCTGGGCACCCTGGACCGCGAGGTGTTCGAAGCCGTCGCCGGCTCCCCCAGCCCGCTCATCGACACCGTGATGCCCCGCCTCACGTGGGCCGCCGATCACTCCAAGCTGTGGTTTGCGATCGCCGCGATGCTGACCGCGGTCGGGAATCCTTCGGCGAAACGGGGGGCCACCCGAGGGATCGTCACCCTGGCGCTGACTAGCCTGCTCACCAACCAGGCGGCCAAGAAGGTGTGGCGGCGCGAGCGACCCGACCGGCTCCTGGTGCCGCTATCCCGGCAGGCGCGCCGGTTGCCGACCTCGAACTCATTGCCGTCCGGCCACTCGGCCAGCGCGGCCGCCTTCGCCGTCGGGGTGGGTCTGGAGAACCCTCCCCTGGGTCTCGGCCTGGCCCTGCTCGCTGGTCTGGTCGGCATGTCGCGCGTTGCCACCGGAGCTCACTATCCCGGTGATGTGCTGGCCGGCTTCGGAATCGGTGCCGGTATCGCGGTACTCGGGGCCCGGATCGTGCCGCCGATAGTCGAGGCCCAGTTGCCCGCAGCCGCCCCGCTGTGGGTGGACGCGCCCGCCCGCCCCGACGGCGCGGGAGTGACGCTCGTGGTGAATCCCTCTTCCGGCAGTGGAACCGGGGCCCGGGTAGTCGAGGAGGTTTCCGCGGCACTCCCCCGAACGAAGATCATCGAGCTGGCCGAGGACGACAACGTCGACGAGGTGCTGACCGCCGCGGCGAGGGAGTCCGAGGTGCTGGCCGTCGGCGGTGGCGACGGCACCGTGGCGGCCGCGGCCGCAGTGGCGATCGAGATTGGCGTTCCGCTGGCGGTGTTTCCCGCCGGTACCTTCAACCACTTCGCCAAGGACATCGGGTGCGACACCACCGCCAAGGCCATCTCGGCGATCCGGGCCGGCGACGTTTCCGGTGTCGACGTGCTGTGCCTGAACGAGCGTCACATGGTGGTCAACACCGCGAGTATCGGCGCGTATCCGCGTTTCGTGCAGACCAGGGAGAGGCTCGAGCACCGGATCGGGAAGCCGTTGGCGGGCTTGTACGCGATGTTCCACACGCTGCGGCACGACCAGCCGGTTCGGATCTGTTACGACAACCAGACTCTGCAGACCTCACTGTTCTTCCTCGGGAACTCGCTCTACCTGCCGTCGGGCTTCGCCCCGGCGCGGCGCAGCCGAATGGACGACGGCCTGATCGACATCCGGATTCTGGAAACCGGTCGGCGGCTGAGCCGGTTGCGCATCCTGACATCGCTGGCGTTGGGTCGGCTGGAACGCAGCCCGCTCTATCACGAGCTGCGGGTACCCGAGTTCGCGTTCGAGTCGCTGGACGGGTCGACGCTGCTGGCACTCGACGGGGAGGTGGCTACCGAGCTGACCAGGGCGAGCTTCAGCGTGCGCTATCGGGCACTGCCGGTGTTTCGTCCGGCCAGGTGACCGGTTCCGGGGCGGGCGAATTGTCGCATCGGACACGTGGCGGCACGATTAGCAGGCAGGCCACGAAGTACGAATAGCCCAGCGCCCACCCGGCGATCACGTCCGACGGATGGTGCACGTTGAGAGCCACCCGACCGACGCCTATTGCGATGCCGAAGGCGATGCCGAAGGCGAGCAGCCACCGACGTCCGGGATCACCCACCACGGGTAGCGCGATCGCGAGCAGTGCCAGCACCCCCACGGTGACCCCGACCGCGTGTCCGGACGGGAACGACGTCCCGTGGGCCACCACCAACTCCGTCTCGGGTCGCGGTCTATCCGCCAGCCGTTTGGCGACTTCGGTCAGCGGCACGCTGAACCCCACACTGACCACCAGGAACACCGCGATACGGAAGCGACGCCGAACCAGCGCGGCGACGACGACGGCCAGCGCGACCAGCCGGTAGGCGTTCGGCCCGAGCACTGTGCAGAACGCGTTCCACGCCGCGACCCAGCCCGGATGGGACTCCCCGACACGATGCATCTGTTCCAGCGCCCACGCATCGATATCGGCCAGCCAGGTCCAATTCTGCTCGTAGCCCAGCCACATCAGCGCGTAGACGGCGACTGCCGCCAATGCGCTGCCGATCAGCCGGCGTCTGCTTGTCTGCACCTGACAGCTCTATCACGTCGATTCGGTCGGCGAACGTCATCGGCGTCGGCCGGCGGTTTCGCGTCGCTGAGCTACCGTTCCTGTATGGCGGTAATCCTTCGGAAGCTGTTGCGAATCGGCAGGCTGCCCGACCAGCTTCGCGCCGAGCTGGCGACCGAAGAACCGCTGCTGGTCGCGGAGTATGTGGCCGTCACCCGTCGCTTCAGCGGGGTCGTCCCGGGACGGCGCGCCTCGGGCAGCGTGGCGAGCTACACCGGTGCCCTAGCCCTCACACAGGAACGGGTGCTAGCCACCCTGTCCTCGGTGCCTAAACTGACCGGTCGCACCATCGACCTTCGCTGGGATGCGGAGCAGTCGGGTCCGGTGAAAGCCGAATTGTCGGAGAGCGGTCTTACCCTCGACGTCGATATCGCGGCCGTCGACCCGCGGTGCTCCGGCAGATTGTCCCTCCACTACAAACAACGGATTCCCCCGGAGGTTCTGGTTCGACTGCCACGCACCTCGTTGGCCTACGAGGTGCCCCCGAAATTCGTCTTCCGGGTCGTGGGTGTGCCGTACCACCCCTAGAAGGGCGGTGGTCCGTGCACAAGACGGCCCAAACCCGAACCGAAGTCGCTCAATTCACCTGCGCCACCACGAAAACCCGCCGGAACGGAAACAGCGTCGTGCCGTCGGGCCTGGCCGGATAGGCCGCGTTGAGCATCGGGGTCAACTCGGCCCGGAACTGCCGCCACCGGGCGTCGTTTAGGGCACTGCGCACCGGACGCAGCGCTGTTCCGGTGATCCAGTCCAGCACCGGATTCGGTCCGGTGAGGGCGTGGATGTAGGTGGTCTCCCAAGCGTCCACCAGACAACCGGCGTCGGCCAGCAGTCCGGCATACTCGCCCGGTTCAAGCACGACGTCGGGATCGCGAAAAGGGAAGTTCTGCAACGCTGCAGACCACTGCGGCCGGCTCGCGAGGTGACGAACCGCTTGATGTGACGGCGCATCGAAGTTGCCGGGAACTTGAAAGGCGATCCACGAACCAGGCACCAATTGTCCCGCCCAACGCAGAAGCAGTTCCGGATGTTCGGGCACCCACTGCAGCGTCGCGTTGGACAGCACCACGTCGGTATCCGGGGCAGGCATCCAGTCCCGCACATCGCCCACCCGCGCGGCCACTCCGCGATCGCGGGCCGCGTCCACCATCTCCGGCGAGGAGTCCCACGCCTCAATCTGGGCATCGGGCCATCGCGCGGACAGCCGGTCGGTGAGATTGCCCGGACCACACCCGAGATCGACGACCCGGCGCGGGCCAGTGGCGCCCACCCGGGACAGCAGGTCGAAGAACGGCCTGCCGCGATAGTCGGCAAATTCCAGATAGACCTCGGGGTTCCACATCTCGGCAGTCTCTCACCACACCGCGGGGCTAGCATGCCGGTTATGGAGTCGAACTCCGCACCCGCAGAAGTACCCCAACTGTTTCCCGATATGCCGGCGACGCCAATACCGGTTCCTGATGTTCCGGGCGCCGACGCGACCGCGCGCGGACTGCCGCGCCGCGTCGACCTCACCGTGCGTCAACGGTTGATCGTGGACTCGTCCGCCGTCGCAGATCTTGCGCTTCGAACCTCGATCGCATCGCTGCTCAGCGCCACCATGCTGCCTTCGGTAGCCGGCGCTGTGAGTAGATCGCAGTCACGAGCCGAAGAGCAGCACCTGAGCTTCTACGCCGAGCTCGCCGCGGCCAAGGATCCATCGCTGTCGTTTCCACCGCCCGAATCACTACCCCGGGTGGCGTCGCGACCGGCCAACCCGGTGGCCGAATGGGTGGCGCACGGCAACGTCCGCAACATCCGCTTCGACAGTAGCTTTCAAGCCGTCAACCCCGCCCTCCGCGCCCGAAACCGGGGCTATCAGCGGAATAACGTCGTCCACGCCCAACATTGGCGACACCACGACGGGCCGCGGCCGACCCTGTGCGTGATTCACGGTTTCATGGGGTCCGCATACCTGTTCAACGGGCTGTTCTTCGCGCTTCCCTGGTTTTATCGCTCCGGTTACGACGTAATGCTCTATACCCTCCCATTCCACGGTCGCCGCGCCGAAAAGTACTCTCCCTTCAGCGGATATGGCTATTTCGCCAACGGTTTCGCCGGATTCGCGGAGGCGATGGCACAGGCGGTGCACGACTTCCGTTCGCTCATCGACTACCTGGAGTACAACGGCGTAGATCGGATCGCACTGACCGGGATGTCGCTGGGCGGGTACACCTCGGCGTTGATCGCCAGCGTCGATGACAGGATTCAGACGGTGATACCCAACGTACCCGTCGTAACTCCGGACAGAACCGTCGACGAGTGGTTCCCCGCGAATAAAGTTGTCGCACTTCGTGATTTGATTGTCGGTACCGACAAACAGCTGTCCGGTGCCGCCACGATGTACTCGTCACCGCTGAACTACCGCCCTATCCCCAGCAAGGACAGACGTTTGATCATCGCCGGCCTGGGCGACCGGCTGGCGCCGCCCGAGCAGGCCGAGATTCTTTGGAAACACTGGGACCACTGCGCTTTTCACTGGTTCCCGGGTAACCATGTGCTGCATGTCAGCCAGCCCGACTATTTGCGCCGGATGACCCGCTTCATGGGTAAGTTCATGTTCGACTGAGGGTCAGCCCAACGGCACGTCATACCAGGGGCCGGCCGGTGCGGATTCGCCAGTCGACGTCCACGAGCAGGACGTTGAATGGAAACTGACGCACGAAGCCGGGCGCCAAGTTGTTGGCGGTCCGCAGCACGGCCATCAACTGGTCGAAACGCTTCTGCCGCGCCGCATCCCAGGGCAGCCGCATCTCGTCGCGAAAGCGTTGCGGCAAAAAGCCTGTGGTGATCAACAACGACAGTCCTTCGGAGACGCCGCGCAGCGGGCCGGGCAGCGGCAGCCCGCGCAGCCGGGATGCAGCAATCGGGTACAGGTATTCGCGGACCGCGTCATCGATGTGAACCTCGTCCAAGGACTTCTGCCAGTATCGGTCGAACGCCGCCCGATCGGCCGGCCACATCTCCGGGGGGACCTGCAGCATCGTCGCCAGCGAACGGCCCTGCAGGTAGATCTCCTCCGCGGTCTGCTCGTCCATCTCCCCGACCAACAGCCGGTACACGTCGACCGTCCCCTTGTACAGACATGCCCCGACCCATAGCTGCAGGTCCTTGTCGAAGGCGCTGTACTGAACCGGGCTGGATTCGGTGGAGAACACCTGGGCATGAGCACCATCGACGGCCCGCCGGAACGCCGCCTTCTGCTTATCGGTGCCGGAGGTGGCGACGGCGAGATAGGTGAAGGTGGTGCGGGCCCGTTTGATCGGATGCAGGTCCACCCGACCGCTGGGTACCCGGCTTTCCATCACGCCGTACCCCACGCCGGGGCGCGCGAGTTGCATGATCACGTTGGCCGGTCCAGCGAGCAGTCCGAGTCCCAGCATGCCTTCGGGGCCGGACTTCAACGAATGCGCGGCTACCACAGCTTCGCTCACCGGGCGTTCAACGGACGATTTTGGCGCGCTCATCGACTCGTTCACCGTCATGGACGGCTCCTCTCCGGACTGCCCAAAAGTGCGAACGTTTGTTTCCTGATATTGCTCCCTCGCCGCGCGAGTGTCAAGATGGTCGAATGCCCCAGGTCCGTCCCTATCGCGGCGTCGATGCTGCGGAGCGGATCGCCCAACGGCGCCGGCGGCTGTTGGAAGCCGGTCTGGACCTTCTCGGCGGTCAGGTGGTACCCGGCGACCTGACGGTCCGGTCGATTTGTTCGCAGTCCGGCTTGGCGGCGCGCTACTTCTACGAGAGTTTCGCCGACAAGGACGTGTTCGTCGGCGAAGTGTTCGACTGGGTGATCGCCGATATCGCCGCCACCACCCAGGCGGCGGTGGCGGCCGCCCCGGCGAGGGAGCAGAGCCGCGCGGGTATGGCCAACATCGTGCGGACAATCTCCGAAGACCTGCGCGTCGGCCGGTTACTGTTCAGTGCCCACCTTGCCAATCCGGTGGTGGTGCGCAAACGGGCGGAATCCGGCGCACTGTTCGCGATGCTCTCCGGGCAGCACGCCGGGATCGCGCTACGACTCGAGCCCAACGACCGGATCAGGGCCGCTGGACATTTCGTGGTGGGCGGCGTGGCCCAGACGCTCAGCGCGTGGCTCTCCGGTGAAATCGACTTCACCCCTGGTCAACTGACTGCTCAGCTCGCGGCAATGCTCGACCAACTGGCCGATCCTGCGCTGTACTCCGGCTGACCAGCCCACCCGAGGCGAGCTGCCGGAAGGCAACTGGCCTTTTTCGCGCGGTCAGTCCAGCAATTTGGCGTCCAAAGCATCAATGCCAAGCCAGAATGCCAGTACCCCTGCCGTCGCCGAGATGGGAACACTGCCATTACCGAGAAGATCGACGCCCCGGCCCCGATCCAACGCCTCAAACCCAACGCCATCGGCTTGCTGGGCGTGCTCTTCATGGTGGTGGCAACGGCCGCGCCGATCACCGCGATGGTGGGGAATGTGCCGATCGCAGTTGGCTTCGGCAACGGCGCCTACGCACCGGCGGGCTACTTCGTCGCCACTTGCGTCCTGGCGCTGTTCGCAGTCGGTTACGCCGCGATGAGTAGGCACATCACCGCAACCGGCGCATTCTACGGCTATATTTCGCATGGGCTCGGTCGCATCGTCGGCCTCGGCGCGGGCTTCCTCACCGCACTGGCCTACATGGTTTTCGAAGCGTCGATTGTGGGGATCTTCGCGTTCTTCGCCAACGACCTGTTCGCGTCTCTCTTCGAAGTCCACATTCCGTGGATCATCTTTGCGCTATTCATGCTGGCGACCAATGCCGCGTTGACTTACTTCGACGTTACCGTGGCCGCCAAAGTGCTCGGCGTCTTCCTGATCACGGAGATCGTCATGCTGGCCGCGGTTGCCGGATCGGTATTGCTCACCGGCGGCGGACCCCAGGGTTGGTCGCTCGGATCGCTGAATCCGCTCAATGGTTTCCATAGCCTTTCGGGCACCGTCACGGGGCCGGCGGGTCAGACCATCGTGGTGGCCGGTTCGGCCGGCATCGGATTATTCTTCGCATTCTGGTCATGGGTCGGGTTCGAATCCAGCGCCATGTACGGAGAGGAATCACGGAACCCCAAACGGATTATCCCGATTGCCGTAATGAGTTCGGTCATCGGCATCGGCGCGTTCTACGTCTTGGTCTCCTGGCTGGTGATCGTCGGCACCGGACCAAACAACGCCGTTGTCATGGCGCAGGATTCGTCCACCGCCAGCGACATCTTCTTCGGCTTGGCCCGAGCCAATCTGGGCGAGTGGTCGGTACCACTGTTCGAGATCCTTCTAATGACAGGATCATTCGCATGCGGAATGGCTTTCCACAATTGCGCGGCCCGCTATCTTTACGCCATCGGCCGTGAGAACGTGGTCCCTGGGCTTCGCTCGACACTCGGAGCCACCCACAGCGAGCACGGCTCGCCGCACTTCGCAGGCTTCGTTCAGACGGCCTTCGCGACGGTTGTGGTGCTGTTCTTCGTCTTCACCGGCCGTGATCCCTATCCGGGGCTGTACGGCCTGATGGCACTGCTGGGCACCTCGGCAATCATGATTGTGCAGGCACTGGCGGCATTCGCCGTGATCTCGTATTTCCATGTGCTCAAAAAGCACCCAGAGACAGCGAACTGGTTTCGCACCTTCCTCGCACCGTTGCTAGGCGGTTTGGGCATGCTGTACGTGCTCTACCTGCTGACCCGTCATGCATCAATGGCAGCAGGACCTGCAGCCTCGGACTGGATCTTTGCTGCTATCCCATATCTGGTAGGCGTGGTCGGCTCGGCCGGAGTATTGCTGGCTATCTTGCTGAAATACGCTTCGCCAGATCGTTATTCGGACCTGGGAAGAACAGTCCTGACGGAAGCTCACGAACGCTGAGAGCGCCGCTCAGGTTGCGGCGGGAATCCGGCGGTCAGCTGCTGTCTTCGGAACTGCCTTCGCATCCGTATCGGTGAATTCCTTGGTCCAGCAAGCAAACTCAAGCGTGATACCGTCCGGATCCAGAAAGTAGAAGGACCGTACGTACACGCCAGGATGCAGGGTCGCGGAGGCCTGCATCGGGCTGTCGTCGTGGTTGAGGACGGGCCCGACCCGGACACCCTTGGCCTTCAGCCGCTGCCGATACTCGTCGAACTTCTCCGCCGGTACATGAAACGCCAGGTGATTCATCGTGCTCACCGCGCTGACAATGTCCCCGATACCCGGAATGGCCTCGGGCGAGGAGAGCCCGGGCACCCGGTCCGGCGCATCGGCGAACCAGAAGAACGCCACACAATCGCCGTTCCCGGCGTCGAAGAAGAAGTGCTGCCCCATGCCGCCGGGCAGATCGAGCGACTTGACCAGTGGCATGCCCAGCACGTTGCTGTAGAAGTCGACCGTCTTCGCCATGTCCGAACAGACCAACGCGACGTGGTTGATCCCGCTGAGCTCGAACTCGGTGTTGATTTTCCCGCCCACGTTGTGCGGCTTGATCACGATCCCACCTCCAGGCACTGGCGACCTACTGAAACTGAATCTAACATCAGATTCAGTTTCAGATCAACGACCGCGAATTCGGTGTAGTCGATCACGGTGAGCGTGACGAAGTACACCGAAATCACCACCCCGAGGAGCGCAGTAGCCGGTGAGCGTCAGTCCGCGTGATCCGTTGCCGACACTGCGCGGTCGCCAGACCCAGGCCGCCATCGACGCGGCCGCTCGTGCCGTCGTCGCGCGGAAGGGGATTCTGGCCACCACCATTGCCGACATCGCCGGCGAGGCGGGCAGATCCACCGCCTCGTTCTACAACTATTACGACTCGAAGGAGGCGATGGTCCGGCACTGGGCGGTGCGGTTCCGGGACGAAGCCCGTCAGCGCGCGATGGCGGCAGCCCAACCGGGACTCAGCGACTGGGAGCGCTCGTATCAGGCCGCAGCGGCCCACTGGAACACCTATCGCAACCGCTTGGCCGAAATCATCAGCGTGTCCCAGATGGCGATGGTCAGCGACGCTTTCGCCGGGTACTGGAACGAAATCTGTTCGGTTCCGATCGGATTGATCACCTCCCTGGTCAAACAGGCTCAGCAACAAGGGTTCTGCGAAGGCAGTGACCCCCACCTCATCGCCGTTGCGCTCGTCTCCATGCTCAATCAGTTCTGCTACACCCAGTTGTCCGGCCAATCGGGCACCGCCGCCATCGACGACGACGCCTGCATCAACACACTTGCCGAGGTCTTCTACCGGACCATCTACCACCGGAAGGCGCCACACCCATGAGTAATCCCGACATCGTCCGGGAATTCGTCGGACTCGACTCCAGCACAGCCCGGAGGGCGGGTTCCGGCGGCCACCCCTGCCAGGGCCTCTATCACCGTAGCCTCGACCGCAAGCCGACCGTGGCAATGATCGCGACCCATTACCAGATCGATTTCTCCGAACACTATCTCGCCGACTACATGGCCGCCCGCGGCATCGCCTTCCTCGGCTGGAACACCCGGTTCCGTGGCTTCGAGAGCAGCTTCCTACTCGACCACGCGCTGGTCGACATCGGCGTCGGGATCCGCTGGCTTCGCGACGTCCAGGGCATCGAAACCGTAATCCTGCTCGGCAATTCCGGCGGCGGGTCGTTGATGGCCGGCTACCAGGCCAACGCCGTGGACCGCCACGTGACGCCGTTGGAGGGGATGCGTCCCGCGGCCGGCCTCGACGATCTACCACCGGCGGACGGCTATGTGGCCAGCGCCGCTCACCCCGGGCGGCCAGACGTGCTGACCGCCTGGATGGACGCAGCGGTCACCGACGAAAACGACGCCATAGCAACGGATCCCGACCTAGACCTGTTCAACCAACGTAACGGCCCACCTTATGATGCTGAGTTCGTCCAGCGTTACCGGTCCGCCCAGGTCGCTCGCAACGACGCGATCACCGACTGGGCCGAGGCCGAACTTGCCAGGGTGCGGGGCGCGGGCTTCTCCGACAGGCCGTTCACCGTACTACGCACCTGGGCGGACCCGCGGATGGTCGATCCCAGCCTGGAGCCGACGAAAAGACCTGCCAACATGTGCTACGCGGGAATACCGTTTAAGGCCAATAGGTCCAGCCACGGCATTGCCGCGGCGTGCACACTGCGCAGCTGGATCGGCATGTGGAGCCTGCGGTACGCCCAGACCCGCGCGGAGCCACATCTGAACCGTATCCACTGCCCAGCGCTGGTGATCAACGCGGACCAAGACACCGGGGTGTATCCCTCCGACGCGAAGCGCATCTACGACGCACTGGGCAGCACCGACAAGATGCTGTGCTCGATCGACACCGACCACTACTTCACCACACCGGGGGCGCGAACCGAAAAGGCCGATACCATCGCCGCGTGGATCGAGCGCCGTTGGGGAACGACTTGATGAAAGAACGGATCAGGGTTCTCGCCCACTTTGTGCCCGGTGACAGAGTCCTTAATCTTCTTTCTCCGCAGCAGGACTGGCTTGAGGTTCGGTTCTGCGCCGAGGACGACGATGAAACCTTCTATCGAGAGCTGGGCGAGGCCGATGTGCTCTGGCATGTGCTGCGCCCCCTTTCCGGCGACGACCTCGCCAGGGCGCCCCGGCTGCGTCTCGTGCACAAACTGGGCGCGGGGGTGAACACCATCGACATCCGCGTCGCATCGGAGCGGGGCATCGCCGTGGCCAACATGCCGGGCGCCAACGCGGCTTCGGTAGCCGAAGGTACGGTGCTGCTGATGCTGGCGGCGTTGCGCCGGCTGCCCGAGCTGGACCGGGCGATCCGGGCCGGCGCGGGCTGGCCGACCGACCCCACCCTCGGCGAATCGGTTCGCGATGTCGGCGGCTGCACGGTCGGTCTGATCGGGTACGGCAATATCGCCAAACGTGTCGAACTCATCGTGGCGGCCATGGGCACGGCCGAGGTGTTGCACACGAGTACCGCCGATGACGGGCATCCGGGTTGGCGCAGCCTGCCGGACCTGCTGACCGCCAGCGACATCGTCTCGCTGCACCTTCCGCTGACCGACCGCACCGCCGGGTTGCTCGACCGCGAACGTCTGAGCCACATGCAGCCCGGCGCCGTCCTGATCAACACCTCGCGCGGCCCGATCGTGGACGAAGCCGCACTGGTCGAGGCGCTACGGTCCGGCCGGCTGGCCGCCGCGGGTCTCGACGTCTTCGCCGTAGAACCGGTGCCGCCGGATAATCCGCTGCTCGAACTGGACAACGTGGTGCTCACCCCGCACGTGAGCTGGTACACCGCCGACACCATGCGGCGCTACCTGGAATTAGCCATGGACAACTGCGCTCGGTTGCGAGATGGGCGGGACCTCGCCAACCTGGTAAACCAGGTGCCCGGGTAGTCTCGATCCCAACCAACCGGTTAGCCAGCCCCCCACGGAGGCGACGATGCCCATCGCGATCAATGACGAGCACACCGACCTGGCCGATTCGGTGCGGTCGCTAGTGGCGCGGGTGGCGCCGTCCGAGGTGCTGCACGCAGCCTTGGAGAAGCCGCTGCCCAACCCCCCGCCGTTCTGGAAGGCCGCCGCCGAGCAGGGACTGACCGGTGTTCACCTTTCCGAGTCGGTTGGCGGTCAGGGCTTCGGCATCCTCGAACTGGCCATCGTGGTGGCCGAGTTCGGGTACGGCGCCGTTCCCGGACCGTTCGTACCGTCGGCCATCGCCAGCGCATTGATATCCGCCCACGATCAGGACGCGGCCGTTCTCGCCGGCTTGGCGTCCGGGGAGGTCATTGCCGCATACGCGCTCGATTCGGGGTTGACGGCGACCCGGCACGGCGATGGGTTGGTGATCCGTGGCGAGGTCCGTGCCGTTCCTGCCGCGGCACAGGCATCGGTATTGGTGTTACCGGTGGCCGGCCTCGGCGACGGAACGTCGGGCGACACGTGGGTCGTCTTGGATGCCGACCGGCTCGAGATCGAGCCGGTCGCGAGCGTCGACCCGTTGCGGCCGATCGCACACGTCCGTGCCAACGCGGTTGAGGTGGCCGGTGATCGGGTGTTGTCCACCCTCAGCCCCGCACGGGCACGAGCCCTCATATCCACGCTGTTGTCCGCGGAGGCGATCGGCGTCGCCCGCTGGGCCACCGACACCGCGGCTGCCTACGCCAAGATTCGCGAGCAATTCGGCCGGCCGATCGGCCAGTTCCAGGCAATCAAACACAAGTGTGCGGGCATGATCGCCGCGACCGAGCGGGCCACCGCAGCCGTCTGGGACGCGGCCCGTGCCTTGGACGAGATACGCGAGGCGCGCAAAGTCCCTGAAAGTGCTTTCGAGTTCGCGGCCGCGGTCGCCGCCACGCTGGCGCCGGCAGCCGTGCAACACTGCACACAGGACTGCATCCAGGTGCACGGCGGCATCGGATTCACCTGGGAACACGACACCAACATCTACTACCGCCGCGCGCTCCTGCTGGTCGCGAGCTTCGGTCGCGCCGCCGACTATCCGCAGCGGGTCGTCGACCTGGCGACCACCACCGGTATGCGCGAACTGAACATCGACCTCGACCCCGAGACCGAGAAGCTACGGGCCGAGGTCCGCGCCGAAGTCGCTGCCCTGAAAGCCATCCCGCGCGAAAGTCGCAACGCGGCAATCGCGGAGGGGGGTTGGGTGCAGCCGCATCTGCCGGTTCCGTGGGGACGCGCGTCCAGCCCGGTCGAGCAGATCATCATCGCCCAGGAGTTCTCCGCCGGGCGGGTGCGGCGGCCCCCGATGGGGATCGCCGCCTGGATCATCCCGTCGATCGTGGCGTTCGGAACCGACGAGCAGAAGGAGCGCTTCCTACCGCCGACGTTTCGCGGTGAGCTCATCTGGTGTCAGCTGTTCTCCGAGCCCGGCGCGGGTTCCGACCTGGCAAGCCTTTCCACCAAGGCCACCAAGGTGGAGGGCGGATGGCGCATCACCGGCCAGAAGATCTGGACGACGGGCGCCCAGTACTCGCAGTGGGGCGCGCTGCTGGCGAGAACCGATCCCTCGGCGCCGAAGCACAATGGCATCACTTACTTCCTGGTCGACATGTCAAGTGCCGGAGTGGAAGTCAAGCCACTGCGCGAGCTGACCGGCAACGCGATGTTCAACACCGTCTACCTCGACGACGTGTTCGTGCCCGACGCCCATGTACTCGGCGACATCGATCGTGGATGGGAGGTGAGCCGCAACACGCTTACCGCCGAACGGGTTTCGATAGGCAGCAGTGAGCCGCCGTTCCTGCCCAGCCTGGACAGGTTCGTGGAGTTCCTGCGGGACGGGCAGTTCGACCAGATCGCGCAGAACCATGCGGGCGTGCTGATCGCCGAAGGTCACGCCGCCAAAGTCCTCAACATGAGGTCCACCCTGCTCACTCTGGCCGGCGGGGATCCGATGCCTGCCGCGGCGATATCGAAACTGCTGTCCATGCGGACCGGCCAGGGCTACGCCGAATTCGCGGTGTCCTCGTTCGGCACCGACGCGGTCATCGGTGACCGCGAGCAACCATGTGGTCGCTGGGCCGAGTACCTGCTCGCCAGCCGTGCCACCACCATCTACGGCGGAACGTCCGAGGTGCAACTGAACATCATCGCCGAACGACTGCTCGGCCTTCCCCGCGATCCGTAGCACGGGAGTGCCTACGCGAAGGATTGCCGCCCGCGGAGGCGGGGAACCCCTGAGTCATGACCAACGATGTAGAGAAGCGCTTCGACCGCCCGGGCTCGTTCCGGGCTGCCGCCACGTACACGCTGGTGGTGGTCGCGCTGGCGGGGGTCGCGTTCGCGTTCTATGCGTTCGGCGACCGGACCTCGGTGTTCAGCGCGGTACTCGTGCCGGTCTTCCTGTTCCTCGGCGGCGTCGGGGCGCTCGTCAAGACCTACCGGGAATGGAAAGCCGAGGGCGGCTGGGTTGCCTGGCAGGGAGCCGGGTGGCTGCTGCTGCTGATGATGCTGTTCGCCCTGGCGATACCCGGGTCGGCCTACCTGGTCGGCGGTGTCGAGTAGTCAGTCCACGTCCATCTCGCGCAATTGACGTTTGAGGATCTTGCCGGTGGGATTCCGGGGCAGCTCGTCGAGGAAGATCACCTCGCGCGGCACCTTGTAGCGGGCCAGGTTGTCCTTCACATAGGCCTTGATGGTGTCCTCATCGACGTCGGAGCCCTCGGCCTTCACCACGAAGCACCGGAGCCGGGCGCCCCACTCTTTGTCCTCGACGCCGAGCGCGGTCGCCTCGATGACGCCGGGGTGGCCGCTGACCAGATCCTCGACCTCGGCGGGAAAGACGTTCTCGCCGCCCGAGACGATCATCTCGTCGTCACGGCCGCTGACGTAGAGCAGGTCGTTTTCGTCGAAGTAGCCGACGTCGCCCGAGGACAACAGGCCGTCGATGATCTGCTTGCCGCCGCCGCCGGTGTAGCCCTCGAACGGAAAGAAGTTCCCGACGAAGATCCGGCCGACCTGACCCCGCGGCACCTCGTTGCCGTTATCGTCGAGAATTTTGACCTTCATCCCCTTGACCACCGGCCCCACCGTTGCCGGATTGATCGAAAGATGCTGCGGTCCGGCGATACTCGCGAATGCGACCTCGGTGGAACCGTACAGGTTGTAGATCACCGGGCCCAGGTCCTTCAGCGCCCTGGTGGCCAATTCGGCGCCCAGCTGCGAACCCGACACGAACACGATGCGCAGCGAGGACAGGTCCGGTTTGGGCGTGGTCTTGTCGAGTTCGTCGAGCAACCGTGACAACATCACCGGAACCACGACCATCGCTGTGGCGCGGTGCCTCTCGATGTCGGACAGCACGGTGGCCGGCTTGAACCGGCGGCGCAACACCAGTGTCGAACCCAGCAACATCGCGATGGTCGCGTGCAGGAAGCCCAACGCGTGGAACATCGGGGCCGGCAGCGAGGTCACCTCCGCGGCTTTGAACGGCACCGACGACAGCACACCTCCGATGGGCGCCAGCGAAGGTGGCGCGCTTCGGTTGGCACCTTTGGGCGTTCCGGTGGTGCCGCTGGTCAGGATGATGATCGAGGAGTGCTTGGTCACCTTGGGCGGCGGGTTGCCGTCGGACCGGGCGATCAGGTCGGCCAGGGTCTCGTCGGTGCTTCCGGACAACTGATCTGAATCGGGGTTCACCCCGAGCGCGCGCAACATACCGAGTTCAGGGTCGGCGTGGGCGACGGCGGCGGCATACTCGTCGTCGTAGATGATGAGTTTGCTGCCTTCGCGCTCGGAGACCTCCTTGATCTGTGGGCCGGAGAACTCACTGTTGAGCATGATGATGCGGGCACCCACGCGGGCCGCGCCGAACACCGCCACCAAGAACCACCGGTGGTTGCGGGCCAGGATGGCGACCCCGTCACCGCCCCTGACTCCCTTGGCGAGCAGCGCATTGGCCACCGCGTTGGCGGCGTCGTTGAGTTCCCGGAATGTCATCTCGCCGTCGTCGTCGATCACCGCGGCGCGATTCGGGTATCGGCGGGCGTTCAGCGCGGGGATCATGCCAATCTCCCCCCAGCGGCGGAGATCGGCGATGAAGGCGGCGACGTCCTGTGGCGGTTCCAGCTTGAGTGCGCCAGCCTCGAACATCTTGCGGGCGTAGTGCAACTCGGCCGAACCCCGCTCGAAGTATTGACCGAGGGATGCCTGGACCTTGGCGACAGCCTGCAACGGAAGATCGCTGAGCTTTGACATCCGTCAACAATATGTGACAAGCGACCCCGCAGTCACCGAACAGTCGCCGAGCGACGGGGTGAGCGAACCTACGATGGAGTTTGTGCCTTCCCCCGAGTACCTGGCAGTCGGCGGGCAGCAGGTGCGGATCACCAATCCGGACAAGGTGATGTTCGACGACATCGGGTTCGACGGCGCCGGGCTCACCAAGCTGGACCTGATGCGCTACTACGCCGCGGTCGCCGACGGCGCGCTGCGCGGCGTTCGGGACCGTCCGATGATCCTGAAGCGTTTCGTCAACGGAATTCGTCAGGAAGCGGTCTTTCAAAAACGCGCTCCGGGGAACCGTCCGGACTTCGTCGACGTGGCCGAACTCCGCTACGCCTCCGGCACCTCGGCGAAGGAGGCCGTACTGCACGACGCCGCCGGACTGATCTGGGCGGTGAATCTGGGCTGCGTCGACCTCAACCCCCATCCGGTGCGCGCCGACGACCTCGAGCACCCCGACGAACTTCGCGTCGATCTGGACCCGATGCCCGGGGTGGGGTGGCAGCAGATCGTCGACGTCGCATTCGTCGCCAGCGAAGTGCTGTCCGATCACGGACTGGTGGCCTGGCCCAAGACCTCGGGCTCGCGAGGATTCCACATCTACGCGCGCATTCACCGTCGCTGGTCCTTCGGTGCGCTGCGACTGGCCGCCGAAGCGGTGGCCCGCGAGGTCGAGCGCCGCGCGCCGGAATCGGCGACCGCCCGGTGGTGGAAGGAGGAACGCCACGGCGTCTTCGTCGACTTCAACCAGAACGCCAAGGATCGCACCGTGGCGTCGGCGTATTCGGTACGGGCCACACCCGATGCACGGGTATCGACGCCGCTGTTCTGGGATGAAGTCGCCGACTGCCGGCCCGAGGGCTTCACGGTCGCCACGGTTCCGCAGCGCTTGGCAAGGCTCGGCGATCCGTGGGAAGGGATCGACGATTCGCCAGGTGAACTGAATTCATTGCTTGAGCTCGCGGACCGGTTGGGCCCGGCCGAGAAAGCGCCCCGGGGCGCGCGCCGGGGCACCATGCCCCTCATCGAGATCGCCCGGACCAAGACCAGGGATGAAGCGATGGCGGCCCTGGCGACGTGGCGGGAGAAATACCCCGCGGCCGCCGCACAGCTGGAACCGCCGGACGTGCTGATCGACGGGATGCGCGGGCCGAGCTCCGTTTGGTACCGGGTTCGCATCAACCTCCGGCACGTGGCCGAGGACCTTCGACCGCCGCAGGAGGGCCTGCTGGCCGATTACAGTCCGTGGACCGCTCGGGCTGGCTCGCGGCCACCACACCGGGCCTGAATCAAGTTACCGACGAGTTTGCTGCGCCGGTTAAAACCAGTTCTTAGCAAAGTATTAGTAGTTACTCCCCAGTGCCTTATGTTGGTTCACTACCTTCACTGGAGTAACGCCCATCCAGGGCGCGTCGGGGCACGGATCGAAGGAGGTTGCAATGTACGGCAATCCCACGTTCGACTGCGGTGGCGCCGACGTCCGCGCGCACTGCCGCCAATTGGCTACTGTGGTGACCATCAAAGGCATCCTCGACGACACCAACGTCGATCGGGTCGCCCGGCATGCCCGTCGCTTCATCCTCGCGGAGAAGCCCTTCGTGCTGGATGTCAGCGGTGTGACTTCCCTTAGCCGGGAAGCCATCTCGCTGCTGTTCACCGTCGACGACGCCTGCACGGCGACCGGCGTGGACTGGTCGCTGGTCGCCAGTCGCCCGGTCGAGCTGGCTCTGCAGGACGCCGGGATCGAGTACGCCGCATGCGGCTCGGTTCCGGAAGCGCTCAATCATTTCGCCGAGGCCATGGTCGCCCGCCGGCAGCTACTCCCACTTCTCACCAAAACCGCGTAAAGGATCACTGTGTTAATCGATGTTCGGTGGCTCCGATACCTACTCCATCGCCGTCATAGGTCGGTCGCAGGGCACCTCGCGCTGCCCGCCGGCTGATCATTCGCTGCAGAGCACCCGGTTGCTCATCTGCTGACCCGCCACGCTCTACTGTGGCCCCATGAGCGCTACTTCCGACACCGACCGCGTGACCGCGGCTGCCCGCCGCATCATCGCCGAACACGATCCGGGCTCGGTGCCCATCCCGCAGTTCCTCGGGGCCTGCTTCGACGCCGGACTGTCGTGGGTGCATTTCCCGGAAGGTCTCGGGGGCCTCGGCGTGTCCCGCGGACTGCAGGCCGTTGCCGACCGCATCCTGCAGGACGCAGGCGGACCGGTGCCGCTGGCCCTGAATCCGATGGGCTACGGCATGGCCGCCCCAACGGTCCGCGAACACGCCCAGACCGACGAAGTCCGAACCAGACTGCTGCGCCCGCTGGCGACGACCGAAGAGATCTGGTGTCAGCTGTTCTCCGAACCCGGCGCGGGATCCGATTTGGCGGGCCTGGCAACCTCGGCGGTTGAGGACGGCGACGGCTGGATCGTGAACGGGCAGAAGGTGTGGACCAGCCTCGCCCACCGCGCGCGGTGGGGGCTGTTGTTGGCCCGTACCGACCCAGACCTACCCAAACACCGCGGCCTGACCTATTTCGTTCTGGATATGCACGCCGCCGGGGTGGAGACCCGTCCATTGCGGCAGTTGACCGGACATGCCGAATTCAACGAGGTCTACATCACCGATGCCCGCATTCCCGACGCTTACAGGTTGGGCGCAGTCGGTGACGGGTGGCGGGTCGCGATGACCACCCTGATGAACGAACGCAGTGCACTGGGCGCCAGCGGCAGCAAGCGCGGCGCCGGGACCATCGGCGATGCGGTGGCGCTGTGGGCGTCGCGTCCGGATCTGCACACACCCGTGCTGCGGGACCGCCTCACCAAGCTCTGGCTGCGCGCCGAGGCGCAGCGACTCACCGCAGAGCGCTCCCGGGCGACTGCGACGGTCGGTGGGCCCGGACCGGAGGGCTCGATCGGCAAGCTGGTCGGGGCCGAGCTCAACCAGCACGTCTACGAGTTCTGCATGGACCTCCTCGGGCCGGAAGGGATCTTGTACGACGCCTACCCGGCACCCGGCCAAGGTCCGGACCGAAAGGCCGAGGACTGGCGGGGCCCGATCCAGCAACGGTTCCTGCGCAGCCGGGCCAACACAATCGAGGGCGGCACCTCCGAGGTGATGCGTAACATCCTGGCCGAGCGGGTGCTCGGGCTGCCCGGCGATCTACGCGCCGACGCCGGGATGCCATGGAAGGAGGTGCCGCGTGGCTGAGGAGCTTGCGGATCAGCCTAACGACAGGGCTGAGGAGCTTGCGGATCAGCCCGACAACATGGCTGAGGAGCTTGCGGATCAGCCCGACAACATGGCTGAGGAGCTTGCGGATCAGCCCGACAACATGGCTGGAGAGCTTGCGGATCAGCCTGAATTTTTCTTCACCGACGAGCAGCGCCAATTACGCGCGGCCGTACGGGAATTCTGCACGCAGAACGCCGATGAGAGCTCACTGCGCCGCTGGATGGAGTCGGACCCGCCGTTTGACGCGAAAGTCTGGACGCGTTTGGGAACCGAACTGGGAGTGTTGGGATTGGCCGTTCCCGAGACACTCGGCGGGGTCGGTGGAACCCTGATCGACCAGGCTGTCGCGGTCGAGGAGTTGGGCGACGCGCTCGCCTGCGGACCACTGTTCGGCACCGTATATCTGGCCGTTCCCGCGCTCGTCGCCGCCTCGGCGGGGGGAGAGACGTTGGACGCACTGATCGCGGGTACCCGCACTGCAGCGATGGCCGTCAGCGACGTGGCCGGCGATTTCGACACAGCCGCAGTCGTCGTGAAAGCTGTTTCAGGACAACATGGTTGGCTACTGACGGGCACCCTTTCACGGGTGGTTGATGCCGTTGCTGCCGATATCCTGCTGGTCGCGGCCAACGGCCCGGAAGGCATCGGTCTCTTTGCAGTGGAAACCGACAGCCCTGGGGTCGAATGCGTTTCGTTGACGACATTGGACCTGACCCGACCGCAGGCCAACGTGGAACTGGCCGATGCACCGGCACGTCTCATCGCAGAAGGTGACGAGGCCGACCGGGTCATCACCCATGCATTGCGAGTTGGCTCCGCATTGTTGGCCGTCGAACAGGTCGGGGCTGCAAGGCATCTGCTCGACCTGTCCGTCGAGTATGCGAAGAACCGGTTGCAGTTCGGCAGACCGATCGGATCGTTTCAAGCCGTCAAGCATCGCCTCGCCGACGCGCTGGTCGCTGTAGAGCATGCGCGATCGACTGCCTACCACGCGATTTGGGCATTGGCTGCCGGCACCGACGATCCGGCGTTGGCCGTCAGTATCGCCCAGGCAACGTGTTCGGAAGCCTTCGTCCGGCTGGCGACTGATGCGATTCAGGTACACGGCGGGATTGGATTCACCTGGGAACATCAGGCCCACCTGTACTGCAAAAGGGCCTACACCGACGCCGCGCTGCTGGGCACAGCCGAGCAGCACCGGGCCAGGGTGGCCGAGTTGATGTTCGGCATGTCCACCAAGGAAGCGCCCCGGGTGGCCACCGGAATCCCCGGCTGATCGAGTCCCGTGGACCGCTTCTTCGAGATCTCGGCCCGCAACTCCACAATCGCTTCGGAGATACGCGGCGGCGTAGTCACGTTCATCGCGCTGGCGTACATCCTGGTGCTGAATCCGATCATCTTGTCCGGCGCCGCGGATGTCGAAGGACGCCAGCTGACCTTCGCCCAAGTCTCGGCGACAACCTCGTTGGCCGCCGGAGTCATGACCATCCTGTTCGGCCTGATCGCGCGGCTACCTTTTGCGTTCGCCGCGGGCATGGGCATTAACTCATTCCTGGCGACCACCGTTGTCGGATCGCTGACCTGGGCCGAGGCGATGGGCCTGGTCGTGATCAACGGGCTCATCATCGTGCTGCTTGCGGTAACCGGGTTGCGCCGCATGATTTTTGATGCGGTGCCGATGCAACTCAAGCTGGCGATCACCGCAGGCATCGGACTGTTCATCCTGCTCGTCGGCTTGGTGGACGCGGGTTTCGTCGGATCGACCGGTGTGGCATCACCACCCGTCGGCCTTGGCGACGACGGCGCGGGCTCGATCACCACAGTGCCCACCCTGGTCTTCGTCCTCACCTTGCTGCTGACCGGCACGCTGGTGGCCAAGCGAGTTCGCGGCGGAATTCTGATCGGCCTGGTCGCCGGCACGCTCGCCGCGGTCGTGATCGAAGCGATCTGGCACCTCGGTTCGGCGCAGGAGCGACCCGGCGGATGGAGTTTGTCGGTGCCGAGCATGACGGAGGCCCCGTTCGCGATACCGGATCTCTCCCTGGTCGGGGACTTCAATCTCAACAGCTTCAGCCGGATCGGCGTGCTTGCCGCCGTGATGTTGGTTTTCACCCTAGTTTTCGCCAACTTCTTCGACGCGATGGGGACGATGACCGGGCTGTCCCGTGAAGCCGGCCTCGCCGATGCCGCGGGAACCTTTCCGCGGCTGCGCTCTGCACTGATCGTGGAAGGTGCCGGTGCGGTAGTCGGCGGAGCTACATCGTCGTCGTCCAATACCGTCTTCATCGAATCCGGTGCCGGCATCGAGGAGGGCGCCCGTACCGGGCTGGCCAACCTGGTCACCGGCGCGCTGTTCCTGGCCGCCATGTTCGTCGCTCCACTGGCATCAATAGTGCCGAGCGAAGTCGCCGCCGCCGCACTGGTCGTCGTCGGCGCGATGATGGCCGCGCACCTGCGCCACATCGACTTCTCGGAGTTCTCGGTGACGCTTCCGGTCATATTGACGGTGACGGTGATGCCGTTCAGCTACTCGATCGCCAACGGGATCGGGGTGGGCTTCATCGCGTGGGTGGCGCTGCGAACCGCTTCCGGGAAAGCGCATGAAATCAGCCCGTTGCTGTGGGTAGTGGCGGCCGGATTCCTGGTGTACTTCGCCCGCGCGCCGCTGGAGTCCCTGATCGGCGGCTGACCGCGGTTACACTGCGGACCGATGGACGACCGCATTGTGCAGTTCGTCGGCGCCGGTCCCGGTGCCGCAGATCTGCTCACCGTGCGTGCCGCCCGGATGCTGCGCGAGGCGGATACCGTCCTGTACCCCGGAAGCTACCTCGACGAAGAGGTTCTTGCGCACTGCTCGGCGAACGCCGAACTGATCGACACCGGGCCTCTTGACCTGGAATCGATCCTCGAGCACCTGATCAGCGGCTACCGGGCCGGGCGCAGGATCGTGCGGCTGGTCTCCGGAGACCCTTCGCTGTACTCCGCGATGGCCGAACAGACCCAGCGCCTCGATGCCGCCGGTGTGCCGTGGGCCGTCACACCCGGGGTTCCGGCCTACGCCGCGGCAGCTGCACGGGTGGGCCGCGAACTGACCGTTCCGCTGATCGCACAGTCGGTGGTGCTGACCCGCACCTGGCAGCGCTCAACCGCCATGCCGGAGTCGGAGTCGCTGAAGGCATTCGCGGCGACCCGTTCGACCCTGGTATTGCATCTGGCCATCACCCGGACCCGCCAGCTGATGGCCCAGCTGATGCTCGAGTACGGGCCGGACTGTCCGGTGGTCGTGGTCTATCGGGCCTCCCAACCCGAGGAACGGGTACTGCGCGGGACCGTGGCCGGCATCGCCGAGGCGGTGGAGTCCGCGGGGCTGCGCAGCGCGGCGGTCATCCTGGTCGGTAGGGCGCTCGGCCAGGAGCCGGACCCCGCCGCCGGGCAGAGTCACCTCTACCATCCGGCGCGCGATCGTTCCGGGCCCCGGGCGGATTCGTGACTCCCACCCTCGGCTTCTACGACGTCGTCAACCGCCGCCGCGACACCCGCGCCGAGTTCACCGGCGAGCCCGTAGCCCCGGAAGTCCTGGAACGGATTCTGCTGGCCGCTCACGCCGCCCCGTCGGTCGGCATGTCGCAGCCCTGGGACTTCGTCCTGGTGCGGTCACCGCAGACACTGCGGATGTTTCGCGACCATGTCCATTGCGAGAGAGCGCGGTTCGGCGCAACACTCGCCGGTGAGCGCGCGCAGACCTTCGAACGGATCAAGATCGAGGGTATCTGCGAATCCGGGCTCGGGATCGTGGTGGGCTACGACCCGACCCGCGGCGGGCCTGAGATTCTGGGCCGTCACGCCATCCCCGATGCCGGGCTGTATTCAGTGGTCTGCGCGATCCAGAACCTTTGGCTTGCAGCGACGGCGGAGGGCCTCGGGGTCGGATGGGTGTCTTTCTACCGAGAGGACTTCCTCCAGGAACTCGTAGCGATGCCCGCCCGTGTGCGTCCGGTCGCCTGGCTCTGCGTCGGTCCGGTCGGTGAACTGCCCAACATTCCCGACCTGGAGCGGCACGGCTGGCGGCGGCGGTCACCGCTTGCCAGCGTGCTGCACGAGGAGCACTACGGTGCCCGGTGATGTCAAATCTGCAGAACCCGGCCGGCGATCACCAGATGCACCTCGTCGCACACCGATGCGACCCGCTGATTGACGATTCCCAGCAGGTCGCGAAAGACCATTCCGGACCGGTGTTCGGGCACCACGCCCAAACCGACTTCGTTGGTGACGACGACGCAATCCTTTGTCACGGAGAGAGATTCACACAGGATGTCGGTGTGCTCGGTCACCGCTGAATGCATATCGCGATAGTGTTTCTCCCAGAGCCGGCCGCTGTCCAGATGTGCCGTCAGCCAGGTGCCTAGGCAGTCGAGCAGCACCGCACCCCCGTCCACGGCGGTCAATGATTCGGCGACTTCGGCGGTCTCCACGGTCGTCCAATGTGTGGGCCGGTCGGCACGGTGACGGGCCACCCGCGCGTCCCAGTCCGGGTCGCTGCCGTCGGCGGGCCGGCCCGGCGCGATGAAGGTCACCGCTTCAGCGGCACTCAGCAGAGACACGGCGTGGCCAGACTTACCGGACCGGACCCCGCCGGTGACCAGGATTCTCACCTCGACATCCTACTGAGGGTTTGGACCCACTCCACTGCTTCGGTCACGCTGTGCACCGTCCGGACTCCGGACGCGGAGGCCGGACGCCGCACCACCACGACCGGCACCCGATGCTGTTCGGCGGCAACCATTTTCGCCCAGGTGTACTCGCCGCCCGAGTCCTTGGTGACCAGCACGTCGACGCGGTGCGAAACCATCAGCGCCGACTCGCCGGCCAGGGTGTACGGGCCGCGGCTGCGCACCAGCCGCCATGCCGTCGGAAGCTCGATCTCGGGTGGATCGACGACGCGCGCGAGCACAGCCCGCTCCCCCAACGCCGGGACGAACCGGGCAAGTTCCTGACGACCGACGGTCAGGAAGGGCCGCGACCCCAACCGCGCGGCGGCCGCCGCGGCTTCCTGGTGCGAGTCCACCCACCGCCAGGATTCGTGCGATTGATCGGCCCACCCCGGCCGTACCAGCCGTATCAACGGCCGCATGGTCTCCGGATCTGTGCACGCGGCAACGGCATTTGCCGAAATATTTTGGGCGAAGGGATGTGTCGCATCGATGACCGCGTGGTAGTCGGCCAGCGCCGACCGCAGCCCGGCCAACCCACCGAAGCCGCCGATACGCACCCTGCCGACCGGCAGTCGCGGATCGGCGACCCGCCCAGCCAACGATGTGGTCACCTCGACGTCGACGGTGGTCAGTTCGTGGGCCAGCAGTCGGGCCTCCGCGGTGCCCCCGAGTATCAATACCCGCATCAGGGCGATCCCGGCGGCAGGAACGGCAGGTCGGTCGACGGGCCATTGGTGATCAGGGCGATCAGTGCATCGACCGCAAGGTGGGTTTCGACCAGGTCGCCCAGCAGGTCCAGGCGTTGCTCCCGGGCGGTGGAGAACGAGACTCCGGAGGGTCGCAGCCCGAGGGCCTCGAGCAGGAATCGGCTTCGCAGCGGGTCGCTTTCGAAGACGCCGTGCCACATGGTTCCGAAGATCATGTCAGCCCGCATTCCACCCGGGAAGTCCCACGCTTCTGCTCCGCACGCAACCTGGCCGTGGTGGATCTCATAGCCGGCGGCGGGTTCGCCGAGCCACTGTCCGTCGCGCAACCGGAGTGTTTTGGCGGCCACGAAGTTCGTCTCGACGTCGAGCAGTCCCAGGCCCGCCACCTCCGCGGGCGGTCCCTCGATGCCGGCCGGGTCGCGGACCGTGTGGCCTAGCATCTGGAAGCCGCCGCAGATGCCGAGGACGGGCTTCCCGGCGGCGGCGTGGTCGGTCACGGCGCGGTCGAGCCCGCGCGACCGCAGCCAGGCCAGGTCGGCGATGGTCGCGCGGCTTCCGGGCAGCACCACGAGATCCGCATCGGCTAAATCCGCCGGACGAGAAGCGAACACGACATCGATGTCCGGTTCGATGCCGAGTGCGTCGAGGTCGGTGAAGTTACTGATGCGCGGCAGCCGTATCACCGCGACCCGCCGCGCGCCGCCGCGCGCCGAGGCTCGACCGGACAAGTCCAGGGCGTCCTCGGAGTCCAGCCAGATGTCGGGGTGCCAGGACATCGTGCCGTACACCCGTCTGCCGGTGATCCGTTCCAGGTCACGCAGCCCCGGCGCAAGCAGGTCCTCCTCGCCGCGAAATTTGTTGACCACGAATCCCGCGATCAGCGCCTGATCCGGCGGCGACAGCAGCGCCACGGTGCCGAAGAAAGCCGCGAAGACCCCGCCGCGGTCGATGTCACCCACCAGTATCGTCGGCAGGCCCGCATGCCTGGCCAGCCCGAGGTTGACGTAATCGCCTGCACGCAAGTTGATCTCGGCCGGACTCCCGGCGCCCTCGGCGACGACTACGTCGTAGCGCGAGGACAGATCGTCGTAGGCGGCGTGTGCGGCCGTCGCCAGGGCGCGTCTGCCCCGCAGCCAGTCCGTCGAAGCCACCTCTCCCCACGGTCTGCCCATCAACACCACGTGGCTGCGCCGATCGCCGCCGGGTTTGAGTAGGACCGGGTTCATCGCCGCCTCCGGCGTCACCCGCGCGGCCTGCGCCTGCACCCACTGGGCGCGCCCGATCTCCACCCCGACGCCGTCGGGTCCCGCGCAGACCATCGAATTGTTCGACATGTTCTGCGCCTTGTACGGCGCCACCTTCACCCCGCGACGGGCCAACGCCCGGCACAGGCCGGTAACGATCACGCTCTTGCCGGCATCGCTGGTGGTGCCGGCAACCAGCAGGCCGGGCATCAGGTCCTCCGGACCAGGAAGACGTCCATCACCCAACCATCGTGCGCCGCGGCCTCCGCGCGGGCCTCGGCGACGGCGGGCAGGACGTCACCCACACGCCCGGCGATCAGGCGTTCCCCGGTGGCTCCGAGGTTGGCGCCCCACCACATCGTCCAATCATCGAGACCGGCGAAGTCGACCTGATCGGTGGGTGGATTGAGCATGACGACGATGTTGTCCAAGCCGGCGGCCACCGCTTCCTGCAGCCGCCGGCCGGTGGTGAGGTGGACCGCACGGCCGACCTCGTGCAGCACGATCCGGTGCCGGGCGGCCAGCAACTGCGGCGCGCTGACTCCGGGCAGCACATCGAACTCCAGGTCCAGCGAACTGAGCCTCAAGAGTTCGCGGATCCGCACGACGATCCGGATGGTCGAGTCGTACAGCGAGGGGTCGCCCCACACCAGGAACGCCGCGGTGCCTGCTCGCTCCCTCAGTACGGTCGCAAAGGCGGTCGCACGGGCTCGGTGCCAGTCGGTCACCGCGGTCCGATAACGGGCTGCGCTCAGCACGCCGGACCTGTCCCGCTGGGGATCCGGCACGGTGACGATCTCGAGCGGACCGTTCGGTCCCGGGTACAGCTGCACGATCCGGCGACGCAGCGCGAGCAGCTGGTCGTCGTCGGACTTCTCGGCGGCCAAGACATAGTCGGCGGAACTCAGCGCGGCCGCGACCTCGGGCGTGACGTGCTGCGGGCCCATGCCGACGCCGAGGATTCGAACCTTCACCGGCGCGCCCATCGCTGCGATCCTAATCCGCACGAGGCACCGATGGCCGGTGCCGGCATCCAGCAGGAGTGTCAGAACCGAGGTGTCAGATACAGCCGTCGGCGCAGATGGGGGCCGGCGGGCCGTAATCGGATACCGGCGCGGCCGGCATCTGCGGTACCGGTTCGCCGGCGATGGTTCCCGGCTGCTGGGTGAGGTCGATGCTGTCATCGAGGTCCGGTGCCACCGGAACGAGCTGGCACAAAAAGTTGATCGCCAGTTGGCACGGATCATTGGCCGGATTCGCAGCGGCAGGGCCGGCCAGCCCTACCGCCAGCGCGCTGATCCCCCCAGCGATTGCCAGAACGCTCACCCGCACGCCCGTCTGCGCGTCCATCCTCATGTGTCCACCCTGCCCATCTGCGGCCTCCAGCGCTCGCGCGTGCCACCCGACAAGGCCGAAGCCTAGACGAGAGCGAGGTGTCCCCGATGACGATTGACGGCGATAGCCGCTCGTCACCGGTGGCGGCCATCAGCGCCCCGGTGCGGCCCGGAGTCCGCCAGCACCTGGGCAAGATGGAGCCCGGTGCGACCGGTGAGGTCGAGAAGCTGGGTGCGGCAGGAGAACCCGTCGGCGAGGACCGGGGCTCCGGCGCTGCCCCGGACTGCGGGTAGCAGGTCGTTTTCCGCGACGGCCACGCTGACGTCGTAGTGACCGCGCTCGGCTCCGAAATTGCCGGCCAGGCCGCAGCAGCCCGAAACGACTCGCGTCACGACACCGGCACGGCCGAGGAGGTCGAGATCTGTGTCGAATCCCATGACCGCGCGGTGGTGGCAATGCGGCTGAACCACTGCGCTGAGATACGACCTGTCCGGCGGCTCCCAGCCGTCCGTCTCGGCAAGGAGTTCGGCCAGCGTCCGGATGGACGCCGAAACCTGGACGGCATTCCGCACGGCGGCCTTTCGGTCTGCCATCAACTCGACCGCGTCACTGCGGAACACGGCGGTGCAGGACGGTTCCAGCCCGATGATGGGGATACCGGCCTGGGCTGTCGCGGCCAGGGTTGTGACGCTGTGTTCCAGAATCCTTCGGGCGGTGCCGAGTTGTCCGGTGGAGATCCAGGTCAACCCGCAACACATCCGGCGCTCGGGAATCCGCACCGAGTACCCGGCCCGTTCCAGGACGCTCACCGCGGCGATGCCGACTTCCGGAGTGAAGAAGTCGGTGAAGGTATCCACCCAGAGCAGCACCGGATCGCCCTGCACCCCGGGGTGCCCGGCGAACCAGCGGCGAAAGGTTTGGTCGGCGAACGGCGGCACACCGCGGCGGGAGTCGACCCCGGCCAGCCGCTTGCCCAGTGGCGCCAGCGGTCCGGTCAGCATCCGGTTGACGGCCCGTGGCGCCACAGATGCCATCCGTGCCCAGCGCGGCAGCCAGCCCAGCGAGTAGTGGGACGCCGGTCTCGGGCGGCGTCGATATCGCTGAAAGAGCGCCTCTGCCTTGTACATTGCCATGTCCACCCCGGTCGGACACTCCGACGAGCAGGCCTTGCAGGACAGACACAGGTCCAGCGACTCCAGGATCTCCGGAGAACGCCAACCGCGCACCATCGATCCATTGGCGAGTTCTTGCAGCACCCGAGCCCGCCCCCGGGTCGAATCCTTCTCGTCGCTGGTCGCCCGAAACGAGGGGCACATGACCCCGGGGCCGGTGGGAACGCGGCATTTCCCCACGCCGGTGCAACGATGCACGGCGGTGCTGAAATCGCCGCTGTCGTGCCGGTAGCCGAACGCCAGACCCGTGGTGATCGACATGGCCGATACTTCCCGCAGATCGGCGTCCAGTGGGCGCGCAGCGACGATCACGCCCGGGTTGAGGATGTCGTCCGGATCGAACACGCCTTTAACCGCGGCAAACGTGTCGATCGCGTCCGGGGAGTACATGTGCGGTAACAGCTCGCCCCGGGCGCGCCCGTCACCGTGCTCGCCGGACATTGAACCGCCGTATCCGGCAACAAGTTTCGCAGCATCGATGAGGAATTCGCGGAATGCCGCCCGCCCGCCGGCGCGGTTCAGCCCGAAGTTGATCCGGATGTGGATACAGCCGTCGCCGAAGTGACCGTATGGCACACCGGTCAGTTCGCGCTCGACCAGCAGCGCTTCGAACTCCCGAAGGTAGTCTCCGAGATGTTCGGGGGGGACCGCGGCGTCCTCCCACCCGGACTTCCCGGCGGGCTCGGTCGTCCTGGCGGCAAGGCCGGCGCCGTCTTCGCGTATCTTCCACAGCGCTGCGGCGGCGGCGGCATCGCCGACCACCCATCCGGCCATGGCGCCCGCGGCGGTGAGGGTGGCGGCGGCGCGAGCGGCGACCTCGGCCGGGTCGTCGCCGCAGAGCTCGATCAGCAGCCAGCCCTGCCCGGCGGGCAGCTCGGGCACCGCAGCCGCGCCCCGGCGGGTGCGCACCACATCGACGATGCGGGCGTCGAGGCCCTCCACCGCGACCGGATGGAACGGAAGGACGGCGGGGACCGCGTCCGCCGCGGCCGGCATGTCGGGGTAACCCACCACCAGAAGCCGGGTGACGGCGGGCGTGCGCACCAGCTGCACGGTGGCCTGCCGCACCAGGCCCCAGGTGCCTTCGGTCCCGACGAACGCTTTGGCCACGTCGAAGCCGCGCTCGGGCAGCAGGTGCTCCAACGAATAGCCGGACACCTGGCGGGTGAAGCGGCCGAACTCGGTGCGGATCACGCCGAGCCGCGAGGCCACCAGATCGTCCAGTCTCGAGAAGGCGAGCGCACTCTTGCGGTCGACCCGCCCGACGGCGCGCAGCAACTCACCGGTGCCCGACACGAACTCCAGCCCGGCTACGTTGTCGGCGGTGCGCCCGTATCCCAGAGCTCGCGAACCACAGGCATTGTTGCCGATCATGCCGCCGATCGTGCAGCGGCTGTGGGTGGACGGATCCGGCCCGAAGCGCAGACCGTACGGCGCGGCTGCCCGCTGTAGGTCGTCCAGGATCACCCCGGGCTGCACGGTCGCCGTCGCCGACTCCGGGTCGATCGACCCGACCCGATTGAGATGGCGGGAGAAGTCCACCACGATGCCGGGGCCCACCGCATTCCCGGCGATCGACGTCCCCGCACCCCGCGCAGTGATCGGAACCCGCTCAGCGCGGCCCACTTCGACGATCGCGCCGATCTCGTCGGGATGCCGTGGGAAGACAACCACCTCGGGCACCACCCGATAGAGCGAGGCGTCGCTGGAGTATTCGGCGCGCCGCCGTGTCGATGCATCGATATCGGCGATGCCCGCGCGCCGCAGGGCGGCGACGACATCGGCCGCCGGGACGGAGGCGGCCGACGTGTGCGTCATCGGATCGATTGTCTCCCGAGCGCGTCGATCCCGCGCGGAGTTCGGCTGAGTGCCAGCCGGCCGCCGGCTCACCAGTAGGTCAGCGCATGCTCGAATGCGGTGGTCAGCAGCGCGCGATCGACGTCCACCGGCGCATTCTTCAACAGCCGTTGTTGGGCCCAGGAGCCTTCGGCAAGGGACGACGCATCGGCGTTGCGGTAACCGATGGCCGCCAGACCACCGGGCATGCCCACGTCGCGCATGATTGCGATCAGGTGCTCGGCCAGCACGTCACCCGCTTCGCGGTGGGCCGCAACGCCGCCGACGTCGGCGCCGAGGTGCCGTGCCGCATCAAGGTGCCGAACCGGGTCCGAATGCGCGGTGAGCCGAAAACTGGCCGGTGCGTTGAGAATAACCGCCATCCCATGGGGAACCAGCGGTTCGGTGCCCGGGTACCCGGCGGGGTGGAACTCGCGCACCTGACCGGCTACCGCGTAGGCCATCGCGTGCGGAATGTGCACGCCGGCGTTGCCGAAGGCGATGCCGGCCAGCGTCGCCGCCCACATGGTCTGCTCGCGGGCCTCACGATCGGCGGCGTCGTGCACGGCACGGGTCAGGTACCGGCCGAGAAGTCGCAGGGCTTCCCGGCTCCCGAGATCACTCCACGGGTTGGCACCCTGACTCATCGGACGCCCGCTCGGTGGCTCCGAAACCATGCGGCGGCTGAAAGGTCGCGCGGTGTAGGACTCCAGAGCGTGCGAAAGCACATCGAGGCCGCTACACGCCACCACCTCGGCGGGAAGCGTGTCGGTGCTGTCGGGGTCGACCAGCGCTTCGGTCGGCCGGAGTGCCGGTGCGGCGATCCCGGTCTTGGCCGACAGGGCGAGCAGATCGAAGATCGCGATGCCGGTCACCTCACTGCCCGTCCCCGACGTGGTGGGACAAGCGATGTGCGGCCGCAAGGGACCCGGCACCGGCTTACCCGCTCCGACGGGCGCGTTGACGTAGTCCAGGAAGCCGGCGGGATGGCTGGCATAGAGGTTGGCCGCTTTGGCCGTGTCCATCACCGAGCCGCCGCCTACCGAGATATAACCGTCCGGTTCCACCTCCGAGGCGAAAGCTATCGCATCCGCGAATGATCTATCGGTAGGTTCCACCCGAACGCCGGTGTACGGGATGACGTCGATGCCCGCTTGGCGTAGCGACCGCGCCGCAGTGTCGAAAACGGCGAGATCGCAGACGCCAGGATCGGAGAACAATGCGGCCCGGGTGATGCCCAGAGCCCGGGCGCGGTCACCTACTTCCCGCAGACACCCGCGCCCGAAGGTGACCCGTGCGGCGTCGACGGTGAACGCGGTGTCCAACTCTGCGGTGAGGTCCATGTGCTCGCAGCAGCTCATCAGGCGATTGTGCTACGGCAGTCGCGTTCTGTGGCGGGCGTCATCGCCGAACTCTTGGGTCTGCGGAACCCCGTGAGTAACGTGCACGCGCCCAAACCGATAACCTTCGTACTATGGCCCCAACAGCAACTAACCCGACAGCGAAGGCCCCCACGTGGCCGATGAGGATCGCCATCGCCGGCGCGATCATCGGCGGTGGCGCGTTGTTCGCTGCCGGCCAGGCCGCGGCGCAGCCGATTCCCGGCGATCCACTGCTACCGCCCGTCCCCGGGGTCCCCGCCGCAGCGCCGGCCGCTCCGGGCCAGGCTCCTGCGCCGGCCCCCAACCAGGTCTTCACCTATACGCCGATCACCGAAGCCGGCGCAGCCCCGGGCCCGGCCCCGGCGCCACCGCCGCCGCCGGGTACCGCGCCCTACATCGCTCCGGTACCAAATTCGGATTTCAACAACACCGGCCAGATGAGCTTCCTTCGTGAGCTGTGGAACATGCGGAATACCAGCGAGTTGTACGAGACCCTCTACCCGTCACAGCTGGATCCGGCGACGGCCGATGCGATGGGGGTGCAGCAGATGCCGATGCTGCCGCCGGGCACCCTGCCCGAAGGCTTCACCCCGCCGGGCGCGGTACCCGGGGCGCCTGCAGCCCCGGCGCCCCCGCCCCCGCCGGTATGGCCACCCGTCGGCATGGTGCCCCTCCAGTAAACCTGCCCCATGTGGTCCCGGCGGGGTTTCCTCGGGGTGACGGCGGCGGGGGCCGCGGCATTAACTGTCGGCTGCCGATCAGCAGAGCCCGGCCGCGTCGCCGACGACGGATCGGTGACTGTCAGGCACGCGTTCGGCGAAACGCGGATCCCGGCGCCGCCCACGCGGGTCGTCAGCGCCGGGCTGACCGATGCCGACGACCTGCTGGCCCTCGGAGTTGTACCGATCGCGGTGACCGACTGGTTCGGCGGCGAACCGTTCGGCCTCTGGCCGTGGGCTCTGCCGCGGCTCGACGGCGCCCGGCCCGTGGTGCTCAACCTCATCGAGGGCATCCCGGTCGACCAGATCACCGCATTGAAACCCGACTTGATCGTGGCCACCGACGCCGGGCTGGACCAGGACACCTACGCCCGGCTGTCGGCCGTCGCACCGACAGTTGCACAGTCCGGCAGCGAAGCGTTTTTCGAACCTTGGCGTCAACAGGCCACCACCATCGGCCAGGCCGTCTTTCGCCATGACGAGATGCAGCAGCTCATCGCGGACGTCGAGGCGAAGTTCGCCGCGGTGAAAGACGCCCACCCAGAGTTCGGCGGTAAGAAGGTGCTGCTGCTCGCTGGCACCCTGCACCGGGACGCCGTGCAGGTCACCGGTCCGTCCTGGCGGCGAGAGTTCCTGACCGGGATGGGCCTGTCAGTGGTCGAGACCGACGGGACGCTGATCCCGCGGGACCGGATAGCCTCGGTTCTGGACTCCGCGGACATTCTGATCTGGACCACCGAGAGCGAGCAGGAGCGGGCCACGCTGCTGGCCGACCCCACCGTCGCGGCCCTTTCGGCCACCGCCCAGCAACGCAATGTATTCACCGACAAGGAACTGGCCGGGGCGATCGCCTACGCCTCCACACTGTCCTACCCGGTGGTCGCCGAGAGGCTGCCGCCGATGATCGCCGCCGCCCTGGGCTGATCTCGCGCTGGGCTGATCTAATGTCACGGTGACCAGCACGCACACCACCGATCGGGAGAGCCACGCCGCCTTCGCCCGAGTGGGGTCGGCCTATTATCCAGTTCTCGTCGCGGTGTTCACCGCCCTGGTGATCGTCTCCAACCTGACCGCCACCAAGGGGGTGGCGTTCGGACCGATCATCACCGACGGCGGCTTCATCGTTTTCCCGCTGACCTACGTGATCGGTGACGTGTTGTCCGAGGTGTACGGCTTCAAGGCTGCCCGCCGGGCGATATTGACCGGCTTCGCAATGAACATCCTTGCCGCGGCCGCCCTCTGGGTCACCGTCCACCTCCCGGCCGCGGACTTCTACGAGAACCAAGAGCATTTTGAGAACATCGCCGGCGCCTACACGGGGTTGATCGTGGCCGGCCTGGCGGGCTTCATCGTCGGCCAGACGCTCAACGCCTGGGTGGTCGTGCTCATCAAGGAACGCACCAAGGAGAAGTACCTGTGGGCCCGACTGATCGGGTCGACGTTCGTCGGCCAGTTGGGCGACACGGTGGTGTTCTGCGCGATTGCCGCAAGCGTCATCGGTATCAACACTTTCGGCGATTTCGTGACCTACACCGCGCTGGGATGGCTGTACAAGACGGCCGTCGAGGTCGCCATCCTGCCGGTCACCTATCGGGTGATCGCCTTCATCAAGCGCCGCGAACCCAGCTACGCGCCAAGGGACCTGAATCATCGGTAGCTTCCCCGGCTAGGGCGGGTAGCGTTGGAAGATGAGCATGCCGACGGTTCTGGACTACGGCGATCGCGCGGTTCTGCTCGAGTTCGCCACCACGGCCGAGGTTCTGGCGTGGACCGACGCGTTGCGGAACGCGGACCTGCCCGGCGTCATCGACATCGTTCCGGCTGCCGGGACCGTCCTGGTCAAGCTCGCTCAGCCCGGCCACCAGGCGCCCACCCGCCAACGGCTGGCCGACATCCGGCCGCCCCGGGAGGCAACTACCGGATCCGATGGCATTGGATCCGCGGATATCGTCATCGACGTCACCTACGACGGCGCGGACCTCGCGGAGGTCGCCCGGCTGTCCGGGTTGACACTCGAGCAGGTCGTCAGCGCGCACACCGATCGACCCTGGCGGGTCGGATTCAGCGGCTTCGCACCGGGTTTCGCCTATCTGATCGGTGGTGACGAACGGCTCGCGGTACCCCGAAGGTCGGACCCGCGCACCAAGGTCCCCGTCGGCTCCGTCGGCCTCGCCGGTCAGTTCAGTGGCATCTATCCCCGCGAATCACCCGGGGGTTGGCAATTGATCGGGCGCACCTCGGCCATACTGTGGGATGTCGACCGGGACGACCCGGCGCTGCTGACTCCGGGTATGTGGGTCCGGTTCCGGGCGGTGGATTCGTGAGCGACGCTTGCCATGCGAACCAGGTAGCGAACCAAGTGCGGAAGAGCGACGACAGTTGAGCGCGGAGCTTGAGATTCTGCAGACCGGACCGCTCACGCTGGTCGAAGACCTCGGCCGGCCCGGACTGGCGCACCTCGGCGTCAGCTGCTCCGGCGCTGCCGACCGGCGTTCCCACGACCTGGCCAACCGGCTGGTCGCCAACCCGACGGACTGCGCGACGCTCGAGGTCACGTTGGGCGGACTGCGGGTCCGGGTGCGTGGCGGCGATGTGGTGGTCGCGGTGACGGGCGCCGAAACCGACCCGGCGGCAGACGGAATTCCATTTGGCTCCAACAGTATTCACCATGCGAGAGACGGTCAGGTGATTTCGCTGGGGGTTCCCACGACGGGCTTGCGTTCGTATCTGGCGGTGCGCGGGGGCATCGCGGTCGCGCCGGTGCTCGGCTCGCGAAGCTACGACGTGATGTCCGCGATCGGCCCGCGGCCGCTGCGCCCCGGCGATGTTGTGCCGGTCGGCTTGCACACCGGCGATTTCCCCGAACTGGACCAGGCGCCCGTGGGCGCCGTTGCCGAGGACGTGATCGAGCTCCGCGTCGTACCCGGACCGCGCGACGACTGGTTCCTCGACGCCGACCTCCTGGTTCGCACCAACTGGCAGGTCACCAACCGCAGTGACCGAGTCGGGATGCGGCTGATCGGGATGCCGGTGGAATACCGCCGACCTGACCGGCAGCTACCCAGCGAAGGTGCAGTCAGAGGTGCTATTCAGGTTCCAACCAACGGTTTTCCGGTGATCCTGGGTCCCGATCATCCGGTGACGGGCGGCTATCCGGTGATCGGTGTGGTGATCGACGCAGATGTCGACAAGGTTGCTCAGGCGCGGCCCGGCCAGACGGTGCGGCTGCATTGGTCGCGGCCACGGCGGCAGCTCCCGCTCGCCGCGCCGTAAGCCGCGGTACCCAAGCGCGGCCGGCGCTGGTAGAACCGGGGTGTGCGTGCCCGCCTCGTCCACACCTCCGACCTCGATGACGAGACGCGCGAGCACGCCCGTTCGATGGTTATGGAGGCCTTCAGCGATGCTGCCGACGGCGAGTTCACCGACGCCGACTGGGAACACGCCCTCGGCGGCATGCATGCGCTGATCTTCCACCGCGGCGCCCTGATCGGCCACGCGGCAGTGGTGCAGCGGCGGTTGCTTTATCGCGATGTGGCGCTGCGGTGCGGGTACGTCGAGGCGGTCGCCGTGCGGGCGGACCACCGCGGTCAGGGTCTGGGTAGCGCGCTGATGGATGCCGCGGAGCAGGTGGTTCGGGGCGGGTATCACATTGGCGCGCTCAGTGCCAGCGCCGTGGGTCGGCCGCTGCACGTTGCACGAGGCTGGCTGCCCTGGCACGGGCCGATGTCGGTGCTGGCACCGCACGGCCTGACAGAGACACCCGAGGACGACGGCTCGCTGCTGGTGCTGCCCGCGGAGTTACCACCCGGAATGATGCTGGACACCGGCGCCGCGATCACCTGCGACTGGCGCGACGGCCCCGTCTGGTAGCCCGCCCTGTTCGGTAGGGCCCAGGCTCACATCGAGCCGAGTTTTCCGGTGAACGAAATTTCATCGACTGAGCGGGGGTGACATGCTGGTGAAATGGCTGGTTAATCCCGACGAAACACAGCCTGTTTAGACAGAAGGACATGGGCCAGCCGGACATGAGCGAGCCGGGTTGGGCGCCGCTCACCGGATTCCGGGTGGCGGTGACATCGGCGCGGCGCGCGGACGAACTCGCGGCACTTTTGAGGCGTCGCGGTGCGACCGTCACCTGCGCGGCCGCGATCGAGATGGTCGCGTTGCCCGATGACCAAGAGCTGCACCAGCGCACCCAGTCGTTGATCGACGACCCGCCCGACATCGTCGTCGCCACCACCGGGATCGGCTTTCGCGGCTGGATCGCGGCGGCCGACGGATGGGGCCTGGCCAACGAGTTGACCGCCGCTCTGGGCAAGGCCCGCGTGGTATCCCGGGGACCCAAAGCCACCGGCGCGCTGCGTGCGGCCGACCTGCCCGAGGAGTGGTCGCCGGAGTCCGAATCGTCCCGCGAGGTCTTGCACTATCTGGTCGAGGGCGGAATTACCGGCGCCCGTGTCGCCGTCCAGTTGCACGGCGCCACCGCGGACTGGGATCCATTCCCGGAATTCCTGGACGAACTGCGCGCGGCCGGTGCCGAAGTGGTGCCGATCCGGGTGTACCGCTGGCACCCGGTCCCGCCCAATGGCGAGTTCGATCAGTTGGTGACCGGTATCGCCGAGGAGAAGTTCGACGCGGTCAGCTTCACCTCGGCTCCCGCCGTCGCGGCGCTACTCATGCGCGCCGCCGAACTCGGTATCCGTGAGCAGGTACTCGCGGCGCTGCGCAACGGCGTCCACGCGATGTGCGTGGGCCCGGTGACCGCGCGGCCGCTGGTGCGGCTCGGTGTGCCGACCTCGGCGCCCGAACGTATGCGGTTGGGCGCGCTGGCTCGCCATATCACCGATGAACTGCCGTTGTTGCAGTCGCGCACCATCCGGGTCGCCGGTCGCCTGCTCGAGATCCGCGGCACCTGTGTGCTGGTCGACGGGGCGGTCAAGGCCCTCTCCCCGGCGGCCATGGCGACAATCCGGGCGTTGGCGCACCATCCCGGTGCAGTGGTACCGCAGTCCGAACTGCTGCAGGCGCTGCCGGGGACCGGGTCCGACACCCACGCGGTCGAAACCGCCGTGATGCGACTGCGGGCCGCGCTGGGCGACAAGCGGATGGTCGCCACGGTGGTCAAACGCGGCTACCGGCTGCCCGTCGATGAGGACATCGATGACGACCCCGGGAAAGACGGTGCCGAGGTGGCCGGCCGGTGAATCTAGTCCTGGTAGCGCACGGCACCCGCAAACAACACGGCGTTTCGCTGATCGCCGACCTCGCGGCGCAGGTTCGCGCTGCATTGGGAAGCCCGGTGCACGTCGCGTTCGTTGACGTCCTGGGCCCGACGCCGGCCGAGCTACTCGCCGCGACGTCGGACCGGCCGGCGGTGCTGGTCCCCGCGTTCCTGGCCCGCGGCTACCACGTCGGCAGCGACATCCCCGCTCACGTGCGGTCCAGCGGGCACCCCGACGTGACCGTCACCCCCGCCCTCGGTCCGGACCCCGCGCTGATCCGGGTGCTGGTCGACCGGCTGGTCGAATCTGGTTGGCGCTCCACGGATTCAGTGCTGCTGGCGGCGGCGGGCACCTCGGACCCGATGGCCAGACGCGACCTGCACACCACAGCGGCGTGGCTGTCGGCGACCATCGGATCGCGCGTCGAGCTGGCGTTCGCGGCCACCGGCACGCCCAGGGTGGCCGATGCGGTGGCAGCGATGCGCCGGCATCAGACCCGGCGGGGCCAGGTTGGCCGGGTCGTCATTGCCTCGTATCTGCTGTCCGAAGGGTTGTTCCAGGACCGGCTGCGCGACGCCGGGGCCGACCTGGTGGCTGACCCGCTGGGCACCCATCCCGGCGTGGCGCGGCTGATCGCCAGCCGGTTCATCCGCGCGCGCCCCCGTTCGCAGGGCCCGCGGGCTGGTTCGGCAATCGACCTGGTTCGGTGACGCTCGGCCCTACGCCGGTGGGGGTGGCGGCGCAGGGGCACCGGCAGGTGGCGGTATCTTCGCGTACCCGCGGCTGACCGACGCCGGGCTGCCCACCAGATCCGCAGGGTCCGGCCTCGGTCGGTTGGGGGCCGGATCCCAATCCGCGTCGACGAGCTTGCGCTGCACAGCTACCGCAAGTGTCAGCAACATCGCACCGATCACGAGCATGCCGACCACCCCCCACACCGGGCCCAACTGGGCCGCACTGCCCAGCAGGGCGCCGTACCAGCCGAAGTCCGCGTCGCCGAAGGTGGTGTTCTCCGTGCCGAAGGATCCCAGCACCCTCACCAGCAATGCCGGCAGAAAGGTGATGAGCAGACCATTGACGAAGCCACCGGCCATCGCCCCACGCCGACCGCCGGTGGCGTTTCCGTAGACGCCCGCGGCTCCGCCGGTGAAGAAATGCGGTACCAGGCCGGGGAGGACCAGGGCCCAGCCGAAAGCCGGACCCAACCAAAAGGACAGCACAGCAAGGCCGATCAGACCGCCGGTGAAGCTGGCCAGGAAGCCGATCAGCACCGCGTTCTGTGCGTACGGGAATACGATGGGCGCGTCCAGGGCCGGAACTGCTCCCGGCACCAGGCGCTCGGCGATTCCCTGGAACGCCGGAACCAGTTCCGCGAGGATGGTTCGCACCCCGAACAGGATGACCGCGACTGCCACGCCAAAGCCCAGGCCCTGGGTCACACCCATCATCAGGTAGTTACCGACATTGCTGGCGGCTCCGGCGCCGGAATCGTCGGCGAATGCCTGGAAGGCGACCTCCTCCCCCGACTTGGCGAGGTAGACCAGCGAGAGCGCGAGATACATCAGCACCATCGACAGCGCGGTGGCGACCATCGAGTCCCGCAAGAAGCGCAGCGATTCCGGAAGTTTCAGGTCCTCGGTGGAGCGACTCTTGGCGCCTCCAACGAACCGCCCGGTGAGGCCCGAGGCGATGTATCCCAGGGTGCCGAAGTGCCCGATCGCGATGCTGTCATCGCCGGTGATCCGTTTGGTCCACGGTTGCGAGATGGCCGGCAGGGAAACCATCACCACACCCAAGAGCAGGCTGCCCCCCAGCACGACGGTCGAGGCGGGCAGGCCGGCGGTTGCCAACACGATCGTGAGCAGCGTCGCCATGAACAACGTGTGATGCCCGGTCAGGAAGACGTAATGCAGCGGGGTAAATCGGGCGAGCAGCAAGCTGATCGCAAATCCGAGGATCATCACCCACGCCACTTGCGCGCCGAACTCCTGCTGCGCTATGCCCACGATCGCTTCGTTGGTCGGCACCACCCCCTGGCTGCCCGCGGTGCCCTTGATCATCACGCCTAGTGGCTTCAGAGACGCGACGACCAGCGTTGCGCCCGCCCCGATCAGCAGGAAGCCGAGGGTTGCCTTGAGCGCGCCGCCGATCACCTGACCCGTCGTCTTACGCAGGGCGATAAGTCCAACGCCGGTGATGATTCCGATGAGATAGGCCGGGACAGAAAGAATCTCATCGACCACGAATTCGGCGATGGCGACCAGCCAGTTCATGTGCCCTCCCCCGCTGCAGCGACTGCGCGTTTCAGATGTCGTAGGAGTCGCGTAGAGCCGTGTCGACCTCGCGGCTTGACGTGAAGTTCTCGATGACCCGGACCGGAATCCCCACGTCACCCAAGGTTTTCGCAATCTCACCCGAAGTCATGATGAGATCGGCCTCTTTGGCCCGGCCCTTGGCCGAAATCGTATCGGTGGCTTCAACATTGATGAAAGACGCCCACCCCCAGACGTTGAGCACCTGCTCGAGGGTGTTCTTCAGAAACAGGCTGGTTCCCAATCCATTTCCACACACGGTGAGGATCAGGTTGCGGGTTTGCGCCGGCGCGTCCTTCCGCTCACGTTCGTGGGCGCCCCCGAGTACCTGCAGTACCTCGGCCGGAACACGGGCGTCCTCGAGTGCGGCAAGTTTGCCGGGATCAGCGAGAAGTTTGGCCAGCTCGGCCATCGCGCTGCGATGGGCGTCGGCATCGATGGCGGCCAGGGCTACGACTAGACGGACGGGGTCATTTGTCTTGTGGCCGAATGGAATCGGTTCCGACAATCGCACCCATGACATTCCGGTGCGGCGTACGGCTGGAGACGACCTTGCATGAGCGAACGCGAATCCCGGGGCGACCACGATGTAAGGACCGTTAGTCAGTACGTTGTCGATCATCGATTGGGTATAGGGCGCATCGGCGATACCCGCCTGTTCCAGCAGCTTTCCGGCGGCCCGCACGGAGTCCTGCCAGGTCAGCGCGGCCACGTCAAGCGCGATGCACTGTTCGTTGAGGAGCTCAACCAGATGAGCCATGCCGGGACAGTAGCACCGGGCCCCGCGGCCGGTGTGGACGTTCGACGTTACGGGTGCGGGGTCGATGACGGCGGCAGGCCGGCCACCAGGGGAGTGTCGGCGCCCACCCGGCCCAGTTGCTCCGCACCGCCCGGATCGCCGAGCGGCCCGTCCCGGCCCGGCAACGTCATGGTGAAAAAGGCGGCGTTGTCCTCGAGGAACTCCATCTGCTCCTCGGGAAGGTCCGTCTCGTAGTAGATGGCGTCCACCCGGCACGCCAGACTGCAGGCGCCGCAGTCGACACACTCGTTGGGGTTGATGTACATCGCGCGATCGCCCTCGTAGATGCAGTCCGCCGGGCACTCCTGCACGCAGGACTTGTCGAGGATGTCTACACACGCGCTTCCGATCACGTAGGTCATGGCGACGACGGTAATCAGCGGACCCGTCGGCAGTCAGGGGCCAAAAGTCCCTTTCTTGATCACGAATGTGCATCCCGACCGACTGCGCATCGTGAACCGCCGGCGCGAGATATCACACCGGGTTGCTATCGAGGCGGTCGACGCAGCCCTGCTTGATATCTCGCGGCGGACTAGGCGCCTTCTAGGCTCCGACCTCAACCTCGCCATCCGGAGTGACGCGGGCGGCATACACCGGCAACCAGACGTCGGGGCAGTCCAGACAAGCGCCGTCGTCGAGGGCGAAGGCCTGCTTCTTCAGCGGGGACTGCACGACGGGGCGGCCGGCGCGGTCGCCGACGATACCCCGCGACATCACCGCCGCACCGCTGAACGGGTCGATGTTGCCGACCGTGTGCAGGGTTCCGTCTTCCAGACGAAACAGTGCCGCCTGCAGGCCGCCCGGCAGCAGCACCCCGACTCCCCGGCCCGGCAGCAGGAAGTCGTAGCGGCATGCGGTGGTCCAGAGCGGGTCGGCGGCCCGAATGTCGGCGGCCCTAGTGTTGTCGGCCCTAGTGTTGTCGGCCCGCGCATTACTGAGCACGCTCATCGGCCCAGCCCCCGCACCGTCGGCATGCCGATCGGTGTCGGCACCTTTCGCCCGGAATTCGTCGTGAAGGTGATGGTGGGATCGGCGATACCGGGCGCGTTGACGAAGGACACGAAACGGGCCAGCTTGTCCGGATCCTCCAGCACCCCTTTCCACTCGCACGCGTAGTTCTGCACGTGCCGGACGATCTCGGACTCGAACTCCGCGGCCAGCCCAAGCGAATCGTCGCACACCACCTCTCGCAGGTGTTCGAGTCCGACTTGCTCGACCCACGGCGCGGTGCGTTGCAGCCGGTCGGCGGTGCGGATGTAGAAAACCAGGAACCGGTCCACGTAGCGCACCAGGGTCTCGTCGTCGAGGTCGCCGGCCAGCAGCTCGGCGTGCCGTGGCGTCATGCCGCCATTGCCACCGACGTAAAGGTTCCAGCCCGTGTCGGTGGCGATGACGCCGACGTCCTTGCTGCGCGCCTCGGCGCACTCGCGGGCGCACCCCGACACCCCCATCTTGATCTTGTGTGGGGCCCGGAGCCCGCGGTAGCGCAGCTCCAGATTGATGGCCATCTGCACCGAATCCTGCTGCCCGTAGCGACACCAGTCACTGCCCACGCAGCTTTTCACGGTGCGCAGCGCCTTGCCGTAGGCGTGGCCCGACTCCATACCGCCGTCGACCAGACGGCGCCAGATCTCGGGGAGCTGGTCGACCCGAGCTCCGAACATGTCGATGCGCTGGCCGCCGGTGATCTTGGTGTACAGCCCGAAGTCGCGGGCGACCTCCCCGATCAGGATCAGCTGTTCGGGGGTGATATCGCCGCCGGGCACCCGCGGCACGATGGAGTAGCTGCCGTTGCGCTGAATATTGGCCAGGAAGTGGTCGTTGGAGTCCTGTAGTGACGCCTGCTCGCCGTCGAGGATATGGCCCGAACCGGTGGCCGCCAGGATCGACGCGACCGCGGGTTTGCAGATGTCGCAACCCTTTCCGGTGCCGAAGCGCGCGATGAGGCCGGAGAACGTCCGAGTTTCGGTAGCGGTGACAATCTCGAATAACTCGGCACGCGACTGGGAGAAGTGTTCGCACAACGCCTTGGACTGCTGGATCCCCTCGGCCTCCAGGAGCTGTTTGAGCAACGGCACGCAGGACCCGCACGACGTGCCCGCCTTGGTGCAACTCTTCAAGGCGGGCACGTCCGCGCATCCGCCGGCGATCGCATCGGTGAGATCGCCTTTGGTGACGTTGTTGCAGGAACAAATCTGCGCTCCGGCCGGTAGCGCCCCGACGCCTAGGCCGCTACCGCCCGCGGCCGAACCGCGGGAGATGAGGGCAAGCGGGTCGTCTGGAAGCCGCTCCCCGACCATCGGCCGCAGCACGCCGTAGGCGGTGGCGTCGCCGACGAGGATCCCGCCCAGCAATGTCTTGGCGTCGTCGGAAAGCACCAGTTTGGCGTAGGTCTGGTTGACCGGATCGTTGACGACCACCTCAAGACAGTCCGGCGTGACGCCCAGCGCGTCACCGAAACTGGCAACATCCACACCGAGCAGCTTGAGCTTGGTCGACATATCCGCTCCGGGGAACTCCGCGGAACCGCCCAACAATCGGTCGGCCACCACTTCGGCGGTGGTGTAACCGGGGCCTACCAGGCCGTAGCACCGGCCCGCGATGGCGGCGACCTCACCGATCGCGTAGATGCTCGGATCGCTGGTCGCGCCCGCCAGGTCGGTGAACACCCCGCCCCGGTCGGCGATGCGCAGGCCCGCACCGCGGGCGAGGTCGTCGCGCGGCCGCACTCCGGCCGCGAAGATGACCAGGCCCGCGTCGACGAACGTTCCGTCGCTCAAGGCCACCCGCAGCGAGTCGTCCGCTTCGGAGCGCCGGACCGGCCGATTGCGTTGGGCGGGCTGAATCGAATCGGTGCCCACCCCGGTGTGCACGGTGATGCCCAACCCGGTGACCATCCGGCCCAACAATGCGCCGGCAGCCTCGTCTAGCTGTTGAGCCATCAACCGCGGCGATTTCTCCACGACGTGGGCTTTCAGGCCGAATGCTCGAAGAGCATTGGCCGCTTCCAGACCAAGTAGGCCACCACCGATCACCACGCCCACCGGGGCCCGGCCCGCCGACCCCGCTCTAAGCGCATCGGCACGAATTGCATCGAGGTCGTCGAGGGTCCGGTACACGTGACAGCCGGGCAAATCACGACCGGGCACCGGCGGGACGAACGGGTACGAACCCGTGGCCAGAACCAACGCGTCATAGCCGACCTGGGCACCGTCGGCGGTCGTCACCGATTTGGCCGCCGGGTCGAGCCCCACGACCCGGTTTCCGAGCCGTACCTCGACCAACCGATCGCCGGGATAGTCGTTGCCGGCAAGTGCCAGCCTCGCGCGGTCCCAATGCTCGGTGTAGCCGGTCAGACCGACACGGTCGTATGCCGGCTCGGCTTCCTCGGCGAGCACGGTCACCTTCCAGTTGCCCTCGGCGTCGCGGGACCGAAGGGCCTCGACGAACCGGTGGCCGACCATGCCGTGACCGACGACCACGACATGCGACGTCGACGACATGGGTGCAGGCATGCAGATGAGGCTAGGAACCCGATATTTCGGCAATGTCGCGCCGTGTGAAGCGGCCATCACAGTGTGCTCACCAGCGGCAGAGGCGTGATGTGAGTCCGTTCTCTCACGGCGAACGTCCAGATGGAACATGAGTGTATGAGACTCAAGTTATTGAGGGCAGGCGAATCGGCACCGAGCCGGTCGACAGCGACAGGAGAAATGGATATGAGCAAGCTGACCCTGTGGTCCCAACCCGCGTGGAACACCGACCGGTGGGTACGCGACTTCTTCGGCCCCGCCACCGCCAGCGACTGGGGCGCTGGCATCAACGGCATCAGCCCCGCGGTCGAGGTAGCCAGAGACGGGGATGACGCGGTGATCCGGGTAGACCTGCCCGGCGTGGATCCCGAAGCCGACGTCCAGGTCGAGGTGGACCACGGACGGCTCGTCATCCGGGGCGAGCGTCGCGACCAGCACGTGACTGAGAGCACCGACGAAAACGGCGCCGTCCGCACGCATAGTGAGGTTCGCTACGGCTCCTTCCGGCGTTCGTTCGGCCTGCCCGCACACGTCAACGGCGAGGCCATCTCGGCCAGCTATCAGGCCGGCGTACTGACCGTGCGAGTCAGCGGAGCCCACAAGGGTGCCGAAGCTCAGCGCATCGCGATCGAAAGCAGATAGCGCCTCGGTGCCGAGAGCCGGTGGATCCTGGAGGGTTCACCGGCTCTTTCTTTTCCCGCGGGCTGGCGACGTGATGCGTCTCACCATCACTTCGGTGTCGTGACTAGCATCGAATGCGTACTGTGATGCGTGACACCCTTCAGCCCGAGGAGGTCAATTGTCCAGGACCACCGAGCTCGCCGAACTTCACGAATTGATCGGAAGTCTGCGGCGATGCGTCACCGCGATCGCGGCCCGATACGGGGACAGCCCGGCCACTCGTCGCATCGTCAACGACGCCGAACGAATCTTCAACGACATCGACCGGCTCGACATCGATGCCGAGGAACTCGAACTCACCCGGGGCGTCCGTGGACACCATCATGTTGGCGAACGCATTGCCATTCCGGACACCCAGTACGATACGGATTTCTGGCGCGGCGTAGACGACGAGGGCCTCGGCGGGACGCGCTGAGCGCCGCGTGCCGTTTATCCGGCGCGCGAACCGGGGGTACAACAGCATAGAAAGGCAACCGTGAGCGCACCCACCGCCGACCGCAGAGCGACCGGCGTCTTTTCGCCTGGCCGCGCGCAGATTCCGCAACGCACGCTGCGCACCGACAACTGGCTCAAGTCCCCCATCCTCATCGACCTGGGGTTCGCCGCCTTCATCGTCTACGCGACGGTTCGGGCCTTCTTGCAGAACAACTACTTCGTCGCCGAATACCACTATCTGACGCCCTTTTACTCGCCGTGCGTGGTCAAGTGGAACGAGGCCACCCAGTCCGGCTGCATACCCGAGGCCAGCCATTTCGGGCAGTACCTGCCCGACGTGTGGTGGCTGCCCTATGCGGCCTTTTCGCTGCCCTTTCTGCTGCTGTTCCGGCTTACCTGCTACTACTACCGCGGCGCCTACTACCGCACGGTGTGGCAGTCCCCCACCGCCTGCGCGGTCGCGGAACCGCACGCGAAGTACACCGGAGAAACGCGCTTCCCGCTGATCATTCAGAACACCCACCGGTACTTCTTCTATATCGCGTTCATCATCTCGGTGATCAACACCTACGACGCGATCAAGGCCTTCCACTCCCCGTCCGGCTTCGGCTTCGGTTTGGGCAACGTGATCCTGACGGTGAACGTAGTGATGCTCTGGATCTACACGGTGTCCTGCCACTCCTGTCGGCACGTCGCCGGCGGACGGCTGAAGCATTTCTCCAAACACCCTGTCCGCTACTGGATGTGGACCCAGATCAGCAAGCTGAACGTGCGGCACAAGCAGTTCGCCTGGATCACCCTCGGAACGCTGATGCTGACCGACTTCTACATCATGCTGGTCGCCAGCGGAACCATCTCCGACCTGCGCTTCATCGGTTGAACCAGCCTGGCCGGCAGCGTAATTCACGAACTAGCGAGGATTGACAGATGAATGACCTGGAACGGCACGAGTACGACGTCGTCGTGATCGGTGCCGGCGGGGCGGGGCTTCGTGCGGTGATCGAGGCGCGCGAGCGCGGGCTGCGCGTCGCGGTGGTGACCAAGTCGCTGTTCGGCAAGGCCCACACGGTGATGGCCGAGGGCGGCTGCGCCGCAGCAATGCGCAACGTGAACACCAAGGACTCCTGGCAGGTGCACTTCGGTGACACCATGCGGGGCGGCAAGTTCCTGAACAACTGGCGGATGGCCGAACTTCACGCGCAGGAGGCGCCCGACCGGGTGTGGGAACTGGAGACATACGGCGCGTTGTTCGACCGCACCAAAGACGGCAAGATCAGCCAGCGCAACTTCGGTGGACACACCTATCCCCGGCTCGCCCACGTCGGGGACCGTACCGGGCTGGAGATCATCCGGACCCTGCAGCAGAAGATCGTCTCTCTGCAGCAGGAGGACAAGAAAGAATTCGGCGACTACGAGGCACGTATCCGGGTCTTCCACGAATGCTCGATCACCGACCTTCTGCTGGATGAGACCGGCGGCGAGAAGCGGGTGGCCGGCGCATTCGGGTACTACCGCGAGACGGGTGACTTCGTGGTGTTCGAGGCGCCGGCGGTGGTGCTGGCGACGGGCGGTATAGGCAAGTCCTTCAAGGTTTCGTCGAACTCTTGGGAGTACACCGGTGACGGCCACGCCCTGGCGCTGCGGGCCGGCTCGAATCTGATCAACATGGAGTTCATCCAGTTCCACCCGACCGGGATGGTCTGGCCGCTGTCGGTGAAGGGGATTCTGGTCACCGAGGGCGTACGCGGCGACGGCGGTGTGCTGAAGAACTCCGAGGGCAAGCGGTTCATGTTCGACTACATCCCCGCGGTGTTCAAAGGCCAGTACGCCGAGACCGAAGAAGAGGCCGACCAGTGGCTCAAGGACAACGACTCGGCACGCCGTACACCTGACCTGCTGCCCCGCGACGAGGTCGCTCGCGCGATCAACAGCGAGGTCAAGGCCGGACGCGGGTCGCCGCACGGCGGCGTCTATCTCGACATCGCCTCCCGGATGCCGACCGAGGAGATCAAGCGGCGGCTGCCCTCGATGTACCACCAGTTCATCGAGCTCGCCGAGGTCGATATCACCAAGGACGAGATGGAGGTCGGCCCGACCTGTCACTACGTGATGGGCGGGATCGAGGTCGACCCGGACACCGGTGCGGCCAAGACCCCCGGGCTGTTCGCCGCCGGCGAGTGCGCGGGCGGGATGCATGGCAGTAACCGGCTCGGCGGCAACTCGCTCTCGGACCTGCTGGTGTTCGGTCGGCGCGCCGGGCTCGGCGCGTCCGACTACGTCCGCGCGTTGTCGGATCGGCCCAGCGTTTCCGCACCCGCCGTCGATGAGGCCGCCAGGATGGCCCTGGCGCCCTTCGAATCTCACGCCCACCCCGAGAACCCCTACACATTGCATGCGGAGTTGCAGCAATCGATGAACGACTTGGTCGGCATCATCCGCAAGGAGGATGAGATCCGGGAAGCGCTGGCCAAGCTCAACGAACTCAAGGCGCGGGTACAGAACGTGACCACCGAGGGCGGGCGGGTGTTCAATCCCGGCTGGCACCTTGCCATCGACATGCGCAACATGTTGCTGGTCAGCGAATGCGTCGCACAGGCCGCACTGCAGCGCACCGAGAGCCGTGGCGGACACACCCGCGACGACTACCCGCAGATGGACGCGGACTGGCGTCACACGCTGCTGGTGTGCCGCACCACCGGGGCAGCCACCCCCGACGCGCTGGTACCCGGAGTGACGGTGACACCGGAGCGGCAGCCACCAATGCGACCCGACCTGCTGGAGTGTTTCGAACTCTCCGAACTCGAGAAGTACTACACCGACGCAGAATTGGCCGAGCATCCCGGACGGAAGGGCTGAGATGGCTTCTTACAACGCGAAGCTACGGGTCTGGCGGGGCGACGCCGCCGGCGGTGGATTGGACGATTTCACCGTCGAGGTCAACGACGGTGAGGTGGTCCTCGACATCATCCATCGACTGCAGGCAACTCAGACACCGGATCTGGCGGTGCGCTGGAACTGCAAGGCGGGCAAGTGCGGATCCTGTTCGGCGGAGATCAACGGCAGACCGCGGCTGATGTGCATGACTCGCATGTCGACCTTCGATCAGGACGAAACGGTGACCGTCACCCCGTTGCGGACCTTCCCGGTGATGCGTGATCTGGTGACCGACGTGTCCTTCAACTACGAGAAGGCCAGGGAGATCCCGTCGTTCACTCCGCCCAAGGATCTGCAGCCCGGCGAGTACCGGATGCAGCAGGAGGACGTAAACCGGTCACAGGAGTTCCGCAAGTGCATCGAATGCTTTCTGTGCCAGAACACCTGCCACGTGGTGCGCGACCACGAGGAGAACAAGAAGGCGTTCGCCGGGCCGCGCTACCTGATGCGGCAGGCCGAACTCGACATGCACCCGCTAGACACTCTGGACCGTCGGCCCGAGCAGGCGCAGGAGGAAAACGGGCTGGGCTACTGCAACATCACCAAGTGCTGCACCGAGGTGTGCCCCGAGCACATCAAGATCACCGACAACGCGCTGATCCCGATGAAGGAACGCGCCGCCGACCGCAAGTACGATCCGGTCGTCTGGTTGGGTAACAAGCTTTTCCGTAGGAAGTAGCCGAGTGATCGACGAGCCCACCACGTCGGTCGCGACGATCGGGTCCATCGCGACCAAGGATAGCGCCGCCGTCGCCGGGTCCATCGAGACGGCCGAAAGCGCGGCTGTGGCCGGGTCCGTCCTCACCCGGCGCAGCGCGGCTGTCACCGGTTCGATCGCGACCGTGGCCAGCGCCGCCGTCGCCGGATCGATCGCCACCGCGGCCAGTGCCGCCGTCGCCGGTTGCATACTCGCGCTGTTCTGTATCGCCTGCCGTGGCTGCCTGGCCTGCCTGGGATGCGTCGACTGCACCAAATGTCGCGTCTGTGTCGGCTGCGTCAGCTGTCAGGACTGCATCGGCTGCGTGGGCTGTGTTAACTGCTCGGGTCTTCGCAACGCCGTCGGCGTGCGTAACGTACACGCCTGAAACTGCTCGACGAAAGGCTATTCCATGCCCGAACCCGGCGGACTGTTGTTCGATCCCAACAGATTCGACCCCCAGCACCTCGACCCCGAGTCCCGCCGCCAGCTGCGAGCGCTGATCGAATGGTTCGAGAGCCGGGGCAAGCGACGACTGCTTCGCGACGATCTGGAAGCGACGTGGGTCAGCGACTTCCTGGACTTCGTCAAAGCCGAGCGCTTGTTCGCCACCTTCCTGACCCCGTCGGAATTCGCCGAGGGCGACGCCAACAAGCGTTGGGACACTTCGCGAAACGCCGTGCTGAGCGAGATTCTCGGGTTCTACGGCCTTGCCTACTGGTACGCCGAGCAGGTCACCATCCTCGGGCTCGGGCCGATCTGGCAGAGCGACAACATCAAGGCCAAGGAAAGAGCTGCGGCTCAGCTCGAGGCCGGCGGTGTGATGGCTTTCGCGCTGTCCGAACGTGAGCACGGTGCCGACATCTACAACACCGACATGCTGCTCACGCCGGCGGCCGCCGACGATGCCGACGGCGTGGTGTTCCGTGCGTCGGGCGAGAAGTACTACATCGGCAACGGCAATGTCGCGGGCATGGTTTCGGTGTTCTCCCGCCGCACCGACGTCGAGGGGGCCGACGGCTATGTGTGGTTCGTGGCCGACAGCGCACACGAGAAATACGAGCTGATCGACAACGTGGTGCACGGTCAGATGTTCGTGAGCAATTTCGCGCTGCACGACTACCCGGTGCACGAGGAAGACATCCTCTGTACCGGTGCCGACGCGTTCTCGGCTGCCCTGAACACCGTCAACGTCGGCAAGTTCAATCTGTGCAGCGGTTCGATCGGCATGTGCGAACACGCTTTCTACGAGGCGATCACGCACGCCAACAATCGCATCCTCTACGGCAACCCGGTCACCGATTTCCCGCACGTGCGGGCCAGCTTCGTCGACGCCTACGCCAGGCTGATCGCGATGAAGGCTTTCAGCGACCGGGCGATCGACTATTTCCGCAGCGCCAGCCTCCAGGACCGCCGCTATCTGCTGTTTAACCCCGTGACGAAGTCGAAGGTCACCTCCGAAGGCGAGAAGGTGGTCACCCTGCTGTGGGATGTGCTGGCCGCCAAAGGTTTCGAGAAAAACACCTACTTCTGCGAGGCGGCGCGACTGATCGGGGCGTTGCCGCGGCTGGAAGGCACGGTGCACGTCAACGTAGCGCAGATCCTGAAGTTCATGCCGAACTACATGTTCAACCCGACCGACTACCCGCCGATCGGGGATCGTAACGATCCGGCCGACGACGTGTTCTTCTGGTCCCAGGGCCCCGCCCGCGGAGCGTCGAAGGTGCAGTTCGCCGACTGGGCACCGGTCTATCAGGAAAGCTCCGACATCCCCAACGTCGCCCGGTTCTACGAACAGGTGCAAGCGCTCAAGGATCTGCTGGCCACGGCGGCGCCGGACGCCGATCAACAGCGAGACCTCGACTTCGTTCTGGTGATCGGGCACCTGTTCACGCTCGTGGTGTACGGCCAGCTGATCCTCGAGCAGGCCGCGTTGACCGGCCTCGATCGCGATCTTGTGGATCAGATCTTCGCTGTCCAGATTCAGGACTTCTCCGAATACGCCATCGCTTTGCACGGTAAGCCGAGCTCCACGCCGGCCCAGCAGGCCTGGGCCCTACAGGCGGTGCGCAAGCCGATCGCGGACTCAGCGCGGTTCGACCGGGTCTGGGAACAGGTTCAAAGTTACGACGGCGCATACGCGATGCGGCCCTGACGGGGTCTGATCCTCCAGACGCGTGTGGGCGCCGGCTCCAGGGGTACGCTCGATGAAGCAGCCAATCACTGGAGAAAGGCAGCCACAATGTCACTTCACGAACCCCAGAGCATCAACGATATTCGCACCGCGATCCGCGAGCTGAGCGCCCGGGCCGAGCTGGCCCGCAAGGAGGGTCGCACCGAGGACGCCGCCGAATTGGACCGACGCATCGGCAGCTACCGGGAAGAGCTCAGCACCCGGCCCTAGCTTGGTTAGTCCGCGGCAAGTCCTCAGGCCCCCAGCCGGCGGAAGGTGCTGCGGTGGAAGACGATGGGCGGTACATCCGGATGAACGGTGATGGCGCTGACCCGCAGAATGACGATGGTGTGATCGCCGGCCGGAATCAGTTGCTCGATGCTGCTTTCCAGCCACATGCTGGTGCCGTGCACGAAGACCGCCCCACGATCGGTCGAGGCGGTCTGCAGACCCGCGAACCGGTCGCCGGTCTTGGCGGCCAGAGCGCGCGCGGCGTCATCGTGTGATTCGCCGAGGACGCTGATACCCAGGCAGGGAGCTCCCCTGAGCTGCGGCCAGGTGGCAGAGGTGTTCCGGACGCAGAACGACACCAACGGCGGATCGAGTGAAACCGGCACGAATGTGCTGGCGGCCAAGCCGATTCGGGTCCCGTCCACCTCCGCCGCGATCGCGATGACGCCCGTGGGGAAGTGGCCGAACGCCTCGCGCAGGGCCGACGGGCTGAGATGGGTCGAGGCACCGCTCATCGCTACCCATCATCACACGTTCGGGTGTCTACCGGCCACGTCAGGGCGAGTACGCCTCAAGTCCTTGATGGCGGCGGGATGCGGTTTTCGATGCGGCTCTCAGCGAGGCTTACCCGGAGCGGCCAAGCAGGGAAAAGGAGGCGTCGTCCTCCCGTTCTGTGATAAGTGAAGGCAACAACCAACATCAACCTCACTTAGATGTATAAGTGAGGTTAAATTCATCTATGACTTCACTTCGCCCCATCACCTACGAGAACGTTCGCTGGGAACCCCAGGGGGTGCGGTACGCGAGCGCAGCGCTGCCCAAATATGGCATTTACCACCCCGCTGTGCCGGTTGCTATCGCCGATCTGGTCCTGGACCTGTCGCCGTCAGTCTTCGCGGACGCCGAGTCCGCCAGCAACGAGATCGCCCGCTTCGACGCCCAACTCGGAGGCGAAATTGCTCCGTTCGCTGCCGTATTGCTGCGGTCGGAGTCGGCTGCAAGCTTGCAGATCGAGAACTTGGCGGCGTCGGCGCGCGCGATCGCTGAGGCTGAGTTGCCTGGTGGCAAGGTAAAGCGCAATGCCGGTCTGGTCGTCGCCAACACTGCTGCGATGCAGGCGGCGGTCGCTCTCTCCGATACCGTCGACGTCAACGCCATCCTGGCAATGCACCAGGCCTTGATGGTCAATGAGCCCCGCCATACGCCAGGCGCTTTCCGCGCCGAGCCAGTGTGGATCGGCCGTGGCTCCACCCCGATCGGTGCAAAATTTGTCGGCCCGCGCCAGGAGTTGATTCCCCGCGCGATCGACGACCTGATCGTATTCGCGCAGCGCGCCGACCTTCCGACCCTGCCGCAGATCGCTATCGCCCATGCACAGTTCGAAACCATTCACCCGTTTACCGACGGGAACGGGCGCACGGGCCGTGCACTGGTACAAGCCATGCTGCGCAACAAGGGGTTAACCAGAAAAGTTACAGTGCCTGTCTCGGCCGGGCTGCTAGCCGACACGAACGCATATTTTGCCGCGTTGACCAGCTATCGCGACGGTGACGCCGCACCGATTGTCGAGCGCTTCTCGCAAGCCACCGTTCTTGCCATCGCAAACGGGCGTCAACTGGTGGCCGACATTCGTGGCATCCGGGAGAACTGGAACGCCGTGATAAGCGCGCGTTCCGACTCGGCTGTGTGGAAAGTCGCCGATTTGTTGACCCGCCGTCCAGTCGTTAACGCTGCGCTGCTGGCACAGGAGCTGGGCATCGAGTCCACCAACGCTCACCGCTACCTCAACCCACTCGCCGCAGCAGGAATCCTCATCGAGACGACCAGTGGACCTCGCAACCGAGCGTGGCGTTCGCCGGAGGTGCTTGCCGCACTCGATGCTTTCGCCGAAAGGTGTGTTCGACGGTTCTGATGCGGTGTGACTCGTGCTGAGGGGATGCAGGTCCCGGCAACCGGACTGTTCTGGCTCCGTCCGTTACCCGCACCTCGCATCATCGCGCCTCGGGCGTACGCCTATTCTGCAATGCCGCCCCACCGGCCCAGCAGGTAGCGTGACCCCATGACCGATGCGCCCAGGCCGACACCCGGGCCGACGGCGAGGACCGGGGATGCGCCATGTGGATCACTCTCCTGGTGATGGCCGTTGCGGTCAGCTTGGAGCCGTTTCGGGTCGGGATGACTGTGTTGATGATCAATCGACCCCGCCCCGCGCTGCAGCTCCTGGTCTTTCTGATCGGCGGCTTCGCTATGGGGATTTCGGTCGGCGTCGTCGTACTGTTCATCCTGCGCCCGGCATTGGGGTCTGCGCACTTCACCCTGCCGGTCGTGCACATCGTCGTGGGCGCGGTTCTCCTGGTCAACGCGGTGCTGGTGGCCACCAAAGCGGTCGGGCGGGGCGGTGGCCGAATAGCCGCGGGCGGCCTTGCCCGACGGCTCCGCCCGCTCGCGGCCCGCGCCCGGCAATGGCTCAACACCCGTTCGCTGTGGACGGCGGGAGTCGCGGGTCTGGGAATCGCCCTGCCATCGGTCGACTACGTCGCTGCGCTGGCTCTCATCGTCGCCTCCGGTACCGCGGCCGCCACCCAATTCGGCGCCCTGATTTTGTTCAACGTGGTGGCGTTCGCACTGGTGGAGATCCCGTTGCTGTGCTACCTGGTGGCCCCCGACCGTACCCGTGCGACGTTGGCGGCCCTTTATGACCGGCTACGGTCCCAAGGGCGCCGCGGCGTCGCCGTCTTGTTGGCCGCGGTCGGCTTCGTCCTACTCGGGGTAGGATTCGCCGGACTATAGCGGTGGCGCGGTCAGGGTCCAGCCTGACTGTTCAGCACGTACTGCAGGCCGGACAACAGCTGGGAGACCGGATCGGCGGCACCACCGAACGCGGCCTGGGTTGCCGGTGCGGTGGCCTCCGCCGGGTCGTAACCGTGCACCGGGTCGACCGTGACCGGCGCGGTCGCCGGGTCGTCGTTTCGCGAATAACCCGCGTCAACGAATGGTTTCAGCACCGCGTCGAGCTCGATGAGGGTTTCCTTTTCCACCCCGAGGTATTTGAAGGGCATCACCAGCGGGAGGTGCTCCTCGGGAATCAGGTACATGGTCGTCCTCGCACCCCGTGTATTGACGGTGGTTCGGATGTTCTGTGGCGGAACCATGCTCGGATCGGTGAACGCGACCGCGGTGTGGCCGGTCGCCAGACCGACGATGGCATTGGCCACCGACATCCAGTTGTCCGGCCGGTCCGGCCAGTCGGCGATGCTGTCGTACGCCGAAATGAACTGGTAGGTGTCGTACTGGCTATCCACCGGCGGCGGGATGCGGTAGTCCAGTGACGGCACCACACTGCCTACCGGGAATGTCTGGGTCAGGAAGCTCTCACCGAAGTGATGCCGCGCCACCGGGTCGCCGTACATTGCGAAGCTCAATTGGTCCGGCGGTGGTGCGGCCGGGTCATAGGCGAGTTTCGCCTGCACGTCATTGAGCACCATCGCTCCCTCGGACAAGCCGATCGCGGTGCCGGGACCACCTTCTCGCACAGCATCGATGACGTTGGGGGTGCCTACATCGACCGATTCTCCGACGCTGGGGCCATCGAGACCCAAACCGGGGAACGAGTCGTCCAATCGGCCGATACCCGGAATCAGGCGTTCCAGGGTGTGGCCCTGAACCTGCCCGGCAGGGTAGTCCACGATCTGCCGGTCCAGCCCCGGGAACCACTTCGCGCCGGTACGCATGATGTATTCGTCGTAGGGGATGCCCAGGACATGGGCGCCGCCGAGGGCATACGCGCGCCCGGGCGTCCCCAGCGGCGTTACATCGGTTCCCGGCGCATCCGGGCCAGCCGGAGACGCCTCGTCGGCGGCGGCAACTCCAGGACTTGAGCCGCTACCGGCACCGAGGAGGATGAGCGCGGCCGCGAAGGCGAGAACCCGGTTCATCCGCTTCTCATACCCATCCCCATCGCGGGCCTACACTTTCCGCAATTTGCACGGTCCGCTAAGGCTGAATGGCCAGTCCCGCCTGCAGGAAGGACAGAACCTGGGAGATGGGGTCGGCGTCGCCGCCGAAAGCCTCCTGGGTGATCGGCGCGGTGACCTCCGCCGGGTCGTAGCCGTTCACCGGGTCCACGGTGATCGGTGCGGTCGCCGGGTCGTCGTTTCGCGAATAGCCCGCGTCGACGAAGGGTTTGAGTACCGCGTCGAGTTCCAGCAGTGTCTCTTTCGGCACGCCGAGGTACTTGAACGGCAGCACCAGTGGGAGGTGCTCGGCGGGGACCATGTACGTCGTCGTCTTGGCGCCCCTGGAGTTGACGGTGGTCCGGACGTTCTGCGCCGGCACCATGCTCGGATCGGTGAACGCGACCGCGCTGTGGACCGTCGGCAGGCCCACTATCGCGTTGGCCACCGAAATCCAGTTGTCCGGACGGTCCGGCCAGTCCGCGGCGAGGTCGTAGGCGGAGACGAAGTTGTAGGTGTCGTACTGGCTCTCCACCGGCTCCGGTATGCGGTAGTCCAGTGACGGAACGACGCTGCCGACCGGGAACACCTGGGTCAGGAAACCCTCGCCGAATCCGTGTCGCCCTACCGGCGGCCCGTACATCGCGAAACTCAGTTGATCTGCCGGCGGACCGGCAGGGTCGTAGGCGAGTTGTCGCTGCACTTCGTTGAGCACCATTGCCCCTTCGGACAGCCCATGGACCGTACCCGGTCCGCCCGCGCGGATCGCGGCGATGGTGTCTGGTGCTCCGACGTCGATCGATTCGCCGATGCTCGGGCCGTCGAGACCGAGGCCGGGAAACGAATCGTCCAGCCGGCCGATACCGGGAAACAGTCGTTCGAGGGTATGCCCCTGCACCTGGCCGGCGGGATAGTTCACGATCTCCCGGTCGGTCCTGGGGAACCAGTCGGCGCCGGTGGCCAAGATGTAGGCCTCGTACGGAACGTTGGAAACCCGCGCGCCGCCGAGCGCGTACGCCTTGCCCGGTGTACCCAGCGGCTGCGCCTGGTCGCTCGGCGGCGGGCCGACCGGAGGTGTTCCGGTCTGGTCGGCCGACGCGATGCCGAAACCGAAACACCCGGCCGCACCGATGGTAGTCAGCGAGACGCCCAGGGCGAGAAGCCGTTTCACGGTGCACTCCCGGCGTCCAGCCGAACGAATTGGCTCCGCCGATAGTGCTCGACACAGGCGGCGCGCCGGACCTTGCCGCTCGTCGTCGTCGGAATGGACCCGGGAGAAACCAGCACCAGATCCTCGACACTCAGACCGTGCGCGTTGGACACCGCCGAGGTTACCTCGGATTTGACCTCGTTGAGCCAGCGCTTCGGGTCGTCGACCCCGGTCCGCTTCTTCAGCTCGATGACCGTGACCAGCTTCTCGCTGCCGTTCACCGGCACCGCGATCGCCGCGACCCGACCCCGGGTGATCTGTTGGACGGTGGCCTCGATGTCCTCGGGGTAGTGGTTGCGCCCGCGGACGATCAGCAGGTCCTTGATGCGCCCCACGATGAACAGCTCACCATCGGAGATGAAACCGAGGTCGCCGGTGCGCAGCCACGGCCCGGCCGGCGTACCGGGCGACGGGTCGAGGATCGTCGCGCCGAAGCACCGTTGCTCCTCGGGAGGCTTGCGCCAGTACCCGCTGGCAACGTTGTCTCCGTGCACCCAGATTTCGCCGACGACGTCCGGGAGGCACTCCCGGGTGGTGTCGACGTCGACGATCCGGACCGTCGGCGACTGCGGCAGCGTGTATCCCACCAGAACCGATCCGGACGCGGACCGCCGGACCCGGCCCTCCCCTAACTCCGTGACGTCGAAGCGAGCCTCCGGCGCTGATTCTCTCCAGGCGCTTCCCGCCACGAATACAGTCGCCTCAGCCAGGCCGTAGGAAGGACGCATCACCTCGTCGCGCAGGTTGAAGTGCGCGAACCGATCGACGAAGCGCCGCAAGGTCGCCGGTTCGACTCGTTCGGCGCCGCTGATGATGCCCAGCACGCCGCCGAGGTCGAGGCCGTCCAGGTCGCTGTCGGCGGTTTTTCTGGCCGCCAGATCGAAGGCGAAATTCGGCGCCGAGGAGAACGCATGCGGATTTTCCGCCAATGACCGCATCCACCGGGCGGGCCTTTCCAGGAAAGCCAGCGGACTGGACAGATCCCCGCGATACCCGCCCAGGATGGGGGCGCACACACCCAGCACCAAACCCATGTCGTGGTAGAAGGGCAGCCAGGACACCAGGGTTGCATCCGAGGGGACGCTGATTCCGGATTCGGCGAAATAGCTGCGCATCAGCTGTTCGAAGTTCACCCGCAAGTTGCGGTGCGAAATCATCACGCCGGTCGGGGTGCGGGTCGAACCGGAGCTGTACTGCAGATAGGCGATATCGGGCAGATCGGCCGATGCGAGGCCCGGATCGCTGTCGGACTCGTCATAGGCAGACAGGCTCAACGCATCGATTTCGACGATCTTGGGGGCGACATCCATGCGCGCTTGGTCGACATGATCGCCGACATCCCCGGCGGCCGCACGGGTGGTGAGAACGATGGTGGGCGACGTATCGGCGAAGACCGCGTCGAGGCGCTCCTGGCTGGAACCACGGTGCGGTAGCGCCAGCGGAACCGCGATCAGACCGGCTTGCATGGATCCCAGGAAGGCCGTGATGTATTCCAGGCCCTGCGGGGCCAGGATCACCGCCCGGTCGCCGGCCGATCCATGCAGGCTCAGCTCCCGCGCCACGTTAGTGGTCCGTCGGGACAACTGCGACCAGGTCAGACTCTCCGCCCTACCGGCCGGATCCTCGGCGTAGTCGGTGAAGGTGAACGCGACGTCGTGGGGACGCAGACTGGCGCGTCCATGCAGCATCGAGAGAATTGATGACTGAGGCGAAGACGTCACTTCACGTCCGCAGCAATTCCGTGGTGAGCTTCTTCATGCCTACCTCTGAGCTCCGTTTCACTCGTATCTTCACATGGATCATCGCGCAGATCACCCTCGCTCGCTAATTCCGGACGGCATTACCCGGTTTCAGCGGCGACCCGTGCCGGCCCCTTTCTGCCGGTAACTCGTGACGGCCACCAATTCGCCTGGCCGACCAGCGCAGCGATGGCCGGCACCGTGATGGTCCGCACTACGAAAGTGTCCAGCAGAATTCCCACCCCGATCACGAAGCCGCCCTGCACGACGATACCGATGCTGGAGAACAGCAAGCCCGCCATCGAGGCGGCGAAGATGAGACCCGCCGCGGTGATCACTCCGCCGGTCGAGCCCAGGGTCCGGATGATTCCGTAGCGGATGCTGTTCGGAGACTCATCGCGCATGCGCGAGACGAACAGCATGTTGTAGTCGGCGCCGACGGCGACCAGCACCACGAACGCCAGGGGTGGCACGCTCCAATGCAACTGCTCGCCCAGGATGACTTGAAACACCAGCACACCGATGCCGATGGCCGCGAAGTACGAGAGCACCACCGAACCGACCAGGTATACCGGCGCGACGAGCGAGCGCAGCAGCACCACCAGGGTCAGCAGCACGACGATGAGGGTGGCCACGATGATGAACCGGATGTCGTGCTCGTAATAGTCGCGGGTGTCCCGTAGCGCGGCAGGAAACCCGCCCATCGAGATCGAGGCATCTGCCAGCGTGGTGTTGGGCTGCGCACCGTGGGCGATGTCGCTGATCGTATTGACCTGATCCATAGCCTCCGGGCTGAACGGGTTGAGATCGGTCTGCACCAGGTAGCGCACCGAGTGGCCGTCCGGCGAAATGAACGCCTCGGCCGCCTGCTGGAATTCCGCCGCGTTGAGCACTTCGGCGGGAATGTTGAACCCCGCCATCGATGAGCCCGCGGCGTCGTGCCGCATGGTCAACAGGAAGTCGGAGGCCTGGTTGAGCCCCTTGGCGATCACCTTGACCTGCTCGACCAATTCGTCCACGCCGCCGGCCACCTGCCGGCTTCCGTCGGCCAGTCGGTCCGCACCGTCCTGCAGCTCGTCCAGACCCGCGCGCGCGCCGCCGGGCGTGTCCAGCCCCATGGCAGATACCGCCTTCGTCAGCTTCGCGAGCGCGGCGTTCAGTTGCTTCACCGTCGCCGAAAGGGTCTGACGGTCATCGACTCCTTGCAGTTGTCCGGCCAGCTGGTTGATCTCGTCCACCCGTCCTTCGTTCTGCGCGTCGACCAACTTTTGGAACTGCAGCCGGGTGTCGACACACGAGGGATTGGTGTCGCACACCCGGTTGCCCTCCAGCGCCGCCAGCACCGGCCCGATCCAGCCGAACATGTCCCGAACGGCACGGAAATTGATGCCGACCGACAGGCCGAGCTTGTTAACGCTGTCGACGAGTTTGGCGGTGGTTTCGACGTCGCGCACCAACTTGTCTCCGCCGTATTCGGTCCGCACCGCCGAGAATGTGTCGATCAGGCTCTCCAGGCTCGGCGCGATCTCGTTTATCTGTTCACGAACGTCGACCAGGGTGTCGGCGAGCGTGTTTGCGCCATCGGACAGTTTGTTCAAGTCGGCGGTGCGTTCCCCGATCTGGGCGGCGCCGTCGGCCAGCCTGCCGCCGACGATGCCTGCCTGGAATGTGGCGCGAAACTCGCGCGGCACCTCCCCCAGCGGTCGGGTGATACCGCTGACCAGGGATACGTCGGGTAGCTGGGCGATGCGCGAGGCCATTTGCTCCAGGTCCGCCAGCGCCTGCGGCGAGCGTAGGTCGCGGGGCGACTGGACCAGAATGTATTGCGGAATGGACTGGCTGATCGGGAAATGGCGTTCCAGCGCGGCATACCCGACCGAACTCGGAGCCGAGTCGGCGACGGCCTTGCGATCGTCGTAGTTGAAGCTGGCGAATGCCGCGAAGCCGGCCAGCAGAACCAGCACGAGCACGCTGGCCACCAGGTGCGGGACCGGCCTGCGCACGATGCGGATGCCGGAACGCCTCCAGAACCTCGCCGTGAGCTCGCGACGCGGCTTGACCCAGCCCCGCGGTCCGGCCAGCACCAGGATTGCCGGCAGCAGGGTCACCCCGGCCAGGTAGGCGACCCCAATACCGATCGCCGCCGTCACCCCGACCGTTTTGAATACACCCATCTGGGCGAAGCTCATGACCACGAAGGTGAGGCCGACGGTGGCCGCAGATGCGGTGATGACCTTGCCTATCGAGATCAACGCCCCCCTGACCGCGCGATCGAACTCGACGCCTGACCGTAGGTAGTCGTGGTAGCGGCTGATGAGGAATACCGCATAGTCCGTTCCCGCGCCGGCCATGATCGCGCTCAGAAACACCACCGACTGGTTTGACACGCCCGAGCCGGTCAGTTGTGAATATCCGGCCGCCACTGCCTGCGCGATGATCAGCGACGATCCGATCGTCACCAACGGCAACAGCATCGTGACAGCGCTGCGGTACACCACCAGCAGCACCAGCAACACCAGCACGGCGATAGCGATTTCGATGGGCAGGCGGTCGTTTTGCCCCGCAACGGTGAGGTCGGCCACCGTCGCCGCGGGGCCGGTGATGTAGACGGTCAGGGGTCCGTCCCCAGGGCTGTCGGGCGTGGGCACGGTGTGTTTGATGAGGTCGGCGACCCTGTTGAACGACTCGTAGGCCCGCGGTGTGCCCAGTTCGCCCTCCAGGCTGACCGGCAACACCCAGGTCGTCTTGTCCTCACTGGTCAAAAACTGCCTCAGCTGTGGCGTGCTGACGAAGTCCTGCACCGACACGACATCGGTCACATCGTCGCGCAGCACGTCGACCAGTCTTCGATAGGCAAGCTCGTCTGCCGGGGTAAGTCCGGTTTCGTTGATGAAGGCCACGACGAGCAGGTTGTCCGAACCCGATTCCCGGAAGGCCTCAGCCATTTTGGTGGCGGTGACACTGGACGGAGCGTCACTGGGCAAGATCACCAGCGGATGCTTCTCGGCCATCTGGCCCAGCGACGGAAGCGTCAGCGGGAGCGCGACCGCCATCGCGACCCAGATGCCTATCACCACCAGGGGCCACCGCACCACGAGATCGGCTAGCCGCCGCATACCGCCCTCACCCTCACCTCACCCGGAAGCTACGCAATCGCCGGACGGCGGCGGGCCGGCCCGCCGCAGAATCCATCCGCTGCGAAGGACTCCACGCTACGCGGTCTCCGCGGGGTGGATCAAAGACCAGCAACGGGTCTGCGGAAACGGCTGACTGCGCCGTCCGCCGCGAAGGTCAAGCCGCGGCTTGTTCCGGGGCGCTGTCGGCTGGGTCCTCGGATTCGGCCGAGGACCCGTCCGCGCCCGCGGACGGCGTGCCGGTTTGCATGGAGTCCGAGTCAGCCTTATCGGTGAGCCCGCTGTCAGCGGGTTCCTGCTGTACGCCGAGCTCGATCACGTCGGCCTCGATCACTTCAGCAACGGTCCCGTCGGCCTCGATCACTTCAGCAACGGTCCCGTCGGCCTCGATCACTTCAGCAACGGTCGCGTCGGCCTCGATCACTTCAGCAACGGTCGCGTCGGCCTCGATCACTTCAGCAACGGTCCCGTCGGCCTCGGCTACGTCGACCCCGGTCACGTCCGATTCGGGCGATACCAGCTCCTCGACCGGGGACTCGAGGGCGGCTGCGACTACGTCGACGCCTGGCGGCGCCGGGGCCCCGGTGGGCAGCGGTCCGGCGTCCCAATCCGGCCAAGCAGGCGTGCGACCGGTCACCGCGCCCACGACGGACTCGACGGTGTCCCGTATCACCGCTACTGGGAATTGGATCGACGCCTTGACGATGCTGACGATGCCGTCCGCCGCGCTGCGCACGATCTCCCTGAGGTCACCCGTCCGCAACGCTTGCCCGAAGTTGTAGAAGGCGGTCTGCCACGCCACCACGAGATCCCGATAGTCGACGAACAGGTTCGTTGCCAGCGTCGGATTTGGGTTCACTGGTACACCGTTCCAGGTCAGCAGCGTCCAGCCGTCGGTGGGATTACCGCTGATCGTCACCACCCCGGTATTCGTCAGCCCGTACCTGAGAGCGAGTTGCATATCGGGGTTCTTGACATTCATCATCGTCCAACTCGTGACGGTGCCGCGGTGTGAGAACACCACCGGGAGCTTGTCCCCCGAGTCGTAGACTTGTTGAATAGCCGCGTCGACCCGCGCATCGAAGACGTAGCCGTTGGGGTCGGTAGAGCCGGGGATTCGCCAGACGCGATCGCCGAGCATCCATTGGGTCTGAGCGTTCACGTAGCGCTTCATTTCCTCAGACTGCGGTCTGGTGATCGCCCCCTCGTAATCGCCGGCGTTAATTTCCTGCAGGCCATTCAGCACGACGATCGGCAGGCCGGTGACGTCGGAGAAAGGTTGGGCGGTCTGTTGGGTTCGGACCATGGTGGAGGCGTAGATCCCGTCATAGGGGATGCCATCACCGGCGAGGATGCTGGCGAGGACGTCAGCCTGCGCTTGACCGATAGCGCTCAGGTTGGGGCCGGGAGTAAGGGTGTCGAGGATATGCTCCGCGTTTGTTGTCGTCTGGGCATGTCGCACCAGGGTCATGGTGATCGACTCCGCGGCCCACGCAGCGGCGGGGCCGCCTAGAAAAAGGACGAAGGTCAGGGCGGCGACGGTGGCACGCATCGCCATCCGCGACCGAGCACGCCCATCCGATTGGCAAACAACAGTTACCGACGACTGACCGTGTTGCTCGTCCTGCATGACAACCCCCGCCTAGTCCGATTCCGGCAGGTCGGGCTCCTTCTCGGCCGCCGACTAATCGGGGCCGCGGACCTACCAGAATGTCTCCCATTAACAAGATCAAGTGGGAGCGTAGCAGCGGCTATGCGGAGGTGCGGGCACTAAAAACGAATCTCTCGTTATATATTTATGGGTTACTTGAAAGTTGATGCCTCGCCAGATTTCTGTCGACACGAGGTCGTAACGCGGCCGCGGTGCACTGGGCACTTCGCCTTGCCTCACCTATGCTCCGGTGGTGCCGGCAGATCTGGAAACAGCCCTCACCGCGCGCGCCTGGCGCGACCCGGATTTCGCCGATCTGCTTCGGCGCGATCCGGCCGCGGCGCTCGCACAGGTTGGGGTACGACTGCCTGCGGGCGTGCGCGTCGACGTGCGGATCCAGGACCCGAACACGCTTTACTACCTGATCCCTCCGGCCACGGACCCGGCGAACAGGTCCACCCTCGGGGTGATCGACCAGATAGACCTGTGGCGAAGCGGGGATACGTTCTGCTGGGTGATGCCGGAACAGCTCAAACTCGCCCTGCTCGACATGCGCCGGCAATACCGCAGCCAGCACTCGACTGCCGGCCAGACTACGGCGGATCGCTGAAATGTCCGGACCGGATGCAGAATTGGACACCGGCCAATTCGACACCAACCAATTCGACACAGCCACCGATCACTACCGAGTTCTCGCCACCGATCCCAGCGCCCGGGCCAAGATGATCGCCGAACCCAAGCAGGGACTGCGGGATCACTTCGGATACGTCGCCGAAGGCGACTACGACATCGAGGTCGTCGCCGAAAACACCGACGTCATCACGCTGCTGCTACCTGCACCTCCAGCGGCCGGCGAGGATATCGACCACCGCCTGGCGGAGGTGCGCGGCCGGATATTCGACATTCTCTTCAGCGAAGGCGGGGTGGGCGGCTACCTGGTGCCCTCGGAGGCGCTCACCTGGGTGCTACGGGATATGCGGGCCAATTGGACCGGCGAGCAGTGAACGGGCGGCGCAACCGGCTATGCGACGCGTCCCCAGCGACCGCTGTCGGCGACTGATACGCACACCGACTTCATCGCCTGCATGTACCGGGTGACCGACTTCTTGGCGATCGGATTGTCCGGATGCATGATCGCCATCACAGTGCCCTGCCCATACCGGAATATATAAATCGTCAGCTGGTAGGAGAACCGGCCGTCAGGATAGATACCGATGTTATTGGCGAGGCCCAGTTCTCCGGCGGCCAGAATGGCGTTGAGCGGTGCCGCGCCGCCGTGCAGGAAATTCGATACCGGAAAATTCGGGTCCGGCCATTTCAACCACGGCGCCAATTCCAGCACGCGGTAGTACGGGACCTGGGCCATGTGCAGGCCCGAGTCGAACGAAACCTGGGCCGCCCCGGCCGCCTCGGCGAACGAGGCCGCACCGATCGGGACGGTGATCGGGATCAAGCCGGTGAACCAGCCCTGCGTCATGAAATTGTCCATACCGGTGCGCGAATCCCGCGGGGTGAGGCCGTAGTACGTCAACGCGCCGGTTAATTCGTGTTCGACTTGGGCGAGAGCGGCGAACAGACCGCCCACGAACCGGGCGCCCGCCGACGTACACGCCGATTCGAAACGCTCCGTCTGCGCCGAGTCCATCAGGACCTCAGAAGCCATGGTGCTGCGGGCTGACTCCATCGGGTTGCCCAGTGGCAGCGGGAACTCGGGAAAGCCGCCATCGTTTTCCTCCGCGAAGTCGATCCATGCCTGCACTCCAGGAGAATCCAGGGTCAGCGTCGAGGTGTGCTCGCGCTCGCGGCGGCAGAAATCGTCGAAGCTGCCCGGGTCCGGGAGTACGAGGGCATCGCCGCCACCGGTCAGCGCTGAATACATCCCATTGGCTTCCATCATCGTGGTGCCGATCAGCGTCGCGTCGCCGTGTACATGATCCATCGCGGCAAAGAAGGCGAAATTGTCCTCGTTCTGGATTATCCCGAAAGTGAAGCAGCCCCATTCCAACGGACTCGGTATCGCTACGGCGTGAGCCCGTATTTCGTCAACCGTCAGGTGGCCGTGCTCGACCGGAACGAATTCGATATCGGCCGGATCGGTTAAGGCATGCCGCACGAAGGTGCCGTCATCCGCCTGTTCGAACCAGCTCCGGAAAGTGTCGTGCCGGCGCAGGTAGGCATTGACGGCTTGATCCATCGCCGCGACGTCACATTGACCGGGCACTTCACAGCTGGCGATGATCTGCCGGGAGAACGTCGCCCCCGCAGCCGTCTGTTCGCAATAGTTACGAAGGTGCTGACCCTGCATGTAACTCACCGGCACCGCACTGACCGGCGCCCGACGCGCCTTTTCCCGGGCAGCCGCCGTCGGATGCCAGGACGTGACTGAACCTGGGCTGGGCAACCATTCCTCAAGCGCGCCAACCGTTATCGCTCCGATGCGCACTGCGTGGTCCTCCCGATCCTGCCCGACGCGCCGGCACAGCACTCCGGCACCGCCCCCGACGGGCGTCAACATCCCAGCTGGTCGACCGCAGTCTCGTCGTACGCTCGACCATGAACATTCTCGACCATGGGCAGAGACGCCGCGTGTCGGCCTTGTCAAAACCGCGATTATAGTGGCCACGACGGGCATCGACACACCCTCGGTTCGGCCCCTCGGTTCGGCCGTAGTGACCTGGGCGCACGTTCAACCATGGGCACCCGCCCCGCGCTTGCACCGGGGCCAGCCGGCGGGGGTCGAGCGGGCCGGGGTAAACGGGGCGAAAGTGACCGTCGACGCGAGATCGCGCGCGGGGAGAGTGAAGCAAACATGACATCGTTCGAGGCTCCGGCCGGGCCGGCTCAACGGTTCGCCATCGTCGGCTATGCCGCGCGTTTTCCCGGCGCCCCGGATGCTGAGTCGTTCTGGGAATTGCTGAGCGAGGGGCGCGACGCCATTTCAGAAGTGCCCAGCGGCCGCTGGGACGTCGACGAGTTCTTCGACCCCGAGCCCGGCGCACCCGGCAAAGTAGTCACCCGGCGCGCCGGCTTTGTCGACGACGTGACCGGCTTCGACGCGCCGTTCTTCGGGATGTCGACGCGCGAGGTCAGGATGTTGGACCCGCAACACCGGCTCCTGCTGGAGACGGCATGGCGCGCCGTGGAGCACTCCGGCACCGCGCCGTCGGACCTGGCGGGCACCAACACCGGCGTGTTCGTCGGTTTGGCCACCCACGACTACCTGGGCATGGCATCTGCCGCCCTGACATACCCGGAGATCGAGGCCTACATGGCCATCGGGACGTCGAATGCGGCCGCGGCGGGACGGATCAGCTACCGGCTGGGCTTGCAGGGGCCGGCGGTGGCCGTCGATACCGCGTGCAGCTCGTCGCTGGTCGCCATCCATCATGCGTGCCAAGCGCTGCAACTGCGCGAATGCGACCTCGCGCTGGCCGGCGGTGCCAACGTGCTGCTGACCCCGGCGACCATGATCACGTTCTCCAACGCTCAGATGCTGGCGCCCGACGGGCGGTGCAAGACATTCGACGCCGCCGCGGACGGCTACGTGCGCGGCGAGGGCTGCGGCGTCATCGTGATCAAGAGGCTCGAGGACGCCATTCGTGACGGCGACCGGATCCGTGCCGTGATTCGCGGCAGCGCGATCAATCAAGACGGTGCCTCGGGCGGTTTGACGGTACCGAATGGTGTTGCGCAGCAACGGGTTATCGCCAATGCACTGCGGCGTGCGGATCTCCAGCCGGGCGAGGTCGGATACCTGGAGGCACACGGCACCGGGACGTCGCTGGGCGACCCGATCGAGGCCCAGGCCGCGGGTGCGGTCTACGGAGCCGGACGCGAGGCCGACCGGCCGCTGCTGATCGGCTCGGCGAAAACCAACATCGGCCACCTGGAGGCTGCCGCGGGCATCGCGGGCGTCATCAAAGTGATCCTGTCCCTGGAGCATGGGGCGCTGCCCAAGCACCTCAACTTCGAAAAGCCGTCGCCGCACATCCCGTGGGATCGACTTGCGGTGGAGGTGGTCACCGAGACCCGCCCCTGGGAGCGCGGTGAGCGACCACGGATCGCAGGTGTCAGCTCCTTCGGATTCGCCGGGACCAACGCGCACGTCATCCTCGAGGAAGCGCCCGAGGATGCGGTGCAGCTCCCCGCCGGGATGACGCAACTCGATCAAACGACACAGCCCGATCGAACCGAAGGGGCGAAGTTCAGCGTCGTACCGCTCTCGGCCCGGACGCCGTCGGCTCTGCTGCACATCGCCGATCAATACCGCGAGTGGTTGAGCAGACATCCGGAGGCCACGCTGGCCGATCTGGCCTTCACCACAGGTGCCGGACGGGCGCACCTGGAGCACCGCGCCGCGTTGGTGGTCAACTCGACGGAGTCGGCGGTCGAGCTTCTCGAAGCGCTCGCGGACGACCGGCCGGCGCCCGGACTGATTCGCGGCGAAACGCATGACGTCCCGAAGACCGCGTGGTTGTTCACCGGCCAGGGGAGCCAATACCCGGGGATGGCGCGGGACCTGTTCGACACCGAACCGCTGTTCCGCGACACGGTTAGCCGGTGCGCGGATGTGGTCGCCGACGTTCTCGAAAAGCCACTACTGGACGTGATTTTCGACGCTGAAAGCGCCGGCGCCCAGGAGGCGCTGCAGCAGACCAGCTACGCACAGCCGGCGCTGTTTGCGGTGGAGATGGGCTTGGCTCGGCTCTGGCAGTCGTGGGGTTTCGAGCCGGACGTAGTACTGGGCCACAGCGTGGGCCAGTATTCGGCGGCCTGCGTCGCGGGGGTGTTCAGCCTCGAAGACGGTGCACTGCTAATGGCCGAACGCGGACGTCTGTTCGGCAGTCTGCCGGCTGGTGGCCGGATGGTCGCGGTATTCGCCGTCGCCGAGCGGGTGGAGCGTCTGACCGACGACTTCCCCACGCTGTCGATCGCTGCGTACAACGGCGCGAACACCGTGCTCTCGGGACCGGGTCAGGACCTGGAAAAGGCGGTCGCCTCGCTGTCGGCCGACGGCGTCCGGTGTGACTGGCTGGACACCAGCCACGCGTTTCATTCGGCGCTGCTGGAACCGATCCTCGACGAGTTCGAGTCATCGGTACAGCGGTTCACGTTCACCCAGCCACAACGGATTCTGATCGACAATCGCACCGGCGAGGCGCTTGGCAGAAGCGTCAAACTGGACGGCGCCTACTGGCGCCGGCACGCACGCCAACCGGTGGATTTCGCCAAGAGCGTGCGTACCCTGGCCAACCTGAATTGCCGGGTGCTGCTGGAGATCGGCCCACAGCCGATCCTGACCGCGGCGGCACTGCGGGCGTGGCCCGACTCTGCGACCGTGCCGCGGGCCATCGCATCACTGCGGAAAAAGACGCCCGATCACCGGCAACTCACCGAAGCGGTCGCCGACGCCTATGTTCTGGGACACCAGCCCCACTTCGCGGCGTTCCGGCACGGACAGGCGCGAAAGCTCGATCTGCCCACCTACCCGTTCGAGCATCGCCAGTACTGGTACTCCGACAATCGCGCCGCCGGATCCGGCAATCTCGACCAACCCGACGACCGGCAGCGTGGCCGCGCCCCCCGCACCGACACCATCCGAATGCTCGAGGACGGCCAATTCGAAGCGCTGGCAGCGCTTCTCGAGGACGCCACCGCCGATGAGCGAACCCTGGACATTCTCGGCAAGCTTGCAGCACAACATAATCGACAGCGGGCAAGCCAGTCGATCGCCGAAGCCCGCTACGAGTTCCGTTGGGAGCGGACCAGCGCGCCGGCCTCGGGGGGCCAAGCCGGGCAGGAATCCTCCTGGATTCTGATCGGCGACGACCAGGACGCGGTACAACCGCTGATCGACGTGCTGGCTGCGGGTGGGCACCGGCATCGCTTCGTGGAGCTGCCGGCTTCGGACGCGGACGCCGAAAAGCTCGCCGACGAGTTGCGCACCGCGGCTGCCGACGACGGGCAACTGCGCATCCTGAACGTCGCGGCCCTCGAATCACAACCCGCTCCCGCGATGCGGTCGTTGTTGCGCATCCAGCACCGGATTCTGAGCGGCACCCGGCACCTCTTGCGCGCCGCCGGCGCCGCCGACCTGCGCATCCCGATCTGGGTCGTCACCCGAAGGGCGCAACGGGTCAGCGAGGGAGACCTGGTCTCGCCGGATCAGAGCTGCCTGTGGGGATTCGGTCGCGCCGCTGCACTGGAGCTTCCACAGCTGTGGGGCGGACTGGCGGACCTGGCCGAAGGCACTACCGATGAATGGGCGCGCCTCATCACCCACATCACGACGCCCGACGACTCGCCGCTCCGGGAGGACCAGATCGCGATTCGTGACGACGCGATCTACCTGCCACGACTCGCCCGGCGCAACGAGCAGCCCAGCGGGGTGCCGCTGGCCCTGCGCACCGACGCCAGTTACCTGGTGACCGGCGGCCTGGGCTCGATCGGACTTGAGATCGCCCGGTACCTGGCCGCGAACGGAGCCCGGCATTTGGTGCTGACCAGCCGACGCGGACCCGGCGAGCAGGCGCAGCGCAACATCGACACACTCATCGAGGAACACGGCTGCGAAGTTCGCGTCTGCACCGCCGACGTGGCGGACCCGCACGATGTGGCACGACTGTTGACCAACGTCGCCGCTATGCCGCCACTGGCCGGAATCGTGCACGCGGCCGGTGAAATCGGCACCACCCCGCTGAGCAACCTCGATGACGACGAAGTCGATCGGGTATTCGCCGGCAAAGTTTGGGGCGCATGGCATTTGAGCGAGGCCGCCACAGACCTGAAGTTGGACTTCTTCCTCAATATCTCCTCGATCGCTTCAGTATGGGGCGGATTCGGCCAGACCGCATACGCAGCAGCCAACGCCTACCTCGACGGGATGGCCTGGCGGTTGCGCGAGCAGGGCGTCGCGGCGACGAGCGTCAACTTCGGTCCCTGGTCGGCCGGGATGGCGGACGCGGAGTCGCGTGCGCGCCTGGAAAAGCGCGGCGTGCAAACGTTGTCGCCTGCCGACGCGTTGGCGGGTCTCGCCGACGTCACGTCGGGTCCGCATGCGCAGGGGGTCATCGCCCGGATCGACTGGGCCCGGTTCCTGCCGCTTTATCAGCAAGCGGGACGGCGGGCGTTCCTGGCGGAGTTGGAAGGCGAGCTGCCCAGCCAATCGGTTTCCGCACCCGCGGTGACCGCCTCCGGCAAGACGGCACTGGTCGAGCGACTCACCAATGCTCCCGTCCAGCAGCGCAGGAAGCTGGTGACCGACTTCCTGCGTAACACGGTCGCCGAGGTGACCCGCGTCGACGTTGCCGAAATACGGGAGGACGCGGGGTTCTTCGACCTCGGTATGGACTCCCTGATGGCCGTCGAATTGCGGCGCCACCTCGAACAGGCGGTCGGCACCGAAATTCCGGTCACCCTGGCGATGGATCACCCTCGCATTTCCGACGCGGCCGACTATCTGCTGGGCGAGGTGCTCGGACTTGCCGAGCCGGCACCTGTCAGACCGGGCCGTGAACAGGCAGCGCAGATTCGCGCCGACGAACCGATCGCGATCGTCGCGGTGTCATGCCGTTTCCCCGGTGCGCCTGATCCGGAAGCCTTCTGGGAGGTGCTGTCCGGTGGAGTCGACGCGATCCGGGAAATCCCCGAGGACCGGTTCGACATCGACGAGTTCTATGACCCGGATCCAGAGGCCGCGGGCAAGACTTACACCCGCTTCGGCGGGTTCCTGGACGGAATCGACGGATTCGATCCGGAATTCTTCGGCATCTCGCCGCGCGAGGCGATCTGGATCGACCCCCAGCAGCGACTGATGCTGGAGACCGTCTGGGAGGGGTTGGAAAGGGCCGGATACGCGCCCTCCGCGCTGCGCGGCAGCCGAACCGGAATTTTCGTCGGTGTGGCTGCCAACGAGTACGCGCATCTGCTTTCCGGCGAGTCGATAGACAAGATCGAGCCTTACTTCATCACCGGTAACGCGCTCAATGCAGTTTCAGGTCGGGTCGCCTTCGCGCTCGGCCTGGAAGGGCCGGCGGTCGCGGTGGACACTGCTTGCAGCTCGGCACTGGTGGCCGTTCATCAGGCGTGTCAGGCGCTGCACTCCGGTGATTGCGACGTGGCACTGGCCGGCGGTGTCAACGTGCTGCTGAGCCCCGTGACGGTGGTGGCCGCCTCACGTGCACGGATGCTGTCCCCGGTCGGGCGCTGCAAGACTTTCGACGCCTCCGCAGACGGCTACGTTCGCAGTGAAGGCTGCGGAATTCTGGTGCTCAAGAGGCTGAGCGACGCGGTTCGGGACGGCGATCGAGTCGCTGCGGTGATCTCCGGCAGCGCAGTCAATCAGGATGGCGCCTCCAGCGGTCTGACGGTGCCCAATGGTGGAGCGCAACAACGCCTTATCGCGACAGCGCTGTCGCGCGCCGGCTTGGCGGGCGGCGACGTCGACTATCTCGAGGCGCACGGCACGGGCACCCCGCTCGGCGACCCGATCGAGGTACAGGCGGCGGCGGCGGCGTACGGCGATTCCCGGGACGCCGACCGCCCGTTGCTGATGGGGTCGGTGAAGACGAACATCGGCCATCTCGAGTCCGCCTCCGGGGCAGCCGGTCTGATCAAGGTGGTGTTGTCGCTGCAGCACGGGCTGCTGCCGCCGAGTCTGCATTTCGACAATCCGTCGCCGCACATTCCGTGGGACACGCTTTCGGTACGCGTGGTCAATGAAGCGGTGCCGTGGCAGCCGGGCGACCGGCCGCGGCGGGCCGGGGTGAGCTCCTTCGGATTCACCGGGACCAATGCGCACGTGTTGATCGAGGAAGCACCGGCACAATCGGCGCCGGAGCAACCAACGGTCCCCGAGAGTTTCGTCGCCGAAGAATCGGCGGTCAGTGCGGACGAGACAGCGCCGGCGGAGTCGCCGTCGGTACCGCCGGCCACCCCGGAGCCCCTTGGACAGCCGCTCAACGTGCTGTCGCTGTCCGCGCGGTCCCCGCAGGCGCTGGTAGCCCTGGCGCAGCGCTATGCGGCTTGGTTGGGGGTCCACCCCGATGTCGACTTAGCCGACGTCTGCCTCACGGCGGGGACGGGCCGGTCGCATTTCGAGCACCGTGCGGCCATCGTCGCGGAGACAGTTCAGGAGGCGCGCGACGGGCTGGCCGGCCTGGCCGAGAACACGCTGCGCCCCGGCGTTGTTCGGGGCGAGCACACACATCGCCCGACCACGGCGTGGTTGTTCACCGGTCAGGGCAGTCAGTACCCGGGTATGGCCGGTGAGCTGTTCGCCACCGAGCCGGTATTCGCCGAAACCGTGCGGCGGTGCGCCGAGGCGGTGGACCAAATCCTGCCGCGTCCGTTGCTGGACGTGTTGTTCACCGGTGACCGCCGGACCGGAGCGGACTTGCGGCACACGTCTTTTGCCCAACCTGCGCTTTTCGCTGTCGAGATGGGGCTGGCCCGGTTGTGGCAGTCGTGGGGCATCGAGCCCGACGTCGTGCTGGGACACAGTGTCGGCCAGTACGCGGCCGCCTGCGTGGCCGGCGTCTTCAGCCTGGAAGAGGGTGCGAAGCTGATAGCCGAGCGCGGCAGACTGTTCGGCAGCCTGCCCGAGGGCGGGCGAATGGTTGCGGTCTTCACCGATCCGGCTCAGGTCGACGAGGTTGTCAGCGAGTTCCCGTCCGTCTCGGTCGCCGCCTACAACGGACCCAACACGGTGGTCTCCGGCCCGGGCGAGGCCGTGGAACAGATCGCCGCCAGATTCGCCGATGAGGGTGTCCGCTGCACCCGGCTGGAAACCAGCCATGCGTTCCACTCCGAGCTGCTGGATCCGGTGCTCGACGAATTCGAGTCGTACGCGGCGCAATTGCAGTTCGGTATCCCGACACTGCCGCTCGTCTGCAACCGCACCGGAGGGGTACTGACGGCTCAGACTCCGATCGACGCTCAGTACTGGCGACGACACTCCCGCCAACCGGTGCAGTTCGCCGAAAGTGTGCGCACGGTGGCGGCACTGGGATGTTCGGTACTGATGGAGATCGGCCCGCAGCCGGTGTTGACCGGCGCCGCTGTGCAGGTCTGGCCGGAACATCTCGCCGCGCCGCGGGCCATCGTTTCGCTGCGCAAGGGAGTCGCGGACCGGCGTCAGATCGCCGACGCCCTGGCGGCTGCCTACGTCGGCGGCCACCTACCGGATTTCGCCGCACTGCAGCGCCGGCCCGGGCACCGGCTGGAGCTGCCCACCTATCCGTTCCAGCACCGCCGCTACTGGCCCAAGACCCCCAGTGTCGTCGGCTCCGAGGTGAACAGCACGGGTGTCGCCGGGATTCTGGGCAGTGCAAAGGAACTCGCCTCCGGTGACTCCGTCTACACCAGCAGGCTTTCGGTCAAATCGCAGCCGTGGCTGTCCGACCACGTCATCTACGGAACCGTCGTGGTGCCCGGCGCGACGTATGCCGCGATGGCGCTGGCGGCGGTGGGTGCGCCGGCCAGGGTCACCGATGTGTTCTTCTACGAGCCGATCATCCTGCCCGAGAAGCACTCTCGGGAGGTTCAGCTGACGCTGCATCCGTCCGAGGACTCGGGCGGTGGCGAGGGCGAGTGGCGCTTCCGGGTGCACAGCCGGCCCTATGGCGTGCGGGACGCCGAGTGGTCGCTGAATGCCGACGGTACCGTCGTCCGCGGGACCGACGACACCAGCGACGATTCTGCGCCCGGGAGCGCAGCAGGCACCGAAGCGCCTGACGCCCCTGAAGCTGTAGACGACGCCCTCGAGCGGATGAGCCGGATGCGGCCTCAGGAGCTTTTCGAAACCTTCGCCGACATGGAACTCGCATGGGGGCCGACATGGTCGGGCTCCCTGAAATCTCTGTGGCTGGGCGAGGGCGAGGCGATCGGCGACATCCTGGTCGGACCGGAACTCGCCGAACAACTCGGTACCGAGCCGATGCACCCGGTGTTGATGGACCTGTGCACCGGGGTCGCCTTCCCGGCCTTCCCCGCGCTGCTGGCGGCTGAGCAAGGCGTGAGCGACCTGTTCCTGCCCCTGAGATACGGACAGGTGACGCTCAAAGAGCAGATGCCGCGCCGGTTCTACTGCCGCGCGCGGTGGCACAGCAGCGCGCTGGACAGCGAAACCCAGGTGTTCGATCTCGATTTCATCGATCGGGCTGGCCGGCAACTGGGTGGAATTCGCGAATTCACCGTCAAACGCGCGCCCCGGGAGGCGCTGCTCCGCGGACTCGGCGGGGACGCTACCCGGCTGATCTACACGCTGGGCTGGCATGAGGTGCCGCCGCCCCCGGCATCCAACAGCGAGGACGGAGCCGGCGTAAGTACGGAGGGCACCTGGCTGGTCGCCGGATTCGACGCGCTGGCCGCCCAGATTCCGGGCTGCATCCCGTTCGACGCCGGCGCGGATACGGGGACCTTGGGGCAGTTGCTGGAGCAGGCCCGGGATCGCGGTCTGCCTTTCTCGGGCGTCGTCTGGCGCTGTGCGGCACCGAACGCGGCGGAGGCGAGTGGCGACTTCTCGGGAAGCGGTGTCGCCCGAATCGAGAACGAAATCGCCAATCTGCTCAGCGCGGTCCATGCAGCGCAGCGGGCCGACGTGAAACTGCCGGGTGGACTGTGGATCGTCACCGAGGCGGCCGTTGCCACCGAGTCCGGCGAACCCTGCGACCCGGTGCAGGCGGCGCTGTGGGGCTTCGGCCGCACCACCATCAACGAGGAGCCGGGACTGCGCGCAAAACTGGTCGATTGCGACGGCTCGCCGGAGTCGGTGCGGGTGCTGGCCGGCCTCTTGGCCGCGCCGCTGGATGAGCCCGAAGTTGCGCTACGCCAAGGGAAACTGCTGGCATCCCGGCTATTGCCGTGGGCCAGGAGTGGTCATCTCTCGGTGCCCCGCTCGGCCGATTTCGTCCTGGCGCCCACGGAACGCGGTGCCATCGACAACCTGCGCCTGATCGAAGCGGACGTTGCGGCGCCCGACGAGGGCTACGTTCAGGTTCGAGTGGAGGCCGCGGGGCTCAATTTCCGCGATGTGCTCAACGTACTCGGCCTCTATCCCGGCGACCCGGGTCCGATCGGCGGCGACTTCGCCGGCATCGTCACCCAATTGGGTGCCGACGTCACCGGACTCGAGGTCGGGCAGCGCGTGTACGGCTTCATGCAAGGCGCGTTTTCCAGCCGATTCAATGTGCCGGTTCAGCTGGTCGCGCCGGTGCCCGCCGGATTGAGCCCGGTGGCGGCCGCCACGATTCCCGCCGCCGCGCTCACAGCTCGACTGGCATTCGACTGGGCGCAGCTGAAGCCGGGCGATCGGGTGCTCATCCATGCAGCCAGCGGCGGGGTCGGCCTCGCCGCAATTCAGATGGCACAGCAGCACGGCGCGATCGTGTTCGCCACCGCTAGCACCTATAAGCGTGCGACGCTGCGGAAACTGGGCGTCGAATACGTCTACGACTCGCGGACCACGGACTTCGCGGACCAGATCCTGGCAGACACCGGCGGCTCCGGTGTCGACGTGGTGCTCAACAGTTTGACCAACGAAGGCTTTGTGGAGGCCACCGTGCGCGCGACCGCCCGGAACGGGCGCTTCGCCGAGATCGCCAAGCGGGACATTTGGACGCCGGAACAGATGGCAGCGGCCCGGCCCGACATCGCGTACGAGATCGTCGCGCTGGACGTCACCACGTTGCAGCACCCCGAACACATCAAGCGATTGCTCACCGAAGTGTCGGACGGGTTGGCAAGTGGAGAATGGAAACCGCTGCACGCCGAGATCTATCCGATTACCGAGGCGCGAGCTGCCTTCCGTCGCATGCAGCAGGCGAAGCACATCGGCAAGATCGTGGTGCAGATCCCCCAGCCGCTGCAGCTGCGGCCGGACCGCAGCTACCTCATCACCGGCGGACTGGGGGCGATCGGCAGGCACATGGCGTCGTATCTGGCCCAGCGCGGGGCCGGCGACATCGTGCTCACCAGCCGCCGCTCCCCCGACCCGGACACCCAGCGCGACATCGCGGAGATCGCCGAACGGTACAAGTGCCGAATCCACACCATTACGGCCGACGTCGGCGACGAGTCAGAAGTGGCTGCGCTGCTGAATCGGATCCGCGCGGAGCTACCACCGCTCGCCGGAGTGGCACATCTGGCCGGCGTGCTCGACGACGCGCTGCTGTCTCAGCAGACCCTGGACCGCTTCCGAACCACTCTGGCGCCCAAGTCGTTTGGTGCCTGCCACCTGGACCGATTGACGCGGAAGGACAACCTCGACTTCTTCATCGTGTCCTCCTCGGTGTCCAGCCTGTTCGGTTCGCCCGGTCAGGCCAACTATGCGACCGCCAACGCACTGCTGGACGGCCTGGTCGCGCAGCGACGCGCGCAGGGCTTGCCGGCCACCGGAGTCAACTTCGGTCCGTGGGGCCAGGGCGGGATGGCCTCGTCCGAGGCCGCGCAGGCCAATATCACCGCACAGGGCCTGGTTCCGCTCGAACCCTCCGAGGCGCTTGCCGCCCTCGCCGAGGTCGTGGCCAACGGAACCAGTCAGGCAACCGTCATCAAGGCTAACTGGAAACGGGCTGCCAAAGTACTGGGCAGTTCGCGTCCGCCGATGCTCGACCTGGTCCTGCCGCGGGCGACCGGGGAAGCCACCGGCGATGCAGAGTTGATGCGCAAACTGCAGGAGACCCCGGTGCCACAGCGGGCGGCCTTCGTCACCGAGTTCCTTCAGCAGGAGGTGCAGAACTTCCTGCGCCTTGCCCAACCACCCGCGGCGACCAGCCGCTTCTTGGACCTCGGCACGGATTCGCTGATGGCCATCGAACTCCGCAACAGGTTGCACAGTCAGTTCGGTGGCGCGTTCACGATCAACGCGACCGCGGTGTTCGATTACCCGACCATCGGCGGGCTGGCCGAATACCTGGTCAGCCAACTTCCGGATGCCGAATCCGCTGCAGAATCGACAGACGCACAACAGGATTCGCCGGATGCGGCACCCGAGACTACGGAAGCCGCTGCCACGCAGGCGACTTCGGACTAAGGGGTGCGAGTTGCAGAGGTCTGTATTCATCACCGGTGCCGCCACCGGCATTGGACGGGCCACCGCGCTGTTGTTCGCGAGACGCGGATACCTGGTGGGCGGGTACGACATCGACGAGCCCGGACTGCAGCTACTCTCGAGTGACATCGCCGCCGTCGGCGGTGCCGCGCTGGTCGGCCATCTCGACGTCACCGACCCGGTCGAGATGTCGCAGCGGTTATCTGAGTTCGCTGCCGCGACGGGCGGCCGAATGGACGTGCTGATCAACAACGCAGGGCTGCTGAATGCCGGTCACTTCGAGGACATCTCCCTCGAAATGCACTACCGGACAATCGATGTCAATATCAAGGGTGTCGTCAACGGATTGCACACCGCGTTCCCGTTGCTCAAGGCGACGCCGGGCGCCGTGGTCGTTAACCTTGCCTCGGCCTCGGCGATCTACGGTCAGGCCGACCTCGCCAACTACAGCGCCACCAAATTCTACGTCCGGGCGATCACCGAGGCGCTCAACCTCGAGTGGGCCGACCACGACATTCGGGTCATCGACATGTGGCCGCTGTTCGTGCACACCGCGATGACCCGCGACGTCCACACCGGCACCACCGAGTCGCTCGGTATCCGGCTGACTGCATCCGACATCGCGGAGGCGATCCTGGGCGCGGTCCACCCGTCCCGGTCGCAGCGGGTTTTTCGCCAGGTGCATTACCCGGTGGGCGCTCAGGCGAAAGTCTTCACCTCGGTGTCGCGGTTCTCGCCCGGGTGGCTCAGCCGACTGGCTAACAAGAAACTCGCCGGCCGATAGCAGCGGCTGACATCCCGTCGGATCGTGGTCCGCCCGGCCGCATCCGACCGCCTCGCACAGCCGTACCGACGCGAGGGTGACCAGCTTCACAAATCGGCAAAGCCGCAGTTCAGGGTCCCGCAGACGCCGAATTCAGGCCCACCGGCCAACTGCTGGGTTGGTAGCCGGGCCAAAATCGCCCGAGGTGCCTTGCGTTGAAGTTACCAGCCGGTATAGTGGTGCTCAGTTACTGGTGGGTAACTTATCTCTCAAGTACCCAACCACCTGCGGCGTTCTCGACGAGGAGGAAACGTGAGCCACTACAAGAGCAATGTTCGCGATCAGGTGTTCAACCTGTTCGAGGTGTTCGGCGTCGACAAAGTCCTCGGCACGGGCGACTACGCCGATTTCGATGTCGAGACCGCGACCGAGATGCTGGCCGAGATGGCCAAATTGGCCGAGGGCCCGGTAGCCGACTCGTTCGCCGAAGGCGACCGCAACCCGCCGGTGTTCGATCCGCAGACGCACTCCGTGAAGCTGCCCGAGGCGTTCAAGAAGTCGGTGCGCGCGGTGATCGACGGGGACTGGCACAAGCTGGGCATCGAAGAAGCGCTCGGTGGCACACCGATACCCAGCGCGTTGGCCTGGGCCCTGCAGGAACACATCCTGGGCGCGAACCCGGCGGTCTACATGTACGCGATGGGCGCCGGATTCGCCAACATCTTCTATCACCTCGGGACCGACGAGCAGAAGGAATGGGCCAAGCTGGCCGCCGATCGCTGCTGGGGTTCGACCATGGTCCTCACCGAGCCGGACGCCGGCTCCGACGTCGGCGCCGGACGCACCAAGGCGGTCCAGCAGCCCGACGGCACCTGGCACATCGACGGCGTGAAGCGCTTCATCACCTCAGCCGATTCCGACGACCTCTTCGAGAACATCATGCATCTGGTGCTGGCCCGCCCCGAGGGCGCCGGTCCGGGCACCAAGGGGTTGTCGCTGTTCTTCGTGCCCAAATTCCTGTTCGACCCGACGACCGGCGAACCCGGCGAACGCAATGGTGTGTTCGTCACCAACGTCGAGCACAAGATGGGTCTCAAGATCTCCACCACCTGTGAGCTCTCCCTGGGACAACACGGCGTTCCTGCCAAAGGCTGGCTCGTCGGCGAGGTGCACGACGGGATTGCGCAGATGTTCGACGTCATCGAGCAGGCCCGGATGATGGTGGGCACCAAGGCGATTGCCACGCTGTCCACCGGCTACCTGAACGCTCTGGAGTACGCAAAGACCCGCGTGCAGGGTGCCGACCTGACCCAGATGACCGACAAGACCGCGCCCCGGGTAACCATCACCCACCACCCGGACGTCCGTCGATCGCTGATGACCCAGAAGGCCTACGCCGAGGGTCTGCGCGCGCTGTATCTGTTCACCGCGACGCATCAGAACGCCGAGGTCGCCAGGGCTCTGCACGGCATCGAGCCCGAGCTGGCGGTAAAGGTCAACGATCTGCTGCTGCCGATCGTCAAGGGGGTGGGCTCCGAACAGGCCTACGCCAAGCTCACCGAGAGTCTGCAGACGTACGGCGGGTCCGGCTTCCTGCAGGACTATCCGATCGAGCAGTACATTCGCGACGCCAAGATCGACTCGCTCTATGAGGGCACCACGGCGATCCAGGCACAGGACTTCTTCTTCCGCAAGATCGTCCGCGACAAGGGCGTCGCCCTCGGCCACGTCGCCGGGCAGATCGAGCAGTTCGTCAAGGCCGAGGCCGGAAACGGCCGGCTGAAGACCGAGCGCGCGCTGCTGGCCACCGCGCTGGAGGACGTGCAGGGGATGGCCGCGGCACTGACCGGCTACCTGATGGCCTCGCAGGAGGATCCGCAGAGCATCTACAAGGTGGGGCTCGGGTCGGTTCGCTTCCTGATGAGCGTCGGCGACCTGGTCATCGGCTGGCTGCTGCAACGACAGGCGGCGGTGGCGATCGACAAGCTCGACGCCGGGGCGAGCGGCGAGGATCGGGCCTTCTACGAGGGCAAGATCGCGGTCGCGTCGTTCTTCGCCAAGAACTTCCTGCCGCTGCTCACCAGCAGCCGGTCGGTCATCGAGAACCTCGACAACGACGTGATGGAGCTGGACGAAGCGGCCTTCTAAATCCGCCACTTCTCCATGAGACGCCCCCGGTCTCTTCCCGGGGGCGCCTTGTATTGGCGGACCCTGGGCGCATTCGGTCCAGTGACGACAGCAGCGGCCAAACTGCGCTGATTCCGAGGTGTTTCCGTGTCCCGACTATGGGCGACGGTATGAATGTCCAGGATGCGACGCCCCATTCCGAGAAACGGCAGTTTCGTTTGTGTGAGTACCAAAAATGGCCGACCCGCTCCTCGGGGCATCCATAAACACATACCTCCACAAACACATAGATCTGTGTATTACGGGATTCGCCTTGGGTCGTCCGTCCCGTGTTCGTACTGGTAGAAGCCCCCTACATCGGACCGCAGCCGAAGGCCGCGGCGACAAGAAAATGCCTTGACGAAAACCCTCGCAGAGCATCGCCGACGGGGAATACAGTGCAATTTATCGCCGATGCGCAAGTGCTCTCCATTCTGGGATGGCAGAGAAAGGTTGGGGTCAGTGGCTAGGTCTTCTCAGCAGCACGGGCAGGGCCGGGCGGCGTCGCAGTTGCCGTTTTTGCGGTGGTTGCAGGTGGGGGCGGTCGCTGCTGGGGTGGGGGCGGGAATGCTGGTCACCTCGGCGGTCGCTGCGGCAGACGCCGTTGATTCGGCGGAGTCCAGTGAGTCCTCCTCGGTCGGGTCGTCGGACCGGGGCGGCGCGACATCATCGACCGGCCAGCAATTCTCTGGCGAGCCGGTACCGTCTGACAAGGAGCTTTCAGCAGCCGGGGGGTCGGTGCACGACAACGACGGCGCCGTGCAATCCCCCACGATGGATGTCGATGATGCGGAGACGCTGGCCGAACAAGAAGCTCTAAACGCACCGGACGGACCGGTGCTGGCTGACGTTCATGGTGCCGACACGCAGCCCGCGTCACGCGCGGACAGTGCCGACAACGCTCAGCAGGAAACGCCCGGATTTACGACGGCCGTGACGGGTCTCGATGGCGGAGGAAACGAGCCGATACACTCCGCGGCGGATCGTGAACCGTCCGGGGACGAGGTCGACGCGGTGGCTGTCGGCGGAGCGTCTACGGATCGGGGTGCGCCCGTCGCTGCCGCGGCGGTGCGGAGCAACGGCGTCTCTGTCGATCCAGTCCTTGAGCTGACGGACGGGGTGATCACCGGCGATTTGCGCGCGCACAGTGCTCGTGGGTTACCGATGAAATTCGCCGTGCTGGGTCCCGGCAGCAATGGTGGTCGTCTGGACCTAAGTTCGGTGACGGCGGGGGCCTTCACTGTGTTGCCGTATGCGACCTGGCTTGATGCCACCGGTGTCAAGCAGACCGAGCAGTTCGGCGTCCGGGTCAGCGAAGTGACGCCGTTTGATGAGTTCGTGGCTCGGATTCCGTTGGTGGGAGACCTGGCCCTGTCGGTCATTGCGCTGCTGCAGCAAACCCCGGTGCTCAATAGTTTGCTGGCACCGCTTATCGGTGGGTCGGTGCGCGCGAAACTCGACGTGGATGTCGCGGCCCTGGCCCCCGGCGACACGGAGGTGGAATTCGTCTACAAGAGCTATCCCTTTGTGGAGGGTTCCAAGCCTGGTCTGATCAGCTCGGACTGGTTGACTGTCGTCTCCGAGACCGGCGAGTTCAACGGTGATGAACCGGTCATGGTGCACGTCATACAACAGATGTCCCTGGGCCAAGGGCGGGGATCGACAGTCGCTTCCGTGATGGCCACCGGAGAAATCGGGTCCGGAGTTGATGCGGGCGCCACCGTCCGCATCCCCAACTCAGCCGGCGACATCTGGTTCGACCGAATCAAGCCGCTGACAATGGCCGACCTCCGGAACGTGGCGGGCAAGAAGACCAATCTTGCTGTTCCTGTCATCTTCGTCACCACCGTCATGTTGGAGGGCGACTACTCCACACGCGAATTCAACGAAGAAACCGGATGGGACATCCAAAGCTCGTACTGGCACACGATCAACCCGCCACTTGAGGCGATCCAAACATGGATCCCGGAGGACCTCGATGTGAACGCCCTTATCTCAACGCTTACTAGTGTGCAGCGCACCATCGTTGATAACGCGGCTGTGGCACCCGCCAGCCTGATAGCGGATATCGATGCCCGCCGAGCGCGAAAAGACGTTGATGACCCGGTCGGGATGAGTTACACCGCATTGGTACCTGTCGATGCCGAGGTTCTTGAACACCTCATCCGCGCCGGCGCGCTTCCCAAACTCGGTTTGGATAGCCAATTCCTGCGCCTAGACACCAAAGAAATGCGGTGGACGCAGTCCGGCAAAAACAAGTTCGGCGTCAACGCCCAGATCCGGACCGGACTGCTCGTGCCCCCGGGAACCACTCCTTACGGCAAACCGCAAACCTGGACCACAACATACGCCGGGGAATGGGAAACAAACCGTTGGGCCGACTACAAAGTCCCGACCGACGCATGGCCCCAAGTCACCTGGTAGACGATGCACGGGCGCTGAGCGCGTCCGCTTTGGACTTCGCTGGCGTGCGCATGGCCCAGAAAACGGCTTCCAGAAGCTGTTTTTGGCGGAGCACTCGGATGCGGGCGGTCCATATATGGCCCGGGACACAATGGCGGGTTCGGGAGGACAACTGGGCGCGTCTCGATTATTCTCGCGCGGTCGGCTTTCATCCCTTGCCGACTCTTCGGACCGGTCACTCCCGAACCCGTCGTACGACGAATCCTACCCCTGAGACGCGCGTCACACCAGCACTTTTTCGCGCCCAACGGCGAAACCCCTGCAAAATTTAAGTGCCCCGTGTTGCCGTCGGGTCGGGGGGTCAGACGGCAACACGGAGCTATCCCATGTATCGATCGCGTACCGGTGGGCGTTACAGCCCACGCAATATTTTTTTCTCAGGCCTCCAGAATGGCCGCCACACCCTGGCCGCCGGCAGCGCACACGGAGATCAGACCGCGTACCGGACGTCCCGCGGTCCCCTTCGTCTCGGACAGTTGCTTAGCCAGCTGGGCCAGAATCCTGCCGCCGGTAGCGGCGAACGGGTGCCCCGCCGCCAGCGAGGAGCCGTTCACGTTCAGCTTGGACCGATCGATCGACCCGAGTGCGCCATCCAGCCCCAGGCGCTCCTTGCAGTACTCGTCGGATTCCCAGGCGGCGAGCGTGGCCAGGACCACGGACGCGAATGCCTCGTGAATCTCGTAGTAGTCGAAGTCCTGCAGCGTCAGACCGTTCCGGGCGAGCAGTCGGGGCACCGCATAGGTCGGCGCCATCAGTAACCCGTCGCGGCCGGTGACGTAATCCACCGCGGCGGTCTCGCCGTCGACCAGGTAGGCCAGCACCGGGATCGAGCGATCGGCCGCCCACTGCTCGGAGGAGAGCAACGCCACCGAAGCGCCGTCGGTCAGCGGCGTCGAGTTGCCGGCCGTCATCGTCGCATCCCCGTTGCGCACCCCGAACACGGGTTTGAGCTTGGCCAACTTCTCCGGGGAGGAGTCTGCTCGCACGTTGTTGTCCCGGTATAACCCCAGGAACGGGGTGACGAGATCATCGAAGAAGCCGCGATCGTAGGCGGAGGCCATGTTGCGGTGGCTGGCCGCGGCGAGCTCGTCCTGGTCGACGCGCTTGACGCCCATCTCCTTAGCCGTGACAGCCGCGTGCTCACCCATCGACATGCCGGTGCGCGGCTCACTGTTGACCGGAATCTCGACGCCGACGGCGGCGGGCAGCCTGCCCACCAGCTTGAGCCGGTCGAGGTTGGACTTGGCACGGCGCAGGCCCAGTAGGGCACGGCGAAGATCGTCGCCGAACGCGATGGGCGCATCCGAAGCGGTGTCCACGCCGCCTGCGGCGGCCACCTCGTAGCGACCCATCGCGATGCCGTCGCCAGCGGCGATCGCCGACTGCAGCCCGGTGCCGCAGGCCTGCTGCAGATCGAACGCCGGGGTGTAGGGCGACAGCGAGCTACCCAGCACACACTCGCGCATCAGGTTGAAGTCACGGCTGTGTTTGAGCACCGCGCCTCCGATCACCGCGTCGAGCTTTTGGCCTTCGAGACCGAACCTGTCTGCCAGGCCATCGAGCACGGCGGTGAACATGTCCTGGTTGGAGGCGTTCGCGTAGACGCCGTCGGAGCGTGCGAACGGGATGCGATTGCCGCCCAGGACAGCTACCCGCCGGGTTGTCTTGTTGTCTGCCACGCCGTGCCTCCCGGTCTCGCGGTTGGGTTCGGACGTCATACTACCCAGCGTTCTTACCCTGGAGTAAGTTCATCTCGGGCACTATGCATCTCGGGCGCTATGCCCGGCCCGCATTGGGTACCCACGTTGCGACCGAATGTCGCGAACGAATCGGCAACGATCTTGAACCTCGGATTTCGAAAGGCAGCGCTGTGGCTTCCGATCTGCTCTCACAAGTGGTCAACTCCGGCCCGGGATCCTTTCTGGCCAAACAACTCGGGGTACCCCAGCCCGAGCCGCTGCGCCGTTACCGGCCGGGCGAGCCGCCGCTGGTGGGCTCGCTGCTGATCGGCGGCACGGGTCGCGTTGTGGAGCCGATGCGCGCCGCACTGTCGCAAGACTACGACGTGGTAGCCAACAACCTGGGGGGCCGGTGGGCAGACTCATTCGGCGGGCTGGTGTTCGACGCCACCGGGATCACCGAACCCGAGGGGCTCAAGGCGCTCTACGAGTACTTCACTCCGCTGCTGCGGAATTTGGGGCACTGCGGCCGCGTCGTCGTCATTGGCACCACCCCGGAGGAAACCGGCTCCGTCGGAGAACGGACCGCGCAGCGCGCTTTGGAGGGGTTCACCCGGTCACTGGCCAAGGAGCTGCGCCAGGGGTCCACCGCGGCGCTGGTCTATCTGTCCGCGGCCGCGAAGCCCGCCGCGACCGGACTGGAGTCCACGCTGAGGTTCCTCCTGTCCGCCAAGTCCGCGTACGTGGACGGTCAGGTTTTCCGGGTCGGCGCGGCCGACTCAACCCCGCCGGCCGATTGGGACAGGCCGCTGGACGGCAAGGTGGCGGTCGTAACGGGCGCAGCGCGGGGAATCGGTGCGACCATCGCCGAAGTGTTCGCACGCGACGGTGCCAAGGTGATAGCGGTGGACATGAAGGGCCCAGCGGACTCGGTGGACGCGCTTTCTGAACTGGCCGCCAGGGTCAACGGCACGGCTTTGACCCTCGACGTCACGGCCGCCGACGCGGTGGGCCGGATCGCCGAACACGTCAAGCAGCAGTTCGGAGGTCCCGAAGGCCGCCTCGACATCCTGGTCAACAACGCCGGTATCACCCGGGACAAGCTGCTGGCCAACATGGACGAGGAGCGCTGGGATTCCGTTATCGCGGTGAACCTGCTTGCGCCACTGCGGCTTTCGGAGGGTTTGGTGATGAACGGCACCCTCGGTACGGGCGGCCGGATCATCGGCCTGTCCTCGATGGCCGGCATCGCGGGAAACCGTGGACAGACGAACTACGCGACGACGAAGGCCGGGATGATCGGGCTCACCGATGCGCTGGCTCCTCAGTTCGCCGAGCGGGGAATCACCGTCAACGCGGTAGCGCCGGGATTCATCGAGACCAAGATGACCGACGCGATCCCGCTGGCCACCCGCGAGGTCGGCAGACGGCTGAACTCGCTGTTCCAGGGCGGCCAGCCGGTGGACGTCGCCGAGGCCATCGCCTACTTCGCCAGTCCGGCGTCGAACGCGGTCACCGGAAATACGATCCGGGTCTGCGGCCAGGCCATGCTGGGGGCGTGATGAGCGGAGCGAATCGACGGGTGATGCGTGACGGACAGCAGCCGTCGGGCCTGAAAAACATGGTCCGGGCCGCGGTGGGAGCGCTACCACTGGTGCCACGCGGCGACTCCCTGCCGGATCACACCCTGCGGGTCGAACAGCTGAACATCGACCCCGTCAACGTCGCGCAGTACGCACATGCCACCGGCCTGCGCTTCGACAACGCGGTACCGCTGACCTATCCCTTCGCCCTGACGTTCCCGACGGTCATGTCACTGGTCGCCGGCTTCGACTTCCCTTTCGCGGCAATGGGTTCGGTACACGTCGAGAACCACATCACCCAGTACCGGCCGATCGCGGTCACCGATACCCTGGACGTGGCCGTACACGCGGAGAACCTGCGCGAGCATCGCAAGGGCCTGCTGGTGGACATCGTCACCGACCTGAACGTCGGGAATGAACCGGTGTGGCACCAGGTGACGACATTCCTGCATCAACAGCGGACCAGCCTCTCAGATGAGCCCAAGCCCGCACCGGGCAAGCAGCCCAGACCGGGTCCGCCGAACTCGGTGTTGCACATCACGCCCGGGCAGATTCGGCGGTACGCGGCGGTCGGCGGCGACCACAACCCCATCCACACCAACGCGCTGGCAGCCAGGCTGTTTGGTTTCCCGACCGTGATCGCGCACGGCATGTACAGTGCCGCAGCCGTTCTGGCGAACATCGAGGGTCAGCTACCCGATGCGGTGCAGTACTCGGCGCGGTTCGCAAGACCAGTCGTATTGCCCGCCCGCGCGGGGCTGTATTCCGAGCGCGATACCGACGGCTGGAAGCTGACGCTTCGGCACCTGCCGAAGGGCTACCCGCACCTGACCGGATCGGTGAAACCGGTTTAAGAATATCGGCTAGCCCGACCCCACCGCGGCGTCGTCGGTATCTGCCGTGGCATCGGCCGGTTTGCCCTTCAGACCGAGCCAGAAGAGGTCGATGAGAAGCTGGGCAGCTTCATCGGCATCGGCGTCGCCGGTGCTGACCCGTGACGCCACCGCCTCACCGGCTCCCACCAGCGCAATGGCCATGAGGTCGAAATCGGTGTCCGGTCCCGGTGACTTGGTACCCGACCTCAGCAGCCGACCGACCAGTTCGATGATTCGCTCCCGCCCTTCGCGAACGCTATGGGCGAACCGCTGCGAGCTGGTGGCCTGCGTGTAGAGCACCATCCAGGACGCGCGGTTCGCATCGATGTACTCGAGAAATGACAGAACAGCGCTGCGCAGCAACTCTTTTGGGGCGTCGTCGAAGTCGATCTTGGTCCGTACCTCATCGACGAAGCGGGCCAGCTCCCGATCCAGACAGGCTGCGAAGAGCTCTTCTTTGGAGCCGTAGTAGAGGTACAGCATCGGCTTGCTGATCTGCGCCTGCGCCGCGATCGCATCCATCGAGGTCTCGTGGTAGCCGTTCACCGAGAAGATCTGCACCGCGGCATCGAGCATCTGCTGCTCTCGGACGGCACGCGGCAACCGCTTGGTTCCACCTGCCATGCGCTTGCCCTTCCCTGCCGTCCCTACTCAGCCGCCGCAGCTGGGCGATGGGCCCTTCATCGCGGCGATCCGCATCACCGCGGCGTCCACGCCCGACATCGTCAATTCGCCGGCGGCCACCGCCTTCTCCAGGCGGTCGAGTACCGCGGGAACCTCGGTGGTCGTGACCCACAGCGCGACGTCCGCTCCGGCCTGCAGCGAGCGCAGCACCGCGTCGGCGACCCCGAATCTGTCGCTGATCGCCCGCATGCTGGAGAGGTCGTCGGTGAACACCGGTCCGTTGAACGGCACGCCGCCGTAGTCGCCGGATCGCAGCAGTGCGTAGGCCGCCGGACTCAGGCTGGCCGGTTCGCTCCCGGTCAGCCCTGGGACCTGCATGTGTCCGACCATGACGCCCACCGGTGGCTGCGCGGTCAGCGTTCGATAGGGCACCAGGTCGTTGGCCCGCAAGTCCGCCAGCGGCGGGGTGACCACGCCGCCGACGTGTGAATCTCCCGAAGCCTGTCCGTGCCCGGGGAAGTGCTTGAGCACCGGCAACACCCCCGCGTCCCGCAGCCCTCTGGCATAGGCGCCCGCGTAGTCCGTGACTGTGGTGGGATCGGCACCGAATGATCGGTCACCGATCACCGTGTTGGCCGGAGCGTCGGTGACATCGACCACGGGCGCGAAGTCGATGGTGATCCCGAGGTTGCGCATCCGTTGACCGCGATCGAGCGCGATGGCATAGACCTCGTCCGGAGTTTTGGTCTGGGCCAGCACCCGCGGCGCGGGCTGCGATCCGATCAAGCCGGCCAGCCGCGAGACCCGGCCGCCTTCCTCGTCGACGCTGACCGCGAGCCGCAGCGGCGCCGCCGCAGCGGCGACGTCTGCCAGCGAGCCATCGGTCAAAATGGAAAGGTCGGTCCAGCTGCCCACGATGATGCCACCCACCCGATAGGTGTCGACGACCGCGCGGGCATCCGCCGCTCCGGTCACCCCGACCATCAGCAGCTGCGCGAGCTTGTCACGGGTCGGCAGCGCGACCGGGTCGCCACACACCGGGCCCGGCGCGGGCGGCGGGACTTGGGCCGGTGGAGCGACGCCGGGAGCCGGGCCGGCGGCCATCGACAGTGGCGCGCTGGATACCGAGGTTCGCGGTGATTCCACGGTCGAGGTGCATCCCAGGGTGCATATAAGGGTGGCGGCGGCGACCGCCGTCAACGCCGGCAGGGCACTCGGTGCTGTCTGTAGAGCTCGTGGCATAACAGACGACACTAACGGCAGCGGCGGTTAGTGTTCGAACGGTGCTCGGCACCAGGCCGATCGTGGCGCCCGGTGCGGTGGGCGGCGCGTGCTAGTTTGAGGCGCATGGATCGGTTTCTGGTGCCGGCCGCCGCCAGCATCGTCGTCGGCCTGCTGCTGGGCGCGGCCGCCGTGTTCGGGGTGTCGTTGATGGTGGAGCAGGACACCAAGCCCCCGCTGCAAGCCGGGGATCCGGCGTCTTCAGTGCTCAACAGGGTCGAGTACGGCGACAGAAGTTAAACCGCTTTCGCGGCGCTGGCTGTGGGTGGCTGCCGCGGCGGCGCTGGTCCTGACATTCGCCCAGTCACCGGGACAAATCTCGCCGGACACCAAGCTCGACCTCACCGTCAACCCGCTGCGCTTTCTGTCCCGCGCGTTCAGCCTGTGGAACAGCGACCTGCCCTTCGGTCAGGCACAGAACCAGGCCTACGGCTACCTCTTTCCGCATGGCGCATTCTTCCTGACCGGCGACCTGTTCGGGATCCCCGACTGGGTGACCCAACGGTTGTGGTGGGCCCTGCTGCTGACCATCGGGTTCTGGGGCGTGCTGCGAGTCGCCGAAGCGCTCGATGTAGGTAGTCCGACATCACGGGTGATCGGCGCCGCCGCCTACGCGCTCTCGCCTCGGGTACTCACCACTATTGGCGCGATCTCTTCCGAGACGCTCCCGATGATGCTGGCGCCGTGGGTGCTGTTGCCGGTGATCATGGCCCTTCAGGGCGATCCGCGACCGCGGGTGCTGGCGGCTCGCTCGGGACTGGCGATCGCGTTGATGGGCGCTGTCAACGCGGTCGCGACGCTGACGGCCTGTCTGTGCGCGGTGGTCTGGCTGGCCTGCCATCGCCCCAGCGCCGTCTGGCGACGATTCACCGCCTGGTGGCTGCTGTGCGTGGGGCTGGCCGTCACCTGGTGGGTGGTGGCATTGGTGCATCTGGGCCGGATCAGTCCGCCGTTCCTGGATTTCATCGAGTCGTCCGGCGTCACCACCCAGTGGATGTCGCTGACCGAGATGCTCCGGGGGACTGGTGCGTGGACGCCGTACGTGGCCCCCACCGCGACCGCGGGGGCACCGCTGGTCACCGGGTCGGTCGCGGTACTGGCGACGACGCTGGTGGCGGCCGGCGGGCTGGCCGGGCTCGCGCTGCCCACGATGCCGGCGAAGGGCAGGCTGATCACGCTGCTGATGGTGGGTGTCACGCTGCTGGCCGCCGGTTACAGCGGCGGACTGGGTTCACCGGTGGCTCAGCACGTTCAGGCGTTCCTGGACGCGGACGGCACCCCCCTGCGCAATCTGCAGAAGCTGGAACCGCTGCTGCGGTTGCCGCTGGCGCTCGGGCTCGCCCACCTGCTGGGACGCATTCCGCTTCCGGGTAGCGCCCCCCGCGCGCAGTGGCGGAACGCCTTCGCCCACCCGGAGCAGGACCGGCGCGTCGCGGTTGGCATCGTGCTGCTGGCCGCACTGACCGCGGCCACCTCGCTGGCCTGGACCGGCAGACTGACCCCGCCGGGCGCGTTCGAGGCGATCCCGCAGTACTGGCAGGACACCGCCGACTGGCTGGACGCCAACAACCACGGGTCGCCCGAGCCCGGCCGGGTCCTCGTGGTGCCCGGAGCTCCGTTCGCCACCCAGGTATGGGGAAACAGCCACGACGAGCCGCTTCAGGTGCTGGGCAGCAGCCCGTGGGGCGTCCGGGACTCCATCCCGCTGACACCGCCGGAGACGATCCGCGCGCTCGATTCGGTGCAGCGGCTGTTCGCGGCCGGTCGCGGCTCCGCGGGTCTTGCCGATACCCTTGCCCGCCAAGGTATCTCCTACCTGGTGGTGCGAAACGATCTGGATCCCGACACGTCGCGGTCGGCGCGCCCCATCCTGGTCCACCAAGCGATCGACGCCTCACCGGGGCTGGTGAAGGTGGCCGAGTTCGGCGAGCCGGTCGGTCCGGGCAGTCTGGAGGGGTTCGTCACCGACAGCGGCCTGCGACCCAGATACCCCGCCGTCGAGATCTACCAGGTCGAACCCGCCACCGGGTGGCCTGTCGCGGCATCGGCGCCCTACCTGGTCGACGCCGACGCCATGGCCCGGGTGGACGGCGGCCCGGAGTCGTTGTTGCGACTGGACGAACGCAGGAGGCTGTCGGGGCTGCCGCCGCTCGGGCCGATGCTGCTGACATCAGATGCCCTGCGGGCGGGACTACCCGCACCCATCGTCACCATCACCGACACACCTCTTGCACGGGAAACCGACTACGGCCGCGTCGACGATCACTCATCGGCTGTCCGCACACCCGACGATCGGCGCAACACCTTCAATCGGGTTCCGGACTACCCGGCCGGTGACACCGACCCGATCCACGCGCGGTGGGACGGTGGGCGGATCTCCGTTTCGAGTTCGGCATCCGACGCGACAGCGCTGCCCAACGTCTCGCCGGCCTCCTCTCCCGCCGCGGCGATCGACGGGGACTCCTCCACCAGCTGGGTGTCAAACGCCTTGCAGAACGCGGTCGGTCAGTGGCTCCAAGTCGATTTCGACCACCCCGTCACCAACGCCACCGTCACCATCACCCCGAGCGCCACCCCGGTCGGCGCCCAAGTCCGGCGGTTGGAAGTCTCCACCGTCAACGGAACAAGCACGGTGCGGTTCGACGAGCCGGGCGAACCGGTGACCGTGGCGCTCCCGTACGGAGAGTCGCCCTGGGTGCGCATCACCGCCGTCGCCACCGACGACGGCTCACCGGGAGTGCAGTTCGGCATCACCGATTTCACCGTCACCCAGTACGACGCCAACGGCTTCGCCAACCCGGTCAACCTTCGTCACACCGTGCAGGTACCCGGACCACCGTCGCGCTCCGCCGTTGCCCAGTGGGACCTGGGATCCGAATTGCTGGGTCGGGCAGGCTGCGCGGACAGCCCCACCGGCATCCGGTGCGCGGCCGCCATGGCGCTGGCCTCCGAGGAACCGGTCAATCTCAGCCGAACACTGACGGTGCCGCAGCAGACCCCGGTCGCTCCGACGGTGTGGGTACGTGCCCGGCAGGGCCCGAACCTCGCCGATCTGATCGCGGCACCCGGCACGGTTCGGGCCGTGGGCGACTCCGACCCGATCGAGGTGCTCGGGTCGGCCTACGCCGCCGCCGACGGGGACCCTGGAACGGCATGGACCGCGCCGCAGCGCGTCGTACAACCGCGGAGCCCGGCCACCCTCGTTCTGGAACTGCCCGGACCACACGAGGTGGCGGCGCTGCGGGTGACGCCGAGCACGTCGGCGCTCCCGGCGCACCCGACGCTGATCGCCGTCGACCTCGGCGACGGGCCCCAGGTCCGCAGGCTCGGCAAGGGCAGCGAGACGTTGCAGCTCAAGCCACGCAGCACCGACTCGATCACGGTGTCGCTGCTGGACTGGAACGACGTCATCGACCGGACGGCGCTGGGTTTCGACCAGCTCAAGCCACCGGGGCTGGCCGAGATCGTGGCACTGGACCCGAACGGCGACCCGATCGCGGCCGCCGACACCGCCGCCAACCGCGCACGGACCATCAGCGTGCCGTGCGGGCGGGGCCCCATCATCGGTGTCGCCGGGCAGTTCGTGCAGACCTCGGTGACGACCACGGTCGGCGCGCTGCTCGACAATGAGCCGATCCCGGCGCGCACCTGCCGGAGCGAGCCGATCAGCCTGCCCGCCGGCCAGCAGGAGCTGCTGATCAGTCCCGGTCCGGGATTCATCGTCGACGGTGTGCAGCTGGCCACTCCGTTGGCGGCGCGAATCATCCCGGCCACCATCCATCCGGTCGGCACCGGCCGATGGACCAGCGACCGCCGCAACGTCGAGGTGCCGCCGTCCGGCACCACCCGCGTGCTGGTGGTGCCCGAAAGCACCAACCCGGGCTGGGTCGCACGCACCGCGGACGGCACCACGCTGCGGTCAGTCGCCGTCAATGGCTGGCAGCAGGGCTGGGTGCTGCCGGCGGGAACCGCAGGAACCGTCGCGCTGAGCTTTCCGTCCAATGCGACCTACCGGGCCGGGCTGATCGGCGGTCTCGCACTGCTGCCCGTGCTGCTTGGGTTGGCGCTGCTGCCGACGCGTCGTCCCGGCACCGTCACCGCCCCAGTCACGCCATGGCGTCCGCCGACGGCGGCGGGTGGCGTCGCACTGGTCGCCGCAGCGGCGGTCATCTCCGGGACCGTCGGTGCCGCGATCGCCTGCGCAGCCCTGGGCGTACGCCGTCTGTTGCGCGAGCGCCGCGACCTCTGGAACGCATCGCTGGTCGGCGTCGCCGCATCAGGGTTGATCGTGGCAGGCGCGGTGCTCAGTCAGTATCCGTGGCGTTCCGTCGACGGCTACGTCGGACATTCGTCCGGGGTGCAGCTGCTGGCCCTGCTCTCGGTGGTCGCGGTGGCGGTGTCCGGGTTAACTTTCAGCGAGGATCAGCGCGCGACCGCCGGTTCGGTGACGTCGTCGACTGCGCTGTCCAACGGCGTCGGGACAACTCGCCTTTCCCAGCGCCGCAGGGCATTTCGGCAGGGCGATTCCACCAGCGCATAGCTGACCGCGGCGATCGCGAAGCCGAAGACGATGGTCAGCATGAGAACCGCGGGCAGGTGGCCGCTGAAGGCGAACTCGCCGATCACCGGAAACACCATCGCCAGCGCCGCCAGGTGCCAGACGAAAAGACCGTAGGACCAACGTCCCAGCGTCACCATCGTGGTACTGCCCAGAAACCGGTGTGACGTTTCCGGCGTGTCCAGCACCAGGGGCGCCAGCAAGGCGGCCGCGACGATCGCCCCCATCGCAATCTTGAGGGTGAACTGACCGACGGTGCCCGGGGTGAGGCCCTCCGGGCCGGCCATCGGCGTCGCCGCCACCAGGAACGCGACCACGGCGATGGCGGCCATCAGAACGCGGCGCCGGGCCAACCGATGAGCCCACCCAACCGGTCGCACGGCGAGTTCGGCGAGCAGCATTCCGGCGGCGAACCACGACAGGAACGCCGGTGGCCAGTTCAATGCGTTGACGCCGTCGGGAGTGGTGACCGGGATCGATTGGCACAGCAACGCCCACCCCAGGCTGGCCATGGCGACCGTCGCCAGGACCCCGATGCGCGCCCGCGCCGGCACCCGGCGCATCAACAGCGCCAGGAACGGCAGGGCGATGTAGAAGGCCACCTCGACCGACAAGCTCCACATCTGAGTCAAACCCGCGGTCAGCGTCAGCGGCACGTAGATCTGGGTCAGCGTCAGGTTGGCCAGCCATACCGTGACGTCTGCCTTGGCGTCCGGCAGCAGGGTCAAGATCACCACGACCGCCACCAGGTAGCCCGGCATGATGCGAACGATTCGTGAGCGCAGGTAGTGGCCGGTCGGCGGGCGCGATCGCAGGCCGTGCGCCGCCGCCGCGTGACCGCGCCACAGCAGGAATCCGGACAAGGCGAAAAACACCGCCACCGCGAGATCGAAACGGCCCAGCAGCCGTCCGGAAACGCCGCCGGTGTGCCCGGTCTGAAAGGCCACGTGAGTGACGACGACGCCGATCGCCGCGCAGGCGCGCATGCCCTCCACCGCGGGCAGAAACGCCCGCGTTCCGCCGACACGATCGGAACCCGCCGGCCGTGCGCCGGTGTGCGTCACGGTGGCTGTCACGAGAAACAGTGTGCCCGCGCTTTCGGCCGGGGCGAAAGCGGGTAGTGATCCAGGAACGGTCGGCCGCCGGGCGAGTAACTGAACATGCCCGTCAACGGGTCGCAGTAAGCGACGGCGTCGACTCGTGCTGTTAGGGTCGAACGGGTTTTTCCCTCACCGGCGGTCCGCTGGCGGGGGCCCGAGCCCGGTGGCGGTGCGCGAAGGGAGATAGGCATTGAACCGCGCAGTTGCGCTGCGGATCGCCGCGTGCACGATGTTGGGGCTCGGTGCCGCCCTGCTCATCGCTGCGTTGCTGCTGTCCACCTACACCACCGGGAAAATCGCCAAGATCCCGCTGAACATCGATGCCACCCTGATCAGCGAGGGTTCTGGGGACACGTTCGATCCGGAATCACTCAACAGTCAGCGGTTCGTCGTCGACAAAGACGTACCGCTGGTGATGCAGCAGCAGATCACCGTGGAGTCGCCGGCCAACGCCGACGTGGTCACTCTGCAGGTGGGCAGCACGCTGCGGCGCAGCGATCAGCAGCAGGACAAGGGCCTGCTGCTGGCGATGGTGGACACCGTCACGCTCGACCGCAAGACCGCCCTTGCCGTCTCGAGCGAGAACAATCCCGGGGGTGCGATTCAGAAGCCCCGAGCCATCGGCGACGAGGACCCGCCGACCAACATCGCGCTGCCGCATGAGGGCTTGACGTATCGCTTCCCGTTCGACACCGAAAAGAAGACCTACCCGTTCTTCGACCCGATCGCCCAGAAGGCGTTCGACGCCAATTACGCCGGTGAGGACGACGTCAACGGTCTGACGACCTACAAATTCAGCCAGAACGTCGGTTACGACGCCGACGGCAAGCTCGTCGAGCCGGTGAAGTACGCGTCGCTGTACGACGACGACGCCGACAGCCAGGTGACGGCTCCAGCCCGGCTGTGGGGCATCGAGGCTGACGACCCCGAAGAACCGATCACGATGACGCGTTACTACGCCGCTCAGCGCACCTTCTGGGTCGATCCGGTATCGGGCACCATCGTCAAGCAGACCGACCGGGCCAACCACTACTACGCTCGCGAAGCACTCAAGCCCGAGGTGACGTTCGCCGACTACACCGTCACCACCAACGAGGAGTCGGTCGAATCGCAGGTGGCGGCCGCCCAGGACGAACGCGACACCGTGGCGCTGTGGGGTCGCATTCTGCCTATCACATTCACCGCACTGGGGCTTATCTCCGTGGTCGGAGGCGCACTGCTGGGGTCCTTCACGCTCCGCGCGGAGTCGCTGCTCATCGATCCCGGTCTGGACGACACCGGCCAGCGATTCTTCGGTGGCCGCGGCGACGAGGGCGAACCGGTCCCGGGGGCCGAAGCCAAGACCGAGAAACTTCCCGCCCAGCGTCCAGTCGATCCGCCCCCGGACAAACCCGTCTGATCGCCGCGCGGGCACGCTCTGTGGCGGCGCCGGCGTACGCGCTGGCGCTGACCCTCGCGGTGACGGCGCCACTGCTCGCGCCGGGATATCTGCTGATCCGCGACGCGGTGTCCACTCCGCGGTCCTACCTGTCCGATTCCGCGCTCGGATTGTCTGAGGCCGCTCCGCGAGCGTTGCCGCAGGACTACGCGGTGGCGCTGGCGTCCTCGGTGATCGACGGCGGGATGGTGGTCAAAGCACTTCTGATCGCCGGCCTGTGGCTGGCTGGTTGGGGAGCCGCCCGGCTGACCTCCACGGTGCTGCCCGATGCCGGCATCCCGGGCCAATGTGTCGCCGCCACCGTCGCCATCTGGAATCCATATGTCGGTGAACGGCTGCTGCAGGGGCACTGGAGCCTGCTGGTGGGTTACGGCTGCCTCCCGTGGGTGGCGGTGAGCGTGCTGAGGTTGCGCGGCCACCTGCCGCGCGTCCGCCCGGCACCGGAAACGCAGTGCGGCGGAAGTGCGGGAGCGACCCTACGGGAGCGCTATTTCGGCCGTGATGGGTTGGCCCTGCTGTTCTGGATCGCACTGGCGGGGCTGACGCCGACGGGGCTATTACTGGCCGCCATCATCGCCTTGGCCTGCAGCCTTTCCCGCGGCGCCGGCCGGTCCCGGCTGTTCTGCACTGCACTGAGCCTGGCTGCCGCGACCATTGCGGCGCTGCCTTGGCTTGTCGCCTCCGCCGTCGCCGGGGGGTGGGCGGCCGAGGTCGACGACGCGGGTATCCCAGCGTTCGCGGCGCGCGCCGAGCCCGGACTGGGCACTCTCGGGAGCCTGGCAAGCCTCGGCGGAATTTGGAACGCGGACGCGGTACCCGCATCCCGGACAACGGTTTTCGCGCTGCTGTCGGCCGGCATGCTATTGACAGTGGTGGCACTTGGGGTGCCGATACTGCTGCGACGCCGGGTCGCGGTGCCCTTGCTGGTGGTTGCGGCCTTCGCCGTGGTGTGTCCCGCTCTGATGGCGACGGGCACCGGGTTGGCGGTGCTGGAGGCGGCGGTCCGCGCGGTGCCGGGGCTGGGTGTACTTCGCGACGGTCAGAAGTGGGTCGCCCTCGCCGTTCCCGGCTACGCGCTGGCCGGTGCCGCCGCAGTGCTTACGCTGCGGCGGTGGGCCCCGGCGGCCGCCGCCGCGGCGGTATGTTGCGCGGCGCTGGTGGCCACCCTGCCCGATCTGGGGTGGGGCGTGGGTGGCCGGGTCTCCCCGGTGCGGTACCCACCCGGGTGGTCGGCCGCGGCGGCGGTCATCAACGCCGACCCCCGTCCGGTCGCGGTGTTGCCGGTCGACAGCATGCGCCGGTTCGGATGGGCAGGCGAGGCCCCGGTTCTCGACCCGCTGCCGCGGTGGGTGCGTGCCGATGTACTCAGTACCGGCGACCTCACCGTCGCGGGACGCACCGTGCGCGGTGAGGGCACTCACGCACGAGAGGTTCAGCGGCTGCTGACCACTGGAGCCGACCGCGAGCAGCTGGCTGCCGCCGGGGTGGGTTGGGTGGTCGTCGAAGGCCCAGATCCGGGACTGGAATTGCCGGTGGCACACCGGAACCCGGACATCACGGTGTACTCCGTCGGCGGGCAGACCTCGGGCGCGCCACATCGCGGCCTGATGCTCGCCGCGCATGCCGCCTGGTTGGGACTGCTGGGGTTCGGGCTTATCGGGATGCTGCTGGAGGGAAGGTTGCGCCGGCCGAGGCGGGCTGCGCGATCCATCGATTAGCCATGCACTTACCGATCATCAGATCACCCCACCAACACGCTCACCGGAGTGCACCGCGTCCAGCACCGTCCGCATCGCGTCAGCGCTTTGTGTCCAGGAGAACTCGCCGCTGCGCACCTGAGCTTTGGCGCCCAATTGCTCCCGGAGCACCCCGTCGGTCAACACCCGCTCGAGTCCGTCCACCAGACCCTGGTAGTCGTCGACGAGTAGACCGGTGACGCCGTCGACGATCGAGTCCGAAAGACCGCCCGAGCGTCGATAACCGATGGTGGGCACTCCATGCTGGGCTGCCTCGACGACGGCGAGGCCCCACCCCTCCTTGCGGGAAGGCAGCATATGTACCCAACTTGTCTGCAGCACAGCATGTTTAGTGGCATCGTCGACGTGCCCGTGAAAAGTGACTGCCGGTGAAATCCCGAGCCGATCAGCATGGTCGATGAGACGCTCCGCCCACCAGCCGCCGCCAAGTACATCCAGGTGCAGGTCCGGAATCCGCGCGCGCAGTTCGGCGACCGCGTCCAGGGCATCCTCGATCTGCTTGTGCGGAACCAGCCGGGACAGCACCACCACCCGTGGCGTTGCCGCCTGCGCCGCTGTCAACGTGTCCGCCGGTGCTGCGTCCACGCCGTTCCGGACAATCGCGATGTTGGCGACGTTGACCCCGAGCATGGCGAGATCTCGCGCCGAGGGCAATGACACCGTCACGTACTGGTTGCGTCGATGGGCCCGCGGCGACACCTGGGATTCGACGAACCACCCGATACGGCCCATCACGGGCCCCGCGACGGGCCATTGTTGACGGTGACAGTGGTGCACCAGCACGACCACCCTGCTGCCGTAGACCAGCCTCGCCAGGAAAGGTAATCCGTTCTGCGTGTCGATAACGATGTCGGGGCGCACGGTACGAAGCGGACCGAGCCCGATTCGGGCCGCGGCCATCGCCAGCAGCGCCCAGATATACACCGAGTAGCGTCCGCCGGCGCGCTGGATCTGGACACCGTCGAGGATCTCGCGGCGGACCGCGCCGGGATAGCGGGCGGTGCGCAGCGTGACCCGCACACCGGCCTCGGCGAGCTGGGCGCCGATGCGCTGCAGATAGGTCTCGCTGCCTCCGCCCTGTGGGTGGCCGGTGTCGCGCCAGCACAGCAGCAGCACGGATCGGACCCGCCCGGATTGCGAGCACGAGCGGCGGGTGGGGCTGGACATCGCCGTCAAGACTAGTCGGGTCTCCCGCACCGGGGTCGACCCACGTCGACCCGCGTCTGGTGTGCGCTCAGATCGCGATTGCGACCGATTCGGCGATCTGGACGCACACCAGACAGCGCGTCCCTCCGAACGCACCCTAGGGTGGCCGAATGGCGGCGACGGATCTGCTGGCCCGGCGCGCGACGCTGTCGCGATCATTGCGCCTGCTGGCGGCGTTCCGCTACGAACAAAGCGCACCGGACCGTTTCTACGGGGCGCTGGCCGCAGACACCGTCGCCATGGTCAGCGACCTCTGGACCTCGACGAACGGTTCCCCACCCGCGGGCCTCACGCTGCTCGATGTGGGTGGCGGCCCGGGCTACTTCGCCTCGGCGTTCACCGACGCCGGATTGTGCTACCTCGGCGTCGAGCCCGACCCGCGAGAGATGCACGCTGCAGCTCCCCGAACGCACCACCTCGCCGGCACCTTCGTCCGGGCGTCGGGCACCGCATTGCCGTTCGCCGATGCCAGTGTCGACATCTGCCTGTCGTCCAATGTCGCCGAGCACGTGGCCGAACCATGGCGGATGGGCGATGAGATGCTGCGTGTCACCCGGCCCGGTGGTCTTGTGGTTCTTTCGTACACGGTGTGGCTGGGTCCGTTCGGCGGGCACGAAATGGGGCTGACGCATTACCTGGGCGGCCGTCGCGCGGCCGACCGGTACGCGCGCAAACACGGCCACCGAGCCAAGAATGACTACGGTTCGTCGTTGTTCGCGGTGTCGGCGGCCGACGGATTGAACTGGGCCGCACGCACCGGCGCGTTGGTCGCCGCGTTCCCGCGCTACCACCCCAGATGGGCTTGGAGTCTGACCAAAGTGCCGGTTCTCAGAGAGTTCACGGTGAGCAACCTGGTGGTGGTGTTGCGCCCGTTGGGACGCGAATGACCATCTGATTGCAACAGGTTCTCGTTTTGTTGCGCGGTCGGTAATGTGGCGGTCATGACACAGGGCACCGCGGTCCAGACAGCTCCGTTCAAGTCGCAGTGGGACACGCTGTTCATCGGCGGTCGGTGGGTCGCGCCGTCTACCGCGGACGTGATCGAGGTGCGCTCTCCGGCCACGGGTGAATTAGTCGGTCAGGTTCCGCAGGCGGCGGCAGCCGACGTCGACGCCGCGTGCGCCGCGGCCCGCAAGGCCTTCGACGAGGGTCCGTGGCCGCTGATGCCGCCGGCGGAGCGTGCCGCGATTCTGGGCCGCGCGGTGAAGATCATGGAAGAGCGCGGCGACGAGTTGAAGTTCCTACTCGGGGCCGAAACGGGTCAGCCGCCCACGATCGTCGACATGATGCAGTACGGCGCCGCCATCTCTGCCTTCAACTACTTCGTCGGCGCCGCGGACACGTTCACCTGGCAGGAGATCCGCGACGGAATCTACGGCCAGACGCTGGTGGTCAAGGAGCCAATCGGCGTGGTCGGGGCCGTGACGGCGTGGAACGTCCCGTTCTTCCTGGCCGCCAACAAGCTCGGCCCCGCCTTGCTGGCCGGATGCACCGTCGTTCTCAAGCCCGCCGCCGAAACGCCGCTGTCCGTGTTCGCGATGGCTGAGATGTTCGCCGAGGCGGGCCTTCCCGAAGGGGTGCTGTCGATCGTGCCCGGCGGACCGGAAACGGGACGGGCCCTGACTGCCAATCCGGAGCCCGACAAGTTCACCTTCACCGGCAGCTCACCGGTCGGCAGGGAAATCGGAAAGTTGGCCGCGGAGAAACTGAAGCCGTGCACCCTGGAACTGGGCGGCAAGTCCGCGGCCATCATTCTCGAGGACGCCGACCTGGACTCCACGCTGCCGATGCTGGTCTTCTCCGGGCTGATGAACTCGGGGCAGGCCTGCGTCGGCCAGACCCGGATTCTGGCCCCGCGGTCACGCTATGACGAGGTCGTCGAGAAGTTGTCCGCGGCCGTCGCGGCCATGCCGATCGGCTTGCCCGACGACCCGGGCGCCATGATCGGTCCGCTGATCAGCGAGAAGCAACGTGAGCGTGTCGAGGGCTACATCCAGAAGGGCCTCGACGAGGGCGCCCGATTGGTCACCGGGGGCGGGCGGCCGGATGGGTTGGACAGCGGTTGGTTCGTTCAGCCGACCGTGTTCGCCGACGTCGACAACTCGATGACTATCGCGCAGGAAGAGATCTTCGGCCCCGTCCTCGCGGTGATCCCTTACCGGGACGAGGACGACGCGGTGCGCATCGCCAACGACTCGGTGTACGGCCTGGCCGGCAGTGTCTACACCACCGACAACGACAAGGCGATACAGATCGCTCGCAAGATCCGCACCGGCACCTACGCCGTCAACATGTACGCGTTCGACCCTGGCGCTCCGTTCGGGGGATACAAGAACTCGGGAATCGGCCGGGAGAACGGGCCCGAGGGCATCGAGGCATACTGCGCGGCCAAGAGCATCCTGCTGCCGTTCGGGTACACACCGGCCACCTGAGACAGCCCTCGCGGCATTAGGTGCATTAGGCGGGTTCCGGCGCTTTGACGTTCAGATGAGCGATCGCTCATCCACGACTCCCGGTGGACTCATCTTCGCGGGGAAACCTGTTGTCAGGTCACAAGCGACCCCTAGCAACACTGCCTGATCACGCTCCCGACAAGACCACCCAACACCGGAAGGGAATCACCATGAAGAACCCGCGCACCCTGAAAAGTGTGATCGCCGTCGCGGCCGCGACAGCCGGTTTGGGCTGTTCGGCGCTGGAGTTGTCGGCGTGACCGCCCCGTCGTGGGGTGCAAATCCGTACGGTGTCGAGGTACCGGACTTCGACCCGCTGGAATGGTTCGACGCCGACACCGACCTGTCCGACATCACGGTCGTCGCGGACGACGATGACCTGTGGGAGGAGTGGGACGACTGATCCTGGGCCTCGGCGGCCACCTCCGGAGACCGGTGGCGGGCGTCGTCGGGCATGGAAGCGTGTGTGGAGAAGCCCGCTCAGAGGCCGTCTTCGGACACCTCCATCGCGGTGAGGTCCACCGCCTGCGTGATCGCGTTGTCCGCGCCGAGCCGCGGCAGCACATGGCTGGCGAAAAACGTGGCCGACGCGACCTTGCCGGCATAGAAGTGCCGGTCCCGTTCCGGAACATCGCCATCAAGCGCAGCCAGGGCGACCTCGGCCTGCTGCAGCAGCAACCAGCCGATGAGCAGGTCGCCGATCGCGAGGAGGAACGGAACCGATACCAGACCGAGCCGATAGAGCTCACTGGAGTTTTGCTGCGACCCGATCAGGAACGACGTCATCGCGGCAACCATCTCCTGCGCCTCGTCGAGGGCCGCGGCCAGCGAAGCACGTCCCGCGGCGAGTTCAGGTCGGGCCGAGGGAGCCTCGAGAAACCGACGGAGTTCCCCCACCACGTGGGTGAGGGCCCCGCCTTGATCCCTGGCGATCTTGCGGAAGAAGAAGTCCTGCGCCTGGATCGCGGTCGTACCTTCGTACAGGGAGTCGATCTTGGCATCGCGGATGTACTGCTCGATCGGATAGTCCTGCAGGAATCCCGAACCGCCAAAAGTCTGTAGAGACTCCGTCAAGCATTGATACGCGCGTTCGGAGCCCACGCCTTTGACGATGGGTAACAACATGTCGTTGACGCGGTTCGCCATCACCGCATCGGCCCCGGAGACTATCTCGGCGACAGCCGCATCCTGGTGTGCCGCGGTGTAGAGGTACAGGGCGCGCAGACCCTCGGCGTAGGCCTTCTGGGTGAGCAGCGCCCGGCGCACGTCCGGATGTCTGATGATCGGGACGCGCGGTGCGGCCTTGTTCACCATCTGGGTCATGTCGGCGCCCTGAATCCGGCTCTTCGCATAGTCCAGGGCATTCAGGTATCCGGTGGAGAGGGTAGCAATAGCCTTGGTGCCCACCATCATTCGCGCATACTCGATCACCTTGAACATCTGGGCGATACCGTTGTGGGTGTCATTGACCAGCCAGCCGACGGCCGGAACACCGTGCTGGCCGAACGTCAATTCACATGTTGCCGAGGCCTTCAAGCCCATCTTGTGCTCGAGTCCGGTGACGAAGACGCCGTTGCGCTCGCCGGGCACCCCGGTCTCGGGGTCGAAATGGAACTTCGGTACCAGGAACAGGCTCAGGCCCTTGGTGCCCGGCCCCGCGCCCTCCGGCCTCGCCAGCACAACGTGCATGATGTTCTCGAACAGGTCGTCGGTGTCGCCGTTGGTGATGAATCGCTTGACACCGTCGATGTGCCAGGTGCCATCGGGCTGCGGGATCGCCTTGGTCCGGCCCGCACCGACATCGGATCCGGCGTCGGGTTCGGTCAGAACCATAGTGGCGCCCCAGTTACGTTCGATCATCAACGACGCCCAATGACGCTGTTGCTCATTGCCGATGGCGTAAACGGTGTCGGCCATCTTCGGCCCGCCCAGATACATGAACGCCGCGGGTTGGGCACCGAGGGCGAACTCGTTGATGGCCCACTCGACCATCGCGGGGGCCGGCACTCCGCCGATTTCCTCCGGCAGGCCCACCCGGAACCAGTCACCGTCACGCCAGGCCCGGAGCGACTTCTTGAATGGCTCGGGGACACTCACGGTATGAGTCGCCGGATCGAAAGACGGTGGGTGGCGGTCGGTGGCGGCAAAGGCTTCCGCCAACGGCCCCTCAGCCAGTTTGGCCGCCTCGTCCAGCATCTGCCGGACCGACTCACTGTCTAGATCGCCAAAGGTGCCCGTCGCGAAAACCTTGTCCAGTGCGAACATCTCGAAAAGGTTGAACTCCAGATCGCGAACGTTGCTCTTGTAGTGGCCCATGCCTAGCCTTTCTTCGGCTGCCTTTGGCTGCCAGTCGTAGCCTGCCTGTCGTCTTTCGCTCTCCGTATTGTGAGTTCGTCGACAGCCTACGGCCACTCGACAGCCGGATCAGCGTTTCACTCTCGGCGCCAGCGGCCGCAGATGAAGTCGCCGTTCACCCCGCACTCGACCAATGTCCACTCCGACCGAGCCGGCAACACGGGCGAACCGGCCCCCAGCGAACACGGTGCGTAGGCCACCACCATCTCGTCGATCAGGCCTGCCGACACAAACTGCGCAGCGAGATTCCCGCCACCGACCACCCAGACGTTCTTGGTGCCCGCGGCGGCCGAAAGCCTCGGGTGCAGGTCGGCCACGTCGCCCTGGAAAGTTCGGACCGAGTGCCTTTCGGCATGGCTTTGGCCAACGACGTGCGGTCGGTGTGTCACTACCCAGGAGGGTTGCGAATACATCCACCGGCCGGGGTGATTCGCCGCGATCCACTCGTAGGTGCCGGCGCCCATCACCAATGCCCCGATGGTCTGCAGGAACGGATTGATGCCGAACGGACCGTCGGGATCGATGTCTCGGGAGGTCAGCCAGTCCAAGCTGGATTTCTCATCGACGATATAGCCGTCCATGCTTGAGGCGGTGTAGTAGACACATGCCATGGCCGATCCTTTCGCCCGCTCGCAGCGATCCGCCAACCATCCTCTCGGGAACCCGCTGCCGCGGACGCGACGGGTCATGATGACGGTCCGGGCTCGATTCCGTCATCGACCTTGACGAGGTCGGCTGCGGTGCTGAATTCTTCGGTCGGGCGCGGTGTATACGCAGCCCGCTCACCAGCACTGCGGGCTGGGGAGAATTGAGAACTGAAACACGTTTCACTTCGACGGCGAAGGGGCCATCGTGAGCTCGACAGAGATAGACCGGTCCGAGATCACCAAGTGGGATCCGGTCCTCACCGAGCGGGTGATGACCTTCCTCAAGCCGTTCCTCAAGGGCTATCACCGCGCCGAGGTGCGCGGATTGGAGACGTTCCCCGAAGGGGGCGCTTTGGTGGTGGCCAACCACTCCGGTGGCTTGTTCGCGATGGACGTTCCCGTATTCGCCAGCGGCTTCTACGAGAAGTTCGGCTTCGACCGGCCGGTGTACACCTTGAGCCACGACATGCTCATGGTCGGCCCGACGGGAGATTTCTTCAGAAGAGCCGGATTCATTCCGGCCAGCCACCAGAACGCCGACGAGGCGCTGCGCTCCGGCGGTGTCGTCGTTGTCTTTCCCGGTGGTGACTATGACGTCTACCGACCGTCGCTGAGCGCGAACAAGATCGACTTCGATGGGCGTACCGGTTATGTCCGGGCCGCTCTGAACGCGCGCGTCCCGATCGTGCCGACGGTAGGGATCGGGGGCCAGGAGAGCCAGCTGTTCCTCACCCGGGGAACAGAGGCCGCAAAGGCGCTCGGACCGATCGCGCGATTGTTCCGCGCCAAGATCCTCCCGGTGTCGTTCGGGTTCCCGTTCGGTCTTTCGGTGGTCCTTCCGGTCAATGTGCCGCTACCGACCAAGATCACCATGCAGACGCTGCCACCCATCGACATCATCGAAACGTTCGGCGAGGACCCCGACATCGATGAGGTCGACGCCCACGTCCGCCAGGTGATGCAACGGGCCCTCGACGCATTGGCCGGCGAACGTCGTCTCCCGGTGCTGGGCTGAAGGACAGAACATGGCTATCACCGATCCCCTCAGCAATACCCTGGGCCTGGTGTCCTCGATGGTGCGCGCCGGCGTCTTGGTACCGATGCGACCGGACAAGTACCTGCGCATCGCAACGGCGATGCAGCGCGAGAACATGGCCGTCACCGCGGGTTTCGCCGCGTCCGCGCAGCGCTGTCCGGATCGGGCCGGACTGGTGGACGAACTCGGGATTCTGACGTGGCGACAGATCGACCGGCGTGCGGACGCTTTCGCCGCGGCGTTGCAAGCGCTGCCCGGTGGTCGTCCCGACATCGTCGCCTTAATGGCCCGCAACCACCGCGGTTTCGTCGAGGCCCTGATCGCGGCCAACCGGATCGGAGCAGACGTTCTGCTGCTGAATACTTCGTTCGCCGGGCCCGCGCTCGCCGAAGTCGTGCGCCGGGAGGGTGCGGGTAAGTCTGTCGCGATGATCTACGACGAGGAATTCAGCGGAACGGTGGATCGCGCGCTGGCCGGCAGCCCCCGCACCGCCCGCATCGTCGCGTGGACTGACACCGCCGGGGCGGTGCCCACCGTCGAAGACATGATCAGCGAATACGAGGGACAGGAGCCTGAACGCGCCGGCGTGCGGAGCACGGTGATATTGCTGACGTCGGGCACCACCGGGACACCTAAGGGCGCCAAGCACTCCGGCGGCGACCCGAGCGTACTCAAGACGATTCTCGACCGAACTCCTTGGCGTACGGAACAACCCGTGGTGATCGTGGCACCCATGTTCCATGCCTGGGGGTTCTCGCAACTCGCTTTCGCGGCATCGATGGCATGCACGATCATCACCCGCCGAAAGTTCGATCCGGAAGCCACCCTCGATCTGGTCGATCGGCACCGTGCCACCGGATTGTGCGTTGTGCCGGTCATGTTCGACCGCATCATGGAACTCCCGGAGGAAGTCCTCGACAAGTACAGCGGCCGATCGCTGCGCTTCGCCTCGGCGTCCGGCTCGCGGATGCGCCCGGACGTGGTCATCGATTTCATGGACCGCTTCGGCGATGTCATCTACAACAACTACAACGCCACCGAGGCGGGAATGATCACCACCGCCACTCCGCGAGACCTGCGCGCGGCACCGGACACCGCGGGTAAGCCGGTCGGCGGTACCAGGATAGTGATCCTCGACGCCGAGATGAACGAGGTTCCCACCGGGGAAGTCGGCAGCATCTACGTCCACAACTCCACCCAGTTCGAGGGCTACACCTCCGGAAATACCAAGGACTTTCACAAGGGCTTCATGTCGTCGGGCGACCTCGGTTACCTCGACGACGCGGGAAGGCTGTTCGTGGTGGGCCGCGACGACGAGATGATCGTCTCCGGTGGCGAAAACATCTACCCGATCGAGGTGGAGAAGACGCTGGCCGCACACCCTGCCGTCGCCGAGGCCAGCGTGATCGGCGTCGATGACGAGAAGTTCGGCCAACGACTGGAGGCGTTCGTCGTGCTGGCTCCCGGCGCGAAGGTGACGCCCACCGCCCTCAAGCAACATGTCCGCGACAACCTCGCGAACTATAAGGTGCCGCGAACCATTACCGTCCTCAAGGAGCTCCCCCGCAGTAGCACGGGCAAGATTTCGCGGCAGGAGCTGCGGGCCAAAGCCGCGCAGAAGGGAGCGCAGAAGGCCGCGCAGCAGGGGGCCCGAAAGGCGGCACAGAAAGGGGCGCGTAAAGGTAACCCGCGCAATGGGTAAGCCGCGACCGCTGCTGCGGGCCGTCGCGGAGTTGGCCAACGCGGCCAACGGTGCACGTCCCCTGGCCCGCGACGGTTACCTCACCATCCCGGTATTCGCCTTCGGCTGGCCCACCTCCGAGATGGCTCCGCTCTACCTGGCCGCCTCGATTCTGGACGCCGTACGCCGCGGCATCCGGCGTGACTTTAGGGGCGGCCGCGGTCGGATCGCGTTGTTGCTCACCGTCATCGCCTGGATCCTGCTGGGGCTGATCCACCGCCGAAACGTAGCCTCCCAACCACATTTCGAGAACCCGCTGGCCGACGCACTCGGCGACGACTACCAAGAGATCGCCGAAAAGGCGAAAGCCACCCGAAGGCGCATCATCGGGGTTCCCCCCAACGAATTGGTCCGACGCCGCTACGTCGAGAAGGCCGGCACCGTCCAGTACGGCCCGCACCGCCGAGTCAACCGGGCTGACATCTGGCGACGTTCGGATCTCCCCATGGACGGTAAAGCCCCAGTGCTGCTGCAGGTGCCGGGTGGCGCCTGGGCGATCGGGATGCGTAGGCCGCAGGCGTACCCCCTTCTGTCACACCTGGCCGACCACGGCTGGGTCTGCGTCTCCATCGACTACCGGGTGAGCCCGCGCAATACCTGGCCCGATCACATCGTCGACGTGAAGCGCGCCCTGGCCTGGATCAAGGAGAACATCGCAGATTACGGGGGTGACCCGGACTTCGTCGCGATCACGGGAGGCTCGGCGGGCGGGCATTTGTCCGCTCTGGCGGCCCTGACCGCCGATGACCCGCAGTTCCAGCCCGGGTTCGAGAACGCCGACACCTCGGTGGCGGCCGCGGTTCCGATCTACGGCCGTTATGACTGGGTGTCCGTACGGGGCGGGGGACGCAGGGAGTTTCTGGCCTTCCTGCAGAAGTTCGTAGTCAAGAAGCCGATCTTGGCGAACCGTCAGACCTATGTCGACGCCTCACCCAGCTTCCGGGTGCGGGCCGACGCGCCGCCCTTCTTCATTCTGCACGGAGCGGATGATTCGCTCATCCCCGTGCGCGAGGGCAGACACTTCGCCGCGGCGCTGCGCGAGGTTTCGACCTCACCGGTGGTGTATGCCGAGATACCGCACGCCCAGCACGCCTTCGACTTCTACTACGGCTCCCCGCGAGCGCACTACACCGCTCAGGCAGCCGAGGAGTTCCTCTATTGGGTACAGGCCAACCACAAGACCGCCGATGACCGGCTCGCGGCGACGTCCCGCGACGACGGCCTCGGCGAACTGGCGCTGCCGCCCGGGATAGCCCGGTGGCTGGGCTAGGGCGCCATCGCGCTCTCAACGATGGTGAGCTCTTTGGAAAGACCTGCTGCAGAACGAATCTCTATGAAGGCATCGACCATCGCATCGGTGAGTTCATGCGGATCTTCCAGCGTCTTGCCGTCCGCCAGAACGGAGATGTTGAGTTGGTCGACATAGCTCCACACCGTGATGTTCAGCCCGCTGCCGGTTGTCAGGGGTCCCACCGAATAGAGCTCGGTCACCAAAGCGCCGCCGACGCGGGCGCGTTCCCGCGGGCCCGGCACATTGGAAATCGGAATGTTCATCACCTTGTTCTGACCGTCCTTGGTCGACAGCCAACGAAACATCGCCTCGGCCGGAGCCGGCGGCAGATACGCCGACCATCTGCTCACCAGCTCCGGTCCGATGAGGTTGTTGCTTTCTTTGCCTGCCGCCGCGGCGATGTGGGCAGCACGCACCCGCTCCAGCGGCGCCTCGCTATCGACCGGCAGGCCGACCAGAACGCCGGTGAAGTAGTTTCCGGAGATACGCTCGGGAGAAAAATCGAAGCTGATCGGAACCGAGGCCAGCAACGGATGGTCGGCGCGACCGTCGTAGCGCAGCAGTAGCTTTCGCAGCGCGCCGGCTGATATTGCCAGGACCATGTCGTTGATGGTGACGCCGAGATGCCTGCCGGTCTGCTTGACGTCGTCCAGCGCCAGGGTGGCCGTGGCGAATCTACGCGTCGCGTCGATCATGTGATTCATGAAAGACGGTGGAGGTGTGAACGGCCGGGTCAGTTCCGGGGAGAGCTTGTGCGGGCTTCGACGTACCCTGCGAACACCCTGCGCGGTGTACCGCACGACCGAGGGCAGTCTGGCGATCTGGCGCAGATGGTCGACGAAGGCCGACCTGACGAGTTCACCCCTCGACGGCGCGGGATCGGTTTCGTAGCAGTCTTGTTCGGCATTACTACCGTCCTGCAGGTCCATACCGCGGGCCAGTAGGTTCGCCGAAGCAACACCGTCGGCCAGTGCGTGGTGGATCTTCCCCAGCACGGCGATGCGGTCACCGGCCAGTCCTTCGATCAGATACATCTCCCACAGCGGCCGTCGGCGGTCCAGCGGGGTACTCGCGATGCGGCCGACGGCTTCGTCCAGCTGCCGGCGGCCGCCGGGCGGGTCCACCCGATAGGACCGGACGTGGTACTCGAGGTCGACCTCGGCGTTCTCCCGCCACATCGGATGGTGGAATCTGAACGGGATGTCGATCAACTCGTAGCGAAACGGTTCGAGTTTGTAGAGCCGGCTACCGAGGACCGTGCGCAGCTGTTCGACGCCGAACGGTGCGGCGCCACCGGGTCGGTTTCGGTCGTCGAGCTGGATCACCGCCAGTTTCAGAGTGTGCATGTGCACATTAGGGGTTTCGCTGTAGAGCAGTATCGCGTCCCACCCACTGAGCCTCTTCATCGCCGCACCTGCCCACCCGGAGACGTTTTAGATAACCTGCCTGGCCCCGATCAGGCTTCGGTTTCGGTGAATGTGGTTGAGAAACAACCCGATCGCCGTCGAAGCGGAACCTGTTCGGGCCCCATCGATCATGTCGAAACCATGTCCGGCACCGGGCAATTCGACATAGCTGACAACAGAGCGGGAGACTGTCTTGAGTCGTTCGACGAAGCTTTGTGCCTGGGCCACCGGAATGACACTGTCGCCGGTGCCGTGAACGACCAGGAACGGCGGCGCGTCGGCATGCACCCGCGCGATCGGGGAGGCCTTGCGGAAGAGGTCCGGGTGCTTGTCGATCTTTCGCCGGACGACGACCCGCTCGAGGAAATCGACGAACCTCACCCGTTCCACAGTCGAGCGATCCTCCCAGTCGTAGCGCCCGTAAATCCCGACGACGGCGTCCACCGAGGTATCCGAGCCCTCGGGCAACTCGTCCTGCAGTTCGGGGTCATTGGCGGTCAGGCCGGCCAACGCAGCGAGGTGGCCGCCCGCCGACACACCGGCGATGGTCACGAAGTTGCGGTCACCGCCGAACTTGTCGACGTTGGCCCGGGCCCACGCGATGGCCGTCTTGACATCGGTGATGTGCGCGGGCCACCGATCGTGAGGCGCCACCCGATAGTCGATCGACAGACATACCCAGCCCTTTTCGGCCAGATGCGCCATCAATGGGTACCCCTGCATGAATCGGCTCCCATGTACCCACGCGCCACCGGGCACGAACAGCAGCACCGGCGCGGGCTGCTCCGGAAGCTCGTCGCGGCGCCACACGTCGAGCAGCTGGCTGGGGCGCGGACCGTACCGCACCGAGGTCCGGTGAACGCTGCGGCGGTACTCACGCGTTTTCCAGAAGGGTGGGATGCGCTCGGGGCGGGGCCATTCGATCTCGAGATCCTTGGCCGAGACGACCTCGCGCAGGGCGGCCTCGCTGACCGTGTGAGTGTTTTCCCGCTCCCGCCGTTTGAGCTCGCCGTCGGTGGGGCGCAGCAACGACCGGGCCGTGGCGGCCAGGAATTCCGGCGCATGACGCGAGCCCCAGATCGCCGCGGCGGTCAACGCACCCAGTGGCCTGAGGCTCTTTCCGATGACGGGCAGCGAAGCCGACGCAACGCTTAGCGCCAGCATATGATCTGCTGGGCTGGCATTCAGCAAACACTGCATGCGTGTAGCCAGGGTAGGTCCGGGGTACCGGGTATCCGGCCGTTCCGTCATTGCGCGAGCGTACCCCGCCACCGGGGAACCAAACGGCAATCCGAGCGAAGTCGTCTACCCCGCCCGCCGCTCCCACCGATTTGATCCTGCTGGATCGAAACCCAGGGCGACGTCAGAACAGCAGGCCGGTGAATCGCCAGTCCAGGACCTCGCGGTCACCGGCCGAGTTCGTCGGGTCCGCGACGTAGACCGTCGAACGCAGCCGCAGCACGCCGCCGCGCCCGTCGGGTAGCGGGTCGGCACCGTCGATACGGAGTTCGCTGTAGAGGATGTCGCCCTCATGCACGGGGCCGGTGTGCTCACATGATTCCCACCCAAGAACCGTGACGAGATTGGGCAGCAAGCGGGTGGCCTGCGCCAGCGCCACACCTATGGTGTGTCCGCCATACACCAGCCGCTGCCCGGCTATACGTGAATCATGATGGGTGGCAGCGATGTTCATGGAAAGTCGGGCCAGCTCCGGCGCGCTGCTCACCACGTCGCCGGTGCTCGACAGCACCGTACCCGCCAGCGCGGGGTCGAAATGTGGTCCCGGCACCCGGGACCGGAACACCTCGGCATTCCAGTCCGCAGTGGGATCGACCGCTACTCCGGCGTCGACCCCGATTTTCGACAGGTCATCGGCATGTCCGGTCTGCACGGCGTCGCCACTCAACGGCAGCATCGCGCATCGATAGAAGTCCAGCACCAACTGTCCGACCCCGTCGATGGTGGTAATGCGAAGTGCGGCAAGGCCGGTGGGATGTCGGCCCGCCCTGGCGGCGTTCTGCTTGAGCCCGACCACCTCGGTCCGGGTAAAAAGACTGTCGCCCAACACCGGAAACCGGTGGAAAGTCAGACCACGATAGAACAGGTTGGCCTTGACCCGTTGGGTCACCAACGTCGACTGTCCGATCGCCACATCGCACACCAGCGCCGGATGGGCGAGCGCTGCGGGCGCTCCGGTAACCGCGGTCGTCAGTTCGCCGTCCAGTGGCAGTCGCAGGCGGTCACCGATGATGGCCTGGTGGACCGCGGCCATGCCCACGGTCAGGGTGACCGACGGCGCACTGTCGAAGACTTGACCCACTCGGAGATCGTCGAAGAAGGGACCACCCGCGATTTGGCCGTACAAAGTCACAACAATCAATGCTCGCATCGCAGTTAGACCCTGTCAACACCGGCTAATATGGCCGTACATTTAGGAGGTGGCGCGGGTGTCGGCAAGGATCGGGCCGGTCGACGGCTTGAGCGACGAAGAGGCCCTGCTGGTCCAAACTGTACGAGCGTTCGTCGACCGTTCGGTGAAGCCCACCGTTCGCGAGGTCGAGCACGCCGACGAATATCCGGCGGCATGGATCGACGAGATGAAGCGCATCGGCATCTACGGGCTTGCGGTCCCCGAAGCCTACGGCGGGAACCCGGTCTCGACCCGGTGCTACGTGCACGTCACCGAGGAGCTCTCCCGGGGCTGGATGAGCCTGGCCGGAGCGATGGGCGGCCACACCGTGATGGCCAGGTTGCTGACCCTGTTCGGCACCGAGGAGCAGAAGCAGCGCTACCTACCCGAGCTGGCGACCGGGGCGATCCGGGCCACCATGGCCCTGACCGAACCCGGCGGAGGATCCGACCTTCAGGCGATGAGCACCACCGCGCGGCCGGAAGGCTCCCACCTGGTCGTCAACGGCGCCAAGACCTGGATCTCCAACGCACGCCGGTCGGGTCTGATCGCGCTGCTGTGCAAGACCGATCCCGACGCCAGTCCGCCCCATCGGGGCATCTCGGTGCTGCTGGCCGAACACGGTCCCGGCCTGGCCGTCTCCCGTAACCTGCCAAAGCTGGGCTACAAGGGCGTCGAGACCTGCGAACTGGTATTCGACGACTACCGGCTGCCGGCCTCGTCGATACTGGGCGGAGAACCCGGACAAGGCTTCGCTCAGATGATGAAAGGGCTCGAGACCGGACGCATTCAGGTGGCATCGCGCGCATTGGGCGTGGCCGCGGCGGCGCTCGAGGACGCCCTCGCCTATGCGCAGCAGCGGGAGAGCTTCGGCCAGCAGATCTGGAAGCATCAGGCCGTCGGCCACTATCTGGCCGACATGGCGACAAAGCTGACCGCGGCCCGACAGCTGACACTGCACGCGGCTGACCGCTACGACAGCGGGGAGCGTGCCGACATGGAGGCGGGCATGGCCAAGCTCTTCGCCTCCGAAGTAGCGATGGAGATCGCGCTCAACGCGGTTCGAATCCACGGCGGCTACGGTTATTCAACGGAGTACGACGTCGAGCGCTATTTCCGAGACGCCCCATTGATGATCGTCGGAGAGGGCACCAACGAGATCCAGCGCAACGTCATTGCCGCGCAACTAATTGCCCGTGGCGGCCTGTGACCGTGCGGGATCGGGCGATGCGTGATCTGAAGCAGGCAGACCGGACCAGGGCCGAACCTGCCTACCGGATTGTCCGAGAGAGGCTTCGGGCCGAGATCGAGGCCGGTAAATATCCCGAAGGTGCCCGATTGCCGACTGAGTCCGAACTGGTGGCCCGATATCAGATATCCCGACAGACGGTGCGGCGGGCGTTTCAGGACCTGGTCGCCGCCGGCATGGTCACCCGCATCCCAGGTCGCGGCAGCTATGCGATCCCGGCCGGCCACCGATACCTGCGCCCACTCGGTTCCATCGAGGACCTGATGGATCTGTCCGACGACACCACGATGGAGGTGCTCGACGGACTGCACCGCCGGGTCGATATCGAGGCCGCCAGCCGGCTTAGGCTGGCCGGAGATGTCGTGCACACCGTGGTCGTTCGACGGTCTCATGACGGAGTCCCTTTCGGACACACCGTCGTTCACCTACCACCCGCGGTGGCCCCCGCGGTGCGCGCAACACCGCATCTGGCCACCGGTGCGGTGAGTCGGCACACCGTCATCGGGCTACTGGAGCCCCGGCTCGCCCAGCCGATCGCCGAAGCGGCCCAATCCATCACGGTCGGCTACGCAACCGATGCGGTCGGGACCGCGCTGAGATGCCCCGCGGGCCATCCGATGCTGCGGGTGGACCGGCTCTACACCGACCGGAGCGGATGCCCCGTCGAGTTGTCGATAAGTCATTTCCTTCCCGAGCAGTACACCTACCGGGTGACGCTTCGCCGAACCAGCTAGTGCGCGGGCGGATCGGGCGCGCTCACGCACCATGGCGGTCGCCGCGCGCGCCCGATTCGCCTGGGGCATACCGGTCGATCAGCTGTTGCTTGTACAACTTTCCGGTGTCGGCGCGCGGCAACTGTGCCTCGAATGAGATAGATCTCGGGCACTTGTAGTGCGCAAGCCGGTCGCGCAACCACCGACTCAGCTCGTCGGCGAACGCGGGGTTGGCATCGGATGGCTCGACTGTCTGCACCACGGCTTTGACTTGCTGCCCCATCTCCTCGTCGGGGATCCCGAAGACCGCGGCGTCCATCACCTTGGGATGGGTGACCAGAAGGTTCTCGGCCTCTTGGGGGTAGATGTTCACACCGCCGGAGATGATCATGTGATGTCTACGGTCGGTGAGGTATAGATACCCGTCCTCGTCGACATAGCCGATATCGCCGACGGTCTTCCAGCCACGGTCATTGCGTGACGACGCCGTCTTGGCCGGGTCGTTTAGGTACTCGAAGTCGCCGCCGCCCTCGAAATAGATCTCACCGGGCTGGCCGGTAGGCACCTCGTTACCCTCCCGGTCGAGGATGTGCACGGCACCGCCCATCGGCCTGCCCACCGATCCGGGACGGGCCAGCCACTCGTCGGCGGTGATCAGGGTGGACCCGTGCGCTTCCGAGGATGCGTAGTACTCGTCGATGATCGGGCCCCACCACTCGATCATCTGCTTCTTTATCTCTACCGGGCAGGGTGCCGCGGCGTGCATGACTCGCTCGAGGCTGGACACATCGTAGGAGTTCCGCACCTCCGGCGGCAGTTTGAGCATGCGGGTGAACATCACCGGGACGAACTGCCCGTGCGTCACGCGGTGGCGGGCGATGGCGTCCAGGGCCCCCTCGGCGTCGAACCGCTCCATCACCACCGTGGTGATGCCGGCAGCCTGGGTCTGCATCGACCACACCGACGGCGCGGTGTGGTATAGCGGGGCCGGGCTGAGATAGACGGCGTCGGGGTGCATCCAATACGACACCAGCGCGGCCATCAGGCCTGGCGCCCCATCCGGGGGAACGTGGGGCAGCGCGCGTCTGATGCCCTTCGGCCGTCCCGTGGTGCCCGATGAGTACTGCAACAGGTCGCCTTCGATCTCGTCGGCGATCGGTGTGTCCGGCTGGCTCGCAACACATTCGGGGTAGCTCTTCCAGCCGTCGAGGTTCCCGGCGGCACCCGGCGCCGCCGGGCCGGGTCCGCCGACCAGAAGCCGCAGCGGGGGCAAGCCGTTGGGCAACTCGGAGTCCAGTCCGGCCAACGTGGGGCTGAGTTTTGCCGACCCCACGACCGCCGCGGCACCGCTGTTGTCGATGATGTAGGCCGCCTCGGCGGCGGTGAGGTGGGTGTTGATCGGGACGTAGTAGAGCCCGGCGCGCCGCGCGGCCCACATGACCGCATGCATGTGCTCGCTGTTCTCCATCAGGATTGCCACCGCGTCACCTTCGACCAGGCCGGCCGACCGGAACAGGTGTGCCAACCGGTTCGCCCGGGCTTCCAGTTCGCCGAAGGTCACCACCGTTCCGGACGGGTGCATGACGATCGCAGGCCTCTCGGGCGTGGCTACGGCAGTCGCGCGGATGTGCATGCGCCGACTTTACGGGCACGCAATTGACAGGTGTCAATACGCCGCCGATTAGGATGTTGTGGTCGTCAACATTAGCGAGGCCGAAGGAGGTCGTGCTGAATACTTCGCGGTCCCGGCCAGCCTCGGACAGCTACCACCACGGCAATCTGCGAACGACACTGCTCGAGCTTGCCGTCGGGCTGGCCCGAAAGGGCGGCCCGGATGCGGTGGTCCTGCGCGACGTTCAGCGGCTGGCCGGCGTCAGCAACTCCGCGGCCTATCGCCACTACGCCGATCGCGATGCCCTGCTGGCGGCGGTGACCGAGTACTCGATGGGACGTCTGGCCGACGCCATGGTGGCCCGGCTGAACGCGGTGCCTGGCCGGGGGACCAAAGCGCAGCGGGCACTCGGACGACTCCGGGCCACCGGGCAGGGATACATAGACTTCGCTCTCGCCGAGCCCGGACTGTTCCGTACTGCGTTCTCGCACAAGGAATCTGTCCGGCAACGCCACTCGCGAGAAGGCGCTACGCAGGATGGCGTCGACCCGCCGGACACCGATGCCACAGACGCAGCCGTGGATGAGCATCATCCCTTTCAGATCCTGATCGGGTGCGTCGATGACCTGGTTGCCACCGGGGTGCTCTCCGCCGATCGACGAGACGGTTTCGATGAAGCCGCCTGGGCCGCCGTCCACGGTCTTTCCACGTTGTTTCTGGACGGCCCCCTGAGTGCGGCCGACACAACGCGCAAGCAATTGATCACCGATCGACTTCTCGACGGAATCGCCGGAGGGCTGCGCTAGCCCCCAGATGTTGACAGCAATAACATCTCGTGCCATGCTTCGGCTCTACACATGTTATCGACGTAAACATCAAGGTGGTGGGCCATGGTCATCGACAATCGCGCCGGCGCGGCAACAGTGCAGCGGCCGGCCTATCCGCGGCTACGGCCGGCGCTCGTCCTCACCGTCGTACTCATTGCCGCGCTGGCGATCAACGTGGAGACCACGATCGTCAATGTGGCTCTGCCGACCCTGAATTCGGAGCTGGGCGCATCCACCCGCGCGCTGCAGTGGATCGTCGACGCCTACAACCTGGCCTTCGCCGCCCTCGTCCTGGCCGGCGGGACCGTCGGTGACAAGTTCGGTCGGCGCGGCACGCTCATCGCAGGTCTGGCGTTGTTCGCGGCGAGCAGTGTCGGAGCCGCCCTGTGTAACTCGACCGAATCGCTGATCGGGATGCGTCTGGTGATGGGGATCGCCGCGGCGCTGATCTACCCGACGACGTTGGCGATCATCACCGACACATTCCGCGACCCCAAGCAGCGGGCAGCCGCGATAGGGGTCTGGGGCGCGGTGACCGGTCTCGGGGTCGCGATCGGCCCGATCCTGGGCGGCGCCTTGCTCGAGGCATTCTGGTGGGGCAGCCTGTTCCTTGCGCTGGCGCCGATCGCGCTCATCGCGATGGTCGGCACGTGGCTGTACATTCCGGCATCGACCGCCGAGACGGGCGCCCGCCTGGACCGCGGCGGTCTGGTCCTGTCGGTTGTGATGCTCGGAGCGCTGGTCTACACGATCATCGAGGCACCCGAACACGGCTGGACCGCAGCACCGACCCTGCTCGGGTTCGGAGTGACGCTGACGGCGGCGGTGTTCTTCGTCTACTGGGAACGGCGGCAAACCGAGCCCTTGCTGGATGTCAGCCTTTTCGCCAACCTGCGGTTCAGCGCGGCCAGCGGTGCCGTCACCGTCGCATTCTTCGCGCTGTTCGGCTTCATCTTCCTGATCACCCAGTTCTTCCAATTGCTTCAGGGCTTCGGCCCGCTGGAGACCGGGGTCCGCATCCTGCCGGTGGCCCTGTCCATCGCCGTCGGATCGGTGCTGGGCACCCGGCTGGCGGTGACTCACATCGGCACCAAGCTGGTGGTGTTCGTCGGCCTCTTGATGCTCACCGTGGCGTTCGCCTGGGTGGCCACCGTCGACGTCGACGTTCCCTACATCCAGGTCGCCATGCAGATGGTGCTGCTCGGCGGCGGTCTCGGCCTGACCACCGCACCGGCGACCGATTCGATCATGGGCGTCGTTCGGCCGGAACAGGCGGGCGCCGGTTCGGCCGTGAACGACGCCACCCGCCAGGTGGGCGGCACGCTCGGGGTGGCTGTGGTGGGCAGCATCTTCTCCACCCTCTACATCCGCCGGCTGTCCGAGAGCGACATCCTGGCCGCCGCACCGGAGTCTGCTCAGGCGGCTGCGCGCGAAGGATTGGCGCAGGGTCTACAGGTCGCGGCACAGTCACCGGCGTCAATCGCCGGGCCACTTCGAGACACCGTCAGCGACGCCTTCATGTCGGGTCTGCACGCCGGTTGCCTGACGGCCGCGGCGGTCTGCCTGATCGGCGCGTTCTTCGTCCTCGCGGTCCTCCCGGCCCACCCCGTGAAGCGGATCCCGGCATGAGACGCGCCGCCAGATACGGCCCCTGGGCGCTGATCACCGGCGCCAGCGACGGAATCGGAAAGGCACTGGCCACCCGGATCGCCGCGGAAGGAATCAACGTTGTCCTCTGCGCACGCCGGAAAAGCGAGCTGGAGACGCTGGCTGTCAAGCTGACCGCCGACCACGGCATCGAATCGATGGTGCTGCCCGCCGACCTGGCCGACGCCCAGGATGCCGCGAGGGTGGCCGACATCACCAGCCGGCTCGACATCGGATTGGTGGTACTCGCCGCCGGGTTCGGAACCACGGGTTCCGTCCTGGAGACCTCACTGTCCGAAGAGATTCAGTTGGTCTCGGTCAACATCACCGCTGTGATGCGGCTATCTCACACATTCGCCCGGCGCCTGGCGACGCGTGGCCGGGGCGGTCTGGTTCTCTTCGGGTCCATCGTGGGCTGGCAAGGGGTACCTGGGCAGGCCAACTATGCAGCGTCCAAGGCGTACGTACAAAGCCTGGCCGAGGGCCTGCACGACGAGTTGGCCTCCCACGGCGTCGACGTCCTCGCCGTCGCCCCGGGCCCGGTCGCTTCGGGATTCGGCGCCCGGGCGGGCCTGTACATGGACTCCGCCACCAAGCCGGATGTCATAGCCAAGGCCACTCTCGGCGCGCTCGGCCGGCGAAAGATCATCCCGGGCAACAAGGGCAAGTTGCTGACCGCGTCGTTGCTGCTGCTTCCACGGCGGATTCGCAGCCTAGTCCTCGGTCGGGTGATCGCGGGCATGCGTGCCAGCTCGACTACCACGAGAGCGCGTCATTCCACGCCCGGGCGCGCCGTGCGCGGTACTGACACCCGCGCGCGGGAAAGAAGCGGAGGCTAGCCGGCCTCGGCCAGGCGGGTCTTCAGGGCGTCCAACTCGTCCTTGATGCCGGTCGGCAGCTTCTCGCCGACGAACTCGAACCATTCCTCGATGAGGGGCAGTTCGCGTCGCCACTCGTCGGCATTCACCGCGAGCGCCTCGTCGACGTCGTCGGGGTTGACGTTCAGACCGTCCAGATCGAGGTCGGCGGCGGTCGGAACGATGCCGATCGGGGTGCTCTTGCCCTCGGCGCGGTGCTCGATGCGGTCGATGGCCCACTTCAGCACGCGGCTGTTCTCGCCGAAACCCGGCCACAGGAAGCGGCCGTCGTCACCGCGCCGGAACCAATTGACGAAGAACACCGCCGGCATCTTGGACTCGTCCGAGTTCTTTCCGACGTCGATCCAATGCTGCATGTAGTCGCCGACGTTGTAACCCATGAACGGCAGCATGGCCATCGGGTCGCGACGCACCGTGCCCACCTTGCCCTCGGCGGCGGCGGTCTGCTCGGAACCGAGCGTCGCACCGATGAACACGCCGTGCTGCCAGTCCCGGGCCTGAGTGATCAGCGGGACGGTCGTCTTGCGACGTCCGCCGAACAGGATCGCCGCTATCGGGACTCCCTGCGGGTCGTCCCACTCCGGTGCGAGCGTCGGACATTGCGAGATAGGAGTGCAGTACCGCGAGTTGGGATGGGCCGCCTTCTCGTCGGATGCCGGCGTCCAGTCGCGGCCCTTCCAGTCGATGAGGTGTTGCGGATCGCCCTCGAGGCCCTCCCACCAGATGTCGCCGTCATCTGTCCTCGCGACATTGGTGAACACGGTGTTCCCGGCGGCGATGGTCTTCATCGCGTTCGGGTTCGAGTCCCAGTTGGTGCCCGGCGCTACCCCGAAGAAGCCGAACTCGGGATTGGTGGCGTAGAGCCGACCGTCCTTACCGAAGCGCATCCAGGCGATATCGTCGCCGACGGTCTCGGCCCGCCAGCCCGGGATCGTCGGCTGCAACATCGCGAGGTTGGTCTTGCCGCAGGCCGACGGGAACGCCGCGGCGATGTAATACGCCTTGTTCTCCGGCGAGATCAGTTTCAGGATCAGCATGTGCTCGGCGAGCCAGCCTTCGTCATGCGCCATGGCCGAGGCGATTCGCAGCGAGTAGCACTTCTTGCCCAATAGCGCGTTACCGCCGTAGCCGGATCCATAGCTCCAGATCTCCCGGGTTTCCGGGAAGTGGGTGATGTACTTGGTGTCGTTGCACGGCCAGGGCACGTCCTGCTGGCCGGCCTCCAGCGGGGCTCCGATCGAGTGCAACGCCTTGACGAAGAAGCCGTCGTCCCCCATTTTGTCCAGGGCCGCCTGGCCCATCCGGGTCATGGTGCGCATGGAAACGACGACGTACTCCGAGTCGGTGATCTCCACGCCCAACTTCGGATCTTCGGCTTCCAGCGGTCCCATGCAGAACGGAACGACCCACATGGTCCGGCCGCGCATACTGCCTCGGTAGAGCCCGGTCATGATGTCGCGCATCTGGGCCGGGTCCATCCAGTTGTTGGTCGGGCCGGCGTCGATCTCGCGCTCGGAACAGATGAAGGTGCGGGACTCGACGCGCGCGACATCGGAGGGGTCGGACAGCGCCAGGAACGAGTTCGGCTGCTTGTCCGGATTGAGCCTGGTGAACGTGCCCGCGCCGACGAGTTGGTCGCACAACGCGGTGTACTCCGCCTCCGATCCGTCGGCGAACGCGACCCGGTCGGGCTGCGTGAGCTCGGCAACTTCGCGCACCCAGGCCAGCAGCTTCTGGTGTTTGGTCGGTGCGGAATCCAATCCCGGAATAGTTGCTGCGGTCATGCTGTGTTGTCTCCTGCATCTTCGTGCGAGCTGTCCGCCAGGACGCAGGCGCCCGGCGGCCCCCTGGTATTGAGGTTAACGCGGGTGCAGTTTCTCGCGTAAGCCAGGAGTCTCCACGAGGATTCCCGGCGGCCTATCCCTCGTCGGCCCGTTCAGGCTCGATCGGCCACCGCTCGGCCAGCGCGTCGCGAACGGCCCGAAGCTCGCCGAGCAGCGACGCCGTCTCGCGCTCGCGGTCGGCTTCGGCGCCCGCCGTGACGCGTTGCTGTCTGCGCAGTTGGGCGTCGGTAGCGGCGATGCCTCGCGCCACCGCTTCGCGCTGTGCGGCGACACCGGCGAGGTAGGCCGGCGACAGCGCAACCTCGGCGAACAGCACACCGCTGGCCACCCGCTGCTCGGCCACCGCGCGGACCGTGCCGACCGTCTCGTTGACCCAACGGTCCAGCATCGCGCGATATTGCAGTAACCCGCGGCTCTTGACCACCCACGCGGTGAGGGTCAGTCCGGCTGTCCCGCCCACCGCCAGCCCCAGGATGGTGGCCTGCGGTGCCAGCCCGGCGAACAGCCGGGCCACCATGAGCGCCACCCCCAGCCCGAAGCCGGCGCCCAGGACGGCCATCAGCCGGGTTTCCAAGCGGCCCGAACCGACGGGGCCGTCGGTCAGCCCGGCAATCCGCGCGGCCGGGGGCAGCCCTGGCGCCGGCAGGTTCAGATCTTTTGACACGGCCCCCATGCGGGCGGCGATCTCCTCGTCGATCTCGGTAATGAGGGCCCGGCACCGCCGCAGCACCCGATCCTCGAAGCCCGCGATCGGTCGACGACCGGGTCCGGCCGCTTCGGCGAGCAGTTCGGTGCGTACCGCCGCGCACCGGTTGCGCGCCGAGAAGGCAAGCGTGACGCGGGCGTGCTGAATTCGGCTGCGCAGCGCCATGCCCGCCTCTGCGGAGAGCACCATCCGTTGCCGCACCAGCTCCTCGCGCTGTTCGCGCAGCGTATCGGCCCTTTCCCGGTGCTCCGCGACCACAGCGTCCAGCCGCGATATCGCCGTCCGCAGCCGGAACTCCGCCGCGCGTAATTCGTTTCGCCGAACGGCTTCCGGATCGTCCAGCCGATCCACCAGGTGGTCGACCAGGTCGTCGACGTTGGGCGCCCCCAGCCGCGGTGCGGCCGCGGCGGCGATCCACGGAGCACCGGCGAACCGCTCGGCGAACGCGGCCAGCCGCAGCCGGTTGAGCGCGAGCACATTCCGCCAGGCGCGGTGGTCATCGATCTTGGAGAGCACCAGAACGACGACGTCGGTGCGCGAAGCGGCGACTTCGGCGAGCGCGCAGTCGGATTCCGTGATCGGGGCCACCGCCGAAACCACGAAGACCACGGCCGCCGGCACCGCGCCGCCGGCCGTATCCCCGAGGTCCCCGAGATTCCCGCGCACCGTGTCCTGCTGCTCCACGACGATTCGTCCGGCTATCCGGTCCCGCAATACCCGGGCCACGCTGCTGACCCCGGCCGACGGCGGCCCGGTCACCAGCACGAAGGACTTCATCGAACACTGGTGTGGAGTCGGAGCGAACCGCGGACGATGTCGGTGGCGCAACGCTGGTGCAACAGATTCACCGGACCGCGGGCGTAGCCGTTCCAGCGTTCCGCGCGGCGCAGTTGGGGTCCCGACTGCGCATCGCACTGGCCGTGCTGGTCGCCGTGCCGGTCGCTGTCGAGGGTGAAGCCCGCCGCCAGCACCACATCCGCCGCCGCCGACATCAGGGCCACCACCACCGCGTCCGAGTTCAGGAAGGTGTCGAGCTGGTCGTCACCGGATTGCGCGGCCAATGCGCGCAGCTCGAGCATCGCGCCACGGGCGCGGTGGTAGCGAAACGGCGCGAGCGCCGCCTTCAATCGCTGTACCAGGCTGTCGACCTGACTGACTTCCCGCAGCTGCCGCGTCACCGTCGAGGCCGTCCCTCCGGCGGCGAGAGCGGCCAGGGCATATGCCAGGCCGAAACGGTCCAGCTTGTCCAAGAGCCCCTTGCGCACCTCCACAGGCAGTTGATGAACCCCGGCGACGAAGGAATCGGTCGAGGTCAGGTCTGCCGGGTGGGCCGCCAGTACGTGCAACGCCCCGACGTTTGCGTCGTCGAGTCCGATGGTGGCCAGATGGGCGATCATCGGAACGACGGGCCGGCCCGCGACGACGGCCAACTCCGCAGCCCGGCGATGAGCGCGGACAAGCGGTCCGCCCGGATCGGCCCCGCTCAGGTCAGCCTTGTTGAGGACGACTATTCCGACCCCCGATCCGCCTGATGAGCCGCGCAGCAGAGCCCTGTCCTCCGGCTTCAGCGTCTCTGCGATAACCAGCACGCGCACGTCGGCTTCGGCTTCCCCGGCGGCCACTGCGATACCGGAGTTCGCCAGGGCGGCGGCGACCGCCCCGCGTCCCACCCCGCGCCGCCCCAGCACCGCCACCGTGGGCGCCGAACCGAAGCGCCGCCGGATCGCCGATACGTGCGGATTTCGGGCCTGCGCGGCAGGATCGTCCAGGTCGGCCAGGAGGTCGAAGAAGATGCGTCACTCTCCCCTGCACGGACTCTTTAGGTACGGGCGGAGATCAATCCCCGCCCCGGAAGAATCGTGACACCGCCGCGAAGCTCGCCTCGACACATGTTTCCGAGGAGCTCGCCCCCGGCAGACGTTTGGCGGTGGGCGCGACGCTCAACCGCCTGTACCAGTGGAAAGCAACTGTTGGGTATCAATCTGTGATACCGCGCATGGAGAACTGCGCCCATGAGCGACCATGGACGGATGCATGCGCCGGGTCCGGAGGTAGCCAGCCCGCCGGCCACGGCACCCGAGGTCGGCGGCAGCCCGGTTACCCTCCCCCAAACCGCGCCCGGTCCTCATTTCCTGCCTCGAGTCACCAGTTTCCGGGCCAGGCGCTCGAGCATCTCGGACAAACAGCAGGCAACCTGGGACCGGCTCTGGCCGCAGCTCGGCCGGGAGGCGCGCAGTGCAGACGGTCCAGCCGGGGTGCTCGACACCCGGGCGTGGTTCGGCCGCAGCGCTCCGGTCGTTCTGGAGATCGGCTGCGGAACCGGTACGTCGACCCTGGCCATGGCACAGGCCGAGCCGGATATCGACGTCGTCGCTGTCGAGGTCTACCGCCGTGGCCTTGCCCAGCTGCTCAGCGCCATCGATCGGGCCGGGCAGCAGCCCGGCGCCGCAGCGGTCACCAACATCCGACTGATCCGCGGTGACGGGGTGGATGTGCTGACCCACATGTTCGGCCCTGATTCGCTGACCGGCGTGCGGGTCTTCTTCCCCGACCCCTGGCCCAAGGCACGCCATCACAAGCGGCGCCTGCTGCAACCCGCCACGATGGCGCTGATCGGCGACCGGCTCCGGCCCGGCGGAGTCCTGCACGCCGCCACCGACCACGCCGGCTACGCCGAGCAGATCGGCGAAGTCGGCGACGCGGACCCACGGCTGCGCCGCACCGGCCCCGAAGGCCTTCCGGTGTCCGTGGCCAGGCCGCAGACAAAGTACGAGGGCAAGGCGCGGCGGGCCGGTAGCACCGTCGTCGAGTTCCTCTGGACCAGAACGGCGACAACCGCGTGAGCATCACCGAGAACATCCCGGCGGTCCCCGACCTCCCCGATGCACCCGACGTCGGAGAGGTCGGGCCCCGGCCCGAGACTTCGCGCGCAAACCCGCCCGGGCGGGTGCTGCTGGTGTGGGATGCACCCAATCTGGACATGGGGCTGGGATCGATTCTCGGTGGCCGCCCCACCGCGGCGCACCGACCCCGTTTCGACGCCTTGGGCCGATGGCTGTTGCGCCGCACCGCAGACCTCTCGGCCCGACTCGGCGCGACGCGGCCCGATATTTCGCTGGAACCGGAGGCGACCGTCTTCACCAACATCGTCCCGGGCAGCGCCGACGTCGTTCGTCCGTGGGTGGAAGCGCTGCGCAACGTGGGCTTCGCCGTCTTCGCCAAACCGAAGGTGGACGAGGACAGCGATGTCGATAGCGACATGCTCGCCCATATCGCCCTCCGGCGCGGCGAGGGACTGGCCGGCCTGATCGTCGCCTCCGCCGACGGGCAGGCGTTCAAACTCCCCTTGGAGGACATCGCCGCGGACGGGGTCGAGGTCCAAGTACTCGGATTTCGCGAACATGCCAGTTGGGCGTTAGCGTCGGATACCTTGGAGTTCGTCGACTTGGAGGACATCGAGGGTGTCTTCCGGGAAGCGCTACCCCGAATCGGCCTAGATTCGCTACCAGAGCAGGGGGCTTGGTTGCAGCCGTTCCGGCCACTGTCCTCGCTGCTGGCCACGCGCGTCTAGACAATTGAAGCTGAATTGAGATGCGCCGGCCGATGGCAGGGCTGTCGAAAGACCGTTAGGAGCTGACCGTGTTCGCCTGGTGGGGACGAATGGTGTACCAGTACCGGTACATCGTGATCGGGGTCATGGTCACGCTGTGTCTGGGCGGCGGAATCTACGGCATCACGCTCGGTCAGCACGTCACCCAGAGCGGTTTCTACGATGAAGGCAGCCAGTCGGTTCACGCCTCGGTGCTCTCCGACAAGGTCTACGGTCGTGACACGTCGGGCCACATCGTCGCGATCTACACCGCACCCGAGGGCAAGACGGTCGACGACCCGGAGTTCAAGCAGAAGATCCTCGACAACCTCGACGAGGTCGAGAAGAACCACCCCGATCAAATCCTGCGTGCCATCGGCTACTTCAAGAGCCCAGAGGTGCTCAAGAACATGGCCGATGCAGACAAGAAGCACGCGTTCATGTCGGTCCAGCTCAAGGGCGACAACGATGACGTGATTCTGAACAACTACAACAAGAACGTCGGCACCGACGGCACCACCGTCAAACAGGCCCTGAACATCGACGGCATCGAGGTCCAGCAGGCCGGCCTGCAGCCGCTGGCGAGCGAGTTGACCGGAACCATCGGCGAGGATCAGCGGCGCGCCGAGATCGCGGCGATCCCATTGGTCTGCGTGGTGTTGTTCTTCGTGTTCGGCGGGGTGGTCGCCGCCGCGCTGCCCGGGCTCATCGGCGGCCTGACCATCGCCGGGGCGCTAGGGATCATGCGGCTGGTTGCCGAGTTCATCCCGGTGCACTTCTTCGCCCAGCCGGTGGTGACGCTCATGGGCCTGGGCATCGCCGTCGACTATGGGCTGTTCATGGTGAGCCGATTCCGCGAGGAGATCGCCGAGGGATATGACACCGAGGCCGCCGTTCGCCGGACGGTGATGACGTCGGGCAGGACGGTGATGTTCTCCGCGGTGATTCTGGTGGCGTCCTCGGTGCCACTGCTGCTGTTCCCGCAGGGCTTCCTCAAATCGATCACCTACGCGATCATCGCCTCGGTCATGCTGGCGGCGATTCTGTCGATCACCGTGCTGGCCGCCGCCCTGGCCATCCTGGGACCCAACGTCGACGCCCTCGGCGTGCGGACCCTGTTGCGGGTGCCGTTCTTCCGCAACTGGAAGCCGATGAACTGGTGGCTGAACTGGCTGGGCGACCGCACCCAGAAGACCAAGACCCGAGCCGAGGTCGAGCAGGGTTTCTGGGGCAGGCTGGTGAACGTCGTGATGAAGCGGCCGATCGCCTTCGCCGCGCCCATCCTCATTCTGATGATCCTGCTGATCATTCCGCTGGGTCAGCTGTCCCTGGGCGGCATCTCGGAAAAGTACCTGCCGCCGGACAACTCGGTGCGGTTGGCGCAGGAGGAGTTCGACAAGACATTTCCCGGATTCCGGACCGAGCCGTTGACGCTGGTCATTGAGCGCGACGACGGCAAACCGGTCACCGATCAGCAGATCGCCGAGATCCGCAGCGAGGCGATGGCCATTCCCGGGTTCATCGAGCCCGATGACGACCCGTCCAAGATGTGGCAGGAGCGGCCCTATCTCGACGGTGCGTCGAAGGACCCATCGGTTCGCGTCATCCAGAACGGTCTGGTGAACCGCAACGACGCGGCCCGCAAGATCACCGAACTGCGCGGACTATCGCCGCCGCGGGGCATCACCCTGTCGGTGGGTGGCACGCCGGCCTTGGAGCAGGACAGCATCCACAGTTTGTTCGAAAAGCTGCCGCTGATGGTGCTGCTGCTCATCACCACGACGACGATCCTGATGTTCCTGGCCTTCGGTTCGGTGGTGTTGCCGATCAAGGCCGCATTGATGAGCGCGCTTACTCTGGGCTCCACGATGGGGATCCTCACCTGGATGTTCGTCGACGGGCATGGGTCCGGGCTGATGAACTACACACCCCAGCCTCTGATGGCCCCGATGATCGGTTTGATCATCGCGGTGATCTGGGGCCTTTCCACCGACTACGAGGTGTTCCTGGTGTCCAGGATGGTGGAGGCGCGCGAGCGCGGGATGTCCACTGCCGAGGCGATCCGGATCGGTACCGCCACCACCGGGCGCCTGATCACCGGCGCCGCGCTGGTGCTGGCCGTCGTCGCGGGCGCATTCGTCTTCTCCGACCTGGTCATGATGAAGTATCTGGCGTTCGGCCTGCTCATCGCGCTGTTGCTGGACGCCACGATCGTCCGCATGTTCCTGGTGCCGGCGATCATGAAGTTGCTCGGCGACGACTGCTGGTGGGCGCCGCGATGGATGAAGCGCCTGCAGGACCGGTTGGGCCTCGGCGAGACCGAACTGCCCGACGAGCGCAAGCGACCGACGGTGCGCGAGGAGACGCCCCATCCGGAAGCTCTGGTCGGCGCGGGTGGACCCCCGGTCGCCGCACCCCCGCGGGCAGCCGGGCCGTCCCTGCCACGACGCGACCCCGGGCACCCCGTCCCGCCGCAGCGGGCCATCGACCCTGCCACGGCCGGCACGACACGGCTTCCCGCACCGCCCCCACCGCCCGCCGGCCCACCATCCCCGCCTCTGGGCGGCCCGCCGCCCCCGCCGCCAGGCTCGCCGCGCCCCCCGCAGGAAGCGCCGACCACCCGACTGTCGATCGCCAAGAACGCCGTTCGTAGCGTGGTCAGCAGCGCCGCAGCGGCAGCACAGCGGATCCAACGTCCGTCGGGGACGCCTGAACAGCCGCGCAAGGAGCGTGAGATCGAGTCCTGGCTCGGTGATCTCCGGGGCGGATCTTCCGGCCCGGGTGGCAACGAACCAACCACCGCGATCCCGGCGCAGCCCGAGCGGCCCGAGCCGGGCGACCACACCGATGATTCCGCCGAGGAAACCCGGGCGATTCCGACCCAGCGCAGGTCGGATGCCGACGCTGCCACCGAGAAGCTCAACACACGTGCGGAGGACGAGGCGGCGCGTCGGGGTGGCGCCGGTGTCAGTGCGCAGGACCTGCTGCGCCGTGAGGGCCGCCTCAAATAGCGTCGGAATTCGGCTCCGGTTCGTCCGGTTCGGCTTTCACCACCGGGCCAATCTCTGCCTGCAGCGCCGCTTCTTCGGCGTCCGGGTCGTCGGCCAACAGAACGCGCATCGCGCTGTTGATGAACGCCAACGCGGGAACAGCGAGCAATGCACCCGCGATGCCGGCGAGTACGGCGCCGCCGGCGATGGCCAACACGATCGCCAGCGGGTGGATGGCCACGGCACGACCCATGACCAGCGGCTGCAACACGTGCCCTTCGAGCTGCTGCACTGCAACGATCAACCCAAGCGTGATCAACGCGAAAATCCAGCCTTTGGCGATCAATGCGACGATGACCGCCACGAACCCGGTGAGAACCGCGCCGACGAGCGGGACGAAGGCGCCCATGAACACCAGCGAGGCCAACGGGAGCGCCAGCGGCACCCCCATGATTCCGAGCCCCACCCCGATGCCCACCGCATCGACGAACGCGACCAGAAAGGTCGCCCGGACGTACCCGATCAGCGAACGGAACCCGGCACGGCCCGCGTCGCGCACCCGGTCTCGCACGGTGACCGGAAAGACCCCGGTGACGAACGTGAAGATGTTTCGTCCACCGTGCAGCAGAAAGATCAACGTGAACAGAACCAGTACCGCGCCGGTGACGATCTCCGTCACCGTGCCCGCCGTGGACAGCGCCCCGCTGGTGAGCTTCTCCTGATTCCCGCGCAACGCCTCGATCACCGCGTCGCGGGCCTGGTTGATCTGTTGCGGACTGACGTCCAGCGGCCCCTCGGTCAGCCATCTTCCGAAACCTTCGATGCTGGTCGTCATCTGCGAGACGAGATCCGGTGCCCCTTCGACGAACTGCGTGATCACGAACGCGAGCAGGCCGCCGAACAATCCGAATCCGGTCAGCAGCACCAGGGCTACGGCACCGCCGCGGGGCGCACCACGCCGGTCCAGGAAGTCGACGACCGGCATCAGCAAGGCGGCCAGAATGGTGGCCAGCGCCACCGGCACGAACAGGATCTCGAGCCGCAGGAACAGCCACAGCAGGGCCACGACGGCAGCCAATATCACCAGCAGGCGCCACGCCCAGGCGGCCGTCTTCCGGACCAAGGGGCTGACCGATTCATCGGCAGGGGCGTTCCGGGCAGCTGACATCCCGGTAGCGTAACGGCCGCGTCGAACCCGCCATCGGATCCGCAGATTCCGGACCAGCACGGCTTACCCTTACTGCGTGTCACACGACGCCCCTGCGGGCGGGATTCCGGCTGGGCCGATCAGCCCGGATCGTCAGGCGCGCGGAAAGTACTGGTGGCTCCGCTGGGTGATCATCGCGGTGGCCGTCGTGGTGCTGGCCATCGAGTTCGCGCTGGTGCGCGACCAGCTCGCCAAGGCCTGGAAAAGCCTGTACTCGGCGAACTGGCTATGGGTGCTGGGCGCGGTGATCGCGGCGACGGCATCGATGCACAGCTTCGCCCAGATTCAGCGCACCCTGTTGCGCTCGGCCGGCGTCCACGTCCGGCAATGGCGTTCGGAGGCCGCGTTCTACGCCGGAAACGCATTGTCCACCACCATGCCCGGCGGGCCGGTGCTGTCGGCGACCTTCATCTACCGTCAACAGCGGATCTGGGGCGCTTCGCCGCTGGTCGCTTCCTGGCAGTTGGTGATGTCGGGTGTGCTGCAAATCATCGGGCTGGCGTTACTCGGCCTGGGTGGCGCGTTCCTGCTGGGCGCGAGTAAGAACCCGCTGTCGTTGATTTTCTCGCTCGGTGGCTTCGTCGCGTTGGTGCTGCTGGCTCAGGCGGTCGCCACCCGGCCCGAACTAATCGACGGAATCGGGGCCCGGGTGCTGTCCTGGTTCAACTCGATCCGGGGCAAGCCCAGCGACGCCGGGCTGACCAGGTGGCGGGCCACGCTCACCCAGCTGGAATCGGTACAGCTGGGTCGTCGCGATCTCGGGGTTGCCTTCGGTTGGTCACTCTTCAATTGGATCGCCGATGTGACGTGCCTGTTGTTCGCCTGCTACGCCACCGGCGGGCATCCGTCGATCGCGGGTGTGGTCGTCGCCTACGCCGCGGCGCGGGCCGTCGGTTCGATCCCGTTGATGCCCGGTGGACTGCTGGTCGTCGAGGCGGTGCTGGTACCCGGTCTGGTGTCCAGCGGGATGGCGCTGGCCCCGGCGATCTCGGCGATGCTGATCTACCGGCTGGTCAGCTGGATCTTCATCTCAGCGATCGGTTGGGTGGTGTTTTTCTTCATGTTCCGCACCGAGAAGGACCACTCGCCCCCGTATCCCGACGACCCACCGGTCCCGACGCCCGATGACCGCATGAGCCAGCCGGACTCCGGCCGGCCCGACGGTTGAGGACACGATCATGCCAAGCAGTGAACACGCCAGGGCGGGAATCACGCTCGGCGCCCTCGCTGCCTTCGCCACCGACGTGGCCTGCGTCGTGGTGTTCTGCGGGCTCGGGCGCCGCACGCACGCCGAGGGAATCACCGTCAGTGGCATCGCCGCGACCGCCTGGCCGTTTCTGGCCGGAACGCTCTCGGGCTGGCTACTGTCCCGGGGTTGGCGACGACCGACCGCACTCGCTCCCACCGGGTTCACGGTGTGGATTGGCACCGTGGCGGTGGGCATGTTGTTGCGCAGAGCCACGTCCCAGGGCACCGCGGTGAGCTTCGTCGTGGTGGCCGCCCTGACCACCGCCGTGCTGCTGCTGGGTTGGCGCGCCCTGGTCGCGCCGACCGGCCGCCTTAGTTCTCGTCGGGCGCGATGATGATGCCGCACCGGTTGCGCAGGTCCACCAGCGGCTGGCGAATGGCCGTCAACTCGGCGAAGACCTGTGGGTTGGCCACCAGGTAGGCATCGACGTCGGACTCGACCTTCTCCGGAGGATCGCCGTGCAGGTCTGTGAAGAATGCGTTCACCTCGGGGTGGGTGAACAGATAGGTCGACGAGGCCGCTGAGACGCCGGCAGCCACACCGGAGAAGTCGGCCGCGGTGCAGTTCGGCGGTTGGGGCTGCGCAGCCGCCGTCGGCAGCGCTCCTAACAACATCGCGCCCGCAAGCGCACCGCCGCCCAGCCCGCCAACGACCGCACGTCGGACGGTGGGTGCCGAGAAAAACATGAATGCTCCTTCATCAGAGGTAGAACCGAAACCAATGTCGGTCGCCGGTCGGGACCATCTTAGAAAGTTAAACAGAATCGCCGCCCGGTTTCTTGTCGAGGGGTGCGTCAATTGTTAAAAACACCGCACCCGATCGGTCAACGCGCCGATGCGTCGGGTCTGTGGGTAGGCGCAGGCCGGACGAAACGCCGCGACGGCCGCGCCCCGCGTAGGTCATGTTCAAGGTACATCGATGGCGGACTCCTCACAGTCTGCGAACACCGCTCGCAAACTCGCAGCGATGTCCTGCACGCGTTCCCCGATGCCGAAGCTCCGTCGCCGCCATAGTGCCACCGCGACGGCCGGACCGGCCAATCGGAGAGCCGCTCACGTCACCGGTCGGGTTGCTTTGAGCAGGGATGACAGGCATCACGGGGATCATCTCCGGGACGCTTGCTGCGGTACGCTCTGGCTAGAAAACGCCGGGGAGAAAGCAGGGGAGTTCCGATCCAGCAGTTCATGATGCGCATCAGCAGCAACCTGCGCAGATACCGCTGGGCGGTGTTCGCGGCCTGGTTGCTGCTTTTGGTGCCGTCGGTGTACCTGGCGATGAACCAGTCCGGCAATCTCACCGGCGGTGGCTTCGAAGTCCACGGTTCGCAGTCACTATATGTCCAGCGTCAGCTCGAAGCGCAGTTCCCCGACCAGGGCGCTTCACCGTTAGCCCTGGTGGCGGCACCGCGCCCGGACGCGTCCTTCAGCGATATGAACGAGGCGGTCGCCTATCTGGAACAGCTTGCCGCCGAGGTACCCAGCATCAAGGTGGTACCCAACCCGCAGGCCGTCGTCCCGCCGCAGCCCGGGGCGCCGCCCGGCGGGGGGCAACCTGCGCCCCAGCCGGACCGACCGTACGTCGTCACCCTGCAACTGGACTTCGACAACACCGGCGCGGTCGACGTCGCCAAGCAGTTACGGGAGAAGATCGGGGTCGAAGGCGACGAACCCGGTGAGATGGCCAACGGCAAGGTCCGCCTGTACGTGATTGGTCAAGGCGCTCTGGGGGCCGCGGCCACCGAGGCGACAAAGCACGATATCGCGCAGGCCGAGAAGTGGAACCTGCCGATCGTCCTGATCATTCTGCTCGCGGTGTTCGGCTCGCTGGCCGCTGCCGCAATGCCGCTCCTGCTGGGCATTTGCACCGTAGTGGTCACCATGGGGCTGGTATATGTGCTGTCGACCTACATGACGATGTCGGTTTTCGTGACCTCGACGGTGTCGATGTTCGGCATCGCGGTGGCCATCGACTATTCGCTTTTCATCCTGATGCGTTTCCGCGAGGAACTGCGCGCCGGCCGAGAACCCGCGGACGCCGCCGATGCCGCCATGGCCACCTCGGGCCTGGCGGTGGTCTTGTCGGGGATGACGGTGATCGCCTCGGTCACCGGCCTCTACCTAATCAATACCCCGGTGCTGCAATCGATGGCGACCGGCGCCATCCTCGCCGTCGCGGTCGCGGTGCTGACCTCGACCACCCTGACGCCGGCGGTGCTGGCGACATTCGGCCGAGCGGCGGCGAAGCGCTCGTCCTACCTGCACTGGTCGCGGCGCCCGGAAGCCACCGAATCACGGTTCTGGTCCCGTTGGACGGGGCGGGTGATGCGGCGGCCGTGGCTGTCGGCGGTGGCGGCGGCGGCCCTGCTGCTGGCGCTGGCGGCGCCCGCCTTCTCGATGGTGCTGGGCAACAGCATGCAAAGGCAGTTCGACCCGACCCACGAGATCCGGGGAGGGGTCAACGCGGCGGCCGAGGCGCTGGGACCCGGCGCCCTGGGACCCGTCCGGGTGCTGGTGACCTTCCCCGACGGGAACGCGGCCTCGGCGCCGGCCAAGGAGCCGCTGCTGGAATCGATCCGGCAGAGAATGGCGCAGGCGCCCAACACCGTGTCGGTGTCACCGCCGGTCTTCGGCAACGACTACCGCAGTGCACTGTTGTCCGCGGTGCTTTCGGTCGACCCGGAGAATTTCTCGGCCCGCGACACCGTCGACTGGATGCGCGAACAACTCCCGCCGGTAGCCGGCGAAAGCGCGCGCATCGACGTCGGCGGGCCGACAGCGCTCATCAACGACTTCGACGACAAGGTCTCCCAAACTCAGCCGCTGGTATTCGTGTTCGTCGCGCTCATCGCATTCGTGATGCTCCTGATCGCCATCCGATCGGTGTTCCTCGCGTTCAAGGGCGTTCTGATGACCGTGCTGTCGGTGGGCGCCGCCTACGGCAGTCTGGTGATCGTCTTCCAGTGGGGCTGGTTGTCCCACCTGGGCTTCAAGCAACTCTCATCGCTGGACAGCACGATTCCGCCGCTGGTGCTGGCACTGACCTTCGGCTTGTCGATGGATTACGAGATCTTCCTGCTCACCCGGATCCGGGAGCGATTCCTGCAAACCGGGAACACCCGCGATGCGGTGGCCTACGGCGTCAGCACCAGCGCGCGCACCATCACCAGCGCGGCGCTGATCATGATCGCGGTGTTCATCGGATTCGCCTTTGCGGGCATGCCGCTGGTCGCCCAGCTCGGGGTGGCCAGCGCGGTGGCTATCGCCGTCGACGCCACCGTGGTGCGCCTCGTCCTCGTGCCGGCCCTGATGGCCATGTTCGATGAATGGAACTGGTGGCTGCCCCGCTGGCTGGACCGGATCCTGCCGTCGGTGGACTTCGAGAAACCGCTTCCCAAAGCCGATATCGGCGATCTCGTCATCATCCCCGACGACATCTCGGCGCTGGCACCGTCCGGATCGGATCTGCGGACCGTGGTCAAGTCCGCTGCCAAGCTCAAAACCCTTGCACCACAATGCATCACGGTGGCAGACCCGCTTGCGTTCAGCGGCTGCCGGCCTCGCAAAGTGCCGGGCAGCAGCCGATTGCGAGACACCGGCGAGCAGCTCACCGTGGCAGTCGGCAACCGTGCACACGGCAAGACCGTCGCGGTAAGGCTGCCCAAGCATCCGGTGACGATGTGGCGGGGCCGTCTGGACGTCGCACTGGACGCGCTGGCGGTCCAGGCCGGCGATCCAAACTCTCCCGTGCGACGCAACGGCCCGATGGAGACCACCAACGTGCTCCTGCCGACCGGCGATCGGCTGCAGATCCCGACCGGAGCCGAGACCATACGGCTCAAGAGCTTCCTGATCCTGGCCCGCAATACCGCGCGCGATTTCACCGAGTTCGCTGAACTCGTCGACTCGATGGACGTACAGACCGTCGCAGAGGTACTCACCGGCATGGATCGGTATTACTCTGGACCCCCGGCACGCACCCACTGGGTGGCTACCCAGCTGTTGCGACGCCTGGCGGAGCCACACCCGTCCGATGAACCCCGGGCCGCAGCGTCCGGGCCGGGTGCGGACCAGGATTGGGCTCGGGTCAGGCAGTGCTGTCTGGCGGTGGCCGTGGCGATGCTGGAGGAGGCGAGGTGACGGTGGGCCGGCCGGTGGAGTTCTGGCCCACCGCCGAGATTCGCGCGGCGCTGGAGAACGACGACCTCGGCGTCTGGCAGCGCATCGTGGCGGCCATCAAACGCGACCCATTCGGCAGAACGGCGCGCCAGGTCGAAGAGATTCTGGAGACGACGCGGCCCTACGGCGTGTCCCGCGCCATATCGGAGGTACTCGAGCGCTCCCGCGAGCATCTGGAGGCCAACGAACGCGCCGAGGTGGGTCGCCATGTGCATCTGCTGCTCGACCGGTCGGGCCTCGGCGAACACGAGTTCGCGTCTCGCATCGGCGTGCCCGCAGAAGACTTCGCGACGTATCTGCGCGGCACCGTCAGCCCGCCCGCGTCGCTGATGATCCGGATGGGCCGGCTGTCCGAAAGATTCGCCACGATGCGCAACCAGAACCAAGGCTGACGTCGCCGCCCGGTCCCCCCTCCGGTGTTTCTGGAAGGATGTCGGGGTGACGGTAGAAGCGAACCCCGAGACGAGATCCGGCATCGACCTGAGCTACGTCGACCCCGCGGCCCGACCCCAGGACGACCTGTTCGGTCACGTGAACGGCCGCTGGCTCGCCGACTATCGGATTCCCCCCGACCGCGCCACCGACGGGGCATTCCGCACCCTGTACGACCGCGCCGAACAGCAGATCCGCGATCTCATCACCGAGGCTGCGGCGGCACCGGATACCGCAGCCGGCAGCGACGAACGGCGCATCGGCGATCTCTACGCCAGCTTCATGGACGAGCAGACCGTCCGTCGGCGCGGCCTCACGCCGCTGCTCGACGAGCTGGCCGAGATCGACGCCGCCGAGACGCCGGCAGCCCTCGCGGAAGTCCTCGGTGCGCTGCAGCGCACCGGGGTCGGTGGCGGCATCGGCCTCTACGTCGACACCGACTCCAAGAACTCCACCCGCTACTTGCTTCATCTCACCCAGTCGGGCATCGGGCTGCCCGATGAGTCCTACTTCCGCGACCAACAGCACGCCGAGATTCTGGCCGCCTATCCGGCGCACATCGCGGCGATGTTCGGGCTGGTCTACTCCGGCGCGGGCCGCGGCGCCGCGAGCGATCACGCCCGCACGGCCGACGCGATCGTCGCGCTGGAAACCAAGATCGCCGCGGCCCACTGGGATGTGGTCAAACGGCGCGACGCCGATCTGACCTACAACCTGCGAACCTTCGCCGAAGTGATGGACCAGGCACCGGGCTTCGACTGGACAGGGTGGCTCGATGGCCTGGGCGCCCACCCCCGAGCCGACCGCAACCGGCCGCCCGAGCTGGTGGTGCGCCAGCCCGACTACCTCGCCGGATTCGCGACCCTCTGGACCGGCGAAAATTTCGAGGACTGGAAGAACTGGGCCCGGTGGCGGGTGATCCACGCCCGGGCTTCGTTACTCACCGACGAACTGGTCGCCGAGGACTTCGCGTTCTACGGACGACGGCTGTCCGGCACCGAGGAGATCCGCGACCGCTGGAAGCGCGGCGTCTCGGTGGTGGAAAGCCTGATGGGTGACGCGCTCGGCCGGCTCTACGTCCAGCGCCACTTCCCGCCGCGGGCAAAGGCCCGGATGGACGACCTGGTCGCGAACCTGCGGGAGGCCTACCGGACCAGCATCAGCACGTTGGAGTGGATGACGCCGCGGACCAGGCAGCAGGCACTGGCCAAGTTGGACAAGTTCACCGCCAAGGTCGGGTATCCGAACAAATGGCGCGATTATTCGTCGCTGGTGATCGACCGCGGCGACCTCTACGGCAATTATCGACGCGGCTACCAACTCGAGTACGCCCGCGAGCTGGCCAAACTGGGCAGCCCGGTCGACCGCGACGAGTGGTTCATGACACCGCAGACGGTCAACGCCTACTACAACCCGGGAATGAATGAAATCGTCTTTCCCGCAGCAATTCTGCAGCCACCGTTCTTCGACGCCGACGCCGATGACGCCGCCAACTACGGCGGCATCGGCGCGGTCATCGGGCACGAAATCGGGCATGGGTTCGACGATCAAGGCGCGAAATACGATGGCGACGGCAACCTGGTGGACTGGTGGTCGGATCAGGACCGAGCTGAGTTCGCTACTCGCACAAAAGCATTGATCGAACAATACGACAGGTTTGTACCGCGCGAGTTGGCGTCGAACGGCGACGGGCACCATGTGAATGGCGCGTTCACCGTCGGCGAGAACATCGGCGATCTCGGCGGCCTGTCGATCGCGCTACTGGCCTACCAACTGTCCCTGAACGGTGCGGCGGCTCCGGTTATCGACGGGCTGACCGGAGAGCAGCGGGTTTTCTACGGCTGGGCTCAGGTCTGGCGCACCAAATCCCGAGACGCCGAGGCGATCCGCCGTCTCGCTGTCGATCCCCATTCACCGCCGGAGTTTCGCTGCAACGGTGTGGTCCGCAACATCGACGCCTTCTATCGCGCGTTCGAAGTGTCGGAGACGGACTCGCTCTACCTCGAGCCTGGGCGGCGGGTGCGGATCTGGAACTAGCGGCGGGCAGCGAACAGGATAGGGCTGAGCGCCAACAGATATCCGGCGAGCACCGCCAGTGGTGCCAGCATCGGCAGCCACGGCACATGCAGCGGAATCACCACCATCACCGTCGCGAGTGCGGCGAAACCGGCGGCGGCCAACATCGTCGTTGCCGCCGCGCGGCCGGCACTGTGCACAAGAGTCAGAAACCCGGTGGCGGCGAGCCCCGCGAGTACGGTGTACATCGGCGCGGGATCGGCGAACACCACCGTGCCCAGCGTCAGCACCACCGCCAGGGTGGCGGCGGTCCGCACCCATCCGGCCATCAGCACCGCGATCAGCGCGGCGACCGCGACAACCAATGCCGGCGGGTCGGCGCGATGCGCCGCCGCGCCAACCATCAATACGCCGAAAGCACTGGGCAGCAACGTCTTCGTCCACCCTGGAGTCATCGCCGTGCCGTCCTTCGACGATCGGAGAGCGGCCTCATCGCCTGATCGAGTGTGACGTCGGCAGGCCACCCCACGACGTCGACACCGACGGTCGCCATGTCCCGGTACATGGAGGAGCGTTGCAACGCCCACATCCGGTTGACCAGAAGATCGTGCTCCCCCTCCAGCGGACTGCCCTCCAATACGTCAACGGCGATCACCCGATGTCCTCGCTTGCGCAGATCGATGAGGGCCAGCGCGAACTCGGTCTCCAGCAAGGTGGAGAACGCCACCACGATCGCGCCCGGCGGCATTGCCGGTCGGGGCGCCAGGGTGCCGGCCACCGTCTCGGAGCCGTCGAGCGCGCCGAGCATCGTATCCAGAATGCGGTAGAACTGCCGTTGCCCGATGTCGGCGCCCAGCCAGCGGGTGCCGTGGCTGCCGAGCACCACCAGGCCGGCCCGATCGCCGTACCGCAACGCGCTCTGCACCACCTGCGCCGCTCCGCGGGCGGTGCGCTCGCTGGCTTCGGTGGCCGGTCCGGCCGGCTGCGGGTAGGTGTCGATCAGCACCACTACCTCGGCGGCCCGATCGGTCAACCGCTCGGTGACGTGCAGCGCACCACGACGGGCGCTGACCGGCCAGTTGACGGTTCGCAACTGGTCACCGGGGACATAGGGCCGAATGCTCGCGTACTCCACCCCCGGACCGGCGTGCCGGGTCAGGTGGGTGCCGAGCCGGTCCAACAGGTCCGCGCGCGGGATCTCGGGCTGGGACGCAGCCAGCGGAAATACCCACACCTCGGCAAACTCGATCGTCGCGGTACCTTCGAGCAGACCGCTCGCGCCGAGCACCCGCACCGTACCCCGGATCGGATAGCGGCCCCAGCGGGACGCCCGAACCGCGACGGTCCGCTTCGCCGTGGTCTCGCCGCGTGCTTCGGCCACCACCTCCAGTTCCATTCCGGGCAACACCGAGATTTCCAAACCCACCGCCGCACCGGTGTCGGCTTCGGCCCATCCTTCGACGCGTACCTGCTCCGACTCGAAGCACCGCTGTAGTTCGGGGCACCCGAACACCCGGACCGACGGCGCCGGACCCTGCCAGCCCAGCGAACACAGCACGCCGAGCATCGGCGCGGCGAAGGCGATCAGGTCCCACCGCGCCGCGATCAGCGCGCACACGATCGCAACGCCTGCGCAGGTCGCGATGGAGCGGGTCAGGGGCGATGCGCGCCAATGCAATTCGGTGAGCGGTTGGGCTGTTGCGCCGGCGGTGCGATCCTCGACGGTCATCGCGGACCCGGAGCCCTGGGCGCCGGCAGCCGGCGGAGCAGCTCGTCGACCACATCGGAGCCCTGCACCCGGCGGACCCACATCTCGGGTCGGAGACTGATCCGGTGCGCCAGCGTCGGCATGGCGAGTGCCTTCACGTCTTCGGGGACTACGTAGTCGCGGCCGAGCAGCAACGCCCGTGCCCGGGCCAATTGCACGAGATCCAGTTCGGCCCGCGGGCTGGCGCCGACGGCCACCTGCGGATGCTGCCTGCTCGCGGTGGCAAGCGAGACCACGTACCGCAATACGTCGTCGTGGACGGTCACCCGTTCTACCGATTCCTGCATGGCCAGCAGACCGTCGGCGTCGACCACCTGCTGCACGGTGGGCCGTCGAGACCCGCGATCCAGACGCCGGCGCAGCATGGTGGCCTCCTCCTCTTCGGAGAGGTACTTCAGCTCCAGTCTCATCGCAAACCGGTCCAGTTGCGCCTCGGGCAGCGGATAGGTGCCCTCGTACTCGATCGGGTTGTCCGTCGCCAACACCAGGAATGGCTCGGGCAGCCGATGTGTCACACCGTCGATACTGACCTGCTGTTCGGCCATCGCCTCCAACAGCGCGGCCTGGGTCTTGGGCGGCGTCCGGTTGATCTCGTCACCCAGCAGCAGATTGGTGAAGATGGGACCACGCCGGAATTCGAACGCGCCCGACTGCATATCATAGATGGTCGATCCGAGCAGATCGGCGGGCAGCAGGTCCGGGGTGAACTGCACGCGGGTGAAATCCAATCCGAGGGCCGCCGCGAAAGCCTTTGCGATAAGGGTCTTTCCGAGTCCCGGCAGATCCTCGATGAGGGCGTGCCCGCGAGCGAGCACGGTGATGAGGATCAGGTTCAGTGCCGGGCGCTTGCCGACCACCACCCGGCCGATCTCGTCCAGAACCGACTCGCACAGCGCGGTGGTCGCGGCCGGCTGCAGATCGTGGGTCATAGTCGCTCCAGGCGCTGCAGGATTTCGTTTAGGGTGTCCCGACCGGGGCCGGGCTGCTGGCCTCCGCGCGGCACGATGTTCTCCGGATCGACCCACGGCCAGAGTTGTGGCCCGAACAGCATTCGGCCGGTGGCATAGAACGCCTTGGGGTCCTTGGCCTTCCGCTGTCCGGAGGCGAGCTCGAACTGGCGGGCCAAGAGCGGGCGCAGCCGGCGGTCCCAATCGGCGCGCGAGCCGTCGGACCAGGAGACCAGCGTCTCGGTGCGGGCCACCCACCGACGCAGCGGTTCCCCGGCATCGTCGGCTGCTGCGGCGGCGGGCTCCCCGGCCGGGTGCCGTGCGAGTCCGGCTCGCACCGCCAACAGCACTGCGGCGACCGCGATTCCGGCCGCCGCCACCACCAGGTGCCGCTCCAGCGCGATGAACGCAAGCGCTTGCACCGATACCACCAGACCGACCCCGGCGATCACCAGTTTGCTCATATGGTGCTCTGCAGTTCTTGTTGAACCATCCGCAACGCCCGCACGGCGTTATCGCGGTGCCCCTCGTTCATCACGTGCGGGCTGAATCGAGCCTCCTCGAAGAGATCGACCAGTTCGGTCGCATTCTCGGCCCGCAGTGCGTGCCGAGCGACCGCCCGGGCCAGCACCTCCGAGGGGGTGTCCGAATCCCGTGGCGTGGTGCCCGGAGATTTCTCCAGCTCCCGCTCCATCGCCGCGTAGCAGGCGATGATCGCTTCCCGGGGATCGCGGTTGCGGTCGCCGATCTCGGCCAGACCGCGTTCGGTTGCCCGGACGAGATCCGGTCCCGCCGGCGCTGCTGGGGTGATATCCGCGTCGCCGATCGTCCACGGCGGGGCGGCGCCCGTGCGCCGCCGCGCAATCAATGTCGAGACGATCGACAGCGCAAACAGCAGGATCGTGACCGCCCCGAGGTAGCCGAACAGGTCCCCGCCGCCCGCCGAGGGTTCCGGCAGGGCGGGTTCGGGCGGATCGGCTCCGGTACCGGCGACGCCGGCGTCGTCCCCACTCGGCAGACCGGATTCGGCGTCGTCCGGCTGCCCTACGCCGGGGCTGAATCCCGACCCCCATCCCATCAGCAACAGCACCACCAGCAGCCAAACCAGCAGACCGGCGGAAACGGTCAGGATCAGCCGCCAGGGCAGTCTGAGCCGCCCGCCCGCGTAGTCGTAGGCCGGCTCGCCGCCGTTCGGCAGCGGTGACCGGCGGCGCAAGCGATGGGCAATCCCCATCCCGATGATGAGGATCGACAGTCCGAACATAACGAACGCCGGCAGTACGCTGCCCGGTTCGGTGCGCGCCCGTTCAGCCGGTTCGACAGCGGGGCCGGCGACCGGAAGGTGGCCGCGCAGCGCCACAACGCCCAGCAGCAGCAGCGCGATCACCGCGACGGTGCGCGCCACCGCTTTCTCGTCACCGGGCATCGGCCCACCCTCGCTGCGCGCCGCCGCCGCGCGCCGATCAGAACATCTGCCAGTCCGATGCACCGTCGGGCTGGTTGTACAGCCCGCCGTTGGTGTTCTTGATCACCACCGCATCGCCACTACCGAAATTGTCGTAGAACCACTGCGCGTTCGCCGGGCTGAGGTTGATACAGCCGTGGCTGACGTTCGTCTTCCCTTGAGAGGCCACCGACCACGGCGCGCTATGCACGAATATGCCGCTGTTGTCGATCCGGACGGCGTCCTGCACCTTGACCTTGTATCCCTCGTCGGCGGTGACCGGCACACCGTAGGTCGATGAGTCCATCACGATGTCGGCGAATTTCTCCAGCACATAGTAGGTGCCGTTCTTGGTGTCATAGCCGGGCTTGCCCATCGACACCGGGAAGGTCTTCTCCAGCACGCCGTTACGCACAATCTCCATCTGCTTGGTGTCGTTATCGATCGTGGCGACCAATTGCTCGGGAACCGTGAAGCTGGATTTGGTCCCGGCGGCATCGATGTTGACCACCGTGCCCGCCGGCCAGAAGTCCTGCGGCCGCCAACGCACCTGGGTATCGGTGACCCAGTAGAACCTGCCGGGTACCGGGGGGTTCGACGAGATGTGGATGGCGTCCTGGGCCATCTGCCGGTTGGCGATCGGCCGCTGGAAGTTGATGTAGATCGGTTTGGCGGCACCGGCGATCGACCCATTGGTCGGATTGAACGACGGCGGCACGAACGGTGGCTGCCCGACGAACGGGTTCGGATTCTGCCCCGCGGGCGTGCCCTCCGGAATGGGCATCGGCTGCCCCGGGATCACCGCGAGCGGATCGACCGGCGGCGGCGCCGCCTCGGGAGGCGTCAACGGGTTGGCCGCAGGCGGCGGTGGCGGTGGCGGAAAGACGAACGGATTGGCCGGTGGCGGGGGCGGCGGCGCGAACGGGTCGACGGGCGCCGGAGCCGGTGCCACGCCCGGTTGCGCAGCCGCCGATGGCGCGTTCAGGGCCAGCCCCGCAAGGACGGTGGCCGCCAGGAGTGAGGCCACCAGTCGGCGCTTGTTTCGCTGCAGCATCGATATACCTCCAGTTCAGCGATTCATCCCAGTGTGGCACAGCGCGAGATTCCATCGCGCCAACGAGCGTGCCGACCCTGCCACCTGGGGCCTGCTGAGCAGCAACGATACGGCCCGGTGACGACGGCGTCACTCGAGGCGGCCCGGTGGATCGAGGTCACACCGACCCGGCCGGCCGACAATCAGGAGCGGACCAGGCGGGCGATGGCCGCCGAGGCCTCGGCGATCTTTGCGTCCGCCCGCCCACCCCCGGCCGCGACCGCGTCGGAGACGCAGTGCCCAAGGTGCTCGTCCAGCAGACCGAGCGCCACCGACTGCAGAGCGCTGTTGACTGCGCTGATCTGGGTGAGGACGTCGATGCAGTACTTGTCCTCGTCGATCATTTTGGCGATCCCGCGCACCTGGCCCTCGATCCGACGCAGCCGTTTGGCGTAGTTCTCCTTGTTCGCCGCGTAACCATGCGCCGCCGCCCGGTCGGGGACCGGCGCTTCCGCGGGGACGTCTTCGGGTGTCTGGCGGCTCATGGCTGAGGCCTTTCCAACATTTGTTCCATCTGTTCGATCTCGGCCTGCTGAGTCGTCGCCATTGTTTCAGCCATGGCGATCGCGTCGATATTGACACCATTGGCAACTTCGGCCTTGGCCATCTCGACGGCGCCCCGGTGGTGACCGATCATGGACTTCAGCCAGAGCGCGTCGAACTCGGCGTCGCGCAGAGACTTCAACTCGGCGATGGTCGCGTCGTCGACCATCCCCGACGCCGCTTGGTGCCCGGCGTGCCCTTCCCCGCCGGTCGGGCCGGTATCCAGGTCCGGGTTCTCGTTCCACTGCACGAGCAACACGTTCATGATGTTGATCTCGGGTTGTTGCACCTCGGCGATCTGCTTGGCCAACGCCTGCAGAGCTGGGTTTGACGTGCGCTCGGGCACCAGCTCAGACAATTCGATGGCCTGCTTGTGGTGGGCGATCATGTTGGTCGCGAACGCGACATCGTCGGCATTGTGGTTCGCGGGCTCCCCGGTGATCACCGGCGTCTCCGGAATTCCGGGAGCAACGTAGCCACCGCTGGGTGGCCCTTCGGACGGCTGGCCGCCACAGCCGACTACCGCGGCGGCGGCAAGAACAGCGACCAGAGCGGCGAGAGGGCGCGCAGGGAGTGAGCTCATCACGCCAGCCTACTTGTACCCCTCCGGGGTATTGATATTGATTGGACCGGGGAACATCGCGCGGCATACTGTGGCCCATGCCCTCAAGCCCTGACATCAAACCCCGCAGCCGTGACGTCACCGACGGCCTGGAGAAGGCCGCAGCCCGCGGAATGTTGCGCGCGGTGGGCATGGACGACGAGGACTTCGCGAAACCCCAGATCGGCGTCGCGTCGTCGTGGAATGAGATCACCCCTTGCAACTTGTCGCTGGACCGCCTAGCCAAGGCCGTCAAGGAGGGCGTCTTCGAGGCCGGTGGCTACCCGATGGAGTTCGGCACCATCTCGGTGTCCGACGGCATCTCGATGGGCCACGAGGGTATGCACTTCTCGCTGGTGTCGCGCGAAGTCATCGCCGACAGCGTCGAGACCGTGATGCAAGCCGAACGACTCGACGGTTCAGTGCTGCTCGCGGGCTGCGACAAGTCGCTGCCCGGCATGCTGATGGCCGCAGCCCGGTTGGATCTCGCCAGCGTGTTTCTCTATGCGGGATCCATCCTGCCCGGCCGCGCGAAACTGTCCGACGGCACCGAGAAGGACGTCACCATCATCGACGCCTTCGAGGCCGTCGGCGCCTGCGCCCGCGGCCTGATGCCGCGCGAGGACGTGGACGCCATCGAACGGGCGATCTGCCCGGGAGAGGGTGCGTGCGGCGGCATGTACACCGCGAACACGATGGCTTCCGCCGCCGAGGCGCTCGGTATGTCGCTGCCCGGGTCCGCCGCCCCGCCCGCCACCGACCGCCGCCGTGACGGCTTTGCCCGGCGAAGCGGCATGGCCGTGGTCGAGCTGCTGCGGCGCGGGATCACCGCCCGAGACATCATGACCAGGGAGGCGTTCGAGAACGCCATCGCGGTGGTGATGGCGTTCGGTGGCTCCACCAACGCGGTATTGCACCTTCTGGCGATCGCCTACGAAGCTAACGTCGAGCTTACGCTGGAAGACTTCACCCGGATTGGCGCCAAGGTGCCACACCTGGCCGACGTCAAGCCCTTCGGCCGGCATGTGATGTTCGACGTCGACCACATCGGCGGCGTGCCAGTGGTGATGAAGGCGCTGCTGGACGCCGGACTCATGCATGGAGATGTGCTGACGGTGACCGGAAAGACCATGGCCGAGAACCTGGCGCACATCGCACCGCCGGATCCGGACGGCAAGGTGCTGCGCGCCCTCGACAACCCGATTCACCCCACCGGCGGCATCACGATCCTGCACGGCTCGCTGGCCCCCGAGGGTGCGGTGGTCAAGTCCGCAGGCTTCGACTCCGACGTTTTCGAAGGCACCGCAAGGGTTTTTGACGGTGAACGCGCCGCGATGGACGCACTGGAGGACGGCACCATCGTCGCGGGCGACGTCGTCGTCATCCGTTACGAAGGCCCCAAGGGCGGTCCCGGGATGCGCGAGATGCTGGCGATCACCGGGGCGATCAAGGGTGCGGGCCTGGGCAAGGAAGTTCTGCTGATGACCGACGGCCGGTTCTCGGGTGGCACCACTGGTCTCTGTGTCGGACATATCGCGCCCGAGGCCGTCGACGCCGGGCCGATCGCCTTCGTACGTGACGGTGATCGCGTCCGCCTCGACGTAGGAAAAGGCACCCTGGACCTTCTCGTCGGAGCCGACGAAATCGACTCCCGCAAGGCGGGTTTCAATCCACCTGCACCTAAGTACCCCACCGGGGTTCTGGCCAAATACCGCAAGCTAGTTGGTTCTTCGGCGACGGGCGCAGTCTGCGGCTAGTTGTTCGGTGGTGGTTGTGGTTGGAAGGGTTGGTACCACTTCCATTGGGCGCGTTCGCCGGTGGGTCCGGGGTAGGGTGCGACCGGCGGTGGTGGTGTTGTCGGTGGTCGAGCCAGTGATCCCGAGCCCAGCTGTTCGCCGTCGCTGTCGGTCACGGTCAGATGGGCGGCCGACCCGGTGATGGTGATCAGGCCCCGGTGGTGGGCGCGGTGGTGATAGGGACACAGCAGGACCAGATTAGCGAGAAGTCGTTGGACTATCCTCTATCGGGACGTGCTTTCCTGGTCTTGAGCCTCTCGGCTGTGGGCGGGCCTTGAGGGGGCGCCCACAGGGTTGCTGACGAGCGGCGATTTCTACTATGTCGCCGGTGCCGGGTACCGCGTCGAAATCTTCGGCGAAGCCGCCAGTATTTTGCACACGCTGCCGTTACCGCTGACCGCCCTGAACGAGCTCGGCGTATCGCTAACTGTTCGTCAGCGGCGGATGCTGGCCTTAATCCGTAGGAATTCCTCTTTGAGTGGCATCGTCATGACCACTGCAGAATCGCGTCATTCGTGACGACAAAGGTGACCGGGATACGCGTAGCGATGCCCAAGCTGTCCTTGGCGGTGAATTCGATGGTCTCGGTGCCGTCCCGGTCGGGTCTGTAGAAGCCCCATGCAGCGGGGCTGCTGCCGGTACCGTTGGGTCCATAGATGGCCCCGAGTGTCGTGAAGGCAAAGCCGTTCGTGTTCAGTTGGGGGTTTGAGAAGACCGCATTGACTGGGTCGCCATTGGGATCGTAAACGATCGGTCTGATCGGGATGAGGCCGCCAGATTGCTGTTGTCCTATCTCGAGCCCTGCCAGGGCCGGGGGGTTGTCAAGCTCGGTCACTGTGAAGGTGATCGAAGCGGTTGTGCTGGTTTCGTTGTTGCTGGTGACGACGAAGGTCAGGGTGTCGGTGTCGCCGATCTGGGTGGAGTTGGGGTCTCGGGCGTAGGTGAATGTGCCGTCATCGTTGGCGATCACAGTTCCATTGATCGATGAGGGACTGGTGGCGAGGACGGCTGTGATGGGTCCCGCATCTGGGGAGCTATTGACAGGAGCAATCACGATCGCGCCGGTGTAGGGGTCATGAACAGTTGTCAGATTTACGGTCGGGGCATCGGTGGCTTCTGTGATTACGGTGTCGCCGTTACCTCTCCGCGTGAAAGTGGCGGTGCTGGAGGCGCCGTGGCTGTCGACAACCGTGAAGTAGAAGGTTTGGCTGTCGTTGACGTCCACAAAATCGGTGTTGGGCAAAAAGTCGAACGTGTTGTCGCGATTCCAGAAAAGAAGGTCGACGCGTGGGGCGGCGTTGGGCCTTAGTTCGATCGAGTCGCCGTCGGGGTCGCTGAAGACAGGGGTGATCTTGCTCCACCCTGGGGAGGGTTCGTTGGTAGCGACTGTCAAAGTCACAGTAGGTGCCGCATTGCCATAGGTGATCGCATAGACGGGCACGCCCCGCCCGACGGGACTGTTGGGGACGGCTACTGTTCGGGTCGTCAACCCGCCGCGGCTATCGTTGGCGGTGAAGGTCATGGTATCTGCGAGTGCGCCGTCGGATCCGGCGGCTGGACTGTAACTGAATGTGCCACCGCTGTTGGCGACTACCGTGCCACGGACGGGTGCACCGGTGACGGACACGGTCACCGGATCGCCGTCAGCATCGGTGGTTACCGGGATGAAAAACTTGGCCCCCGGGACAGCGTCGGAGTCGCTGACCAGCAGCCTCAGCGCCGGGGGTCGATTCACGCCTGTTAGCTCGAAGCTGACACTGCTCTGGGTAGCGAAGCCCGAGCTAGCGGTCGCGGTGAATTGGACGCGGTCGGTGACGATGGCCTCGGCGTTGTCGGCTTGGCCAGAGGTGTCGGGAGTATAGGTGTAGCTGCCGTCGTCATTGACCGCTGCCGTGCCCCAGGTCGGTAGGATGGTAAGCCTCACGTTGGCCCCATCACTGGTGGTAGGGGTGATTACCACGGCACCGGAGTTAGCGTCCGGGGTGCTCACCGCCAAATTCAGCGTGGGAGCAGATCCGGAAAACCCTCCGTGATGGAAGTCAAGAGTCACAGACCTCAGGAACTCGGTTGAGTCGCGGCCATCGGTCACCGAAATGCCAACGGTTTCCCCTTGATCCCAGACTGGCAGCCCAGGTTCGAGATTGCTGGTCGGTTCCCCCTTCCGGGGGCCGCTGACATACACCGAAGAACGACTATCGGTATTGAAATTGAGGGAGACGCTGTCACCTTCGGGGTCGCTGCTGCTGTCCCACTGGAGTCCGACGCCTTCCCTTTGTCTATCGTTAGACCTGTCGATCCAGGGAACTAGGTCCACTGCGAGCGTTGGAGCGCGGTTGACGGTGGCGGAGACGATCCTTGGAGCGCAGGCAGCGGGGGTGTTTTGGGGCGCGCCGCAACCGCCTTGGGCGGGTGAGTACCAGAATTCGATGGTGCGGGTTTGGGGGTTGGGCAGTAGTCCGAGTCGGGCGAAGCCGGCGATGAGAGCGTCGACGGGTCGGTAGTTGTGGCGGGGGTTGGCGTTGCTGGTGTCGCTG
>JBFXJE010000014.1:0-163082 GCA_050175175.1 Mycolicibacterium sp. | reverse complement strand
CCTTCCCAACCAGCGCGCCAACGCCGGTCTTGATCAGAGCTACTGGACTTTCAGATCATCCTCGGGAAGGTGCGCCCACTTTCACGCCGCCTCGCCGAAGCTCATCCACAAGTTCTGATCATTGCTCTTGCCATACCTCGCCGTCCGTATTGCGTCATTATTGTCACTTTGGCGCAAAGGAAGTGAATTACTGTATAGCGCAGTATGTTTCGTCTCATTTCCATCGACAATTGTCATTATCCATGGAAAACGTAGGCGATAGAGTTCTGGCGAGATCACCTAGCTCTCATCATCGGCCGAACGCGGCATGGGCGAGAACACGACGGACACGCCGTTGTCATTAGCCTGAAGAGTATGAGTGGACCACCTGTCAGTGAGGACATCGCTGCGACGTTCGCAAGGTTCTACATGGGCGGCAACGGTTCGACGCACACAAAACTTACTGCTGCGTTTGTGGGATCGGGGTTTGGCGACGCCGCGCCGTACGACGAATTGACTCACACACCCAACAAGGAGGTCCGTGTCCGGCGGACAATTCAGGCAGCAGTACGTAGACCAGCTCGCGCCCGGCAACTTATTGATTCCTTGCTTCGCGACCTGCGGGTAGGCGGCCATTTTGATGACGGGTCGATACCGGCAGATGTTCGCAGCCGCGCCCAGGCGGCGATTCGGAAGTGTGGTTGGATCTTGTCGGATGATGGCGAGCTGTCTGAAGTTTCGATCAACCTAGACACTGGCGGCAGGCCCGCGCTCAATGAGCAACTAACCCGCCTTCAACTAGCTGATGAAGACCCCGCACTCGCGCTGGGCTCTGCAAAGGATCTTCTTGAGGCTGTCGCGAAATTCGTTCTTTCGGAACTCGACTGGCCCATAGGTAAGAACGCCGACTTCGGCCAGCTTTGGTACTTCGCGAGGGAGCGCCTCCACATTCTCCCTCAACAGGTCGCAGGCGACACTCCCGGAGCGAAGCACATCAAGGCAGTGCTTCAAAGCGCCTGGGCAATTGCAGACCAGATCAATGCGCTTCGGAACTTACAAGGCACGGGCCACGGAAGGACGTTGCCCACGGGCGTGACTGCAGAACTAGCCCGACTGGTGGTGCGGGAAGCGTGTTCGGTCGCCGAGTTCACGCTGTCAAGCCTCGACCGCACCAAAGGGGGCCAACCATGAGGTGGGATGCGCCTCCGGCGAGGCTTACAGTCACCCGGTGGCAGGTCGTCAGGTCGGCCTCGCCATCGCCTTAGCTCGCCACGTAGGCCAGCTAGCGGTGATGGGACGCGGTGCACGACGCCGGCAATCCTGGGTAGGGCAGGTCGGAGCGTCAGGGGCCGCTCACCTGGGCCTGGTCGCGGCGTTTCTTGGCATCTGCGACACCCCAGCGACAAGGGCGAGGTGGCCCGGACCTGCTGATCGCCGCGCCTAGGATGAAGCCGTGGCCGGACGACAGCTCAAGGAAATCTTCCGCGCGTTCCACGCGCGGGATGAGTTGGCGTTCCGCCGCGCAGCTACGGAGATCATTGAGGAAGAGCAGGCAAAGCACCACAACGCGTTGGCCCGTGACCTTCAGAAGCTGCTCATTGCGGGTAGCGGCACCGTCGACTCTGGCACGACGATTCTTGTGCCTGCGCCACCAAAAGATCGCGAAGGCGAGTGGGACCTTGGAGAGGTCCGAGAGCCGGAGCGTCTGCTGGAGGATCTGGTTCTACGTCAGAGTGTGTCGGCGGCCCTCGAGGGCACCGTCGAGGAAGTGCGTCAATGGTCGTTGCTGGATGCGGCTGGAATACCTCGGCGGCAACGCCTCCTCCTTCAGGGTCCGCCCGGTTGCGGAAAGACGACTGCGGCGGAGGCCGTGGCCGCCGAGCTGGGGCGTCCACTTCTAATCGTTAGGTTGGATGCGGTCGTCTCCTCGTACCTCGGTGAGACTGCAAGCAACCTCCGTCGCATCTTGGACTATGCCGACCAGGCCCCGTTCGTCGTCCTCTTCGACGAATTCGATGCATTGGGCCGCTCACGTGACGACAATTCCGAACACGGAGAGATGAAGCGTGTCGTCACCGCTTTCCTCCAGATGACAGACCGTTATCGTGGCCCGAGCCTGTTGTTAGCTGCGACGAACCATCCGTCCCTCCTCGACGAGGCGCTATGGCGCCGCTTCGACGAGGTACTGACTTTCGATCTCCCGACCGTGCATCAGCTTCGGCAACTCATACGGCTCCGGTTCAAGAGCGTTGCTCATTCGAGCTTGGAAATCGACAGCTACGCGAGTGCGCTAAAGGGACTGCCACACGCCGCGGCCGAGAAGCTTGTCATCGACGCACGCCGCACAGCCCTCCTGCGCCACGCTGATTTCGTGGACGACAGCCACGTCCGAGAGGTCCTTCCCGGCATCACGTCTCGGCCGTGGTGAAGCAATGCCCGAACACTTACTGCTTCCGAACCCGCGACCAGTTCAGTCTCGGCGTTCCAGCCCTGCTGGCGGAGGCTCACCTCAGCGGCAGCGCGGGGAACACGGCAGACACTTGCGTCGGCAACTAGAAGTTGCCAGGGCTCCTCGCCAACTCAACGCTGGGGTAGATCCAGACCTGGTGTTCAAGATTACGGCGGGAGCGCGACCGGAGGACTCGTCGTTTGAGGGTCGAGGGCTCCAGATCCTAGGCGAGACCGTCGACTACACCTACTTCGTGTTGTCTAGCGATCAGGGCACATCACTGGACGGCGCGATCCAGCGATACGTCCGCACCGGCGAGCTACGAAGCTTCTTCGATCAGATCAACGACATCGAGCCATACGGTCCGGAAGATCGTACCGGCCCGGGCATCCGTGAGATCGCAGCGAACTTCGCAGGCACAACGGTTGTTGACGTCATCATCTGGCCCGCTGGAGCCCACAGCGAAGCCGTGAGGCGTTCGGCCATCGTCGAGACGATCGTCACGCAGAACGGTGGGCAGGTGTTGCTGAGGTCGGTCTCTGCACGCCGAAGCTACCTACGGGTAGAGGTGACCGGCGCCGGATTATCCGATGTCCTCGACACCAGTGTCGTCGAAATGGTCCGCACGCCGCCGGTCCCATTCCTCGATTTTCGTGACTGGCGAAACATTGACATCTCGTCCGTCATTAGGGCTGATCGCGCCAGCGAAGTGGTTGGCGTCCTCGACGATTCCCCGGCGTCGTCGCACCCGTTGCTCACGGGACTCGTCGCTTCCGACGAATCGCTGTCACCGCCGACCTACCAATGGCAACGGCGTGGGACGCACGGCACCGAGGTGGTCGGGCGCCTCCTCTTCCCGGCCCTTCACGAAGAGCTCCGTGATGGACTGCCTCTGACTGCCGTGGGCAGGGTGCGAGTCGTGCGGGTTCTCGAACCTGATCCATCCCGGCCCAACCATCCCCCGCGTTTTGCGACCTATGCCGCGCCCCACGACTTGGTGGAAGCTGCGATCCGCCACTTGCATGGCACGCACGGCGTTCGCATCTTCAACCTTTCGATCGGCTATTCCGAGCCATTCAGCGACCTCCACCTCGGACCGCTCACCGAGACAATCGACGATCTCGTACGCGAACTCAACATCGTCGTGGTCGTGCCAACCGGAAATGCGGCGGCGGACAGGGCAGCTCGTACTCCGAGTGGCCATCACATCATTGACGACAAGCCGGAATTCTTCTTCTCACCGGAACACCGGCTAGCGGAGCCCGGCCCGGCGGCTCTAGCGATCACGGTCGGAGCACTAGCCCTTAGTGGAGCGCCCGCGGAGCTACCAGGTCGTTTAGGATGGCGAGCCGCCGCCGAGGCACAAGAAGTATCCCCATTCAGCCGTAGCGGACCGGGATTGGGGACCAACTCGCGGCGGGCCAACAAGCCAGACGTCGCGCACTTCGGTGGAAACGTCGTCGTCAACGACATGGGCAACCCCGTGCACAATGAGCCCGGTGCGTCATTGGTCAGCACGTCAACCCGAAGTGCCGACGGCCAGATGTTCGCAGCCGTGAACGGGACCAGCTACGCCGCACCTGCTGTCGCGCGCGTTGCAGCCGACATCGCCTACGCATACCCTGACGCCTCCGCGAACTTGATCCGCGCCCTCGTTGCGACGGGGGCATCACAGACCCCGCTGGCAGCCAGAATCACCGAGCCACACCGACGGAACCGCATCTACGGGCTCGGTCTCCCCGACTCGGACAGGGCAATGTCAAGCGACGGCCACCGGGTCACGATGACCTACGACGGCGCCATGCCGGTCGATACCGTCCAGATCCACCCGATGCCCGTCCCCGAGCAGTTCCGACGAGGCAGTCGGCGAGACCGCGTCATTAGCGTCGCGCTGGCATTCGACCCGCCAGTGCGGCGTCAGCGTCGTGAATACTTGTCTGGCACAATTAAATTCGAGGTATACCGAGACATCGACGCAGATGAACTTGCCGAGATCCTCCAGCGGCAAGACCCCGACGACCGCGCCGAACTCATTAGCGATCGGCGCAAGTTAGACTTCCAGCCCGGCGTCAACACCTTCACCCACGGCACGCTTCACCTCCGCACGTGGGTCGGACGCAACTCATTCGTCAACGACGACGAGACATTCCTCATCGCCGTCACCCATAAAGCACAAACCTGGGCACGCAACGATTCGACGTACGAGAGTCAGGCATACGCCTTGGCGGCAACTCTGGAGGATCGCGATCTTGCGACCGCCGACCTCCACGAGATTCTCCGGCAGCAACTACGCGTCCCGAACCGCGTTCGGCTACGCGCCTAGACCGTATGGGGAGGCTGGGGCCTCGCCACATGTGAACGTGGGTTGCCGAACGGGAAGTGGTCCTGGCCGCCGTCCACCTAATGGCGCTTATGCGGAATTCCGCATAAGCGACACACCTTCGCTGCCGAACTCGCCAACGCGAACGTCAGCGTCTACATGTTGATCAAGCTTCTCGGGCACGAGTCCATGGTTACTTCGCAACGCTACGTTGACGGCGCCGGCAACGACACCCGAGCCGCCACCGAACTCAACCCCCTCTACGACAGCCTCGCGAGCAAGTCGCAGCAGTCATGAACCATACGATCGGATCCATCTGTCCACCCATACAGGGAGGACAATCCAAATATCAAATATCACTATCTGTCCCAATGCGTTTGGGCGTAGCGCATCGCTGCAGCGGTTTTGCTGCGCTCATAGACGCCGGAGCCCAGAGGTAGTTCCAAGCCGTCCCGCCCATCATGGAAGGATCGGAGCTGCCCAACGAGTTCACCTAGCACCGGTGGCGTACTGGGTCATTGCTAGCACGGTGGCCACCGCAGCTTGCGGGCGCCGAATCGGAGCCCGCGTAGGACGGTATGGAAGATTCGCTAGCAGATAACATCCAGATTGATTGTTTGCTTTTGGTATTCAGCTTCTGGTCGCTCCCTTGTGCTCCCGTGCCCAGGCCGGATGCTACCGACCCTGCATTTTCGGAGGGGCTCGTTGCCCGTCTTGTTGACAATTACCTTGTACCCTTTGTCTTGCAGCGAGCGGATAGTGTCATACACCGAGCTCGGTCTCGACGGTGCGGTGTCATCCGCGGTAGCCGTGGCGATCGTCGCTGCGGCCAGGACAGTGGCGCAAAGCGCGCCATATGCGATGTGCTTCATGAAGGTCTCCTAGGGGATGGAGCGACTTGAAAGCTCAGCGGTCATTCGGTATCGGGTGGCATGGGTCCTCTGCGACCAGAAGCTATTGAGGAATCTCTGACAGCAACCCGATAGTTGAGGTGAAGGCTTGCTGGTCACGTCGAAATAGCTTTTTTGACAGTGGATTTCGCCTGCACGGCAGATGTGGTTGGCCTGCTGCTGGGGGCAGCCTCCCGTTTGGGTGTCATTGGACGTCGAGGCGGCATCGATGAGTTGTCGTACGCTGATCATCAATACTCGACTGGGCCAGCCGAATCTCCGAAACCCGTTGATCGCGCACCCATCAACGCATCACCGCCATTGGGTCAGGAACGCCGCGACACCGCGTCCAGGAGGTGATCACGTGGCGTTTCGGGTCGTCGATGACAGCGGGCTGGGTCGGTGCTTGGGTCCCGAGCAGCCCGTGGGCGCGGCAGTAGTCGTCGTTGTAGATGGTGTCGAAGTAGCGTTGCGGGCCGTCGGGGAAGACCGCGGCGATCGTCGTTCCCGAAGAATGTTGGCGTGCCGCCCATCCTGCCACCATGGCGACCGCGCCAACGCTCCACCCGCCCGTGGCGTAGTGGGTGGCCGCCAATGTTCGACAGGCCCACACCGCCTCGGCGGGTGCGACCCAGTGCACTTCGTCAAAGGCGTCGTAGTCAACGTTGCCCGGGTAGATGCTGGAGCCCAGGCCGCGCATCAATCGGGTAGCGGCCGGTTGCCCGAAGATCGTGGACCCGATCGTGTCGACACCGATCAACTGCAGGTCGGGGTTGGACTCCCGCAGCGCCCGCGCCACCCCGGCCGAGTGACCGCCGGTACCCACCGAGCACACCAGCACATCCACCTGGCCGAGCTGGTCGTTGAGTTCCAGAGCCAAGCCCCGGTACCCGTCAACGTTGTCAGGGTTGTTGTACTGGTCGGGGTGCCAGGCGTCTTTCTCGGTGGCCAGAATCTCCAGCACCCGGTCGCGGCGGGCTTGCTGCCAACCCCCTTCCGGATGCGGATCACTGACTACGTCCACCTGGGCCCCGTAGGCCGACAACATCCGGCTCATGATCGGCTCCAGACCCGGGTCTGTCACCAATGTCACCGGATGCCCGTACACCGTGCCGGCCAGCGCTAGACCCAAACCCAAGGTGCCGCTGGTTGACTCGACGATCCGCCCACCTGGGCGCAGGGCGCCGCTGGCGTGCGCGCGTTCCACCATGTGCATCGCCGGACGGTCTTTCATTCCCCCTGGGTTGAATCCCTCGAGCTTGGCCCAAAAGCCGCGCTCGTCTGCAGTGAACGGTGCAGCGATACGCAACACCGGGGTGTGGCCGATCATGGAACCCAGCCGTTCGTTACGGCCAGGACGACGTGGCACGCAGGCGTTTCGGCCCGCCGTGCGCAGGGACAGAACATGAGTCATGGTTGCGGTCGTTTCTGTTTACGCCGCGACGAGTTCCGCGCGGCTGCTGATGAAGGGCAGCGATCACCGACCGGGCACGCAAGGAAGAGTCCGTGCAGAAAAGCCCAGGTCTGGCGCTAGCCGATCAGCGGCGCGCGATACACAATCGGGTCAAAATGGCCCGATCAGAAAACAGGAGGGCGCCAACCCGCGGTGGGCCACGCACTGATACCCGCCGCTGTTGACACCACAGCGGCGCCACGATGAGCGCGACAACAACCAGGCCCAGCGCGGCCAGGCCGGTACTGGCCCGGCGCATCACCGCCGCCCCGGCATTTTCGGGCGCCGCCGCGTTCGAACCATCCACGGCATGCGGATGGGAAACGATGGGATGCTCATGATCGGCGAGGGATCCGACTTCGGCGGGCCAATCGGAACTCAACGCGTGCGGCCCGTGAGGAGGCGCGGTATCGACGCGGGACGGGTCCCCCAGCCCGCCGGCGGCGACCAGCCAGAAAACGACCGCCAGCGCGATGACCGCGCGTGCCGGCGTTCTGGGAACAGTGCCAGGGGACTTCACAATGACGCCGACTGTAGCAGCAGATCGCCACAGCATGAGCCGAGAATCGACTTGACGCAGACCTGTGACCGCGTCGCGACAGAATCCCCATCTGATCACGGCAATCACTGTGTGCTCCAACGTGTTCCCGACCGGGATGTCGGCACGCTTGAGCTCGGTGCGGTCAATTCTTTATCGAATCTTCACACAACAACTAGGACAGCCATACCAGTATCCGCGAGTCTGGACGACGGCTCGACGGGTGCCGCAGGTATCCGTCGGTAGGACCTCACGAAAGGACCGCGATGAATCGCACACGAACTCTGCTGGTGGGGGCGATCACGGCAGCCGCGCTCCTTACGGGGAGCGCATGTAGCAACTCGGGCACCGAGCAACCGGCGTCATCGAGCACGACGTCAACTACCGCCGCGCCGACGAGCGAGGCTGCCGCGGCGCACAACCAGGCTGATGTCAAGTTCGCTCACCACATGATTCCGCATCATCAGCAGGCGATCGAGATGGCCGACATGATTTTGGCCAAGCCCGATATCGATCCGCGGGTAACCGATCTGGCCACCAAGATTAAGACCGAGCAAGCCTCAGAGATCAAGCAGATGCAGGACTGGCTCGCCGAATGGGGGATGCCGACAATGGCGATGACGCCGGGCATGGGGATGCCCGGGATGGAGATGACGCCGGGCATGGAAATGCCGGGCATGGGCAGCGAGACACCCGCCCCGAGCCAGAGCGAAGCACCTGGCTCAAGCCCGTCCCCCAGCGGCTCAATGATGCCCGGAATGGAGGGCATGTCCGGGATGATGGGGATGATGTCACCAGCGGATATGGAAGCCTTGAATAATGCGCAAGGTGTTGAGGCGAGCAAGCTGTTCTTGACGCAGATGATCGCTCATCATGAGGGCGCGATCACCATGGCGCAGAACGAAATCGAGAAAGGCGAATTCGGCGCGGCAATCATCCTCGCAGAAGCCATCGCCACGAGCCAGCAGAAAGAAATCGACACGATGAACCAAATCCTGGCCTCACTCGGGTGAATCCGGACCGCAACGCGTCGGGGGTCACCATGCCATGGCATAGCGGGCGGCGTCGGCTTGGGGCGCAGGACGGATCGGCAGGGCCACGGTGAAAACGCTGCCCGTGCCGAGTCCGCGGCTGGCCGCGGTGATCCGGCCGCCGTGGGCCTCGGTGAGTGCTTTGGTGATGGCCAATCCAATGCCCGCGCCGCCTCGGTCGCGGTTTCGGGCGGTGTCGGCACGGTAGAACCGCTCGAACACATGAGGTAGGTGCGTCGGCTCGATTCCCTCCCCGCTGTCAGCGATTGTAATGGTGAGGTGCTCGCTGTCGGCGGTGGCACTGACGTGGACCGTGCCGCCCCCGGGGGTATGCCGTAACGCGTTGTCGAGGAGGTTGGCCAGCACTTGGACGAGCCGGTGCGGGTCAGCCCAGACAAGCGGGAGTTTACTCGTGGTCGTCGTCAGCGAGACGTGCTTGGCCGTGTACCGGTTGGCCGCGGCGCTGGTTGCTTTGGCGATCACGATGGCGGGGTCGATCCATTTTCGGGTGATCGTGGCGTGGGATTCTTCGGCCTCGGCGAGTGCGGCGGTGTCTTGGGCGAAGAGCACCAGCCGGTGGGTCTGGTCGCGCAGCATCGCGATAGTGTCGGAATCCAGGGCTGTCACCCCATCCTCAACGGCCTCCATGTAAGCCTCCAGCACCGAGACCGGTGTGCGGATTTCGTGGGCCAGGTCCCCGAACAGCTGACGCCGGGTGGACTCGACGGACTCCAGACGCTGGGCCATCTCGTTGAAGGCCCGCGAGAGTTCGGCGAAGTCTTCACCCAGATTCGGTGGAGACACCCGGACGCCGTAGTGGCCATCAGCCACCGCGGTTGCCGCCGCGGACACCTCGGAAACGGATCGCTGCAGTCGTCTGCTGAAGTACGCAGTGACCACCAGCGCTGTCAAGGCGGCGACACCGACCGCGACCGATATCGAGATCGCGGTGGCATAACGGTAGGCCTGCTCTGCGTGGAACTGTTCGTCAGAATCATGGGCGACCCCGGCCATGTGCAAATGCATCCGAAACAGCGGCGGGCCAACCCAAGTGGCCACGATCCACGTCGTGGTCCCGCCAGCAGCCAGAACCAGGCCTTGTGCCATCAAGAGGCGGGCACCGACGCCGAAACGGCGGCGCCGCGAGTCGTTCACAAGGCACCCGTCATCCGGTAACCCACACCGCGTACAGTGAACACAAATGTCGGATCGGCCGGGTCGTCACGCAGTTTCCGGCGCAGATGGCCGATGTGGACGTCGACCAGATGGTCGTTGCCCACCCATGGCTCGCCCCAGATCGAATCCAGCAGTTGGCGACGACTGAACACCACGCCCGGACGCCCCGACAGCACGGCCAGGATGTCGAACTCCGTACGGGTGAGGGCGACGGGTTCTTCGTCGAGGAATACTTCACGGCCATCCACGTCAATCGACAGCGGTCCGAATACCCGCGGCGGTGCCGGCGGCGTGCCCGTATCCCGAGCAACGCCAGCCTGCCACGGTGCGTTGCGGGGGCGACGCAGCATCGCACGGATGCGGGCCACCAGCTCGCGCGGGCTGAACGGTTTGGTGACATAGTCATCGGCACCCACCGACAGCCCGACCACGGTGTCGACTTCGGAGTCGCGTGCGGTCAACATCACCACATACGCATCAGAAAAGACGCGCAGCTGCCGGCACACCTCGATCCCGTCGATACCGGGCAGCGCGAGGTCTAACACCACGACGTCGGGGTCGACCTCACGTGCCACAGCGACCGCGTCGGTCCCGTTGTAGCAGACGGCCACCTCGAACTGTTCACGTTCCAGATAGCTGACCAGCACCTCGGCCAGGGGAACTTCATCGTCGACGACAAGTGCCCGATAACCGGCGCCAGTCACGACTGGAGGAGCTGCGATCGAGTCCATGCGCTCCATCGTGCCGGGTAGACACCCGCGTCTGCGCACTTGTCCGAGACTTCGGGCCCCGTCTTGAGCGAATCTTCACACAACCATCACCATTTCGCCGATCAGCTCAACCATTGTGAAGGCCAGACACGCGGTCCGTTGTCGGCAACGCCGACTCGGACGACCCAGGTGGTTCTAGCTGAGATGGCGGTGCGAGCATTCCGATGACCGAAAGCCTTCTCAGCGCAATTCAGTTGAGCCGGAGACGTTTTCTGGCTGCCACATTGGCCGGCGGCGCCGCGCTGACGGCGTGCGGCCGCCCCGATAACGGTGCAGGCGTCGTTGTCGGCGACTTTGATCCGATCGCCGCGGCCGAAGCCGCTCGACCGCACAGCGGGAAATCCGTGTCGGCGAATCTGGTGGCTGCTCAAACCGATATTGATCTGGGCGGCACGGTGGCCCGCACCCTGGCCTACAACGACCAGGTTCCCGGGCCGCTCATCCGCGCGGCGGTGGGAGATGAGCTGGCGGTCACCGTCGTCAACGGGCTTGCGCACCCCTCGTCGGTGCACTGGCACGGCATCGTGTTGCGTAACGACATGGACGGCGCAGCCCCGGCCACGCCGAACATCGGCCCCGCCGGCCAGTTCACGTATCGCTTCACCTCGCCATATCCAGGCACCTACTGGGCGCACCCGCACACCGGGCTGGACGCCGATTATGGGCTCTATCTGCCGGTGATCATCGACGATCCGGCCGAACCCGGCGGTTATGACGCCGAGTGGATCGTGATGCTCGACGACTGGACCGCCGGAGTCGGCAGCAGCCCCCAACAGATCTACGACGCATTGCGGGCAATGACGGCTTCCGGGGAGGCTTCAACCATGCCCGGCATGCACCCGACACCCACGCCGGGCAGCCGACGAATGCCCACGGTGCCCGGCGTCGGGGGCGTCGGGCCGAGCGAGCTGTTGGGCGGGGACGCCGGCGACGTCAGCTACCCCTACTACCTGATCAACGGACGCATCGCGGCCGCGCCGACAACGTTTTCGGCCAAACCCGGCCAGCGTGTGCGCATCCGCATCATCAATGCCGCATCCGACACCGCGTTTCGGGTCGCGCTGGCCGGGCACACGATGACGGTCACGCACACCGACGGCTTCCCCATCGTGCCCACGCAGGTGGATGCGGTGCTGCTGGGGATGGGGGAACGCTACGACGTGGTGGTCACCGCGGGCGACGGCGTGTTCCCCCTCGTCGCCGCAGCTGAGGGCAAGAACGCCGTGGCGCGGGCTCTGCTGTCAACCGGAGCGGGTAGCGCACCGGAGCCGGGCTTTCGACCATCGGAGTTCAACGGTCGCGTGGGCACCGTGGACATGTTCACCGCAGCACCCGAAGTTGGGCTACCACTGACCAACATCGATACCGCGCTCACCGCACAGCTTTCCGGCACGATGATGCCCTACGACTGGATGATCAACGGCCGTCCCTACAGCGACACCACACCTCTGAGGATTCAGCAGGGCCAGACCGCGACATTGACCTTTACCAACGCCACAATGATGTGGCATCCAATGCACCTCCACGGACACACCTTTCAAGTGATCAAACCCGACGGCAGCCCCGGCTGCCGCAAGGACACCGTGATCGTACTGCCGATGACATCGGTAACGGTCAGACTCGTTGCCGACAACCCCGGAATTTGGATGCTGCACTGCCACAACACCTATCACCAAGAAGCGGGCATGATGACCAGCCTCAACTACCGCAGCTGACATGCGCCACACTCCCGACCCCGAGCGGCGGCTCCTTGAGGAGATGCCGAACGTCCCGAACAGACAGTGCATTAGGCCCTGACAACGCCCTTGCTGGAAGCTCACAATGAGAGCACAACAGGAGAGGAACGCTCATGATGTTCTGGAACGACCACGATATGGGCTGGTGGGGTTACGCCGGCATGACTATCGGCATGCTGCTGTTTTGGGCACTGATCATTGTCGGCATCGTCGCGTTGATCCGATCCCTCTCCGGTACCGCCAACAGCCCGGCCCCGCCGCCGACCCCGCAGGCCCCCTCACCGGAACAGGTGCTGGCCAGCCGCTTCGCTCACGGCGAAATCGACGAGACCGAATACCGGCAACGCATCGCGGTCCTGCACGGCCACCCAGGACGCTAACCGCAGCCACCCTGCAGCAGTAACACCGGCGCCAGGCTCGTTCTGATCGATCACCCCAGCAGATTGCAGGCGTCACCAACATGCACGATCGCTACCGCCGCGGCAGCAAGACTAGGTCTTGCGCGCGGCGCCGACGAACACCATGCCGCCAAGATGCCCTTCAATCCGCCCGGTCCCGTGTAATCCGTTGCGAGCGAGTTCAGCACCAAATTCATCGGCCTCGAAACGGTTCTTCTGCGGATGCACAGTGAAGGTCCGAAAGGCCCAGCTGTCGAGCATACGGCGTGGCACCTCCTCAAAAAGCAACAACCCACCGGGGCGAAGGACGCGCGCAATCTCGGCCACAGCCAGCTGCCAGCCCGGCACGTGATGAATGATCCCGAAGTCCACCACGGTGTCGACCCCCGCAGCTGGCACAGCGATTTCGCATACGTCGCCCACCGACAACGACACCGGACGCCCACGCAGGCGCTTACTTGCCAGATCCACCATCGACTCGTCGAGATCAAAGGCGGTAACCGCGGCCGCCCCCAGCCGGTCCAGGATCACCTCCGCGCCCACACCACGCCCACACCCCACCTCAAGCACATGCTGGCCGGCTAGGTCACCGCCAGCCAGGCGTCGAAACCACGCACCCTCACGATGATGCTGGTGCGCGGCCCGAACCGGGTTGTTCATCAGCGCACGCTCAACGGTGTTGAGTTTCATCGCACTCCACTTCCTTTCCCTGGCGAGTGACCCGGCGAAACGTTGACGCCGAAGGTGACTCTTGTCTACCCGCGGAGCGCCGGCCCCTCGCGAGCCCGACCTACATACGCACGTCCCAACGGCAAGGCGCCACGCACCGTATACGCGGTATACCCCCATAGGGTATACCTGTTGGGAGGTAGAGTCCATCGCAGACGTCGAATAGGGGTATTGAGTATCGCAGTTAGCGACGTCATCGTGATCGTCGCCGCGGTGGCGCCCGTGGGGTTCTTGTGGTGGTTCTTCTTCGGGCCCAAGACCGCTCGCCGGGCCCACGTGGTGGGCGGGGTGCAGGAAGTGGACGTGACGGTCAAGGGCGGCTATTCGCCGTCGGTGATCCGAGTCACCGAAGGGGTGCCGCTGCGGTTGCGGTTCGACCGCCAGGAGCACCTCGCGGGTCGTGTTCGCCGATTTCGGCGCCTCAAGAACGCTGCCGGCGTTCGGTACCGCGATCCTGGAGTTCACCCCGGACAAGGCCGGCGAATTCGATTTCGCCTGCGGAATGAACATGATCCACGGCACCCTGGTCGTCGAACCCGCCGACGGCTCCACGTCGAAGATCGATGCCGGCGGCCGCGAGGTCGCCTCTGCGGTCGGCGTCGGCCCGTCCACGGAGGCCACTGTCGTCACCGAACGGGTCGAGTTCGGCGTCTCCAACATGTCGTGTGCCTCATGCGTGGTGAATATCGAGTCCGTCATCGGGGAGCTTGCCGGGGTGGACAACGTCGAGGTGAGCTTCGGGACTGAGAGGACGACAGTCGATTTCGACCCCAGCCAGATCGCAGCTACCGAAATCCAAGCCGCGGCCGGCAATGCCGGCTACCGCCTGACGCCCCGGACCCGACGGGAGCGTCCGACACCGAAGACACTGAAGCCGCCGAGCGCCGCGCCGAGATCGCGGACCTGTCCCGGCGGGTGGTGTTCGGTGCGGCCCTTGCCGCTCCGGTGGTGGTGGTCATGGCGATGGACTTGTTCGGCGCTCGGCTGGGTGCCGGAGTTCATGGTGAACCCGTGGTTCAGCAACGCATCGCGGTGCTACACGGCCAGCCACGCCGGTAACGGGCGCAGTGGGAGAGTGCTCTCAGATTTTGCGCGCGGCGCCGACGAACACCATGCCGCCAAGATGTTGTTCGATTCGCCCGGTCCCGCGTAATCCGTTGCGGGCGAGTTCAGCACCAAATTCTTCGGCCTCGAAACGGTTGCCCTGCGGATGCACAGTGAAGGTCCGAAAGGCCCAGCTGTCGAGCATGCGGCGTGGCACCTCCTCAAAAAGCAACAACCCACCGGGGCGAAGTACGCGCGCAATCTCGGCCACCGCCAGCTGCCAGCTGGGTACGTGTTGGATGATCCCGAAGTCCACCACGGTGTCGACCCCGGGCCGCGGGTACGGCGATTTCGCATACGTCGCCCACCGACAACGACACCGGACGCCCACGCAGGCGCTTACTTGCCAGATCCACCATCGACTCGTCGAAATCAAAGGCGGTAACCTCGGCGGACCCCAGCCGGTCCAAAATCACCTCCGCGCCTACTCCACGCCCACACCCCACCTTGAGCACATGCTGTCCGTGTCGCCGAACACCGTCGCCTCCCGGCCCGCGGGGTAACGTCCGATGTAGAAACTGTGCTCCTGGTGCTCGACGTCGACCATGCCGGCGAAGTACGCCGCGTTGTCCAGCGTGGTAGCAACCTGGGAGACGCCTCCGCCCAAACCGCGCGCGAGCCGGCCGTTCTCGATGATGCCCGCCTCCACGTAGCCGGTCGCCGCGGTGCGCGGGTTCGTCGCGGCGGTGAGGCTGAACGTCTCACCCGGCCCGACCAACGTTCCATCGAGCTGCGCGGCAGCACGCTTGATGTTTATCCCGGAGTCGGTCGCGAACCCTTCAGTCTGGAACTCGCCGACGACCTCGGTGATGCCGAGGTTCTCGAGATCCGTAGCGGTGATCTCGGCGCGCGGGTCGGCGTAGACGGCGGTCAGCGTCCGCTCCTCGGTCCTGGCCAACACGGCGGGCAGGTCGGCCAGGGTCGCCCGGTAGTCGACGCCCCGGCCGTCCTGCCGCGGTACGACGACGGGCCCGCCGGAGCTGAAGTCAAAGGTCGCGTCACGGCTCGGACGTTCCGAGGAGGCGAGCTGTGGACTGAGCTCGTCGGTAACTACTGCTTGGTCGATCTCGGGTACCAGCCGGCCGTCCTCGGCGCGGAATGTCAGAGTCGCTGCGATGACGTCCTCGGTGAGGGTGCCCTGCACACCACCCGCACCGACGACCGTGACGGGCGCCGACACAGCAGGCCTGGCGAACTCATCTATCGCCGTCGCGACGTCCTCGGCGGTGCTGTTGGGCGTCAGCTCGACCAGCGGCAGCACCACCGCGACACCTGTCACCCAGTCGCGCCGTAACACCTCTGCTGCGGCCTTCACATCGAGCTGACGGCCCGCTTGCGGGTCGACCGGAACCGGCGTGCCATCGTCGAAGCGAACCGCACCCTCGACCGGGGCCTTGTCCACGATCGGCGCCAGCTCCTCCCGCGATGCCCGCAGCGCCCCCTCGTCCGCCGCGGTGACCACAGGGACTTCCCGCTCGGTGAAGAACGAGGCGATGCGCGTAATCGGATTCAGCGGCTGTGGGCCAGCCTGCTCCAGCGTGGCCTTCCAGTCGACGGTCATCCCCATGGTCACCGGGTCGATCTCAGTGCGAGCTACCCCACTGTGACCGGGATCGGTCGCGTTCCGCGTGGCTCGATCTCGGCACGCAGCCGCAGCTCCGCCTCGTCCACGGCGAGCCCACCGACCTGTACGCCCGCCGCGGTCACACCCCGGGGCACCGTTCCCGAACTAACGATTAAGTCTGCGAGGTAAAGCAGCGCCGACACCGCCAACACCGCGGCGGCCACCAACAATCGTCGCGCTCGACGCCGGCCAGCGGCGTCGTCGCTCGGCCCGTCGCCGCCGTGCACGGTCACATCCCTGGACCGCCGCCGAGGTATGTGCGCAGCATTCTTTCAACCATGTCAGACCAGGCTGAGAACCTGAGTGAGAGTGCGGCCGATTCGCTGTCGTCAATCCGGTGAGGTGAATTGCTCAGGGTGGTTGGCGAACTTGGCGGCACAGTCAAGTGAACAGAACAGGTAATCGGTTCCGGCATAGGTTAGTTGCCCGGCGGCGGCAGCAGGATTGATCCGCATTCGGCAGACAGGATCGACATCACGATCATTGGCACCGGGTCGGACCAGCTTGAACAACTCGACCGGCGTGGTCAGGTTGTGCAACTTTATTGATCCCAGTCCCCGCACCCCGACGCCGATCGCCGTGGCGGAATCGGCGACGGGACGAGTGACGAGAATCTGTCCACCGCCGGCTCGCGCGGCAATTCGAGCGGCGACGTTGACTGTCGCACCAAAGATATCCGCGCCCCGTTCCACGACCGGCCCGAAATGCAGCCCGGCACGTAGGTCTGGGAATCGCGCGTCGGTCTCACACACGTCGAACAGCCTGAAAATGAGCTTGACCGCCGACGCCGAATCAACGGAGCTAAGAAAAACGGCATCCCCGATCGCTTTGATCAACCGATCTCCGACATCCAGGACGGACTCCGAGAACCGCCCGAGCTGTTCGGCAATGTCGGCCGCGGCGATGTCCCCATGCGCCTCGGTGAGGGCGGTAAAACCAGACAGGTCAGCGAAGGTGACTGCCGCGCTGACCTGTTCCACACCCGCAGTATCCGTCAACGAGCATCACATGTGTGGATTGCGTCACGAGTTTCGGTGTGGAAAGCGCGCCCCCGGTGGGCGTATGGGGCAAGCCGGACCAGCAGGGCATTGTCCACGTCGGGCGAGGCAAGCACTCGCCTGGCAGTGCGGGGCTGACAGACGCCTACTGAAACATCACCATGTCTCCACCGCTGCTGTCCCCGGTCACCTCAAGGGTGGTCCCGTTGAGCGTGCGGGCTTAGGCTTCACCAACGATGAACACCACCCTTAGCCGCAAACACCTGGTTGACGACGATCCCGTGCTCGCCCGGCACCGCGGAACCAGACACCACCGGGGCCGGGTCCCGACGCTACCTCGGCCTCAATGTCCTGGACCAATCACGAGCCGATCAAAACTCACCGACTGAACAGGAGGCCACCCCGGCAGCACTGACCGCCTCAACCATCAAGTCGAAGAATCACACGACGTCTTCGCGCACCACGTCGCTGGACTTGACCGCAACGCCTATCGACCGCAATGGGGCTCACAACAGCCGTCCACCCCGATATTCCGACAGGAGGGCACCGAACTCCCCCGGTGTAATGTTGGGCGTGTCGTGCGATGCGAAAAGGGTGCAGAGTTGGCCAAGAAATGCCGCCGAGTGTTAAGCCGCACCGCTGCCGCATGGTGTGTGGGCAGTGTGGTTCTGACGGGCTGCGGTTCAACCACAGAACCCGTGCGCGACTCCGCGTCGCGGGTTTCGGCGCAGTTGGAACCCGCCGGCGCCAGAATCGTCGGTCCAGACGAATTCGCCGCGGTCATGGCTGAATCCGGCCGTGTGACGATCAACGTGCACGTTCCCTATGAGGGCGACATTGCTGGCACTGACCTGTCGATTCCGTTTGACCAGATCACAGAACTGGACGATCTACTGCCTCAACAGCGAAGCACGCCGCTGGCGATCTACTGCCGCACCGGGCGCATGAGCGCCATAGCCGGGGATTCGTTGACATCGCTGGGTTACCTCGACGTGGTGGACCTACGGGGCGGCATGAAAGCGTGGCAGGACAGTGGCCGGTCACTCATTCGGCAATAGACCCGCGGTTCGACGGCTATCGACGAAGCAGGTTGACCACGCGTGCAGCAACGGCAACTCGCCGTCGCTGCTCGCGCGAGAGGCAGCGCACGATGCGATCGTCATCCACACCCACTCGCAGACAATGTATTCGGACGGATCGCATGTCCGCCGACATCCGCGCGTGCTGGCCGTCCCCGGTCCGGGAGAAGCCGTCATGCCCTTTCGCGGGAGCAGCTGGCAGGATTGAGGTCATCTCAGTTCGACTGCACACCGAGGGACAACAACATGCTGCTCGACGCCATCAACCACATCGCGACATTGTCCAACGACGTCGAACGCCTCGGCGCGTTCTACGCGCAGGTATTCGACGCCGAGGTCGGGCCCACCCGGGCACATGGCGAAGACTCGAGCGAGACGATGACGACGATCCGCATCGGACCTCATACCGACCTCAACGTCTTCGTGATCGAAGGTAACGCTCAGGCCGACCGGCAGACTCCGATGTGGGGCCGCGGCCGTATCGACCACATCGGCTTTCAGGCGGCGTCGTCGCTGGCGTTCGCCACCATCCGTCAACGGCTCATGGACGCCGGGGCCAGCGACGGGACAGTTAACGACTTCGGCACGGTGTACAGCCTGTTCTTCCGCGACCCCGACGGACTGGAAGGCGAGGTGCTTATCGGCAAGTCCGACCACAACATCGGTAGCTGAATTGGTCTTGCAACTGCCCGCATTTTACCCGCCAACTTCACGAACGACATACCGGTCACGATCTAGGAAACCTCAGTGAAACCAATTGGCGACCTCGGGAGCCCAGCTCCGGGGATCGCCTGGACACGCGCGACGCAGCGTCGACTGCTATGGATGGCAGTAGCCACTAAATAACCTCTTTAACTTGGGTTTTGGCTGGTTCCGGGCGCTTTGGGTAACGGTTGCCGGTTCTGACCTGTCCGGCTGAACGATCCTCTGGTGGCTGGTGGCTGGTGGCGGTTGACCGAATCCATTCCGATCCGGCGCGTTTCGCTTGGCTGCGCGCGCGGGCGTCGGAGCGTGATACGTGAACGCGATGGGCGCCCCAGGGCGGTCGCACCGAGACCAGTGCAACGAGGCCACTATTCACCCGGTAGAGGTGCGCCGCAGGCAGGCGTGCCGCCTTCGCCGATCGCGCTGGCTTCGTCCTCGTTGAGGAGCCTCAGCTGCAGGAGCATGTCGCTGAGCTCCGCAACAGCCGGCTTACACGAAACTCAGAAGCCCTGGTGCGCTTCGAACTCGCACCGAAACCGGCAAGGCAGATAGGTGAATCCGACGTGGTGGCCATCATCAGCCGTCACGGTTTGGGTTCCCGAACTGGAGCACGGGGCGTGTCGGCCATCGTCCCTGGACAGCCGAGTCACCCGGCATCAGCGGCGATCTGGTCGGTCGCGGCTGTGCGCCTCGCCGCGACGTCTACGACACAGGGCACGCCCGAGTTCTACGACGGACTGGCGTGATCAAGGCACGATCAAAACAGCGCCGACGGTCGCGACGCAACCCACGCGCGTCCGTTCAAACCCGTTTCCGGTCAACTCCACTGCCGCAAACAGACGTCCTTCTAGGTGTACAAATTCGGCCTTCAGCGGCCGATTTGAGGCTCCAGATAGGGATTCTGGCGTGATCGCGCGATGTCTTTCGGCCCGTCGAGCGATGTCGCTGGCCTAGTGACATTGGGCGCATGCGGCGCCTGCGGTTACTGTCGATGGGTGAGGGGATCACCATCCCGTAAAGGTCAGCGTTCGAACTGCGTGGACAACCCGAGACGTCAACGCCGCCACGTGACGGTCCTCGGGTTGGATTTGATCGGTTTGGGGTTCGCGCTGTTGTTCTTCGCGTGGAGCCTGAGTCCATGCGCTACTTCCGCGGGACTGGATCTTTCAGGGAATCGTCAGCGGCATCACCAGCGTGACCGGGTATGGCGCCGGGCTAGTGCTCGTATTCCCGGTGCGCCGTTGGCTAGAGCCACTGTTGTCATGTTGGCCACTGAAACGCAAAGCAGAGGTCACAGCCGACATCATCGTCGTGGTCCTCGCCGTGTCGATCGCAATCGCGACGTTGCTGGTGGCGGCCAACTGGCAGCGTGATATCGACGCGCTGATGGGGATGCCCCCGATGGTCACGGTCGCCTACTCGCGCGCCGGCCTGATCGGCCTGGCGATCTTCGTGACCGTGCTGCTGATCGCCCGGGGACTGCGACGGGCGGCGCGCTACATTGCGCGGCTGCTCAGCGAGCGGCTACACGCACCCAGCGCTGTGGCGCACATGGTGGCCCCCCTCGTGGTCGCCATCGGTATCGCGATCTTCTTCAACCAGGTGATCCTCGCCAGCAGTTCCGACGCTGCCCGCCGTGTCTTCGGTGCGCAGAACAACGGCACCGAAGCCGGTGTCGCTCAGCCCCCGGAAGCGAAGCGCTCCGGCAGCCCCGCATCTGCGTCGACGTGGGCCAGTCTCGGACTGCAGGGCCGCGCCTTCGTCGATGGTGGTCTGCGACCTGCCGAACTCGCGAAGGCCAACGGGGCCCCAGCCCGAGAACCGATTCGGGTATATGCCGGCTTGCAGTCCTCCCGGGACACCGCAGCCCGGGTCAACCTGGTCCTCGCTGAGCTCGACCGCACCAAGGCATGGGATCGTCAGATCCTCGTCGTGGCCGGTACGACTGGAACGGGCTGGGTCAACCCTGTCATGGCCCAATCCATCGAATTGATGTACAACGGTGACTCCGCCATCACCGCCATGCAGTACTCATTTCTACCCAGCTGGATTTCCTTCCTGGTCGACCGCGCTGCTGCCGCCGCAGCAGGCGACGCCCTGCTCAACGGCATTCACCGCCGTTGGACCCAGCTGCCCGAGAACCGACGTCCTCGTCTGGTGATCTACGGCGAAAGCCTTGGATCGCAGTCCGCGGAGGCCGCTTACGACAACCTTGGCGAACTACGCCGATCGGTCGACGGAGCCCTTTTCGTCGGACCACCAAACTCCAACCGTCTCTGGCGGGACATCGAAGACCGACGCGATCCCGGCACTCCGGAAGTGCTGCCACCTATGCCGCGGGGCTCATCGTCAGGTTCGCGTCGACCGAACAAGACCTGCTCGTGCCGGACGTGAACCCGTCACATGCGACTACTGGTCCGTGGATCAAGCCACGGGTGTTGTATTTGCAGCATGCGTCGGACCCCATTGTGTGGTGGAATCCCGACCTACTGTGGGCGCGGCCAGACTGGCTCACCGAAGCTCCTGGCGCCGACCGGATCTCTTCCATGCGGTGGTATCCGATCGTGACGTTCTGGCAAGTGACGGCCGACCTTACCCGCGCTCAGTCGCAACCGCCCGGACACGGACACAACTACGACGACTTAATCCCCGCCGCGTTGGCCGCGGTCGCCGCGCCAGAGGGCTGGACCGATGCAGACACCCAACGCGTCTCCGAGACGCTCGCAGCCGCGCAGCGCCAACCGTAGCGTTAGATGGAGATGATTTCTGAGCCCATGGCCCACAGGATTCGGCGGGTGATAGGCGGCGCCGCAGTCATGGAGAACCGAGAAGCATTGCTCAGGACTGCCGGTCGTTGTGCTGCGGACTCGCAATGTCCGGGATCTCGTCCTCCTACAGGACTACCCCGCTTCCGAGCTGCCCTCCATTCCGGGATGGGCGCCGGCTGTTGGGTGAGCCATTGTTGAAGCGCATCCAGTTCATCCATCACCGCGTCGGTAACGAATACCCTAGCGAGACTTCGGGATCGCGACTTGGAATCGCGACTTGGAATTGCGTGGAGACACCGTGGCGTGCGCGTGCCTCTGCGCCACGCCGGGCATAATGCGACGAGTCCGCATCGGGACGATTCTGCCGGTCGACGCATTTCGGAGCGGTTGGCGTGCAAGGCCGTTGAGCTAGTCCGCTCCACCTACCGGCGCCTTCCACAGAAGGTGCGGCCCCGACCTGGCGGGCGATCGCGGCGGATTCGTCGTTGAGTTGGCCGTGCCGAGGAACAGCGTGCACACAGGTCGCGGGCAGGGTTCCATCCACACCTTGCACTGTGCGACGATCGTACTTTAGGCGCGTGTGTGAAGATTCGATAAAGAAGGGCAGCACTTCGGGTGACTGAGCTGATGGGCGCCACGGCCGCCGATACGCACTCTCGCACATGCGCTGTGGGGTGGTGCGGGGATACGTTGGTGCAGGACTGATTTGGTGCGGTCAGGCTGCCGCGCTGTCGCGACGCGGTCACAGGTGTGCGTCAAGTAGATCTTTGACCTATCGTGGCCCGATCCGCTGCTACTATCGGCGGCACTGTGACTTTCCGTGGGACTGCCCGATGGATGCCGGCGCGCGTTGTGATCGCGCTGGCGGTGGTGTTCTGCGTGGTCGCCACGGGTGGACAGTGGGCCCAGTCCGGTTCAGAAGTTGCTGCGCCGCATGGGCCGCATGCTCTAGATGCTGGTTGGAGTGGCGAGTTCGCCGCGGTGATCGATCATCAGCATCCCGTCGTTGAGCACCCGCATGCTCAGGACGCATCGAACCACGTAGCGCCCGATAGTTTCGCGGCGTCGGCGGTGCCGCGCCGAGCGAGCACCACGGCACTGGTCGCGCTGGGTTTGGCCGTCGCGATGTTGGCGTTGGTGGCGTTGTGGTTCTCCGCGCCGCCGACAGCGGTGCGAGGCCCGCCACGGCTTGCCGCACTGGTTCTTTCCAATCGGGCCCTTTTGACCCGTTTGTGCATCTCGCGACGCTGATCGGTTAGCGCCAGACCAAGGCAGCTTCAGCGTGCCTGGTCGGTGACCGCTACCCCTACGTCAGCAGCCGCGCGCATCACGTCGCGGCGTGAACAGAAACGACCGCAAACCATGACTCATGTCCTATCGATGCGCACTCCAAACGTAAGCACCTGCACGCAACGACGTCTCGGCCGCCACGAGTGGCCCGGCGCTCTAGTCGGCCACACCCCGGTGCTGCGCATCGCCGCACCGCTAACAGCAGATCTCATCACAGAAAATGGGCGGCCGATGGCCGCCATCCTCAAGTTCACCAAGCTGTTCGTTCTCGGTTTGGGTGCACTTGCACTCGCCTTCAGCGTGGTTGCTCTGACATTGGGTGCAGCAACCGCGAACGCGGACCCCAACGATCCCTCCCCGACGGACGTCGGTCGAACTGGAACCGTGACCTCGCGGCAGGCCGCCTCAACCTCGGGTGGTGGACGTTGCATGGTTGATCCTGGCACACTCAGCACCGCATCCAGCGTCGCCAGCGATGTCGGTACGCCGATGCAAAGGGCCCACGAGGCTGGGCCCAGCTGGGTTGGATCGGATGCCTTTAATTCCGTAGGCATGTCGCCCTCGACCCCGTGGAGGAACATCGACCGGTCCAGGCGGTTTAATCAGTCCAACTCGATTAGCCGGCCCACGAACGCGAGAACCGGTCCGCAGTGCCGACAGGGCACGGCCAGAAGGGCCGACGTTTTCTGACCTACCGCTTCACAATTCCGTCCCCGGCGATCCCGCCGGGGCGGAATTGCGTTGTGTGGGCTTAATGCACGGTCAGCGTGATGGTCTGCACCAGAGTGGCGCGGCGACGGTCTTTGCGGGCCGCCTATAAGTAGCAATCGCCGTCGAACGCATATGGCGCAGCGCCAAAAGCAGCCCTGGGCTGCGCCCGGCCTACCATCATCACGAGGCGGCCAATCGCCGGGGCTTCCGTACCGGACGCTTCGTTAGGGAGATCGAACGTTTGAGGCCGGTCGATGCCGCCGATGAGTTCGTGCAGTGGGCGGGGATCGGTGTTGAGGATTTGTTGCAGCAGCCGATAGATGAGCATTCCGTGTGCTGTTGAACTGTGCAGTGCCGATTGATCCGGGGCCCTCTCGTTGGCGTGTGCGGTGATGGAGGTTCAGCGGTCCCGGGAAAATGCGTAGGCAGACTTTATCGAATCTTTAACGAAGGACTAGTCGAGCGACACACACGACGGTAACTCTGGAGGTCACAAACGAGGTGTAGAGCACACGCGCGGTGGGCGTTACAGCAGGCGCCCGGCGGCTGCGGCTTGATCGTGGTGGGAAGGGCAGGGCAATGCAACAGGTCAGCTCGCCGGAAGGCCGTCGGCGACGGATCCGGTTCTGGATGATGGCCGTCGCGGCGGCCTCAGCTGGCGCATTGGCGCTCAGTGCCTGCAATAGCAACGCTGCCACCCCATCACCTCAGACGATTGAAGACAAGGGCGATCCGTACAGCGACCTGTTGGTGCCCAGGCTGCAGGCGTCGGTGACCGACGGCGCAGTCGGCGTTCCGGTGGATTCACCCGTGTCGGTGACCGCCGGTGGCGGCGTATTGGGCGCCGTCGGGATGATCAACCAACAGGGCAATCCGGTCGATGGGCATGTGAGCCCCGACGGATTGACGTGGGTGACGACCGAGCCCCTTGGCTACAACAAGCAATACACGCTGAACTCCGAGGTGCGCGGACTCGGCGGCGTTACTCGCAATAGCTTGACATTCCAGACAGCCTCGCCTGAAAACCTGACAATGCCCTACGTCATGCCCAATGACGGTGAGGTGGTGGGGATCGGCCAGCCCATCGGGATCCGCTTCGATGAGGACATCCCCAACCGGTTAGCTGCACAGCAGGCCATCACGGTGCGCACTAACCCGCCGGTCCACGGCGCGTTCTACTGGCTCAGCAACCGGGAAGTACGTTGGCGCCCAGCTGAATACTGGAACCCGGGAACGACAATCGAGGTGGCGGTCGATACCTACGGTGTCGATCTGGGAGATGGCCTCTTTGGCCAGGAAGACACGGTTACGCGGTTCAGCATCGGTGACGTAGTCATCGCCACCGCCGATGACAACACCAAGACGCTGACCGTCAGGCGCAACGGTGGGGTGGTCAAAACCATGCCACTTTCCATGGGTAAAGACAGCACCCCCACTGACAACGGTGCCTACATCATCGGTGACAGGTATACGCACCTGATCATGGACTCCTCGACCTACGGCGTGCCCGTCAACTCCCCAGAGGGATACCGCCTCGAGGTGGATTGGGCCACACAAATGTCCTACAGCGGCATCTATATCCATTCGGCACCGTGGTCAGTGGGCAGCCAGGGCTACTCCAACGTCAGCCACGGCTGCCTCAATGTGAGCCCCGCCAACGCAATCTGGTTCTACGACAACACCAAACGCGGCGACATCGTCGAAGTCGTCAACACGGCCGGCCCGACGCTGTCGGGTACCGACGGTCTCGGGGACTGGAACATCCCGTGGGAACAGTGGCGGGCAGGCAACGCAAACCTCTGATCCCGCTAACTGAACAAACACAATTCAATGCGCGGCGGTGATTACGGGGGGGCTCAGTGTCGATGACCGGCGAGGCCGATTTCCATTCACTCGGGGTAACCTACTGTCCCGGTACCGAAGTGGATAAGTCGTTGCGCTGGCGCTGCCTACACGCGACGGGATTGGGTGGCACATGAAGCTGGGAATCCCGCGGCGGGCCGTCGCGGCGGTGACCTCCGGCGTCCTCGGGTTGTTCGTCGTCGCTCTGGTCGGGGGCTGCAACTCGACGAGCGGCCTCCAAGCTGACAATGGCCCGGCCGCGTCATCGGTCGACCTTGCGCCGGCGTTGTCTCATCTGCACGGTCTGCACATGACTGCTGGGGGCACCCTTGTCGCCGGGACGCATACCGGCTTGTTCGCCATTGACCCAGCCACCGGCGTGACATCGCGGGTCGGAGACTCCGAGGACGACTTCATGGGGCTGACCGGCGTTGCGGGCAGCGATACGTTGTACTCCTCGGGGCACCCGGGCCGATCCAGTTCGGCACCGAATCCGCTCGGTCTGCGCGCCAGTGTGGATGGAGGACAAACCTGGACCGACAAGTCTCTGGTCGGGCAGGTCGACTTCCATGCGCTCGCAGCCGACCGCGACATCCTCGTCGGCTTCGACGGCACCACCGGCCTGCGTGTCTCATCCGACGGCGGAGTGACCTGGAGTCCGGGTGCCGCGCTTGCGGCGCGGTCCCTGGCGACCACGGCCACCGGTGTTTGGGCAATCACCGAGATAGGATTGGAACGCAGCACCGACAGCGCCCGTTCGTTCTCTCCGGTACCCGACGCCCCCTCGCTGGTGATGATCGCCGCCGCCGAACAGGCGCTCTGGGGACTCGACGAAAACGGATACGCCTGGCACAGTCTCGACGGAACCTCGTGGCAGCAAAGCTCCTACGTGGGGCCCGCCGAAGCGCTCACCGCCATCGACAACACCACCGCATACGCCGCGACCAACGAGACACTGCGTTTGCTGTCCTGACTGTTTTCGAGGGGCCGTGCTCGGCACATGACGGTCGTACCCCTCCATGGCGTCTTCGACACTGCGTCTTCGACCGCAGCCGAAGCTCGTGTGAGGATCTCAAATAAGGCTGCCCGGCGCCTACGAACGAAGCCCCCGGCATGGCTGACGCGTCGTCACAAACAGCAAGTGAAGGTTAAACTTAGGCTCCATACCGGAGTTTCATATCGCCACTGCGGCATATCACGGAATCAAAGCTGCTGCAGCACAGGCACTTTCCCAGATAGACAGTGTGCCATTCGGGTGAGGACAGGATGCGAAAGCAGATCGGCGATAGGCCCACTGGGCGCGGCCGTCTTCCGGTGTTGGCTGCACTGGCGGTGGCTGGCGCGGTCATAGCTGCCCTCGCCGTCGGCGCCGGAGGGCTGCGGCTCTGGAACTCTGCACCCTCGGCTGAGAGCTCGGCCCAGGAGCGTTGCCAATCCGAGGTGATGAACCGGTTGGCGTCACCGGCGACAGCCAATCTCTCCGACGTGCACACCGAGACCAGCAGTCTCGACTTGGATGCGCGAGACTTGTTCGCGGTGACGACTAGTGAACCGCTCAAGGACATCGACGCCGCGCGCATCACTGTGCTGAACGTCTCCGGGGTAGTCAATGCGCAGAACGAATTCGGATCCACGATCCAGGACCGCTTCGACTGCCGCGCCTACTTCGTCGACGGATCTTTGGCACACACACTGGTGCTCTTCGATCACGCCCACTAATGCGCCTGGGTAAACCCCGAGCTAATGTCCGTGCTGGTCAGGTGATTGTTGTTCGGGGTGGCCCACGGTATTTGCGGGAGGTGCCGGGATGTCCAGCGCGATGGTTTCGGCGCCGGATGCAGCGGGCGGGCGGGGTGAGTAGCTAATGCCATTGGGCGCGGCGCCGACAGCGACTGTCGCCACCACCGACAGACTGCCTAAATCGATCACGGACACCGTGTTGTCGTAGGTAGCTGTCACCCATGCCCGCGCTCCGGCGGTGTCGATGACCACCCCGTGCGGCCCCGAGCCGGTACCCACGGCACCGCGGACAGTCATCGCCGCGGTGTCGATCACCGACACGGTATCTCCCGGTTTGTCCGAGGTGCCTTGATCGGCTGACAGCACCGTTGCCTCATCGGGGGTCAGGTACAGCTGGACCGGGGAGGCCGACACCGGTGCGCTTCCGACGACCCTGCGTGAGACCAAGTCCACTTTCACCACCGACGGAGGGCCGGTGATGCCGGCGTAGGCGTAGCGTCCGTCGGCGCTGACCGCTACCTGCGCCGGCTGGTTACCCACCGGCACCGAGCCTGTGGGTTGATCGGTAGTGGGATCGATCAGATCGACGGCCCCGGCCATGGTGTTGGCGACAACGATCACGGAGCCGTCGGCGGCGGGGCGCAGTCCGTGCGGCATACCGCCGAGGTCGATCTGACCGATCCGCTTGAGGCCCGGGGTCTCGTATATCGACACGGTGCCGTCATCAGCGTTGGTCACATAGACCTTGTCGTTCGGTGCCTCGATCACGTGGGCCGGAGCCGAGCCAGTGGATGCGACGGCGTCGACGGTGTAGGTCGTTGTGTCGATCGCCACCACCCTGTTGTCGCCGGTGACGGCGTACACCGTCGTAGCATCGCGGCTCACTTGGACGTTGTGGGGACTGTTCAGGCCTGTCACGGTCGTTGTCACCGCGTTGGTCGCCGCGTCGAGAACGGTCAGACTGTCCCCGTCCTGGTCGGCCACCCACACCGATCCGGACCAGGATCCAGCCGGCTGCGACGACGCTGGAGTCCTCGGCGCCTGCTCGGGTGAGTCGCTGGTGTTATTGGAGCACGCTGTCAGCGCCGCACCGAGCACGACGACTGCGGTAGCGGCACCGAGTCGAATCTTCATTAGGAGCCGTCCTTTCGGCTGCACCGCGGCTCGCTGGGGCCCGGGCAGATGACTTCAGAGTGCGCGCTGGCCATAGGCGTTCCTAGGGTCGATAGTCCCCAGCTAGCGCCCGGGTGCTATCGATCCGGGTCTTCGTGTCTCATGGTCGGGTCGGTCACCTCACGCAAGACCCTCAACGGATTCCTGCATGTCAGGCTCGGCGACGAGACTGCCATCCAGCGAGCGAATAGTGCCTTTCGCCGAGCTCGATCCTGGCAGTGCGGCGCTGGCCAACGCAGCCGTCACGGTCATCGTTGAAGCCAGACCGACGGCGCAAAGTGCGCCAGATGCGCCGTTGTTTGATGAATGTTTTTTTGGTGGGCGCAGTGTTGGCAATCCAGGTAGTCGTTCGGTGCAGCGAAATAGTTCGATATGGGAACCTAAGTCATTCTGAAATCACCGGCAACAGAACAATGGTCGATGCCGGCATGTCACAAACATATCGAAATAGCTTTTGCAGCAAACCATTTCGTGATTCCAGCGCAGGGACACCCCGCACATCGACCGTACCGAGGTGGTCATTGAGCTCGCACGCCAGCCTTCGACAGACCTCGACGTTGTCGGGGTTGTTGTACTAATCGGGATGCCCGGGGAGTTCCGCCGGTGGCCAGGGTATTTCCCCGACGCGGTCCAGACGGACCTGCCGTCAACCCCAGCAGTTGTGGATTGCTGACCACATCGACGTCAGTATGCAGGCGTACTCGCTGTCGTACTCATCACGGTGTTCAACGACCACCACGAACAGCTCTGGCCCTCAAAGATTCGTCGTATTTCCTCGGCATGATGCGCCCTACCATCCCTCCGAAGAGGGTGTGCATTCAACGCGGGGCGGTTCAATCAACCTAGGCCCCAGGGCCATCGGGGTAAACCGACAGGTCGATGGTGCCCGACGTGCCTCATTAGGAATCCTGGGGTAGCGTTCGATATTGCTTTATTGCTTTGTGCAGAACTTCATTGACGAGAGGACTGGCATGCCCAATACCCCTTTGGTTTTGGCGATTGCGGCTGCGGGCCTGATCGTTGCGGGGATCTCGACAGGCACGGCTTGGGCGGGTGGGCCAGGCGGCGATATCGAGGACCACGATCATATTTCCGAGGCGATCGGTACCGGCGTATTCGAAGGTGAGCTGATCGGTTTTCACGCAACTGGCGACACCAACGATGAGGCCTCGGCGGCCGTGATCGCGGTATGCCAGGCCGCCGGTGGTGTCGAGTGCACCGCCGACCAGGTAACCAACGACGATCTCTGCATCGTGTCGGTTGCTGACGAGGCCAGCAGTGTTGTGGCCGGCGGCGCCGGGGTGACTGTCGAGGCTGCCCGCGCAGATGCGCTCCAGCGGGCGGCAGCCAACAATATGCCCTTGGCGCCGAACTCCCCCATCGTCCTATGGGACTGTCACTGACACATGCGCGGGATGTCCGGGCTGTGCAGCGCATGACCACGCGTCCTATCAAGGTAGTAGCCGGATTCCGGGCGTGGTCCGTCGTAGTGGTCATCGCGAATCGAGACGGGCCCCGGGGGCGGCGAGTTCATCTTCGGCCACGATCATCCCCGTGGTCGACGCTAGCAGGCAGACCGCGCCGTGATCGACCACGACGGCGACGTTGGTCCCGATCAGCCGGGTGGGCACCGAGTAACGGGCCGAGGCATATTGGACACACTAGAGTCGGTCGACCTTGCGCAGAACCGAGGGCGCCCCGATCTGCAGGCGCAGCGACGGCAACGGCCGCAGTAGTTCGCGTTCGATCTGGACGTGTCCATTGGGGATCGCGCAGATCTCCGAATGCACGGCGGCGTTGGCTTCGGCGCACGATGCCCCGGCGGCGGTGTTAGCGGCACGCAGATCCACCCCTGTGCCCGCGGTGGCGGCCTCGGTCGGCAGCCGGCACGGCGAGGTCGCGTTGGGCGTAATCGCAGAGGTTCCCCACGAAGCCCTTCGATTCGGAATCGGAGGCATGGCAGAAGTCCGGCGCGAAGCCGTATGGCCGGCCAGCCGAACGTAAGCGGCAGTGGAGATCACCACGTTGGCGACCACACCACTTGTGAGGCAGGCCATCCGATCAGCCAGCACCGGGCCGGGCCATCACCGATCGCGCCGAAGGCTTCGGCGATCAACGCCAACGTGGTGGTCGCCCGCCGATCGGTAGCGAACACGACGAAGCGTCGCCGGGAGAACGCCAGCACCGCACAGAACAGGAACAACCCGGGTGCGGCCTGGGCCCAGTCAATCACCGATTATTAACCCGGTGTCCACACCGCCGGGCGACGACCTCGATGATGCTCGTTGCGCCACAACAGCTTCGCCTCAGCGAACAAGCCGCGGAAGTTACGGGCCGAGCCATCGTAGCCGGCAGCACGGGCGACTGGCCACAAGCGCTTGGCCGACATCCGGCCTTGAAACGGGGTGCCCCCTGCGGGACGGCGCATCGTCACCTCCCGGCCCGATTTGCTCGTCCTCAGGGCCCGGACCCACCTGACCAGCCCGCGGGCCCTCGGTCGACAGCCTGGCTCGCGTTGTGGCACAACACCATCGGACAGAGCCCGCCACCGACCGTGACACCTTGACCACCCGCCGAAAAGGCCCGCCCGGAGTGCGCAGGAAAAGCTGGAGCTGGACCAATGCACGGCTGGCCCCATTGGCTACAGCAACCGGCCCGCCAACGTTTCGGTCAACAGCGTGGAAAGCGCGGCGCCCAGGGACGCTTAGTTCGAAAGACGAACCGCTACTATCACCGACGACCGCCATAAGTTCGACGACCGCCGGTTTGCCACGGAATTTGACCCCTGGCTCCGGTGGGGTTCGACACCGTCCCCGGCGCGGTCTTGATCGACGCGTGGCCGTCGGTTTCGCAGACCTCCGTGCGGTTCGTTTGGTTGCAGTTCGGTCGAGCGTCGGCTGTAGGGGCCACCACAACCGCCACTACGGCCAAACCTGCCATCAACAATACTGATTTGCCCTGATCTCTCATTTTTCGTGCACCTTTCGGGGCCTGTAGCGCTTGATCATCCACATTCCGGCTGGGCCAGCCGAACCCACGAAATCCGTTGACTACGCCCATCTGCGCGTGACCTTTATCGGGTCGGGCACGCTGCGACAACGCGTCCACGAGGTCACCACTTGGTGTGCGGGGTTTTCGATGACCGCCGGTTGGGTCGGTGCTTGGATGCCGAGCAGTCCGTGTTGGCGGCAGTAGTCGTCGTTGTAGATGGTGTCGAAGTAGCGTTGCGGTCCGTCGGGGAACACCGCGGCGATCGTCGTGCCTGCGGGATGCTGACTTGCCACCCATCCGGCGACGAGGGCGACCGCGCCCACACTCCACCCGCCGGTGGCGTGGTGGGTGGCCGCCAACGTGCGACACGCCCACACCGCTTCAGCCGGTGCTACCCAGTGCACTTCGCTGAAGGCGTCGTAGTCGACGTTGCCCGGGTAAATGCTGGAACCCAGGCCGCGCATCAACCGGGTGCCCGCGGGTTGGCCGAAGATCGTGGATCCGACCGTGTCGACTCCGATCATTTTCAGGTCGGGGTTGTACTCACGCAACACTCGCGCCACCCCGGCGGAGTGACCGCCGGTGCCCACTGAGCACACCAGCACGTCGATGTTGCCGAGCTGGTCATGGAGTTCACGCGCCAGCCCTCGATAGGCGTCGACGTTGTCGGGGTTGTTGTATTGATCGGGATTCCAGGCGTGTTTCTCGGTGGCCAGGAGTTCCTCGACCCGGTCTCGGCGGGCCTGCTGCCAACCCCCTTGCGGGTGCGGATCGCTGACCACATCGACCTGAGCCCCGTAGGCCGACAACATTCTGCAGATGATGGGTTCCAAGCCGGGATCGGTGACCAGTGTCACCGGATGCCCGTAGACGGTGCCGGCCAGCGCCAGCCCTAAACCCAGTGTTCCGCTGGTTGATTCGACGATCCGGGCACCCGGGCGCAGAGTGCCGGTGGCGCGTGCGCGTTCCACCATGTGCATCGCCGGGCGGTCTTTCATCCCGCCGGGGTTGAATCCCTCGAGTTTGGCCCAGAAGCCGCGCTCGTCTGCTGTTAACGGTGCGGCGATGCGCAGCACCGGGGTGTGGCCGACCATTGCGCCGGGCCACTCGTTGCGGCCGAGGCGGCGTTGTGTGCAGGTGCTTACGTTTGGAGTGCGCATCGATAGGACTTGAGTCATGGTTTGCGGTCGTTTCTGTTCACGCCGCGACGGACGCGCGCGGCTGCTGATGGAAGGGGTAGCGGTCACCGACCAGGCAGCCAGAAGCTGCCTTGGTCTGGCGCTAGCCGATCAGCGTCGCGCGATGCACAACCGGGTCAATAGGGCCCGGTTGGAAAGAATCACTGCGGCAAGCCGTGGCGGACCGCGCACCGCTGTCGGCGGCAGGTAGGACCACAACGCCACCAACGCCAACATCGCGACGGCCAAACCCAGCGCGGCCAGTGCGGTGGTGCTGGCTCGGCGCGGCATCGCCGCCGCCGCGAAACTATCGGGCGCTACGTGGTTCGATGCGTCCTGAGCATGCGGGTGCTCAACGATGGGATGCTGATGGTCGATGACCGCGGCGAACTCGCCATTCCAACCAGCATCTAGAGCATGCGGCCCATGCGGCGCAGGGACCCCTGAACCGGACTGGGCCCACGGTCCCCCGGTAGCGAGCACGCACAACACCGCCGCCAGCGCGATCACAACGCGCGCCGGCATCCATCGGGCAGTGATACGGATACTCACAGTGCGCCCGACTGTAGCAGCGGATCGGGCCACGATCGGTCAAAAATCCACTTGCCGCATAGCTGTGACCGCGTCGCGACGGCGCAGTTGCCCGGCCGCACCAGGTCGTTCCTGCGCCAACGTGTCCCGGGTTACTCGACAGCGCATCGTGCAGCAGTGCGTATCGGCGGCGGTGGCGCGTGGCGGGTCAGCCACCCAAAGGCTGCTCTTCTTTACCGAATCTTCACACAACGACTAGTACAGACATACCGGCCGCGGGAAGGCTGGACGAGTTCGGCGTGCTGCCAGCTGGCTTCCGCCGCGGAAAATCGAAGGAAGGTAAATTGTGGTGGAAGCAAGGAAGACCCTGCTAGTGGGGGTGGCCGCGGTGGCCGCGCTCGTCACGGCGACCGCCTGTAGTAATTCGGGCACTGAGCAAGAAACGTCATCGCCGAGCGCGGCGGCGTCGAGCTCCGCACCCGGGACCGACGGTCACCAGGCGAACCACAACGCCGCTGATGTCAAGTTCGTCCGGCACATGATTCCTCATCACCAGCAGGCGATCGAGATGAGCGACATGATCTTGGCCAAGGCGGGAATCGATCCCCGCGTAAGTGAGCTGGCCACCCAGATCAAGGCCGCACAGGGGCCTGAGATCGAGCAGTTGCAGCAATGGCTCACCCAGTGGGGCATGCCCACCATGTCAATGACACCGGGCATGGGGATGCCGGGTATGGAGATGCCCGGCATGGACGGGACGGGCAGCCAGGCTCCCACTGCCCCCAGTGAAAGCCAAGACCCACATCACGGTGATGCGCCCAGCACAAGCGCGATGCCCAGCGGTTCGATGATGCCCAGCGGTTCGATGATGCCGGGTATGGAGGGCATGCCGGGTATGGCGGGTATGGCGGGAATGATGTCGCCGGCGGACATGGATGCGTTGAACAATGCGCAGGGCGTTGCAGCGAGCAAGCTGTTCCTGACTCAGATGATCGCCCATCATGAGGGTGCAATCACGATGGCGCAGAAAGAGATCGAGAGCGGTCAGTTCCCGGCGGCGATCACCATGTCGGAGTCAATCGTGGCCAGCCAGCAGAAGGAGATCGACACGATGAACCAGATCCTGACCTCGCTGGGCTGATCCTTACCCATCCAAACGTTTCCCGCCGTCGAGCCATCATATACCCCCCATGGGTATATGATGGCTCGTGAAAGACGTCGAACTGAGGTGTTGATATGGGGATTTCCGAAGTCATCGTGATCGTCGCCGCCCTGGCGATCGCGGGCTTCTTGTGGTGGTTCTTCTTCGGGCCTAAGACAGCTCGTCAGGCCCAGTTGGTGGGCGGGGCGCAGGAGGTGGACGTCACGGTCAAGGGCGGCTACTCACCTTCGGTGATCCGGGTCACCGAAGGGGTGCCGCTGCGGTTGCGGTTCGACCGTCAGGAGTCCGGCGATTGCACCTCGCGGGTCGTGTTCGCCGATTTCGGTGCATCGAAAACGCTGCCGGCGTTCGGTACCGCGACCTTGGAGTTCACTCCGGACAAGATCGGCGAGTTCGACTTCGCCTGCGGGATGAACATGATCCACGGCACCCTGATCGTCGAACCCGCCGACGGCTCCACATCACCAACCGATGACGGCGGCCGCGAAGTCGCCGCCGCCGTCGGTGTCGGCCCGTCCACCGAGGCCACCGTCGTCACCGAACGGGTCGAGTTCCGCGTCTCCAATATGTCGTGTGCGTCCTGCGTGGTGAACATCGAGTCCGTCGTCGGGGAACTTGCCGGGGTGGACAGCGTCGAGGTTAGCTTCGGAACCGAGAGGGCCACAGTTGATTTCGACCCCACCCAGATCACGGCGGCCGAAATCCAAGCCGCAGCCGGCGATGCCGGCTACCGGTTGACGCCCCGGACCCGACGGGGATCGGCCGACGCCGAGGACACTGAAGCCGCCGAACGCCGAGCCGAGATCGCGGACCTGTCACGGCGGGTGGCGTTGGGTGCAGTCCTCGCCACGCCCGTGATGTTCGCAGTCATGGCGGCGGACCTGTTCGGCGCCAGCTGGGTACCGGAGTTCATGTTGAACCCGTGGTTCCAGCTGGCACTGATCACTCCGGTGATGTTCTACAGCGGCTGGCCGATCCACCGAACTGGCTGGCTGACATTGCGGCACCGCACCGCCGACATGAACAGCCTCATCACGATCGGCACCATCGCCGCCTTCGGCTACAGCCTGTTGGTGACGCTGGTGCCCTCGGCGGTACCCGAAGAAGTTCGTGCGGTCTATTACGAAGCGGTCGGGGTCATCATCACCTTGATCATGCTGGGGAGGCTGTTTGAGGTACGGGCCAAGGCCGGCACCGGGGAAGCGATCCGCAAGCTCATCGGTCTTCAGGCCAAGACCGCGACTCTCATCCGAGATGGCGCCGAGGTCGAGGTCCCCGTCGACGAAGTCCTACCGGGCGACGTCGTCCTGGTCCGTCCCGGCGAGAAGGTCCCCGTCGACGGGGTGATCGTCGACGGACGCTCCACCCTCGATGAGTCCATGGTCACCGGTGAGTCGATACCGGTGACCAAGGAAACCGGCGACACCGTCATCGGGGCCACCATCAACCAGACCGGCGCCTTCCGATTCGAGGCCACCAACGTCGGTGCCGACACCATGCTGTCTCAGATCGTCAAACTGGTGGAACAGGCTCAGGGCTCCAAGGCCCCCATCCAGCGCCTCGCTGACCTGGTGTCGTCCTACTTCGTGCCCGCGGTGATGCTCATCGCGGTCGCCACGTTCACGGTCTGGTTCACCGTCGGACCGCAGCCCGCTCTGACGTTGTCGCTAGTGGCAGCCGTCGCAGTGTTGATCATCGCCTGCCCGTGCGCCCTCGGGCTCGCGACACCGCTGTCGATCATGGTCTCCACCGGCAAAGGTGCCCAGCACGGCATCCTGATCCGATCCGCCGAAGCGCTGGAAACCGCGCACAAGATCGACACGATCGTCTTGGACAAGACCGGCACCATCACCCGCGGCGAACCCGCCCTCACCGACGTGATCACCGCTGGCACTATCGGTGAGGACGAGCTGCTGCGGCTGGTCGCCTCAGCCGAACAGTCCTCCGAGCACCCCCTGGCCCAGGCCATCGTCTCCGGTGCCCGAGACCGGGGCCTCGACCTTGTCGACACCACCGAGTTCGACTCCGTCACCGGCAAGGGCATCCGGGCGACCGTGGAGGGCCACGAGATCCTGATCGGCAACCAGCGCCTCCTGCGCGACGCCGACATCGACACCACCGGCTTGGCCGCAGAGATGGACCGACTCGCCGAAGCGGGCCGCACCCCAATGTTGGTCGCTATCGACGGCGCCCCCGCAGGTGTCGTCGCGGTGGCCGACACCGTCAAGGAAGAGTCCGCGGCCGCCATTGCGGCCTTGCGGGCGTTAGGCATTCGGGTGGCCATGATGACCGGCGACAACGCCCGCACCGCCGCCGCCATCGCCCGTGAAGTCGGAGTCGAACGGGTCCTCGCCGAGGTCCTGCCCGAACACAAAGCCCTCGAAGTACGCCGCCTCCAAGACGAAGGCGGCATCGTTGCCATGGTCGGCGACGGCATCAACGACGCCCCCGCGCTGGCCCAAGCCGACGTCGGCTTCGCCATCGGCACCGGCACCGACGTCGCCATCGAATCCTCCGACATCACCCTGATCTCGGGCGCCCTCGACGGGGTGGTCACCGCCATCACCCTCAGCCGGGCCACGATGCGCAACATCCGCCAAAACCTGTTCCTGGCGTTCATCTACAACGGCATCGGCATCCCCATCGCCGCCGGCCTGCTCTACCCCATCATCGGCATTCAGCTCAGCCCGATGATCGCCGCCGCCGCGATGGCAGCCTCGAGCCTCTCAGTGGTCGGCAACGCCAGCCGCCTGCGCCGCTGGCACCCGCGGGTCATCGACACCACCAGATTCCCCGCAGCTTCTGAACCCATCGTCGAGACCGGCGCCGACAACGCGCCGCCGGGTGCCACCCAGAAGGTCATGGATCCGGTGTGTGGCATGACCATTGACCCCGCCTCCGCCGCGGCGACCGCTGAGTACGCCGGGGACACCTTCTACTTCTGCTCCCAGCACTGCCACGACACTTTCACCGCGGACCCCGCTGCTTACGCCGGCCAACCCAGCGATGACGAGCACGCCCACCACTGAACACACAGAAAGCCGACGTCGGACGCAATCAGAACTTCACCGCGATAGCACCCCCCTCTTCGAGAGAAAGCGACTGGCGTGGACGGAATGCGAAGCGGAAGCGACCATCAGAGTCCTGAGGATGTTCCCGGCAGCCTGACGCTGTCAGGGGCGGTGGCCTTGGGAACCGGGGTCATGATCGGCGCCGGCATCTTCGCATTGACCGGACAAACCGCCCGCATGACGGGCGGCCTGTTCCCGCTAGCGTTTCTCGCCGCGGCCGCTGTCGTCGCGTTCAGCGCCTACTCCTACGTCAAGTTATCCAACGCCTTCCCTTCTTCGGGTGGTGTCGCGATGTTTCTGCGGGAGGAGTACGGCCCCGGCATGGCGACCGGAGTGTTCGCCATCTTCATGTACGTGTCGATGGTCATCAGCGAAAGCTTGGTTGCCCGCACCTTCGGCTCCTACGTTCTACAGATCGTCGACCTCGAACCCGCCTCGTTCTGGGTGCCGGTTCTCGCTGTCGGCCTCCTGGCGGTGGCTTTCGCCGTGAACATCGCCGGCACCACCGCGATCCAGGCCTCCCAACGGGCGATGGCCGTGACGAAAATCGTTGGCCTAAGCGTATTCGCTGTCGTCGGCCTGTGGTTCGCCGACGCAGCCAACTTCACCGCCGCAGCCAACACCGCCGGCAGCAATGCCTCCCCCCTGGGCTTCCTTGCCGCAGTTGCCCTGGCCATCCTCGCCTACAAGGGATTCACCACCATCACCAACAGCGGCGGCGAGATCGTCGACCCACACCGCAACACCGGCAGGGCCATCGTGATCGCCCTCGTCATCTGCACCGCGGTCTACCTGGCGATCGCCGCGGCGGTGGCCGGCAACCTCAGTGTCCCCGAGATCATCGCCGCCGAGAACTTCTCCCTGGCCGAGGCCGCCCGCCCCGCACTCGGCGATGCCGGAGTGTGGTTCACCGTCGTCCTGGCCGTCATCGCCACCGCCTCGGGTGTCATGGCCAGCGTGTTCGCGGCGTCTCGGATGCTGGCCATGCTCACCCGCATGAAGCAGGTACCCCACCGGCACTTCCGGATGCCCGGTACGGTCCGTACCCACACCACCGTCTACACCGTCGCCTTCGCCATGGCACTCGCAGCGACCCTCGACCTGAGCCGGATCGCCGCCCTGGGCGCCATCTACTACCTGATCATGGACATCGCCATCCATTGGGGCCTGCTGCGCCGCCTCCGCACCCGCATCGAATTCAAACCGGCCATCGTCGTCGCCGTCATCGTCCTCGACGTCACCATTCTGAGCGCTTTCGTGTGGGTCCAGGCCACCTCGGATGCGCTGAGTCTCTACGTCTCCGCGGCGGGTATCGCCCTCATCGTCCTTGCGCAGTTCCTCTTCATGCGGTCCCACACCAGACCCGACGGGACCATGGACATGTAGCGCACCTCTCGCGAAGGTGAATTGACGGTGACGCCGTCAATCCGGTTGCGCTTCTCCTTGATTCACACCGCGCACGACGTAGAGGCCACCCCAGCAATCGCAGGTTCACATCGCGTTGTCGGTCGTGGGGTGCGCTGAATTGAGCCGCCGTGAGCGAGTCCCTCCGACTGGGGAATCGCGCATAATGTTTCGATTCTCAGGCGATCCTAGGTTCGACAATGGTGTTGCCGGTTGGGTGATTCCGCCACCCACCGGCCTTGAGCAGGTCAGCCGCAGCAACAGCCGCCGGCACCGGAGGCCAGCGGCAGATCCCTACCGACCGTGGGGACGGACCCCAGCGGTACCACCGTATATCCGGCTTCCGAGATAGCTTGTACGACAGCGTGATCGGAAGGTGTGCCGGTGATAGTCACGGTGCCCGCCGCTAGGTCTACCTCTACGTCTTTCGTTCCCCGAACCGCACCCACAGCGCCTTTCACCGTCGACACACAGTGCCCGCACGTCATCCCGTCGACCTTGTATGTAGTGACCGTCATCGTTTTCACCTTTCTTGGAGCCTCTCCTGTCAGTATATACCCCCCTAGGGTATATAGAGGTGGGGTCGTTCGCGGCGTGTGTCAGTCAGCTGCCACAGACGGTCTGAACACCGAATTCCCTCAAGCCTCAATGGGACTTTCGACCATTGTTAGTGGCGATTTTGCACCGGATTCAAGGTCCTGATGCGTGTAGATGCGCGAAACTACCGCGTGCTGCAATGCGCAATGGTGCCCGGTCGGTACCGACCATAACCAGCGCCATCCAGAACGGACGGAAAATCGTGTCAGGTCGGGCTAGGTCGGGTCCGTGCAATAGCCGCCTTCCCGCAGCGGGTGGACCGCGCTGGACGAGCGCGAGCTGGTTCGGCTGCTCAGGGATTCGGCACCGCGAACCACCCGAGAGCACCTGCATGCACTCACCAACCCGCCGGCCGCCGGCAACGCGCGGGCCGCTGTCCGTGTATCGGTCCAGACCGCCTGGACGACAGCACTCCCCCGCGGTCGACGTGCCGAATCGCTGGCACTGTGTGTTCGAGCCGAAGGAAGAAGTGACGCAAGCCGTGCACACTCGGGCAATAAGCCTCTACTGCCGGGTTGAACGGCGCCGGATGATTGCCATAGCGGGGTGGCGCCCCCACCCGACGGGAACGCCGAGGAGAACACTGATGAACCACAAGACGCACCTCTACCTGATGGTCGGGGTTATCCCAGTCGCGGCTCTGCTGTTGATTACCGGGTATGGCGGAAGCTGGGTGCTGTTTGCTCTCCTGGGTGGCTGCGCGGCAATGATGTATTTCATGATGCGCGGCCTGGGCGGCGACCAACAGCACGGTGGGATGGACAGCGGCGACACACCAGCAGAGCCCACGGACAAGCCCTTCTCGCAACGCAAGCGCTAATCAGGGACGAAAACTGCACGTAGACGATGGGGTTGAACCCCTCCACCGGGGGTACATCCTCATGACCGATGCTGACGGATCGAAGGATGTACTCGTGACTGGTAGCACCGAAGCCGCGAATGTTCTTGCCGGCCCGGGTGGCCTATCCGGCGCAGGGTCTGGCTGGGGCGGTGTTGTCGCCTGGATCATCGCGGGCGGCGCCGTGCTGCTCCTTCTGCTTTTGGCCTGGTGGATGGCGCGGGGACGGCATGGAAACTGACGTGACGAAAGCCGGCGCTTTCTTAATCGCCTGAAGGGGTCGGGGGACCTTAAAGTTCGTCGCAATGGCTGGTCATTCGGGCGACCGCAGGTTTACCGAATTGTTCTTGTAGGCATCGCCAGGGTAACCCAGTCGTGGAGTCCGCCTCGGTAGTAGGCAAGGGAGGACGCGGGGTAGCCGACTTTCAGCAATGCGTGGACGGCAGCGGATGTCTGTGGGCACTGAGGGCCGTTACAAAACAGCACACTTACCCGTGACTGATCGAGTTCCGTTCGGCGATCTAATATCTCGTCGTGTGGGATGCTCACGGCACCGGGAATGGTGAGACCTTTTCGTGAATCTGGCAGTCGGGTGTCGATGAGGGCGGCGCCGGCGCCGACGTATTCGATCAGTTCAAGCTCGCCGACGGTCACGACGCCGGATGCGCAGTGCAGGGGCTGCAGTTCTCCCCATGTCGTATCCACGGTGACCAAATCCGGCTCATGGTCCACTGGCTGAGGAACACTCGCGGGGGCCTCGAAGCGAGTTCGGGCTATACGTTCCATTCTTGCGGTACCTCTCCTATAGCTGAAGCCTCACAAGGCCTTCAAGCCGTTGAGTCGGTGTTGTCGTGCCGTGCTTGACCGCCACCACGGACGCGTTATCGGGGTTCGACCACCCCGGTAAAAGGTGGCCTCTGGCCCCGAGGTTTGGTGCTGACACCGATGTTGGCTCGCACCGCGGCGAGCGGCCTTGCGGAAGTGGCTGCCTGCCCCCGCAGCTCAAGCCGCTGCAGGGCAGGCAGGCCGATCGCGCGCATCATAAGGCCGCATTCGATGAGTGCCACCCTACGCACTGCGGCACCGGATGTGTCCCCGCTGGCGGCAGTGATCGTGACCGAGACCTTCGTAGCCAACAACTGCTGCGCAATTCGCCCTGCCGCACGTGTTCGCCCAATCGCCAAGCAACCAAACCGAGGTGTCGCCCACAACGACCGCAGGCCTTGCCCTGCAAGAGAGCAGAATCTAGTGGAGTGGGCAAAGCGATCGTCGCCCCCCTGCGTGACAAATGGTTATCGACCACAACTGTCGCAGCCGATTCACTATCCGGGCATCATGCCGCCGGGCATCAAGCCATCCTGGGCCACCATGCCGCCGGGCATCATGCCTTGGGGCAGGCCGCAGCTCACGTTCAGATCCTTGACCGGTTGGCGGATGCTCTGGAAGGCGGCCGCCACGTCTGGATGGCTGTCGGTGTATGCCTTCATCGCGGTCTGCCGCTCCTGGGGAGTGCCCTCACTCCTGGCATCCTGGAAGGCCTGTTGTACATCGGGATGGGAGTCCAGATAGTCGGCCATCTCGGTCATGGCAGAGGCGTGTGCCCTCATTACCGCCGCCGGAGAACATGGATCCGGCGGCGGTTGCGCACCCGCGCCAGCGGCTCCTGCAAATGCCATTGTTGTCACCGCAGCGCCCGCAGCAGCCGCACGGACTAACCGCCGAACTCCGTCGCCATACAATCGTTTACTCATACCCTCGCTCTTCTCGACTGAAATATCCTGTTGTGGCTCAAGGGGATTCCTATTCCCACCCAGGATCACCGCTAAACGTGTCTGTGGAGAGAGATCGTGACTCATCCAACGACGTCAACGTCCCCAGACCCGTGGAAGTTCGGTCGCGCAGCGCCGATGCGATCGAATCCGGTTGCGCGAAGTCGGTGCTCATCCCCCCAACCCGGTCATCTGAATTCCGTGCGGCGATGCCCTCGACTCCGGCGGGGTTCACGTAGATGAAGCCCGCTAGACCCCAGATAGCGCAACACCGCATCATGGCCGCGCCAAGCCCAAATACGTTGCGCACACTAACTTGCCGTGTACAAATTTCCTGGCTTGAGCCACCGGCGCCCGCCGGCGCTCACGCACTGAAGTACCGGACGCCGCCCTCGACCGACGCGCGCCAGTCGGCTGGCGGCCGGTGTTCGTCGTGGTTTGATCTGGCGGTTGTCGTGGTTGGTGGGGTCGAGCCATCCTGGTCAGACAGACCCCGAGCCGCTCCGAGAGTCGGGTGATGGATTCGGCCGTATGTGCATGGTCATCTCACCGTGACCCGGCGGAACACCACCACGGCGGTTGCGGTGAGCGCGGCCAGCCATCCGAGCGCTAGGAGCAGTGCGCCGGTCTCATCGAAGCTTGCCGTGAAGGCGCCGTCCATCATCACCCGGACTGCGCCGTGGGCGGGCATGAACTTGCCCCATGCGGGTGGGGCGGCGTCGAACATCGCGTTCTGGGCTAGGCCGATGTCGATGAACGGGATCACCAACAACAAGTACAGGCCCCCGAGGCGACCGAAGATCGGGCCGACGATCACACCGATCGTGGCATAGGTCAGCGCGACCAGGACGTTTGCTCCCACAAAAATCGGCCAGCTCGCCGCATCGAAGCTGACCGCGGTGACTCCGATCGAGACCGCCGTTGCGATCAGTGCTGCCGCGGCGATCACCGTCAAGCGCACGGTCAGGATCTCACCTCGTCGGAACCGAGTGAGGGACAGCCGCCGGTCGGCCTGGGCCGAGTCCAGGATCACGAAAAGCCCGGCCAGGGAGGCCAGGAATCCGATGGTGATGGGCACCATGATCGCTCCATGGACATCGGCCATGGAGATGATCGAGAGTCCCCGTTGGCCGTTGTCCACGAGTTCTACCAGGGTCGGGTTATCCGGGGTGACCGCGATCGATGCCGAGATGAACGCCACCGGTAGCCCGATGATGAGAATCCACATCACCGGCATCCGGCGCAGTTGGCGACCAGCCGCAACGAGTGCGACTGTCATCCGTCGTCGAGCGGGGCTCGCAACTCGGGTCGTATGCTCGTGGGGGCGCGTTGTCACCATCAGCGCCATCGACGCCGCTGCGACACTGCCGGCCGCCCACATCAGCGACAGGCCGAGATCACCGAGGGCGCCGCTATGCCCGGAGGCCACATCGGCGATTACCAAAGTCGGGAAATGGAGTGGGAACAGCCGGAGTGCGGGTGCAGTGCCTCCCATGGCCGGACCGAAGAACACGTCGAAGATCCAGGCGAACACCACGATCAGTGATCCGTTCATCTCCGAGCGCACCAGCGTGCCCACCAGCACCCCGAACCCCGCGTAGATCAATGCAGACAATGCCGTGGCCCCGATGACCCTCCACGTCCCGGCTATATCGGTGCGAACGGCCAGCGCCACCAACGCCCCCGCCGACGCGAGCGCAGCCAGCGTCAGCGTCGACGCCAGTCTTGACACGACGACCGGGCCCGCGCCGGCCCCGGCTGCGGCCAGACGCCGATCGGCATCACGGGATTGGGACACGTGGAAGAACCCGGCCACCCCGGCCAGGACTGCGGCGGCCCACCCGGCGGTGGCCGCCTCCACGTCTCCCACATCGGCTGCGCCACCCAGGATGTCGGCAAAGTCGGCCAAGGCGCCAGCGGACAGAATCACGAAGACCACCGGGACCGCGACCAACAGCACCACGTTGAGCGGGCGCCGCCAGTACCCAACCAGCCAGTGGCCAGTGAAGTTCAGCGCCGCGCTCATCGCGGCACCGTGCGCCCGTCGATGAGGTCATAGATCCGGTCGAAGCGCTCCTCATCGGCGATGAAATGGGTGATGATCAACAGGCTCGCCCCGGCGTCGCGTCGCTGGGCGGTGAGCTGCCAGAACCGCTGGTAGGTGTCCCAGTCGAATCCGGCGTAGGGCTCGTCGAGGAACAGCAGCGCCGGATCGTGCAGCATCGCCAGCGACAGGTTCAGCTTCGACCGCGTCCCCCCTGAGAGTTCCTCGACCCTCGTCTCGGCGAACCGAGCAAAGTCCAGTTCCTCGTAAAGCTGCTCGCGCGATCGCGCCAGTTCACCGGCGTCCAGGCCATACGCGGCACCGAACAGCTCAAGATGTTCATCGCAGCTCAGCCGTTCGTACAGCACCGGCACTTGCGGGCAATACCCGACGCTCGGCGTTCTTTCCACCGTGCCCGCATCGGCGACCAAGTCACCCACTAGGACCTTCATCAAGGTGCTCTTGCCCGAACCGTTCTCCCCGACCAGCCCGACGACCTCGCCGGATTGCAGCGCGACGTCGGCGCCCTTGAGCACCGGCAACGTCCGGCGCCGCGGCCACCAACCCCGCCGATACGCCTTCCACACCCCGGTGGCGGTCAGCACCTGTCCCGAAGTTCTCGCCGGCGAGGACCTGCTCGCCGGATTCGTCCCCCGCTCGGGCTCGCCACGGTGTTCGTTGCTCATGGATTCTCCTCTCGTAGCTCGTCACGGCGCAGCAGCCCGAAAGCCTCGAAGCGCGCCATCTCGCTCGCCCAGCGAGCAGGATCGGTGGCGCCTATCCCCGTGGACACGCACTGCACCGTCATCCCCACGACCATGTGGGCGACCAGCGCGGCATCGACCTGTCGGTAGGGACCCGTCCCGTTCACCTGCTCGAGCAATCCCTGACCCCACTGCCGAAGTTCATCGAGGAGGCCACCGCAGTAGTCCGCGGCAGCGCCCGCTCCCGCCGGCGCGGCCAACAGTGTCGCCTTGATCACGTGGGGCTCATCGACCATCAGCTTGGCCAGGCCCTCGAACCAGCCCGTCAACATCGCCTCGACCGCCTCGGGAGACCCGACGTCGAGGCGCAGACGGCCCCCCCCTATGTCGGACAATCGCGGCACAATCCGGTCATCGACCAACGCAATGAACGCCTCGTCCAGATCGCCGAAGTAGCGGTAGAAGAGCCCCTGGGACGCGCCCGCGCGGCGTACGACCATCGGCACGCTGATCCGATGCCACTGCGTCTCCGCGAGCTCGGCAGCCAAAGCGTCCAGCAGCTCCTGGCGCCGAGTCTCGGGCGCCAAACGGCGCCGGCTTCGAGTAGCCACAGCCAAAGTATGTATCGTTACTGACAGTGCTGTCAATAGGGTTTCCCCGGACACCGGGCCGGCTGATCCGCAGGACACCGAAGCTCGCCGAACGCCGGGCCGAGAACGGCGCCCTGTCACGGCGAGTGGCGCTGGGTGCGGTCCTTGCCGCACCCCTGGTGTTCGCAGTCATGGCTGCGGATCTGCTAGGCCGCAGTTGGGTGCCGGAGTTCACGTTGAACCGGCGGGCCCAGTTGGCCCTCATCAGGCCGGTGATGTTCTACACCGGCTGACCGATCCACCGAAGCGGTCGACTCTGCGGCACCGCACTGCCGACGTGAACATCCTGATAGCGATCGGCACCATCGCCGCCTTCGGCTACAGCATGCTCGTCGCGCTGACGCCCTCGGCGATACCTGAAAAATGTTCGCGACACGACACTTTCGCCGCGGAACTTCACTCGCGGACCCCGTGCATACGCCGGCCAGCGAATCCACCCCCGAGGCGGCCAGCTCGCTCACCGCTGAGCACACCGAACGCGATCTCGGCAGGTTTGAGTCAACCTGACTTGAGGGCTCGCCAGCGTTGGTCTCGGCCTTTGGTGTCGACCTGAATATCGCTGAATCCGGCTTGGCGCAGACGATCTGGGAGCGTGTCGGGCGATATCGGGTTGTAGGTATCGCCGAGGTGAACGATCCGGAACGGAACCGAGTGAAGGCCGTCGCTGCCGGCGAACACGCCACCTGGCGCGAGGACCCGGAACGCCTCGGCGAACAACTGATCCTGCAGTGGTGGCGTCGGAACGTGATGCAGCATCGTGAAACACACCACAGAACTGAAGCCCGCTTCGGGGAGACCGGTCGCTGTTCCGTCCCCGTTGATGACGCGTGCCCGGTCGCCGTAACGGTTCTGCAGTCGAGCTGCCATCGGCCCATCGATCTCCACGGACGTCAGGCTTGGAGTCTTGTCGACGAGCACCCGCAAGTTAGCGCCATAGCCGGGGCCGATCTCCAAGACTTTGTCGCCGAGCTCGATATCGTCGAGCGCCCAGGGCAGCAGCTCGCGTTTGACCGTCCTAGCCCAGTAGTTCGAGTTGCAGTACAGCCGGTGCCCGAAGTTCATAGCCATGCGTTTCTCCGTTCGTCCTGCATTGTCAGCCTCCGAACAGGAGAAATAGCCCGGTTAAGGTGTAGGCGACCATGGTCAGCATCATGGCGAGTTGTCCGACGAGTTGGTGGCCTACCGGTAGTAGCCGCAGCGCCTGATCGTGCGCGGCGATCACACCGACAAGGTGTCCGACGACAACGCAGGCAACTTTGATCGTCCATAGCAATGTCGGGTTCTGCGAAAGAACGTATTGCACGTCGCCGGGATCGAGCGCCAGGAGCTGCCAACCTCTGCCGAGCGGGTCGGCCAGTCGCACGATCGTCTCTTGGCCGCGTTCCACCAGGTACGAAAGGTAGTGCGCGAAGATGTAGCCCACCACGATCGGAATGAGGCAATGTGCCATTCGGCCGGGGAGTTCGCGGCGTTGCTCACGACTTACCCCGCCCGTAGCGCGGGCCGCGACGGAAAACGTCACTCCCACAACGACTACGAAAAGCAAGAGAGTCACCGTCCGCAGCACGGCTGCACCCCCGTGCTCGCCGAGGAAAGGAACGCCAGCGGAATTGGCGTCGACGAAATCCCTGAACGTGCGCGACTGAGAGAAACTGTCGAACGCGGTCGAGCCGAGCAGCACCGCCATCACCGCGACGGTGCCGGCACGCACCGGCATGGTGGGCAGATGATCGAGCGGATTCCCCACGGCGATGCGTCCGGTCGCACGGTTTCGCCGCAACGGCGCCAGCCGCGACACTGTCACGCTGTACACCTCGAAGGGGTCAGCCCGCGCGAACCAGGTCGAACCAAACACTCTTGCGCCCAACAACATCACGACTACATAGCTGAGAATCCAGATCTTGATGGCCGTCAGCGACCCCGGATCCGAACTCGCCAATTCCAACCACACAAAGGCGAACAAGCCCAGCACCGCCGGCCAATACCCGAAGTTGGACGGATACTTTCGGTGCGCATCCCGGGTTGCCCGACCGCCACGAGAGATCCCCGAGAGCCGGTATATCGTGCGCACCGGTGAAATCGCACGCCAAATCGGACCAACGACAACTGACACTGCGGCCAGTCCGACCCACAGCAGCACGTAGAAGACGCCCGGTAACGCGTTGCCGCTGCCTTGTGGCCCCCAAATCGCTGCGACGAGGGCCCAGGCAGTGAACAGCAGGGCGGCTGAGGCAGCCATCCACCGGATAATCGGGGAGTCAACGGCATCCGACACCCACTTCGGCAGGGGGTGCCCCGGTTTGTCCGAATCGAACCGCGGTGATCTCCACGCGACGGCAACCACCGCGAAAGTTACGGCCAACGCCCACGCGGCGCCGATCAGCGCGTATGAGAGCGGCACCGGTAGATCTGTGGATCCGCCCACTCCGTGGGCGAGGACAGTGCCACCGAATTCCGCTGTCAAGGTTGGACCTCGATGGTGACGACTGTGCGATGCAGGTTGTGCAGTTCCACGTCTACCCGCCCAGGAATTCCGACGGTGAACTCGAACCGCTGATCGGGCCGGGCTGCAACGTCGAAGACCTGTTCCGGGATCGAATGCACGTGCATGCTGTCCACTGCATCGCTGCTGACCGAAAGCACTATCGGTTGCCCGACGACACCCTGCACCTGAGCGTTGGTGGGTGTCACCGCCCCGTCATCGATGACGATATCGATCACCGTTTCAGCCGCCGCTGAACCTGTCGAAGGAGCCGAAGTTGTTACTGGCGAGGAGGTCTCTGCGCTGGGAGTCTCTTGCGGCGCCGCCGCGGACTGGCAGGCCGCCAGTGCAACCATGACCCCGGCAGTAACCGCGATCAGCGCAAATTTGCGGATCGGCTCACGCATCGGCGGCCACGTCCGTGGATCGACGCGACGCCGCGGAACGGTCGATCGCGAATATCCCAAGCGCTACTGCGATCACCGAGAATCCCAGGGCGGCCCAGGGAATCACCGAAGCCAGCGTGCTCGACCCGTCAGCCGCGCCCGCTGTTGCTCCGATGGTCACCGTCGGCGCCGGGAACTCCGGGTCCTCGCCCTCATTCGCTGCTTGAGCCCAATCCTCTGTGGTGCCGTCGGAAAAGGTCTGCACGGTGGGCAGTGCAAGCGTGGCGGCATCTGGCAGCGGCCCGACATAGAGGGCGAACTGGCCGAACTGCCCGGGCGGAATGCCTGGACCCTGCGCGGTCCAGGTCACCGAGTCGACCACCTCGGTGACTGGCGTTCCGTCGTCTTTGTAGATCGGGGGGATCGTTCTCTTCGTGATGTCGATGCCCCAGCCCGCCACCTGTGCGGCCCGCACGGTCCTCAGCTGAACGTCATCCGGGATACGCACTTCGACTTTGGTGGTAGCCGGCTTACCCGACTCCGTGGGTACTCCCAACGTGATGACCCCGAAGTCGCCCGGTCCGGCACCATCGAGTTCTGCGCTGATATGTGCGGCAGCAAGCGGGCTCACCAGCAAGGCCACCGCCGCACCCAGCAAGAGAGCACCGGCTGCGCGCAGTAGATTCTTGAGAACCGGCCACCCCCATCGGTGTTCTGCTCCACTGGCGATCCTCAGTTGTTCGGTCATGGTCGTTTCTTTCCTTTCTGTCGGCCACCGGGTGTGCGCGTGCGTTTGCAAACCCTTGAGAGTGGTCTGTTTTGGGGTGTCACGCGGATTTGGTTTCCGGCGGTGATACCGGCGCCGGCAGTGTGGTGGCGACGAGAAGCCCGGTGCGGTGCAGTGCTAGCAGCGCTGCTGCGCAGGCCAGTCCCAGGACCGTGAGCAGCCCCCACAGCAGTTGCGGCATGTGGTGCTGGTGGGCGTATCCGAAAATGGCTCCGGTAGCGAGATTCCCGACCAGAATTCCGATACCGACGATGGTGTTGTATAGGCCGTAATGGGTGGCGACGAGTTGGCCGCCGGCCAGGCTCACCACGGTGTCCATCTCGAAGGGGAACATGGCGATCGTTCCGATCGCCAACAGCGCCGCCGAAGTCAGCAGCGCAACCACTGCGGGTGTGGTTCCCGCGGTCGTCGCAGCGGGCAGTATCAACAGTGGGAGGAAGGCCGCTGCGACGGTGCCCATTCCCGCGACCAGGCTGCGTCCGGAACCCAACCGGATGCCCAGCCATCGGGTCAACCGGACCTGCCCGCCGATCGCGATCACCCCGGATACCACGAAAATAGCTGCCACCAAGATGGTTTCGGACTGTTGGGAATTGCTGATCAACCCGGCTTGCAACGGCAGGGCCAGATACACCTGGAAGGTCAGCACGTAGGAACCGATCATGGCGGCCGCAAAGAGCAAGAATGCGCGGTTGGACATCACCGCACGCCACTGCGTCAGCACCGGCCGGGTCTCACTGCGCGCCCCGACGCGGTCGGCAGGCAATACGGCCAGCTGAACCACTGTGAGGACCGCAAACACCGCCGCTGCCACCGCACAGGTGGTCCGGAAATCGAAGCCCATCAACACCAATCCGACCAGTGGGCCGCAGAGGATTCCCGCTTGGTAGAACACGTTGAACACGGCGAACGCCTCAACCCGTCGATCGCCTGCATCAGCGGCCAGGTAGGCCCGCACGGCGGGGTTGAACAATGCTCCCGCGAATCCTGTTGCCGCTGAAGCGAGCAGCAATGCCGGCAGGGTATCTACTAGGGCCAGCGTCAGGAATCCGCCGGTGCGCAGAACACATCCGGCGACGATCAGCGGCTTATAGCCCCACCGATCGGCAAGAGTGCCGCCGACAAGGAACATGCCCTGCTGAGAGAAGTTCCGCACACCCAGGATCAGGCCAACCGTCCACGCGGCCAGGCCCAGCGGCCCCGCCAGATAGCCGGCCAGGTAAGGCATCAGCATGTAGAAGCCGACGTTGATTCCGAACTGGTTGACCATCAACACCTGGGCGGCCCGATCGAAGGTTCGGAACTGGCTGATGGTGGCGATCATTCCGGTCTTCCGATCGGATCAGTGACGGTGGCACATCGGGTCCAGCGGCTCACCACCCGATCCGCGGGCTTTTCGATGACATCGGGATCCTCGGGCACAGCTGCTCCGAGGAGTCCGCGTTGGTGGCAGTAGTCATCGTCGTAAATGCTGCCGTGATAGCGCATCGGCCCGTCGGGGAAGATCGCCACGATCCGCACACCCGGCGGACAGGTGCGCGCAACCCACCCTGCGACCAACCCGACAGCACCGACGCTCCACCCGCCGCTGGCGTGGTGATTGGCCGCCAACATGCGACACGACGCGACAGCCTCGGCCGGTGCCACCCAATGCACCTCATCGAACGCCGAATAGTCGACGTTGGCCGGGAAGATACTCGACCCCAGACCGCGCATCAGCCGCGGTGCAGCGGGTTGCCCGAAAATAGTGGACCCCACCGTGTCGACACCCACAAGACGCATCCGCGGATTGTGCTGGCGCAACACGCGCGCCACCCCAGCCGAATGACCGCCCGTGCCCACCGAGCACACCAGGACATCCACGCTGCCGAGTTCGTCGATCAACTCGGTCGCCAGGCCGTGATATCCCGCAACGTTGTCTGGATTGGTGTACTGATCCGGGCACCACGAACCCGGTTGGGCGGCAAGGATTTCGGCGACACGCTGCTGGCGGGCCTGTTGCCACCCGCCAGTCGGATGCGCTTCGGTGACCACGTCGACCGTCGCACCGTACGCGCGCAGCATCTGATGAACTATCGGTTCCAAGCCGGTGTCGGTGACCACCGTCACCGGATGTTGATACAGAATTCCCGCCAGCGCCAGCCCCAATCCCATGGTGCCACTGGTGGATTCCACGATCATCGCCCCGGATCGCAGTTCACCGCGTTCACGGGCCCGCTCAACCATGTGCAGGGCCGGCCTGTCTTTCATCCCGTTGGGATTATGGCCTTCGAGCTTGGCCCAGTAACCGCCGCCGTGCCCGCCAAAGATGGGCATCCAAATCAGCGGCGTGTTGCCCACCATGGATCTAGTGCCACCAGACGATGCCACCGGTATAGCTGATGTAGCTGCAGAAAGTGCCGTGCTCTCCATCGATGCGATTCCCATGTGAGAGGCCGCTCATCTGCGGCCGAGGGTTGCTGACATGCCTATTGCGGGCACGACGCAATCGCCGACACCCGCGCAGCGGGCAATCAGCGACGAATCACACAGAGATCAGAAATGACGACCCGCCCCGGGCGCACCGGGCCGGACCACCTAGTCGAAATCGGAGGTCCCCGCATCCGAAACCAGGTGCCGGCAGCCACCATGAGGACCGCGATCGCGATAGCGGCCAATGCGGCAATGACCCGCAGCGGGTTCATGCTGCGGGCAGCGGTCACTACACCGTCGACGCCCGGGTGAACAACCGCGCGCAACGCACCGACATGCGGATGGTCGGCAACGAGCTGCCTCGCGGCTACACCCACCGCGAGATACTCCGCGGGGGTGACGGGCTCACCGTGGGTGTAGCCATGGCCATCACCGTGGCCGTGGCCGTGGCTGCTGTGCAGTGTCCCGGCGGGGTGTGCAACGTGGCTGTGTGCACCAACGACATTACTGAGAGCCGGCAGACAGGCCACGGCGACAGCTAGCAGCGCAATCAGCGGCGCACCTATCAATATCCAGCGCCGCGCATCAGCAGCGCGGGCACCGACGGCCCAAGCACTGCGGTGACCACGCGTCGACACAGCCGACAACGTAACACGACAACGACTAAAGCCTGTTTGCAGACTGTTGTGTCTATTGTGACGGAAGGGATTGATGTGACAATGGTTGCTTACCGCGTCACGGTGTGAGCCGGGCCATCGAATCCAGGAAAGCTAGTTGCGCCGCGGCGCGGCGCTCCACGCCGCCCACCCACTCGTTAGCGCTGGTCACCGCCGCGACCGGCGGGGTGATCGCCGAAGCGGTATTCCCCCACGAGCGCAGGACTTCATCGAGCATTGATGTCCGGGTACCGACGGTCGCCGACAGCCTGCAACTGCCAGGGCATTCGTTTTGTTACGTATGTTTCGTTTCGTTACGTTTCGTTCTTGTCTAAGGGCGACGAAACTCGTAAGATCGGCCGTATGAGCGAGACTGACGCCATCGCGGAGATCCGGCATGATCGGGAGCGGTGCAGCTACCCCGGGTGCGCGCGGCCTCGCCGCCCAGACCCCGCGACCGGCCGACCGTCGCGGTATTGCGAGCAGGCCGATGACGTCGGTGGGCCTATCCACAATCGCGCCTCGGCGTTCAAGGCCCGCCGGGCCCACCAGCAGGGCGGGGTGACCGTGCAGGAGGAAGCCGGGACCGCCGCGCCGGTGTCGATGGCGAGGGCGACGCTTGATCAGCGGTTGGCTGAGCTGCCGGGCCGTCTTGATGACATGCGCTCTTACCTCGGTGAACTGGCGACGGTGGTGCAGGCCGCTGGGGACCTCGAAGCGGCCGGCGCAGAGGTCGAGGACGCGCACCGTGACGCCTTGAGCAAGATCACCGATGCCGAGCGCCGGACCGCCACGGCCGAGCGTGCGGCCCGCGTTGCCGAGGCCCGGGCCGAGCAGGCCGAACGTGACCGCGAAGAAGCGGACATGCTCGCTGAGGAATCCGCGGCCGAACTGGCGCGGGTGCGGGAGGAAACCCAGGTCGAGATCACGGCTGTTCGGGCCGAGGTGGACGCCGCGGTGGCCCGCGCCGAGCAGCAGGTGGCCGACGCGGCCGCGGAGAACGCGCAGCGTTTGGCGCAGCGCGATGCCGCGGTGGAGCAAGCGCAACAAGACGCATCGACGGCCCGGATGGAGGCCGCGGCGGCGGTCGCTGCTCGCCACGCATCTGATTCGGAGGCGGCACGCGAGCGGGACACCGCGGCGCAACTGCGCCATGAACTGGATGCGGCCCGCCGGGAGTCCAACGATGCGCGTCAACGGCTGCAGGCCGAAATCGACGCCGCTCACCAGGCCACCCAGCAGGCGATCGCCGAAGCGGCAACAATCCGCGTCGAGCTGGCCACGAGTCGCGCTGAGGTCGACAGTGCCCGCCGGGCCGCCGAGCATGACCGGGCCGCCCTGGAGCGGTTCCGTGACGAGACCCACGCCGAGCGAGACTTGCAGCGACAGGCGCATGCTGAACAGCTCGCACAAGCGCAACGCAGCGCCGACGATCGGGTGCACGCGCTCACCGAGGCCCTCGCGGTGGCATCGGCGGCCACCGAGGCGCTACGCGGCCAACTCGCGGCCCCTACTCCCCCGCCGGCCAAACGCTCCGCACCACGCAAGAACCCACCAGGCAAGAGCGACCCAAGGCCGCGTCGCGAAGGAACGGAACACGCCGGTGAGTGAGCCCGACCTGGCCAAGCTGTCGGAAGCCGCCGAGCTGTGCGGGCATTCCCCACCGACATCCTCAAAATGATGGCCGCAGACAGACGGCGTCCCCCACACCGCGCGAGGCAAAGCCGGCCACGTCTACTTTCCCCGCAACGACATCCCCACCTTGGGCAAGAACGAAGCAACAGTGGCTCAATCTCCCATTGAGGCTCGAGGAATTCGGATGTTCAGACCCTCAGTTGCGCCGACCGGACGCAAGCCCGGAATGACGCCACCATAATATACCCCATGGGGTATATTATGGTGGCGGCCAAGAATGGTGAAAACGATGACGGTCACTACATACAACGTCGGCGGGATGACGTTCGGGCACTGCGTCTCGACGACAAAAGGTGCACGGGGTCGGTTCGGGGAGCGACAGAAGTGAAGCCGACCTAGCAGCGGGCACGGTGACCATCACCGACGCTCGCTTCGATGGCGCTGTTGTACAGCCTATTTCGCAAGCCGGGTAGGGGCAGTCCCGGTGGGGACCGCCCCGCAGCGGGTAGGGGATTTGCCGCTGGCCGCCTGTGCCGGTGGCTGTTGCTGCGGCCGGATTGCTCAATGCTGGTTATTGGTTGGAACAACCCATGGCGTGTTCCCCGTGAGTGCGTCCAACAGATCTGTACCCGTGTTGTTGGTCCACGGTTATGCGAGTTAAGGGCAGAGTGATCCTGGGGAGGTCACATGCCCCCGTCAGTACTCCGACGTCAGTGCGTCGGCAAATCGTTGCACGGACCTTCGCCACATATGTCTTGCGTCCCTTCGACATCCCGGGCGGCCCGCTCGTGCACGGTCCTCGCGGTAGCCCTAATCCTTTTCGCCCTTCTGGTAAACGTTGCGGGCAGCCGCTCCGTCGGGCTCTTTTCACTGCTGATGGCAGCGGAGAATCAACGAGATCGTCGCCTCTGACCGTCGTTCTGGCTGCCGTAGATCCCCACTGTCGGTAGCAATGAGCTAGTCGTTGACGTGACCCGCTCCCATCGATCGCACTTCGTGGGTTATTCGGTGAACGGAGCATGTCGTGACACCGCGCGACATCTTGCGTTTAGGACCAAAGACCGCGACCAGTAGGCAGTCCTACGAACTGCTTCTATGATTACCAATTCGAATTCGGTTCGGAATTGGGAGGTTTCGATGAGGGCCTGCTTTGTGTCGCCCAGTCTTGTCCTCGCATCGGCAGCGTTCATCAATGGAATCGCTCTCGTGTGATGTGTGTCCCGAGGATGCGGACTGCTCCTTGGCTGGGAGCCCAGGGTAGGGGCCCATGGAGCGATCCCCACAGTCTCTACTATTGCGGTCAGGAGGTGGGCGGGTTCATCGGCCACAATGAGCCGACGCGCGGGCCGAAAGGAGGCGACTAAAGATGCAACCAGCACGATCGTGGAGGACCTTTGTCATATATGGCGTCCTCACGGTATTCGCTGTGGCGGTGGTTGGTTGCAGCTTGAGTGCTGAAACGGCCGCGCCCCAAACATCGGCCCCGCCTACGAGCGCCGATGGCGGCGCGATAGTGGGCGCGACAACGCTCAGCCCGGCCTTGGCCCACATTCACGGACTGCATATCGATGCAGGCGGGGTTGTGTTAGCGGGCACCCACGATGGGCTGTTCGCCCTCGATCCAGGTACGGGCGCGGTGAACCGGGTTGGCGAGTCCGATGACGACTTCATGGGCTTGACGGGAGTTCCGGGCACCAGCGCATTGTTCTCCTCCGGGCATCCTGGCCGGTCTAGTTCGGCGGCTAACCCGCTCGGACTTCGCGCAAGCACCGATGGAGGACGCACCTGGGTGACCCGCTCGCTGGCTGGTGAGGTCGACTTTCACGCACTGGCGGCAACAGACCGGCTCCTTGTCGGGTTCGACACCGCGAGCGGGTTGCGAGTCTCCAACGACGGCGGCGCGAACTGGGCACCTGGGGCCGCCGTCGCGGCCTCGTCCTTGGCGATCACCGATCGCGGCGTGTGGGCGGTGACCGATGCGGGTCTGCAGTTCAGTGAGGACGCCGGGTTGTCCTTCAGCGCGGTGCCCGAGGCGCCGTCCCTGGCGATGGTCGCCGGAGCCCGCGACGCGCTGTGGGGTGTCGATACTTTCGGCAATGCCTGGCAATCGCAAGACGGGCGCGATTGGCGCAACGCCGGCTTCGTGGGCCGTGTCGAAGCCCTGACGACCGACGCAACGAACGCATACGCCGCAACCAGGGACACTCTGTATCGACTGGAATAGTGCTTGCCGCGGGATTGAGGCGTTTTCGCTGACCTGAGCGCCCTGGAGTCACCCCGTACAGATGACCTTCGGTGACGGGTTGTACCGGACGGTGCGCGTCTCAGTGCGCGACTCCCCAGTCGTGATCTCGCGCAGTGTGCGGGTGTCGGTGATGGTGAACCCCGGTGATCCCGCACTGGCGCTGCATGGTTGGCCGGCTGGGATGGTGACCGTGCTGGGGCTGGTCGGGTTGGTCCGCGGACCCTGAGACGACGTGACGTCGTAGCGTTTGGTGCCGAATAGCCGCACGGTTACTGTGCTAGGGGTCCACGCGGTCTGGATCAGCACGCCCGTTGGGCCGTCATTGCGGAACTTGACGTCGATGATGTCACCGAACACCGTGGCTTCACGGCCGGCGGGGTAACGATGGATATAGAAGCTGTGCTCCTGATGTTCGACGTCGACCATGCCGGCAAAGTAGGCCGCGTTGAACAGCGTGGTGGCCACTTGGGAGACACCGCCGCCCATGCCGCGGGCTGGCCGACCGTTCTCGATGATGCCCGCCTGAACGTAGCCCGTCGCGGCAGTCCGTGGGTTCGTCGCAGCGTTGAGGCTGAAGGTCTCGCCCGGCGCGACCAATGTTCCGTCGATCTGCGCGGCGGCGCGCTTGATGTTGATTCCGGAGTCGGTCGCGAATCCGCCGGTCTGGAATTCGCCGATGACTTCCATGATGCCGAGCTTCTCGAGCTCCGCGGTGGTGATCGCGGGGATCAGGTCGGCGTAGACAGCGGCCATCGTGCGCTCCTGAGTTCTGGTCAGCGCGGCGAGCAGGCCGGCCAGGGTGGCCTGGTAATCGACACTAAGGCCGTCGCGCGACGGCACGACGACTGGCGTACCGGACGTTAGGTCAAAGCTCGCGTCGCGGGCCGGGCGTTCCGAGGAGGCGAGCTGCGGTCGGAGCGTCTCAATTAGTAGTACTTGATTGATCTCCGGTACAAGCCGGCCGTCCTCGGCGCGAAATGTCAGCGCCTCAGCGATAATGTCCTGGTTGAGCGTGCCCTCTATGCCGCCCTCACCGCGGATCGTGACGGGCGCAGAGACAGCAGGGCGGGCGACTTGATCGATCGCGGTCGCGACGTCCTCGGCCGAGGTGTTGGGTGCCACCTCGACAACCGGCAGCGCCACGGCTACACCTGTCGCCCAGTCGCGCAGCAACACCTCGGCTGCGGCGTTCACGTCGAGCCGAGAGCCGGCCTTCGGGTCGACTGGAACCGGCGCGCCATCGTCGAAGCGCACCGAGCCCTCGACGGGGGCCTTGTCCACGATCGGCGCTAGCTCCTCCAGTGAAGCCCGCAGTGCCTGGCTGTCCGCAAAGGAAACGATTCTGGCCTCCCGCGCGGTGAAGAACGAGGCGATGCGTGTGATCGGATTGAGTGGCTGGGAACCAGCCTGGGCCAGCGTGTCCTTCCAGTCGACAGACACCCCGATGCTCATCGGGTCGATTTCTTTGCGAATCATCCCGACTGTGACCGGGATCGGTCGCGCGGTCCGCGGTTCGATCTCAGCGCGCAGGCGCAGCACCGCTTCGTCTAAACCCAGGCCGCCGACGTGTACGTCTGCCACGGTCACGCCGCGGGGTACCGTTGCGGAACTCGCGATCAAGTCGGCGAGGTAGAGCAGCGCCAATACTGCCAGTGGGGCGGCCAGCACCAACAATCCTCGCTTTCGGGACCGACCGCTGGTGGTGCGAGTCCGGGGCTGCTCGGGATCGAGAGCCGCAGTGCCCCGGTTTACCCCAGCGGTGGTCTGGTGAATATTGCCCGCATCGGCGGGCGGTGCAGTATCGACGGTGATGCCCGCACTTGCGGCTCGGACTGGGACGGTGGAAGTGTCGCCGCCCGAGGCCTCAACACTGCACCCGTGCTTCCCCGAGGCACCAGGCGCGTCGCCATCGCTGCCACGCGGGCCCATCGCGGCTTCGGCAGACTGTGATTCCGCTGCGTTGCCGCTATTCGTAATCTGGTCGCTGGCCCGCTGCTCGGGCATGCACGGTCCTTTCACCCGTGTCGAATCTGGGCCTGTCTGGACGAGTTGATCGTCTGGTTCCGCTTGCCGCGGCAGGACGGAGCGGCCCTTCTCCTTCCTGGGCCTGCATTGCATTTCACAACTCCAGCACATCGAGGTACCTCACAGCGACCGGCGTATGCGCCGCGATCGCGCTTTTCCAGTCCCTTCTACAGTAGATCCCCGACAGTAAGTCCAGCTCGGCGTGCCGGTTTTCCCCTTGCTTTAGAAAACGTGGTGCCCAAGTTGGTTTTCGAGCTCTGAGATGGGCTATCTCCGGGGGGCTACACAGGTCACGACGACTACCACTCGACTCCCCGTCTCGCGTCTCGCCGCAGACGCATCTGTCGCAGGATACGTTTCGGGGCGAGGTATGCGGCCGAATGCCTGACTCATGCACCGCTAGATTTGTGACCGTGCTGCAGATCGGGTCGAGGCTGGCGGGCTACCGAATTGAGCGCGTCATCGGCACCGGACAGGTGGGTACCGTTTATCTGGCGCGCAGCCCGGACCTGCCTCGCTACGAAGCGCTGAAAGTGGCCGACCGCGACATGATGGACGACGCGGAGTTGCGGGATCGGTTTGTCCGCGAAGCCGATGTCGGGGCCCGACTGAATCACCCGAACATTGTCGCGATCCACCGCCGTGGCGCCGACGACGGGCTGCTGTGGATCGCCATGCAGTATGTCGAGGGTATCGACGCTAGTGCCGCCCTGCGGCAGGGGCGTCTTTCCGCTGAGCGGGCGGTGCACATCATCAGCGCTATCGCCCTGGCGATCGACTACGCGCACAGTTATCAGGTGATCCACCGCGACATCAAGCCGGCTAATTTCCTGCTGTCCGATGACGGGCGAGTCCTGTTGGGCGACTTCGGAACTGCGCATATCATCGGCGAACCCGAGCCGACAACTGGGTCGGTCGTGGCCACGCTCCCCTACGCCGCCCCGGAAGTGTTATCCGGTCGCCCGGTCGACCGGCGGGCCGACATTTACTCGTTGGGGTGCAGTCTGTTTCGTCTACTCACCGGGAGCACACCGTTTTCCGGCGATGGCGACACTGCAGCGGTCATCGCCCGCCATTTGCACGACCCCCCGCCGCGAGTCGGCGATAGTGTGCCCGGGCTGTCTGCTGCCATGGATGCCGTCATTGCCCGCGCTTTGGCCAAAGATCCGCGGGATCGCTTTGATAGCGGACAGTCGCTTGCCCTCGCCGCTGCCGCGGCCCTGCAACTGCCGCCCGCAACGACACCGGTGCAGGAAGTTGCCCACTGCTCCACCGCTGAACCTCATGTCGAGCCGCCATCTTCGCCACGGCAGCGGTCGGTGCAAGACAGCGGCCGGCCCTCGCCGCCGGAGCCTGCACCCGGTCGCGCTGCTGCGGCGTCGACGATTGCCGGCAGTCGGGTCACCGATCTCATCGGGGGATTGTCGTCGCGTTGGCACAGCCACGAACGTGGCCGGATGATTCGGGTGGCGGGCGCCGCTGTGGCCGGGGTGGCGATCGTCGTCACCAGCCTGGCGTGGCTGACGTCGAGCCCTGGCAATGATTCGGCGGGCGGGGGCTCGCCGACACCGGAGACGACAACTCGCATGGTCCCCACGCAGGGATCGTCATCGCCGTCGACCCCGCCGCGCAGCCCCGACGCTGAGGCCCGCTTGGTGCGGGCGCTTCCCCCGGGCTATCCCCCGGATTCCTGCAAACCTGTGACCCCCTCTGATGGTGCGCAGGCAGCGCTGCGGTGCTCGGTCACGTTGGCTCCCGGTGCTGGGTCGGCAACGGTTACCCATGAGTTGCTGCCCAGTTCAGCTGCACTGGACACTGCTTTCACCGCCATTCTGGACGATTCGAAGGTGTTCGTTTGTCCAGGCAATATCGCCAGTCCAGGCGCGTGGCGGCGTAACGCCACCCCGGAGGTGGTCAGCGGGACCCTGGCGTGTGGGGTTCATCAGGGTGCTCCGATCGTGGCGTGGACCACCACCGACAACGCGCTATTTGTCAGTGTCGTGCAGGGCGCAACCGCTGGGGTGACCGTTGAGGAGCTTTTCGCCTGGTGGTCCCTTCACTCCTAGCCGAGGCCAGGTGACGTGCCGGGCGCTGGGCTCAGCTGCTTTGCGGCACAACGGGTGTCGCGGGTGTGGCTGGCGTTCCGTCCACGGTGGTGTTGGCTCCTTGGGTGGGTGCGGGGGTAGCTGCGGGCGTCCCCTGACTGGCCGCAGGCGCGGGAGTACCTGCCACTGGTGTGCCCTGGCTTCCGGCCGGGGCTGCTGCGGGGGTGCCTTCGCTTGCCGGGGCTTCTGCGGGGGTGCCCTGGCTACCGGCAGGCAACGGGGTGCCCTGGCTACCGGCAGGCACGGGTAGGTCCCCTGATTCAGCGGCTCCCGTCGAGCCGGCGACCGAAGGAGACACGGCCGTGGCGCTTCCACTGCCGCCGGCCGCGGCTGGCTGTGGTGGGGGCTGGACCCACAACGCGAGGTCCCGCGCGCCATCGGAGTACAGAACGCTGTCGGGGCTGGGACCTGTCACGTCGAAGTAGATTTTTCCCGCGGTTGTCTGCCCAGCCGCGAGCGTCGCAGGATTCACCCCTTGCGGGGTCGCGACAGTCCACAACACGGGATAGGTGGCGCCGTCGCTCGCCCGTGCTCTGAGGTTGGGGATGATCGGTATCACGTCGCCCTGCAGGGCGGTGTCGGCGGCGGCGGCTTCCCACAGCGTGCCCTGCACCGTGTAGGGGATGACGTCGGCGCTGGGCCGCAGCCCGGTGATGGTCCACGCCTGCTTGACTGTCCCGTCGGCGATCTCGGCGGGCTGGCCCAGAGTGGTCGTCACTGTCTCATCGGCGGCGGCAATCGGCACGCTGAACGTCCAGAATGCGGCTGCGGCCGCGGCGGCGGCAGCCATCATTGCGCTGGTCTTGACCATCATGTCGCTCCTTGCTCGCCTCTTTTCAGACAATCGCTGAACACGCTAATGCTTTCAGGTATTGCTGTGAGTCGCCTGTATCTGTAGCGAGTTGGAACTAGGAGGGCTTATCGTCGCTGTGTGGGGTTTTGGGAACAACAGGTCGATGACCTGCTGACAAGTGTCGGTGAGTTGGGTGGCCTCCAGGGGCAACCGGGCGGCGTCCGGGCCCCTTTGCAGCCGCTGCAAGAGTGGGTGGAGCTAGCAGTGTCGTCGGTTGATAGCGGTAGCGGGGCCGCCGCCGCCGCTGACGCCGCGGTGGCCATTGAGGGCACCCGGGCTGCCCTGGTCGAGGCTGATCGTGTGCTGGTCACAACCCTCAACGACGCGCACACCGCCGACGCAGCGTCGCGGGCGCAGCTTGAGCGTATCCATCAAGAGGTCAGCGCCGCCCTGGAGGGGTTGGAGCCCAGTTTGAGGACACCTGCGGGGCGCCAGCAGCTCGCGGATTTCCTGGAGATGAAGGCCGTGGAGGCCAAGCAGGTCGCCGATGACGCTCAACAATCGGCAATTCGGGTGGCCGCGGCGCTGCTATCGGCAATCCAGAAGTTCGGGGCGGCGGCGCCGAGCTAGAGGCCGATACTGGGGCCGTCTTCGTCCTGACTGCGGTCGTGGTCGTGGCGTTCACGGGGATCGAGTTCGCGCTGGTGCTGGTGTAGGGCGATTCGTTCGCGGTTGCGCACGGCGCGGCGTACTGCGTCTGCGTTGGGGTACCCGAGTTCTTCGACGACGGCCGGGGTGGGGTTGAGGTAGAGGCTCCAGCCGGGCTCGCGTCCGCGTTGTTTCATGCGCTTCCCGGCTGCCTCGGCTTTGGCTTTGCCCTCCTCGCTTTCGGCGGCCATGCGTAGCTTCAGGGTGAGAGCGGCCAGTTCGGCTTCTTGGGCCTCGAGCTCGATGCCGTGCTCGAAGGGGCCTGGCGGGTGGGCCAACAGGTCGTCGAGTTCGGCCTCTTGGCGCTGCTGTTCGCGGTGTAGGCGCAACGCGTGCGCGGGCAGGTCGGTGTACAGATTTTCGAGCCTGCGCAGCAGGCCGAGCTGTTTGGGGCCGGTGACGTCGTGGCCGAGGCCTGACCCCGCAGCGGTGTGCAGTTCGGCGGCTTCTATTTCGGTGGTGCGCGAGGGCACGGCCAGGCGAAGCAGCAGCATGTCGTGGCTGAGGTCGCGGGCGCCCAGGACGTCAACTCCGTTGATAGCTACGCCGATTGGTTCGTAGCGGGATGCGCCGCGATCTTTGCCGGCCAGGTAGGCGCGGCGACACGCGGCGGTCAGAGCTGTTGCGGCGGCGGGCCGGTCGGGGAACGTGTCTGCGCCGATGGTGATGCGGTGGGCGGTGTCTGCGCGCGACTGGGCGGCGTGCGCGGCCGGTGCGATCTGTTCGATCTCGGCCTGTTTGGCCGGGATCGCCTTCTGAAGCACCCGCACCTGCCAGTCACGGTTGCGCACGGATTGTTGGTGCGCGCGTTTTAGGGCGGTTCCGCGACGCACCGCATCGTCGAGTTCGACCTGGCGCAGGTAGCGGGGGTCTCCGGTGGCGATGGCCTTCGTCTGGGCGGCTGCGGCGCCGATGTCGCCGCCGCCCAGGTCCTCAATCTCGGTGTCGATGACTTCTTTGCGGCGCAGCTGCTCGATGAACAGCGCTTTGGCCTGGACTCGCTGCCACATCACCGTGTCGTAGCTGGACTCGGTGACATAGGTGAAGATGTCGACCTCAGCATTTTGGTTGCCTTGGCGCAAGATCCGTCCCTCGCGTTGTTCGAGGTCCGCCGGCCGCCAGGGCACATCGACATGATGGAGGGCAGCCAGACGCGTCTGCACGTTCGTGCCGGTGCCCATTTTTTCGGTGCTGCCGATCAACACGGACACCTCTCCCCGGTTGCATTGCGTGAATAGCGCTTTAAGTGCGGCGGGGTTACGCGCTTCATGGACGAACCGCACCGCGTGTGCGGGCATCCCCAGAGAAATGAGTTCATCCTTGATCGCCTGGTAGATGGTGAACTTGTGCGGATCTTTCGACGGTGTCCCTCGGTCGCAGAACATCAGTTGCAGGGCGCCGCGCAGCGGGAGGAGCTCGCCGGTGTCGCGGTCGCGGTATTGCCGGTCTGCATGGCGTAGGTGAACGTCCATGGCACGTTCGGCGACTGCGGCGGCTCGGCTGCGCTTGGGGGCACCGAGGTGGGCCAGGCGTGGGTCCAGGGAGGCGTTGCGTCCATCGGTACTGATCTTGAGGATGTTGTCGCGTTGGGGTGCCTTGGGGTCGGTATGGTCTGCGCGCCAACCCAGATCGCAGATGAAGTCGATCAGTTCGATGTCGGGTTGCAGGCTGACGATCTGGCGGGCGCCGGTTCGCAGTTCGGGCAGGGATACCGGCACTTGGTCGCGGGTCACCACGTCGGTGTAGGCGTTGGTCAGCGCCAGCAGTTCAGGCAGGTTGGTGAACTTGCCGACCCGGGTGACGGTGCGCAGCTTGGTTCCGGTGGAGTTGGCTTCGGTGCTGGTGTGGGTGGCGGTGAACGCGGCACCCCAGTCTGAGAGGTCGGCTACCCCGGCAGATTTCAGCAAATCGGGCCTCAGATAGGTCTGCATGACATACAGCTCTCCGAGCGAGTTGGCGATCGGCGTTCCGGTGGCGAAGGTGGCGACGCGTTCGACGACGGCATGTTCGGGGATGCCGCGGCGGCGGGCCTCGTCGTGGCGCCGCTCGCGCAGCACTTGGAGTTTGAGGGCGAGGTCTTCGGTGCGTTTCGCCGGGTCGGTGTAGCTCAGTTCTTCGATGTTGCAGAGGCGTTGCCTGTTTTTGTACATGTGGGCCTCGTCAATGAAAAGGTAGTCGCAGCCCGATTCCTCGAAGCGCAGCCCGACGTCTTTGGTCTCTGCTGCCAGCAGTTTCTCCAGCCGGGCCTGTGTGGTCTTGATCGCCCGCATGATGGCCTTCTGGCTGCGCTCGATCGTGGCGTTCTCTAGGGCGGTGCGTAGTTCGTCGAGCTGGCCTTCCACGTAGGCGGTGCGGACATCGTCGGAGACGTTGATGACCGTGAATGCGGATTCGGGCACGATCACAATGTCCCACTCGCTGGTCGCGCTTTGAGCGATGAAGCGGCGGCGACCGGCGGCGGTGGTGGCCGAGGCTCCCAGGAGGACGTCAGCTCCCGGGTACCATTGCTTGGCTTCGCGCCCGACTTGCTCAATGATGTGGTTTGGCACCACGATCCACGGCTGGCGCACCAGGCCGAGACGGCGCAGCTCCATCGCCGCCATGAGCATGGTGCCCGTTTTTCCGGCGCCGACGACATGGTCGAGAAGGGTGGCGGGCTCGTTGATGATTCGGGCCACCGCGTTGCGTTGATAGATGTGGGGGGTGAACTGATCCGAGATGCCGGGCAGGCGCAGCGTGCTGCCGTCATAGGCTGGGGCGCGCAGGGAGTTGAAGCGCCTGTTGTATTCGGTGACCAGGGTGTCTCGGCGTTGCTCGTCTAACCACAGCCAACGACTGAATTCCTCGGCGATTTTCGTGCACTTGGCTTGCGCGGCGAAGGTGGCTTGAGCGTCGTCATCACCGCCTTCGGTGGTGATGACGACGGGTTTGGAGTTGCAGAGCGCCTCAAGCAGACTCACGGCGTCGAAATGGCGGTGCTCTAGACCCCACTCCTCGGTCATGAGGCGGCCGCGCCGCTTGTAGTTGACGACATCGACTGTCCAGCGGCCCGCGATGTGTTCGGCTTTGACGCCCTGCACACCGAAAGTCTTCTCCGCGAAGGCGGCCACGACTGCGGCGGGAATCCAGGGGGCGCCGGGGCGGACCTTGATGTCCTCGGCCTCACGCGGCTCGGGTTGAACCTCGCGCAGCGCCGCGACGTAGGACTCGTAGACCGGGTTGGTGTCGGCCGCAGCGACGGCGGCGGCGAGTTTGGAGCGCACATTGCCTGATAGGGCGTTGGTGGCCGGGACTAACTCGTCGGGGTCCTCCAGGCTGGGGTAAACCAAGCCGTCGAGCAACGCCCGGGCGTCGTGGGTGCCGACTCCGAGCAGGGTGGCGATGAGGTCGATGTCGACACCGCGGGTGCGATCAAGGCTCATCGCCAGGGCTTCTTCGGGCGTATCGGCGGTGGCGCGTTCGACGGCGGCGGTGAGTACGTCGCGGGTGAAGATGGGCGCTTTGACGGCGGTCCCGGTGGCTTCGTCGAAGAGCTCCAGCGACGAAACGTCAGCCCAGCCGGGGTCATAGCGCATTCCGCCATCGAGGTGACGGAACTTTTTGAAAGGCGCTGGCGGCTCGGCAGCCTTGGCTTCCCACGTCTCGATTTCCTCGGCGGGCGCCCGACCGGTGTAGGGCCGTCCCGGTTCGCCTTCCTTTTCACGCCATTTGGTTTCCTGGGCGGCGAATCGTCGCTCCTGTTCTTTTTGACTGCGGGTTCGGCTGACCCATACGAACCGGTTGAGCGGGCCGCGATTCTGCACATAGTTGTCGTAGAGGGTGTTCAGATGGGCGCGCAGCGCAACACGGTCCTGCTCGGGTTCGCCGTCGCGCTGAGCGGCAATGAGTTTGGTGGCGGCCTCGCGCAGCGCGATGAGTTCGCGGGTTTCCTCGATGAGGGTTTTGGGGGTGTTGTTGTCTTCCCAGCTGTGGCCGGCCCAGTAGTCGATGCTGGAGGTCGCAGCGTTGTAGCGCAGCGTATAGCGCGGCGGGTCGGCGAACTGGGTGTCCGGTACGCGTAGCCCCGGGGTGAACAGTGTGGGTGCACAGGCTGTCAGGTCCTCACGGCGCGCGCTCAGCGCGTGCCCTCGGGCTACCGCCGCAGCAATCAGCGGCTGGAGGTAGCCCCGGATTTGATTGGACAACAGGCCAGCGGTGACGCCGGTGACAGCGAGCTGGGCTGAGCCGTGCAGGCCGCGACCGAGCTCCATGGCGCCGAGCACCCGCTCCGGGTTGTTGGCGAAGTAGGCGTTGACGGGAAGCTCGTCGCGGTCACCGCTTAAGGGGTCGACCAGTTCAAATGGTTCTGCGTTGATCCAATCGAGTGTGTCGAGGCTGACTTCAACATGGGGCTCGCGGCGACGGAAGATCAAGAGGTCAGTCACAACGTCGGTGCCCGCGACTCGACTGAACGCTTGGGAGGGCAACCGCAGGCCGGCGATCAGGTCGGCGGTGGCTGCAATATCCTCGCGGGCAGCCGTTTTCACCGAATCCATCGTGTACCGGCTGGTCACGACGGCGACGTAACCGCCGGGCGCGACCAGGGCCAACGATTTGATGATGAAGTGGTTGTGAATGTTGTGACGGCGCGGGTTGTGCACCGGGTCGGTCAATGCGTAGCGGCCAAAGGGAACATTGCCGATCGCGGCGGCAAACGTGCCATCTGGGACGCGGGTACTTTCAAAGCCTTCGTGGCGGACGTGAGAGGAAGGATAGAGCAGCGCGGCGATCGCCGCGGTGATGTCGTCGGCTTCGACACCGACCATGGCGGCGCCTTCGGGGGCGTGACCGATGAATGTGCCGCTTCCACAACCCGGTTCGAGCACACGGCCACCGGAAAAACCCGCCGCACCTAGTGCATCCCAGATCGCAGAGACTACCGCGGGGTCGGTGTAGTGGGCATTGAGTATGGAGGCCTGGGCGCGACGGTACTGCTCAGAGGTGAGAAGGCCGGCAAGCCGGGCGCGCTCAGCAGTGAAGTCCTCGGCGTGTGGGTCGAACACGTGGGGTATGGCGCCCCAGCCAGACCACGCGGCCAGGATGCGCTGCTCGGGCAGTGTTGCTGGCCGTTGCGCGTCGCGCAGCGTGTGCACCAGCTCGATGGCGGCGATGTTGGCGCGGGCGCGCGCTTTGGCGCCAGAGGGGACCAGGACCTCGGTGCTGGCCGGGAAGTCCGTGGCGCTGAGGAATTCCTCGGGCACCTCGGCCGGCGCCAGCGCAGGCGGCCGGGGCGTCGCAACCTCGGCGGCCACAGGATCGGCCGCGTCGACGAAAGACGCTGTCACGGTGGCGGTGTCGGTGAAGTCGTCGAACAGTGAGGCTGCCGCGGCTACCGCTGCGGCAGTCCGTCCGTGCGGAGGTCCAGGTAAATCATCTGCGCCAACTCGGCGGTCAGCGGGTCCTCGCGGCCCTCGGGTAGCGGCAGGCCGTCCTCGGCCCGCGCCGCCGTCAGGTAGCCCGCCTTGATCCGGAACGGCCCCGAAAAGTCCGGGGCGGGCCACAGGCGGTCGATCAGAGCTTCGAGGTTCTCGCTGGGTTCGCTCTGATACACCGGGTTTGTCCAGCGCTGCTCCCATCCGACCTGAGATCGGTCCAGGATCGGGGTGGGGATCTCCCACGCCTGCGGGGTGTCGTCTGTCGCGATCAGTTCGTAGAGTTCGTTGTGGAGCACCGTCTGTGCCGCCTGCTTCCTGGCCGACGCCAACAACGCCACGTTGGTCGCGTGGCTGGGCGTCTGACCGTTGCGGTGGCGAATCCACATCGCGATCGCCTGCTCCCACAGCTGCTCGGCCATACTGGCCGCCATCGAGCTGATCTTGTCCGCTTCGGCTGTCAGGAACTCGTTGCGCTGCTGCGGTGTCCACTCCTCGGGCAGGCTCAGATCGGTCGAGTAGACGGTTTGCACCGTTTTGAAAATCTCGGGGTCGATCATCGTCGTCGCCTGCTTCCTCGAAGATGCTGAACAGATCCTGTTGATTGGGATCCTGCGGTCGCTTGCGACCCATCTTGCGACCCATATTGTCCTCTCCTGACTGACAGTGGCGGGGTCCGGATAGCCACAGGCGGCGAAGAACCTCCGCAGCGCCTGGTCGCTGAGGACCTTGGGTCTGCGGTCTGCGGTCATGGCGATCGCCGCATCACCTGCGGTGCCGCACGTGGGTGTCCGTGAACGCCGCAGCGTCGGTGGGCTCCCCGCAGCCGCGCAGGCCGAACTCTTGCCAGGGCACGAAACGTGCGCAGTGCAAGGGCTGCGGGCACCAGAAACCCCAGGCCCGGTGGCGGGGTCCGGTAACGATCACCGTTGTCACCGGGCCGCCGAGCAGCTCGACACGGTGACGTGAACTCGCGCGACGGATCGCCGCGGACCCGGGTTTACGAATCAAGGTGCGGCGTTCACCGATCTCGCGGTAACGCCCGCTGAGCACGATCGACAAGAAATGCCACGGGTGATCATGGGGGGCGCTGGGGTCAGAGCTGCAGAATCTGTGCAGGTAGACGTTGATGAACGGGTTGCGTGGCAGCAGGTACCAGCGCATCAGGTACGGGGTCGCCGGCGGGCCGATCACCTGATGCGGTTCACCGCTGCGCAACTGGGCAAACCATCCGCGGGTCGCCGAGATGTTCATCTGTGTGACCCCGCCGTTATCGCCGCCCGCATCGTCTCGCAGAGGGAGCCACGTTGGCGTGACGACAAGGCTGCAACGCGCAGCAACCTTTCGGCCAGTAACGCCGCGCTCTGCGAATCAGCCCCGCCGAGGCGGTGGCAGATGCGGGCTGCCTGACACCAGCTCGCATCTATTGCAGCATCGCCGCCGTCGACAGCGTGACGTACCCATCGGATGCCGCCGCCGTTGCCTTGCGGGGATGCCGCCAGCAGCAACCCGGCCAACGGCGCCGCCGAAACTGACGCCCAGAATTCCTGGCCGCTAGTTGGACGCAGAACACGGTTCAGGAGCCCTTCTGCGGTGACGAGGGCATCTAGAGGTCCGGTGATGACCGTCGTTGGATCACCACCGACCGCCCAGTCCAGTCCACTGCTTTGTCGGCAGGTGCACGCTGATTGTGCTGCGACGTACTCCCAGTAGCGGATACGTTTGTTGGCTTCGGCCCGCAGACGGCGGACCTGTCCGCGGATGCGTAACGCATTCGCGGCTCGGTAGACCTGGTCGACGATCAGAGGCCTATCCCTGCCTCGGTTGAGTAGCCGCATCAGATCCGTTGTGATGACTGGGCAGCCGATACCCCGCAGGGCGGTTAGCACTTCGGCGGTCAGTGGCGCGGCGGGCATGGGTAAGTCCATGGGTTGTGGTGCGCGACGACTGCACTCGGCGCGCCTAGCAGTGCTTCGAGGTCAGCGATTTCTTGATCGACTGCCGGGTCGCGTACGGCGATCCAGGACCGCGCAGATGTTGGGGTAGATGTGCGCCATTCGGGGAATGCCGCGCAGTGCACGGCCTCGCGGATCGCCTCGTTGCGCCGCAGCTCAGCCTCCGACGGGCCGTCCATCCCGGCGGCGACAAATTCCAGTTGCCTGCGCGCGGCGGCACGCTGCTCGGCGGTACCGTGAGCACCCCCTGGAGCGACATCCACACCGCCCCAGACGCCATTGGTCATCCCCGAGTCCAGGGCCGTGCGGGCGCAGGAGCGGCGCAGTGGGCAGTTCCCGCAAATCCGCTTGGCCTCGTCGTACTTCCGTGCGTCGAACCAGTCGTCGGGGTCGAAGTAGGCGCACAGCCCGTTGTCTTCAACTGATATCGGATTGGCAAACAAACGTCCCATCACACACCTCCACCGTTGTGCCGTAATTGGTTGTTAATAGGGTCATACTTGCATACAGGACGTATCATAACCACACCATCGCGGATTTGCGCAGGACTAGCCTCGGGTCGTCCACTTCGAATCGCGACACCGACACGGTCGGGTACCCTGACCGCGGGTAGAAAATCCGCGGATAAATAGGCTCCTAGCTGCGCTGTAGTACGCACCCGGTCGGCGGTGGGGACTCGTAGCCGACCCGGAGTGTAGCGGAAAAAATTTCCGCACCTTCCAGTGCCCAGCCAGGTTGGGTATTGATCATTAGTTGTGCATTCCACGGCCTGCAGAGTGGTCGAGTTGCAACAACAGCCACCGGACCTGTAGATGGCTAGGTACGTGTCTGTTCAGGATGTTTGTGGTTCACTTTGTGGTGTGGAAGGCGATGTCAACGACGGTCGCGGCGAATCAACGCCCGCCAGCGGAAATACCGCTGACCCGGCGTTGCATCGGTTGACCGAGTGTGTCGTGCGTCGCCGCACCGAGCTGGGCCTGAGTCAGCGCAAACTTGCTGACCTGGCCGGGGTGTCGTTGGGTACCGTGAACCGCCTAGAACGCGGCGCGGGGCCTCCTCGGGTGAGCACGGTCCCCAAACTGGAGGACGCCCTGCAGTGGCCGCGAGGCACCTTCCAGGCGATTCGCGAGGGCGGCGATCCCCCGAACATTCCGCCGCGTCCGCCCAGCTCCACCCCCGATCGCACTCCCCCGGCATCGCCGAGTCCGGCTTCTGCCTCGGCGATGCGAAGCGCGAACCAATACGCTCAAGCGCTGTCGATCGCCTCATCGGTGGTGGCGATCAGCGCGGTCTGCCTGGAGGTGCTGACCACTGATTTCGGCGAACCGGCAGGACGTGTTCAGGCGCTCAACGATCTGGACGCCCATATGCGCCATATGGAGAGTTTGATTGCAGCCAGCCTGCCCGACGCCGAGTCCTTCGATGACGCCATGGCGGTGCTGCGCGAAGTGCACCAAAGTCGCGAATCCATCCAAAAGGCTGCTGAATCACTGACGTGACGATTCGTCGGCCAACGGCTCAGTAGCCGCTGAAGCCGCCGCCGATGCTGGCGATGTGCACATGGTCGAAATGGTTCTGCGTAGGCGACCCGCGACCTTCCATCGACGAGGAACTCCCGTCGGCATTGTGTATGGCTTGGCGCCAGATCGCATGATCGAGACCGAGGTCCTTGGCGTGGGCCTGGACAAAGGCCACGACGCGGTCCCCTAGAGCCTTGCCGCCAGGGGTATCCCACTGCGGAATCATGACGTCGATCGCCAATCCGCTCGGATGCCACTTCAGCGCATCCGGTCTGTAGCCGCCAATGTCGGTGATCTCGGGAAATGCAGCCGTGATCGCGCGGCTAAGGCGCCGAGTGTACTTCTGAATGCGGGACTCGTTGGCCAGCCCGGGCCGACTTAGTCCAGGCAGGCCAGGGATGCCTTTCGCGCTGGACTGCCCTGACGAGGCCCTGCCCGCTTTCATAAAGGGTGTGAGCATGCCGCCAAGCCCGTTGAGGCCTCCGCCGAACATGCTCATCGGTGACCCGCCCATCGGCATGCCGGCGCCCATCGGCATGCCTGCCCCCATGCCGCGACCACCGTATCCCGCACTGGCAGCGCGAATCATGTTCGCCATCGCAATATTTCGCTGCTCGGATCGGGTGAGTAGGCCTTTGGCGCGGTCGAGTTGGCCTTCGAGGTGGTTTACCAGCACCTGCTTGCCCGCGGGGGTGTCGGTACTGGGCGCGATCGCGTTAACCCAGTTGCGGGTGTCGCTGACCACGTTGGTCATCCCAGAACGACCCTCGCGGGACTCGTTGGAGGCTGCGACCACCTGCGGGCCGACTCGACCATCAGCACCAATCACGTTGTCCAGAGCGGCAACCCCGTTACCGCCGGTCAGTTTGTAACCCTCTCCCCCAGCACCACGCCAGCCCACCGGCACCGAGTTCACCGACGCAGACAGCTCGGCCCGGAGACTTTGCAGCCCACCCGTCGACGGCAACCCGGTCGCCGTGGGCGCCGACCCATACATGTCCCGCGCACCACCGAGCGCCGCCGCCGTGGAATCAACCAGGCCCTGCAAAGACATACCCGGCAGTATCACCCAACACCGGCAACAACACCCACCATCACCGGTGTAGATTGTCCAAACTCCGCGACATGTCCCAAGTTCACCAACTGCAGCTATTGCCTCGTTGCCACGGACATGGCGGATGGGTTGCCATCCAGATGGCGAATCCGAGAACGAGACGGTTGCGCAGGTCGTGGCTGGGCGACGTCTGATCCCTGAAACGAGCTGCGCGCCGGTCCCGTAGCCGGTACGGACGATCTCGATGCCGCGGTTGCGTTGACCCACTTTGGTTTGGGACGACCTGATCGCGTTCGGCACGGCAGGGGGCAACACCTGCAACGCTAAGGAACTCACACTCGCGCAGCGCTCCCTCCTTGCGATTCTCTCGCGCATCGGCATCACGTTGAGCTTCCCGTGGCGGGACTTCAGTACGTTCAAGGCGCACTGGGTACGCAATGGCTGCTACAACTCATGGCAAGCGCGCCGTGACCTTCACCACATCATCGTCAACCCGGGGCTTGCAACCGATTTCGTGGTCGACGGTGGGTGCCGACTGCGCAGAGCCCCGTACGGGATAGGAGTCGTTTCAACAGCGCCACCGCAATCCTAGCGATTGAGGACGGCGCGCGTGCTGGCCTCCGGGGTCAGATCGAGGCGGCGCAAAAGTTGTGCGTTGAGCGCCACCACGATCGTTGACAGGGACATCAGGATCGCGCCGACTGACATCGGCAGGACAAACCCGATGGGCGCGAGCACTCCGGCAGCCAACGGCACCGCGATGAGGTTGTAGCCGGCACCCCACCACAGGTTCTGTTTCATCTTGCGGTAGCTGGCACGAGATAGTTCGATAACGGACAGCACCGAGCGCGGGTCGGAACTGGCCAGGATCACCCCGGCTGATGCGATCGCGACGTCGGTGCCGGCGCCGATCGCAATCCCGACGTCGGCCTGTGCCAACGCAGGCGCATCGTTGACCCCGTCGCCGACCATCGCGACCTTTTTGCCCTCGTGCTGCAACGCTGAGACCTTCGACGCCTTGTCTTCTGGGCGCACGCCGGCGAACACGCGGTCGATGCCGATTTCGTTGCCTACCGCCCGTGCAACGGCCTCGGCGTCACCAGTGATCATGACGACCTCGATGCCGAGCTTGTGCAGCGCATCGACAGCTTCACGAGACTCGGGGCGGATCTCGTCGGCCAGTCGAAGGCCGCCGAGCACAGCGCCGTCGCGGACGACATGCAGGATGATCGCGCCCTCCTCGCGCCACGCTGTGGCGGCGCTGACTTCCTGTGCGCCGATCTCTTCGAGCAGGCGGGGGCCGCCCACCCGGACTTCGTGCCCCTCGACCGTCGCGATGACACCAACCGCCGGAGAGGACGAGAAGCCGCTCGCACGCGGCACGGAGAGTCCGCGTTCCGCTGCAGCCTTCACTATCGCCCGGGCCAGAGGGTGCTCGCTGTCGGTCTCGGCCGCGGCGGCCAGCGCAAGCACGGTGTCGTCGTCGACGTCGACCCCTGCCTCGGTCGCAGTCACGGTGGGTTCGCCTTTGGTCAGGGTGCCGGTCTTGTCGAACAACACCGCGTCCACGGTGCGCATACCTTCCAGCGCAAGCCGATCCTTGATCAGCACACCACCCCGCGCGGCACGCTCGGTGGCGATGGAAACGACCAGCGGAATCGCCAAACCCAACGCGTGTGGGCACGCGATGACGAGCACGGTGATCGCTCGTATGACGGATGCGTCGGGGTATCCGACGACAGCCCATACCGCCGCAGTGATTGCAGCAGTGATTAAAGCGAACCAGAACAGCCAACCGGCCGCCCTGTCTGCGAGGCGCTGGGCACGCGATGACGAGTTCTGCGCTTCGGCAACCAAGCGTTGGATACCCGCCAGGGCGGTGTCGTCGCCGGTGGCGGTGATCTCGACGCGCAACCCGGAATCGGTGGCGACGGTACCGGCCGTGACGGCGTCACCGACGCCGCGCGCCACTGACCGGGATTCGCCGGTGACCATCGACTCGTCCATGTCGGCGCGTCCATCGACGATTCTTCCGTCGGCGGGGACGCTGCCTCCGGGTCGGACCAGCACCAGATCGCCGACGCGCAGATCGGCCGGTGAAACGGTGACCGTGCGATCGCCGTCGATCTTCTCGGCCTCATCAGGAAGCAGCGCCGCCAGCGAGTCCAGTGCCGACGTTGTCTGCGCCAGCGAGCGCATCTCAACCCAATGACCAAGCAGCATGATGACGATGAGCAGCGCGAGTTCCCACCAGAACTCCAGTTCATGATGCAGCAGACCCAGGCTGGCGCCCCACGACGCAAAGAATGCGACGGTGATCGCCAGGCCGATCAGTAGCATCATCCCCGGTTTGCGGGAACGTATTTCGCTGATCGCGCCGGTCAGGAAGGGACGCCCGCCGACGACGTACATGACCGTGCCCAGTAGCGGCGCCACCCAGCGGGCGCCTGGAAAGCCGGGGATCTCGTAGCCAAGCAGCATCGCGAACATGGTCGAGAACGCAACGACCGGTACCGCGATGATCAAGTTGATCCAGAAGAGCTTTCGGAATTGAGCGACATGATCGCCCCCATGGCCAGCATGGCCCCCGTGGTCAGCATCGCCCCCGTGGTCAGCATCGGGTTGGCGATCAGCGTAATCGCCGTGGCCGTCGTGGTTGGCGTGCACATCGGTGAGCGACGTAGCTACCGCGTGGTCATCGTGATTTGTCATGTTCTGCTTTCCCTTGACGAGCTCAAATATCGGTTCGAGCGCGACCAGCGGCCGGAGATCCGAGACGGCTGCGTCGGTGCGCCGCCGTCTCGGGTCATGACCGCACCAGTCGGGCGATGGCCTCGGAGGCTTCGGTGAGTTTGGCGTCGGCGGCCGGCCCTCCGACGGCAGCAGCTTCTCGAACGCAGTGTCGTAGATGGTCGTCCAGCAGTGCCAGTGCTACGCCCTGCAGAGCTTTGGTCAGCGCGTCAGCCTGGGTGAGGATGTCGATGCAATAGCGTTCCTCCTCGATCATCCGGCTGATACCGCGGGCTTGACCTTCTATGCGTCTCAAGCGCTTGAGGTACTTGTCCTTATCGGTGATGTAGGCGTGGTGTGCCGAGCCCGACGCGTGGCAGTGGTCAGTGTCGTCGACTTGGGTCATTGCAGGTCCTCTGTTTTGCGGGTGAGATTTTATCGCTGAACGGAATGGGGCCGGGAGGACGAATTTCAGTCATGCCACGCTGGCGTACTTGTCGGGATCACGGTCGAAGCGCGGTCCACACCCTTTGCAGCAGAACCAATACCGTCGACCGCGGTAGTCGCGGAACAGACCCGCGGTTTCGGCGGCCGTCTTGTCCACCGACCTGCCGGGCATCACCGGGCAGGTCGTCCGGTCCGTTGCGGGATCTAGGAGGTTTCTCGCCGCAGAAGCGATGACCGTGGCGTCTAAGTCGGCGGTTGGTCCGTTGCAGCTTGACTCGGTTTTTTGGTTGTTGGACATGGCTTCTCCTCGGTGCAGTAGGGATTTAGCTGGAAGGACAGACGATGTGGATGTGAAGCCGCGCAAACGGAGGCTGTTGCCGACGACGAAGACACTGGAGAACGCCATCGCCGCGCCGGCGAGCATGGGGTTGAGCATGCCCAGTGCAGCGACCGGTATCGCGGCGACGTTGTAGGCGAAAGCCCAGAACAGGTTCGTCTTGATCGTCGATAGTGTCTTGCGGGACAGCCGGATCGCATCGACGGCGCTGCGCAGGTCGCCCCGTACCAGGGTGATGTCGGAGGCCTCGATCGCCACGTCAGTTCCGGTACCCATTGCCAGGCCGAGGTCGGCCTGCGCGAGGGCGGGCGCGTCATTGACCCCATCTCCGACCATCGCCACGGTCTTGCCGTCGGCTTGCAGCCGGACAATGACGTCGACCTTGTCCTTGGGCATCACCTCGGCGATTACGGTGTCGATGCCGACCTCGGCGGCAATCTGCCGGGCAACGGCTTCGTTGTCGCCGGTGAGCAGCACGGGCGTCAGGCCGATCTCGCGCATCTGTGAGATCGCCAGCGCGCTCGTCGGTTTCACGGTATCCGCGACGAGGAGCACGCCGCGAGCCTCACCGTCCCAGCCGACGGCGACCACAGTCTTCCCCTGAGCTTCTGCACCGGCTTTCGCCTGGGCCAACTCTGGACTCAGGTGTTGGGCCCAGTCGGCGAGCAGTGATTCGCGCCCCACGACGACGGCGTGTCCGTCCACGACGCCCTGGACGCCCTTGCCTTCGACATTGGCGAAGTCCTCAGGGGTGGGTAGCGTTCCGAGTTCCTTGATCGCAGCGATCGCGACGGCCTGAGCGATCGGGTGCTCCGATGCGTTCTCCAACGCGCCGGCTAGCCGAAGCAGGTCCGCCCGTTCGGTTCCTGGCGCTGCGATGACATCGACCAGCGTCATCTTGCCGGTGGTGACGGTGCCGGTCTTGTCCAGCACCACGGTGTCGACCTTTCGGGTGGACTCCAGCACCTCCGGGCCCTTGATCAACACGCCCAATTGCGCGCCTCGACCGGTGCCCACCAGCAGTGCCGTCGGCGTGGCCAACCCGAGCGCACAGGGGCAGGCGATCACCAGGACCGCGACCGCGGCGGTGAACGCGGTCGCGACCGGAAAGCCCGCGCCCAGCCACGCGCCCAGTGTGATCACCGCGATCGCGAGGACGATAGGTACGAAGACTCCGGAGATGCGATCGGCCAGGCGCTGGACTTGGGCCTTGCCGGTTTGGGCGCTTTCGACCAGCTGGGCCATCTGCGCCAACTGGGTGTCCGAACCGACGCGGGTGGCGCGCACCACCAGCCGCCCGCCGGCGTTGACGGTCGCACCGACCACGGTGTCACCTGGACCGACCTCCACGGGTACCGATTCGCCGGTCAGCATCGACGCATCGACCGCCGATGTCCCGGACACCACCACCGCGTCCGTGGCGATTTTCTCCCCCGGGCGCACGACGAAGTCGTCGTCCACCACCAGGTCCTCGACCGCGATCTTGGATTCCACCCCGTCGCGCAGCACGGACACCTCCTTGGCACCCAGCTCCAACAGTGCCCGCAGCGCCGCGCCAGCCTGCCGTTTGGACCGTTTCTCGAAATAGCGTCCCGCGAGGATGAATGTTGTTACGCCGGCGGCGACTTCGAGGTAGATGTTGGCGGCTCCGTGAGACGGTGCCAGCGTCAGTTCGAAGGGGTGCTTCATCCCTGCGGTGCCGGCGGTCCCCAAGAACAGCGCATACAGCGACCACAGGAAGGCCGACAACGTGCCCAGGGAGATGAGCGTGTCCATCGTCGCCGTGCCGTGCCGCAGGTTGACCCAGGCGGCGCGGTGAAACGGCCACGCCGCCCAGACAATCACCGGCGCAGCCAGCACCAACGACGCCCACTGCCAGTAGGTGAACTGAATCGCCGGGATCATCGCCATCGCGATGACTGGCACCGACAGCATCACTGATCCGGTCAGGCGGTGGCGCAGGGAAACCATGTCGGGGTCGTAGGTCTCGCCTGCCCCCTCGGTCGGGACGGGCTTCTCCGGTGACGGTAGCGCCGCGCTATATCCGGCGTTTTCCACCTCGGCGATCAGCTGCGCCGGGTCGTATCCGTCAGGCACCGTGACGGTGGCCTTTTCGGTCGCGTAGTTTACCGTTGCCGCTACACCGTCGATCTTGTTGAGCTTGCGCTCGATACGGTTGGCGCAGGAGGCGCAGGTCATTCCGCCGATTCGCAGCTCCACGCTCGGGCCGGAAACAGGTGTCGATGTCGTCATGCGGGCCAATCCCTTTTAGGTTCTGAATCGGGCGGAAGCGTCAGTGCCCGCCGGCGTGGCCGCCATCGTGCGAAGATTCTGGCGCTGGCGGGTTGGCATCGCCGGGTGCGGCGTCGACGACGAAGGTGGCCGTGCGCACTGTGCCCTCGACTTTGAAGTCGAGGTAGAGCAGGTAGCGCCCGGCGGTAGGTGCGGTGGCGACGAACAACACTGCGGGCCCTCCGGTGCGGCCCGGAACCGGCGCGGCCCCCTCAGGGTGCACATGCAGATACGCCAGGTCTCCTTCCCGCAGAGCGACGAGATGGCCATATGCCCCAGGTAGGGCTTCAATGTCGTCACCGGCTGGCCATCGCGGGTGACCTCGGCCGTCAGTTGCCGCGAGACGCCTGCGGTCAACGCGCCGTTGAGTTTCACTGTGTAGCCAGCGACCTGATCAACGTTGCTTGTCGTCGGCGGCACCGGGTTGAACTCACCTGCCACCTCGACGGTGCGGGTGAGGGTGAGTTTCGCACTGCCCGCCTGGGCGGGCTGAAAGTCCGCGAACACGCGGTAGGTGCCGCTGGCATTCCACGTCCAGGGGGTCGACCAGGTGCCGGTTGTCCTGTCCAGCACCGGGTGGACGTGCGCGAAATGCTGACCATCGGAGCGGACGACGATGAGATGCACCTGCTTGTCGTGCACAGTCGCGTAGTCGAGCAGCGGATTGCCGGTCGGGTCGACAATAGTGAAACTCAAGGTTCCCGGATCGTCGGAGGCGTTGGGTGCTTGCAACGGGGCAAGCAGGTACCCGTTTTGTCCCAGCGACAGCCCCGCCGGACCGGCTGACGAAAGCGACGCGGTCGAAGTCTTCTCCGTCGTCGCGTTGTGCTCATCTGTTGCACTGGCGGCGAGTTCCTGTTGAGCCGTGACCGCAGTGTCGGGAACGACGGCCGCGGCGGTTACGTACGCAGCCGCGAACGCCACCGGCAGTCCCGCACCGAATGCGGCCACTCGTCCCGCGGCGTTCATGCGACACGCACCGCCGAGTAACCGGCCTCGTCGACGGCGTCGAGGATAGGCACGTCATCGATACGACCGCTGGATGTCACGATGAGTGTGCCGGTCTTGGCGCTCACTTCGACGTCCTGCACTCCGGCAACCTCGCTGACTTCCTCTCGCACCGACAGCTCGCAGTGCCCGCAGGTCATTCCCGTGACGACGTACTTGTTTGTACTCATGCCCATCTCCGCCCTCTCCCGTAATACCCCTACCGGGTATGTGACCCGCCCAGGGTATACCCCCATGGGGTATGCCCGCAAGGATTCCCTGTCGCCGAATGATCTGGCCGCGTGCCAGGATGACGTCGGCGCGCGCTTTACGATCGGAGATCCAGTCATCGCCGCCGCAGATGACGCCAACAAACGTTGACGTACGCAACGCGAAGTGGTCATGCCCACGGCTTCTACTACCGCTATGACACCGACGCCGAGCGCGCGGTGCTCAACCGACTCTGGAAGCTGGTCAACGACCGGTTCGACTACCTGTCCCCACGATCAAACCCATCGGCTGCGGCTGCGGCGACAGCTTGAATCCCGCCGCGATTGGGCGCCCAGATCGCCGACCTGCAGGCCGCCCTGCTCAGACTCGCCAAGGACAAGACCGAGCAGCTCTATCTCGCCGCCGTACTCGCCGCCTTGCCCGACGTCAGATCACGGGATACGCATCAAGAACAAAGCCGCCAGCTGACCCGGTTTCTCGGGCATTCCTTACGTGATGCATGGATCAGGGTTCGCGGGCATCTTGACTTGATGCATCACGTAGCACCCACGAGACCCGGGCGCAAACAGTCAGACGATTTGCCATCGAGGTGGCATAAATGCCAAGTTGTGCCATCTCAAATGACAAAATGCCACGCAGAACGGCAATCTACAACCGGTACCCTGCTATTGGTTTTCAGTATCCGCGGGCCGCGGCCTGGGGGTTAGCTTGGTCCACGCGAGCGGCCAGGTTGGCCCCATCAGGGCTCACGCCGTAGCGATCCATGACGTAGTTCATCGAGGCCGCGATATTGGCCACCGGTTCGTAGATGCTCGTCGATGTGCCGGGTTGGTGATACGCGGCGAATGTTCCCGGAATGCACTGCGCAGGACCGCGGGAGCTATTGGCCGGGGCGCCATCTGACATTTGGGCGCCGTGGGCGTTGGAATCATGCAAATTGACGACCGCGGCGTTGTGGGTACTTTCGCGACCGGTCAGTGTCATGTAACCGTTGTGCCAGTTCCTGCGGGCCACGGGATCGGTAACCCCGCGAGCGTCCAGCGCGGCGTTGATGGCCACCGACATGGCCGCCGGCCCCTTCGCAAAGGTGCCCCGGCCCGTGAAACTGACCTCGCCGACAGGAATCTTTGCCGCCGACGACGCCGGTGCCGCACCGCGGGAGGCCAAACCAGGAGGCGACCGTGTTAACGACGACAGCCCGGGAATCGTGCCGGTCAGTGCGCTGAGAGAACTGAGCGGCGGCATCCCGCCACCCATCGGTGACCCGCCCATCGGCATGCCTGCCCCCATGCCGCGACCACCGTATCCCGCACTGGCAGCGCGAATCATGTTCGCCATCGCAATATTTCGCTGCTCGGATCGGGTGAGTAGGCCTTTGGCGCGGTCGAGTTGGCCTTCGAGGTGGTTTACCAGCACCTGCTTGCCCGCGGGGGTGTCGGTACTGGGCGCGATCGCGTTAACCCAGTTGCGGGTGTCGCTGACCACGTTGGTCATCCCAGAACGACCCTCGCGGGACTCGTTGGAGGCTGCGACCACCTGCGGGCCGACTCGACCATCAGCACCAATCACGTTGTCCAGAGCGGCAACCCCGTTACCGCCGGTCAGTTTGTAACCCTCTCCCCCAGCACCACGCCAGCCCACCGGCACCGAGTTCACCGACGCAGACAGCTCGGCCCGGAGACTTTGCAGCCCACCCGTCGACGGCAACCCGGTCGCCGTGGGCGCCGACCCATACATGTCCCGCGCACCACCGAGCGCCGCCGCCGTGGAATCAACCAGGCCCTGCAAAGACATACCCGGCAGTATCACCCAACACCGGCAACAACACCCACCATCACCGGCACTCACCTCTCCCCAGGTGGGCTGACCATGGCGTCACATCCCACGCAATGCGCCAGTGTGGGTGCGCACCCCGCGCCAGCGGGCCTTCTGCACCGTCAGGGTGTGCCCGGCCGGCGAGGTGACCGGCTCGAACGCCGACGCGTCGGCTTCCCGAGCAATCGCCGCCTGCACCCATTCCAGCGCCGACACCTTGCCGGTCGAGCGCTCCAACGTCCCGCGCCCATCACCGCTGCAACGCCTGGGTCCACCGGGCTCATGGCTCGCCTTATACATCGGCCGCCATCTCCTCTGTTGCTTGAAGGCTCTACGGGTGGAGTACCCGCCACAGGCGACGGTTTCCGTCAGAATCGGCGAGCGGTTCATTGTCTGGGTGGCCGGCGTCGGCGCACCGCGATGCTGAGTGGCTGGCCGGATGCTGGACACATGCCCTGGCCGGCGTCGAAGTGCGCGGCGATGTTGCCTCTCGCGGTGGGCGCCGCCGTAGCCCAGCACACCGGGCACACCGCCCGGCCAGCCGACGCGGTCACGATGCCGCCGCCCAGGACTGGTCGCCACCGTCGTCCTCGGCCGCCCGGTCGAGGCACTCGTCGCACGCCACGGTGGGCAGCGGCAGCTCCGGGCGCAAGACCCCGGGGCTTCCGCAGCTGACGCAGGCGAGGTGGTCGGGGCCGGCGGTGATCGACTGCAAGCCCTCGACCGACACCGCGGTGCCTGCGGTGTCCCCGCCCGTCACTCGCGGATTGAGCCGCTGGTCACCGTTGTCGAGCCAGGCGGCTACCGCCGCTGTGGTCGGCATGCCCGGGTACTGGCGGCACGAGCGCCGTACTGCGGTCAACACGGCGATGCGCGGATCCTCAGAAGGGCCGAAGAGTCCCTGTATCGCCGCCACCAGCTGATCTCGCTGTTCGGCGGTGGTCACACTTTCGATCTTGCGGTAGTCCTCAGCCAGGTCCGCGAGCCGCGTCCGCTCGCTGTCGGCACGCTGTGCCTGTTCCCACTCGCGCTGCAAAGGCCGCAGGTTGGGGCCGGCCCCAACCATGTTCTGAGTGAGCCGCCAGATTGCGAGCTTGAACGGACGCTGCACGCCGCACGGAGCTGGCGCTGCCAGGATGCGCATGATTTCTTTGGGCCGATGGCCGCGGGCGAGCTTGTTGCGGACTTCGCTACCGAGCAGCCAACGAAGGTTGCGCGGCAGTTCCGAGAACACCGGAGGGAGGTTTTCCAGGACCGCCCGGAGTTCTGCTCGGTCGACAGGAACCTCGACGGGTCGGGGGCCGGGAACATCGTCTGGTGTCGGTACGTGCGGACTCGGTTGAGGTACTTTTCCCTTTGGGAAAAGAGAGGTACGGGGGCGCGAAAAGGGGACGACCACCGACCCTGATTCATCCCTCTCCAGCTCCTCGATTCCCTCCAGAAATCGCTGATGCACGGTGATCGTCGCGGTGGCGCCGCGGCCGCACGCGGGCGAGTAGCGGATGAGGTCGAGAGCCTCGAGCCGGCGCAGGGCGCGGCCGACTGTGCGTTGATGCGGGTTCGACGGGCACAGTCTGACTAACTGGCGCAGTCGAATCCGGTTATCGCGAATCCGCGACCACCGCCGCGGCAGCATGGTGATGACGGCGTCGAGCACCTCGGCGACCGCGCCTCGCAGCCCCGCTGTTCGACCGGCTTCGGCCAGGCGCAGGGTGACGCAGTCAGCTGAGTGGTAGTCGATCCGCTCGCGGGGTTCGGTGCGGGTGTCGGTACGGGCGGAAGCCCTTTGTGCATAACAATTTTGGTCACGAAAGCGCGCGCCGTGATGTCCTGATTCAGGGCGTGAACTATCATGAGAACGTCGATCCATGACGATCCCTTCGGGGATGGGTGCAAACCCTTCGGGGTTCGAGTTGGCGCTCGAACCCCGCAACTTCAGATCGAGGCCCCTAGCCCGCTAGCTGGGGGCCTCGGTGTTTCTGGAAGCAGTTGCTTCGCAACAGGTATTCAGTTGTTTCCGCAGCTCCCCACTCCTGCGCCCTGTCGGCGGCTGATTGGCGTCAGCCGTGTTTCGGGCAGCACTCATCGCACGAGAAAATCGTTTGATTGCAGAAGAAAAGGGTTAGCAGAGTCCCGCGCACCTGTTAGGTGCGAGGATTCGGCTTAGAGGAGTGCGGAGCGTGAAACGCGCCGGTAGTTGTTTGGCGCTCGGGCGACGTGGTTGTCCATTGGTCGAACCTTCCCAATCGGTGGACGGCTGTCCTTTGGGATGTTCGCATGCCAAAGTGCGCGTACGCGCTCACGACACGCGCGCGCGTACCCGCGAATGTGAAAGATGTGGCCTATGAGGCCGCGACAGCGCTTTCCAGATCCCGCTCCAGCCGGTGCAGGATGTACTGCTGAACAGTACGGAAGCCGCCCTGCTCAGCCAACTGCTGAAGCCTCTGCTCCTCGCTGGGCAGCAGGTTGAGCTTGAGCTGGCGATCGCGCTGCCGCTTGTTTGAGCCGCTGCGGCGCTTCGCGGGAGGCTGGGGCGTGGTGTCGTCGAGAACCTGTGCCACTGTCGAATCCCTCCATCGAATGCTAACTGCTGGCCACGTTCTGAACTGCGAGGATGTAGCTAATAGGCACATCAACGGCAAGGATATGCCCTTTTTGGGCCTGTGCGGGTACCCGCGCACGGTGTGTCGTGTCTATAAACGAATGATGAATGTCGTTAATTAGAACAACAGGCCAGCTAGACAAAGGTCAGCGACCTCCGGCGGCTGAAGTTACGATGACACGACAAAGCACCTCGAGCGTGAAGGGAAACGAGATGGGGATGGAGCAGCGGCGTCAAGCTAGCCGCCCCACCTGCTCTCTCCAAGAAGCCGCGCGAATCTTGAGGGTCGACGCGCGCACCGTGCGCCGCAGGATCGAGGACGGCGACCTTGAGGGCGGCGCTGAGGCGCGCGCCAAGAGACGCCGCTGGTATGTCTACTCTGACCAGCCCGAGCTGGCTGCTCCCACGCCGGCGGACGCCGGCACGCCAGAGCCCAGTGAGGCCGGTCAGCGGGAAAAGATCGCCGAGCAGGACGCGGAGATCAATCGACTACGGTGGCAGCTGAGGGTTCAGCAGCAGCGCCAGGATGTCCTACTGGCCGCCACGAGCGCGCTCAGTGAGGCGTCTGACTCATACCGCGACGCGGCCAGCCTGGTCCTGGAAGCTGTTAAGGACAACCAAGCAGCCCTCGACAAAGCGTTGCGTGCCGCAGCTGGATTTCAGCGCAGCGCCGACCAGGTCCGGCAGGCTGCCAGCCATTACCGGGATGTCCTGTCAGAGATGTCTGTCCCTGACGACCTCACCAACCTCGACCTCAGCTGAGATAGTCCGAGACGCGGCAAGCGCCGGAGCCGGGGACCCCACACCCCCCCGCCACGGTCGGTGCGGTAACCCAGCGTTGTGGACGGCCGCCAAAGCGAAAGCCGCCGAGCGGGGCCATCGGAATGCCTTAGCGCCGTCGCGGCCCGTCACAGGGCGTCAAAGCGGCGGAGCCCCACCTCTAGGAGATCGATCGCGGATCGACCGGAAAGTGTCGGGGTAAGGCTCGCGCCCCGGCATCGTCCCGGAAGTCAGCGCGCCGACGGCGACAACAACCGCGCCGAAACATCGGCCCATCGCTTGCACCATGGCACGCCATCCTATGGCTGCGGCGGCAGGAGCTGTCGGGTTCTTCTGGTGACGCTCTGGCCTACGCCGAGACCGGTCACCGACATGTCGGTACCCAGTCGTACGGTGTGCCCATGACGAGGCAGGCGGGTTCCTACGCCGTGGTCGGCCCGCTGCTGGTCCCCGGGGTGATCGTTGAGTTCTTTTGGTGGTTCGTCGGTGTGGTGGCCGGCCGCCACACCGACCATTGACCTCGTATTTGTGGTTCGATTCCTGGTTCGATTCTGCGTTCTGTGGGCGGTTCGATCCCCAGTTCGATTCCCAGTACGACTCCGGTCCCGTGATGCGCCCCGTGCCACTCTACGACTCCGGGTTCGGCGGGCTAACCGAGTCGTGGCCCGTGTCGCGGTCCGCACGGTGCCGCGTACTGATCCCCTGGCCAAACCCTGTTCGGCAACCGGATCGGTAGCCGGTTCGGGACACCTGGCTATGCCCTGTTCGGCAACCAGATCGGTGACCGGTTCGGGGGACCTGACCACACCTTGTTCGGTGACCTGGTCGAGGCACCTGGCGCAGCTGCGGTCTGGGCCTGGGTCGGTGAGCTGGTCGGGGCGCCTGGCCAAACCCTGTTCGGCAACCGGATCGGTGGCCGGTTCGGGACACCTGGCTATGCCCTGTTCGGTGACTGGGTCGGTGACTGGGTCGGTGGCCGGTTCGGGGGACCTGACCACACCTTGTTCGGTGACCTGGTCGAGGCACCTGGCGCAGCTGCGGTCTGGGCCTGGGTCGGTGAGCTGGTCGGGGCGCCTGGCCAAACCCTGTTCGGCAACCGGATCGGTGGCCGGTTCGGGACACCTGGCTATGCCCTGTTCGGTGACTGGGTCGGTGACTGGGTCGGTGGCCGGTTCGGGGGACCTGACCACACCTTGTTCGGTGACCTGGTCGAGGCACCTGGCGCAGCTGCGGTCTGGGCCTGGGTCGGTGAGCTGGTCGGGCCTTCGGGCGGTGACCCGGGAGAGGCCCAGTGCCGGTCCCCGGTCTGTGGCCTGGACGGTGGCTCGATCGCCGTCACGAACGCATCACATCCGGGGCGTTCGAGCGTGTCACGCCCTGGTGCAGGAGTGACGGTTGTTAACTTTCTCCCATGACGTTTTCAGGGAACGCGCGAGTAATCGCGGTCGCCAACAAAAAGGGTGGTGTTGGCAAGTCGACCACCGTGGCCGCCGTCGCGGATCTGATCGCCACCGGTGGGCGCCGAGGCGGGCGCAAGGTGCTGGTCATCGACGGCGACTCACAGGGCACCCTGACCAAGTCAGACCTGGGCGCCGTGGAAAACGATGGGGGACGGTCGCTCGCAGGGGCACTGCAGCGGGGCTACCCGCTAGAGCCCCTGCGCGGTGTGCGACGAAACATCGACCTCATCGCAGGCGGCAAAAAGCTCGTCGACGTGGCATCTGCGGCCGATGTGACGCGTAATCATGGCATCGACATGGCGGCGAACCTGCAGCGCGAACTAGAGAAGCTCTGCGCCGCCGAGGGCTATGAAATGGTGCTCGTCGACACAGCGCCGGGGGATCAGCCGCTGCTGGATGCCTTTTTGAAAATCGCGAACTACCTGATCATCCCCACCCAATGCGACGACGGATCGCTGGATCAGGTTGGCGAAATAGCGGAGCGCTTCTGGGAAGCACGCAAGGCCGGCGCCGACATCAAACTGCTCGGGGTAATGCTCTTCGGCGCCGACAAAAAAGCGACTGCGCGTAATCGGGACGTCCTCGATTCCATCGCCGAGCTACTCGAAGGATCAGGGGTAGACCCTTTCGGGGTTGTCATCCGCCACCTCCAGAGTGCGGCGAAGGATGCCCGTAGCTTGCATGTTCCGGTACCCGCGCTGGTCGAGCTGGCCGCCGCTGATAGACGCGCACGGTTGAGCCGGCTACGAAACAGACAGGCCCCAGAACGCTCTATGTGGGCCTCTGATCCCGCAAAGCTGGCCGCCGACTACCAGGAGTTGGTCTACGAGGTCGTCAAGCGGATCGCACGGTATGAGGCGCAGGCCTCCGAGGCAACAGCTGTGGGGGCCTAGCTATGTCGGCACCATCCCGAAAGAAACGCACGCCCGTCTTTGACGCCAGTAACGAGTCCAAGGAAATGCTTGACGACGCCCTGGACGACCTAAAGTTCCCACCAAAGGCCAGCGTAGACGCGGATACAGCGGCCCCGGAACGCGAGGCGCAGCCGGCTACCAACCCGGCGCATTTAAGCGTCGTTCCCTGGGATCAGCCGCACTTCGGTGCCGTGCCCGCCGCCGCTGCCACACCCGGGCCTGCCGTCTACGCCACGCCTGCGACTGACGCTGCACCCGCGACCGGTGGCGCACCCGCCACCGTTGCTGCACCTGTGACTGCTCGCCGATCGGTGCGGGGCGGTAAGGTTAAATCCGCGCCGCGGCGGCGACCGCACAAGCCTCCGGAAGCTGCGATCGCGTACCCCGTCTATCTGCGGCTCAAAAAGGTCTCGGAAAACGAGAAGATCCACAACCGGGGATCGGCACGGCCGATGGGCACGATCGTGATGGACGCGCTTGAACGGCACGCGGCGACGCTGATGAAGCTGTGGGCGACCCCCGAACTTGCAAGCGCCCCGGCGGAGGGAAGCCTGTTCATTCGCAGGGCTGCGACCTCCGATGCGGCGCCGCCGCCGCGACGTATCGGCTCCGTGCACACCATCACGCTGTCTGGCATCACTGGTGCCAACGCCGAACTCCTCGACAAGTACGCGCAGGAGTGGAACGCCGGTAGTCGCGCCGCGCTGGTCGAGGAAGCGCTGCGTCTCGAATTCGGGATGCCGCATTCCTCCGACGACGCGGCGGATCAAGACGGTTCCTAACAGTTGGGCATGGCCGCCGCCGCACTGCTGGCAGTTCTCTAGCCGCAGCCGCCTCGGCGCTGGGTAGAGTAGTTCTTTACCGCGGTAAACCAGCAAATGTCATCGTCCTCCAAAAAGGCGCGTCCGGCTGCAATAAAACCCAGCTCGACAGGACCAGTTGCTCTTTACCGCGGTAAACTGGCAAACACGCTAAGCCGGCCACGTCCGGCGGTGTGAGCAGGCCGGGCGTGTTGCCGCCGAGACTGCACCGCCGGGCCTTCTACGATCGCAGCGTCTGTTCCGAAGTACCCCGCGGCGCGGGGGAAGCACACGGAAGGTTCCACATTTCCATGGCCAAAATCATCACCCTCGCCAATCAAAAAGGCGGCGTTGGGAAGTCGACCATCGCGGTCAACCTTGCCGCAGTCACCGCCGACGTCCTCGGCGCCGGTGATGATCCCGACGCCAGCTCGCCGGTCGCCGCGGTCTCGGTAGACCCCCAGGGCTCTGCGGTGTGGTGGGCGGAGCGGTTGCATGATCTGCCCTTCCACATCGTCCAAGCCCACGACGACCTCGAGGGCTTGGCGAAGCTCAAAGACCTGCCCGGCATCGAGCACGTCTACGTCGACACTCCCGGCTGGATCGACCTCAAGGCCGGCGGCAACGGCTCCGATCCGCTCGGCACAGGCCCAGCCGCCGACGCACTGCGCGCAGTGCTTGACGTCACCGATCTGGTGATCGTGCCGATTGAAACCGAGCCGCTCAGTTTCGATCCCACCGCCCGCACGATCGAGAAGGTCATCGTTCCCCGCGGCTTGCCCTACAAGGTGGTCATCTCCAAGTGGGATCCCCGCGACGGAAAGGCGGACCTCAACGAGACCCGCGAGTTCGTCAAGAGCCAGGGCTACCCACTCGCCAATACCGTCATCAGACGGTACAAGCTGCATGCACGGGCCAGCGCGGACGGCCAAGTGGTCACCGAGTATCCACTCAACCGAGTCGCCCTACAGGCACGCGAAGATTTCTACCGACTTGCCCTGGAACTCAACATCGGGGGAGGGCGACGCTGATGGCCCGCGGAAAACGCACCAGCCTGGCCGGCCTGGGCAATGCCGTCGGCAACAACTCACCGGTGGACCAGTACGACGCCGACCCACCGCGGCGCGCACCGCTGACTGACCTAACGCCCAACCCGCACAATCCACGCGACGATCTCGGCGACCTGGCTGATCTTGCCTCGATCGCTGATATGCAGTTGCAGCCGGTGGTGGCCGTCACCACGCAGGCCTACCTTCGGCTGTACCCCGACGCCGCCATTCCCACACGGTTCGTGGTGGTCAACGGATGCCGCCGGCTGGCCGCCGCGCACAAGTACGGCCGCTCGGATCTTGATTTCGTCGTCAACGACGCCATCGCCCGCGATCGCATCACGTTGATTTCGGCCAGCATCGCCGAAAACGTCGACCGGCAGGACTTCGACGTCATCGAGGAGGCCCGCGCGGTCGAAGCGCTGGTCGAAGAGTGTGAATCCGCCGACGAAGCCGCCGCCCGGCTCCACAGGACCGCGGGCTGGGTGTCGCAACGCCGAGCGCTACTTCAGTTGATCCCTGAACTGCAGGCTGCGCTCCGCCGCGGGGAGATTGCCCTACGCGAGGCGCGGTCATTAGCCCGGGTGCCGACCGAGCAACAGGTGGCGCGGTGGCGCGCCAAGAGCCAGGGGAGCAACCCTCCACCGGCGGGCAAGGGTCCGGTACGCAGCCGCTCCCGGGTCGTCACCGACGCCCTCGGGAAGTTCGATGCGGAGCCCGAGTTACTCGCCGAGGCGCTGCGCACGTATCTGGGCGACGACGGCGTCAAGACGCTGTTGGCCGCGCTGACCAGCCAGCCAACCGCGACGCCGTAAACCTTCGGGGTTAGCCGCCTTCGGGGCGTACGCCGAGTTTGGGAAATGGCGTGCACTCGGTGGTTCTGGCCAGGATCGTGGCGTAGTGCGCCAGCGCGGTGCGGGCTGCGCTCGGGTCCACCTGGACGCTCTGGCCGCTGAGCATGGCCGCTAACGCCGAGGTGTAGGCCTGGGAGGCCTCGGCGGTGCGACTGCGCGCCAGGGCGTCGTGGTGGGCCCATTCTTGGGTGTCGTGGTCCAGGCGCTCGATGGTGGTGGTGTAGTCGGTGCTGACCCAATTGTGATCTGACGATGCTGGGGATGCGATCTACCAGCGTTGCAAATCCGATGGTCTTCGCTTTTGGGGTCTCGGGCTTATCGTGGCCGCCATGAATTCACTGATCGCTCATCTGTTGGCCGCCATCCTGGCGGATGCCGCTGGTCAGCTTGCCGGGACCGCGGCGCCGGGTGCGCAGCCTACTGTCGCTGACCGGGCCCTCGAATGTGGTTGCGCGACGGGATCAGGACTTTTCTAGTGGCTAGCGCCGCCGAGGTCGTCGCGACCATCGACCACATTCTGCGTTACAAGCCCGATTGGCGGGGAACGCTCAATGACGTCGATTTCACTGCACTTAACGAAATGTATGACCGCGCGAAGAACCATCCCCAGGATTGGTTGGTGTCTGGAGACCTGCCGATACACCTCGACGATAAGTACCTGGGGGCGTTGCGGCTGGACAACCCCACCCTGTTCAACGGGGCCACGCCGGTAGACCCGACAGGGCAGACGCCGACCCATCCCGCCGTGGTGAACGGCTCACCAGCTGCCCCATCACCAGCGGTACCGATGGCTGACGGCGACTTCGCCGGGCGAGCCGCGCAGGCCTCTGCGCTCGTCGATGACGCGCTGGCCAAGAACAAGACTGCGCTCGCCGAAGCCGACGAGGAACTGGTGGATGCGGTCCTGGGCGCTAAGACTGGCTCTCAAGAGGGCCGGGCGCAGCTGCAGGCGCTGCAAAATGCGCTGGTTGATCAGATTCACAAGCTGGGGCCAACTTTGGACACGCCGGCCGGTCAGCAGCAGCTCAACGACTTCCTCCAGGGAAAGACCCAAGAAATCTTTGGCATCGTCAAGTCTTCGGCGATGGATGCAGAATCCAAGGCCGATGTGCTCGACGCGCTCTCGCAGCGGTTTGAGGCAACGAAGGAATCCGGCGGCTCAGGCTCCGGTACTGGCGAGTCGGGTAGTACCGCAGGGGCGGGCGGAAGTGGGCAAAGTGCTGGCGGCGGGGGAGTGTCAGGTCCGTCGGGAGCCGCCGAGCTCGCCAGCGATCCTCTATTAAACGGGTTGGCCTCTGATCCGCTCATGGGCGGTCTCGGGGCGCTGGCAGGGCCCGCAATGGGGGCGTTGGGCGGATTGCCCGGGGCGATGGGCTCGATGCTGCCCGGTATGGGGGGCTTCGGCGGCGGTGGACTGCCGTTGGGAGACCTCGGTGGCGCGATTGGCAGCGCGATTCGCGATGGCGCACCGCGCACCGCCGATGATCCCGCCGCGGCCCTGCAGGACGATCGGTTGGTCTCCAAAACGGCCGATGGTTCACCCAGCGAGGCCGCCGAGGAGGACAGCCTCGACGACAAGGCGCCGGCAGCAGACGCCGAGACCGCTCTGGAGGACAAGGGGCTTGCCGCCAAACCCGGCGAGGGTGAGCAGCCCGATGCGATAGCTGCTGAGTCCGGGCAAGCCCCGCCGGCAGAACCGGGGCCCGATGTCTCCGTGGAGCTGCCGGATGGGTCGACGGCGGTCGCTGAGAGCCCGCAGTTGGCCCATGCTGGCCGCCTGGTTCTCGACGGCGCCAGCCTTGATGACGCGGCCGGGCAAGCCAAGCTCACCATGTTGCCTGCTGGTGCCCCGGTAGGTGAACCTGTGTCCCCAAGTCAGCTACGCCTCATGGATTACGCGCAGTTCACCGACCATCGGGTGATGGCTCTAGGCGGTGACAAGGTGTGGCTCGACGGGCAGGTCACCCCGACCAGCGAGATGCCGACCGGGCCGAATTTTTTGGGCTGGGCACGCCCGCAAGTTGAAACTGCCCCGTCAGCAACCGTGCTGGCTGGAGCCAATTAGATACCCGCACACCTACAGGAGACAGGGTTAGATTGTGAATGTGTCATCACTGGAAGTTGATCCTGGCGAGCTGCGCCGCCGCGCCGAGCAGCATGCGCAGGCCATCGACCAGATCAAAGCCGCCCGCGCCGACAACGAACGTATGGTCAGCGAGGCCCAGACATTGGGACCGCTGTATCACCAGGTTCGCGCGTCGGTCAGCGAGGCGACGAGCAAGCGTGACAGTGCCCTGGCCGGCGAGCAGCGCCGCCATGAGCAGATGCGCGACGCCCTGCTTGCCTCAGCGGCCGAATATGAGCGGGTCGAGGCCGAGAACCGTGCGCGACTGACTATCAGCCCATCCGATAGGTAGGGGGATTGGTGCTGGAGTCCGCGCAAGAGGCATCGGTGGAGGTGTTCGAGGCCACCAGCTGCGATGACACCATCATTGTCTGTGTCGACCGTAACGGCGCCTCGGTGGGTGTGCAGCTGGAACCCAAGGCGATGGACCTCGCCGACGCCGAGCTCGCGTCCCGGATTATCCGTCTCAACACGCTGGCTTATCTGCGGTCTCAGCTGGCGCTGCGATTGGAGATGGAAGGAAATCATGTCGATAACGTGGGCTCGTTCCTTCCTACCGAAGACCAAGTCGCCGCGTTCGCGACGACCATCGACTTTTGAGGGGTAAGGCACCGATGCCGAGCAGTGGGGGTGGTCCGACACTTGAGGTGTCGCAGGCCGGGCTGGCCACCGTGGCGGCCACACTGACCTCGAGCGCGGGCAGTCTGGCCGCGCTGGCCGCCGCGCCCCCTGTGCATGCTCCACTGGCCGCCGACGAGGTATCGACCAGTGCTGCGGCCCGACTCAGCGACCATGGTGGAGTGCTGTCGAGTCGGGCATCAGACGGCGCAGCCGTGCTGGCCGCCGCGGCGCAGGCCGTGCTGGCAGTCAGCACACAAATGGCCGAGATCGATCAAGCCAACGCGACCGCGCTGGCCCTCGGAGCCCAGATGTCGGCACCGGTGGGCGGGCCGGCTAGCGCGGCGGCCACCAAAGTCCATGCAGTAGCAGCCAATACCCCGATCACACCCATGGCCCCGCGGCCCGGCGAGGTGACCGCAGCCTTGATCGAGACGGGCAGCAGCAGCACCGGAACCACGTTTCAGAGCAGCTGCCGCGCCTATGGGAGCGCATTTGAGGCGTGCGCGGTGGCAGCGCGAAACGCCCAAAGTGCGCTTGCTGCAGGGATCACCGGCCGCACGGGGCCGCGGCTATCGACCGCGCTCAGTAAGTTCGCTGCCTGGGCAGATCAGATGGCCTCCCACGCCGAATCGGTGGCCCAGTCCGCACAAGAACACGGCAGCCGCTTCGAGCAAACCCAGCACGACACTCCCCGAACCCAGCAGTTCGCCGTTACCCGGGCATCGCTGGACCGCGCGCAGATGCTCAACTTGCAGACCGGGGGGATGGCCTCGGGGCTGGTGGCGCAGTACGCAAGTCGCCTGCAGCAGCTGGACGCCACCGCCACCGCGGCGGGCGTGTCCTATCACCTCACCGAGCTTCCCCAAGCCCCGCCGCCGCCGCCCCCGGTCACTGACATCGTTGACGACAACGCCGCCCCCAGCGAGGGCTCCGGGCAGCAGCCCGGTGAGCCTGAGCCCGAGGAACCTACTGATCGGCAGAGCGCAGCCGAGCAGGCCGACTCCACGGCCGACGCGGACACCGCACCCGATGTGCTGGGCGGTGAGGATGACCTGCTCGCGGGCGATCCGCTCGGGGCCGGCGATATCGGTGGGTCTGCGATCGGCGGTCCCATGCAGCAGATCGCGCCGATGGCCGCGATGCTGCCCTCCGCGGTGGCGGGGGCTCTCGGGGGCGCGATGGGAGCGGTGACCAGCGTCCCACAGCAAGTGATGGGCGCAGCCCAACAGGTCATGCAGGGTGCCGCGGCGAGAATGACCGAACCAGACCTCGGTCTTGACATGGACCCGCTCGACGCAGGACTGACCGATTTCGGGGGTGGGGGACTCGGCAGCGGCGGCGGTGGCGGCGGCGGTGTTGAGGCAGCAGGGGTGGACACTTCGCTGCCCCCTGGAGGTGGGGCACTTGCCGCCGCGTCCGCGCCGTCAGGTGGGCCGCCACCTATTTCAAGCAGCGCAGCTGTGAGCACGCCCAACGCCGCACCCGCCGGCGCTGGCGGGATGGGCGGCATGATGATGCCGCCGCCGATGATGGGCGGTATGGGCGCTGGTGGGGGCGGCAACGCGGGCCGCACGCCGCCACCGGACAAGACCGTGGTGATCCCGTCCATCCCCAACGGGGAACCGGTCAAAGGTGAGGTCGAGCGACGCCAGGTCGCCAGCGTAGAGGCACCCGACCAGGCCAAGGCTGAGGCCGGTGAACCCAGTGGGCGCCCGCGCCGCCGCGTTGTGGTGGCGGCCCCTCCTGATCCCGACGCGGAGGCGAAATGACCCCATCCAACGAGTCAGACGCCGAACTCGTCGCGCGCAATGTCGCGCGCATCGAACGAGTCCAGCAGACTTTGCGGGATCTGAAAAAGAAGTGGGCCAGCATCGACGTGCACATGGAAAGCGCTGACGGGGATGTGCAGCTGTCGGTGAACCATCAAGGGCGGCTTCTGACGCTGTCGCTGGCCCCGGGCTGCACCAGCCGCTATACCAATGAAGCCTTGGAGCAGGTCATCAGCACCACGTTGCGGGCTGCGGTCCAAGACGCCTACGGCGAGCGCGCCGAGATCGAGAAGAACGCGGAGGAGGCGGCGCTGCAGGCTGCCCAACTACTCGGGGATCTCCCATGATTCACCAAGTTTGCTGGCAGCCTATTGTCAGTCGGCCTGTGCTGGTGGCCACATGTCGCAGGGCGACGCTACGGTGAACCAATGAGTGACGGCACGTCACCGCAGCTCGGGCCCACCGCGACGGGGACCGGCTCGCCGTGGGCACCAGCACGCGCACCGGAGCCGCCCCCGGCCAGCGGCGTCGTTCCTGGCGGCTCCACCGGTGTGCTGCCGCCCGATTACGCACCCTTCCCAAGTGCTGGCCCGCCGACCGCGCCGCCGCCCGACCCGACTCCCAAAGCGGTGTGGCTGCTCTCGGGTGCCGCGGTCGTACTGGCCGTAGCCGCGGTGGTGATGAGCGCCCTGGCCTGGACACGACCGGAACCAGCACCGGTCACAACGACTGTGACGCCATCGGCGCCGAGCTACAGCGATGCCGAAATCAGCGCCGCCCGCGACGAGGCCTGCGCGGCAGCGAAATCGGTGGTTGCAGCCGTGTATGAGGCATCAGTGCCGCTGGTGGCCGCGCTGCCCAACCGCGAAAGCCCCGAATACCAGGCGGCGCTGGCCAACGAGCAGGCCGTTGTTCTGGTCGAAATGGAGTATCTGCGGCTGCACATACCGCCAGCCACACCGCGCGACATCGCCGACCCGCTCACTGCCTACATCAACGCCACCCTGGCCGTGCTGGCCGCCGATACCAGCGGCCAAGACCGCAACCTGCCCGCAGAGCAAGGGCAGACGGCCATGGACAAGGCGCACGCGGCCTGCAAGCGATAGGGAAGGGATAACTCATGCCATCGGTCAATAAGCCCATCGACCTCAAGCCCGCCCAAGCACAGGCAGCCAACGTGTCGGCACCCGGCCTGGTCGCCGAAACCGCCGCACAGCAGATCACCACCGCCGCCTCGACCGCCGCCGCCTGCACCGCGGTCCGATCCATGTGGGCGCCGCTGACAGCAACCGTTGCCGAGGACGAAGCAACGCGACGAGGCCTCAACACCGGCGGGGGACGCCGAATCGCCAACATCTATCAGCGTCAAACCGAGGCCGTCACCACCCTCGTCACGATCGACGACGACAACCGCCAAGCCTTGACTCTGCTACCGACCGGGACAAGGCCGGGATGACCGCCCACCCTACTCAACCCGCCCCACCATCGGCGGACTCGCCGCCCACACCCCCCACCTTTATTAGGGGTGGACCACCGGTTCCGCGGATTCGTTCACACCGCCGAACCCGAATCGCTGCCGCCGCGTTCGTCGTCGCTGCCGCAGCGGCTACCACTACGGCCGTGGCGTTAGCCAGCCCACCGACACCGGCACGACACACCATCAACATCGAGCCAAACCCGCCAGCGACCTACACCAGCGCGGAAATTCAGGCCGCCAAAGACACTGCCTGCATGGCTTGGGATAGCGCGGCCCGCTCAACCGCCCGAGCAGCCAAGGCCAGCACCGCCGCCTTAGAAGTCGAACGCAACTCCCAGGCTCCCGCCTCAGCCGCCGCGCTGGCCGCCGAGAAACGAACTGGGATCGCCGCAACAAAATACCTGCGGGCCAATATCGATCCCGCGACCCCTTTAGCGATCGCCGAACCACTCGACCGGTGGATGGCGGCAATTGTCGACGACATGCACGCCATGAACCAGCGTGACTTCGCCACAGCAAACGCCGCGACCATGCGCGCTATCGAGCTTGTGGATGTGATTGCTCCAGCCTGTGGGCTGCGTTGATGCCGGCAGTAGGGGGGTCGGCGGGATCTTTTGGGGCGCTGATTGTTACACCGGACATGGTGCCGCCGGACGCTTCGATCTGGGATGCCCAGGAACAGGCTTACCGGGCGGGCGCTACGGCGTGGGACGGAATCCATCAGCAGATCGTTCGTGACAATGCTGCACGCCGCGATGCCGCCGACTCGCGCGGTTTTGATGCGGCCCATGAAGCTGGTGCGATCCTGGCCGAGGAAGCCAAGACGATCAGTGAGTGGCACGACGGTGTGGCCAGAAAGGCACACGGCATTGCAGGTGTGCTCAGAGATACCGCGACGGCTCAAGAGCAGCTGGTCCGTGACGCCGCCGCGAAGATCCAGGCAGCGAAACTGCCCGGCGAGCGCGAAGCGTTGGTGACGGCCTACCATGCGCAGGCCCGCGTGCAGACCGGCTGGGGGGTCGAAGCGGCTACGGCACTGCATACGTCATTTCAGGCCAGCACCGAAAACAGACGCGCCTTAAGTCTTCTCACGAAATTCGGCGATCTGCCATCAGCGCCGCCAGCACAACCGCTAGACAACAGGTCACCCCGAATCGAGCAGGACGAGGACCCCTACCGCCCCACATTGGACCCGCAGCTGGACGACCAGAGGCCGGTACCCGAGGCGCTCACGGACAGTAGCGGTACGCCCGCGACGCAGGCTGGAGTTGGGCCTGCGGATCAGGGTGGTGCCGGGAATGGTGGCGTTGCCGGGGTGCCTGGGCCTGTGACGCAGTCACCAGCGGCGGCCGGTGCTGGACGTCAGGCCTCGCCGTTGAGTGGGGGTGTCCCATCGATGTCGGGCATGGGCGGTGGGGGCGGTATGGGCTCTGGGGGCACACCAAGTATGTCGGGTGGTCTGGGTAGCGGCGGGATGCCCGGCGTGGCCTCCAGTCCGCTTACCGGGGGTTTGGGTGAGATGCCCGGTGCGGCAGGGGGATTGAGCAGCGCCGGTAATGTGTCGGGATCGGCTGGTGCCGGGTCTCCGGCGGCCGCGTTTTCGCGGGGCATGTCGAGCGGTGCTGGCATTGGTGGGGGAATGCCGGCGATGCCGCCGAATGCTCCGGCAAGTCCCTCGCCTGCGTTGTCGGCGGGTGGTTCTGCGGTATCTGCTGCGCCGGTGTCGGCGGCCGCGGCTGGTGGTGGTGGTGTCTCGCCGGGGGTTGTTCAGCCCGGTGTGGTGGCTCCGGCGGCTCCGGCGGGGGCTGGAATGGCTGGCGGGGCACCGATGATGCTGCCGCCTGGTGCCATGGGTCCGCCTGCGGCGGCTATGCCTGCAGCAGCGGCAGGGCCGACGATTCCTGCGGGAACGGGTGGCGGTGGTGGTGGTGCACCGCCTGCGGCGGCACCGGCGTCGAGTGCGACCCTAATTCCGGCTAGCGTGGTGGCGGCGGGTCAGACCGCGGCGGCGCGGGAGCGCCGGGAATCGGCGGATGCGGCCGCGGCCAAGGAGTTGGCTTGGAAGTTGCAGCATGCCGCGGTGTGCATGAATTCCGCGGTCACTGATTGGACGGTCGGCGTCTTTCGGTCGCCGAGCGGAACCGAAACGGTGATCACGACCAATGACGGTGCGAGTTTTATTCCGCACAGCGTGTACGTGCCCCGGTCGGCTCGTCTGCTGGCTGCAGATCCGTTGGTAGATGATCACTTTCGACAGCTGTGGTTTGGCTGGCACGATCCGGCGCGGGTTCTGGTCGAGTATGCTCGGATGCGTTCCGCAACTGGCTGGCGGTTGGTTGCCGCCGCTACGACTGGCGCGGTGAGCGCGCTGCGCGACGCGGGGGTGGAGCATCCGCCTTCGTGTGCGCGTGACATCAATCCGCTTCTGCGGCCGGGGGAGACCGTGGCGGCGCCGGCCCTTGATGGATTGCATGTGCATCGGTTGTGTCTGTTGTGGCCCGACGTGTATCCGCGGTTGCTGCGGGTGATGGACGCTGCCCCGGTGTATCAGGAGCGCATTGTTAACGCAGTCAGTGCCCTGATGTTGAACGCGGCGACTACGCAGGCCGTGGCTGTTGAAGGCGGGATTCCGGATGCGTTCCGGCGAGTTTGGTCGACGCGCGGTGCACCGCACGATCCCAGCGCACAAGAGTGGGCGGCCTATGACGAGCAGATCCCCAGGTTCAACCTGCAGGTTGCGATGGCGCGTCCAGGCTTCATGAGTGGCGGCGCGGACCCTGGCGAGACGATCGACGAGCTTCGCAACTATCGGGCGCACTGGTTGGTCGCGCGGACCGCTGAGCATGTTGCCGGCTGGTCGACGCGACCGCTGCCGCTACCGGATATGTGTTATGCGGCGGCGGCTTTGGGTCAATTGCATATCCGTGAACTCATTGGTGAGGCCTTGTCGAGCGTCGAGGATGATCTTCGAGCGATGGGTGGCCAGTGAGGCTAATTCGGTAGGACGTTGCGTCCTGGCGGGCCGGTAGCAGAGCGAGTTTTCGGTCAATTTGGCTGCCATGGTGACCGGGTCGTTGTTTTGCACGGTACGGTTTTGGGGTGCCGCTGAATTTGGCGTCAAAGACGCAGGTGTCGGGCCATTACTTCCTGCGTCGGAGGTTAGGGTTCGCCTTTCAGCGACGGTCTGTGCGGATGCAGACCGATCGGGTACGCACGCAGCGCCTGATGTTGATGATTTCGGCGTTGATCGCGGTGTTGGTGATGGTTGGTGCGCTGGTGGTGGGCTGGTTGCGCCCGGCGGGCTTGGTCAATGATTCGAAGATCGTTGCCGACCGCAAACTCGGGACGGTGTTCGTGTCGGTGGATGGACGATTGCACCCGGCATTGAATTTGGTGTCGGCGTGGCTGATCGCTGGTGAGCCGTTGGAGCCGACATTCGTCAAGCCCGAAGATTTGGCGAAATGGCCGCGGGGGCCGTTGGTGGGCATTGTGGGTGCACCTGCGGAGCCGCCGTTGGTGGAGCTGCCGGAGGTGTCGCGTTGGGCGGTGTGTGACACGGCCTCGGAGTCGCGGAGCGCTCGACCTGTTGTGACGGGTATCAACGGTGAGTTGACGTTGGGGGATCGGGCGCGCGAGGTCGGCGGCGATGATGCTGTGGTCGGAGTTTTCGACGATCAGGCCTATGTCATCACTGGTGGGGTGCGTATGGCGGTGGATCTGGCTGATCGGGCTGTGACCGGGCCGGTGGGGCTCGATGGGGCGGGCGCACCGTTGGAGCTGTCCCAGGCGGTGGTGGACGCGGTTCCTGCCGGGCGGCCGTTAGTGGTACCGGCCGTGCCGGGGGCTGGTGAGCCGACCGGGGTGGATTTGAGGGTGCCGGTGGTGATCGGCTCTGTGGTGGTGTCTCAGGATGTCGCCTCCGGAGAGGACCAGTTCTACGTGGTCCTCGCTGACGGGGTACAGCCGGTGTCATCGGTGGTCGCGGCGATGCTGAGACAGCGGGACTCTTTCGGGGCTTCGCAACCGCCCCGGGTCTCACCAGATGTTTTGGTCGACATCCCGGTTCGCGAGGTTCTGGATGTCGCTGGCTATCCGGTGCGGCCGTTGAAGAGGGTGGACTGGCGAGCTGACCCGGTGCTGTGTGTGGCGTGGGAACGCGGAGTGTCTGATCGACAGGCCCGCCAGCGGGTTCTGGTCGGCCGGGCGCTGCCGGTGACCGCAGAGCAGGAGGCGCATCTGGTGCCGCTGGTGGTCAGCGTTAAGGATCAGGGCACGGTGGCTGATCAGGTGTTGCTGGCGGGGAGTCCGGCCACGTGGGTGGCAACCACTGGCGCGAGTCTGAATTCGGCTCGGCGGGAAACGCTTTGGTTGATTAGCGCATCGGGGGCGCGTTACGGGGTGCCGTTTGACGAGGAGACGTTGCGGGCGCTCGGACTCAAGGGTGTGGCGCCGCGGGTGGCGCCGTGGCCGCTGCTGCGGGTGTGGCCGGCCGGGCCGGAGTTGTCGCGGCGGGCGGCGATGACCATGCACGACACACTGGCGGGGCCTGCGGCACCGATGACTGCAGAACAAGGACGGTAACGGCTCATGGCGACAGTGAAACCCCGTGAGGGAATGGTGAAAGTGCCGCCCACGATGGGTGGACGCGAAACGGTGGCTGAACCGTTGGCAGCTCCGCGTCCGGTCCCGCGCAGTAAGGCCGCGATCATCTTGCCCGTGGTGATGGGGATTGCCTTCCTCGGGATGATGGGCCTGATGCTGACCCAGCCTGGTCTGCGCAACGGGACGATGGGCATGATGAGTTTGCTCTTCCCGGTCATGATGATTTTCTCGATGGTGTCGATGGTGTTCATGAACCGCGGTGGCGGCGGTGATAAGCAGCTCACCGGGGCTCAGCTGGAGATGGCTCGGCGCGATTACGCCATGAAGCTCGACGAAACTCGAGAAAAGGTGCAGGAAGCTGCCCGCGCTCAACATGCCCAATTTGAGTACCTGCATCCTGAGCCGGCGCTGTTGACCGGGCTGGTCGGCTCGGCACGGATGTGGTGTCGGTCGCCCGGCGACCCGGTGTTCAAGGTGTGGTTTACCCAGGTGCGGATGGGATTGGGCACCTCGAAGGTCGTCAAGGAGCTCGAGACCAACGAGCTGGGCCGTCGCGAGGACTACGAGCCGGTCACCTACGATGCGGCCTCAGCATTTCTGCAGACGCAAAACAAGCTGGAAAACGCCCCAAAACCGTTGCTGCTGCGCAACATCGCGGGAATGGCCCTGATTGGCCGCGACGGGATGGACGCGGTGTACGGGCTGGTGAGATCAATGATCTGTCAAGCAGCGGTCGCCCATTCGCCACGCGACTTCCAGATCATGATCGTGACCGACGACATCGCACGGTGGGAATGGTGCAAATGGCTTCCACACTGCGCGCATCCAACCCAGCGTGATCGCGGCGGGCCCGCGCGAATGGTGTGGTCAACCGGGGAACAACTGGACACCGCGGTCGGTACGGAACTGCACGGCCGCGACGCTTTCCGCACCGGCACGGTCAAGACTGCGCACTGGCTGGTGATCGATGATCGCCACCGACGCGGCGATGATCGGCATTGGGAAACACTCACGCGCGCAAGTGGTGTGGCGGGGGTGACATTCCTGACACTGGCCGAGGAGCAGGGCCAGGGGTTCGAGTTCGACGAGGCGAGCACCTACTGGGTCTCTGCCGGTGAGGTCAGCCATCGGGAGAAATGGTTCTGCCGACCAGATGAGATGGATGAGGCTACCGCGCGGACGTTGGCCCGCAAGATGGCGCGCTACCGGGTTGCCGGCGAACGAGCGCGGGAGTTGATCGACGACACCGCGGTCGACGCCGACCTGTACAAGATCCTCGGTATTGAGGACCCCGGGAATCTGGATGTGGAAAAGCTGTGGGCATCCACGCTGACCGGGCCTCCCTACGAGGACAACCCTTGGGGCTCTAAGTGGTTGCAGTTCCCGATCGGCGTCGATTCGACGGGCGCCCCGGTCGCCGTGGATTTCAAGGAAACGCATCTGGGCGGCATGGGTCACCACATGGTGATTGCGGGTACGACGGGTTCGGGAAAGTCCTCATTCCTCACGACACTGATCTTGTCGGGGGCACTAACTCATTCCCCGGAGACGTTGGTGTTCGCGTTCTTCGACTTCAAGGGCAAAACGACGGCGAATATGATCTCTGGGTTGCCCAATGTCGTTGCCGCCATGGGCAACCTCAAGGATGACTCGCTATGGATCGAGCGCATGGGCGATGTCATCAACGGTGAGTTGGAGCGCCGCAAGAGGCTGCTCGACCGGGCAGGGGTCAGCGAGGTCGCCGAATACGAGTACCGCCGCATTCACCTGGGGATGCGTCTAGAACCGCTTCCGGCCTTGATTATCGTGATCGACGAGTTCACTCAGATGTTCCTGGAACACCCGGCCTCCAAACAGATCATCGACGAGATTGGTCGCCAGGGTCGCGCCCTGGACGTCAAGATGATTTTGGGCTCGCAGCGCCTGGGCCATGAGATGCAGGCCGGCATCATGGCCAACATCCCGATCCGGATCGGTCTGCGCACACTTGATACCGGTGAGTCGATGGCGATCATCGGCACCGACGAAGCCAAACATCTTCCCGAAAAGCCCGCTGGCGCTGGCCTGTTGAGGGTTCAGGGCCGCGACCGGCTGGTGCGGTTTCAATCGTCGTTTGTGCGTAAGGTTTACCACCCGCCCCGGCGCGTAGCAGCAGAGGCGGTGCGCAGCCAGGCCGGATATATGGCACCGGAGGTGTTTACCGCCGCGCCGATGGCCGCGCTTGCCGCCACCACGGCCACACCGATCGCCGCTGTGGCCGAGTCCACCGACACGGTGCTCGGCGCCGATGGGCAACCGTTACGCGAGATGGAAGCCTCCATCGCCTCGCTACGGGCGCAGACCAACGTGCCGGTTCACCAGATGTGGCTGCCGCCTCTAGAGCCCGTCGCGGTCGGCGAGCTGGTGCGCCGCGTGCGGCGCAAACCGTGGTTCGAGGACTACGGCAACACCGCGGGGCTGCTGTTCCCGGTGGGCATCGAAGACCGCCCGTTCCAGCACGCTCAGCGCGTGTACACCGTGGATCTCTCGTCGGGCAACTGCGCGGTCATCGGCCAAAAGGACGCAGGCAAGACCACGGTACTGACCACCATGATCACCGGCGCTGCGCTGATGTATCACCCAAAGCGCTTGCAGTTCTACGTGATCGCCATGGGCGGGCCGATCATCAACGATGTCGAGTCCCTTCCCCATGTGGGCTCCTTTGCCCGTGCCGGCGATCCTGACCGGGTGCTGCGCACGGTCGCAGAGATGCGGCTGTTGGTCGAGGAACGCGAAGAGTCGTTCAGCAGGCTTGGCTTGACCATTGACAGGTTCCGAGCGCGCAAGTTCGGCGGGGAGAGCGGAGAGGTTCCCAAGGACCCGTTCGGTGAGGTGTTTCTGGTCATCGACGGGTGGCAACAGTTCCGCACCACGTTCGGTGACGACATGGTGGCCGATATTGGAATGATCATGGAACGCGGCAGCGCCCTGGGCGTGAGGGTCATTGTCGCGGCCAACGGGTGGATTTCGGGCGGCTTCCCGTCCTGGATGACGAACTTGATGCCACACAACGTCGAACTGGCTCTGGGTAATCAGGACGATCCGTCCAAGAACAACCGCGAGGTCGCCAAGAAGGTGCCCTTCGGCGAGCGCGAGTTGATCGACGACCAAGACAGCGACGATCAGGGCCCAGCAGAAACCCGGGTGGAAAAGGTGCGCGGCCGGGGCACCTCCATGGCGGGCTATCACTTCCAGGCTGCGCTCCCCACGGTGAGCACCGCCGAGGGCAGAACTATTGGACCGCGTGAAGCCGCTCAGTTGATCACCGAGATGAGCGGTGTCAGCCAGGTCGCCCAAGTCCGGATGCTGCCCGACACCGTCGCACTCGATGCGGTGTTCGCCGCACGTCATCAGCCGCGAGCGGGGCTGGTGCCGTTCGGGATTTCGGAGGTGGGCCTGGTTGCCGCCGAAGCCGACTTCGCACGCTCAGCGCACTTGCTGTTCGTCGGCAACCCCGAGTGCGGCGTGTCGAATGCTCTGGCCGCGGTCGCACAATCCATCATGCGCTGCTATCGACCTGAGCAAGCCCAGATTTATGTCATCGACCCGAAAAACACGCTGGTGCAGGTGGTGCAGGGGGAGCACCTGGGCCGCTACATCGGCGAGGACGGCGTCGAGTCGGAGGGCTATACCTACTACGAGGACGATGTGCGGGCGATGACCACCTACCTCGACACACTGCTGGCCCCGCGACTGCCGCGCGGCCGCGTCGGTCAGGATGAGCTGGCCCGCTCGGCGCGGTCGTGGTCGGGCCCCGAAATTTTCGTGCTTGTCGACAACGAGGATCTGGTGGCCGGTTGGAGTAGCGGGGCGATGATGTTCCGGCCCGATGGCAAAGGTCCCGCGCTGGAGGGACTGCTCAAGTACCTCGATCGCGCCCGCGAGGTCGGCCTACACCTGGTGGTGGGGCGCCGCCTCTCGCCGTGGGGCCAGGCGGTGTCCGCGCCGCTGGCAGGAAAGCTGATTCAGCTCACGGCACCCACGGTCATCATGGACGGCCCCCGAGAGGAAGGCGGGCTCATCCGAGGTGTGCGTGCCAGCCGACAGCCTGTGGGACGCGGCGTGTACGTCACCGACAAACTGGCCGCACCCGCACAGATCGCGCAGGTATTACCCCTTGAATGAGGACCCCGGGCGTCGGCTGGGGCTCATCGTCGACGCATCCCGACTGGACTTGGGCTTGTCCAAACAGGACTTGGCCAAAGTTGCCAGGGTCGGCCGTTCCACGGTCACCGATCTGATCAACCGCGGCAAGGTCCCCGGTCGTGCAGCCACACGCGGCCGCATCGAAGCCGCGCTCGGATGGGTCACCGGCAGTTTCGATGCGGTCCTGGCCGGCGCCGAGCCCACGCTGCGCGCAGATGCCTCCTATCCCTTGAGCGGATCGGCCAAGGTCCTCGTGGAGCAGCTTGCCCAGATTTCGGAGGAAGCCCATGCCGGGGCGGTCGCGGCCGAAACGCTGAGTCGACGACTTCGAGCAATCGGAGAGCTTGCCGAATCCGCAGCTCATCTAGCCGGGCGAGATCCGCGCAGGTCCACTCCTGAGCGATAGCTGGCGGGCTCCTGCAAAGTAGCTGACAGGTGGGGCGGCCAGGAAATGTCCACCCTAACCGTGGACAACCTGAGAAAAATACCTTTGCTGGGCCGGATTTGGCCCCGATGGTTGGCAGGTCGAGCCAATCCGCTCTAACCTCGGCTCCGTAACGGATAGCTACCTTCTTGAGGAGGCCCCCTGTGGCCATGTTTGTCGAGCCTGTGGCCCTTGCCGCTCAATCCGCCGCTGAGGCGACTGGCGCCGCGACCACCGCAGGTGTGCTGGCAGGTTCAGCTCCGGCGATGACCGCGGTCGTGCCGATGGGTGCCGAAGAGGTGTCCGCGGCCCTCACTGCCGCGATCCAGGCCCACAACGCGCAGTTTCTGTCGATGACCGGAGTCAACGTCGCTGACCGCGCGATGTTCGCCGGCAACGTGGGGGTGTCGGGGGCCAGCTACGCGGCCACCGAAGTCGCCAACGTCACCTCACTGATGCTCTGACCGATGCCCGTCCAATACTGGGGATTGCCTCCCGAGGTCAACGCCATCCGGCTGACCACGGGGCCCGGCGCTGCGGCGATGGCTCCGGTGGTTGCCGCCTACCAGGCTGCGGGCATCACCCACATCGAGCAGGGCGCTCAGATGCTCACCACGGCCGCCGCCACCGCAACAGGCAGCTGGCAAGGCCAGGGTGGTACGGCCATGATGGCCGCGGCGATCCCCAAATCGGAATGGCACATCGAGGCGGGCGCACACGCTGAGAAGGCCGGCGCACTGATCGGTTCGGCGGCTGCTGCCCATTCGGCGGCTGTAGCCGCCACGATTCCCTACCCGGTGGTGATCGCCAACCGGATACGGGAGGCGACGCTGCAGGCCACCAACATCATCGGCCAGAACACCCCGGCCATCATCGAGTCCAACGTCGAGTACGGCGAGTTCTGGTCGCAGAACGCCTCGGCGATGAGTACCTACGCCAGCGCCGCCAGCGGGATCGCCGCCGGGCTCAGCGTTCCGCTGACCCCGCCGATGATGGCGGGAGCCAACCCCGCAGCCCTGGCCATGGGCGCCGCCGGAATGGGTGCCTCAGTAGCCCAAACCGGGGTGCAGGCCACGGTTGGGGCATTGGGTGCGCCGCTACAGGCCGCGGGTCAGGCAGCCTCTGCGGCCGCCCCTGCGGCGTTGGCCGCAGCCACCAGCGCCTCGGCGGCACAATCAAGTGCCGCCGAGCAGGGCGACGCCGCCTTAGGCAGAACACCACTGGCCCAGCCCGGGGGTAGCGACCTACTGAGCTCTGGACAGGCAATGGTGGGGATGGCAAGCGCGGCGCCCCAGGCCCTGCAGGGGATGACCCAGCCCCTCCCGCAGCTCACACAATTACCCCAGCAGGTGGGCGGGCAACTCAGCGGAATGCTGGGCGCGATGCCCGGCCTCGGTGGTGGGCCTGGCGGCGGCCTGACCGCCAGCGCCCCGGGCAGCAACCTCGCAGCATCCATGGGCGGGGTGAACGGCGGCTACGGGTCCGGCGGCGGGCCGGTGTCCGCGGCACTGACCAAATCAGCCGGCGCAATGGGTGGCCCGGTCGGGTTGCCCTCAGCATGGCTGGGCCCCGCCTCGGCCGCTGACGGACCCACGTCATCGGGTCAGAACAAGCCTGCTGCCGCGCCTGCTCGTGGCGGGCCACCCGCCATGGGGGGCGCACCCATGGGCGCGGGAATGTATGGAATGCCTCCGGCCGCGGCCGCGGGTCAGCGCCGCGATCAGGGCGCCAGCCGCGGTGAGGACGACACTTCGTTGTCCGTGGCTCTCAGGGATGCGGACGCGATCCCCATCCTGACCACCGACGGAGTGGTCTACGCGGACGGGGGAGGGTGATCAGCTCGGCAGGCAGCCAGCACAACACACGAACAGCACCGACAAGCCACAGATAAAGAACTGAAAGGACGATGGACATGGGTGTTTTGAACACTGATTCGGCCAAGCTGCGGGCAGCTGCCGCCGAACTCGACCGGATCAAGAACGATACGTTGCAGGGCCTGGGCCGCTACATGACCATGAACTCCGACCTCACCGGCGGCGGGTTCGGCGGCAACGCCGCGCTGGCGTCGCTGCGCACCACCGAGGACGTCGCTACCACCGGCCGCAATGTGTCGGCGCGTTTCGACTCGGTGATCACTGCGATGAACAGCGGCGCAGCCGAGTACGACCGCGTCGAGTCTGAGAACCAGGCCAACATCGCCGGCGTCGCGACCAGCGCGTAATTCCGGTACACCACAACTACTTTCGAAGGAGACCAACACATGGAATCGATGCGCTACAACCACGCGATGATGGCCGACCACGTGGCCAGCCAGGCCGGCTTGGTCGCTCATCTCAACGACCTGCAGCAGCAGGCGCTCAACGTGCTCGCCCAGACCGCTGACTTCTGGACCAACCACGGCGCCACCGCCTACGCCGAAGCTCAACGCTCGATCGTCCAAGCGTTCCAGCAGGTGTTTCACACCATCGAGCGGCACGGCGGGGCGATCGGCGGCTCTTCGGGCAACGCCGATGCCGGCGACCTCGCCAGCGCCGCCCGCTTCGTCGGTATCTGAGCCGAAGACGCTATGGGAGCGCAGCTGTCGACCACCTCGGAAGGACTGTGGTTGGCAGCCGCGCTTTCTGGTGTGACTAGGCTTCCGGCCGCCCTCCGTATCCGACCGGTGGGCGACGCCGAAGCCATCCTGGCATCGCATCCGGGCCTGCAGGTACTGGAGCAGGCCGGAGTGTGCCAGGGCCGGACCCTCGATGACGATGTCCAGGAATGGCTACTGACGCTGGGCCGTTGCGACGTCGAAGTGACAATCATGGTGACCCGGCCCACCGAGCGGCCAGACCGCCTGACAGGCCCACCGGAAATCTTTGCCTGGCAAGCCGATCCGCTTGAGGAACCGCTGGCGGCCGCCGAGGCGTTGCGTCGTTGGCGTGAACACCAACCGGCTGATCGCGCAGCGGTTCTCTGCCGCCGCGCTGGCCAGTGGGTACTCGCCGCGCGGGTCTGGCAGAGCGGCGAGGAACCCCTCGACGAGGTGACCATCAGCCCACTGGGCGATAACACCCTGACTCAAGCGGTGTTGGACATCTTGGGCGAAGAAGTTCCCGCCGAGTTCGAGGGCATCAACATCGAAGCTCAGCGCCTGGAACCGGTGCTGTCGAGGTGGCAGTCCGACCCACAGGGTACCGACGTGATCGGGGAGCTTCTCAAGCTCGGCTTGACCGCCCGCCAGGCCCGCACGGTCGTCGCTGTCTGTGACGTCGGGGCGGTGCGCGCATCCATCGGGGCGGTCCAGCATTCGCTGGATGGTCCAGCATTCGCCGCGAGCGGGGCAACAGTGGTCGACACCCTCATGGGACGAGTAGTCGTCTCGTCGAATACCGGCGAGGACCAACAGCGCTGGACCATGCTGTTCCCCGGCAGCGCCGCGCGCATCCAACGTGCCCTCAGCGACGTCTTACAGGAATTGCCCAGCGGTACTGGCTGGGAACACCACCAACGAATTCAACCATTTCAAGCACACTAATATAGCCTCGTCGCAGACGATTGAATTAAGTGGTGTAAGTCTTTTTCGAGGCGGTGATAGTCACCGATTCGCGGGGAATTTCACGTGCCCCCGGTGGAGATCAGCAAGGAGGCGGACTGATGGGTGAGTCCAGAGAAAAGCAATTCTTCGATGCGCTGAATCGTGATGCGCACGCCGACGACAGCGACGAACTTTCGGGTGCCACGCCCAGTCCAGCCCCGGCCCAAACACCGCCGCGCGGATGGCAACCACCTGGGTCGAATCCACCAGAGCAATTTGCTGGACGCGGCGGCGACCACGACCCGAACGGTGGTAAACACCACGTCGATGGGGCCGCTGGCGACGCAGCAGCCGATCCCGAGCCTGGTAGCGAGCGGGGCGACCCCCAACGAGACCACGCTGAGCACAACGGCAATGGCCCCGTCGCTGAAGTGCAGCCGCCACCCCTGGACGCAGGGACCGGGCCGCAGGCCACAGTGGGGCTGAGCGGGCAGTACCCGCGCGATCCAGCCGGGGTCGCTGGCCCGTCGGGACCACCGCCGCCACCCAGTAGCGGGCAGTACCCGCGCGGATCGCATGGCCCACCGATGCCGGTTCCGCCCGAGGAACGCACACAGGTCATTTCCCGCGATGTCATCCGCGAGGCGACCTCACGCACCGCGGCCCCGCGCCCGGGGCGCGACGCACCGAGTCCTCAGCGACATCGGCCGCCGACGGAACCCGATACTGCCAGGGGGCCGCGCCCACCATCGTGGGATTGGCAGGGATCGTCGAGTCGTGGAGCTGATGGCTCTGAACTGCGTAGCGAGCAAATCTCGGCCAGCGAATTGAACGCTCCCCGTAAGATTCCGTCGTCGCGTGGATGGCGAAAGTGGTTGTACTACGGCACTTTCAAAAAGATCAACACCGGCGAATCCCCTGACGAGCAGCAACTTCGCAACCTCAATGCCACGGTGGGCGGCCACTTGCGTGGTACCTACTCGGTGGTGGTACTGGGCGGAAAAGGCGGGGTGGGCAAGACGACTACCACTGCGGCGGTGGGATCGACATTCGCCTCGCTTCGCAATGACAAGACGATTGCGATCGACGCGAACCCCGACCGGGCGTCGAATCTGGCCGACCGAATCGATCCGGGGGCCACTGACTCGTTCAAGGAAGTGCTCGCTGACCCACACTTGCAGCGTTACAGCGACATTCGTTCCCATGTGGGGCAAAACGATCCCGCCGGTCTTGACGTTCTCGGCAACCGGTATCAGAGCGATCGTCCCCCGCTGACCGCCCGGACCTACGGCGACACCCATGAGCGACTGCAGCGCTTTTACAGCGTTCTGATCAGCGACTCAGGGACCGATGTCGATCACCCGGTGTTCCATGGTTTGATGGGCCGCGCGGATGCGCTGATCATGGTGGCCTCAACCGCCCCAGATGGCGCCAAAGGTGCTGCGGAGTTGATGGACTGGGCGTATGAGGCCGGCTATCATCGCCTGCTGCAACGCACCGTCGTCGTGATCAACGATGTGCGCGGCGGGTCCGGCAAGGCCCATCGTGCACTGGTGGCGTCCCTGGTGGAGAAATTCTCCCGGTGGGTCGGTGATCAACGCGTGTTCGTGGTGCCCTTTGACCCGCACATCGCCTCGGCCGGGGTGATCGACCTCAACGAGTTACGCCCGCCCACACGCCGACGCTTCCTGGAGATCACCGCCAAGGTGGCTGGCGGGTTCAACAGCAGCGAGGACCCGCGGTGAGTCCTGCAGAGCCAGCGGCCCCAGCGCTGTGCAGAGTGGCTCTGCTGGTAGGCCGGGATTTCGAAATCGACTATTCGCTACCGGCCGGGGTTGCGCTGATCGCGGTGACCGAGGACCTGGTGGCGAGGGTCAATGAAGTGCTGCGCGAACGTGGTCGCGCTCTGCTCGACCCCGAGCAGAGCTACCGGCTATGCCGGGCCGATGCCAGGCCGCTGGATCCGCAGAAGACTCTCGACGAATGCGCCGTCCTCGACGGTGAACAGCTCTGGTTACTGCCGGCGGAATCGGCGGAAACCTACGAACCGGTGACCGAGATGGTTTCGACCGCCATCGCTCGCGCAGCCAACCAGATGTTGACCACGATCACCGCCGAAACCGGCCGCAAGGTCGTGGGATGGCTTACCGCGGGCGTTGTGTGGTGGGCGTGTCTCATTGTGCTGCACTGGTGGTGGAGCAACGGCGGCACTGACGGTCATTTCGGCTGGCTGGGCGCGGTCTCGACCTGGTCGTTACTGGCGGTGATGCTGGCCGCCGCCCGCGGATTGTCGCGGGCACAAGATGAGACGGCGGCCGGGCGGGAGCGGCGCGCTGCCGGACGCGCGCTGGGTTGGGCTGCACTCATTCCCGCCGCAGCCGCGGCGGCGATGTCGCTTCCCGGTAGGCCGGGGTGGTGGCATGTGGCCGCCGCGGTCCTCGCTGTGATGATCGGCGTCGTAGTCCTGGCAGCTGTGTGGGGCCGTCATGTTGTGGCGGTCGCCGCGCTGCTGACGCTGGGGGTGTTCATCTTCGGCGCCGCCGTTGTCGCGGCCTCGACCTGGGAAGTGCGTCCCGAGCGGGTCGGGGTCATCGCCCTGGCCGGTGTCATCGTCGCGATCACCTGGGCTACCACCACTGCCACGGCGGTCTCCGGTGTGCCGACGCCGCTGTTTCCATCGGTAACCAACCGGGGTGTTTTCGAGCAGCTGCCTGGTCAACCCGCTGACACCGTGTCGCCGGTCGGACCTACCGGCGTTGCCACCTCAGAACAGATACGCGCATGGGTGATCCGTGGCAACCACGCGATGACCGGCATGATGATCGGTCTGGCCGTGGTGACGCTGATCGCGGCCCGTTTCTCAGTCGTCCCCGGCCAGCCCGGGGGATGGCGCTACACCGCCTTTGTCGGCGCGGTGTGCGTGATCCTGGTGTTGCGCTCACGCTCATTTGTCGATCGCTATCAATCGATGACTCTGATGGTCGCCGGGGTGGGCGCGGCCGCAGTGGCGATCGGGCGCTATGCCGCCTATGACGCCACCAGCGTCAGCGTGGCACTTGTCTGCGCGGGGATCACCCTCGCCATTGCGGTTCTGGGCCTGCTCATTGGTCTTGTGGTTCCTTACCGCGAGTTCACTGCGCCGATGCGCCGCTTCGTCGAAATCGTCGAATACATCCTGCTTTTGATGCTGCTGCCGTGGGCGCTGTGGCTGCTCAATCTCTACCCGGTGATCCGCAACGCAGTCAGGCACGGCATATGACGGGATTGCGACCGGCTGCCGCACTGATCGGCGCCCTCGCGCTGCTGGCTGCCACCAGCATCGGAACCAGTGGGGCGCTCCCGCCGCCGGTCGTTCCACCGGGGCCGCCTCCATCGGACCCGCCGCCAGGACCGGAACAGCCGATGCGTCAAACGCGGGCGTGCACCCTGACCGGGGTCATTCCCGGCAGCGATTTGCGCGAGTTGCCCCCGGCACTGACATCGATGGACATGCCCGCAGCCTGGCAGGAATCGACAGGCGCGGGGGTGGTGGTGGCGGTGATCGACACCGGTGTGGCACCCTCACCAAGGTTGCCGCACGTCGTGGCCGGTGGCGACTGGGTGTTGGGCCAGTACGGCGACGGTCTCGCCGATTGCGATGCCCACGGCACCATCGTGGCCTCGCTGATCGGCGCGGCCCCCTCCGGAGCACCACTGCCGGTCCGCCCTGCAGGCGCCCAGGTCGCCCCGCCTCCACCGGGAGCGCCTGCACCGCAGCCGATCCCGCCGCCACCACCGCCGCCGACGATCACCATCACCAAAACCACGACGGCCCAACCGCCTCCGCCGCCGCCACCCCCGCCGCCGGCACCGGCGTGGGGGCCGGCGCAAACGCGCGGACACACGCCGCAAGCCCCGCTGCCTCAGCTGCCGCCGCCCGGCGGCGGGCCGGACGGACTGATCGGCATCGCCCCGGACTCGATCATCCTGTCGCTGCGACAAAGTTCTCAGAACTTCGGACCGGCCAAGCCTGTCCTAGACCAGGACCAGGACCGCAGGTCCGGCGACATCAAAACCTTGGCCAGGGCCATCGTGCACGCGGCCAACCTGGGAGCTCAGGTGATCAACATCTCCCTGGTGTCGTGCATCCCGGTAACCAAACCCACCGATCAGCAAGCGCTTGGAGCCGCACTGCGCTACGCCGCGGTCGACCGCGACGCGGTGATCGTGGCCGCGGCCGGCAACGCCGGCACCCAAGGCTGCACACAGAATCCGCCCCCGGCGACAGGGGAAAGCGGCTGGGACGATGCAGTCACCCTGGCCGCGCCCGCCTGGTTCGACGACTATGTGGTGGCGGTGTCGGCCACCGACGACGCCGGTGTCCCGCTGATGGGAACCGCCGCCTCACTGCACGGACCGTGGGTCGACCTGGCCGCGCCCGGGGCCAACATCGTCGGGCTGTCCACGTCGGGCAAAGTCATCAACGCCTCGATCGACGACGACAAGTTCAAACCCATCGTCGGCTCATCGTTCGCCGCCGCCTATGTATCAGGGGTCGTCGCCCTCGTCAGGGCGAAGTACCCACAAATGCGGGCCGCTGACGTCATCAACCGGCTCACCGCGACCGCTCATCGCCCGGCTGGGGGCCGCGACGATGTGGTCGGCTACGGGGTGGTCGACCCGCTAGCCGCACTCACCTGGGACGTACCCCCGCCCGCCGCGACCGTAGTGGGGCGCACTCAGGCACCCTTGCACGTACCGCCGCCGCCGCCACCACCAGATTTTCGACCGGCCGCTGTGCTGGCCGCTGAGGTCGGGGTCGGCGTGGTCATCATCGGCGCTGTGCTGTGGGGAACGACGGTGTGGCGCAGAAGGAAGCAGCCGTGAAGGAACGCACGTGGGGTGCGCGGCCCGATCTTCGCGCACTGCTGTGCACCGAGATCGCCGCCGTGCTCGGGACGGCGATCTCAGCTGCCGCGGCGGGACCGTTGTGGATCGGTGCGGCCGGGGGCGCTGTTGTCGGTCTGCTGCTGTTCGTGGTGCGTATCGCGCGACTGACTCCGTGGCAGTGGGTCGGGCGGACTATCGGGCGGCTGCGCCACAAAGTCCATCACCTCGACGTCGGGGAGTTCGTCGATGTCGACAGCGATGGACAACCGCTGGGGGTCCGCGTCGATGGGCACACCCTGGTGACAATGGTCAACGTGTGGGGCCGACCCCACATCCCCACGCTGCTGCGGCCACAGGGCGCTGAAACGCCGAACACCTTGCCGGTCAGCACGATTGCCGAGCAGATGCAGCGCTTCGGACTGGGTGTCGATATCGACGTGATCACCCAAGGGCGACGCACCGCCAGCGATACTTACGGTCAGTTCTACGCCACGCTGCTGGCTGATCGACCCGCGGCCGGGCAACGCAGCACCGTCCTGGTGATCCGAATGGATACCCGCTCACCTGATACGACCGCTGGCCTGCTGTGGCGCACCGATACGGCCGCCGCGGCCGCTGTGGTCACCCGACGCATCACCCGCGCGCTTCGCCAACATGGTTGCCGTGCAGAACCTCTAACGGCTGCCGACATGCGCCAGGCCGTCCTCGATATGCACGGCGGCAGCAAGGAAGGCGTCGAATCTGTCTACCGGGAAGGGTGGAAAGACCTCACCCATCGCGCAGCCCACCTCACCAGCTACTACCTCAGCGCCCAGGATCTGACAGCCGAACGCCTCGATGACATGTGGGCCATCGCCTCTGATCACACGCTGCTGGCGCTGCATTTGCGCCGCGCCAGCGACGGCATCGCCGTGTCAGCGACGGTGCGGTTCACCACCGCCCAACCACAGTTGACAGCCCCGGCGTTGATTCTCAACCGCTACACGGGCCGTCAATGGTGGGCGCTGTCAGCGCTGCTACCGGGTGCTGACCGCATCAACGGCATGCCGCAACGATCGCTGGCCGCCGACCTTGACTCAGCCGTCGCCATCGGCTCGTCCGGAGTCATGCTGGGCAAGGTCGACGACGCGTTGATGCTGATGCCGTTGCGTGATCCGGCAGGGCCGACCCGCGTCATCATTGACTCCGACGACGATATGGCGGTGCGTCAACTCATCCGCCGCGCCGCCGCCAGCGGCGAAATCGTCGCCGTGTACGACAGCCAGCGGCGTTGGGCAATGGCGGCAGCCACATCAAGGATCTGGAACACCACCGACATGCAGGCCCAACCGCCGCGACCACCAACACTGGTGGTGCACAACGGTTCCAGCAACCCATGTCCTGGCGCGGCCGTCAGCGTCAGCGTCGGCGGCGGGCCGCGGCCGATCGAGCCCGATATCCGCATAGTCCAGCGCCGGGGACGAATACGAATAGAGACCAGCAGGTTCACCGCTCGCCTGGACGCGGTGGCCTTCCGCAACGAGCAGACATTCCTCAACTGAGGAACGCGAGCCTCAACGGTGAGGAACGAGCGAGCGTGTAGCGGGTCGACCCGGCGATTATTCAGCGCCCTCGCTAGCGATCATTAGTCCGCCGCTTGAACAGGGAATTAGACGGTTTTGCCGCTATGCGCCAACACGCGTATTCAGTGTGCATCACTGTTAGGCTCTCCGAAGCGAACCAAAGGGGCATCTGATGGCGCGAGCAGGCGTCGATCGTCGGCAGCGTGACCACGACAAGTTGGCTGACCGGATCAGAACTTGCACCAAGTGCGAAGGAATGAACGTTCACGGTCTCACCCAGTCATCGCCGGGTTACGGAGACATCGACTCACCGGTCGTCGTTGTCGGCCAAAGCCTTTGCGGCCCGTGCATGGCGAGACAGCAACCGTTTTTCGGCGGCAGCGGAAAGCACTTGGATAAGGCGCTGAATGATGCGGGTCGCACCAAGGAGGAGATTTACACAACCAACGTCGTGCACTGTCATCCGCCGAACAACGTTAAATCACAACAGGAATGGATCGACAACTGCGCACCGTACCTTCGCGAGGAGCTTGCCATCGTGCAACCGCGCGTGTCGATCGGTTTCGGCGACGACGCTCACGACGCGTTGCGTGCGATTTACCCAGACTCGTCCGAACTGGACTGGCCGCTGATGACCGATGGAAGGGTTTGCGCCGTATCGCGGTGACAGCCCCGCGCTACTTTCCCCGCCCCATCCCGGCAAGATTCGGCGGATCTCTACCATAGACGGCGAGCGGGCGAGGACCATTGCGGAGTGGGAAAGTTGCTTGACTCGAGTCATCAAGTGGGCCTTCGAAATTGAACCGACCTGCCGGGGCATGGCCGATGGCTGGATGGCGGATGGCGGATGGCGGATGGGAACTGACGATGCACATTCGGGTCCGTAAATCTAGTAAGCGCGACAACGGCAAGCCGATCCAGCGGGTACCGAGCCGTCTGGTGTGAACACGGCCGCGAATACCGCGAGACGTGCAACTCCCGCGAGCTGGCGCAAGAAAAGCTAGATCGCGTTAAAACGCTTTTGGCACACGGCCAATCGATGGCAAGTTTACGCGAGCGCGACGTCGTCCCCGTAGTCAAACTTGGGTAGATAGTTCACGCGAACGGTGTTCATGGGTTGCATTCCGTCGTAGATTTCGGAGGGCTGAGCGCGGGCGAGATCGTTGCGGGCCACGCGCGGACACCGCTTGGCGGCATACGAACCCGCCTGTTTTCAGACGCCGTACCAGCGTATTGCCACGGACTTCGTGATGGTCAGCATCAATACAGGCCTTTAGTTTAGTGCCGACAGCGCGGCAAACATTGAAACAGCTGGTCCTGGTCCTGGTCCTATCTGGACAGCAACTCGGCGGGATAGCCCATCACGCCGCTGAGCACCGCGACGGCAAACCAGAGCACGCCAGCTGCCACGATCGCGGCGGGAATGGCCAGCCGAACCCAGTTGATCGGCGCGGGACGACGGCGCGGAACGCGGGGGGCGACCTCTGGCTGCGCGCTGGCGCCCACGGGGTCAAGGAAGGTAGGCATGGGCAACGGGTCCGGCCCCAAAATCAGGTTGTCATCGACATTGCGCTGCGCCGGGGAAAGTGGCCACCAGTCGCTGGAGCCGTCGATGGCTAGCCAACCCTCAAGGACGCCGTAGGCGGCAGCAGCCGCGAAGGTGGCGGGCACTTGGGCCAGGAGCAAGGGAATGATCAGCGAGCTCGCCAACGATGGGCTGGGGTCATGCAGCAGGGGCAGCGGTGCTCCGCTGAGCACGGCCGCCCATGTCAAAGCAACGATGGGATAGGACTGCAAACGCTCAGGTATGAGGCCGACGACCGTCATGTAGAGCATCCGCCCCAACGGCCACCCGATCGGGGCGGCTATCGCCGAGGCCGCGACGACGACGGTTTCCAGGCTGCCGGTCGGCGTAGAGGACGGGCGAAACACCAACGGGGCCATGGCCTGATCGTCGTGCGGGTCTGGGCGGGCACCGACCGTGGCCCGGCTGCGTGCACGGATGCGCTTGCCGAGCATTTCTGCCCGTCGCTTTTGGAACAGCCAGATTCCGGCGCGAGCGGCAATCCAGGCGCGGCGCTCTTCGTCGAACACCTCAGCGGGCATCGACACCTCCGAGCAGTCCGTCGATCAGTCGATTAGCGCTCTGTAGCTGGATGCGGACGCTTTCAAGGACCGCGTGCACGTGGTCATGCGCGGGGCAACCTCCGGCGTCGCCGCGGGCGGGGATCTGCGATGTCGGGGTGCCGCCGTCCAGCACGGATGCTGCCGAGCCGGGAGCCCAGCCCAGCGAGCGGTCGATGCGATCCAGCGAGATGTTGGACAGTCCTCGATCACCTGCGAGTGCCTTGAGCATGGTGGAGGGCGACGGGCCGCCGCGGTCGAACATCTGCGATCGAGTGAGGTCGAGGGCGAAGCGCCGTTCGTTGACGTAGTAGTCCAGCCGTGCGATTCCCCGGTTTGGTATCTGCATGGGCAATACCAAACCATAGTTCTGCCCTAATCATCTATCCGTGTGGACATAATTGGTCATTAGTAGATACGGTATGGCGATTCAGTTGAATTGATGCGGCGAGGGGGCGGCCATGAAGATCGTGCTGATGGTGGCGGCAGGAGTTGCGGTTGGGTTGACCGCGGCGATGGCCGTACTCATCCAAGTTCTTGAGCGACTGCTGCCGATCGTTCTGGTCGCCGCGCTCGTCGTGGTTGCTCTGAGGCTGGCGCGGGGGTGGGCTGGGCGTCAGGCCGTCACCGCGCATCGGACAATCCCGCACACCGCCGCGCCGACCGTCCAAGCGCATCGGGCAGTCCCGCTCACCCCCGCGCCGACCAGCTGCGCCGCCAGCGATCACGCATCCACCTATCTGCGGTGGGGGCCGCAAGTCTGCGAGGACCTCGACGTACCGGCACTTGACCGTTGAGGTCGCTTGCTTGATGAGAACCAGAAACCCAGACAACCCGAGAGAAGGGGAAATGTGATGGATGAATTATTCGCCACGATCCTGGCGAGGATGACCGATGTCGAGCTGCGCCAGCAGACCGTCACCGCTTTGGTCGAGGCCCGCGCCGCCCATGACGGGCAGAAGGTAGATGCGTGCGCCGCCGAGGCCCGGCGCCGCGGCAAAGACTGCCTCTACGGCCACGCTTACGTCGAGCTGATGTGGGGCCCTGATGTCGCAGATCAGGTGCAGACCCTCTGCTGCCTTTTGCCGGCCCGATCACACCAGGTGGCCTAACCATGCTCGCGGGCGATGCCGCCGATGCGGCTCTTGCCATGACACGCAAGCTGCAGGCAGCTTGCGGTGCGGCGTATTGGTTTCCGCGCTGCGGATCGCGGAGATGTCGAGCGTGAGGACGGGGGGGATCACCAGAGAGCAGTGGTTGAAGAACAAGGGCATCATCAGGACCGCTGAACCAGATCGCGGCGCCCTGAACACTGATCCTTACGCCGAGCCGACTGCCGACGTTTCCCGCGAGGTGCCCGAGGTGGATCTCGGACCGCTTCGCACTGCGGCTTTTGGCGGCGAAGATTCCGCCGTTGATCTCGACGGCGCCGACGCCGACGCGACCGGGTCCACTCCCACAGCGGAATCGCCGCCGCGGCGGTTCACCCCCTGGGTGCTGACCGTTTTCGGGGCCGCGACTGTCCTGGCGACTGTGATCACCCTGGTGATCACGTTGGCCAACTCACCGAGCATCGAATCTTCGGCGGCACCTACCTCGGCGGCGGCTCCGGTCCGTGTCGTGGAGGTGGCGCCGCCGAGCCCACCGCCCAATCTCGATGGGCCACTGCACTTTACGGCATCCGCGGACTGTGCGCCAGGATCAACCTCGGCCCAATCGGTAGCCGATCCGAACTCCACCACGCCGTGGGTGTGCCTGCGTTCGGTAGACGGCCAGGTGCTTGAGATCGACCTGGGTAGGGCGTTCGTGATCACCGCTGTTTCCATCGTGCCTGGGGCGGTCAACAAAGCCGATACCAATACCGACCAACCCGATCCGTGGCTGCAACACCGCGTGGTGTCGCGGGTCCAGTGGCAGTTCAACGACACCGACCGCACCGTGAAGAACCAGAACACCGGAAACGTGCGAGGCGAGGCGGTCGAAGCCATCCGCCCGGGGGTGCTCGCGTCGAAGATCACCTTGATCATTCAGCAGACCAGCCGCCCACCGGCGATCGCGCCGACCGGCAGCCCTGCCCCTCCTGGTGTCGGCCCGTCGATCCTCGGCGACATTCTCGGGGGCCACCCGGATACCGGCCCTGCTCTGGTACCGGTCTTGCCCGGCGCAAAGCCTCCACGCGATCCCGCAGATGGCACGTTCGCGGTATCGAGCATCAAAATCATTGGGCATAAGGCGGTTTGACATGCAGTTGACCACAACATGGCGGCGGCGCCTGACCACCGCCGGCCACGGCGGCGCCAAGATCATCGCCGTGATCTTGGTGGCCAGCGCGGCACTTAACGGCTTGTCCATCCTGTGGACGTGGGTGTTTCCTCCCGACCCGCCCGCAATTGCGGTGACAGCCCGCTCGGTAGGCAACCAGGCCGCGTTGGTGGAAAGCTACGCGATCGACTGCGTGACGGTGCTGCTGACCGCCAGCAGCAGCCGGGCCGCGGAGGTGGCTCGCTGCTTTCCTGATTCCTCCGACATGACCCTGCCCAGCACACCCCCGCGAATCGTGTCCGCGCAAGCCGCAAGTGCCACTCTGCTGGGTCAAACCGGCACCGACGTCGTCACTTACGGCGTTGTTGTCTCGGTCACCGAGCAGCCGTACAGCAACGCTCCGCCGGTACGGGGCTACTACCAGTTGCCGGTGAGTGTTTACGGGGGAGTGGCGCCACGGGCGATGGCCAAACCCGCTCGGCGTGATCCGCCGCCGCCAGGGGTGGACGTGGCGCTGGACTATCCGGTCACTATCACCACCGACGCCGCTCTCGCATCGGTGATCACCGGATTCCTCACCTGCTATCTCACCGAGGCCTCTGGCATCGAGCGGTTCGTCACTGTGGATTCCGGCTTAGGTGCGCTGCGCGCCTACTCTCACGCGACGGTGTCCGCGATCCGCGCCCAACGCAAAACTCCCGACGCCCCGATCGACGGCGAGCAGCTGCGGGTATGGGTGTCGGTCACCGCTCGTTCTGCTGACTACTCAACCACTCCGTTGGAGTACCCACTCACCCTGCGCGCCGCTGGCGGTGCGTGGTCGGTGGCTGGTGTTGATCCGGTACCGGCCATTGACCCGGACGCACCGACGGGACCAGCTGCAGCAGGCCTGCGCTGAACACGCGCGTTGCTGGCAACAGCTAGCACCGTCCATCTGACATCAATCTGAAAAGGAACACACACATGGACCTCTCCGCAACGGATACAACAATTTTGGCAGCACAGGGACTCGTCGGAATATCCCAAGAGCTGTTCTCAATGGTGGTGATCGTCGGTGGCCTTGCCGCGATGGGGTTAGGCATCGTGGTCGGGTTGCGCAACGGCTGGAAGCAGGGCATTGGATCAGCGATCGGCGCGGTGGCGGGCGGCATCGTGCTATCGCTGGTCATCGCCAACGCCGGCGGTTTCCAGGAATCGGGAAATCAGGAGCTGCAGCAGCGAGGCATCGTGCCCAACTCGGTGTACGGGCGATAGGGATGGCTGCCAGCGACCAGGTCCCCACCGGGGAGCCCGCCAAAGTCTTCACCGGAATCCGCGACGTCCCCATTTACGCCGGGGAATCCTCTACCGGGAACCGTCTGCCGGGAGGCCCTTATCGCAGCGCCGAGCTGATCGCCATCGGGCTGATCATCAGTCCCGCCCTGTGGTGGTTCCGAACGCATCAGGACGGCGGATTCACTGTCCTGGCCGCCGCCGCGGTGGCCGCTGCTGCCGTGACGGTGATACTGCGCATGATTCTGCCGAAACGGCGCCCCTCGCTGGCCGCGCGTGCCAGCTTCGCTTGGGGCTCAACGCTGCCCCGGCACGTGTGTGCCGCATCGCCAAGGCCCGGGACTGGTCATGGCCCGCGGCAGTGATCCTCGCGTTGATCACCACTTCGATCCACCGTTTGCGGTTATCGGCAATCTACGATTCACCCGCGGTGGGGTCTACGCTGATTATCTGATCGACGGGTTGCCTCTGGTGTTGCGGCCGTTACGCACTCACGAACGGGGCAGCCGCTTCTACCGCAATCTGGCGCGGGCGCTGCCATCAGGCTGGTCGCTGTCGGGCCTGCTGGACACCACGGACCCGGACCGGTTGCTGCGCAACCTTGTTGGCACCTTCGCACATCGCGACGAGTGGGTGGATCATTGCCGATCGTGGGAACCGACCTTCAATCCCGAGGTCGCCGCACCTGGGGCACCGGTGTTTCTCGAAGAACGTCGTCGCGGATGGCTGACGTTTCCGGTCGACAGCGGACGTGGCGGCCGCAGCGCAGTGGGAGCAGCGACGCGGGCCAAGGACTGGGTGGCCGGGCGCGACGTCGAATCGGACACCTCGGTGGCGGCCTACTCCCGGCTGGCCGCCGAGGTGCTCGCCTCCCTGCCCCGACAATTCAGCGTCCGCCCGGCCAGCCCGGCGCAAATTCAGTGGCAGCATCGTCACAACGTCTTTCGGGGTGCACTGAGGGACCCGATGCCCGCGGCCGGGCTGGGCCCTGACCGGCTGACGGCCACCGATTTCGTGCGGCCCGGTATCGACGAGGGCGCCAATGCGGTGCGTTCGTCGTGGTGGCCGACGATGCGCCCGATTGTGCGTGTCTATGACGCAGATAACCCCGAGGGTCCGTGCAGCTACCAGGCGCTTCTGCCGGTCACCCATTTTCCGGATACGGGATTGCGGTTCACCAAAGCCGCCTACCTGCACGCGCTGGACAATGTTGATAGCCCGGCAGCGATCGACTGGATGCAGCACGCGATCGTGCGCAGTCCAGAGCGCGCTGAGTCCCTGAATGCGCGGGCGGCCAAGAACATTAAAGACCAGATGCGCCAGCGTGGGCGCATGATCGAGGAAGACGACGAACTCGACGTCAAGTTGGCCAACACCCGCGAGTACAACGCGCAGATCAAAGCCAACCCCAGCGAACGTGAGCTCGATGTGGCCACCTTGATCGCCGTTGGCGCACCCACGATGGAAATGTGCGAGGACGCGGTCAAGCAGGTTCGCCACGAACTGGACCAGGCCGAGATCGCCGTCAGCCGTTGGCGTGGCGCTCAGTCAAAGTTGTGGCTGGCGTTCAATCCGGGCAGTGAAACGGTTGCCCATCTTGACGAGTTTCGCGACCCTACCTCGGCGCATCTATGGGGCCGGTTTACGCCACTGATCTCCACCCGGGTGGGCGACGCTCGCGGCACGCCGCTGGCCGAGAATCAGAACACGTTGCGGCGCAGCGTAATCCTGCACGACCCCGAAGGATGCGCACAGCGGCAGCGCAATACCGGCCTGATCGTCATCGGAGATCCCGGCGCCGGAAAATCTCACCGCGCCAAACTCTCGGGCATTGAAGTGGTGCTGCGCGGCGGCAAAGTCGATGTGTTTGACCCTGGAACCCACGGCGAATGGGGGCAAGCGTTCCGCAATGTCACCGATACTGCGGTGATCGACATAGCCGACTCGCGGTTCAGCCTGGACCCGTTGCGGATGTTCGATTTCGACGAGGCCGGCGCAGTGGCCGCCGACCACATCTTGCCGATGATCGGGGTACCGGCCGACAGCGACATGGAGAACCGGTTCACGCTGCTGGTGAGCCCACATACACGGCACGGAGCCGGCATCGGGTCAATGCGAGCGCTGATCGGCTACTTGCGTGCACAGCCTGACGCCGACAACGACATGCTGCTGGCGCGACTGGAGGCGTGGGCGACACAACCCGCTGCCCGGGCGATCTTCGACCAGACCCTTCCGCCGTACTCACCCACGCAGTCGCTGGCCACGATCTGGTTGACCAACCGGCTCGGGCTGCCCGACGCCGACGACATCCTCAACCCGCATCTGTACGACAAACTGCCCAAGGGTGCACGCGCGGGCATGGCGATCTACGGACTGATTATCGACACGGTGCAGCGATACCAGTTTGCGCACCGCGAACAGTTCTCGACAATGATCTTCGAGGAAGCCGCCGAACTGATGGCCTACCCCGCTGGCGCCCGCACGGCGCACCGCATCACCCGGCAGGGACGCAAGCATGCAACCGGGATCTGGCTCATCTCCCAGGATTACCGCGACTTCGCCCGCATGGGCGACAAGTTCATCACCCAAAAATGGCTGTTCGCGATCCGCAACGAAGAACTTGCCACCAAGACACTTCAGTGGGCCGGGGTGGACTCCCAGCTGTACCCGGAGGTAGTGCAGTCCTACTACGAGGACACCTCCCCAGCCGAGTCAGCCGACGACGAAGACAGCGACGACGAGGCATTCGGCAAAGTTGATCCGTCGCGGATGGGGGAGGGGTTCATCGTCGATGAGCGCGGCCGCCGCGCTCGGTGCCGCTTTCTCGGTGCCCCCACTGCGCAGATGGCCTCTGACATCGACAGCACTCCGCCGCAGGTTGTGCCGGCATGACTTCGGCAGCGGTGAGCATCTGGTTGGCAGATCACCCGCGCGTCCGCCGCGCGGTGGTCGCGATGACGTTGAGCCACGGCTTGTCTGTGCTGGCGCTGTCGTGCGCGCCGCGGGCGGTGGCCGCCGCAGGGTCAGCGGCGCTGGGCTGGACGGGTCTGCACGACTCCGACGGCGTCCCGATCAGCTACTACTTTCTGTCACTGGTGTCATTGCGCGAGGCTGCCACCAACAACGGTCAGGACATCTCACTTACTGATCCGAGTACCTGGATGCCGTGGATGTCGGCCGCGATGGAACGCGCCGTCGACAACGCCACCGCCTCATGGTGGTTGGGCATGTTCGCCGGCACGTTCATCTTCATGATGGCGGCGGCATTGTGGTTCCTGCGGTTCGCGCTGTCGACCGGCTGGCTGGTCGCCATCGCCACTGTCGGTCTGCCGCTGTACACCGCGGTCAGCACGCTGGTCAACAAGATGATGCTCGGGCCCATCGCCATCACCGTCTGCGTCATCGTGGCCGGCTATCACGTGTTGCGCGGCCATCCCGGCCGCGGCTGGGCGATGATCGGCACCGCAATCGTTTTCACAGTGTTGCTGGCCACGGTGTTCTCCGACCCGATCGGGGATCTGTACTCCGATCACGGCCTGCTGGCGCTGGGCCGGGGCACCGGCATGGAGATCGCGCAGGCCGCTATCGGGTCACCGTTCGCGGCGGGCGCGTCGCTGGACGCCAAGCTCGACGCGCTCATGTCCCACGTCGTGACCGCCGGGGTGCGACACCCCTTGCAGGTTCTCAACTTCGGGATGGTCGTCGATGACATCGGCGGATGCCGACAGGCCTGGAGTGCGGCGACGATGTCGGCTCAGGGTGTGAGCGGGTCGGGTCCAGCGCACGCAATGGCCAGCTGTGGCGCGCCGCAAGCGCTGGCCTACGCCCAACGGTTAGGCGGCTCTGATGCCACTATCGGCCTGGCGCTCCTGGCGGTGGCGGTCGTGGTGGGGTTCTTCTTCTGGTACGTCGGTCTGTCGGTGATGCTCGTCGGCGTCAAGTCGCTGTACTTCGGCATCCTGGTCGGTCCAGCATTTCTGATCGGCATGATGGGCTTCGGCCGCGCTCAGGCGTTCGCTAAGCATTGCGGCATAGAGCTATTCATGCACGTCGTACAACTCATGGTGTTCGAGGTCTACTTGGCGGTTTCGGCGATCGGACTGACCTGGGTGTTGACCACTGATGTGCTCGGCGCATCGACGGCGTCTGCGATCCCCCGGGTGCTGATGATGGCTGTCGCGGCCGCGGTCCTGTGGCTGGGGTTTCGGTTCGCCGACCGCTCTTTTCACACTGACGGCATGGGCACCATCGGCCGCCAGGTCTCCGGGGCATGGCATGCGGGCACCGGTACGGTGCGCGATGAAGCCAGCTCCTACCGGGACAAGGCTCGTTCGGTGAACGAGAGAATCGCGCGTCGCAGCGGCGGTGCTGCCGCCAACACAGGTGAGCAGGACAGCGGCGCGGCCACCACTCGGCGGGTGCCGGGTATGGAGTGGTTCAAACCTCGCTCATCGAGCAGTGCCCGAGCTCAGCACATCGCGCCCGCCTCAACAACTGCCAATGGCGCGGCGGCACCATCGCCAGCGAAGACGGCGGTCAGCTCGGCGGCTAGGTCGGCTGCCACCGCCGCGGTGAAAGTGGCTGCCCCCGAGGTGGCCGTCCCGGTCGCTGCGGCGACTAAAGCCGCCGCCGCAGCGGGGCATGTTCTCAAGACCCCAAAGAGCATCGGCAGCCCCTCGTCGGGATCACGCGGGCAGGGCTCTGGCGGCGACTCCTCGACGCCAGCGCCGCGACAGCCACGCACGGATGCGGCCAGCGCCACGCTGGCTGCGCGTGAGCCGGCGCAGGCGGCGACGATGGCTGGCCGAAGCTCCGGCCAGCCATCGAGTCCGAAGGCCGCCGGCACCCAGCCGCTGCGCGCCACCACGGCATCAGCAGGGACAATCGACAACGACGGACCGTCCCCGGCCGACCATGGGCCGCCCCGCGCTGCCCGACCGCCGCGACCACCTCGACAGATTGGGTCCTAGATAGATGAGTTCTGCGCGCGACTTCCTCGACGCTGGAATTGATGCACTGGGCCTGTTGGGCAACCAGGCCGATCTCGACGTTGCCCGGGATCGCTTTCGCCGTGCGGTCAGCATGGACCCGGGTATGTGCGACGCCTGGTTAGGCCTCATCGCGGCCGGCGACCATTCCAGCGAGACGCTCCGTCACGCCCACGAGGCCAGCGCCACCGTGCACCGCGAAACCCGGCGGCTAGGCCTGCAGGACACCGCTTTGGACGCCTCGGTTGCCTCGCCAGGATTCATCGAAGTGTTCCCGTATACGCGGGCCTCGATCACGCTGGCCTGGATCGCGGCACTACTTACTGAGGGCGAGTACGACGCCGCCGAGAAAGCGCTGGAGTCCTACGACACCGCCAAAGAGCCCCAGCAGTCTCCTATCTGGCGATGCCTGGGCGCCACGCTGCACTACGTGACACAGCGGTGGACTGATCTGCTCGATTGGGCTGCACGCCCGGTGTCGGGCACAGCACCGGTCGTCGATGCTGCTACCGACCTGATGGCCGGTATCGGCCATGTCGGGCTGGGCGAGTTCCAATCCGCCCTTGATCTGTTGAGCGGGATATCGTCCCACCAGGTCAGTCCCGCCGCTGCCGCCTACGCCGCCCTGTATCGCGGGCTGGCGTTGCGAAGCCTGGGCCGCGAAGCCGACGCCCGTGTGGAGCTCGGCAAGGCCAGCATCGACGGTCGGCTCCTACCGGATGCCAGCAGTGCACTCTCTGATGCCACTTTCGGTCCGGTCGCCACGACCGCTGAGGCCATCGCTGCGCGGACGCGGCGCTGGGATCCGCTGTCGGGGCCCAGCACTGATGAGCTGCGTCGGGTCGAACAAGCCAAGGCGGCTCAAGCTGTTCTCGAGGAAGCTGACCGTGACCTCGAATCCTTTATCGGACTGGGCGGGGTGAAGGCCCACATCACGAAGTTGAAGCACGTGCAGGTCTACGATCGCGCGATGGCCGCCCGAGGGGAGGGTATCGGCGAGCGCAACGCGCTACACATGACCTTGATCGGCCCGCCGGGAACGGCGAAAACCTCGATCGCCCGGGTTATCGGAAAAATGTATTTCGGTCTGGGCATCCTCAAATCCCCAGATGTCATTGAGGTTTCACGGAAATCCTTGGTCGGCGGTGTCATCGGTGAGACCGAGGCCAAGACCAGCGCCATACTCGAGAGCGCTCGCGGCCGCGCCCTATTCATCGACGAAGCCCCGGAACTGTATAAGGCCGACAATGACCGCGACTTTGGGCGTATCGCCCTCGACGTCATCATGAAGTTCGCCGAAGATCACCGCGACGACACCATGATCGCCCTAGCCGGTTATGCCGGGGGAATGAACCGGCTACTGTCGGCCAACCCTGGACTTCGGTCGCGGTTTCCTACCCAGCTGGAGTTCAGTTCCTATAGCCCTGATGAGCTAGACCAGATCGCCGCCCAGTTCGCCGAAAAGTACCGCGTCCTAGTCGATCCCGACGCGGTCCGCACCTTTCAACAGATCACGCAGTGGTTGACCGCCACCTCGACGGCAAACCCCGAGGATGGAAGTGAAAGCCTCGTCGACATCGCCGGCAACGGACGCTACGTCCGAAACGTGATCTCTGAGGCGGTGGAGAAAATGAAAGCTCGGGTAGCCTCAGACGCCTCGATCGACCTGGCCACCGCAGAGTTGGACCTGCTACGCACAGTGACCCTTGACGACATGAATGACGCCATCAGCGGGATCCTTGCGAGCGCGGGAATCCAACCACACGAGCAGAATTCGTGACTAAGCGCACCAGCTGGTGGCCGTAACTCACGCACCAAATATTCACAACCGGCGGCTCGCCGGGTGCGGCATCCGCGGAAGCCGCTTGCAGCTAGTTGACAAGGTTAAAGCAGGTTCGTGCCATCGTGGGTCCGGGTGTGGATCTGGTCGGCGAAGGCGTCCAGTACTCTCACCGCAAAAGCGGGAGTCATCACGGCCTTCACCTGCGCGGTGGTCATCCAACAAACGTCGCGAGCCTCGGCGGTGCGGCCGATCTCGCCGCCGATTGGCACGCAACGAAATACCAGGGCCACCACGCCGAGACTGATGTTCTTGTAGACGCCGGTGAGGTGCTCCACGGATACCTTCAGTCCGGTCTCTTCAAACACTTCGCGGGCTACGCCTTCCTGGAAGGACTCATCGAGTTCAAGGACACCGCCCGGGGCTTGCCAGGCGCCATTGTCATCACGTCGGATAACCAGAACCCGGTTGTCATCATCGACCACGACGCCAGCCACGCTGACCGAGTGCTTCGGAGTGCCTGACATCATCCCCGGCTCAGACCGGCTCACGTTGGCGACGGACGGCGATGGCCTTGTCGTAGATGGCGAGAAACTTGCTCCAGTCGGGTATTTGCACGCGCTGGCCGGGGGTGCCGCGAAGCAATAACTGGGCCTCTTCGAGGCTTTGGGGGAGTAGTTCCTGCCAGTCGATGATTTGGCCGTATTGCGATGATTGCGAGCGGTTTCCACCGTTCAACTCGTAGGACTCTGTGCGTCGGGTGCCCGTTCCGGCCCAGTGGGAGGATTCTTCGAGGAGATGCCGCTCATGTGCGCCGCGCATGACAAGGGTACCCGGAAACATCTCGCGCAGCGCGTCTGCATACTTGGGTCCGTATACGACATCGAAATGAGCGAAAGTCTGCACGGTGGCCATGATGTTTACCCCGAGGCCGGCGGATTCCCCGACGTAGTTCAACAGGGCCGGAAGCGGGCAGGAGTTGCACACTTCATCGAGCTCCAGGAGTAGGCGGTGCTCAAGTTGGCCTTCGCCGGTGCGCTTACGGAAGTGACCAATGATCGAATCGATCAGCGCCACCGCCACCCCGGCGACGGTGCCAGAGTTGGGAGCAATGACGAACAGGCTCGCGTCGGGCTCGTCGAGCATGGACATGTCAAACGATTTGATGCTGAGTTGTTCGACGGCGCTGAGACCGTCGAGGTGTTCGGTGGCTGCCAGTCCCAGCCGTACCCATGGGGTGACGGCTTTGGAAACGGTGATCGCCACACTGTCTCGCATCCGGCTGTTGAAGGTCAGCACGCGATTCATGGGATCGGTCAACATGGGGTGCGGGCATAGTGCAGCTGCAGTCACCCAGGACGCGGTGGCCTCCATTGAAGGTAGGGCGTTCCCGCCGCCGTCCTCGTTTTCGACGCCAAGGTTTTCTGCAGCTTCCAGTACCCACGGCATGCCCTCGTTGTTGCCTTGGGGGCTGGCGGCGTACAGCAGGCATGCCAGTGGACGGCTGGCGGTCTGTTCCCACAGTCCACCAGCGGCCGCATTTTGGGCGCTGGATGCGCCTCCGAAGCCGACCCCGGAGGTGGCGAGCATGGTCTCAGCGGCGGTTAGGGCGTTGAGGGCTGAGGTGATATTCATCGTGGGGTCACTGACCATTCGATCCACGCCCTGAGGCCAGTAGGGGGCCTTTTCGGGCCGCAGGTCGATGATCCCGGTCGGGCCGAAGCACCGCCTAGTCAACACCAGTTCGGCCAAGTCCTGTTTGCTCGATACACAAACCACCGGCCCGGGGTGCAGGACAGCGGCCGGCGCTAACACCCTCCGAGTCTTACCGGTGCGGGTTGGTGCACTGATCGCTAAATGTGGTGCGCCCGAAGCCCGTTCGGCCTGTCCGGCTGCGTTGTATACCAGCCCGCAGTAGGGGCTGTAGGGCTCATGAGTGTCACTCATGGCGGCCACGATAAACCCGGGACCTCAAGAACGACGACCATCACATCTGCAGCCCGCTATACGGCCCTGGCTATGTGTCCGCAACGTCGACGTCGAGTTCGTGGTCGTCGAGCGCCGGACCGGGTGTGCGCCATCCCCGGGCGAGGTTGTGGCGGCGATGCGCGGAGCGGACACCGCGGGCGGCGCCGCCGTAGGCGGTCAGTAGTTGACGCCACGGTTCGCTGAGTCGGTCGCGGCCCAGGCGGCTCGCCAGGACGACGGCAGGTAGCGGCGCGGCCCGGTCCGCGTCGGGCTTCTCGGCGGCCAGGCTGGTGGTCCAAGCCGCGGTGCTGGTCAGCAGGTGCAGTGTTGGGGAGCTCGGTCCGTGGTGACCGGTGGTCGCATCGACGATGATCGTCCGCGCCCCAGTGTCTGCGGCGTGCTGGGCGATGTGGGCCAGGTGGGCAGGGTCGGCGGCGGCGGGATTGTCGAGGACGACGATCGTGCCCGCCGGGAAACTCCACTGCTGGTCGCTGATCTGCTGGTAGGCCTTGGCGATGGTGGTGGCGGTGTCGGCGAGACCGGCGGCGTCGGCCCGTTCGGCCTGCTCGTCGGTGACGCTGAGCCACAGCACGTTGCGATTATTGGCGTTGGCGGCCGCGCGCAGCGTGTGCAGGGCCGCCACGGTGTCAGGGTCGGCGAGGTCTCCGCGGGTGTAGCTGATCGAATAGGGCTGCGCAGCGAGTGCTTTGAGCCGGTCAGCAAGGGTCGGGTCGTGGGCGGCCAGTGCAGCTTCTGTGATGGCCAACGGTACGCGCTCGAAGTCGATATGACCGGCGACTCGCAGCAGATCGACTTCGCAGCGTGCGGAGTCCAGCAGGGCGGCCAAGGTGTCGCTGGACGCGGTTTGGGCGGCGGCGAAGGCGGCGGCCACGTCGCGGTCGGCGCGGTCGAGTTCACGCCGCAGTGCTTCTCGGCGGTCCCGCAGCCCAGCGCGGACGGCCAGGTCGGCGCGTTCGGCGTCACCACGCGCGGTCGCAATGTCGTGTTCGGTGACGATTGTGGGGCCGCTGGCAGCCGCGGCGCGCACGGCCTGCGCGTCGAAAAGGGCCTGCTGGAACTGCTCGGAGGGGGGCTGCTGGGGGAGGCGGCTGATGTGGAAAGCCACGTTCGCCCGGGCCGAGGCAACGTCGAGGTCGTCGACCCCGGGAGTGGCCAGCAGCGTGTCCAGTTCCGCACGGCTGTGCTCGATCATGCGCAGGATGTCGTTGTAGGCGGCGTCGGCGTCGGACCACTGCTCCATGACTTCGGTGACGGCGTGCGCATAGGGCCGGTCGGCGTCGAATTGGCGACGCATGTGTAGCAATTCATCAGCGACCGCGCGCAGCGACGGACCACGGCCGGCCCTAATATCAGTGTCGAGGGCAGCCATTTCTTTACACACGGCTTGATATTCGGCGCGCAAGGAATTCAGTGTTTCCATCGTGATACCTAGTTCAGGCGCTGGACGATTTGCTGACAGATCCTCGAATTGGAGTGTGACAAATGGTTCAGGTACAAATTCAAGCGTGTAAAAATCGTTGTCAGGTGTGGTGATGTCGCCGGCAGCGAGGTAGGGGTTGGCGGGGTCGGGCGGAAGCTGCTCTTCCTCGGCGGGATCGAGCGGCACGTCCGCATCCCCGGGCAGGGCGATGTCGTCGAGGTCTGCCCCCAGGCGTGCTTGGAGTCGGTGGGTGAATGCGTCCACGGTGTAGGTGATCAGTCGGGCGTAGTCACCGGGCGGGATCGGGTGGGTGTCGGTGCTGGTGTCGGCGAGCTGTTCGGCGGCGACCTGGAGCAGGTCGCGCGGTGTCCATGTGTGTGGGTCAGCGGCGCTGATGGCCGCGACCAGTCCCGGCCAGGCCGGATCCGAGGCGATGGTTTCGGCCAACACGGCTCCGAACACGGCATCGACATCGGTGATCCAGGCGGGGCGTAGCCGCGAATGGGTAGTGGCCAGTGTCGTTGTCGGGGACAGTGCACCGGCGATGCGCCACCATAGTGCTGCCGCGGGAAGCTCGTCGGGCAGCGGTCCTTGGCTGGCCGCGGTGGTGATGACCTGGCGCAGATCAGGTGTGGTGCGGGTGGCTTGGGCCAGGTGGGCGGCCAGTTGTGGCCAGTAGGCATCCGATCGCACGCGGGGCTCGATGGCGTCGATGAGGTCGTTCCAGCGGGTGGTGTCGGCGCTGCGTCGGCCGATCGCGGCCGCCGCAGTGGACTGCAGGAGGTCTTGCACGGCGCGGGTCGCGACGGGGTATTGCCGTGCACCGGTGAGTCGGGTGTCGGTTTCTTCGACACCGGTGGCGGCGCGAAACACCGCGATCTCGGCGGTCAGAGCGGGTTTCACGGTGATCAGGGGCCGCGCCCACGCGGGGGCGGTCGCGTTGGTCCACGCCTGTGCGCGTTCACGAATAGCGTCGGCGAGCGTATCGAGGAGCTGCTCGCGCCGCTGAAGGTAGGCGCCCCAGCGCGGGTCTTTGGCCAGGGCGGCGGGGATGGTGGGCAGCCAGCCCAGCACCCGGACTCCTGCGGAGTGCGCTCCGGTGGGGTCGATGCGGTGATCGAGGACCGCGGCCGGGTCGGCGGCGTCGGCGACGCTGCCCTTGGCGAGGGCGTCGACGAGCAGTTGGCGCGGGTCGGCGCCGCCGAGGGCCAACACGGCGAGATTTCGTCGCAGCACCGGCCAGGCTTGGCGACCGCTCAACGCCGGGAGGACCTCATCGGCGATGGCGTCCAGACGATCACGGGCGCCGGCCCCGAGCCGGTCCTCGGCCGCAGCACCGAGTGCGTCGTAGTACATGTCTGCCGCTGCGGCCAGTCGGGTGGCGGGATCGGCTGCCTGGCGGGCGGCGGTGGTGGCCGAGACTTGGGCTCCGTCGCGGGACAAAGCTCGGGCCAGAACATCCACGGCGGTGTCGGGGTGGGTGGCCTTGGGGGAGAGCAGCCGGTGGGGGTCGGCTTCGGCGGTCGATAGGTACAGGTGGTTTTCATCGGTGGCCCGGGTCATGGCGACGTAGAGGGCTTGGCGAGTCAGCATGTCGGAGCCCACGATGTGGCAGGTGCCTTTGGTGTCGCGGCCTCCGGCGGTCACACCTTGAGCCGAATCGATGGTGGCCGCGTAGCCCAGCGTGACGTGGGCGCAAATGTAGTCCGCGGGCAGCGTGATGATGCGTCCGCTGCGCAGATGTCGGGCTTTGACCGCGCCGCCGGGCAGGACCTCGGTGATGGTGTAGCGGTAGCCGTTGCGCACGAAGTCGTGGCGCCCGATCGGGATCCAGCGGGCGTTGCGGCGGGTGCGGATGGTGTCCCCGACGCTGGCCTCCAATTGATCGGCCAGCACCACGGTGGGCGCGTTGGCTGCGTCTGGATCGGCGGCCAGCCGGTCGATGCGGGCGCGGGCATTGAGCGCGTCGATCACGTCGTTGGTGGGGGCCAACAGGATCGAGTCTCCGCCTGCGGCCAGATCGGCGCGCCAAGCCTGGTAGGCCATGTCCGCAGCGGTGTCGTCGGTGCCGACATGGACGCGATGGTTGTCGATGTAGAAGCCGATCCCGGCCGGGTCGGCGTCGTGCAACGCCAGCCCGGCGGCGGCCTCGGCGGGCGAGCGGAAACGCACCACTTCGGAAAGGGTGAGCGCGTCGGTGGCCGCGGCGATGTCGCGCAGGACCCCGCCCGCTGAGATCGAGGACAGCTGGCCATCGTCGCCGACCAGGCGCACGCTGGCACCTTTGCGCAGCGCGTCGGTGATCATCGCGTCCAGCCCCGCGGTGGCGGCTTTGCCGGCTTCATCGACAACGATCAGGGTGTCGGGGCCGACCTGTTCGAACCAGTCCGGGTGACCGAAGGTGACTGATTTCACCGGGTCGGCGCAGAACACGTACTTGTCCAGGGTGTCGGTGGTTGCGCCGAGGTCTTCGCCGAGCACGATCGCCGCATCGGCGGTGGGCGCCAGGCCGATGACGTGTCCGCCTGAGCTGCGCCAGGCGTGCGCCAGGGCCGCCATCGCGGTGGTTTTTCCGGTCCCGGCCGGGGCCAGTGCGAGCGCAACCCGACGCCCGCAGGTCGCCATCTCTGTGACCAGCGCGACCTGGCCGGGGTTCAACGTTCGCCCGCGCACCGATGAATCAGCCAGCGCCAATTCGACATCCTCGGCGGTTGCTCGGCGTCCATCTTCACGACTGACCGCGGCAAGGATGCGGCGCTCGGCGGCCAGGGTTTCGCGGCTGGTGTAGACCGCGACGCCGTGGCGGTGGTAGACGCTGGCACCGTCGCGGCGACGCAACGCGGCGGGCTCACCCCGCTCGGCATCATCGACGCGGGCGTGGGGGACGCAGAAGGTTTTGCCGAGCGCGGCGTCGGTGAGAGTGTCGACCAGCGCGGCATCGTGGGCCAGGCCGTGCGCGCGGGCTTGGCGCAGCGCTTCGGCGCGCACGTGATGGCGCTGCCAGGTTGATCGTGTCTGGCTGACGGTGGCGATCAACTCGCCGGCACGCGCGGTGATCCACTGTCCATCCACCTCAACCGGTGCGCTGCGGGCGCGGTCAGGGCCGGCCAGCGTGTCGGCCAACATCTGGTGCACGCCGCTGCGGCCGAGGACTTCCACGGCTTGGGTCCACCAGGTGTGGCGCTGCTCGGCCAGTGAGCGCGGTTCGTGTTTGGCTTCGCGGGATTCCAGGGTGGCCTGCTGAGCCAGGGCGATGATTTCGATGTTGGTCGGTTCGCGGCCGTGGTTGGTTTGGAACTGTTTGGACAGCTCGGCGGTGCGCGCCCCGATCGCTGCGCGGCGGCTCGACCAGTGCGTCATCAGTTCGCTGGACAGACCGTCGATCTCGCGGACCGGCCGCTTGCCACGCCCGCGGGAAGTCGCGACGAACCGCACCCCCAGGGCGGCGATCATGTGGGCTTCCAGGCGTGTGTTGTATAGCTCAGAGGCCGCGACGGTGACGCGGTGCAGGGGTTGGCCATCCAGCGCCAGCCAGCGGCGTGTGCCGTTGGCATCGACATGGCAGACCTTGTTGGAGACCGCCACGTGGGTGTGCAGATCGGGGTCCCCAGCGCGGGAGTCGCGGTGCCTGAACGCCGCAGCGATCAGCCCTTCGGTGTCAACTTGGGCGACCCCGTTGGCGCCGATGCGGGTGAAGGTGGCTTGATCTTGCAGCCACTCCAACACATCAGCTACCGCGGCGTCGTGCGCGGCCTCGATCTGCTCAGCCACCGACACTGGGGCGATCGCCCACAGCGCCGATACCGACTTCACCGGAGAGAACGTCAAGTCATATCCGGCCACCGCGGTCGTGCGGGCTCGGGTGCTGCGGGCGATAAAACCTGACAGTTCGCGGTCATCGGCGGGGGGCCGGCCATACTCTTCGCCGAACAGCTCCCTGGCCACACGGGTGCGGATGGCAGCGCGAACGTCCGCCGCGATGGTGGCGTTCCAGTGCGCACCGGCTTCGGCGTTGTGATCGCGGAAGGCCACTGCTAGGCGTCGGGCGAACTCCGGCTCACCATCGCAGCGGTGAAATCGGTGACCGAGACGACTCGCGGCCACCGCCTGTCGAGGCGACAGTCCGGCCTCGGCAGCGTGGACCATGATGCGGTCAGCGTTGGGGTGCAGGCCTTCGCCGTAGAGCGCGCGCATCTGATCTTCACTGACCTCTGAGCCTTCTTCCAGCGTCCAGAAGTGTGCGCGCGCCTGGTCGCCGACTTCGATGCGGCCGGTATCCGACAGTGCGGCCAGCCCGCGGCCGAGCCATCGCCCCGGTGTTTCCCCCTTGGCCGAGTAGTAGTCGGCCAGCGTGGAGCGGCCACGCTCGGTGGTATCGGCGGCGGCGACCTGCCGCACCAGATATAAGTAACCATCCCCAGCGGTCAATTTGTGCAGCGTCATCACCATGACGCACACCGCCGGGTCCACATGCGCCGCACTATACGAACTAGATGGCGATTTCAACGACCATCCCAATCCCCGGTCTCAGCAAACCGTTAGAAATCGGAGCCTGAGTGCAAGAGGTGTGTGACTGATGACGGGGCGGACTGGGAATGATGTCAGGTGAACCTAACTAGAGCACTGCTGCGGTGAGCAGTTGAGGGCACGTGAGTGCGACAGGGCCAGTGACGGGAACGGTGCGGCGTTGGTAGGGATGAAGGCGCAGTGAAACTCGCATGGTCGTCGTTTCGCCGGTCTTCGGTTTATGGTGCCGGGCATGTCTGAAAGCACCGCCAAGAACATCAAACTGGAGGCACGACGACGGGCGCGTGAGCAGCAGGCGAAAGCCAACGCCGAACGTGTGCAGCGTGACCGGGCCAACGTCGAAGACATTGCGATCTGGACCCTGGCCGTGAACAAAGTCACCGCGGTCGATGCCTGGGAGGCTGAACGCCTGGCTGCCGTCCGCGAGCAGATACGCGCCGAGGCCGCGTGCAGACGGGCAGGGGACCGGGCGCAAGGCAGTGCGGCGATAGCACGCATGCAGGCGCGCGGCGAGACGCTGGCGACCATCGCGAGGTTGGCTGGCGTAGCCGTGGGCGTGATCCGCACTTGGTCTCGGTATTCACCGACCACCAAGGCATCGGCATCGAAGAACGGTTCGGATGCACTAGGAGCCTAGGCGCCTAGGCGGCACCGAGATGGGCAGTAACCCGACTGCTGATGTTCCCGGTGACGAGGCTGCACCAGCAAGCTCTACGGGTGCGACATGACCCCCGGCCTGGGACCCGCGCGCGGTTGCATGACCTTTCCGCTCAGCGTCGGTCCCGATGCTGAGCGGCCGGGTCTTCCTCAAGAAGGACAGCACTCAACCTGACGCGCGTATACCCGACTCGGCAACGCCCACCGAACGGGAGCTGTGCAGAATGGTGCGTGGGTTTTGCATCGCGGCCCGCGCGAATGCCGTTCCCTGCGGCGACCACATTGACCGGCGCACCGTATCTGTCGGTGTGGCCACCTAATGTCGGCGACGATGAGAAGTGCGGTCCGGTTGATCGTTGACGTGCGCCAGCATGTCGACGAGATCGCCCGCTTCCAAAGTCACGTCGTATGCGGCCCATCATCGTCGGACTGTGACATCTGGGCAGCAGCTATCGGAGCCGACGGTTACGGTCGCTTCTACCTCACCCGCGAGGGAATGGGTTTGTGCGTGCGTCCGCACCGCTACGCCCTGGCCCTCGCCCGCGGAGTCATCGAGGCCGGCGTGCTCGGGCTGCATCAGTGCGACCTACCGGTTTGTGTCAAAGTCGCTGCCGAGCATGTCGTGGCTGGTTCCCAAGGCGACAACATGGAGCGGATGGCGCGGATGCGTCGCGGTGGTGGCCGCTATCCGGTTCGCCGCTTCGACAGTCGGGGAGTACGCCGCGAACGGTCGGTGGCGCTACGCGAAGCCGTGCGCAACGGCTGGGATGCGGCTGCTGTGGAAGCGGCACTGCTTGGCAACCAGCCGACGCTGTGGTGACTCAGGGCCCGTGCGCGCCTCGGCAGGCACGGGCAAGCCAAAGCGGTTCGGCCCCGCTTGGGTAGCAAGGCCGGATCTCGAGGTCGTCGTAGCGCAGTTCGATGGGCGTCAGTGATCACTCCACGGGTTCAGGCATCCGACACCGAGCGGCTCGAAGTGTCCGGTGTTGCGGGTGACGACGATCTTGCCGGCGGCTTGGGCGACGGCCGCTATCAGCGCATCGTCGTATGGAGCGTGCTCTGGCACCCGGTAGGCGGCCAGGATGCGTGCGGCGGACAGATCAAAGGGCAGGGTCCGATGAGCGAAGATGGGCAGCACCTTGTCGTCGAACCAGCGCCGCAGGTGCTCACCTTGGCGCGGGTCCGTGCGTTCCTTGGCAATCACGCCGCGCTCGATCTCGGCCAGCGTGGTAGCCGCCACGAACTGGTCGCAGACAGGTACCGAGTCAGCCCACGCCGCCACGAGGGGGTTGCGTCCCGGTACACGCAAGGCGGACACGACGTTGGTGTCCAGCACATAGGTCACAGTTCTGGCGTACGGGCGGTCAAGCCGAGACGTTCGGGCTCGAAGTCGATGTCATGGCCGGTGTCGGCGGCGAGCAGCACCGACAGCGGGATGTCCTCGCCCGACAATCCCGTGGTGAGGATTGCGCGGGCTTCTGCTTCGACGGAGTGACGATGGCGGGCAGCGCGGACCCGTAACGCTGCCTTCGTCCCCTCGGGAAGATTGCGGATCAAGATCTGCTCCATAACAGTGATGATATCACGCTAGTGATATCATCACTGTTATGGACGTTGCTCGGTGTGTGGCAAAGCCGCCAACGGTCAGTCAGCAATAGCACGTGATGCGGCATGCGAAAAGAACGCTGCGGTCGCCGTTGGCGTCAAGTGCTGAGTAAGGCTTGATGGCTGCGTGACCAACTACGCGCGGAACCGGCCCGGACAACGTGAGTAGTTTGCACGCGCTGTAGGTGGGGTTGACCTGGGTGGGATGGTGGTAGTAGTCGGACAGCACCAGATAGGTGTGCAGGGCGGCGTGGGCGGCCGCCGAGGTCTGGTGCAGCGTGCTGATTTCGGCGCCGTGGTCGTCAATGGTCAGGGTGTACATGGGGGCGTTTTCTCCACAGGTTCGGCAATGGCGTGCAGGACGGCCTAGACGGCACATCCGCATCTGATGGCGGCGTCGATGTCGGCGCTAGGCTTTGTTGACCGTCGCGGCTGCCGCTGAGACCCCGGAGCCCAGGAGCCCAACTTGGTCGCCGGCGATCGCCCCGTCCTGGCGCTGCCACAGCTGCGCTACGGCCTCGGTGGCGGCGTGGCGGGCGGACTGCGGGGGATAGCGGCAGGGTCCGGTGCGTGGAGGCGCGCAGAGTGTCGCTGGTGGCGTTGTCGCCAGCGGTGACGGACATGGAGGCTAGCTCACCAACGCTCCATCAGATGTCGATATTTCCTGGTTGACCAGTGCCTTGATGCGGTCGGGCCGGAATCCTGACCAGTGGTCGTCGCTGGCCACGACGACGGGGGCCTGGAGGTGACCGAGGGCCATCACGTAGTCGCGGGCCTCGGGATCGGTGGTGATGTCGACCTTGGAGTAGTTCACGCCTTGCGTGTCGAGCGCCTTGTAGGTCGCGTTGCACTGAACACAGGCGGGCTTGGTGTAGACGGTGACCGTGGCGGTGGTGCTCATGTAGCGCTCCTTAATGGTGTGAATTGGGGGAGGTTAGATAGGACCTATTCTATTTGCTGTAGGGATATTCGACAACGGCAAAGGCCATATTTAATGGACTGATTAGGCCACCTTTCAGACGTTCTTTTGTGCGTTTCCTATGGCACTAGGTCAGCACCTATTCGCACTAGGAGTAAGTTGTCCAACCCCCTTTTATTGGCATCTTTTTCTCCGCGGAAATGCCGAAGGGGCCCCGGGAGCTGAACACTGCTCGGGGCCCCTCGTCGGCGGCTTAGTCCTCCCTGCAAACCTGTCGGTACACGGCGTCGGCTTTGCGCTTGCCGAGGATCACCTGTTCGATGTCGCTTAGCGGGTAGCCGTTCTCCTCCAGGAAGCGAAGGTAGGTCTTGGTGATGTCCTGGGGTGCGCGCCAGGCGTCCTTGGCTGTCCGGGCCTCGGTGGTGGCGAGCACCATTGCGAGCAGGATCACCAGTGCGCGCCCGTCGCCGGTGGCGGGGAGCTTGGCGACGGCCATTTTCGCCGTCTCGTTGTCGGCCAGGCCGAGCAGCTCGGGCGCGAGCTTCTGGCCGTGGTAGTCGTTGAACAGGTCTGCTCGGGTGACGATCACTTCGGCGAGGTAGAGGGCCGCGCCTTTGGGGGCGGTCTTGCGGGACACCAGCTTGTCGCGCACCCACTCTCGACGCACGATCGCGGCGGCTTCGCCGAGCTTGTTCAAGGCGATGAGCTTGCGGCGCTCGGCGCGCTCCTTCTCGGCCTCTTCCTGGCGAGCCCGCTCCCGGTCGGCCGCGCCATCGGGGTCGCTGGCATCGGCGAGACGGTCGGCGTCAAAGCCGTACTGGCGAGCGGCCCAGTCGGGCATGGTGACCCCGGCGCCGCGCGGGTTGCAGCAGTAGTATTCAGGGCTCCACGCGGTGGTCTCGGTGACGGTCCGGGCGTGCCGGTAACCCTCGGCCGGTTCCAGGCTGGAATCGTCGGCGGTCTCGAAGTCAATGTCGTGCTCATTCACCGGTTCACCGGTTTCGACATCCAGGAACACCTCCTCGCTTTCGAGCACGACTGCCCAGTGCTGAGGGTCCATCGCGGCGATTGCCTCGTCGGTGAGGGTCTTGCCTTCGGCGTCGCGCAGGTAGTTGGTCGGGATGTAGGCCTTGTCCGACCAGCCGGGGCGACGGTCGAGCACGGCGTAGCCCCGCGCGGTGAACGCTGCCGCCGTTTCCTCGTAGCGGCGTCGGTCTTCGCGCTCGGCCCGCAGTTGAGCCACGCGATGGTCGAACTGGTCGGTGCCGGCCACCTTGATCAGTTCGGCCTGGGCCTCGTCGTCGCCGTCGAACTCAACGAAGCTGGTGGCCTCCACCAGATTGAGTTGTCCGGTGTCCAAAGCGCTCATCGCCTTCTCGGAGTCGATGGCCACCTTCGCTGCAGCTACGGCGTCCTTGCTGGTGGACAGGCCCTTGGCCACCTTGGTCGGTGAAACTCCCTCCAGCAGCAGCTGGTTGATGCCTCGTGCACGCTCGGCCTCGGTCAGGGGAGCACGGTGGTCATTGGTCACGATTTGTTCGATGACGCGCTGGGCGCGCACTGCGGTGTCGGTTCCATCGACGGTCCGCACGTACACCGGCACCGCCGCCAGACCCACCTGACGCGCCGCCTGGATGCGCCGTTGACCCTCACGCACGAAGGGCTTGTCCTGTCCCTCCACGCGCACGGCGAGGACGGGGACCAGCACGCCGTGTTCCTCGATGGAGGCGAGGAAGTCGCGATTGAGGCGCGGATCGAGACGCACGTTCTCCTCAATCTCAATGTCGTTGGGGTGCAAGTGGAGCAGCTCGGCAGCGGTGGTGTCGACGGTAGTGGTGGTGGTCATTGCGGTTCCCTTCTCAGATGTTTGACCTGTTGCCTATAGTTTACAGCCTGCTGTAAACTATAGGCAACACTTCCGGTCGACTCGAAAGGGCTGATTCACGATGAACACGCGGGCAATGACCAGCTCCCCGGTCTTACCGAGACTGGCAGCGGCGCAACGGTTGTCATGAGTTACGGCGGGGGTGTCGAATCGACGGCGATCCTGCTGCGCTGGCTCGTCGACCAACGACCGATGCTGTTGTTGTGCTGTTCTGAGACCACGCGAGCCCACCACGGCGGTGTAACCTATAGGCAACGCCACCGGAGGGAGTTGGGCATGAACACTGCGTCCACGGACGACGGTTCGGAGATCGTTGCCGCCCTCGGCGCGGCCATCCGTGAACACCGCGCCGCCGCCGGCCTCTCGCAAACCAAGCTCGCCCAGCTCGCAGGGATCAGTCGTCCGTATCTCAACCTCGTCGAGGCGGGACACAAGTGCCCGACCGTGGTGGTGCTGGTACACCTCGCCCGCGGTCTCGGTATTGATCCCGCGCTGCTACTGGAGACGCAGCCTCTCAGTACGGCGACGCACTGAGGTAGCGCTGCCCCTCGATGCGCTGAATCAGCGCACGGGTCAGGGCATAGTCGGGCCGACCGTCTTCGTCGACTCCGGCCTGAATGATGGCGACCAGCTCGCCGGCCGCGCGCAACTCGTGGCGGGCTGCGGGGGCCGCTGAGCGCTCGGCGCCACCGATGGCGTCCTGGGCGGCGGCCAGGACGGCACTCACCGCCGCGTCGTGGTCATCGGCAATGCCCATCGTGGTGTCGATCCGGACTGGTGTGGTGATGGTCAGCGACCAGGGCACAGTCACAGTAGGGCCTCCTCGGTGTGGGAACTGCTCGGACATACCGCGATTGTCTGCCCTGAACACCAACACGCCGGGCCTGCTATCCGTGTGTTGTGGATAACAGACCCGGCGTCGGGGTTGCCTGTGGATAACCGCCTAACTGCTCGGCGGCGGCGTGTAGTCGTTCTCGGTGGGGTCCTGCGCATGCTCGGGTCCGTCGCGGAACACCTGGATCGCGGTGCGGTGCGCGGTGCGCAGAAGCTCGACCGCACCCACGCATCCGGCCTGGTCAAGGATCTGGAAAGTCACTGGCCCCATGTGGAGGTCAAGCCATTTCAGCTGGCGTGTGCGGTCCCGGGAGAGTTCCTGGCGGGGAACAACCGCGTAGGCGGGACGGCGCGTCCAGTCGACGGCCACGGTAGGCAGTGCGAAGGGGTCGGCGGCTACCGGGGGCGGTGCCGGGATGCGGCGGGGGATGAGGGTCATCGCCGAGCGGGCGGCGCTGAACCCTTCAAGCACGCCCTGGCAGGCCCCAGCGGAAAGCATCGTCATCAGGATGCCGCCCCACTGCAGTCGCAGCCTGGCGTTGGGGGAGCAGGCGTGATGTACGGCGAGGTCGCCGTCTTGTTCGCCCTGAATGCGAATCATGGTGTGGCTGACCAGAGCCGCAGGGGTCAGGTGGGCTTCGGTGAATCGAGTCGTCATAGGTTTCGCCTTTCGGTCACTGTTATCTATAGGTAACAGTGTATCGCGAAACCGATTGCCTAGCAACTACTTTCGCCAAACATGGGCACAGTACGTTGCGGACAAATCACCGACTTCTTCAGGGCCTTTGGTTTCCTAACCCCCATACCATTGGGATGCGGAGCGAAGGTGCGCCGTGAAGGCGGAGCCGGCGGCGGATGAGGCGACCGGCAGCGGACAGGGCCCTGCATGCAAGCGGACTCACACTCACCCGAAGAATGTCGGTCGCTAGTTGTCTCTGGTGGTGGATGTCGCTGACGGACCTTCCGTAACGTCCTCGCCTTAACGACACCGGAACCGGCAAGTCTGCAGGTCGCCGAAAGCGACTTGCACACCGGCGCAATCCGAAGACGATGCGTCTACAACGATGCCGAGGTGTTCGAACGCTACGTGTCCATCGAAGGAAGATCGGATCTGGAAGCAGTCCGACGCCGGGCATGCACGCGTCCGTGCAGAACGGGAAGAAGCGAGCGCGGGAAGCCGAGTACGGCGCGAAATTCCTGCCGGCGAGGCCCGGCATGAGCGAGCCGCCGCCGGCCACCGCCGCACATGGTGGCACGCGGGCTATACGGGCATAGGGGTTTGAGTCGGCCACTTCCGTCAAGTGACGAATTCACTCCCGCCTGGCAACCATCAAGCCCTACTTAACAACACTTGACGCCAACCGCGGTTCAGCGATCCCTTGTTATGGCCCAATTCAGTGCCTGGGCCAAAAGCTCTGCACGTGGAGATCTCGACCACCGGACGGGCGGTCTATGGGCATCGGCGACACAGTTGCAGCTGACCGACAGGTTGCGTAAGCAGGGCTGGAAACCTCTTCCCTCAGTGCGGGGAGGGCGTCAGGGTTATTTCAGAGAAGGTCGTCGAGCGAAACGCTGGCCAGCTCAGCCCGGTAGTCGGTGAGCGGCGCGGTGTCGCGCAGCAACACGTCGCGGGGTGGCGAACAGGGGGAGAGATCAACAGTCGCTCGATATCACGGGCAAATTCCGCGCCGGCTTCGGCCATGTCGCCGCCCCGGGCCTCCTGCGCCCGCATCGCGAGGTAGAGATGCAGAGCGCCAGGACAGCGAATTTTCGGATGAAATGCGCCTACGGCATTCACTGGACTTGTCAAGGTTGTTCAAGGCCCCGAAGGAAGGTTGTCTTGCGAAATCGCTGAGTCGGGCCGGTGCGGGCATGGCTGCCATGCCATTAGTCACCCGGCGGTGCCGTGCTGCGGCGCCGCGTGGTGACTGTGGCGGCTCCGTCTGGTAGTTGTGCTTGCTTCGGTTCAGCGGCTTGGTCCCATCATTCCGTTACCCATGCCGGGACCCATCATTCCGTTACCCATGCCTGGTCCCATCATCCCGCCGTCCATCATTCCGCTCATCATCGCGGGCATCCCTTCGACGACGAATCCGGTTACTTCGCGAGCGTGTTCGCGAATGGCATTGGTCAGTTCGGGGTCGCCGGATGTTTCGACCACGACGACGCCGCTGGGGATGAGCGTGATCTGGCGTTGATAATCGGCAGCGCGGCGGAACAGGGTAGGCAGGCTTGAGCTCATGCATGTGACTTCACTGCCCTGATCGAGGTGGGTATACATCGATGAGACGTGGGCCTGTAGTTCGGCGACGAGGTCGGCGGAGTCAGATTCGGTGGTCGTGCGCACGCCGCCGGGAATCTCTTCGACGCTGCGTCGAAGCTCCTGATGCCGCATGAACATGTTCATGTAGGCGCGCATGTCCATACCCGTTGCGCCCCCCATTCCGGGTTGGGCACGGCTGATCGGGATGTCGATAATGTTGCGCAAGATGTAACCCAGCCCCAAGAGGGCCCCACCGGTGGTGAGCATTCTCAGCGCCGCTCGTCTGGTCATTCTGTTCATATCCGCTGATCTTTCCTTGTACTCGTGCGCAGTGGGGATCGCTTTGTCGGCGCGCGCGTGACGCGAGTTTCTTCCGTCTTACGCATTGCCGCTTCGTGCCTGACGATGGCCGACTCGAAGAGGCAGTCTGAAATAGCTCATGCCGCAACGTGAATCGATCTTCTTGCCCTACGGCCGAGGCGTGGTCGGCGTCGTTGTCGGCGGCTGCGACTGGCCGGGCCCCATCATGCCGGGCCCCATCATGCCGGGCCCCATCATGCCGGGCCCCATCATGCCGGGCGTTGCCGGACAATGCCCCCGATTACCGCCGAAACCGTCGGTGGCCCTGCCGATGAAGAACCCGGAAAAGAACACCACCGCAACAATGAACACCGCGGCCGCGGCAATGCCACTCCACGCCAGGGCGTGGTTCACCCCCGTGCGCTGTCCGGCCACGGCGATTCGTTCGCTCGTCGATTCAGGTGTATCGGTCATGCTCCAATCTCCTTCGCTGCAATCCGCCGACCGTGAGCCCGCGACACTTGAGTCATCGCAATTCCTGGTGTTCGCGCAGTCGTGTCATTAGCCGCCCAAACTCGTCCACGTCGATGTCACCGCGTGCGAACCGTTGAGCCAGCGCTCCTTCGGGCGGTAACGAGGCCGCTGAATCCGCGCGGTTCCACTGCGCACCGCTACAGGCGAGATACCGGACGGCCAGCACGACCGCGGTGATCAGGACGGCCGATAACAGCATCATCACCGCGACCATGAGGATCCAGCCGCCCCATCCCCAACCGCCCCACATGCACCCGTCCGTGCCGTAGTTCATGGTTGCGAAAACCCTTTCACATGACTGGCCGGGAAATATCTCACTGGACACCACGATATCCCGAAGGGTGGCCGTCGATAGGGCCGAAGTGCCTCAATTCGCCAGCTAGTCGTGAGGGAGCCAGCAAGGTGCCTGTTTCGTCCAACGGAATGGCCCGAGGACCATTTTTCTGCTGACTCTGTGCTCGGACAAGATGTTTCGGTACTCCCGCGCGGGTATATCTAGCCGGTTCCGAGCCTTGATCCACGGGCATGCTCGCGTCCATGTGCACAACAGCCGTGCGCGCGGCGGCGTGGGCCAAGCACGCAGCCACAGCCGGGTAGTTTCTCGACGTCGGGCGACGGCACACTCGGAGATCGTCGGGCAACACTCGGGATCATGACGTCGCCGCCGCTGATGCGCGGGCCGTCGCGGCTGGGTCGGTCTGCGAAAGTGGCACCGGTTTGGCGCGGCCGGCGCGCACCCCGTTGGCGATGACGACGACCTCGGCAAGCTCGTGTACCAGCACGACGGCTGCCAGACCGAGCACACCGAGCAATGCCAACGGCACCAACACGGTGATCAGCGCAAGTGAGAGGCCGACGTTTTGCAGCATGATTCGGCGGGCGCGTCGGGCGTGGCTGAATACCTGCGGCAGGTGGCGGAGGTCTTCGCCCATCAACGCCACGTCGGCGGTCTCGATGGCTACGTCGGTGCCCATCGCCCCCATCGCGATGCCGAGGTCGGCGGTGGCCAGTGCTGGGGCGTCGTTGACCCCATCGCCGACCATGGCAGTGTTGCGCTGAACGCGCATCTGTTTGATGAGCCGCGCCTTGTCTTCGGGGAGTAGCTCGGCGTGTACGTCGTCGATACCGACATCTTTGGCGAGCGCGGCGGCGGTGGTGTGATTGTCGCCGGTGAGCATCGCGATGTGGTAGCCGTCGCGGCGCAGCTGGGCGACGACCTCGGCGGCCTCGGGGCGCAGTTCGTCGCGCACGGCGATCGCGCCGACTGTTTGGCCGTTGCCTTCCACGAGCACGGCGGTGGCGCCGGCCTGCTGCATCCGTAACACGTCACCGGCAAGCGCGCCCGCATCAATCCAGCCGGGCCGGCCCAGGCGAATAGTGTTGCCGTCGCGGCGGCCGGTGAGCCCGGCGCCGGTCACCGCCTGCACCTCAGTCGCCGGGGTGACTTCGTCGACGGCGGCCAGGATCGCCGCCGCCAGTGGATGTTCACTGCGCGCTTCCAGCGCCGCGGCCGAATCGAGCACCTGCTCGCGGGTGGCGCCGCCGGTGGTGGCGACATCGATGACGGCGGGCCGGTTGGCGGTCAGGGTGCCGGTCTTGTCGAGGGCGACGCCGCGCACCGCGCCGAGGGCTTCCAGCGCGGCGCCACCTTTGACCAGCGCACCGATCTTGCTGGCCGCGCCGATCGCGGCGACCACGGTCACGGGCACCGAGATCGCCAACGCGCACGGCGAGGCCGCGACCAGGACGACCAGGGCACGTTCGATCCAGGTGGCCGGGTCGCCGAGGAGGCTGCCGGTCACTGCGATCAGGGCCGCGGCGATCATCACCCCGGGAACCAGCGGCTTGGCGATGCGGTCGGCCAGTCGCTGGGAGGCGCCCTTTCGGGACTGTTCGGCCTCCACGATCTTTACGATGCGGGCCAGCGAGTTGTCCTCGGAGGTCGTGGTGACCTCGACCTCCAGCACGCCGGTGCCGTTGATCGAGCCGGCGAACACCTCGTGGCCCGGTCCGGCTTCGATGGGCACCGATTCACCAGTAATGGCCGAGACATCCAGCGCGGTGCGCCCGTTGCGGATGATGCCGTCGGTGGCGATCCGCTCACCGGGCTTGACCAGCATTCGGTCGCCGACACGCAATTCATTTGTGGCGACGAGGTTCTCGGTGTCCTCGTGTAGAACGGTGGCCTGATCAGGCACCAGCGACAACAGTGCGCGCAGTCCGCGGCGGGTACGGGCCAGCGAATACTCTTCCAAGCCCTCGCTGATCGAGAACAGGAACGCCAGCATCGCGGCTTCGCCGACTTCACCGAGGAGCACCGCGCCCACAGCGGCGATAGTCATCAGCGTGCCCACCCCGATTCTTCCCTCGGCCAGACGCTTCAGCGTGGACGGCACAAAGGTACAGGCGCCGACAATCAAGGCGACCGCTTCCAACGCGAGCACGACCACTGCCGGCGCACCTGCCCCGCCGGCGATCAACCCGGCCAGCAGGAAGACGCCCGCGACGGCCGAGAACTGCAGTTCCCGAACCCGCCACAGCGATTCAGCCTGCTCCTCGGCCCGCCCGCTGACGTCGGCCTCGTTTCCGCCGCAACCGCAGGCGTCGCTCATCGCTCGGTCACCGTCGCTTTCTTCGTCGCATCGGCTCCGTACACGGGGCACAGCGCCACCTGGTTGCCGGCCGCGGCCAGGAGCGATTCAGCCGAGGCGAGCAGATCCATCAGCTCCGGGCGATTCAGCGAGTAGAACATCTGTCGGCCTTCCGGGCGTCCGGTGACAAGGCCGCACTCGCGTAGGCAGGCCAGATGCGCCGACACAGTCGACTGCGCAGCGCCCAATACTCTGGTCAGATCCACCACCCGCGTCTCCCCTTCGGTGAGGCGCTGAAGGATCGCCAACCGGGCGGGATCCGACAGGCCGCGAAACAGCGCTGCCGCTGGCGCCAGATCCGCGGCCGATCGGGAAGAAGCTTTCTCCTCTATCATCGCCATTGAGCGATGATAGCAACCAATGCTTATCAATAGCCAGAGGTAGGTGGGCTCACTGGCGCCAGCTGATCAGATGCACAGCGTTGCAGAGTCGCTGGCGCCGACGCGAAGTCGTCTTAGGTCTCTCTTGAGCCGAGGCCGGGGACGATGTCGTCGAGCCTGAAGCAAACTGGCTGCTCAAGTTGCGCGTAGGTGCACGGGCGTGCATCGCGGTCCAGCCGCCAGCGGTTGAACTGCACGGTGTGGCGAAACCTATTGCCCTCCACGTGGTCATAGCGCACCTCGACCACCTTCTTGGGGCGCAGCGGGACGAACGAGAGATCTTTGCCGGCGCTTCAACGCGAGGTTTCGTTCTTGCGGGGGTGCGTTTACCGGCTTCGTGGGCGCCCCATGACATCACGGATGAGAAAGGGACACACTCTCTGCGAGAACAGACAATTAGTGCTGCTGCAGGCGGAACAGCAGCTGCAGCACCTTCGGAGGTCCGTGCGCCGATGTGCGCACAGCGCACTGGTCACCGCGTGTTTACGGGTAACCATCAGCTGGCGCCACGCTGCCGGGCGGGCCGCACATGTCGTTTAGCGTTTAGCCAACAAACAACGCGACGATCCCTGCGCCCGCGGCGGCGTGCGGAGATAACAAGGTACGTGTTGCCGCCATACCTCGCCGGTCCGTATTGCGTCATTTTTGTCACTGTGACGCAAAGGAAGTGGACCGCTGTATAACGCAGTATGTTTGGTCCCGCTTCATGGATAATTGTCATTATCCATGAAATAACCATGCATCTGGCGTCGTGGGCGGGCACCGCGCCTGGCTGCATCGAATCCGCGGGCAAGGTGCAGTTGACGAAAACCCGCCACGGAAACCGGTATTTGAAAGGGGCGCTCGGGCTTACGGCGTTGGCCGCGTCCCGGTCCAAAGGGAACCTAACCCGATGTCAGCCGCATCGCCTTCCTGGAGGAACTTAAGTGAAGGCGGTATTCCGGGTGACCGACCCTTCCGCGAGGGCAATGGCCGCTCCACCCGCGAGTTCTTCGATCTGCTCCTGTCCGAACGCGGTGCTGGACTCGACTGGCAGAAGACAGACCTCACCGAGTTGCACAGCGCATGTCACACAGCGCGAGCCGAATCCGACATCGGAGGGCTAGCGGCGATTGTCGCGAGAATCCTCGACGATGACCCCGCATACGAGTTCTGATCGGACGACTTCCCTACCACCGGGGCGCAACACGCGCGCAGGACTTTGTGGATAACAGCAGCTATCCAATGAAGCGGAGGCGGCCGTGTCGCGGGCGCGTGGTAAGTAAGCCCGTCAGTGGCCGCAGCACCTGCTAGCCGGGGGGGGAGCTAGACCTTGGGGACAAGAACCTCGCCTTCGAGTCCATCGGGGTCGCGGAAAAATATGCTGTACACCGTGCCGAAGTCGTTAATGGTGCCGTCGCTTGCGCCGTGGTCGATGAGTCGCCGCCGAATTGTCTCGAAAGCATCCGGTGAGGCGGCTTGGAGGCCAAAGTGGTCGATGCGGCCACGGCCCCACATAGGCGTTTGCCGTTCGGGTTCGGTGTTTCCCTCGATCGTCACAATGTTGAGCAAGGTGTGGGTCCCGATCCGAATCACGGTCATTGTCTCGCCGGGATCCGCTCCGTGGGGGCGGGTAGGGCCGACTTCGGCGTCGAACACTTCGGCGTAGAACCTGCCCAGCCGGGAGACGTTCTTCGAGATCCAGGCGATGTGATTGACGCCATCGAGCAACATGGGAGTCCCTTCGAGGTGGATTCGAGGCAATCATGGCCTCTCGCATAAGGATACGGAGGCCAAGGTCGTCGTAGTCTGCCGCGCATTCGCGGCGCGACGCGATCGCTGCCGAGCCCAAACCGCTTCGGGCTGCCGACCTCGCGCGATGGTGCCACTAAGGCCAGAAGGGACTGACGGGTCCGTCGCCGAGACCAAGCTCCTTGAACAGCGCGATTGCTGTGCTCATGTCGGTATTTGACAGCGTGGCCGTGATCGCCTTCCCGCGAAGACCTGCCATTCCGGCTCGGACGTCGGGCCACGGTTCGAGGCGTTGCCAACTGCGTGCGACCGTTTCCGCGGCGGATTGATCGAGTGCGGATATTCCGTAGTGCACGCAGACATCGCTGAATCCGGCCTGGTACTCATCCTGCACAGGCTGGCCACCTATCGAGGCTTTGCGGGATGCTCCGGAGCCTGTGGAAGTAATTTCCACGCCAGCTGCGAGTGAACTCAGCAGCATCGAAGTTCTTGATCCCGTTTGCGTTCAAGTATTGGCCGACTGCGGTGCTGACAGGATTGAAGAAGTCCAAAGGTGTGCCCTGGACATCGAACAGGTAGGCCCGGAACCGCGCGGTGAAAACCTAGCGGAGCCGTGTAATCAACCATGAGGTCACCACACCTACGCCGCTCGTTTGCGGCTGGTGACGCGATTCTTACTGGCACCCCGTGTGGTGGAAGGCGTTACTGCGCGTGCTGATTTTGTGGCAACGATTACGTCGGCGCGGACGGGGTGTGAATTTTACCCTGTCCGTTGAGCGCGTAATGCGTCGATAATGCGTTGGGTCGTGGGCAGATCAAGTCTGCATGCGTCACCGATTGGTGTTTTGCCCTGCGGGCACATGACGTCGATCCCGTTGACGAGGACTGTGGGTGAGGGATAACGACCGATGCGTTCGATGATCGGCACGTCGATGCTCAGTGCGCTCAGGCAATCGGTGAGTGTCTGTTTGGCGGCGGCGGCGTTGGGGCATCCCGGCGCGGTGAGTAGTTCGATACGCATGATGCCTATTCCTGTTCCTGCGCAACTATGTCCGAACGTCAGCTCGCGGTGTGGTGCGAGCGTTGCAGCCTTACGCTCGGCCTTAGACGAGATGGCTCATCAATGTTGGGTGCACTAGTAGCGCGACACCGAGAACGATCAGCGGCGCCGCTGTCCAACGAATTATCCGGTCACCGAACGGGGTGATTTTCTCGAGCCAGATCAGGACTGCTAGCGCCAGCATCCATGCCATCTGCATGGTGCCGAAGGCGATCAACAGCACCATCAGCATCCAGCAGCTGCCGAGGCAGAAGATGCCGTGGCGCGATCCGGCAACGAACGCAGGTACCGGTTGGTCGTGACGCTTTCCGTGCGGGAGGAAGGACGCCGGGGTTCGACAGTGCTGCAAGGAGATTCTCTTGAGTGGGGTGAGCTGGTGCAGCCCCGCAGCGATCGCTACCGCGCCGGCCAGGCGGGCGGCCCACACAGATGCGTCTGCCAACGGTTGTTCGAGGCTGCTCCATGCGAGGTAGGCGGGGATGCCCACCGCGCTCCACACGACCAGGTATCCGGTGACGAACACGATCACGGGGATGGTCTTGCCGGCCACGGCGCGGGCGTAGGTACCGACGACGGGCACGACCGCGGGAAGCATCATTGCCGCCATCATCGCCACCCACGCGATGAGAAACGCGACGAACGACATCGACGGCGGGGTGCCCATCGCCATCGTGTCCATCGACATCGACGACGGCATGTCCATCGACATGGTGCCGTGCATGTCGGCGGCACTTACTACTGACCACCACCAGGCCAGACCCGCCACGCCCAACAGGGCTGCGGGCAACCAGATTTCAGTCCACGAACGCCCGCCTAGTGCGCTGTTATCCACTTGCCCTCCTATGGGCTCACTCAGTTGGCGCCATCTTAATTTAGGACCGCGACCCCGGACGTGCGAGAGTCGAACGCCGCGGTGCCCTGTCGGTGAAGGTGCTGCGAATTTGGTTGTATCCCGCGGGTCGGCGTCGCGAGGGGGCCGGGTTGGGTCTGATGGTCATGCGCTACGGCCAGCCGCGGCGCGGTCGCCGAGATCGCTGCGTTCGGCGGCGGTGTGGACGTCGAGGTCGTTTTCCAAGATCGGGCACACCATGGACCGGTCGTGGTCGGTGGCGGCCCGATCATCGGGTTCGTGGTCAAGCAGGGTCTGTAGGTGGCCTTCGAGGGCGACCAGTTCGGCGATTTGGGCGCGGACTTGGTCAAGACGGGCGTTGAGAACCTCGCGCACGTGCGTGCACGGCACCTCGCCGCGGTCATGGATCGCCAGGATTTGGCGGACTTTCTGCAGTGTCAGCCCGGCGGCTTGACAGCGCTGGATGAACTGCAGCCGATCGATGGTGTCGGGTCCGTAGTCACGGTAACCCGATGCGCTGCGCGGCGGCGCCGGTAGCAGCCCCGAATCCTCGTAAAAGCGGATGGTCTTGGTGCTGGCGTTAGACAGGCTCGCCAATTCGCCGATCTTCATGCCACCCGCTCCCTTGACTTTCCAGTGCACTGGAAGGGTAACACTGGTTTCGGCCCCCTGCCTGCCCGGTGGGGGGAGCAACGATATGAAGGGAGGGTTCGCCATCGTGCACGGATTCTTAGCGAAGGCAGCGATTGCCGGCGTAGTAGGCGCGGCGTCGTATGAGGGGCTACGCAAGGCGGTGTCGAAGGTTCCGCTGCGCAAGGCAACGGTTGTGGCGGCCGCTTGGGGCATCCGCGTTGTCCGCGACGCCGAACGCAAGGCCGAGCACAGCGCTGAGCACGCCCGTCTGGGCCTGGCCGATGTGATCGCCGAGGCCAAAGAGCGCGCCGGGCAGGATGTCCCACCGTTGGCGGTGGCCGACTCAGACAGCGCCGCCAGTGACAGCTGATGTCCTGCCCGCACCCGACGCCGCCCTGAACGTTGTTTCCGATGCGTCGGGTCGGATGCGGGTGCGCGTGGCGGGGTTTGTCGTCGATGCAGTGCGTGCGGTGGCGATCGAGGACTCGGTAGCCGGAGTGGCTGGCGTGCACGCCGTGCACGCCTATCCGCGCACGGCGTCGGTGGTGGTCTGGTATTCCCCTGATCAGTGCGACACCGCTGCGGTCCTCGCGGCGATCGCCGACGCAGAGCACATTCCCGCCGGCCTGGTGTCAACGCGTGCCCCGCACTCGGCTGATGCCCCTCAAGCCGGTGTGGTGGCCGCGATCGCTGGCGGATTCCGGCGTCTGCTAGGCCGCAGACCTGAGCGTGACCGGGCCGCCCCGTCTGGATCATCGGGGTGTGGTGGCTGCCCGTCCGGGTCGGTCACCGAAAACCAGTTGCCGCCGGACGAGCAGAGCAAGCGTGAGCGGCGCGGCTGGCTGCGGCGGGTGTGGTTGGCCTTTCCGCTGGGGTTGGTGGCGTTAGCGTCGACCATGGTGTTCGGCGCTTACCCGTGGGCCGGATGGTTAGCGTTCGCCGCGACCGTGCCCGTGCAATTCGTCGCCGGCTGGCCATTTCTCAAAGGGGCGGTGCAGCAAGCGCGGGCGGGGACCTCGACGATGGACACGCTGATCACGCTGGGCACGTTGACCGCGTTTGCCTACTCGACGTATCAGTTGTTCGCCGGCGGGCCACTGTTTTTCGACACCTCGGCGCTGATCATCGCGTTTGTGGTGTTGGGTCACTATTTCGAGGCCAAAGCCAAAGGCAAGGCCCGCGAGGCGATCAGCAAACTGTTGGAGATGGGCGCCAAGGACGCCACGCTGCTCGTCGACGGCCAGGAGCTGCTCGTGGCGATCGATCAGGTCACGGTCGGCGACCTGGTGCTGGTACGGCCCGGGCAGAAGATCCCCGTGGACGGTGAGGTCATCGATGGGCGCGCCGCTGTCGATGAATCGATGCTGACCGGCGAATCGGTCCCGGTCGAGAAATCCGTGGGTGACCGTGTCGCCGGGGCGACGGTGAACACCGATGGCGTGCTGACCGTGCGTGCGACCGCCGTGGGGGCCGACACCGCACTGGCCCACATCGTGGGGCTGGTTGAGCAGGCGCAGAACGGAAAGGCCCCGGTGCAGCGGATGGCCGACCGGGTCTCTGCGGTGTTCGTGCCCGCCGTCATCGGTGTCGCCGCCGCGACCTTTATGGGATGGACGCTGATCGCCGCCAACCCCATTGGTGGGATGACCGCGGCAGTCGCCGTCTTGATCATCGCCTGCCCGTGCGCGCTGGGACTGGCCACCCCCACCGCGATCATGGTCGGCACCGGCCGAGGCGCAGACCTCGGCATCCTGGTCAAGGGCGGCGAGGTCCTGGAAGCCTCCAGAAAGATCGACACAGTGGTGTTCGACAAGACCGGCACCCTAACCCGCGCCCAGATGAAGCTCACCGATGTCATCGCAGGCAAGCGGCGCCAGCCCGACTCGGTGCTGCAGATCGCAGCCGCGGCCGAATCAGGCTCCGAGCACCCCATCGGCGCGGCGATCCTCACCGGCGCCCGCGAACAAGGCTTGCAAATCCCCGCCGCTACCGACTTCGCCAACCTCGCCGGGCACGGAGTACGCGCCCAGATCGACGGCCACACAGTGCTCGTCGGGCGGCGCAAGCTCATCGACGAACACCAACTGCGACTGCCCGAGCACCTCGCCGCGGCGGCAATCGACCTCGAAGAGCAGGGCCGCACCGCGGTGTTCGTCGGCCGCGACAACCAAGTTGTGGGTGTGCTCGCGGTCGCGGACACGGTCAAGGACGACGCCGCCGAGGTAGTCGGCCAACTCCAGGCCATGGGTTTGCAGGTCGCCATGATCACCGGCGACAACACCCGCACTGCTGAGGCCATCGCCACCCACCTCGGCATCGACACAGTCCTGGCCGAGGTGCTGCCCGAAGACAAGGTCACCGAAATCCGCCGACTCCAGGACCAAGGCCGAGTGGTCGCGATGGTCGGAGATGGCGTCAACGACGCCCCCGCACTCGTGCAAGCCGATCTGGGCATCGCGATCGGCACCGGCACCGACGTGGCCATCGAGGCCTCCGACATCACACTGATGTCGGGCCGACTCGACGGTGTCGTATTGGCAATCGGGCTGTCCAGGCAGACCCTACGCACGATCTACCAGAACCTGGGCTGGGCCTTCGGCTACAACACCGCCGCGATCCCCCTGGCCGCACTGGCGATGCTCAACCCGGTCATCGCCGGCGCAGCAATGGGATTCTCCTCAGTCAGCGTGGTGACCAACTCGCTGCGGCTACGCCGGTTCGGCCGCGACACCCGGCCAACCCCCAAACAACCAACACCCAAATCGGAACCAAAGCCGGTCCCCGCTGCTCGGCAGGTAACGCCATGACGGAGTGGTCGCCCCCAATCAGCTGGAACCGAAACAGGGGCATCACACACTCGTCTCTCCCAGATCCGGACCCAACAAAGCGAGCGACGCGCCACGCCCCGAGGTAACTCGCGGTGCAAGCGAGCCATTGACCGCCTCAAACAACAGATCGACACCCGCCCCGGAGGTCCCCGACATGGTTCACAGATCAGTTGGAATCATTCACGGGAAACACTCCAGCGATGTTCGCGACCATCCTCGACTATGACCCCGCATACGAGTTCTGATCGGACGACTTCCCTACCACCGGCGCGCAACACGCGCCCAGGACTTCGTGGATAACAGCAGTTATCCATGAGCACCTGCGATAATGGCTCAGTGGCTGCCCCCGGTGCCCAACAGTCGTCAACGCTCTCCTACCCTGCCTGGTTCGCTGACTTCCTGGCCGATCGCGCCATTCGCAAACCGTCACCTCACACCACCAAGGCCTACCGCCAAGACTTCGAAGCAATAGCCACGCTGCTAGCGGGCGCCGCCGACGAAGTCGTTCGGCTCCAGCCAGCCGAGCTCACCAAAGACAAGCTGCGCGCAGCGTTCGCCGTCTACGCAGGAACCCATTCGTCGGCTTCCATCCGGCGCTGCTGGTCAACTTGGAACGGCCTATGTACGTTCCTCTACACCGCCGAGCTCCTCGGCGCCAATCCCATGCCGCTCATCGGCCGCCCGAAGACGCCCAAGTCCCTTCCGAAAAGCTATCCCTCCCAAGCGGTCACAGAATTGATTGCCGCCATCGACGCCGATCACGGGTCCCGGCGCCGCAGCGACTGGGCTGAGCGTGACCGTGCCATTGTCTTTACTTCGCTATTGACAGGCCTGCGAGCTGACGAACTTATCAACGCCAACATCGGCAACGTCCGGCGAAGCGATGACGGTAGCGGTGTCTTGCATGTGCGGGGCAAGGGCAACAAGGACCGCCGAATCCCTTTCAACAGTGAACTTCTCGACGTTATCGAGCAGTATTTAGGATCCCGCTCCGTCCGCTTCCCGCCGGCACGCAGACGATCGCCAGACACTACTGATGATGCCCTCGGCCTCTTCTCCCCCACCGCTCCCCTATTTGTTGGAGCGGACGGAGAACGGATCACGCGCGGAACGCTGCAATACCGGATCCTGAGGGCTTTCAAGAAGGCCGGCATCAACGGCGAGCGGCCCTCCGGCGCACTCGTGCACGGTCTACGACACACCTTCGCCACCGAACTCGCCAACGCGAACGTCAGCGTCTACATGTTGATGAAGCTTCTCGGGCACGAGTCCATGGTCACTTCGCAACGCTACGTTGACGGCGCCGGCAACGACACCCGAGCCGCCACCGAACTCAACCCCCTCTACGACACCCTCGCGAGCAAGTCGCAGCAGTCATGAACCATCCGATCGGATCCATCTGTCCACCCATACAGGGAGGACGTTCCAGATATCACTACCTGTCCCAATGCGTTTGGGCGTAGCGCATCGCTGCAGCGGTTTTGCTGCGCTCATAGACGCCGGAGCCCAGATGGCTATGACAGCTTGATTCAGTACCGGTGTGACGGCCTGATTCAGGACCACCTTCTTTCAGACCGGTGTGTTGTGACGGTTTGATTCAGGACCACCCTCGACGGTTGGCGTGTCGATTATTGGCTCGTTGTCGGAGGGTTCCGGATGGGAAGTCGTGTGGAGCTGTTCGCCCAGATCCGTAGGGATGCGCGGGTCGGGGGTTTGGGGATTCGGGCGCTTGCTCGTAAGTACAAGGTCGGCCGGGATACCGTCCGGCAGGCGTTAGCGAATCCAGAGCCGCCGAAGCGGAAGACGCCGGTGCGGGAATCGCCGAAACTGGGCCCGCTCAAACCGGCGATTGATGCGATGCTGCGCTGCGATCTGGGTGCGCCTCGTAAGCAACGCCACACGGCAACACGGATTTACAACCGCCTCGCCGACGAGCACGGGGTTAGGGATTTGTCGTATTCGTCGGTGCGCGACTATGTCCGGGTCCGTCGCGCGGAGATCATCGCCGAATCCGGTAAGCAGGTGGCGGAAGCGTTCGTTCCCCAAGAACACGCCCCGGGCGCTGAAGCCGAGGTCGATTTCGGCGAGGTGCACGTCATACTCGCTGGCGTCAGAACTCGCTGCCACATGTTCGCTTTCCGAATGTCTCGTTCCGGCAAAGCGATCCACCGGGTGTACGCGACACAGTCGCAGGAGGCGTTCCTCGAAGGCCACATCGAAGCATTCGACGTGATCGGCGGCGTCCCCGTCGGGCATATCCGCTACGACAACTTGAAGTCCGCGGTCACCTCGGTGGTGTTCGGCCGCGGTCGGGGCAGGGTCGAGAATGACCGGTGGGTGCTGTTCCGATCGTTTTATGGGTTCGACCCGTTCTACTGCCAGCCGGGAGTGAAAGGCGCCCATGAGAAAGGCGGAGTTGAGGGCGAGATCGGACGTTTCCGCCGCACCTGGCTTACACCCATGCCGGAAGTGGACTCGCTGTCCGAACTCAACGACTACATCCGCGGCTGCGAAGCGCGCGACGATCATCGGCGTATCAGCGGCCGCTTGCACACCGTGGGCCAGGACTTCCAGACTGAACGAGCCCATCTTGCGCCGTTGCCTGCCGAGCGGTTCGACCCGGGGCTGGTGCTGTATCCACGGGTGGATCGCTGCGCACTGGTCACGGCTCGGTCAGGGAAGTACTCGGTTCCCGCCCGGTTGATCGGACGCAAAGTCAGGGTTTCGCTTCGGGCCTCGGAATTGGTCGTCTTCGACGGCCGCGCCGTCGCCGCACGCCATGAACGCGTCACAACCCGCAACGGGCAATCAATCAATCTCGACCACTACCTTGAGGTGCTGCACTACAAACCCGGCGCTTTCCCCGGATCGACCGCACTGGCCCAAGCCCGCGCATCGGGCGCATTCACCGCAGCGCATGAGGCGTTCTGGCAGCAGGCACGCCGCGTCGACGGTGACGCCGCCGGAACCCGGTCGCTGATCGAGGTGCTGCTGCTACACCGCAGCATGCACCCCAGCGATGTGATCGCCGGGATCCAAGCAGCTCTCTCAGTTGGTGCCGTATCGGCGGATGTGGTCGCCGTCGAAGCCCGCCTGCACGCCGCCGGCGGTGGTCTCGAATCAGACCGTCACCCCGGTAACCAAGCCGATGCCGTCGTTCACCGGATTATCAGCCTGACCCAGCGCCGTCTGACTGATCCGGGGACCGTGATCGCCGGCCTGCCACCGGACACTCGGCCGCTGCCCGACATCACGGCCTATGACGAGCTGCTCAAACGCCGACCCACAACAGGAAGGAACGACTGGATCATGAGCACGGTCACTAAAGTCACCACCACCCTGCGCCGCCCACGCGGGATGACCCAAGAAGCGGCACAAGCAGCGGTCGATTCCGCATGCCGGCGGCTGCGGTTGCCGACCGTGCGGGCGGTGATCGACGAAGCGGTGAAAATTGCTGAGCGTGAACAGCTCACCTACCACGGTTTTCTCGCCGAACTCCTGCTCGCCGAATGTGACGACCGCGACCGCCGATCCACGGTGCGCCGGGTCGCGGCAGCCGGATTCCCACGCCAGAAATGGTTAGCCGACTTCGACTTCGACGCTAACCCGAACATCAACGCCGCAACCGTGCATACCGTCGCCCAAAGCGATTGGATTCGCCGCGGCGACCCGCTCTGCTTGATCGGCGATTCTGGCACCGGCAAGTCGCATCTACTCATCGCTGTGGGCACCGCCGCCGCCGAGCAAGGCTTCCGGGTCCGCTACACCTTGGCGACCAAACTGGTCAACGAACTCGTTGAGGCCGCCGACGACAAGCAACTCGCCCGCACAATCGCCCGCTACGGCCGCGTGGATCTTTTGTGTATCGACGAACTCGGATACATGGAACTTGATCGCCGTGGCGCGGAGTTGCTGTTCCAGGTTCTCACCGAACGCGAAGAGAAAGCGTCGGTAGCCATCGCATCAAACGAAAGCTTCTCCGGCTGGACCAAGACATTCACCGACCCACGCCTATGCGCGGCCATCGTCGACCGGCTCACCTTCCACGGCACCATCATCGAAACCGGCACCACCTCATACCGACTCAGCCACACCCGAACCACCAACTAGAAACCGCAAGGCGCCCAGATGGTCCTGAATCAAGCCGTCACATGGTCCTGAATCGGGTTGACAAAGACACCCAGAGGTAGTTCCAAGCCGTCCCGCCCATCATGGAAGGGCCAAGCTGCCCAACAAGTTCACCTTGTCGAGGATCACGTCGGGTCGATCGGCCAGCAGGTGGGGCCTGGTTCGTAGACGTAGGAAACGCACGTCGAAGTTTGACCATTCGGCGCGTACGCATCCGGTCAGGGCATCGAGGTCGTCGAAGCTGTGGGCGAGGACGTCGACGAACGGTCGTGCGGTGTTGCGCGCATAGAACCTGATTCCGCCGAGCAAGTTTCCGTGCGCTGTGCGGATATGTCGGTGTGCGTAGTCCAAGGGCGTGATGCCGGGCAGCCGAATGCGATCGGAGAAGGTTCGAGCGAAGTCGCTGTCGCCCACCAGGCACGCCTGCTCGTCGACCCACTGGCCAACCTCGCGCGGCCCGGACCGGCCGAACAACTCGTCAGCCAACCCGATCTGATCGGCCAACGACGGCCACTGCTCGACAACCCGCACCGCGACAGCATCCGCGTACCCACTCCGATTCGGCAACAGGTTTTCTCGCCAGAACGCCCCACCCCGGACTCCGTCTGTCTAAATAGGTCGAGATTACAACCCCACGTCGGGTGCAATGGCTATATGGGCGACGACCGGATCCGACTGCTAGGCGACAGATTGGTGCTGCGTGAGTTCGTCGTAACTGACGAGAACGCCGTGCATTCTTACGCGTCTGATCCGGTGGCCACGCAGTTCATGGAATGGGGACCCAACAGCATCGACGCCACTCGCACCTTCCTCCGCGAAGCGATGGGACAAGCGGGAACACCTACTCGAAGGGGCTTTGATCTCGCGGTAGTCGACATCCAATCGCAGACACTCATCGGCGCTGCAGCGTTATCGGTGACCAACACCGACCACCGCCGAGGCGAGATCGGCTACGTGCTGCACCCCGACTTCTGGTCGAAAGGGTTGGCCACCGAGACCGCTCGGCTGCTACTGCGGTTCGGATTCGAACAGTTGCAGCTCCGCAGAATCAGCGCCACGTTCCACCCAGACAACCACGCTTCCGCCAGGGTGCTACAGAAAGCCGGCCTGGTGTTCGAAGGCCGCATGCGCAGACACCTGTTCGTCCGAGGTACATGGCAAGACTCCCTGCTCTACGCCGCGATCAGCGAAGACAAAGGGGTGCACGCTGTGTCTCGTTGGTAGACAACCGAGACGGCCAGATCTTGTCTCGGTTCAGCAGTCTCGCCGTGATGTGGCTTGTTGTTGCTTCAACGGTGGATATTTCATATGCCAGAGGCATTAAAGCGTGGGGTTCGGCGGCCCGGCAGTCGGTTTGAGTGTCGTGGGGTAATCCGAGGCCGGGTAGGCGTGGATGAGTGCGGTGGAGAGTTTGGGCACGGCGTGGGTGAGGGCGTGTTCGGCGTCGTGAGCGATCGTGTGTGCGTCGAAGAGGCTTAGGGCGGGGTCGATGTCGAGTTCGGCGTCGGCGTGCAGCCGGTGTCCGATCCAGCGCATTTTCACGCTGCGCACGGCCCAGACGCCGGGCTCGGCGGCCAGGGCGTGTTCGGCGGTGTCGACGAGTCCGGGGTCCACACCGTCGAGGAGTCGGCGAAACACGTCACGCACAGCGGTGCGCAGGACTGCGAGGATGGCCAGGGTGATCACAATCCCGATGATCGGGTCGGCCAGCGGGAAGCCCAGCGCAACACCACCGGCGCCGAGTAGTACTGCCAGAGAGGTAAATCCGTCGGTGCGGGCGTGTAGGCCGTCAGCGACGAGGGCGGCAGAGCCGATGCGACGGCCGACACGGATGTGGTAGAGCGCGACGATTTCATTGCCGATGAATCCGATAAGCCCGGCGGCGGCGACCCAGCCAACGTGGTCGATGGCGACCGGGTTGAAAAGTCGGCGGACAGATTCGTAGCCGGCGATCGCAGCGGACAGGACGATCATGGCGATGACGAATAGGCCGGCGAGGTCTTCGACGCGACCGAAGCCATAGGTGTAGCGCCGTGTTGGGCCGCGTCGACCGAGCGCGAAGGCGATCCACAAGGGTATGGCGGTGAGGGCGTCGGAGAAGTTATGGATGGTGTCGGCGAGCAACGCGACCGAGCCCGAGATCGCCACGACGACGATCTGAGCGAGTGCGGTGACGCCGAGGGCGACGAGGCTGATCTTGACCGCCCGGATTCCTGCCGCGCTGGATTCCAGTGCATCGTCGATGCTGTCGGCGGCATCATGGCTGTGCGGTGCGAAAATTTCACGCAGTCCGGCTTTGACTCGGCCACCCCACCCCGAGCCGCCGTGGCCGTGGCTGCGATGGGAGTGGTCATGCCCGGTGTGGGTGTGCGGGTGGGCATCGTGTCTCATGTGCTCAGTCCTTGCCGCTTCTGCGGAGTCGCTTGGGCCTCGGTGGTCGTCAGGTGCAGCTCGCGTAACGCTGCGTTGCCACGGTGGTGCCCGGGCGTACCGGGGCCGGCGTGCTCGGCGTTGAACACGGCATCGGTAACTAGTTGGCCGATATGGTCGTTTTCCAGGGTGTAGAAGATTGTGGTGGCTTCTCGTCGAGTGCGCACCAGCCGGGCCATCCTGAGTTTGGCGAGGTGTTGAGACACCGACGGTGCAGGCTTGCCAATGTGTTCGGCCAGTTCGTTGACCGACATTTCGCGGCCCACCAGGGCCCAGAGCACCTGTACACGGGTGGCCTCGGCCAGCATTCGGAACACCTCGACGACCAGGGCGGTCTGGTCATCGGGCAACCGCTGGCGACATCCACTGTTATCTGCGTGCATACGTAGATAGTAGATCATGATCTGTTCGATAAGACGATCTCGCACGAGGTAGATTCATTAAGTCTGTCGCGGGGAACGCCGGTGCAAGTCCGGGGCTGTCCCGCAACTGTGACTGGGTCGCCGCGCTTTCGCGCCGATGACTCAGGAGCCAGATCGCCGTGACAGCCAGATAGTGCATTGGCTCGTTCCACGAGGATGGAGATGGTCGGAAATGTCTGTTGGCTTGCCCGTTTCACCTGCACAACAAGTGCGTGAAGATACTTTTTCAGCCTTGCCGAAAATAGGCCCGGTGACGCCGGCTACTCCGGTGCCGGTGCCGGTGTGGGCATGGGTGCTTGCTGCGATCGTCGTTGCGTGGATTGCCTACGCATTGATGGGTTCGTCGCTTGATCTAGGCGCTTGGAACGCCCTGCATGAATTTTTTCATGATGGCCGGCATCTTCTCGCTGTTCCGTGCCATTGATGCGGATTCGGTGAAGCGCATGACATACGGGACATTGATCCGCCGTTTCCTAGCCGCTGGCGTGGCCGCTGGGTTCGTTTTCGGGTTGTGGTTGTGGCTGGTTGGTGAGCCGGTGATTCGGGCGGCTCTTGCCTTCGAGGAGACGCTTCCCAGTGGGGGGCCCACCGGGCCGGAAATGTTTTCCCGGAGCACGCAGTTGGTCGGCGGGATGCTGGCGGTTCTTGTGTTTGGAGTCGTGCTGGCATTTCTGTTCGGGACGTTCTATACCGCGATTCGCCATCGCATCGTCGGCCGTGGCGGTGATCAGATCGCCGTACTGACGGGCACAGGTGTGGCGTTTGTTATCACCGCCGTCGTGCCGGCGATCAAGTACCCGGGCAACCCGCCCGGCATCGGTGATCCCGACACGGTGATGCAGCGAAGCCTCGCCTACCTCACCCTCGTCATTGCGTGTCTGACGGTCATCTGCGTCGTCGCAGCCACATCCTCTCGGCTCAAGGACCGGATAGACGACGCGACGCGACTGGCTGTCGCTGTCCTGGCTGCCGCGGCCGCGATCTGGGCCATCATGCTGATTTGGCCAGATACCAACGACGTCCTTCCAGACACGATCCCAGCTCCGTTGATCTGGAGTTTTAGAGTCGGATCGCTCGGCGGCTTGGCGTTGTACTGGGGCACACTAGGACTCTTGTCGGGATGGCTGCTCGACAGGGTTTCGGCGACTTCGCCGAAATTAGAAGCGCCACCAACACGCCTGTCCCCGACCTCGACCGCAGCCGGCTGACCGTCCGCGATAAAAGATCGATCTGCCCCAGCAGGACACTCCGAACACGGCGCTTGGTCCGGCGGCTCTGCACGCACGCCGCCTCTAACCCTGCGACCTGATCCGCGACGAGGCCAAACAAATGGGCCCGTTGTCTCGTAACTAGTAATGAGACAGGCCGACAAGCCACTCCCCCGCTCTGAAATCGCGGGTCAAGCCGTCTCATATCCTGTCTCGAATCTAACCCGCGGCTATCGGGCGGCTGCCAGTTCGGCCGATGGAAATTGCGGGGTGGTTGTGGCCAGGACACGCGGGCCAGCAGAATCCTGCCCGATCCGCCAACTCAAATGAGACGCACACGCACAATCGCGTCTCACACAAGCTGGCGGTTCCCTGCATCCGGCCGCCAGGTTCCCTCCGAACGGACACACGTCGTCGTCGTCGTGACGGTTAAGTTGGGCTAGGGCCGTCGATAGACGTCCGCGCGGTGGTCGACGCGGTGGACCCAGATGGCCTTTGCGGCGTCGTCGATGCGATAGAGGAGGCGGTAGGGGCCGCGGCGGGCGCTGTGCTGGCCAGCCAGTTCCCCGCCCAGCGGTTTGCCGACGCGACGGGGGTGTCGTGCCAAGTCGCCGAAGGCGAACTCGATAATCGCGGCCAGTAGCCGTGGCGGCAGCTTGTCGAGGTCTCGCCGGGCTGTAGCGGTGAACCTCGTCGTGTATTCATGCGGGTGGTTCACCTCAGCCTAGCCCGCCGAGGCACCTGGAAGGCGGCGCGAATCTCGTCCTCGCCGTAGGTTCGGTCGGCAACGACGTCAGCCTCGGACTCGGCGACCGATTCGACTATGCCTGGCTGCGAGAGCCAGTGCAGGGTTTCCTGAATCGACTCCCATTCGTCGACGCCGATCAGCACCGCGGCCGGCGAGCCGTTCTTCGTGATTGTGATCTGGTCGCGAGTCTCGGAAACGGCATCGACGTACTCGTTGATCTTGCTCTTCAGCTGAGATATCGGCAGTATTCTCATACCAGGAGCATAGACCTAAATTCAGGTCTAACATAGACCTGAATGCATACCAATGCCGAACGTATGGTCACTGAGGTGTGCTGCGGCGGTCCACGCAGGACCAACACTGACACGCCTGCCTGGCGGGTCGTCGCACATGTCGTTTAGCCGAACGAAACAACGTGACGATCCTGGCGCGGCGTGCGGAGATAACAAGGTACGTGTTGCCATAGAGCAATAGTCAAGACTTGTGGATCGGGGTGTTTCAGGCGACCTCCGTTCCGCTGTGCTGGTCGCCGTCTGAGGGCGGTGTCGGTGGGGTGATGTTGATGGGTCGTTCGAGCAGTTTGCCT
>JBFXJE010000013.1:0-164481 GCA_050175175.1 Mycolicibacterium sp. | reverse complement strand
CCGCCCTGATCACCCCACACACCAGCGACCCCGACAGCGACCCTGTCAGCGTCGCCATCGCCACCGGCCCCGCCCGTGGCGTCCTCACCGACAACGGCGACGGCACCTTCACCTACACCCCCACCGACGAAGCCCGCCACGCCGCCGCAGCCGACGGCGCCACAGCCGCCGACCTGATCGACACCTTCACCATGTCGGTCAACGACGGCCACGGCGGCACCATGACCAGCCTGGTAACAGTCGTCATCACACCCCACAACACCGCCGCCACCGCAACCGCAAACCCCGCCACCCCCAACGCCAGCACCGGCATCGTGACCGGCACCGTATCCGCATCTGACGCCGACTCCGACACCCTGACCTTCAGCGCGCCGGCATCCACTGCCAAAGGCAGCGTGTCGATCAACCCCACCACCGGAGCCTTCACCTACACACCGACCAACACCGCCCGCCACAACGCCGCCGCCGACGGCGCGGGTCCCTCCCTGACCACCGACACCTTCGACATCACCCTCACCGACGGCCACGGCGGAACCACCACCGTCGCGGTCACCGTCACCATCGGCGCAGCGAACACCGCACCCACCGGCACCGCCACCCCCGGCAGCCCCGACGCCACCACCGCCGTCGTCGCCGGCACCGTCACCGGCAGTGACGCCGATGGCGACACCCTGACATACACCACACTCACGTCACCGACCAACGGCACGGTGACCGTAGACCCCACCACCGGAGCGTTCACCTACACCCCCACCGACGCGGCAAGCCACGCCCTCACGGCCCCAGATGACCCAACGGATGCGATAGGCGTGGGCAGCGGATTCCAATCCACAACCCTCACCGACCCGGACACCGTGACACAAGGAACGTTCACCCGGCCCGGTGCGACAGGGACGTTCAATTACATCGCTCTCAACTTCACCGCCGCCGCTACGGCGACTTACTACTTCGGGCAGACATCCGCGCCAGTGGACACCTACATGTTGGTTTACAACGGAGCCTTCAATCCGGTTGCTCCGCTGACGAACCGGATCGCATTCAACGACGACACAAACAATGCTGCGCATGCAGCGGTGGGTGCAACTGAGCAGGGATGCAGCGCGACAGCCAATCGCTGCCCGCAGGTCAGCGTGAACCTTACTCAAGGGCAACAAGTCACCATCGTCGTGACAACCTTTAACGCCAACGCGGCACTTCCCCTACCGCAGACGTTCTATTCGACCGGTCCCGGCACTGTCGACCGGCCCGCCCCACCGTCGACCGATTCCTTCACCGTCAGGGTTAGCGATGGCCACGGTGGGACCGTCAACGTGCCTGTCACAGTCACCATCGGCCCGAGGAACACCGCACCCACCGGCACCGCCGCGGCGGGCACTCCAAACGCCGCAACCGGCGTGGTCACCGGCACCGTCACCGGCAGCGACGCCGACAACGACACCCTCACCTACAGCACACCGGCCACCACCGCCAAAGGCAGCGTGACCATCAACGCCGACACCGGCGCCTTCACCTACACCCCCACCGACACCGCACGCCACAACGCAGCCACCACCGGCGCCGACTCCTCCCTCACCACCGACACCATCAGCGTCACCGTCGACGACGGCCACGGCGGCACCACCACCGTCCCGGTCACTGTCACGATCAGCCCGACCAACACTGCGCCCACCGGAACAGGAAGCGCAGATGCCCCGAACGTGGCAACGGGTGCGGTTACCGGCACCGTCACCGGCAGCGACGCCGACAACGACACCCTCACCTACAGCACACCGGCCACCACCGCCAAAGGCAGCGTGACCATCGACGCCGACACCGGCGCCTTCACCTACACGCCCACCGACACCGCACGCCGCAACGCAGCCACCACCGGCGCCGACTCCTCCCTCACCACCGACACCATCACCGTCACCGTCGACGACGGGCACGGGGGCACCGCAACCGTGCCCGTCACCGTGACCATCGCACCCTCAAATACCCCACCCACGGGCGTCGGGACCGCGGGAGCACCGAACGCCACGACCGGGGTGGTCACCGGCACCGTCACCGGTAGCGACGCCGACGGAGACACCCTGACCTACAGCACACCGGCCACCACAGCCAAAGGCAGCGTGACCATCGGCGCCAGCACCGGCGCTTTCACCTACACGCCCACCGACACCGCACGTCACAACGCAGCCACCACCGGCGCCGACTCCTCCCTCACCACCGACACCATCACCGTCACGGTCGACGACGGCAAGGGCGGGACCGCCACCGTGCCCGTCACGGTGACCATCGCACCCGCAAACACCGCACCCACCGGCATAGCCACGGCCGGCACACCGAACGCCACGACCGCGGCGGTCAACGGGTCCGTCACCGGCAGCGACGCCGACAGCGACACGCTCACTTACAGCACCCTCACGCAGCCCACCGGTGGGACAGTCTCGGTCGACCCGAACACCGGGGCGTTCATCTACACCCCGAACGTTGCGTCCAGCCACCCGCTCGCAGCCGGAGGCACCGGCAGCGGCCTGCAAACTATCTCGCTGAGTAACCCGTCACTCGTCACCCAGGGGACATTCACCCGGCCCGGAGCGACGGGGACCTACAACTACGTTGCTGTCACTTTTACCCCGACCAGTACTGCGAGTTACTCGTTCGGGCAGACCAGCGCGCCCGTCGACACCTTCATGTATCTCTACAGCGGTGCATTCAACCCGGCCTCGCCGAACACCAACCTGCTCACGTCAAGCAACGACGCATCTACCGCGCAGCACACTGCGGCCGGAGCGACGGTATCCGCAGGCGGGTGCGGAGGTACCGGCAAGTGCCCACAGGTGACCAGGAATCTCACTGCGGGCCAACCGGTCACAATTGTCATCACGACCTATACCGCAGGCACTGCACTCGGGCTTCCGCAGACCTTCTACTCGACCCGGCCGGGCCGTATCGCGACAGCCCTAACGACAGATTCGTTCACCGTCGATGTCAGCGACGGCCACGGCGGCACGACCACCGTGCCGGTGACGGTAACGGTGGGCCCGTCAAACGCGGCACCAACCGCGGTGGCTGCCGTGGGCACGCAAAGTGCTACGACCGGACTGACCACCGGCACCCTGGAAGCCACCGACGCCGACGGGGACGTGGTCGTATACAGCGCGCCGACAACCACGGCCAACGGCGGAACTGTGACCATCGACCCGGTAACCGGAGCGTTCAGCTACGCCCCGCCCCCGAGCGCGATTGCCCACCAGTACTCCGCCAACGGTGCAACTCCTCCCCTGACGCAGGATTCATTCACAATTACCGTCCAAGATGGATTTGGCGGTGTCGCAACCGTGCCAATCACCGTGCAAATCTCCCCGCTGAACACGGCCCCGACCGCCTCGGTGGAAGTGACCAGCTTCCCCAACGGCAACTTCGACAATGGGCTCACCGGTTGGGTTGTGATCAATTCGAGGGTCAAGATGGACGGCACCAGTATTGTTGCCGGTTGGTCGACGCCAATAGATCCCACCGCAGCACCCGACGGTGGAGTCGAAGCCACCAGCCTAGGCGCGAATACCTATACCGCCACCATCACAAATGGGCGATTGGTCTTGAGCTCCCAACTCAGCGATGTCAACGGGACTGGCGCAGCATCAGCGACCGGCGGCGTGGTTCACGGGCCGGTTGCGGTGTCGAAGGATCCGATAGCCATTCGCGCCGGAGATGTCGTCCAATTCGATTGGGAAGCCTCTGGGGGTTTAGACCTAAACCGCTGGGATGCCTTCGACGTACTCGGGTACATGCTCAATGTCGATACTGGCGAAACCCACATCATGCTCAACGAAACCGGCGCGACCGCAGCGACGATCCAGCCGGTGACCACGGTCAACTTCACCGTGCCAACGACCGGCAATTACAAGTTCGTGTTCGCGTCGGGCTCTTGGGACGCAACCCGCGGACACAAGTCCGGCGCGATCCTGAGTATCGACAACGTCAAGATTCTGAGCACCCACAGCCCGACTGGGGCGGGCAAGATCATCGCCATCGACGCCGACGGCGACACGCTCACTTACAGCGCTCCGGCAACCACGCCGAAGGGCAGCGTGTCGATCGATTCGACCACCGGAGCGTTCACCTACACCCCCACCGACACCGCACGCCAGATCGCCGAGGCCGACGGTGCCAGCGCCGACGACCTCATCGACACTTTCACCGTCACCGTCGACGATGGCCACGGCGGCACCACTGTCCTCTCAGTTACCGTCCCGGTCATCAACCCTCCAACAAGCTTCATCGCCGATTTCAACTTCGCTTCGGTCACCAGCACCTCTGGCTCAACCGACCCAACGCCGCCTCCCTCGGTACCGGGCGCGACCTTTAGTTCGTTCACGGCCACCGGGGTCTCTACCAACCCGAACGCCAGCGCGCGGTTCTCCTTTACCTCGCAGCCAGTCGGCGCAACTCATGGCTCGAATACCTTCACCGGCAGCCTCAACACCACGAAGTACTTCGAAGTGACGATTACACCGCTCCCAGGGACTTCGCTGGATCTCGACACCATCCAGTTCACGATCCAGCGTTCGGGCACGGGCATCCGCAGTTATGCGGTGCGCTCCAGCCTCGATGGCTTTAGCGCCAACCTGCCCGCCGTTAACAACACCGGCAATCCGGATCTGGCGGTCATAGGCGGGAACAGTTTCCAGTGGGTCAGGGACTCGAACACGGCGGCAGAAGACGGCAGCGTCGTGACGCTCGGCCCAGCCTTCGCCGGACTTACCGCCCCGGTAACGTTCCGCTTCTACGGCTGGAATGCCGAAGCTGGCACCGGAACGTTCAGCATCGACAACGTAAAGTTCTCCGGAAGTACCCTCAGCACCGTGGTGTAAACCGGCCTGGCAGCGCATCCTTCGTGCCCGTACGTTTGCGATCCGCGGCGTTCACACCGCCACGAGGTCGTCGGCATGTACGGCGGGGCGACGCATCTCGGCGGGTAAGGCGGCACTGGAGCGACCCAGCATGGTGGCCAGCTCGGCCGCGTCGAAGGCGACGACACCGCGGGCGATCATGGTGCCGTCCGCAGCCCGGAGCTCAACGACGTCGCCGCCGTAGAACCGGCCGGAGATCGTGGTGATGCCCGCAGCTAGAAGCGAACGCCGCTGCCGCACAACGGCGTTGACTGCGCCATCGTCCAGGGTCAGTGTCCCGGCCGCCTCTGCGGCGTAGCGTACCCAGAACCGGCGCGCCGACATCCGACCGGCGCGCGGCGCGAAGACGGTACCGACCGAGGCGTCGGCCAGCGCCGCGGCGGCATTCGCGGCCGGCGCGAGCAGCACCGGCACCCCGGCGTCAGCCGCCAACAGCGCCGACGAAAGCTTGGATTCCATGCCGCCGGTACCTAGATGACTGCCACGGCCGGCCCGCACACCTTCCAGATCGGACGGGCCATCGACCTCGGCGATGAAGCGCGCGTTGCCTTTTCGCGGATCGCTGTCGTAGAGACCGTCGACGTCGCTCAAGAGGACCAGCGCGTCCGCTCCGACCAGATGCGCAACCAGGGCCGAGAGTCGGTCGTTGTCACCGAATCTGATCTCGTTGGTGGCCACCGTATCGTTCTCGTTGACGATGCCGACCGCGTGAAGGGCTCGCAAGCGGTCGAGGGTGCGTTGGGCGTTGGTGTGCTGCACCCGCATCGAGATGTCGTGCGCGGTCAGTAGCACCTGCCCGACCGTGCGGTCATAGCGGGCGAACGCGGTACTCCACGAGTTGATCAGGGCCACCTGACCGACGCTGGCGGCGGCCTGCTTGGTGGCCAGATCCGTCGGCCGCCTGGTCAAGCCGAGCGGCTCGATCCCGGCGGCGATCGCGCCCGAGGACACGATCACCACATCGGATCCGGCCTTCATACGCGCTTCGATCGCCTCGGCGAGGGATTGCAGCCGGCTTGCGTCGAACACTCCGGACGGCGTGGTCAATGCGGTGGTGCCGATCTTGACGACGACCGAGCGTGCCGTGCGGATCGCTTCCCGATGAGCGCTCATTGCGGATCGTCGTTCTGCCTGCGCGCCTTTCGCGCGGCTTTTCGCTCATCGGCACTGACCCGGTCGGTCTGCTCGAGTCGGACATCCGTGCCGCGGCCCGACCTCGGCAGGTCCACACCGGCCGGGGTCTGGGGTTCCCAGTCGAACGTCATGTCGCCGATCGTCACCGCGCAACCCGGCCGGGCCCCGAGCCGCAGCAACTCGTCCTCGACGCCGAGTCGAGCCAGTCGATCTCCCAGATACCCGACTGCCTCGTCGTTGTCGAAGTTGGTCTGCGCCACCCATCGTTGCGGCCGCGCGCCACGCACGACGAAACCGCCCATACCGTCCGCGGCGACGGTGAATCCGGATTTGTCGACGGCCACCGGTCGGATCACCGGCCGGCGCGGAACCACTTCGGGTTGCGCGGCGCGATACGCCGACACCATCTCCCACAATCCGAATATCAACGGCCTCAGGCCTTCTCGAGCCACCGCGGAAACCTCGAACACCGGCCAACCGAACCTGTCGGCGACGTCGTCCCGGACGAAGTCGGCGAGTTCGCGCGCATCCGGCATGTCGAGCTTGTTGAGTACCACCGCACGTGGGCGTTCGGCCAGGTCGCCCAGCGTGGCATCGCCCTGCAGTGTGGGCTGGTAGGCAGCGAGCTCGGCCTCCAGCGCCTCGATGTCGGAGACCGGATCACGGCCGGGCTCGAGTGTGGCGCAGTCGACGACATGTACGAGCACCGCACAACGTTCGAGGTGACGTAGAAAATCCAGCCCCAGACCACGGCCCCTGGAGGCACCCGGGATCAGGCCGGGGACATCGGCGACGGTGAACGTGTGGTCGCCGACTGCGACCACGCCCAGATTGGGAGCCAGTGTGGTGAACGGGTAATCGGCGATCTTCGGCTTTGCCGCCGAAATTGCCGAGACAAGTGACGACTTGCCGGCTGACGGAAAACCGACCAGGCCGACGTCGGCCACCGTCTTGAGTTCGAGGGTGAGGTCGCGGATCTCCCCCTTCTCGCCGAGCAGCGCGAAGCCGGGCGCCTTGCGGGCCCGGGACGCCAAAGCGGCATTGCCCAGCCCGCCCCGGCCACCGGCCGCGGCGTCGAAGCGGGTACCCGCGCCCACCAGGTCAGCCAGTAGTCGGCCGTGGTCGTCGAGGACGACCGTGCCATCGGGAACCTTGACCTCCAGGTCGCCGCCAGCAGCCCCGTCGCGGTGGTTGCCGGCACCCTGCTTGCCTGATGGCGCCACCACGTGCGGATGGAAATGAAAGTCCAGCAGGGTGTGCACCTGCGGGTCGACTACGAACACCACACTGCCGCCACGACCGCCGTTTCCACCGTCGGGACCGCCCAGCGGTTTGAATTTCTCGCGATGTACCGAGGCGCAGCCGTTGCCGCCGTTGCCCGCCCGCACATGAACGACAACACGGTCGACGAAGCGGGTCATCGGGCATCCCTCCCTAGCCGAAACCGACATCTAGGCGCGAACGCGCGAGTGCGCGACGCCACAAGGTCGATTTCGACGCGAAAGTCAGGCGTCCGTTCTGGTGACGCGCACGATGTTGACGAACTTGCGGCCGCGCTTCTTACCGAATTCGACCGCTCCGGGAGCGGTGGCGAAGAGGGTGTCGTCTCCGCCGCGACCGACGTTGACGCCCGGGTGGAAGTGCGTGCCGCGCTGGCGGACCAGGATCTCGCCAGCCTTGACGACCTGTCCACCGAATCGCTTGACTCCGAGCCGCTGCGCGTTCGAATCACGACCATTGCGTGAGCTGGAAGCGCCCTTCTTGTGTGCCATATTCCTCGCTCCAGTTCGTTACTTGATGCCGGTGACCTTGAGCACCGTCAATGGCTGACGATGGCCTTGCCGCTTGTGATAGCCGGTCTTGTTCTTGAATTTGTGGATCCGGATCTTCGGGCCTTTGGTGTGCTCGAGCACCTCACCGGTGACCGCGACTTTCTCCAGTGCCTTTGCATCGCTGGTCACCGTCGAGCCGTTCACCACGAGCGCGACGGGCAACGAGACCGTGGCGCCGGGCTCGACGTCGAGCTTCTCCACCTTGACCACGTCACCGGTGGCTACCTTGTACTGCTTGCCACCGGTCTTGACTATCGCGTACGTGGCTGATTCGGCTGCCATCGTTGGTCTTCCTCTGCTTCGCGTGCGGGCGCGCAGCACCCGGAGGGGTGCGCGCGGGTCTTGGGTGCGGGGGCCAAAGAATCTGCAAGAGCAGCCTCAAGGCTTCCCACCGTCTCCCGCCAGCCGGTGAGCAGGCCCTGGAGACAACTGCCCAAGGTTACGTGACCAGCGGGTAGAGGGTCAAACCGCCCCTAGTCGGCGACGGGAGGACCCGCAGGCCGCGCAGCCGCGCGCCTGCGGAACCGGCCGCCGGGCACCGCCACGGCGACCGGTTGCGCGGATCGCTGCAACTCGGATTTGCCGTCTTCCCGGTCGAGCAGGTCAGAGTCGTCATCGTCGGAGTCGTCATCGTCGGAGTCATCATCGTCGTCATCGGAGTCGTCGTCATCGTCGGAGTCGTCGTCGGAGTCGTCGTCGGAGTCATCATCGTCATCGTCGGAGTCATCGTCATCGGAGTCGTCGTCATCGGAGTCGTCGTCATCGTCGGAGTCGTCGTCGGAGTCGTCGACCATTTCGATTTCGTCATCGTCCGAGTCGTCGTCGAGATCGTCGTCGAAGTCGTCCAGATCGTCCGAGTCCTCGTCGTCGGAGTCGTCATCATCGGACCCGTCATCGAGGTCATCGTCCGACTCGTCCTCATCGTCGGACTCGCTATCGGCAACGGCAGCACGAATCGAGTCCCGGTCGAGTTCAGCGACCTCTTCCGCGGCTTCTGTCGTGACGGCTTCGTCGCTGTCGGCGGTTCCGTCGCCGGCATCTTCGGCATCATCACCGTGCCTGCCGACGGCCGCCGCCATCGCCTTGAACATCGGGTGTTCACCGGGCGTGTGCATCGGCACCTTGACCACCGGAACCTCCTGTTGCTCCCGGCCGCCACGCTTGCCACGCTTGCCGCGACGCCCGCCACCGGTGCCGCCGGATTCCGACCTGCGGCCCGACGTCGTGGAATCGACCGGGTCCCCGTGCAACAGGATGCCGCGCCCGCTGCAATGTGGACACGATGACGAGAACGCCTCGATGAGCCCGGTTCCCAGACGCTTCCTAGTCAACTGGACGAGCCCAAGCGAAGTCACCTCCGAGACCTGGTGACGGGTGCGATCGCGGCCCAGCGCCTCGGTGAGCCTGCGCAGCACCAGGTCCCGGTTGCTCTCCAACACCATGTCGATGAAGTCGATGACGACGATGCCGCCGATATCGCGCAACCGCAGTTGCCTGACGATCTCCTCGGCAGCTTCCAGGTTGTTGCGAGTGACGGTCTGCTCCAGATTGCCGCCGGAGCCGGTGAACTTGCCGGTGTTGACATCGACGACGGTCATCGCCTCGGTGCGATCGATCACCAGCGTGCCGCCCGACGGCAACCAGACCTTGCGGTCCATCGCTTTGGCCAGTTGTTCGTCGATCCGATGCACTGCGAACACGTCGGGTCCAGGAACCCCCGAGGAACTGACGGGCTCATACTTCGTCATGCGGGGAGCCAGTTCCGGCGCCACCGCACTCACATAGTCGTTGATCGTCTTCCAGGACTCCTCGCCGGACACGATCAGTCCGGTGAAGTCCTCGTTGAACAGATCTCTGATGACCTTGACCAGCACGTCAGGCTCTTCATACAACGGGACCGCAGCGCCCGCAGCCTTGTTCTTGGTCTCCGTGGCGGTTGCGTCGATCTGGTTCCACCGAGCCTGCAACCGGTCGACGTCGGCGCGGATGTCGGATTCCTTCACGCCCTCGGATGCCGTTCGGATGATCACGCCCGCGTCGGCGGGTACGACCTCTCGCAAGATCTCCTTGAGTCGCTGCCGTTCGGTGTCCGGCAACTTTCTGCTGATGCCGGTGGACGATGCGCCGGGCACATACACGAGAAAGCGGCCAGCCAGCGAGATCTGGGTCGTGAGCCTGGCACCTTTGTGGCCCACCGGGTCCTTGCTGACCTGGACGACGACATAGTCACCGGGTTTGAGGGCCTGCTCGATCTTGCGTTGCGCCCCCCCGAGGCCGGCAGCCTCCCAGTTGACCTCTCCGGCGTAGAGCACGCCGTTTCGGCCGCGGCCGATGTCCACGAAGGCCGCTTCCATCGACGGCAACACGTTCTGCACGATGCCGAGATAGATGTTTCCGACCAGGGATGCCGAGGCAGCCGACGTGACGAAATGTTCGACGAGGACGCCGTCTTCGAGCACCGCTATCTGCGTATACCGTGCGCCCTGGTGCGGCGGCTCGGTGCGGACCTTGTCGCGAACGACCATGGTGCGCTGGACAGCTTCGCGCCGAGCCAGGAACTCGGCCTCGCTCAGAATCGGCGGTCGACGACGGCCCGCATCGCGGCCGTCTCTGCGACGCTGTCGTTTGGCTTCCAAACGTGTCGACCCGGTTATCCCCTGAATCTCGTTCGACGAGTCGCTGTCGCCCCCCTTTCGCCGGGGGACGCGTTCATGGACAACGGTATTGGGCGGATCATCCGGCGAGGCTGTGCCATCGCTGTCATCGCCCGAGCCGGACTTGCGCCGTCGGCGCCGACGCCGCCGGGTCTTGCCACTGTCGGTGCCGGACCCCTCCTCGCCGCCGTCGTCGGCGTCGGACTCGTCACCGGCGCCAGACCCTTGAACGTCGCCGTCGCCGTCGCCGTCAGCGTCCGTCGCCGAATCGTCCCCGTTCTGCTCACCGCGTCCGCGCCCCCGGCCGCGACGTCCACGTCGACGCCGCTTGGCCGTCGGACGATCAGGACCTTCGTCGTCGGAGTCGGGCCCGCCGTCATCGATATCGTCGTCCTCGTCGCCGTCATCGATATCGTCACGGTCTTTCGCTCGCACCGGCTGGGGAGCCACGAACAGCGGCAGGTAGTCCGCGGGTTCGGCTGGCGTCGAGGCGTGAGTTTCCAGAATCAGCCGCGACTCCGGTTCCTGCTCGGACGCCGCGCCAAGCACGGCGTCCGCGTCCGCGCCAAGCACGGCGTCGGCGTCGGCGTCGGCGAGAACCTCACGCACCCGATCGGCTTCCTCACGTCCCAGCGTGGAGTGGGCGCTGGCGGCCCGACCGTCCATCTCGCCGAGGGCTTCGATTATCCGCTTACTCGTCGTTCCCAGGGATCGAGCCAGGGAATGGACCCTCAGCCGTTCGGGCGCCGGCGGGTCGGCCGCTTCACCGGATGGGACCGCGACGTGCTCGGTCTCTTCCGGGTTGTGGCTAGGGGCTTGAAGGTTCTCATTGTCGGCCACGTATTCTCCTCAAGCCCCCGGGCGCGTCATCCGTTTCTGATGAGGCGGCCACGCGAGGGCTTCGATGTTTGTGTCCGGGTCAACTACTCCCGCACTTGTTATGGTCTCGCCCCGAGCCGTCCACCAGGGAACATCTCGGCGCCGGTCTGAATGATGGCTGGACGGTCTGCGCCGCGCCGCGGTTGCGGTAGTCGCGCTCGTCTAAGTCTTCATCCGGGTGACCGACCCGGGTTGTAAGGCCAGTCACCCGGACCAGTATCCCACATCACAATGGCCGATCCGATCGGGCTGCGCTGAATCTGCGCCGATCGTTACCGGCCGGGGAACCAGAGTTCGATCTCCCGGATTGCAGATTCCGGTGAATCGGAGCCGTGAACGAGGTTGAATTGGGTCTCCAGGCCCAGGTCACCCCGGATGCTTCCGGGAACGGCCTTCTCGACCGGGTCGGTCCCGCCGGCCAGCTGCCGGAAGGCCGCAATGGCACGCGGCCCTTCCAGGATCGCGGCTACCACCGGACCCGAGGTGATGAACTCCAGCAGCGATCCGAAGAATGGCTTGCCGTCGTGCTCGGCGTAGTGCGCCCGCGCCAGCTCGTCGCTGACGTTCTTCAGTTCCAGGGCTGCGATGGTGAGGCCTTTACGTTCGATCCTGGCGAGGATCTCTCCGATGAGGTGGCGCTGTACGCCGTCGGGCTTGATCAATACGAGGGTCCGCTCGGTCACGGCCGACAGCCTAGCCGTCCCCGCGAATCCGGCGCGCCTGAGCACCGCCGTGGTGCGTTGGCGCGCCTGATCCGCGCCGGAGTCACGGCTGTTGCCCGGGAAGCAGACCCCGCTTCTGCCGACGGAGCACCTCGGCCCGCAGGTACACGATGAACAACCAGACGACGGTGAACAGCAACCCGACGAAACCGACCCCGGGATAGATCAACCACCCGGCGATCAACAGCGGCTGAACGCCCACGTTGGCCCAGATGGCCCAGGACCGACCCTGGACACCGGTCATCACGATCAATAGCGCCGCAACGCCGATCAGGTAGGCACCCGCTCCCTGCGAGAGACCGCCCCCGACGGCCCCGACGACGGGTAATGCGAGCAGGACGACGATGGCTTCGAGGATCAGAATGCCGGCCATCACACCGCGAAAACTCTTCCACGGGTCCGGCGGTGTCTGGTCGCTCACGCGGGATCCTTTCCGAAGAGAGTGCGGGCCGCGCCCGCGGTGACCACCGATCCGGTGATCACCACGCCGACCCCGCCCATCCCGGCGGCACTCAGGCCAACCTCGGCGTCGTTACCGGCGTCCTCGACCAATGCCGTCGCCGTCTCGATGGCATCCGGCAGCACCGCCGCGGCAATGACGCGTTCCGGACCGAACCGGTTCTCGGCCTTGACCCGCAGTGCCTCCACCTCCAGCGCACGCGGCGAACCGTTCTGAGTGACGATGACCTGGTCCAGGACCGGTTCGAGTGCGGCCAGGATGCCGTCCACGTCCTTGTCGGCCATCACGGAAACGACTCCGACCAGGAACCGGAAGTCGAACTCGTCGGCCAGCGTCCGGGCCAGCGCGGCGGCCCCGGCGGGGTTGTGCGCGGCATCGATGAAGATCGATGGAGCACTGCGTATCCGCTCCAATCTGCCGGGCGCGACGACGGACGCGAAACCGGCCCGCACGGTGTCGATGTCGAGTTGGCGGTGTGCGCCGGCCCCGAAGAAAGCCTCGACCGCCGCCAGCGCGACGGCCGCGTTGTGCGCCTGATGCTCACCGTGCAGCGGGAGGAAAACCTCCCGGTAAACGCCGCCTAGACCCTGGAGTTCGAGCAATTGCCCACCCACGGCCACAGCCCTGGCGAGCACCCCGAACTCAGAGTCCTCGCGGGCGACCGCCGCGTCGGCACGCACGGCCTGTGCCAGTAGCACCTCCATCGCTTGGGGCGGCTGACGGCCGATCACCGCGACGGTGCCGGCATCCGCCTCCACTGCGTCGTGAGACGTGATGATCCCGGCCTTCTCGGCCGCGATCTCGGCCACGGTCTCGCCGAGGTATGCGACGTGATCGATGCCGATGGGCGTGATCACCGCGACGGGAGCGTTGACGATGTTGGTAGCGTCCCAGCGGCCGCCCAGCCCCACTTCGACGACTGCCACGTCGATGGGGGCGTCGGCGAATGCCGCAAACGCCATCGCGGTGACCACCTCGAACTTGCTCAGGCGCGGGCCGCCGGACGTCAGCGACTGCTGATCGACCATGTCGATGTAGGGCTCGAGCTCCCGGTAGGTGTCGACGTACGTCGCCGGGCTGACCGGTCTTCCGTCGATGGCGATCCGTTCCACGGCCGACTGCAGGTGCGGGCTGGTGGTACGACCGGTGCGCCGGGAAAACGCGCTCAGCAGCGCGTCGACCATCCTCGCTACCGAGGTCTTGCCGTTGGTGCCCGCGATGTGGATCGAGGGATAGCCGAGTTGCGGTGACCCGAGCATCTCCATCAGCGCCGCGATGCGCGCGGTGCCGGGTTCCAGTTTCGTCTCCGGCCAGCGCTGGTCGAGCAGGTGCTCGACCTGCAGCAACGAAGCGATCTCGTCCAGGGTCGGCTCGGGCTCCCCGGTCATTGCGGCAACGACTCGAGCCTTGCGGTGATGCGTTCCACTTCCTCGCCGGCCAGCTGCTGGCGGGCCCGGATCTTGTCGACGACCTCGGCGGGAGCCTTGGCAAGGAATCCCGCATTGCCGAGTTTGGCTGTGGTGCCGGCATGTTCCTTCTGCGCAGCGGCGAGATCCTTTTCCAGCCGCCGTCGCTCGGCCCCGACGTCGACGGTGCTCGAGGTGTCGAGTTCGACGACGACGGTCGCCTCCGACAACCGCACTTCGAGCGAAGCCGACGGGGTGAAGACGTCCGCCGGCGGGGTCAGCCAGGCAAGGGCAGTCACCGCCGAAACGTGCCCGTCCAGGCCCGCAGAGGCGATGCCGGAGAGTCGCGCGGGCACCTTCTGCCGGTCGGCCAGACCCTGATCGCTACGAAACCGCCGCACCTCGGTGACCAGCTTCTGCATGTCGGTAACCCGTTGCGCCGCAGCCTGATCCAACGCCACACCGGATGGCGCCGGCCAGTCGGCGATGACCACCGACTCCCCGCCGGTCAGCGACTTCCACAAGACCTCCGTCACGAATGGCATCACCGGATGTAACAGCTTGAGCAGCGTGTCCAGCACCGCCGCCAGCACCGCGGCAGTGCGGTCGGCCCGTTCGCCATCCTGTGCTGCCAGCTGCACCTTCGCCAGCTCGACATACCAGTCGCAGAACTCGTCCCACGCGAAGTGGTACAGCGATTCGCACGCCCTACTGAACTCGTAGCTCTCGAATGCCGAATCCACTTCCCCGCGAACCATTTCCAGTCGGCCCAGGATCCAGCGGTCGGCGTCGGTGAGTTCGTCGACGTCCGGCAGCCGCGCAGGAGCGGCCCCGTTCATCAACGCGAATCTAGTCGCGTTGAACAACTTCGTCGCGAAGTTGCGTGCCGCCCGAGCGTGGTCCTCACCGATCGCCAGATCGCCGCCCGGACTGGCGCCGCGCGCCAGGGTGAATCGCAGTGCGTCGGCGCCGAACTTCTGCACCCAGTCGAGCGGGTCGATTCCGTTGCCCCGCGACTTGCTCATCTTGCGGCCGAACTCGTCGCGAATCAGGCCGTGCAGGAACACGTTCCGGAATGGAACCTGGGGCGGGCGGGCGCCATCGACGGTGATCGCCGGGTCGTCGGAGACGAACATCCCGAACATCATCATCCGCGCCACCCAGAAGAACAAAATGTCGTAGCCGGTCACCAACACCGTGGTGGGGTAGAACTTCGCCAGGTCGGCCGTGTGATCTGGCCAGCCCATTGTGGAGAACGGCCACAGCGCCGAACTGAACCACGTATCTAGGACGTCGGGATCCTGCTCCCATCCCTGCGGCGGTACCTCATCGGGTCCCACGCACACCGTTTCCCCGTTGGGTCCATGCCAGATCGGGATGCGGTGCCCCCACCACAGCTGCCGCGAGATGCACCAGTCGTGCATGTTGTCCACCCAGCCGAACCAGCGGGGTTCCAGGCTCGCCGGGTGAATCACGGTCTGGCCGTTGCGGACCGCGTCACCAGCCGCCTTGGCCAGCGATTCGACCTTGACCCACCACTGCAGACTCAAACGCGGCTCGATCGCCTCACCACTGCGCTCGGAGTGACCCACACTATGCAGATACGGCCGCTTCTCCGCGACGATGCGACCTTGTTCGGCCAGCGCCTCGCGGATCGCGACCCGCGCGTCAAACCGGTCCATCCCGTCGAATCGCGTTCCGGTATCGGCGATTCGACCCTTGGTGTCCAGCATCGACGGCATCGGCAGCTGATGTCGCAGACCGATCTCGAAGTCGTTGGGATCGTGAGCGGGCGTGACCTTAACCGCCCCGGTCTCGAATTGCGGGTCGACGTGGGTGTCGGCGACGACCACGATGCGGCGAGTGAGAAACGGGTGGGGCAGCTCCTGGCCGATGAGGTGGCGGTATCGCTCGTCGTCGGGGTGAACGGCTACGGCGGTGTCGCCCAGCATGGTCTCCAGTCGGGTCGTGGCCACCACAATGTGTGGCTCGTCGTCGTTCATCGATCCGTACCGGAACGAGACCAGTTCTCCCTCGACTTCCTCGTATTTGACCTCGAGGTCGGAAATCGCGGTTTGCAGCACCGGTGACCAGTTGACCAGCCGTTCGGCTTGATAGATCAGCCCGGCGTCGAACAGCCTCTTGAAGATGGTGCGCACCGCGCGCGACAGACCGTCATCCATGGTGAAGCGGTCCCGGCTCCAGTCCACGCCGTCACCGAGGGCGCGCATCTGGGACCCGATGGTGCCACCCGACTCCCGTTTCCAATCCCAGACCTTGTCAATGAACTGCTCGCGCCCCAAGTCCTCTTTCGTCTTGCCGTCTGCCACGAGCTGCTTCTCGACCACCGACTGGGTGGCAATGCCGGCATGGTCCATCCCGGGGAGCCAGAGGACCTCGTAGCCCTGCATGCGTTTGCGCCGGGCCAGCGCGTCCATCAGGGTGTGGTCGAGTGCATGACCCATGTGCAGATTGCCGGTGACATTGGGAGGCGGCAGCACGATCGAGTAGGCGGGCTTGTCGCTGGCGGGGTCGGCACCGAAGTAGCCGGCCCCGACCCAACCCTCGTACAACGAGCTTTCCACCACCCCCGGGTCCCAGGATTTCGGGAGGGTCGGCACCCCGTCGAGGCCTCTGCCGGCGATGGGCTGGGAGCTGGCGGTCACCGAGCCATTCTAAGAACAGACCGCGGCCCGCTCACCGCAGCCCCGAGACCTCCAGCGACACCCCCGCCGCGGGGAACCGGGCCAGCAGTGCGTCCCCCATTGCCGCGGCGGGGGTAAGCACTCCGCGCAGATCCGACAAACGGTCGCGGTCCAGCGCGAGGGCCAGTCCGCTTTCACCCAGCAACACCGAGGTCGCCTTGTAGCCAGGGTCGCCCCGCTGGGACATTCGCGCGAGGTAGCGCACGCCGCTGGCGGTGGTGGTGTACGTCTCGACGGTGTAGTGCCCCTGCTCCCGCGCCCGTTCGCTGGGTCCGGTGCCCGCCTTCGGCAGCACCCGCTCCAGGACACCCCGGGGCACGCGGTCCAAGAACCGACTGCCGAGCCCGACCGCAGCGACATTGCCGCCGGTCGCCATAGCCGCGGCCAGCGGGGCAAATAACGAGCGTCCGACGCTCATCTGCTCGGCGTATTCGAAACGCCTGCCATAGGCATAGTCCAGCAACGCGTTGGTACGACGGACGATACGGGTGTTGGGAATCGCCATCGCGAAGGCGCCCACCCAGTAACCATCGAGCTCGGGGGCGATCTCGCGACCGCGACGCCAGCGCGCATCGGGCTGGGCACCCAGCTCGGGTTCCACCGAGCGGTCCGGCGTCAGCGTGTATGGGTCGTTGAGCAGTCGGCGCGCCTCGGGATCCGCGGACGCTTGTCGAGCGAGCTCGGCCATCGATGCCACTGTGCCACCGGAGACGCCGCCGGCGAATCGGCGCACCACGAAGTTGGTGTCGCCGAGTTGGCCGGCCCCGTCCCGCTGGGCCCGGCGGTACAGCGCGAACACCGTCAGATCGGACGGGATCGAGTCGAATCCGCATGCATGAACAATGCGTGCTCCGGTGTCTACGGCCTGCTTGTGGTGCAGATCTATACATTCCCGCACGAACAGCGGTTCGCCGGTCAGGTCCGCGTAATCGGTGCCGTTGGCCGCGCACGCGGCGACCAGCGGGAGCCCGTAGCGCAGGTAGGGCCCGACGGTGCTGATCACCACCCGGGTACGGGTAGTCATGGCCTCGAGCGTCGACGGCTGCGACGCGTCGGCCACGATCAGCGGCCAGGAACGCGCCGCATCGCCGAGTGAGTCGCGCACGGTCTGCAACCGGTCGGCCGAACGACCGGCGAGCGCCACGCGCGCACCGCCGCCCGCCGCTGCCAGATACTCGGCAGTCAGCTTGCCGACGAACCCGGTGGCCCCATAGACGACGACGTCGAACTCGCGATCGGCTGCACTCTCCGGATTTCCCATGGTCCTTTCCTATGTCACGCGACTGCCCGCGGGCAAGGGGCGTATGTCGACGGTCGGCGACCGAATCCGAGTCCGGCTGACTGCCAATGTCCGCGGCGATGAGAGGCCTCTCATCGCCGCTTCCCAAGCCTCCCATCTTCGACGGCGAGTTTGGGATCACCCGCAGGACACGGCGACGACCCGCGAAGGATTCCGAAATGGCAGTGGTGCAGAAGCCCGAGATATCGCCATCCGCGCGCGACCAGGCATCCGCGCGCGACCAGGCATCCGCGCGCGACCAGGCACTGACTCTCACCGACTGGCCCGCGGCTCGGAGGCGGCGTTGGGCGGACCTGCGCTGGTGGAATATCCAAATCGACTCTGCGATGGCAGATCCCGACGCGTCAAACGTCAATGCCCGCATCACCTTGCTGCACCGCGAGCTCGCGCTGGCGTTGGCCGGGGTGATCGGCGACGAGGCCGGACCGAGCTATCACGCCTGGGCCGTGTGGGCATCGCTCAAAGCCGGACGCGTGATACGCAAAGAGGAAGCTCGTTGGGTCCTGGGTGCGGTGCCGGCGGCCGGATTCGCCGCCGGTGCAGCGCTCGGCGCCTTGACGTCCAGAGGACCATCCACCAGGCGCGCGGCACATAGCGTCGTAGCATCGATCGTCGCGGGTATGTTCGGCGCTGTTTCGGCCCGAAGCGCCACTCACCGTTCGATGTCCCGCGCAGCTACTGCCATCCTGACCGCCAATATCAGCGTGATCGACGATATCGGCCGCCACAGCGCGCGATTTGTGTGTGAGTTCACCGATCCGGCGAGCAGGACACCCGTAACGCTGGAGCGGTTTCTTGCTCCATTGTCCGAAGCACCCTCGGCGCGCGGCGGGCAGAGCCTGCTGCGGAACGCATACCGGCACTACTACATCGCCATGACCGACACCGACCCCAGCCGCCGCGACCAGGCCATGCTGCTGGGCAATCTCTCGATCCTGCTGCATGAACATTGGCGGTTACAGCGCTTCTTCGACGCGTCGATGCCCAGCGCGATTCGTCGGGCGATCACCCGCTACGCGATGGTGTTTCAGATTGGAAACGAGCGTCTTTCGGTAGGCCACGACCTGGTGGCACCCGCAGGATCGAGCGCATTTCCGAGGACCCTGGAGTCCATCACGTTACCCGAGCTGCAGTCATTTCTCGACGAGTGGGACCGCACTCCCAACACCCTGGTCGGCAGCGGTGCACACGACTGGTGCCGGATCGACGACAGGCTGAATTACATTGTCTCCCTTTTTCGTAGCCGACACCACAATGACAACCTGTGGGTGGCCCCATATGGTTCGGCCGAGCAAGCACGAATCCTTGCCCGAAGTTCGGTGTCGATCTGAGGTAGGGCCGAGTCACCGCTACCCGAGTACCTCGGGTAGCTCGATCTCGTGACCAAGCACATGCCGGGACAGGAATGCCGTGACTACTTGGTACCAGATCTTGGCGTGCCGCGGGTTGAGCACCCAGTGATTCTCGGACGGAAAGTACAGGAAGCGATGCACGGTCGAGCCGTCGTCTGCCGCGGCCAGCCCCGATCGACTCAGCAGCTCGTACCACAGCCGAAGTGCCTCGCCGATCGGCACCCGATAGTCCTTGTCGCCGTGGATGATCAGCATCGGGGTGGTGATTTCAGAAACGAATCGGTGCGGCGAATTCGCCTCGGTCATCTCTGGCGTCATCTCCCGGGCCCACCAGTAAGCGCTGTCGGTGGTGGCGCCGAACTGGTCGAGTGCCCACAGGCTGGCGTGGCTGACGATCGCTGCGAAGCGGTCGGTGTGTCCGGCGATCCAATTGGCCATGTATCCACCGAATGAGCCGCCCATCACCGCGGTGCGGGTCTCATCCACCCGCGGGTGCGCGCAGGCGGCGTCTGTGGCCGCCATCAGGTCGGCATAGGGAGCGAATCCCCAAGCACCCCAACCTCGCTGGATGAAATCCTGGCCGTATCCGGTCGACAGGGCGGGATCGGGCAGCAGTACCGCGTAGCCCTGGGCGACCATCAACCAGGGATTCCACCGCCAGTGCCAGGAATTCCAGCTCGCCAGCGGGCCGCCGTGAACCCATAGCAACAGCGGTGCGGGCTGCTCACCGCGCGGGAGAGCCAACCAAGACCGGACAGCTTGCCCGTCCTCGGCGACCGCGGTCAGCTCGATCAGGGACCCAGGCATTTCCGGCATCGGCAGGCAGGGCAGCGCCGTGACCGAGCCGTCGGGATCGATGCGCACCGGATGTTGAGGGGCTAGATACGAACTGCGCAACGCGAACAACGCGCCGCCGACAACGGGATGCACATCGGAGTAGCTGAAATCGTCGGCAACGATCTGCTGCACCGCGCCCGATTCGGGATCCACGGCGAAGATCGGTCCACGTCCGCAATCGTCGGCCGTCACGATCAACTTCGAACCGTCCGCAGACCAGGCCACCGACGTCGGCCAGCGGTCCCAGTCACCCGTCAGCTCAGCCGGCTCAGCGCCGAAACGCATGATCCACAACGATATTCGCGGTGCGCGCGTCGGAGTGGGGATCGCCTCACGAGTGAACGCGACGGACCGGCCGTCCGGCGAGATCGCCGGGAGTCCCAGGTTGGCGTCGGGATCGTCGACGATGACCCGACGTTGTGCCGTCGCTACGTCGATCCGGACCAGCATGTCGCGGGCCGATGCTCCGGGCGCCGGTCGGCGCCACGGGGTCACCACGAAGGTGCCGTCCCTGCTGAGATCGAACTCCGCGTCGCGCAACCCGTCCTCTGGGTCGGGGGTCAAATCACGGTGGCCGGTGGCATGCCCCCCAATGTCGAACAAATGGGTGCGGTCGGGACCGAGGTCGTGGTCCCAGTGCCGGATCGGATAGCCGGAGTGCAAGACCGCCGACACCTTGTTGTCCTTGCGTGCAGTTCGCAGCCGCCGATCGTCGTCGATATCGATTGCCGAGGGCATCAGCGCCGAGGCGGCCACCGTCACGGCGGCCGCATCCGCCGATATCACACGGCCGACGCCACCGGGCGGCGCGAAAGCCTCGATCGCCTCGCCGCCGAGGCCAGGCAGACGCCACAGCGTTTTGGGCGGCCCGTCTGCGTGGGCGGGTTCACCTTCGGTGGGCCGGGCCGCTAGGAAGAGCAGATCGCCGGCCGCGGTGAACTGCGGTGCCGATTCGCCCGTCGCCCCGTGGGTGATGCGGCGCGCCGGTTGCTGTCCGGCCGGATCCAGCTCCCACAAGGCGCTCACATATTCGGTGCGAGTGGCATTGAGTTGGGTGACGGTGGTGACGACTCGTGAGCCGTCGGGCGACACCGCTAGGCCTGACACCCGAGGTAGGGCCAGATAGTCATCGAGGTCGCCGAATGGTGATGGTTCGGTGGCTTCCCGCGGTGCGGACATGCCTACATGGTGCCGGTTTTCAGCGGGCAGAGCGCGGGGTCAACAGTGCGGTGCACATTTTCCGCAGGTCGATGATGCCACCGAAGACCGAGGTCGGCATGCCTGCACACCCGTTCGCCTTGGCGGGGATCGTCACGGGCGTGGCCGCCGGCGCCGTCGGGGTGGCGGGGGTGTTGCCCCACACCTGGGCGGCGAGCCCCTTGGCGCCGCAGGTCGGCCATGCCTTGAGCCCCTGGGTCCGCAGCACGTTTTCGGCCACCCGGATCTGCTCGGAGCGGGAGGCGGCCGACGGATGTCCCACCCCGCCGTTGGATGCCCAGGTCGCCGGCTTGAACTGCAGACCGCCGTAGTGCCCGTTGCCGGAGTTGATGGACCAGTTCCCGCCCGACTCACACTCGGCGATCGCATCCCAGTTGACCGAATCGGCATGTGCGGCGGCTAGCGGGGTCACTGCGTCGTCAAGCGCCATCGGGACTACGGCGAACGCTCCGGAAATAGCAGCGGCCATCAGGCCCGTGGTGCAAACCTTACGAATGTTCATCTCTGCGGTCCTTCCCCGACCGTTGTGACTCAAGGCCCGCTCGTGAACGCTCTCACGCTGCGGATATCAGGTCTGTCGGGTGACCGGTGTCACCTGTTACATACGAGACGAAAGTTTTAACAGTTGCTTATCTGACGTAAGAGACTCCTGAGATCAACTGGCTTCTGGGCACCAGAAGGGCGGTGCCGGCATCACCGGCACCGCCTGATCGGAAGCTTCCTGGGTCAGCCGTGCCTGCCGCAGTGCGGCCATGCGCCGATGCCCTGCGTCTGCAGGACGTTCTCGGCGACCCGGATCTGCTCCTCACGACTCGCCGCGTGCGGCGCACCCGCGCCGCCGTTGGACCGCCAGGTACCCATGGCGAACTGCAGGCCTCCGTAGTAACCGTTGCCCGTATTGATCGACCAGTTACCACCCGACTCGCAGGCTGCCACGGCGTCCCAATTCACGCCGTCGGCATTCGCGGTGCCGGCCGCCAAGCCGGTGATCCCAGCCATCGGGGCGATCGCGAGCACTCCGGCGACGGCGGCCCGACCGAGCGTCTTGCGGAGGTTCTTCAACTTCAATCCTTTCGCCAGGCGCGCGCCATCGGCCACCCGCGCGGTGATACGCGGGATTGCTGCCGGTGAATCAGGCAAGTTGATGGAGTCGCGCCGTCTCGGTCGGGCACGACGGGGAGGGCAGATCGATGATTCAGATCGCCTCGCCGGGCCTCGGACCCGACGGCCGCCGGGAGGCCAGCCGCCTCCCACGGCCCCGCACACACGCAGGTTCGTGGTTTTGAATTTTCTGCCCCAAAGTGATGCTCACCGTGAAGCGCAAATTGGACGCTACAAAGTGCTGAGCACGATGTCATATCGCGGAAAAGACCATCGTGCACAGATCACGGGATAATCACGCCATCCGAATTCAACCGTCAACGCAGGTCAGATATCGAATTTCCAAACAATCAATAAAGCGATGCACGCAGACCGAATGTGTCTCAGCTCACGTGCATAATGTGAGGTGGGACACTACGAAAACGGGATGGCGGCGACAAATTGAATTGCTAAGTCAATTGCGGTGGCTTGATCGCTCCGATATCGGCTATGTCGGCCACCGTATTGATGTTCGCCAATGCGGGCTGTTCGGACATGACGATTCGTTGGGTATCCACTCGATCAACCAGAGCTCGCATGCTTCGCTCACCGGCATTCACCAATTTGGCGACGGTGGTGAACAACTTTGTGCGATAGATTCCTGCCAGATAATGGTCGCGACCGTCCCAGGGCAAGACGACGTCAGCGGTCAACCGTTCGGCGGGTCCGGCCAGGTTCTCGATCAGCGCGGTGGTCAACTCCGGCATGTCGACGGCGCAGACGAACGCGTGCTCGACCCCGGCCTCGGCGGCTGCCCGCAATCCGTGCCCGGTCGCCAGCAGCGGACCCACCCCGCGCACCTCGTCGCGCAGGATGACAGCTGGCAAGTCAGGCAAAGCCTGACCGGGAGCGGCCATGACGTACACGGGGGCGCAGCGGCTGCCCACGATCGACACCACTCGCTCAACGAGCGTGGTCGGTCCCGCCGGCCCGTCGATCACCAAAGCGGCTTTGTCGCGGCCCATCCGGCGAGAGGCTCCACCGGCCAGCACCACGGCGGCCAGCGGTAATGACGCGGTCGACGGTACAGACGCGGTTAGCGGCACAGACGATGTCACGCGGGTGACGTTAGCGCAATCTACTCGACGGTCCACGTGTCCTTGCCACGAAGCAGCGACTGCAGCGCCGCAGTGTCATGGGTGCGGGTCGCCCGCGCAGTCGCGATCTGCTGGCGCGCCGCGTCGTCGTAGGTGGGCTTGCTCACCTGGCGAAAAATTCCCATCACCATGTGGTCGAGGTTCTGGTCGGACAGACGCGACAGCGCGAACGCGTAGGCCGGGTCCTCAAGCGTCGCATCGTGGACCACGATCTCCTCGGCCGACACCTCGGCGGTCTTGACCACCTCCAGCCCGTAGCCCGACTTGACGACGCAGTATTCGCCGTCGCGTCCGAAGGTGACGGGCTCGCCGTGATGCAGATTGATCAGCCGTTCCTCGGCACCTTCCTTACGCAGCGCGTCGAACGAGCCGTCGTTGAAGATCGGGCAGTCCTGCATGATCTCGACCAGCGCGGCCCCCCGATGCTGTGCGGCAGCGCGCAGGACCTCGCTGAGACCCTTGCGATCGGAGTCCAGCGCACGGCCGACGAACGTCGCCTCGGCGCCCAGCGCCAGGGACACCGGGTTGAACGGGTAGTCCAGCGAACCCATCGGGGTGGACTTGGTGATCTTGCCGACTTCGGATGTGGGTGAATACTGCCCTTTGGTCAATCCGTAGATCCGGTTGTTGAACAGCAGGATCGTCAGGTTGATATTGCGTCGCAGCGCATGGATGAGGTGATTGCCACCTATGGACAGCGCGTCCCCGTCTCCGGTGACCACCCACACCGACAGATCTTCGCGGGCCAGCGCCAAGCCGGTCGCAATGGTGGGCGCACGGCCGTGAATCGAGTGGAAGCCGTAGGTTTCCAAGTAGTACGGGAAGCGGCTCGAGCACCCGATACCGCTGACGAATGCGATGTTCTCGCGGCGCAGCCCCAACTCCGGCAGGAAGTTGCGGATGGTGTTGAGGATGACGTAGTCGCCGCACCCCGGGCACCAGCGGACCTCCTGGTCGCTGGAGAAATCCTTTGCCTTCTGCGGTGCGTCCGCGGTGGGCACCAGGCTGGTCTTGGACAGCCCGTCAGGCGTCAGACCTAGATCGCTGCCGATCAGCTGTTCTGTCATGCGTTCGCTCCCACACCAGTTTCGTTGACCGCCACGTCATCTGGGGCATCTATCGTGGCCGCGGCGAGCCGGGCGAACTGGGCCTTCTCCAGTTCCTTTTCAGCCAACGTTCCATCGAGCGCGGAATCGATGATGCCCTCCACCTCGTCGGCCAGGAACGCCATGCCCTCGACCTTGGTCACCGACTGGATGTCGACCAAGTACTTCCCGCGCAGTAGCAGGGCGAGCTGGCCCAGGTTCATCTCCGGCAGGACAACCGAGGAGTACCGACTCAACACCTCGCCCAGATTTCGCGGGAAGGGATTGAGGTGCCGAAGCTGAGCGTGGGCGACCCTGATGCCCTTGCGTCGGGCCCGCCGGCACGCCTCGCCGATCGGGCCGTAGCTGCTGCCCCACCCGAGCAGCAACAGGTCGGCATCTCCGCTGGGATCGTCCACCTCGAGATCGGGGACTTCGATTCCAGCCACCTTCTCCTGACGTAACCGGACCATCAGGTCATGGTTCTTGGGTTCATAGGAGATATTTCCCGAACCGTTGGCGGCCTCCAGACCGCCGATCCGATGCTCCAGACCGGGCGTTCCCGGAACCGCGAACTGGCGGGCCAGTGTCTCGGGGTCGCGCGCGTAGGGCGCGAACGGCTCACCGGACTTGGCGAACGTGTGCACGATCGGCGGGTACGAGCTCACATCGGGGATCCGCCACGGCTCCGAGCCGTTGGCGATGGCGCCATCGGACAGGATCATCACCGGGGTGTGGTACCGGATCGCGATGCGGGCTGCCTCCACGGCGACATCGAAACAGTCCGATGGTGATCGGGGGGCCAGCACGGCGACGGGCGATTCGCCGTTTCTTCCGAACAGTGCCTGCAACAGGTCGGCTTGCTCGGTCTTGGTGGGAAGACCGGTCGACGGTCCGCCGCGCTGGACGTCGATGACGACCAAGGGCAACTCGGTCATCACGGCCAAGCCGATCGCCTCGGACTTCAGTGAGATGCCGGGCCCCGACGTGCTGGTGATCCCGAGCGCACCACCGAAGGAGGCGCCGATCGCCGTGCCGATCCCGGCGATCTCATCCTCGGCCTGGAACGTCAGCACGTTGAAGTTCTTGTGCTTGGAAAGCTCGTGCAAAATGTCGGACGCCGGAGTTATCGGATACGAACCGAGCACTATCTGAAGGTCGCCCAGGTGAGCGGCGGAGATCAGTCCGTACGCCAGCGCGGTGTTGCCGGAGATCTGTCGGTACTCACCCGTCTCGAGCTTGGCCGGTGACACCTCGTAGGTCGTACCGAAGGCCTCGGTCGTCTCGCCATAATTCCAGCCCGCCTTGAGAGCGAGCACATTGGCGGCCGCGACGTCGGGTTTACGGCCGAACTTCTCCCTGATGAAGGATTCGCTGTGCTCGAGTTCACGGCCGTACATCCAGGACAGCAGGCCCAGAGCGAACATGTTCTTGGCGCGCTGACCGTCCTTTTTGGTGGCCCCGATGGGCTCTACCGCACCGAGCGTGAGCGTCGTCATCGGAACAGCTTGAACCACGTATTCGGAGAGCTCATCACTCTCCGTTGGGTCCAGTGGATTTGCCTGATACCCGACCTTGGCCAGATTGCGTTTGGTGAACTCGTCGGAATTCGCGATGATCAGTCCACCACGAGGAAGGTCGGAGACGTTAGCCTTCAGCGCGGCCGGATTCATTGCGACCAGCACGTCGGGCCGGTCTCCGGCAGTCAGGATGTCGTAGTCGGCGATCTGAATCTGGAACGACGACACACCAGGCAAGGTCCCCTGCGGGGCGCGTATCTCGGCCGGGTAGTTGGGTTGGGTGGCGAGGTCGTTGCCGAACAGTGCTGCTTCGGTGGTGAATCGGTCTCCGGTGAGCTGCATACCGTCACCGGAGTCACCGGCGAAGCGGATCACAACCTTCTCAAGCTTCTGCCGGGCTGCACCGGCCGCGCTGCCGTTGTCTGCCACTCGCCTGTCCTTAGTGTCGTGATTGCGCGCTGGGTGGCGAATACCCACCGAATCGCAGCCGGCGCGCGCTGCGGATGGACATCCGCAAGGTTGGTGTCACTGCCGGTACCGATTATTGCACTTCTCTTAGGGCGCACTGGCTTGGACGCGCACGCGCCGCGCAGCCAACTTCGCGCCAAAGGCACTGTTCAGAGCGATGGACGGAGCTGGCGTAAGACGAAATTGTGGAATTCGTCACGGTCAGCGCAGCGACCTTCTCTAAGAAACGGCTACCCGTCGGTAGCTGTCAGCTAGCGTCCGGCAACCTGGCCGCCGGAGGTGCTCATTGCATCCCGCCCGGCGTGTAGGTTCTTCGCGGTTGGCGAGGTGGGCACCGTGGCCGGGTCGGGGTATGTACGCAGCACGCGATCGGCGGTACCCGAACTCGTGACGGTGAACCAGTAGTGCTCGTTCTTGAAATGGTGTAGCCGGTGGTTGCGATAGATCGCCCGGTACAGAGACGTCTTCGGCTTGTAGTCGCTGTGGATGAGGTAGTGGCACCACTCGTAGCACAAACCCAGCACGGTGAGGAATCCTAGAAAGGTCAGACCCATGCCGATGCGCGGAAAAACAAGCAGTGCCACACCAATGGCCAAAGGCAGCACCCACAGCAGCGCCGGCCACGGAATGAATATCTCCGGCACACTGCGGGGAGCCATGTGGTGCTCACGATGCTTCCGCGCAAGCAGTGAGTCGACGGTGTGTCGGCCGATGCGTCGGGGGCGCCAGTGCAGGATGAATACGTGGACCAGCCATTCGAAGAAGGGGAAGACGGCGATCATCACCAGCGGGACCAGCGCGTCGGTGTATTGCCAGTCCCCGACCACGATCCTGGCGCTGAGCGCACCCACCAGGGTGATCAGGATCATCCATGGCGAGGGATAGGTCCGGAACTCGCGCCATGCGTCGGCGAGGGTGAACGCCTTGCGGGCCGTCAACGTGCTCATCGGGACTCCTCCATGGACATGAACACGGCGGTTAGCGCCGTGGTCGCCGGTTCGAGTAGGTCTTGCGCGGCTTGTTTGGCAGCCGGGGCGTCTCCGGCAGCTATCGCACGAGCAACCGCGCGGTAAGCCTGTGGCCGGCCGACCTCGGCCGCCATCACAACGGCGAGTGCGGGAAGCGCGGGCTCGTACGCCGCGCGGAGTGTGTTGTACATCAACCGGAAGACGATCGAGTCGGCGCCGTCGACGACGTGGTCCCAGAACGCCAATGCATGCCGCTGCCGCTCGATCGGGTCGTCCTCGGACTCCAGCGCGCACACCGCCTGCTCGAGTAGTCCCGGTAGGTCCGGGCGATGCCGCTGCGCGGCGAGTTCGGCCACCTTGGGTCCGTTGTGCAGGCGGGCTTCGAGGATGCTGCGTGCCACCGTGACGTCCAGTTCGCCGCCCCTCAACAGTAGCTGCGGCAACAAGTCCAACCCAGCGTGTCGGCGGAAGTCGCGAACGGTGGTCGCGTTACCCTGCCGGACTTCGACCAGGCCGGCAGCCGAAACACGCTTCAGGGCTTCGCGCACCGCTGGTCGCGACACCTGCAGTGCCTCGGCCAGCATGCGCTCGCTGGGCAGTGCGTGCCCGGGTTGCATTTCACCGCTGAGTACCTCGGAAACGATCTGGTCGAAGACGTCCTCGGGGACAGATCGGCGGTGCACCGGCTGCATGGCCATGGTTCCCACCATGCCCGTTGCTCGGTCAGACGTCAAGTGGTCTGACCATTTTCCGTGGCTCAACCGCTCCTGGTTTGGCAGAGTCGAGGCCGTGAACTCGCTCTTGAATCAGGTGATGGACGCCCACGGCGGCATGGCCCGCTGGCAACGAGTCGAAAGGATCAGGGCACGGGTACGCACCGGCGGCCTACTAGTCCGCACGCGGGTGCCCGGCAACCGCTTCAGCGACTACCAGATCACCGTCGACGTCGCTCGACCGCGAACGGTGATCGATCCGTTCCCGCGGGAAGGACTGCGCGGGGTCTTCGACCACGGGTCGGTCCGGATCGAAGACAGCCACGGTAACGTGACCGTTTCCCGCGATCGTCCCCGTCCGTTGTTTTTCGGTATGGCTGGCATCAGACGCAATATTCGTTGGGATGCATTGGATTCCGTCTACTTCGGCGGCTATGCCATGTGGTGCTATCTCACCGCCCCCTATCTCCTCACCCGCCCGGGCATACAGGTCGAAGACGGGCCCGACTGGCAGGAGAACGGCGAGACGTGGCGGCGGCTGGATGTCCGGTTCCCGCCCGAAATCGACACACACTCGCCTGATCAGACCTACTACTTCGATTCCGCCGGTCAGCTGCGTCGGCACGACTACGTCGCGCAAGTGGTCGGCCGGTGGGCCAAGACCGCGCACTACTCCGCCGATCCGGTGGAAGCCGACGGATTGGTGTTCGCCACTCGAAGATGGGTGCGCCCAATAGGTCTGGGCAACCGGCCGCTGCGGCTGCCCACCCTGGTGTCGATCCGGATCAGCGACATCGTCGTCGAGACCACCTAGAGTTGGTGACCGATGACCAACGACATGATCAGCTCCCAGTCCCATGCGGCAGAGTCCTACGCGGCAGGTCCCACCGGCACCCGACTGCTGGATGAGACAATCGGGATGAACTTCGAGCGCACGGCAGCGAAGCATCCCGAATCCGAGGCTCTCGTCGATGTCCCAAGCGCAAGGCGGTGGACATATGCAGAGTTGAGTGCCGAAATCCGCCTGGTGGCAAGCGCTTTGATCGCAAGTGGCATCGGAAAGGGTGATCGAGTCGGGATCTGGGCACCGAACTGCCCGGAGTGGACGATCCTGCAGTATGCCACCGGCGCAATCGGCGCGATTCTCGTCACTATCAACTCTGCCTATCGCGCGCACGAGTTGTCCTACGTGCTGGGGCATTCCGGCGTCCGGCTATTGGTGTCGGCAATCAACTTCAAGACCTCTGACTACCGCGAGTTGATCACCCAGGTCCGCCCCGACCTCCCGGACCTCAGCGAGGTGGTGTACCTGGGAACAGATGAGTGGGAGTCACTCAAGGACCGGGCCACCCAGGTGACTGAGAGTGAACTCGCCGGTCGCGCCGGCTCCCTGCGCCCAGATGATCCCATCAACATCCAATACACCTCCGGCACAACGGGTTCGCCCAAGGGCGCCACTCTCTCGCACCGAAATATCCTCAACAACGGCTTCTTCGTCACCGACCTGATCAACTTGGGTCCGGGCGATCGGCTCTGCATCCCGGTGCCGTTCTATCACTGCTTCGGCATGGTGATGGCCAACCTGGGCTGCACGACGCACGGCGCGACGATGGTGATCCCGGCGGCGGGGTTCGATCCGGCGGCGACGCTGGCTGCGGTCGAATCGGAACGCTGCACGGCGCTCTACGGGGTGCCGACGATGTTCATCGCTCTTCTCGGGCACCCCGACCTCGTCCATCGCGACGTCTCCACGCTGCGGACCGGCATCATGGCGGGATCCCCGTGCCCGGTCGAGGTGATGAAGCGCTGCGTCAACGAACTCAACATGTCCGAGGTCGCCATCGCGTACGGCATGACCGAGACGTCGCCGGTGTCCTGCCAGACCCGAATCGAAGACGACCTCGAGCGTCGCACCGCGACCGTCGGCCGAGTGCACCCCAACGTGGAAGTCAAGATCGTCGACCCCGAATCCGGCCGGATCGTTCCACGCGGAAAGCCCGGCGAATTCTGCACCCGGGGATACTCCGTGATGCTCGGCTATTGGGCCGACGAGGGCAAAACCCGAGAAGTGATCGACGACGACGGCTGGATGCACACCGGGGATCTGGCGGTGATGCGGCAAGACGGCTACTGCACGATTGTCGGCCGGATCAAGGACATGGTGATCCGGGGCGGCGAGAACGTCTACCCGCGCGAAATCGAGGAATTCCTGCACACCCACCCCGACATCGATGACGTGCAGGTGATCGGCGTGCCCGATGACCGGTACGGCGAGGAGATTTGCGCCTGGATCAAGGTAAAGGCCGGCGCTGATCCACTGGACGCCGATGCGGTGCGGAAATTCGCCACCGGGAAGCTCGCGCACTACAAGATTCCGCGCTACGTCCGAATGGTCGACGCATTCCCGATGACGGTGACCGGGAAGGTCCGCAAGATCGACATGCGCGCCGAGACGGTGCGGCTACTGGGGCTGTAAACGTGGCCCAGCACCTGTCTTAGTCGCGGCCCGGCCTCACCCGCGACCAGCGTCGGCGCGACGCTCATGCCAGCGCAGCCGCAGCAGGAGCAGACCGCGGTGCGCCCGCCACCCCGCCGACAGCGGGTCACGCCAAACGGGCGATCCCGGCGGCGATTCGAAGTTCCTTGCCACGGCAACCATTGTGCCGTGGGCGCGCGACATATGCCCGCGGATGTCAGCACCGTCACCATGTCGAGACCATCACAACTGGGTGAACAGCCGCCCATGTCCACGAACGCGCGCATTTGCACGTCCTATACCGGCGCGCCGCCGTACAGAACCCGCGCGTTCGCGGGGCCGCGGACGTTGTCGCGCCGCAGATCCGGCGAATTTGAAACCGCTTGTGTCACTTTGGCTTCAGTGGTCACAACCTCAGCGATCTTGTCAGGGCTCGAATATATGTTCTAGTCATGTCCGGTGCGGCCATCCGAGAAGCCCTAACCGCGTTGCGCGCGGCGCACGACGCGCTGGCCGCTTCCGAGATCGAGACACTTCCACGCGCCGAACTGCTGGCAGTGCTGGACGAACTCGAGACACTGTCCTGCCAGCTGCCCACGCAGTCCCACCGTTTGCTGGCCCGCTTGCAGGTCGAGAGCACACCCAAGGCGATGGGGGCGAAGTCGTGGAAGGACGTGCTGGCGATCCGATGGCGAATCTCGACGGGCGAGGCCAATCGGCGGCTGGCCGAGGCTAGCGAGTTGGGTCCGCGCCGGGCCTTGATCGGCGAAGCGCTTGCGCCGATTCTTCCGGCCACCGCTGCTGCACAGGCCGTTGGGCTGATTAACCCCGAACACGTGAAGGTGCTGCGCGATGCGATGACGAACTTGCCGGGCTTTGTAGACACGGTCACCCGCGATCAGATCGAGGTCGACCTCGTCCGCAAGGCCGTCGGCGTAGGACCCAAGGAGCTCAAGAAGGCGGCCGACCGGACGCTGTTCCTGCTTGATCAGGACGGCCCGGTACCCGACGACACCGAACGCGCCAGAAAACGCGGCCTGCACACCGGCCCACAAGGGCGCGACGGAATGCGGCCGGTTACCGGCAACCTGACCCCTGAGGCGTGGGCGACGTGGGAGGCCATCTTCGCAAAGTACGCCGCACCGGGCATGTGCAACCCCGACGATCGCGAGCCCTGCATCTCGGCTACGCCCAGCCAGGAGCAGATCGAGAACGACCACCGCAGCCTGGCGCAACGCCAACACGACGCATTGGTGGCGGTGGGGCGGATCGCGTTGATGAGCGGGGAACTCGGGCAGCTCAACGGCCTGCCGGTTTCGATCATCATCCGCACCAGCCTGCAGGATCTCGAATCCCGCGCCGGGATCGGTACGACCGGCGGCGGCTCGATGATGCCGATCATGGACGTGATCCGATTGGCCGCACACGCCAACCACTACCTCGCAGTATTCGACAAGTCCACCGGATCGGCGCTGGACCTGTTCCGCACCCGTCGCACCGCGTCTCCGGGCCAGCGGATAATGCTCGTCGCACGCGACGGCGGCTGCACGAAACCGTGCTGCACCGTGGGGGCTTACGGCTGCCAGATCCATCACGCCCAGCAGGACTGGGCCGAGGGCGGACAGACCAACGTCGACGGACTCGCGCTCGCGTGTGGACCGGACAACCGCCTCGTCGGCACCGACGGCGGCTGGACCACCACCATAAACGCTCGCGGGGAAGTCGAATGGATCCCGCCGGCCCAGTTGGACACCGGCCAAGTCCGGCTCAATTACTTCCACCGGCCCGAGGCCCTGATGCGGTCACCAGAAGACGATCCACGGATATCTGAGTCACCAATCGAGGCCGACGAGCCGCCATCGAGGGCGCCGGACGAACATGCGGGGGCCGATCCCGATTCCTCCAGCCTCGGGCAGCTCGCCGGCAACGACCGAGCCCGGGGCGGCAAGGGAGTCCGCGGACCGTAGCTCCTTTAGCGGTGGGCGAGCGCATCGCGTTGTAGTCCTCCAACGACGATCCCCCGCCTACTCCGGATGAGGGATCGAGTCCCCTACCCTGGAACCATGGCCACCCGCCGGCAACCCGATCGGGACATCGACGTCGAGGTCGACGAGCGCGCGCTGGAGGTGACCAAGCGCGAGGACGAGGCAGCCGGCGTCAGGGCGGTGATGGTGTCGCTGCAGCGCGGGCTCGAATCAATGGGACTGCTGCGCACCACGGCCACGCTATCCCGGCTCAACCAACGCCACGGTTTCGACTGCCCGGGCTGCGCGTGGCCCGAAGAACCCGGCGGTAGAAAGCTCGCCGAATTCTGCGAGAACGGCGCCAAAGCCGTTGCCGAAGAAGCCACCCGGCGCGTGGTCACCGCGGAGTTCTTCGCCCGGCACACGATCGCCGATCTGCAATCACGACCGGAGTTCTGGCTCTCCCAGCAAGGACGTCTCACCCATCCAATGGTGTTGCGCCCTGGGGAGAACCACTATCACCCCATCGACTGGGACGCGGCCTTCGAGTTGATCGCCGATGAACTGCGCGCACTTGAGAGCCCGCACCAGGCGGTGTTCTACACCTCGGGGCGAACCAGTAACGAGGCCGCCTTTCTCTACCAGTTACTCGCCCGCAGCTTCGGCACCAATAACCTGCCCGACTGCTCGAACATGTGCCATGAATCCTCGGGTACCGCGCTCGTCGATGCGATCGGCATCGGCAAGGGATCGGTCACGGTGGAGGATCTCATCCTTGCCGACCTGATCGTCGTCGCCGGCCAAAATCCCGGTACCAACCATCCGCGGATGCTCTCGATACTGGAGAAGGCAAAGACCAACGGCGCCAAGGTCATCGCAATCAACCCGCTGCCGGAGGCCGGGTTGATCCGCTTCAAGGATCCACAGAAGCTACACGGCGTCATCAGCGACGGCGTTCCCATCGCCGACGAATTCGTTCAAATCCGCTTGGGCGGCGACATGGCTCTCTTCGCCGGCATCGGAAAGCTCTTGCTGGACGCCCAGGACAAGGCCGGTCCGCGCGTTCAGATCGTCGACCGTGACTTCGTCGCCGTGCACACCGCCGGGTTCGAGGCCTACGCCCGCAAGACCCGTGAGGTAGACCTCGATACAGTTCTCGAAGCCACTGGCATCGATCGCGACCAACTGGATCGGGTGGCCGACATGATGGCGACGTCACAACGCATCGTGGTGTGCTGGGCGATGGGTCTGACCCAGCAGAAGCACGCGGTAGGCACTATCGCCGAAATCACCAACGTTCTTCTGATGCGCGGCATGATCGGCAAGTCCGGCGCCGGGCTGTGCCCCGTGCGCGGTCACTCGAACGTCCAAGGTGATCGCACGATGGGTATTTGGGAGAGGATGCCCGAGCCGTTCCTCACCGCCCTGGAGGACAGGTTCGGCATCGTCTGTCCCCGCGAACACGGCTACGACACCGTCGGCGCTATCCGGGCGATGCGTGATCGTCAGGCCAAGGTGTTCATGGCCATGGGCGGCAACTTCGCTGCCGCATCCCCGGACACCGCCGTCACCGAGGCCGCACTGCGCAATTGCTCGCTGACCGTGCAGGTTTCGACCAAACTCAACCGCAGTCATCTTGTACACGGCCACACCGCGTTGATCCTGCCGGCACTGGGGCGCACCGATCGCGACGTCCAGGGCGGCAGAACCCAGCGGGTTTCGGTGGAAGATTCGATGTCGATGGTGCACCTTTCTCGCGGTAGTTTGCATCCGCCGAGCGAAGCCGTGCGCAGCGAGGTTTCGATCATCTGCCGGCTCGCGTTGGCCCTGTTCGGCAAGGATCACCCGGTGCCGTGGAAGGCGTTCAACGACGACTACGACACCATCCGTGACGCGATCGCCGCCGTGGTACCCGGTTGCGCCGACTACAACCGCAGGGTTCGCGCGCCCGACGGCTTCCAGCTGCCCCACCCCCCGCGCGACGCACGTGAATTCCCCACCGCAACAGGCAAGGCCAACTTCGCGGTGAATTCGCTGCAATGGGTACCGGTTCCCGAGGGTCGGTTGATCTTGCAGACCCTGCGCAGCCACGACCAGTTCAACACAACGATCTACGGACTCGACGATCGCTACCGTGGCGTCAAGGGCGGCCGGCGGGTGGTGTTCGTCAATCCCGCCGACATTGCCGCGTTCGGGCTCGCCGCGGGAGATCGCGTCGACCTGGTGTCGGAGTTTATTGCCGACGACGGCGATGTGCAGGAACGAACTGCGGAGGATTTTACGGTAGTCCCGTACTCCACGCCGATCGGCAACGCCGCCGCGTACTATCCGGAGACCAATCCCCTTGTACCCCTTGATCACACCGCGGAGCGGTCGAACACCCCGGTATCGAAGGCGATCGTCATCCGGCTGCAGTGGACCTCCGAGAGGGCGGGCCAATGACGCTGCGGGGGAGCAGATTTGATCGAATCGCGCTGAAGCGCACCGGCCGGAGTTTGAAGGAAGAGTTTGCAGGGCGGCGTTTGATGGGCAGCGTTTGATGGGCAGCGGCTGATGGGCAGGGTCACCGCCCGCCGTCCCGTGCGGCATCTCAGCACCGAGAAGATGGTCGCGCGCCCCGAAACGTTGGCGGTGGAGGAGCCTCTGGAGATCCGTGTCAACGGCGCCTCGCTCACCGTCACCATGCGCACGCCTGGCTCGGATGTCGAGCTGGCGCAGGGGTTCCTGCTTACCGAAGGAATCATCAGCCGCCGGGACGACATCGTGTCGGTCCGCTACTGCCGCGACCCGCATGCCGGCAACTCCTACAACGTGCTCGACGTGACACTCGACCCGGCAGTGCCGGCGCCGGACGTCGACCCCACCCGGAACTTCTACACGACCTCCTCATGCGGGGTTTGCGGCAAGGCCTCGCTGGACGCGGTCCGATTGACCAGCAAACACTGCCCCGGCGACGATCCCTCGACGGTTGCCGCGCAGACGCTGTCCGCGCTGCCCGGCAAGCTTCGCGACCAGCAGAAGGTTTTCGCTGCCACGGGTGGTCTGCACGGCGCCGCCCTGTTCTCCACTGAGGGCGACCCACTGGCGGTCCGCGAGGACATCGGCCGACACAATGCCGTCGACAAGGTCATCGGGTGGGCTCTTGAGCAGCGGCGAATTCCGTTGAGCGGAAACGTTTTGCTGGTGAGCGGACGGGCCTCGTTCGAGCTCACTCAGAAGGCCGTGATGGCGGGTATCCCGGTGCTGGCCGCGGTGTCGGCGCCGTCATCGCTGGCGGTAGACCTTGCCAGCCAGTCAGGTCTGACCCTGGTGGCGTTCTTGCGCGGCGAGTCGATGAACATCTACTCCCGCCCCGACCGGATCAGCCGGTAGCACGCGCGCCGGGCGGGCGGCGGAAGGCCAGCCCGACCGGTTCCGGCGTGCCGCAGCGACGCCTCGGCATTCCGCCAGAGCGGGCTGCCGGTTCGGGCAAATTGTGCGTGGGCCAGTGCTACGTTGGCGCGATCAGCCGTGCACCCGCGGCCGATCGGCATTCACACGGAGGACGGGTCAGGTGGGCCAACTCGAACCCGGAGTGGACCTCGAATCTGATGTGGACTGGGAAGCCCTGCGGCGCGCTGCCATCACCGCTACCGCGAACTCGTACTCCCCCTACTCTGGCTTCCCGGTCGGGGTCGCCGGACTGGTCGAGGACAACCGGCTGGTGTCGGGCGCGAACGTCGAGAACGCCTCGTACGGGCTCTCTCTCTGCGCCGAATGTTCGATGGTCTCGGAGCTGTTTGCCACCGGCGGGGGCCGACTCGTCGCGGTGTACTGCGTCGACGGCCGCGGTGAAACGCTCATGCCGTGCGGTCGCTGCCGTCAGCTGCTCTACGAACATGGCGGCCCGTCCCTCGCCGTGATGACACCTGAGGGTGTTCAGACAATGGAACAGATTCTTCCCCAGGCGTTCGGCCCCTCGGATCTCACCAAGAGGACGCCGACAGATGGACGCTGACACGGCCGCCAGCCAGGTCGTCGGCCAGAAGGCAAGCAAGGCGGCGTGGGCAATTCTGGCCGCGATGGGCTTCGGTGCCTTGATCGCGCAGATGTTCAGCACGGTGATCGGTCCGGCGCTACCCACCATCAAACAGGACCTGGCGCTTGGGCTTTCCGCTCAGACCTGGACCATCTCCGCCTACAGCCTGGCGTTCGGCGCGGCGCTGGTCGCCGGCGGGCGGATGGGCGACCTGGTGGGCGAAGTCAAGATGATCGTCATCGGTTTCATCGTCTTCGGCGGCGGATTGGTGATGTCCGCCATTGCGGTCGGTGGGCCGATGTTGATCAGCGGCCGGGCCATCCAGGGAATCGGAATCGGAATCTCGGCCCCGGCCACATTGTCGATCGTGGTCAACTCGTTTCCGATCATCCAGCGAGGGTTGGCAGTCGGGGTGTGGGGATTCGCGCACGGGTTCGGCTTGCTCGTCGGCCCGCTGTTCGCGTCGTGGATGATGGAGATCGCAAGTTGGCGCTGGGTCTTCTGGGTGGCCATACCTCTTACCGCGATGGTCATCCTCGTCACCATCGCCGCGACCCGCGGCTACCAAAGTGTGATCGCCACCGGTACGTACGACTGGCTGGGGTTGATCCTCGGGGGCGTCGGGATCACCCTGGTCACCTACGGGCTGCAGGACTCGTCCGAGGATTGGTCCGCGCCGACGACGTGGGGCTCGCTTGCCGCCGGCGTGGGTATGCTCACGCTTTTCGCAGTGGTGGAAGCCAGGATCACGAGTCCCCTGGTGGACTTCAGGCTGTGGAAGGAACGGCTCTTCTCCGGCGGGTTCTTCGCCGAATGTGCGGTGGGATTCATCTACATCCCGTTCCTGACCTTCGTCGGATCGTTGTTCTTCATCAACGTGCTCGACTACTCTCCCGCCAAGGCGAGTTGGGTCATCGTCATCACCACCGGCATCTGCATGGTGTTCGAGCCCCCCGCCGGCAAGTGGGTGGACAAGATCGGGCCGGGTATCCCGATCACGGTGGCCCTGCTCATGCAGGCCGCGGCGCTGGCCTGGATCGGACTCGGTTTCGGTCCGGACAGCACGCTGCTTCAGATGATCGCTCCGCTGGCTCTGATGGGCATCGGTGTCGGGATCGCGCTGCCGGCATGCAACACCGCAGGCATGTCGGCCGTCGATGCCGAACGAGCCGGCATGGGTTCGGGCCTGATGCAGATGACGTTCAACATCCCGGCCGCGTTGGGTGTGGCGTTGGTGACCTCGGTGATCGGCACACTCACCGCGACCCAGATGTCGGGCGGCCTAGGCGAGCGGCCGGACCTGCGTGACACCGCGGCCAGCTACACCGCGGCCGTTCAGGAGGGAAACCTGTCACTGGCCGACGAGATACTGGCCGGACTGTCCGGCGACTCCGGCCGCATCGTTCAGGAGGCCGCGGTCGGCGCGTCGTCATCGGCCATCACAACGTCGATGCTGGTGCTGGCGATCGTCGCGTTGGCGGGTGCAGTCTTCGCGTGGGTGGTAATCGGACGGCGTCGAACACCCGACCACATCGAGATGACCCACGCCGCACACATCTGAGCGGGCACTCGGCTACAAATCGAGGATCTCGGCGATACCTGCACGCAGCGCGGCCAGCTCTGCCTGTGCGACCATTTTCGCGTTTTGGATGTCACCGGGGGAATCACCATCGACCGGAACCACAACCTGTAGATAGCACTTGAGCTTCGGCTCCGTTCCGCTCGGGCGAACAATCACCCGCGCATCCCGAAGCATGAAGCGCAGACCGTCGGTAGGTGGCAAGCCCTCGCCGCCGCGTTCCAAATCGTCGATCCGCTGCACGTCCCGGCCACCGAGCGAGCTGGGCGGATCGGCCCGCAACCGCGCCATCGCATCCGCGATGAGCGAAACATCGGATACTCGAACCGACAGCTGGCCGGTAGCGTGCAGGCCGAACCTCCGCGCCAGATCGTCGAGAACATGCTGTGGACCTCGACCCTCGGCCGACAGAGCCGCCACCATCTCCAGCATCAACAGCGCTGCACTGATGCCGTCCTTGTCCTTGACCGCCGCGGGGTCCACGCAATAGCCCAGCGCCTCTTCGTAACCGAACCGTAGTTCCGGCACCCTCGAAATCCACTTGAAGCCGGTCAGCGTTGTCGCGAAGCCGAGACCAGCCGACGTCGCTATGCGCTCGAGCAGCGTCCCCGACACGATCGACTCCGCATACACGCCGCGCGCGGGAGATCCGTCCCGCCGCCCGCGCTCGACGATCCACCAGCCCAGTAGTGCCCCGACCTCGTCCCCGGTGAGCATCCGGTAGTCACCGTCGCACCGGATCCCCACTGCGCAGCGGTCGGCGTCGGGATCGTTGGCGACAATGAGGTCCGCACCACATGCACGCGCCTCGGCCAGTGCCAAATCCATCGCACCGGGCTCCTCCGGGTTAGGGAAGCTCACCGTCGGAAACAGTCCGTCCGGGTCGAACTGCGCCGCAACCCTTCTCGGCTCCGGGAAACCCGCCTCGCGCGCCGCCCGGATGAACACCTCGCCGCCCACTCCGTGCATTGCGGTGTACACCACCGACACCGCGCGTGGACCGTCAGCCAACAGCGACACCACCCGTGCCACGTAAGCATCGAGCACCGCACCGTCCAGGACGGTGTACGCCTCGGAAACCGGGATCGAGGTAATCGGGCCCACCGCGGCGATGTGAGCCGAAATCTCGGTGTCCGCCGGAGCGACGATCTGGCTCCCGTCGCCGAGGTACACCTTGTAACCGTTGTCTTCCGGCGGATTGTGCGACGCGGTCACCATCACGCCTGCATCGCAGCCGAGCTCGCGAATCGCGAAAGCAAGCACGGGCGTTGGCATCCGCGTCGGCAACACCATCGCGTTGAGCCCCGCCCCGGCCATGATCCGGGCGGTGTCGTGGGCGAACACATCGGAATTTCGCCGCGCGTCGTAGCCCACCACTACCGACCGGCCGCCGCCGGAAGCCAGGTAGGCCGCCAGCCCGGCCGCCGCCCGCGCCACGACCACGCGGTTCATCCGGTTGCTGCCCGGTCCCAGCCTGCCGCGCAGACCGGCCGTGCCGAACTGCAACGTCCCGTCGAAGGCGTCGGCGAGTTCCGCCGCCGCGCCGGCGTCGCCGCTCTGCGCCTTCTGCAGCAACGCCGAAAGTTCTTCGGCGGTCGCCGGATCCGGGTCCTCCGCGAGCCACGCCCGCACGGTACCGAGAAGGTCCGGATCAACACGTGATGCGTTCATCAGAGCGTCAGTAGTCACCTTCGCCGGCGTCCGCGCCGGAAACGATGGCCACCGAGGCGGACGCACCCAGCCGGTCGGCACCGGCAGCCAGCATCGCCTGCGCATCGCGCCGGGTCCGGATTCCGCCCGATGCCTTCACCCCGAGCCTGTCCCCGACGATCGTCCGCATCAACGCGATATCCGCCGCGGTGGCACCGCCGCCCCCGAACCCGGTCGAGGTCTTGACGTAGGCAGCGCCGGTGCGCAACGCGATCAGGCACGCGATGGCCTTCTGTTCCTCATCCAGCAGACAGGTCTCGAGAATAACTTTCACCGGCACCGGGCCGACGGCGTCGACCACCGCACGCATGTCCTCGTAGACGCCCACCAGATCGCCGGAGAGCAGCCCGCCGATGTCGATCACCATATCCACCTCTCCGGCACCCTCGGAGACGGTGATCCGCGCTTCCTCGGCCTTGGCCCGGCGCGTCATCGCGCCAAGCGGGAAGCCCACCACGGTGCACACAATCACGTCGGAGTGGGCCAGCCGTGCGGCGGCCATCGGAACCCACCGGGTATTCACGCACACCGAGGCGAACCGGTATTCATGGGCCTCGTCGCACAGGGCAGCAATGGCCGTGGCCGTCGCATCCGCCTTGAGCAGCGTGTGGTCGATACGCCCGGCCAGCGTCTCCGAATCCCGCAGGACGAGGGGTACGTCGACGTCGGTCGGTGCCGAACCGAGAGCTCCGCTGACGGTCCGGTCGGCATCCGCGATCAGCCCGCTGTAGTCGGTCATCGAGGACTTCTCCTGCCTTGGTTTTCGGCGGCTTTGGTCGGATCAGTCGCCGAGCAGTTCGGCGGCCAGGTAGTTGAACAGCGCAACACCGGAGTCCTGACTGAACCTGTGCAACTCGTCCGGGGTGGCCGTCACCTGATCACCGTCCAGCCGGTTCAGCAGGGTGCAGCAGATCATCGCGAACTTCGGAAAACCCCAGAAGTTGAGGTAGCCGGCCAGCATTGCGCCTTCCATCTCGATATTGCGCACGCCGTTGTCGTTGACCCAACGCAGCCATTCCATCTTGTTCTCCGGCGTCGCGAGACGGATGGCACCGTCGAGCCGGAATTGTTCGAGGAAGAACTCGTTGCCGGCCACCGTCCTGCCGGACACCACTGGGAAATCGGCGACGCCATCGTTGGCCGCGATGATCGCATTACAGGTCGCCACCGGAAAATGGCCGTCGAACCAGTACTCGCCGACACCGCCATGGAGCAACCGGTAGGGCTTGAGGTCAGCCATGACGCCTTCGGTCGAAACCACCACCGTGCCGCCCGGCAGCCCCACGCCGCCGCTGGTGCCGACACGACACCAGAACACCTCGTCCAGTGCTTCCAGATCTCCGCGTTTGAGGAAGAAGACCATCCGCATGAGCTCCTGCAGCGCAATGGAGGCACTGGGCATACCCATGCCGTGCGAGGCGAACAACACCCCGGCCGTGTAGCGGGTGACGAACCGATCCTCTTTCGGGAAGGCAACGATCTGGGATCCACCGTTGAGTTCGCTCCACCGCTGGGCGAACTCTTTGATGCGTCCGCCCGCACCCGCCATGACGACGGCCTTGACGTCGCGGAGTTGCTCGAGCATCGGGTCGCCGGAAGCCATCCCGAAGTGGTAATACACGTCCTCGTGGCTGCCGTCGAGCACTCCGTCGAGGAATTCGTAATTGATGTTCGCGGCGATCACCGATGCGCCCCCGGCACCGATTGAGCGATCAGGCGCTCTTCTCGCGGCGCTCGCCGCGGGGCGCCTTACGCGGCACGATGGTCGGCAACACGTTGTCCTCCACCGTCTCCTTGGTGACGACGACCTTGGCGACGTCGTCACGGCTGGGAATGTCGTACATCACCGGCAGCAGGACTTCCTCCATGATGGCGCGCAGACCGCGCGCGCCGGTGCCACGGTGAATCGCTTGATCGGCGATGGCCTCCAGCGCTTCGCCGGTGAACTCCAGCTCGACGTTGTCCATCTCGAACAACCGGGTGTACTGCTTGACCAGTGCGTTCTTTGGCTCCGAGAGGATCGTGACCAGAGATTCCTTGTCCAGGTTCGTCACCGAGGCCACCACCGGGAGCCGTCCGATGAACTCGGGAATGAGCCCGAACTTGATCAGGTCCTCCGGCATGACCTCGGCGAAGTGATCCTGGGTGTCGATGTCGGCCTTCGAATGCACCTCCGCCCCGAAGCCGATGCCGCGCTTGCCGGTCCGATCGGAAACGATCTTCTCCAAACCGGCGAACGCACCTGCCACGATGAACAACACGTTGGTGGTGTCGATCTGGATGAACTCCTGATGGGGATGCTTGCGGCCGCCCTGCGGCGGCACGGAGGCCTGGGTGCCCTCGAGAATCTTGAGCAATGCCTGCTGCACGCCCTCGCCCGAGACGTCACGGGTGATGGACGGGTTCTCACTCTTGCGGGCGATCTTGTCGACCTCGTCGATGTAGATGATCCCGGTCTCGGCGCGCTTCACGTCGTAATCGGCAGCCTGGATCAGCTTCAGCAGAATGTTCTCAACGTCCTCGCCGACATAGCCGGCCTCGGTGAGCGCAGTGGCGTCGGCAATCGCGAACGGCACGTTGAGCATCTTGGCCAGGGTCTGGGCAAGATAGGTCTTACCGCAACCGGTCGGCCCGAGCATCAGGATGTTCGACTTCATCAGCTCGACCGGCTCAGCCCGGGAGTCACGCATCTTCTCGCCAGCCTGGATGCGTTTGTAGTGGTTGTAGACGGCGACGGCAAGCGTCCGCTTGGCGGTATCCTGGCCGATGACATAGCTCTCCAGGAACTCACGGATCTCGGAGGGCTTGGGCAGCTCGTCCAGCTTGACTTCGTCGGCGTCGGCCAACTCTTCTTCGATGATCTCGTTGCACAAATCGATGCACTCGTCGCAGATGTATACGCCGGGACCCGCGATGAGCTTCTTGACCTGCTTTTGACTCTTGCCGCAGAACGAGCACTTCAGCAGGTCACCGCCGTCTCCAATGCGTGCCATGGTGCTGGTGTCCTACTTCCTGTTGGCAGTCGGTGTTCAATCGGTTGTCGAGGCCGTCACGCACCCCGATAGTTGTTGCCCCCGACGCTACCCGTTCGATCCGGCACGAGGCGACCGATAATGCCGAATAGCGTCAATGGTATTCAGCTGTGGTTGCGCCAACATATCGCCTGATCGGTCGGAGATGGTCGCGGAACACACCACTGTGTCCCTGGCGTGTCGCCGCCGTTACCGCTCCGGAGTCAGCCGCCGCCGGGGGCTCGCGGCGCGAACACGCACCCGGTAGGTCGTCACCGGGGTCCGATCGCCCCTACGGTCGTTTCGGGGGGTCGGTTCGAGGAAAGTGCCGCAGTCAGGGTCGCGACGGCCGCTGGGAGGCCCGGTAAGCGGCGACGTACCCGGTCGGCGGCGATCAGGCGGATTGAGCCGACAGCTTCCGGTACTCCAGCACCGTGTCGATGATCCCGTAATCCTTGGCCTGCTCGGCGGTGAGAATCTTGTCTCGGTCGGTGTCCTTGCGGATGACCTCGGGATCCTTACCGGTGTGGCGACCCAGGGTCACCTCCATGAGGGTGCGCATCCGCTCGATCTCGGCAGCCTGAATCTCCAGGTCGGAGAACTGTCCCTGGATGACACCACCCAACGACGGCTGGTGGATCAAGATGCGGGCGTTGGGCAGGGCCAGCCGTTTGCCGGGAGTGCCCGCGGCAAGCAGGACGGCCGCGGCCGAGGCTGCCTGGCCCAGGCACACCGTCTGGATGTCGGCGCGCACGTATTGCATCGTGTCGTAGATGGCCATCAACGACGTGAACGAGCCACCCGGCGAATTGATGTACATCGTGATGTCACGGTCGGGGTCCAGCGACTCCAGAACCAGGAGCTGCGCCATAATGTCGTTCGCCGAGGCGTCGTCGACCTGCACGCCGAGGAAGATGATGCGCTCCTCGAAAAGCTTGTTGTACGGGTTGGACTCCTTGACCCCGAAACTTGAATGCTCGATGAACGACGGCAGAATGTAGCGCGCCTGCGGTTGCAGCCGGGCGTCCGCCGAAAGGCTCTGGTCGGTCATGACACAACTCCGTTGACGTTGGTGCTGGTGATGATGTGATCGACGAAGCCGTATTCCAGGGCTTCCTGAGCGGTGAACCATCGGTCCCGATCGGAGTCCGCCTCGATGCGCTCGATGGTCTGGCCGGTGAACTCGGCGTTGAGGCGGAACATCTCCTTCTTGATGACCGCGAACTGCTCGGCCTGAATCGCGATGTCGGTGGCGCCTCCGGTGATCCCGCCGAGGGGCTGGTGCATCAGAATGCGGGCGTGCGGCAGCGCGTAGCGCTTACCTTTGGTGCCGGCGGCCAACAGGAACTCGCCCATCGAGGCGGCCATGCCCATCGCGTAGGTCGCGACATCGCAGGGGGCCAGCACCATGGTGTCGTAGATGGCCATCCCTGCGCTGATCGAACCACCCGGCGAGTTGATGTAGAGGTGAATGTCCGCGGTCGGATCCTCGGCCGACAGCAGCAGGATCTGGGCACACAACCGGTTGGCGATGTCGTCGTCGACCTGGGAACCTAAAAAGATGATCCGCTCGGACAGCAACCGCTCATACACCGAGTCGACAAGGTTGAGGCCCGCTGAGGCGCCACGCATGTCAGTCACGACTGGGATACCTGCTTTCTTTCCGTACTTCCGGCCTGCTGGACCCCGCGGCCTTCGGCTAGAACCTTCGCCTAGGCCACGTCTAGACACTGACACTAACCAACCCGGGCGGCCGGAGAGTCCTCAGACCGCGCCCGTTCGCTCAGAGCGTCACTTCGAGTCGTCGGTCCCGGACGCGTCGGTGCCGTCCTCGGCTCCCTCAGCCTGTGCGCCGGAGGGCCCGAAAAACTCGGTGGTATCGATTTCCTTGCCATCGGTGTCGGTGACGGTAGCGCCGTAAACGACCGCGGCGACGGTGAGTCCCCGACGCACATCGGCGAACATCGCCGGCAGCTGGTTGTTCTGCTGCAACATCTGCAATAGCTGCTGGGGTTCCAAACCGTACTGACGGGACATCAGCACCAAGCGCTCGGAGAGGTCGTTCTCAGCGACCTGGATGTCCAGCTTGTCTGCGATCGCATCCATCAGGAGCTGCGTCCTGACCGCCTTCTCCGCATTGCTGCGGTTCTCGGCATCGAACTCCTCCCGGCTGCTGCCCTGCTCCAGAAGTGCCTTCTCGAACTTCGACTCGTCGTGCTCGAGTCCGTGGATGGCGTTGTGCAGCGCGTCGTCGACTTGAGCCTGCACCACCTTTTCCGGCAGCGGAACCTCGACCTGCCCGAGCAGCTCCTCGATCGCCTTATCGCGGATCTGCTCGGCCTGCTGCACCTGCTTGACCCGGGTGACCTGCTCGACCAGATTGCTACGCAGCTCTTCGATGGTGTCGAACTCGCTTGCCAGTTGCGCGAATTCGTCGTCGAGCTCGGGCAGCTCGCGCACCTTGATCGACTTGACGGTGACCGTGACCTCTGCCTCCTGGCCGGCGTGCGCACCCGCGACCAGAGTGGTGGTGAAGGCGCGGCTGCCGTCCACCTCGAGACCGATTATCGCCTCGTCGAGACCGGCGATCAGCTGACCCGATCCGATCTCATGCGACAGACCCTCGGTGGCGGCCTCCGGAACTTCTTTTCCGTCCACAGTGGCCGCCAGGTCGATCGACACGAAGTCCCCCTGCTCCGCGGCACGCTGGACGCCGGTCAGGGTGCCGAATCGCTTCCGTAGCGCGTCGAGTTCGATGTCGATGTCCTCATCGGTGACATTGACCGGATCGACGGTGATCTTCAGCGCGGTGAGGTCGGGCAGATCGATCTCGGGGCGGATGTCCACCTCGGCTGTGAAAATCAGCTCCTCGTTGTCTGCGAGTTTGGTGATCTCGATCTCGGGCTGGCCGATCGGCTGCAGCGACGACGACGTCACCGCCTCGCTGTAGCGACCGGGCAGCGCATCGTTGACGACCTGTTCGATCACCGTACCCCGGCCGACCCGCGCTTCCAGCAGCTTGCGGGGCGCCTTGCCGGGGCGGAATCCGGGCAGCCTGATCTGCTTGGCCAGCTGCTTGAACGCACGGTCGATGTCTGGTTCGAGTTCGGCGAAGGGCACCTCTACGTTGATGCGAACCCTGGTCGGGCTCAACTTCTCGACGGTGCTCTTCACGTTCGTACTCCTTGGTTGGTTCTGCTGCCGTTTGGGTGGGTTCTGATGGTCGGGGTGACAGGATTTGAACCTGCGGCCTTCCGCTCCCAAAGCGGATGCGCTACCAAGCTGCGCTACACCCCGGTCGTCGCTGCGTCACTCGAGCTGGCAGCGCCGGACCACCCGGCGATACTACGGCTTGCGGACGGAGCGGCGACATCAAGGCCTCAATTGGATTTGAGATCAGGGGGGCCGGTACAGTCTGCCGGTACTGTTCACCGTGGCAGCACATGCGGGCGTAGCTCAATGGTAGAGCCCTAGTCTTCCAAACTAGCTACGCGGGTTCGATTCCCGTCGCCCGCTCCGTCGATCGACTGGCAGAGGCATTTTTGCGGGTCAGCGCAGCTGCTGAGTCGGCAGTCTCATCCCGCACATGTCCCCCATTTTCGTGTGTTACCTCCGCGCCAGGCTCAGAACATTGTTTGCTGTACGGGCCGCCGCAGCTATCGCGCCGAGCGCAGCCGTGCTCTCGACGTGGTCATCGGTGATCAGGTGTGCAGCGCGGCCCGCCACCAATGGGGAACAGGCTTCATCTCTAGCAGGCGCCGCACCATCCAGCCACCCGGCGACGACTTGCGGCGGTCGGCGGGTATGGACCAACCCTAGGTTGGCGACGAACAGCTGCCCGGACCAACCGGGGGCGCTGCGCGGATGCTTGACTCTGCGCTGAGGGCGACGACACGGCGGGCGGCTTCGGCCTGGCTGCAGAGGCGAGATGCTCTGCATCCAGCGGCGCAGTCGACTCCGGCGCTCGTCGCCGAGCTAACTCATGAATCAACCCTTACGCTTCGGGGCAAAACTCCCTAGCCGCCGAATAGTGCGACTAGTCTCATGGCTTAGAGCCACGGAAGACCAGCGAATCCAGCGACGAGGGCTCGCGATCCTCCGTTTTCCTGTGGAGGGGTCATGACATCTGCGCATCACGTACAGCAAATAGGGGCAAAGTACATCGGGCGGGTCGGCGCGCTGGCATTCGCCCTCGGGGTGGGGGCCGCAATCGCCGGCGGATCCGGAGTGGCCTGGGCCGAGCCAGCGGAGTCAACACAGTCGTCCGACTCGACGGACGGCCCGACAGTTGCGGCGGCGGAATCCGAGGCCGGACTGGGTGCAGGCGGCACGGATGAGAGCACGGATGACGGGGATGGAGCCGACGCCGAATCCGCCGACGCCGACACCACTGAAGCTGAAGCCGAAGCCGAAGCCGACGCCGACGCCGAAGAGACCCTGCCGGACATCCCCGCGGATGAGGACAGCGATGGCGCGCTCGCCACGATAAGCATTTCTCGGCAGGAGGAGTCGGCGCCGCCGGAGGCCGATCCGGCGACACCAGCGGGAACGCTTGCGGTATCGCAAGCAAACGGTGCCGGCGCCGAACCCGTCGCTGTCGGACGTGAAACCGACTCCGCCGAACCGGCGCCAACCCTAGCGGCTGCTGCTATAGCCGAGCCGGTCGCGGCCGCCGAGCCGCTGGGCTTGCTGGGATGGATCGAACGCACGTTCTTCAACAAGACGCCGACGCTGACCTACAACCCTCTGGAGAACAGCGTGGTCGACGGGGTCATTGTGGGCAATCTGAAACCAACCGATCCGGACAGCGAGGTGCTGACCTACACCACGACCCAACCGACTTACGGCGCGGTCGAGGTACTGAGCGACGGGACTTTCCGCTACACCCCGGGCCCAAACTACGTAGGTCATGACACTTTCAGAGTCACGGTCAGCGACGCTTTCGGCAACGGGTTCCAGCTGCACGGTTTCGCTCAACTGCTGCATATCCTGACTTTTGGACTACTCGGCAGTGCCGGGCATTCCAGCACCACGACGATCAACATCGGATTCGAACGCACCGCGGTGGCGTCCGGTCTGAACACTCCGACCGATTTTCAGTTTCTGCCTGACGGGCAGGTCATCATCGCCGAGAAGGGCGGTGCGATCAAAGTTATCGAGGATGGCGAACCGCAAGCTGAGTCGATCCTGGACGTGCCGGTGAGCACCGAGGTGGAGCGAGGAATATCGGGGCTGGCCCTAGACCCGGACTACGCGAGCAACGGATACCTGTACGTGGCCTACACCACCACCGGCCTGCGCAACCGCTTGTCGCGATTCACCGTGACCGACGGGGTCGGCGACCTTGGCTCGGAACTGGTTCTGGCGCAAGCCGATCAGCCGATTGCGCCCAACCACCACGGCGGCGCGCTCGGGTTCGGCCTGGACGGCAAGCTCTACTGGGGGTTGGGTGACAACGCCCTTCGGGCGAACTCGCAGAATCTGTCCACCCTGCACGGCAAGATTCTGCGGCTGAACCCCGACGGCACCGTGCCCGCCGACAACCCGTTCCTCGACATCGACGCGCTACCGCAGATTTTCGCTACCGGCGTGCGCAACCCGTTCCGGCTGACCGTGGCCCCGGACGGCAGCGTTCTGGTGGCCGATGTGGGAGCGGCGGCGTTCGAGGAGCTCAACAAGGTGACCGCCGGCGGCAACTACGGGTGGCCGGATGCCGAGGGGGTCTGCGGCGCGTGCGACTCGATCGACCCCATCCACGCCTATCCACACGGCGCCGGTGGTGCGGCCATCACATCGGTTTTGGTGCCCCACGGGTCGACGTTCGGGGCAAGTCTGGATGGCAAGGTATTGATCGCGGACTACCTCAAGGGCTGGATCAAGGTGCTGACCTGTGATGCTGGCTTCTCGGTGTGCGGACAGGAGCAGTTCTTCGACCCCCAGGCCGGACGAACCGTCAAGCTTGCCCAGGGGCCCGACGGCAACATCTACCAACTCACCCTCGACGGCATGCTGTACCGCATCGCCCCGTCCGATGCGGCGTCGCCACCGGAGGACTGACCGCCGTCGGTCGTAGTTCGCTATCGAGCCGCGGCTATCGAGCCGCGGGGGCCAAGAACCCCTTGCTCGGGAGCGTTGCTCAGCGCAGACGGAAAAAAGCTTCCACGCGGGGTCGATTCCCGTTGCCCGCTCCATCGATCGGGTTGGTGGCGGCATTTAATACAGCCCCAACCCATCCGCGGAGCCCGGCCAACCTGGACCGACTACCGGAATTACCGCCCGGGGCCTACGGGACCGGGTCCTACCGGGCCCGGGCCTACCGGGCCCGGCCCCACTGGACCGACTACTCCCCCGACGCCGACTGGACCCGCGGGCCCGACAACCGGACCCGCGATGCCAGGCCCCGGGGCGCCAAGGCCGGGAGCACCGAAATCACAGATATTGAGCGTGTAGTTCCACCAACTCCCCGGCGGACACGGGGGCGGCTCTTGCGCATAACCGACGGCTGGGAACAGGACACCGGCCAAGGCGGCCGCGACGCCTATCAGGATCTTCATGGCACAACATTAGCCGTGCTACCTAGCTGCCCACGTGAAAATCGCGAGGATCTCACCAACGGAATCTCAGCAAACCGGGCCGCGGCAACGTGGGCGATATCCAACAACGCGTAGTCGGGCGAGCGGGCGAGCGAACCAGCGGTCAAGCCGGCCGGCGGTGCCGGCTACGCGGCCTGTTGGCCGGTGTCCGCGGAGTCGGAATCGGACTGGGTGTCCGCATCCGCCCCGGCATCGGGCTCCCCGGACCCAGCCGAATCGGAGGCCTCATCCTCGGCCGTCTCGCGGGCGTCGGCACCGTCGGCCTCGGCATCCACCGCGACCGCCTCCTCCTCAACCCCGTCCTCAGCCTCGACAGCTTCCTCGGCTGCTTGAACGTCCTCGACCGCCACCGGCTCGCCGGTGGCATCCTCCTCGGCCACACCGCTTTCGGCCGCCACCTGCACCGCCGGATCAGCCGCCGGATCGGACACCGCCGAGTCAGCCGCCGGATCAGACACAGCCGGATCAGCCGCCGGATCGGAGACAGCCCCGTCAGTGCCGCCGTCAGTGCCCTCCCCGGTCTCCGGCGCGGCAACCGTCAAGGCCGGCGAACCCGGCGCCACAGCCGCCGACGAGGAACCCAGAATCTCGGCGAAGAAGTCCTCCACACCCTGAACACTGGCCCGGAACAGATCGTTGCCGAACTTCAGCAGATTGGTCTGCGGGTTGAACGGCAACAGCGACAAATACCGCACCACACCCGGATCCGCCTGCGGATCGTAAGCAGTATCGATGATCACCCGCAGCGCCGGCTCCACCAACGCGATGAACGGATCGACCAACCACCCCAAACCGATCCCATCCACCGCACTGCGCAGCGCATCCATCAGCGGCAGACTCTTGGCGGGGATGGTGACGTAGACGTTTCCGTACTCGTCCTTCTTGCAGTTGTTCGTCCCCGCGCAGTCCAGCTGCGCTTCGAGCTCGTCCACGGTGTACCCGTAGGGCAATGGGCCCAGGCTGCCTTCGCGAGGATTCAGGTAATTGCCGTGCACAGTCTCAAGGGCGACCAACGCGTTCAGGATCGCCAACGGATTGAAGTACAACGGAAAGGTGCCGACCGGGTCGTACTGGAAATTGATCGTCGTCATTTCCATTCCGGTCGAGATCGGGTTGAAGAGGTTGGTGGTGATGTCCAGGATCGGGATGTAACCCAGGAACCCGAGGACGGTCCACAACCCGCCGACCCTGTTGTCGATGCTGCCGATGTTGACCACTCTGATGTTGTCGAATTGATCGGGAGCGTAGTTCTCCCCGAGGTAGCGCATCTCGTTGGACGTCACCGCAGCACCCTGCGAGTAGCCGAAGATCACCACTTCCTCGTCGGTGCCGAGGTAAGGCTGGAGTGCTGCGTCCAGGTTAGCCCGACCGTCCTCCACCGATACGTCCCACTTTTCGCAGCGGCCCGGGACACACCAGCCGGAGAAGAAGCTCAAGGGCCAGAACGAAGCCGAGTAGTTGACGCCTTCCACATCACACTCGACCTGGTTCGTGCAGAACGGGGTGAACGGCGCGATGTAGTAGTTGAGCGCGTTCTCCAGATATCCGAAGGCGACGTTGGCATCCGGTGTGCCGGTGCCCGGAACAACGAAAGCCTTGGCAGCCAGACTGACCGCCGACGTCATCGTCGCACCGATAGCCAGCACGACCGTGCTGAACAAAACGGCTGCCGCCACTACGAGTGAATGAAATACCTTGCGCACGGTGCGAGCCTCCACGCAGTCCCCGAGCGGCTCCGTTGCCGCTTCCTCCGGCATGTTCGCACAACATCCGGCAAAAAGTTTGCTATTGACGGATATCGAAGAAAAGAAAGCGACAGGCTGCCGCGCCCGGGATCTTGCCGACCTCAGGCTGCCGGCTGGTCGGTGACCGCACCACCGACGCCGGAGTGGGTATCCGCATTCTCGTCAGTAGCGTCAGACTCGCTAGCCGCCTCAGTCTGGGCAGACGCGGACTCGGACTCGTCGCCCTCGGTGGCCGCCTCGCCGGCCTCTGCCATGTCGGTCTCGGTATTCAGTTCGACTGCCTCCTCACCGACACCGTCCTCAGACTCGACGGCATCGGCGCCCTCCTCGAACGCTCCCAGGTTGCTGGCCGCGTCCTCATCGGCCACAGCGCTCGCGGCCGACTCTTCGGCGGGCTGATCGGACGCAGCCGACTCCGAGCCAGCCGGTGCCTCCGACGTTGAGCCCTCATTGCCTGAGCCCGAGGCTATCTCGTCACCCGCCGCGGACGCCCCGGCTTCCGGCGCCGCGACTGTTGCCGCCGGGGATTCGGGCGCCACCGCAGCCGAGGACGAATGGGAGATCTCGGCGAAGAAGTTTTCGACTCCCTCGACGGTGGCCCGGAACAGATCGTTGCCGAACTTCAGCAGATTGGTCTTCGGGTTGAACGGCAACAGCGAAAGATACCGGACGTCCCCCGGATCCGCCTCCGGGTCGTAGGCGGTATCGATGATCACCCGCAACGCCGGCTCGACCAACGCGATGAACGGATCGACCAACCAACCCAAGCCGATGCCGTCCACCAGACCGCGCAACGCATCCATCATCGGCAAACTTTTTGCGGGAATCGTGACGTAGACGTTTCCGTACTCGTCTTTCTTGCAATTGTTCGTCCCCGCACAGTTCAGCTGCTCAGCCAGCTCTTCCGGGGTGTAGCCGTAAGGCAATGGATTCTGGTTGTCTTCGTTCGGGGCCATGTACCGGGCGTGCACCGTCTCGAGTGCGACCAGCGCATTCAGGATGGCCAGCGGGTTGAAGTAAAGCGGGGCCCCGCCCACCGGGCCGTATTGGAACTCGATCGTCGTCATTGGCATGCCGGTGGAGATCGGATTAAACAGGTTGGTGGTGACGTCCAAAATCGGGACATAACCCAAGAACCCGAGAAGCGTCCATACCCCGCCTACCCGGTTGTCGATACTGCCGGCGTTGACGACGCTGATGTTGTCGAACTGATCCGATGCGTAGTTCTCACTGAGATAGCGCATCTCGTTCGATGTCACCGCGGAGCCCTGCGAAAAGCCGAAGATCACAACATCTTCGTCGGTACCCAAATACGGTTCCAGTGCTGTGTGCAGGTTGGCGCGGCCCTCTTCCACCGAAACGTCCCACTTCTCACACCTGTCTGGTTCGCACCAACCGGGAATGAAAGTCAGCGGCCAGAACGACGCCGGATAGTTGATGCCCTCTACGGGGCATTCGTCCTGGGACGTGCAGGACGGGGTAAACGGCGCGATGTAGTAGTTGAGCGCGTTCTCCAGATAGCCGCCGACCACATTGGCATCCGGTGTGCCGGTGCCGGGTACAACGAAAGCCCTGGCGGCAAGACTGACCGCCGAGGTCATCGTCGCACCGATAGCCAGCATGACCGTGCTGAACAACACGGTTGCCGCCACTACAAGCGAATGAAACACCTTGCGCATGGTGCGAACCTCCATGCAGTCCCGAGAGGGCCGTTACCGCGTCCCCCCGCCATGCTCGCATAGCACCCGGCAGATAGTTTGCTGTTGGCGCTTTCCGTCACCGTTTGTTTGTCCCGCAGAGCGGCCGTTGGCCAGCCCACCCTGCCCGGCGCTCGAACCTAGTTCTGTCGAGAGAAAGCAGTAACGTGTACCCGGGTTCCGCCGCTAGGCACAATCACTGGCGCACCTCGGGTGGACGGCGACTCCTGCCTATTGCTCACCGGCCTCAACTCCGCACTCCGAAGTAACGTGTGGAGCATCGTCGTCAGCTCGCACATCGAGAAGGCCGCACCGATGCAGCGCTTGAGGCCACCCCCGAACGGCACCCAGCCGTAGGGGTTCGGCCGGGCGGTCAGGAAGCGGTCGGGTTGAAAGGTGTCCGGCTCCGGGTAGGTTTGCGGGTCGCGGTTGATCAGGTCGAGAAGCAGCACGATCCGGGTTCCGGCTTGCAGGGTGTAGTCGCCGAGCTGGTACCGACCGGCTGTCATCCGGCCGGTGATCGGTGCCGGCGGATGCAGTCGCAAAGTCTCGTTGATCACGGCTTCGGTGTACTCGGTTTCTCCGGTGTCGGCTTCGACGCGGACCCGTTCCTGGACGGCCGGATGGTGCGCCAAAAGATCCACCACCCACGCCAGCGTGGTGGCGGTGGTCTCGTGGCCGGCAAGCATCAGGGTGATCACGTCGGCCCGGATTTCCTTGTCCGACATCCCGTGCCCGTCCTCGCATCGCGCATCGACCAGCATGCTCAGGATGTCTCCAGGACGGTCCGGGAGCTCGATGGATCGGCGTTCGGCGATCAGCGGAAAAATCAGTTCGTCGATCTCACGGTTCACCTTGGCGAGCGCGGTCCAGCTGCGCAGCGCGCCCAAACGTCGCGCGGCGTATCGGATCGGCGTCTCGATGGACAGGGCCAGATCGAGCAATGTGGCGAAGGGTTTGCCCAACCGCGCAATCTCGGTGGGAGTCTGCGCTCCGAAGATCACCTGGACTATGACGTCCAGGGTCAGATCTCGCGCCGCATCCAGCATCCGGACCGGCGATCGGTCCGGCCACGACGCCATCGCGCTGCGGGTCGCGGCCTCGATGATCGGCACGTAGGCGCGCAACGCCTGGCCGTGCAACGGCGGGGTGAGCAACTTTCGCCGACGCAGGTGCTCCGGTTCTTCCTGAACGAACATCGACCGGCGACCGTAGATCGCGGCCGCCGGGCCTACGCCCTCACCCCCGAGCAGCACGTCGGGCCGGGCGGTGAACACCTGTTTTGCCAGCGCCGGATCGGCCACCGCCACGACGGGGCCGTAGCCGAGTACCGGCAGTGCGACCACCGGGCCATAAGTCCGCACCAGCCGGCCAACCAGCGGCTGACCGCCGATGCCGTAAGCCAACCCATAGAGACCGCCGAACAACGGCGAAACGAGCTTGGGGGCCGGCAGACTCGGGGGACGCACGACCATACCTTCGCACGGTCGCGCCCGGTGGCAGCCGCCATCGGCCGAATTGAGCAGTGCGCGCGGTCAGGACCAGCATGCGCGCCTTCAGGACCTGGTGAAGTCGTTTGGCGTCGGTAGGCTCTGAGTCATGGAAGGTGCCCTGCTCGTTCTGATCATCCTGGTCGTCGCGGCGATCGGCTTCGCTGTGTATGCGGCATCGAAGGCCGCGGGCAGGCGAAACGCGGCCTCGCTGGCCGATGCCAAGGCGGAGGCCCGGCGCGTTATCGAACGTCTCGGTGGTCAGGTGTTCGCCCTTTCGGGCACCGACGACGCCTCCAGGCAGGCCCTTGCCGACGCCTCGGAGCGATACACCGCGGCGTCCTCCCAGATCGATCAGGCGGCCTCTGCTCGCCAGGCCGAACTGGCCAAAGAGAGCGCGATGGAAGGTCTGTACTACGTGCGGGCGGCCCGTATTGCGCTGGGCATGGATCCCGGACCAGAGCTGGAGTCACTCTCCGGTCAACGGGTGGCCGGCACCGTCACCGAAGACCGCCGGGTGCAGTTCGAGGGTCGGGAGATTGAAGCGTCGCCGATGCCCTCGGAGCGCACCCCTAACTATTACCCGGGCGGTCGCGTGGCAGGCCGGCCGGTGCCGGCGGGCTGGTACTCCGAACCGTGGTGGAAGCCCGCCTTGGTAGCCGGCGCCTGGGGTGTCGGCTCGGCAATGCTGTTCAGCAGCCTGTTCGCCGGCATGGGTGGCGTGGGTTACGACGCGCAGGCCTTCGAGAGCGGCTATGCCGATGGTTCTGGCGACGGACTCGCCGCGGCCCAGGACGGTGGCGGCTGGGACGGTGGCGGGGACTTCGGCGGCGATGGTGGTGGCGATTGGGGTGGTAGCGACTTTGGCGACTTCGGCGGCTTCTGAGCGTTCGTCAGCCCCGACAGCCTTCATCAGCCCTGACAGCACGGACACCAGAACAGATTGCGCCCTTCGAGCAGCGTGGTATGAATCGTCGCGTCGCATACCCGGCACGGCTCCCCTGCCCGTCGGTACACATAGGTGCGCGGCCGTCCCGTTCGGTAAGACGGCGCACCGTGGTCGTGCTCGGGACGTACCACCACGATCTTTCCTCGCCGCACCCCGACCTTCATGAGTGCGACCAGATCCGTCCACATGGCGTCGAATTCCGCCGCGGTGATGGACGCCCCGGGACGGAGCGGGTCGATGCGATGGCGGTAGAGCAGCTCGCTGCGATACACGTTGCCCACCCCGGCGATGACACCCTGATCCATCAGCAGTGCGCCGATCGGCCTGCTGGACTTGGAGATTCGTCGCCAGGACGATGACGGGTCGGCGTCGTTGTGCAACGGATCGGGACCCAGCTTCGCCACCACGTCGGCGATCTGCGCAGTCTCGATGACCTCGCACACCGTTGGGCCACGCAGGTCGGTGCCGTACTCGGTGCCCAGCATTCGCATCCGAACCTGCCCTACCGGAACCGGGGCCAGGTGCTCGAAGTCGGTGAACGTGCCATAGAGCCCAAGATGCACATGCACAGCACGGCCGCCGTCGTAGTGGTGGAACAGGTGCTTGCCCCACGCCGTGGCCTTCTGGAGGACGCGGCCGCTCACCGCGGCGGCGCCGTCGGCGAACCGGCCCTGCGGGCTTGAAACAATCACCGGCGCGCGGCCGAAGCGCCGTTGATGCTGTCGGGCCAGGCGATGCAGGGTGTGACCCTCGGGCATCGAACCTGCCGGTTAGGCGCCGGGCACCGGTGGCGCCACGTGCGTGCGCTCGTATTCAGCGAGGATGTCGATACGACGTTGGTGGCGAGGGGCTTCCGACCACTTGGTGTTCAGAAACGCGTCGACGATCGCGAGTGCCTCCTCCCGGGAGTGCATTCGACCACCGATACCGATCAGCTGTGCGTTGTTGTGCTCACGGGCCAGCGATGCGGTCTCCGGACTCCAGGCAAGTGCGCAGCGCGCGCCGGGCACCTTGTTGGCCGCGATCTGCTCGCCATTGCCGGAGCCGCCGAGCACGATGCCCAGACTGCCGGGGTCGGCGACGGTCTTCTCCGCGGCCGCGATGCAGAAAGCCGGGTAGTCGTCTTCGGCGTCGTAGCTGAAGGCACCGCAGTCGACGGGCTCGTGCCCGGTTGCCTTCAGGTGCTCGGCGATAGCCTGCTTGAGCTCGTATCCGGCGTGGTCGGCCCCCAGGTAGACGCGCATGTCGATACCCTACCGTCGCCCCCCGAACGCGCGCGGTCGCACGCTGACACGCAGCAAGAGCCGGCATTTCTGTCACGCTCACCGGCACTCGGTTGCCCCGATGCAGCTAACGACGCGCCCGCCGTGACATATGGTTTTCCCGGTGAAGGGTTCCTTTTGATGGCTGATAGATCGCGTGCGTACAACAGCGTCTGGCAACTCAGGGCAGACGCCTGGTGTCGTCTGGTCGACGCTGCCGACCAATTGACCCGGCGCGCCGCGGCCGGCGAGCCCACGGACAAACACCATGCGATCTGTGAGGATCTGCTGGCCAAGCTGACGCCGTTCGAGCCCTACTGGGCCTTTCCGGGGGCGGTCCAGTTTGCCAAGGTGCATCGGCTGTTCGCTGCGGCCAGCTACGACGCGTTCGCCCAGACGGTTGCGCACATCAATCGGGCGCTCACCACCGAGTCGTACCGGCGTGGCAGCGGCGACCTAGACGGTCTCGAGGACCCCGATGCCATGCCGCTGGATCCGCATCAACTCGAGCCTCACCAGGCCGGAACCCACCAACAGCCGTACTTCGAGGTGCTGGCGGTCGAGGCGCTATCGGAAGCGCAGGAACGGGCGGTGCGAAAGCAGTTGGCGAATTGGCGTCGCCCGGACGACGAATTCGTCTACGACCTGGTTCTGGTATCGAGCGTGGCCGAGGCCTTGGTCGCCGCGCGGCTGAACGTGAACCTGCAGGCAGTGGTCATCGGGCGCCGGTTCGCTGCGCAGTCCACCCGTGACCTCTCTGCGCTCGTCGACTTCGTCGACACCGGTTTGTCTGACGACCTCGACGACTGCGAAGCCCCCGGCAAGCGCGCGGAGATCCTGGCGGCGGCGCTGCACGACCTGCGACCCGAGCTAGACCTCTATCTGATGACCGAGATGGAAGTGGAACAAATAGCGGGCCGCACCGGCACCAACTTCCGGCGGGTGTTCCATGCCCGAGAGGGCTTCCTCGAGCTTCATCTGAGCATCCTGCAGGGAGTCGCGGCCCGGTATCAGTCCCCGTTCTTCAGTGCGCTCAAGCAGTACAGCCATCGCCCGACCGGAGTCTTTCACGCGCTGCCAATCTCGCAGGGCAAGTCGATCGTGAACTCGCACTGGATCCAGGACATGGTTGGCTTCTACGGCCTGGACGTATTCATGGCGGAAACATCGGCAACCTGTGGCGGACTGGATTCTCTGCTGGAGCCGACCGGTCCACTACGAGAAGCACAAAAGCTGGCCGCCAAGACGTTCGGCGCCAGACAGACCTTCTTCGTGACCAACGGCACCTCGACGGCGAACAAGATCATCACGCAATCACTGGTGGCTCCCGGCGAGATCGTGCTGCTGGACCGCAACTGCCACCAGTCCCATCACTACGGAATGATGCTCGCCGGCGCGAATGTGATCTATCTGGAGGCATATCCGCTCACCGAGTACACGATGTACGGAGCGGTTCCGCTGCGCGAGATCAAGTCGAAGCTGCTGGCGCTCAAGCGGGCCGGAAAGCTCGACCGCGTCAAAATGATCTCGCTGACCAACTGCACCTTCGACGGCATCGTCTATGACGTCGAGCGAGTCATGCAGGAGTGCCTGGCGATCAAACCCGACCTGGTATTCCTCTGGGACGAAGCCTGGTTCGCGTTCGCGCGGTTTCATCCGGTACTCCGCACCCGCACCGCGATGGCGGCGGCACGGGCACTGCGGGAACGCTTGGCCGACAAGAACTATGCCCAGGCCTACGAGGAGCAGTTGGCCCGAGATTCCGAGCACCCGCCGAGCGATGAGGACCTGCTCAACCGCCGGCTGCTGCCCGACCCGGCCAAAACCCGGGTCCGGGTGTACGCAGCCCAGTCAACACACAAGACACTGACATCTCTGCGGCAGGGTTCGATGATCCACATCTTCGACCAGGATTTCGAACAGAAAGTCGCCGAGCCGTTCCACGAGGCGTATATGGCACATACATCGACCTCGCCGAACTACCAGATCCTGGCCTCGATGGACCTCGGACGCCGTCAGGCAGCGTTGGAAGGTTACGAGCTGGTCGCTCGCCAGATCGAGAACGCCATGCAGCTGCGCGACGCAATCGACAACCACCCGCTGCTCAGCCAATACGCAAGCTGCCTGCGTACCTCGGACCTGATCCCCGAGGAATATCGGGCTTCGCACCTGGCCCAGCCCCTGCGTTCCGGCCTCCGCAACATGATCAGGGCATGGGAGCAAGACGAGTTCGTCCTCGACCCATCACGAATCACCTTGTCCATCGGCAAGACCGGCTACGACGGGGATGCGTTCAAGCGCGACCAGTTGATGGACCGCTACGGAGTCCAGATCAACAAGACTTCCCGCAACACCGTGCTCTTCATGACCAATATCGGCACCACCCGCAGCTCGGTGGCCTTTCTGGTGGAAGTGCTCGTCAAGATCGCCAGTGAACTCGACGAACGGCTCTCGGAGATGGGTTTGAGCGAGCGCGCCAGGTTCGAGAAGACAGTGCACAAGTTGACCGTTGGGTCGGCGCCGCTGCCCAACTTCAGTGGCTTTCACCCCGCGTTCCGGGACCAGTCGACACCGGACGGCACGCCCGAGGGAGACGTTCGTCGCGCCTTCTACCTGTCCTACGACGAAACCAACTGCGAATATCTGACCGGCGAAGAGATCGAGGAGAAGCTGTGCGCCGGGATCGCCGTCGTATCAGCGACCTTCGTCACGCCCTACCCGCCCGGGTTCCCGGTTCTGGTGCCCGGACAGCTTTTCAGCCAGGAAATCCTGACCTTCCTGCACGATCTGGACACCCCCGAGGTACACGGTTACCAGCCCGAATTGGGCTACCGGGTGTACACCGACAAGGCGATCGAGATGTGCGGCAAGTCCACCGGGAACGGCTAGCGCCAGACACTTCACGCTGGCGCCGGGCCTCACTCACCGATGTCCTCTGCCCACAGGTCGGGGTTGGCGGCGATGAACTCGCTCATCATCGTCACGCACCGGGGGTCGTCGAGAACCGTGATAGCCACTCCGTTTTCGGCCAGCCATTCGCGGCCGCCGTCGAAGGTTCGGCTCTCCCCGATCACCACGGCGCCGATATTGAACTGCCGCACCAGTCCGCTGCAGTACCAGCATGGGGAGAGCGTGGTCACCATGATGGTCGACCGGTACCCGCGCTGTCGCCCGGCGTTTCGGAACGCATCGGTCTCGGCGTGCACGGAAGGGTCGCCGAGCTGCACGCGTCGGTTACGGCCGCTGCCCAGCAGGGAGCCGTCCACCGAGAACAACGCGGCGCCGATCGGGATACCCCCCTCGGCCAACCCTTTTCGCGCCTCCGCGACGGCCACCTCGAGCATGCCCGGCATATCCGGCGCCAGGCCCGCATTCACGGCGTCAGTCGAATTCACGGCGTCAGTCGAACGTCGGCGACTCGGTGCGGGTTCGCTTGAGCTCCCAGAAGTGCGGATAGGAAGCGAAGATCACCGAGGCGTCCCATAGCTTGCCCGCCTCCTCGCCCCGCGGAATCCGCGAGAGCACCGGGCCGAAGAACGCCACACCGTTGACGTGAATCGTTGGTGTTCCCACATCCTCGCCGACCGCGTCCATCCCGGCATGGTGGCTGTCGCGAAGCGCTTGATCATAGCGCTCCGAAGTGGCGGCCTCAGCCAATTCCGCGGGCAGCCCGACCTCTTCCAGGGACTCCTTGATCACCCTGCTGTAGTCGCTGTCGAACTCTCGATAGCCCTGGTTATGGATGCGGGTGCCCATGGCCGCATAGAGCGGCGCCAGGACCTCGGCACCTTTGCTCTGCTCGGCCGCGATCGCAACCCGTACCGGGCCCCATGCCTTCTCCATCGCCTCTCGGTATGCCTCCGGCAGTTCCTTGCCCTCGTTGAGAACGGCCAAGCTCATCACATGGAAGCTGACCTCGATATCACGAACCTTCTCGACTTCCAGAATCCAGCGCGAGGTGATCCAGCACCACGGGCACAGTGGGTCGAACCAGAAATCGGCGCGGGACTTCTCAGACATGGGCCTCTCCTCAACGATCGAATTGCTGCAGTATCTATCGGGCATGACCATCTATCGGGCACAACCGGTGACGCGTGGGCTGTCTTCCCATGATGACGCTAGTGTTGGCGGACGTGGCCCTTCCCAATCTGACTCGCGACCAGGCGGCCGAGCGCGCCGCGCTCATCACGGTGGACAGCTATCACATCGCACTGGACCTCACCGACGGTAACGGCAAGCCCGGTGAACGTATGTTCGGCTCGCTGACGAGAGTGGAATTCGACGCCCTCCCGGGTGCCGACACCTATATCGACCTCGCCGCCGAGGAGGTCCGTCGCGCGACGCTCAACGGCGTCGACCTGGACGTGTCCGGCTACCACGAGTCGACCGGCATCCCGCTGAACGGCCTGGCCGCGCACAATGTGCTGGTTGTCGACGCGCAGTGCCGCTACTCCAACACCGGCGAGGGTTTGCATCGCTTCGTCGACCCGGTGGACGACGAGGTCTACCTATATTCACAATTCGAAACGGCAGACGCCAAGCGCATGTTCGCCTGCTTCGATCAGCCCGACCTCAAAGCCGCCTTCGATATCACCGTCACCGCTCCGGCGCACTGGCAGGTGATCTCCAACGGCGCCACCCTGAACACCGAGCCGAACGGCACTTCAACGCGGCACACGTTCAAGGCCACCCCACGGATGAGCACCTATCTGGTCGCCCTGATCGCCGGACCCTACGCGCGCTGGAACGACCTGTACTCCGACGACCACGGCGAAATCCCGCTCGGAATCTTCTGCCGCAAGTCGCTGGCAGAATACATGGACCAGGACCGGTTGTTCACCGAGACCAAACAAGGATTCGCCTTCTACCACAACAACTTCGGTACGCCGTATGCCTTCGGCAAGTATGACCAGCTGTTCGTGCCGGAGTTCAATGCCGGTGCGATGGAGAACGCTGGAGCGGTGACCTTCCTGGAGGACTACGTCTTCCGGTCCAAGGTGACCCGCGCGTCCTATGAACGACGGGCCGAGACGGTGCTGCACGAGATGGCACACATGTGGTTCGGCGACCTGGTCACCATGCAGTGGTGGGACGACCTCTGGCTGAACGAGTCCTTCGCGACCTTCGCTTCGGTGCTGTGTCAAGCCGAGGCCACCGAGTACACCCAGGCTTGGACGACGTTCGCGAACGCCGAGAAGTCGTGGGCATACCGCCAGGATCAGCTGCCGTCGACCCATCCGGTGGCCGCCGACATCCCGGACCTGCACGCAGTCGAGGTGAACTTCGACGGCATCACCTACGCCAAGGGCGCCAGCGTTCTCAAGCAGCTGGTGGCCTACGTCGGGCTGGAAGCGTTCCTGGCCGGGCTGCGGGACTACTTCCGCGACCACGCGTTCGGGAACGCCACGTTCGGCGATCTGCTCGGCGCGCTGGAGAAGTCGTCCGGACGCGATTTGTCCGGCTGGGGTCGTCAGTGGCTCAGGACCACCGGTCTGAACACGCTGCGGCCGGACTTCGACATCGACGCCGACGGCAGGTTCACCCGGTTCGCGATCGATCAGGGCGGTGCGAACCCGGGCGCCGGCGAAACGAGGGTGCACCGCCTGGCCGTCGGCATCTACGACCAGGACAACTCCGGCAAGTTGGTCCGGATACATCGCGAAGAGCTCGACGTGGACGGCCCCGCGACAGAAGTACCTGCACTGCATGGGATTTCACGCGGGAAGCTGATTCTCGTCAACGATGACGACTTGACCTACTGCTCGCTGCGGCTGGACCCCGAGTCGCTGCAGACCGTCCTGACCCGCATCGCCGACATCGCCGACCCGCTACCCCGCACGCTTGCGTGGTCCGCAGCGTGGGAGATGACCCGAGATGCCGAATTGCGTGCCCGTGACTTCGTGGCCCTGGTGATGGGCGGTCTGCACGCCGAGTCCGAGGTGGGTGTGGCACAACGCCTCATCCTGCAGGCACAGACGGCGCTGGGCAGCTACGCCGACCCCGGCTGGGCGGCCGAATTCGGCTGGCCCGCCTTCGGGGATGCCCTGCTGGACCTGGCCCGCGAGTCCGAGCCGGGTTCGGATCATCAACTGGCATTCGTCAATGCGCTGTGCGCGTCGGTACTGGCAACCAACCATGTCGCCGTCCTGTCGACCCTTCTGGACAATCAGCCCGTAGCGGTGAACATGCCTGGTCTGGTCCTCGACACCGATCTGCGCTGGCGCATCGTGACCGCGCTGGCCGCCAGCGGCAACCTCGATGCCGACGGCCCGCAGACCCCGTTCATCGACGCCGAAGCGGCCAACGACCGCACCGCGGCCGGGCGGCGCCATGCGGCCGCCGCGGCGGCCGCCCGGCCGCAGGCATCGGTCAAGGAGGCCGCCTGGCAGCAGGTCGTCGAGGACGACACCCTGGCCAACGTCACCGCCCGGTCGATCATCGGCGGGTTCGTCCGCCCCGGCCAGGACAAGTTACTCGCCCCGTTCCGGGACCGGTACTTCACCGCGATCCCTGGCGTGTGGGACCGGCGCTCCAGTGAGGTCGCGCAGACCGTGGTCATCGGGCTCTACCCGTCATGGGACATCAGCCGGGAGGCGCTGGACAGGGCCGACGTATTCCTCTCCGATCCCGAGTTGCCACCGGCGTTGCGCCGACTGGTGCTGGAGGGACGCGCGGGCGTCGAGCGTGCGCTGCGGGCGCGCGCGTTCGACGCCGGCTAACGGTCGGTTAACGCGGCCGTCTAGCGGGGAGAAACCCCGGCCGACAGCACCCGCACCGCGCTGATCAATCCGTCGATCAGGTTGCCTTCCTTGAACGACGCGGCTGCGGCCGAAACACCCAGGGGCGCGGATTCCTCGATCCCGCGGCCCCGGACCTGCGACCCGTAGACCACCTCGATCGCTTTCTGATCCGGTGATACGGCCAGCAGGACGGCATTGTCGGGAGTCGGAACCTTCGCCAACAGCTCCCTCGCGGTCGCCGCGGGGTCGGAGCCGAGGTCGCCGATGTAGACCGCGAACCGGGCGTGTGCAGCCCGCGAACCGTACTTCAGCGCGTTGTCCAGAACCACCAGGTCCATGTTCGGGAAGGGGTATTGAACCGACAGGTCGCCCGGCTCGGTGACACCGGAGACGCGGCCACTCGAGGTGACGACGAAGCCGGCAGGCAACTCGGCCAGCCCGCTGGACCCGACGGTTGCGAGATCACCACTTGCCACTTGCGCCACCCCCCACCGTCAGGTGCGAACCGTGGCCGCCGTGACCGTGATCGGCCGGTTCGGCGGAGGCCCACAGAATCGGGTCGTGCGTCCACTTCTGCGACATGTCGTATGTGGCGGGGTGCGGACCCTTCTTGGTGAAGATGAACAAGGAGAGAATCAGCGTCAGCGCCAGCGGAACCAGCAGGAAGCTGGCATGAATCAGTGCGGTCGAGTTCACCCTGAAACCGTATCCCACCCGACGGTCAAGCCGCGCCCTCCCCGAGATATCTGACCCAGGCCGGGTCGAGTTCCTTGATCCCGGAAAGCAGCCGCCAGTGCTGTCCCTTCGGCGGCAGCGGCGTCGTCTGCAGCGTCCAGCCCAGCTCGGCCAACAGCCGATCGGCTTTGCGGTGGTTACACGCCGAGCATGCGGCGACGCAGTTCTCCCAGGAATGGGCACCGCCCCGGCTTCTGGGAACGACGTGATCGACGGTATCGGCCTTGGACCCGCAGTACGCGCACCGGAACCGGTCGCGGTACATGAGCGCTGTCCTCGTCATCGGGATTCGCGCCCGGTACGGAACCCGAACGAAGGTCCGCAGCCGGATCACCGAGGGGACGACGACGGCCCGGGTCGCCGAGTGAACCACCGGGCCCATCGGGTCATCGTGCACGACATCGGCCTTGCCGCACATCAGCATGATCACCGCGCGGCGTACCGGCAATGCGGTCAGCGGTTCGTAGGTCGAATTGAGCAGCAGCACCCGCCTGCGGGCCCAGATCGACCGCTCCGGAAAGACGCCGACGTCGTGGGGGACACTGTGCAACGCGCGCGGCGCGGTATTCGTCGTCGATCCGGATGAGCCTGCCACGGGCCGACGATGCCGGTGGCCGCGGCCGTTCTTGCGCTGCGCCATACATCCTCCGACGGACAGTTCACCATGGATCGGGGGCGATCGCACGGCAATTCCCGTCGTGTTCGCTGGTCAGTCCGATGAACTTCTCTTGAACCGGCCACCCTGACCGGATACTGGCGGCGACCGCGGATGGCCCACAATGGAGTCGATGGAGCCGGAAAAGAAGTCAGCCGACCAGCCGCAGTCCTTCTACGAGGCCGTGGGTGGCCACGCGACCTTTCACAGGATCGTGGCGCGCTTCTACGCTCTGGTGCGCGAGGACGAAATCCTGCGGCCGCTCTACCCGGAGGACGAATTGCAGGCTGCCGAGGATCGGCTGCGAATGTTCCTCGAGCAGTACTGGGGAGGTCCGCGCACCTACTCCGACCAGCGTGGCCATCCGAGACTTCGGATGCGGCACGCACCATTCCGGATCGGCTACCTCGAGCGCGACGCATGGCTGCGGTGTATGCACACCGCGGTGGCCGAGATCGACTCCGGAACGCTGGACGATGCACACCGTCGCGAACTGCTCGGCTATCTGGAGATGGCCGCACAGTCGATGGTTAACGCACCCTTCTGAGGGTCGTCAGCCCAGCAATGCCGCGGCGTCACCCCGGCGTTGATAGACGGTGCCGAATCGGGCATCCACCCGCAGCCACGTCGGCGTCGCACGCACCCGAACCACCTCGTCCGGGTTCACCGACTCCGGCGCGAACTCGCCCGCTGCCTGCCCCTGAGGCAGGAAACCCATTGCGGTCAAGGCAAATACCGACCGCATCTGGATACCTGCGGCCTCGCCGTTGGAGTCGACGGCGACAACTTCCTGATCGAGCAGTGACGCCGGCGGTCCGTGCGCGCTCGAATGTTCCCTGGCCAAACTCAGGCCCCGGTCGGCCAGATCCAGCATCGCCCGCGCCGGCACATCGTCGAGATGGACGAATCCGGTATCCGGCGGCAAGGCGCCCCGCCAGGCCGAGTCCATCCCGTAGCCGGGGTCGACGTATCCGTCGCGATCCATGCGCGCCAGCCCGGACCGCAGCGCATCGACGCCCGCGCACAGATCGGCCGGCCTGACGCGGCCCCCGACCACCCTGCTTGCCAGCACGTCGAAGCCCGTCGCGACCCAGGCCACCACCATGCCGTCCGGACGGCTCCGCAGCCGTACCACCGCGGCCTGGTCCAGACGTTGCGCCCGCTCACTGAAAGCCGTCAGATCTTCGCGCTCGGAGGAGTCATCGAGCCAGACTCCGCGCTCGGTGCCCTTCGGGGTCATCGTCGGAGTCACTGTCATCGAGCCCAATGCCGGAGATAACGTTGTTGCGTCTGGGAAAGCCGGTGTAACCGCTGCCCCTGGATGTGCACCGCCGCCAGTTGCGTGTCTGCGATGACAGCGGGCCTGGAATCCGGCGCGGCACCGACCGATCGCACCTCGTAGCCGATGGTGAAGTCCACCGTCCTGACCCGCTTCGACCACATCGTCACCTGCAGCGGAGAATCGATAAGCCGCAGCTGCCTCTTGTAGGCGATGTTCACCTCGGCGATCAGCAATCCGATGGTGGTGATCTCATCACCGAAAGGCTCACGCAGAAAGGGAATCCGGGCCTCTTCGAGGATGGTGACCATGGTCGCGTGGTTGATGTGCTGGTACATGTCGATATCCGACCAACGCACCGGCACCTCTGCCAGAAATCCGGGTGAGCCGGTCACTTCGCGCTCGCGATCACCCGGTCGTTCCGGTTCCGGTCGTCCTGGTCATGCTGCGAATCTGCCGAGCGGCCACCGACAGCGTCGCAAGGTCATGCTCGCCGCTCTCGTACAGCTCGGTCAGGGTCCTGCGGGCCCGGCCCACGCGGGAGGTGTTCGTCAGTTCCCATTCGGCGATCTTCTCCTCGCCGCTTTCGTAGGGCTCGCCCACGGCGAGAACGTCGAAGCACAAAGCGCGCAACGAACCGTAGATGTCGTCGCGAATCGCCAAGCGCGCCAGCGAATGCCAATGATCGTCACGAGCCAGCCGGGACACCGCGGTGAGTAACCCGTCGGTGCCGAGATGGTCCATCAACGCGAAGTAGGTGTCGGCGACCTCTGCGGGTTCGCGGTCGATGATGTCGGCAACGTCGATCACGTCGAGCAGACTGAACTGGTACAGCCCGGTCGCGACGTGGTAGGCCAGATCCTGTTGCACGCCTTGCGCGCTGAATTCGCCTGCCTCGGTTGCCACGATCGCCTTGTCGTCCCCGCGCAGCCACTCCGGCATCCGCGGGGTCAACGTGGCGACCTTCTCGGCGAAGCGATTGATCTCCGCGCCGACGGCCAACGGCTGCGGGCGGTAGTTCAGCAGCCAGCGCGCCGCGCGATCCACGAGCCGCCGCAGGTCGAGGGTCATTCGATCGGTCACCGAGACCGAAACACCCGCCGCACCCGCGTCCCGGATCCGGCGCCACACCGACCCGAATCCGAAGATCGCGTCGGCCGCGAAAAAGCTCCGCACCGCGTCGATCGGAGCCACACCGACGTCCTCGGTGACCCGATAGGCGAAGGAGATACCTGCCGTGTCGACCAGATCGTTGACCAACATCGTGGCCACGATCTCCCGGCGCAGCTGATGCGAACGGATCTCGAGAGAGAACTGGTCGCGCAGTGTCGACGGAAAGTATGACGGCAGCCGAACGGCGAACACCTCCTGGTCTGGGAGATCGCTGTCCAGCAGATCAGCCTTGAGCGCCAGCTTGACATGGGCCATCAGCGTGGCCAGCTCAGGCGACGTCAGACCGATACCGGCCTCACTGCGGCGCAGAATCTCCTTCTCCGAGGGCAACGCCTCCAGCTCGCGGTTGAGCCCGCGATGCTCGACGAGGTCTTTGATCATCCGGGCGTGCACCGAAAGCAAGCTGGCCGCGTTGGCCCGGCTGGTACCCATGAGGTCGTTCTGGCTCTCGTTGTCGGCGAGCACGAGCCGACCGACCTCGTCGGTCATCGAGAGCAATAGATCGGAGCGCCGAGCGGGTTCCACCTTGCCCGCGGTCACCAGAGAGTCGATCAGGATCTTGATGTTGACTTCGTGATCCGAGCAATCCACTCCGGCGGAGTTGTCCATCGCATCGGTGTTGACGCGCCCCCCCACGAGTTCGAACTCGACCCGTCCCCGTGACGTCACACCCAGATTGCCGCCCTCACCGATCACCTTGGCGCGCACCTGGTTTCCGTTCACCCGCACCGCGTCGTTGGCCCGGTCGCCGACATCGGCGTCCGATTCGAACTCCGCCTTGACATAGGTGCCGATACCACCGTTGAACAGCAGGTCGGCCGGAGCCATCAGGATCGCCTTCATCAACGCGGGCGGCGTCATCTCCGTGACATCGTCGTCAATTCCCAGCGCCGCCCTGGCTTCGGGACTGATCGGGATCGACTTCTGCTGGCGGCTGTAGATGCCGCCGCCCGGGCTGATCAGCGCGGGATCGTAGTCCTCCCAGCTGGAACGGGGCAGATCGAACAACCGCTTGCGCTCCTGCCACGATGTCGCGGGAACCGGGTTGGGGTCGATAAAGATGTGCCGATGGTCGAAGGCCGCCAGCAGCCGAATGTGCTCGGACAGCAACATGCCGTTGCCGAAAACATCCCCACTCATATCGCCGACCCCGACGACGGTGAAATCCTCGGATTGGGTATCGATCCCCATCTCCCGAAAGTGCCGCTTGACCGACTCCCACGCGCCCTTCGCGGTGATGCCCATTGCTTTGTGGTCGTATCCGACGGACCCACCGGAGGCGAACGCGTCACCGAGCCAGAAGCCGTAGGACTTGGCGACATCGTTGGCGATGTCGGAGAACGTCGCGGTGCCCTTGTCCGCCGCAACGACTAGATAGGCGTCGTCGCCGTCACGCCGGATCACCTCCGAGGGTGTGACGACCGCCCCGCTGACCTTGTCGACGTTGTCCGTGACGTCGAGCAGGCCGGCGATGAACAGCCGATAGCAGGCCACACCCTCCTCCCGGGTCGCGTCGCGGTCCACCGCCGCGTCGCCGGTCGGCGTCGGTGGCTTCTTGACCACGAAGCCGCCCTTGGCGCCGACCGGCACGATGACTGCGTTCTTGACCGCCTGCGCCTTGACCAGACCCAGGATCTCGGTACGGAAATCCTCGCGCCGATCCGACCAGCGAAGTCCACCACGGGCCACGAAACCGAACCGCAGATGCACACCTTCCACCCGCGGGGAGTAGACGAAGATCTCGAACGCCGGTCGCGGCAACGGAAGCTCATCGATCAGTCCGGGATTGAGCTTGAACGACAACACGTTCTGCGCGCGAGCCGAATCCTCGCGGACCACGAAGAAGTTGGTACGCAGCGTCGCCTGGATCATCGAGGCGAACGCGCGCAGCACCCGGTCGGTGTCCAGGCTCACTAGTGCGTCGATATCGGCCGAGACGGCGGCAGCCGCGGCCTGGGCATCCCGGTTGGCAGCCCCCTCAACCTGATCCGCGGGACGGAACAAAGCTTCGAACAATTCAACCAGCGACCGTGCGGTTCCGGGATTGTCGTTGAGCACATCCCCGATGTGGGACTGACTGTATGGGAAGCCGGCCTGCCGCAAGTACTTCGCGTAGGCGCGTATGACGACGACCTGCTGCCAGTTCAGCCCGGCCCGCAAGACGAGTTGGTTGAGCCGGTCTATCTCGGCGTGACCGTGCCAGATCGCGGTTACGGTGTCCGCGAAGCGTTGCGCCACTTCCGCGCGTTGCGGGCCGGCCGGCGCCTGTGGGATGCCGCGGTGCGGCGAGACCTTGAAGTGGTAGATCCAGACGGGCAGTCCGTCGGGGCGGACCACCTTGAACGGCCGCTCCTCGAGCACCACCACACCCATGGACTGCAGCATCGGCAGCAACCGGCTCAGCGACGCCGAGCGCCCACCTAGATACCAGAACAGATGCCAGACACCGTCTTCAGTCGCGTCGTCGGTGTCGCGCAGCACCAGCTTGACCGAATCATCTTGCAGCTCTTCGATAATTGCGATGTCATCGAGAGCGGCCGACGGCGTCGTCGCCTGCTTGTATATCTCGGGAAGCGCGCTCGCATAGTGCTCGGCGGTGACCTGGTCGATCGAACCGGTCCGGACCGCGCCGAGCAGCCGGTCGGCCCAGGTCCGAGCGGCCTCGGTGAGCAGCTCCTGGATCCGCGATTGGTTGGCCTCCGAGACGTCCACCCCGCCCGGGCCCGAGCCATCGGGCAGCAACACAGTGAAATGGACTACGGCCCAAGGGGATTCGCTGACGCGGGCAGCGTAGTCAATACTCACCCCGCCGAGCTCACGCACCAGAATGTCCTGCATTTCCAGGCGCACAGCCGTGGTGTAACGGTCACGGGGTAGATACACCAGGCACGACACGAAGTGAGCGAGCGGATCGGACCGCATGAACAACAGCGCCCGGCGACGAGACCCCAGCTCGACCACGGCAATCGCCATGTCCAGCATTCCCCGGGCGCTCATGGTGAACAGCTCGGGACGCGGAATCGTCTGGATGATGTCCAGCAGCAGCTGCCCGGGGTGGCTCGGGTCGCTGTGCGCCATCGCCAATGCGTCGTTCACCCGACGCGCGATCAACGGGATCTCGAGCACGTTGGCGTTGGTCGCGGCCACAGTGAACAGACCGACGAACCGGTGTTCCACCGCCACCGAACCGTCCGGTTCGGCAACCCTCTCGCGAACCACCACGATCTGCGGATAGGCGCCGTACCGCAGGTAACTGGGAATCGTGGCCTGCGCCAACGCCAGCAGATCCTCGTCGGTGGTCAACGGCGGCATCACGTCGTCGCGCATCCGAAGCACCCCGAGTCGGCTGGCCGGATCCACGGTGGCTTCACCGTGACGCACCTTGCACCGCTGGTACCCGAGCAGGACGAAGTGCCCATCGGCCAGCCACCGCAGCAGTGCCGCAACGTCCTTTCGATCGACGCTGGGGAAGCGTTGGCCACCCTCGAGTCCGTGGTCGCCGTCCAGCTCGGCCGACAGGCTACGCAGGGCAGCCGCCATGGCGGTCGAGTCCACCGCCACCTGACGGGCATCGGCCAGCACCCTGGGCAACAGCGTCTCGGCTTCGGCCAGGGCGCGCCGATCCACCGAGCTCGCCAGCTGGACGTGCACCCAGGTCTCATCGATACCGTCGGCGAAGGTCGCTTCCGAGGGGGGCGCAATTTCCAGGAGCTCCCCGGCAGCGCCGCGTTGGACCCGGAACTCCGGGTTCATGATCGCGGTGTAGGAAACCCCGATGCGGTGCAGCAGCACGGTGACCGAATCCATCAGCATGGTCGCGTTGTCGGTGACGATCTGCAAAGCAGGACCGAAGCCACCGGGTTCCTCCGCGGAGTAGACCGCGACACCGGTGGCCCCGTGAGATCGCTGCCGTCCCAGTTGGCATTGCGCCCGGACCAGCGCTGGAAGCGTCAGGGTGTCGTCGACCGGACGCTGAAACGGACCGGTGACGGCCGCCTCCGCTCCGGCTGCGCCGCCGTGCGGCCCACGGTAGGTTTCCAGATAGGCGGGAACGAGCCGATCGATGACTTCGGGAGTCACCTCTCCCTCGGTTCGGCCCCCGATAGCACCTGGATTCAACGACATTCGCCGCTCCTGACTAACTAGCGAAACCAGCCCCCGTTGGCTGTCACCGGCACCGGGAAGTACCCGATGTCGTGGTCCGCACGACGAGACTATCCTCGTGTGAGCTTCCGGTGGGTCACCCTGTGCGGACGGGCCGCTTCGGCGCCCAACCGCTCCACCTTGTTCTCCTCATAACCGCCGAAGTTTCCCTCGAACCAGAACCACTTCGCGTCGTTATCGCCATTCCCGGAGTCGCCGCGCTCCTGCCCCCCGTTACCACTCCCGACATCGCCTTCCCAGGCCAGGATGTGGGTGCAGGTGCGGTCGAGAAACCACCGGTCGTGCGAGATCACTACAGCGCAGCCCGGGAAATGCTCCAGCGCGTTCTCCAACGAACTCAGTGTTTCGACGTCCAAGTCGTTGGTCGGCTCGTCGAGCAGGATCAGATTGCCGCCCTCCTTGAGGGTCAGCGCCAGATTCAGCCGGTTACGCTCTCCGCCGGACAGGACGCCGGCCGGTTTCTGCTGGTCGGGACCCTTGAACCCGAACGCCGAGACGTATGCACGCGACGGCACCTCGTTCTGTCCCACCTCGATGTAGTCCAGCCCGTCGGAAACGACCTCCCAGACGGTCTTCTTGGGGTCGATTCCGGCTCGGCTCTGATCGACATAACTCAGCTTGACCGTTTCGCCGACTTTGACGGAGCCGCTGTCGGGCTTCTCGAGCCCCACAATCGTCTTGAAAAGTGTCGTCTTGCCGACTCCGTTGGGGCCAATGACCCCGACAATGCCGTTTCGCGGCAAGGTGAACGACAGGTCCTTGATCAGTGGCCTGCCGTCGAAACCTTTGTCGAGGTGTTCCACCTCGACCACGACGTTGCCCAGTCGCGGCCCGGTCGGAATCTGGATCTCCTCGAAATCGAGCTTGCGAGTCTTCTCGGCCTCGGCCGCCATCTCCTCGTAGCGTCCGAGTCGCGCCTTGTTCTTGGCTTGTCTGGCTTTGGCGCCAGAGCGGACCCAGGCCAGTTCCTCCTGCAGTCGCTTCTGCAGCTTGGCGTCCTTGCGCCCCTGTACGGCCACCCGCTCGGCCTTCTTCTCCAGATAGGTCGAGTAGTTTCCTTCGTAGGGGTATGCGCGGCCACGGTCGAGTTCCAGAATCCACTCCGCGACGTTGTCCAGGAAGTACCGGTCGTGGGTGACCGCCAGGATGGCGCCCTTGTACTCGGCGAGATGTTGTTCCAGCCACAGCACACTTTCCGCGTCCAGATGGTTGGTCGGCTCGTCGAGCAGCAGCAGGTCCGGCTTGGACAACAGCAGCTTGCACAGCGCCACCCGCCGCCGTTCCCCGCCGGAAAGGTGGGTCACCGGCTCGTCCGGCGGCGGGCAACGCAAGGCGTCCATGGCCTGTTCGAGCTGCGAGTCCAGGTCCCAGGCGTCCGCGGCGTCCAGTTCCTCCTGGAGCTTGCCCATCTCCTCCATCAGCTCATCGGTGTAGTCGGTGGCCATCAACTCGGCGACCTCGTTGTACCGATTGAGTTTGCCCTTGATCGCCACGCCTTCCTCGACGTTCTCGCGGACCGTCTTGGTCTCGTCGAGCTGAGGCTCCTGTTGCAGGATGCCCACGGTCGCGCCGGGGGCCAGAAACGCGTCACCGTTGTTGGGCTGGTCCAACCCGGCCATGATCCGCAAGACACTCGACTTCCCGGCCCCGTTGGGGCCGACGACGCCGATCTTCGCGCCCGGAAGAAAGTTCAGGGTGACGTCGTCAAGAATGACCTTGTCGCCGTGCGCCTTGCGGACCTTCCGCATCGTGTAGATGAATTCGGCCATGCCGTGGTGTCGCCTTTCTCCATCTTCGCGGTCTCTTGAGATCCCGCGACAGTCGGGCCCCATCCTAGGCGCGGCCGCGTCCCGGGCTATCGCGCCTATGCGGTCACGAGGCCCGGCTCGTCCGGCGCGATCACGCGGTCGCCGTCGGCATCCGCCCGGTGACCACCGGCCACGTCGGTATCTTCCGACCTAGTGACCTCACCACCGGCGGAGGAGAACTCGGGATGCCGTCGTTGCTCGATGCGCACTATGCACCGGGCCAGATCCGGCCCCACCGCCGTAGCCCGAATCTCCAGCGAAGACCTTCGGTTTCCCTCCCGGTCGTCGTATTCACTGGTGTACACGTAGCCGACCACGATGACCGAATCACCCTTGCCGAGCCCAGCACCCACGCCGGTGACGAGGCGCCCCCAGCAGTTCACTGTCGCGTACAACGAATTGCCCGGCTCCCAGGTGCCGTCCGCCGTTCGCCGGCGCGAGTTGCTCGCCACCCGGAATTTGAAGAGTTCCTGATCCCCGACCCAGCGGCGTTCCGGATTCGTGACGATCGTGCCTACGACGGTGATTGGTGTCTCGAACATGACTTTCCTTCCCGATTGTGTGTTTCGCACCGGACCAGGTACTGCACCCGGCGCCGGTGATGCAGCCATTAACAGCCGCGTCCCCGACATCTCGCCGCGCGGCCGGCGCTGGGCACCGAAGGTTGTGGATGAATTGGGCGTTGGGGATAACGCTGACCGATCAGTGGCGCGGATCCCGCCTGGCCAATTCGGCCAGCATCCGGTTATAGGCGGCCAGATCTGCGTCGTCATCGCGATCGGCGGCGCGATCCAGGCGTCTGGCGGTGCGCTGGTCGCTCCGGCGCCATTGAACCAACAGCGCTATCAGCACAACGACGAGTGGCACCTCGCCGGCCGCCCAGGCAATCCCGCCGCCCAGTCGCTGATCGCCCAGCAGGTCCGTATGCCAGTCCAGCTGCAACGATCGATAGAAGTCGCCGCCGATGACCGACCGCGTCCCCATCAGCACCACGCCGAAGAATGCATGTAGCGGGAGCGAGGCGAACACCATCGCCAATTTGGCGATCGGTGGTATCGGCCGCGGCGTCGGATCTACCCCAATCACAACCCAGTAGAACAAGTACCCGCTGAGCAGAAAGTGCAGGTTCATCCCAATGTGGGCAGCGTGACTGCCCGCCACGGCGTCGAAGATGCCGCCTAAGTACAGGCCATAGAACCCGATGACGAACAACGCGGTGGCCACGAACGGGTTGGTCAGCATCCTGGAAACCGGTGAATGCAGGGCGGCGAGCAACCACTCGCGGGGCCCCGGCGGCTCACCGGCGCGGACTGCCGGCAAGGCCCGAAGCGCGAGCGTGACCGGTGCGCCCAGCACCAACAGGATCGGTACCAACATCGATAGCAGCATGTGCGCGACCATGTGCATGCTGAACATCGCGGGCATATAGCGACCGATTCCCGACGAGGTCGTCCACAGCAGCAGCAGGCAGCCCAGAATCCATGCCAACACTCTTCCGTTCGGCCAGACATCCCCCCGGCGCCTAAGCCGTTGCACCGCGGCAAGATAGGCGACCCCGAACACCAGCGCCGCGGTGCCAAACAGCAGATCAAAGCGCCATTCGAACAGCACCCTGGCCAACGTGGGGGGACCGGAAAGGTCATACCCGATCTCGATCGCCGGAATCGACGGATTGAGATTTTCAGGAGGTGGGGGCGGGGTACGCCCGAGAGCAACTGCCACCCCGAAGGTCAGGCCAAAGATGACCGCCTCGACGAGCGCCAACCGGATCAACGGCCCACCGGCCCGGGGATCCTCTCGCAATGCGGCCACCCCCTTGCGCCGCTGCTGCCAGCCGAGGTAGCCCAGCGCTCCCAGCGCCGCCACTTTGGCCGAGATCAACCAGCCGTAGTCGGTGCGCACCAGGTCCTCTGGCCGAATCCTGACCAGCGCGTTGATCATTCCGGTCAGTGCCATCGCGACGAAGCACCATAGGGCCACCGCCGAAAATCGGCGTGCCGCCAATTCGGCGTGCGGGACCACCCACCGGTCGTCCCCCGCATTGCGGGCGTGGAACCGGCGCCGGCGCCCACCGATCCCCCGCAGCGCGTGGACCAGCAAGGCCAGCAATCCACCGGCCCACACGGCACCGGCGACGAGGTGGACGAGGAGACTGTTGGTCGCGACGTCGTGCGAACCACCCGACGAAGAGTGCCCGGTCAGGGCCAGCGGAACCAACGTCACCAGCGATCCGATGAACAGCACCGGCGTCCACGACCACCGCAGGACCGGTGCGCTGACTACAGTCACGACGAAAGCCGCCACCGCCGTCCAGCGCCACGCGCTCGCCACGTCGACCACACCGGCGACCGACCAGATGTCCATCGGGGAAAGTTGCGTGGAAAGCCGCTGCCCACTGATGTCGGATACGGTGAGCGCAACCATCAAGACCGCGCAGACCGCCCAGAATCCGGAGGCCACCGTGCCCACCCGCAATGCGCGATATCCGGCAACGTCAAGCACCCCGCCGGTCTGCGGCGGGACCATGAACGCGGCGAACAGGAACGAACCGGTGGCCGTCACCGCGGCGATCTCACCGGACGCCTTCACGAACGGCAGACCGTAGTTGGTCACCGGGCCGGGGTCCGGAAGACCCGTCTCCGTCAGCGCATCAGCCAGCGCCAGACCGGCGAGCGCCGCCGCCGTCACGCCGGCCAGCAGCGCCACGCAGTAGAGCACCGACCAATACGGCAATCTGCGGACGGCGCCGAGGTCGACTAGCGACGTCATTGGCCCAGGGTAGGCCTGGAGCGGCCGACGACGATTATGCAGGCTCTGCGCGCACCTCCCGGCGCCGACGCTCGCGTGCGATGAACTTGTCGCGGGAATAACCTTCGACCCTCTCCATGTCGGCGAGGATCCCGCGCAGCTCGTCACGGAACGCGATCCGCCGGGCGGGCAGGTCAGCGCCGGGCACCAGCAGGTGCTGGTCGAGTGCGACCTGCCGAGCCGTCGTGAACAGCAACGCCGATGCCGACTCGGTGCTGCGCACTACGCCCTGCGCCACGAACTGCTGGCCCAGCCCCAGAGCCCTGGCCGTCAGCTCCTTCTCCGAGATCTCAGCCGGCGCATCGATCAACACGTCTGCGACGATCCGGTACGCCTCGAAGAACGGGCGCAGCAGCGCCCCGGCTATGGCCGGACGTTTCGCCCGCAGCAGCGCCGTGATCCGATCGCCGCCGGCGATAACGTCCTCCTCCCAGTTTTCGTGCCACGACATCTCGTGCGCGACGTGCTCTCGAAAACTCGCGGAGTCGGCGAAGTAGAAGTCGAACTTCAGCAGGTCTCGCAAACGCATCACCTGTGACCAAAAGGCTTCCAGACGTTCGGATTCCGCTCGAGCGGCATGCGCGAGCGCAAGCTCCACCAGTGAGGTCTCCAAGAAGGCGTCAATCAGTGAGTTGCGGTAGAAGGCGGCCTCATACTCGTCGTCGGGTGCGATGTACCAGACGGGTTCCGAGCCGCCGTCGACGCGGGTCACCGGGTGTCCGTTGGAAAGCGCGTCGACGGCGGCACGAACGCCGTCCGGGGTACGCAACCGAAGCGCGCTGTTGGTCATCGGAGTCTGCTTACGCTCCAGGTAGTCCAGCGAGTCCTGCAGGGTGTGGTGCAGTTGGTCAAGCGTGAGCGCCACGCCACGGGTGCTCAGCAGCAGAGCGGATACCAGTGCTGTCGCGTTAACCGGGGTGACCTGCAGGATCCGCCATGCGACTTCGAATGCCATCTTCTGCAGCGCAAGGCGTTTGGCATCTGTATCGTGTTCCATCCGGCCGTGCGGCTCACCCAGGTACTCGCGCATCGAGACGGCTTCGGGGAACCGCACGTAGATCTTGCCGTAATTGCGTTCGCCCTGGGCTTTGATGAAGTTGTACATCCACGACAGACCCTCTGGAGTCTTCTCCCCGCCTCGGGCGTAGGCCGCGTATTCCGAGGTCTCGTGCAGTTGGTCGAAGCTGATCGAAACCGGCTGCAGCAGGATGTCGTCGCTGCGGCCGTCCAAATAGGCGTCGGCGACGTAGGCGAGCAGACCGAGCTTGGGAGGCAACATCTTTCCGGTGCGAGACCGGGTACCTTCTATAGACCAGGTCAGATTGAATCGTTTGGCCACGATGTACCCGACAAACTGACGCAGCACATACTTGTAGAGCGGGTCGTCGAGCTTGCGGCGGATGAAGATGACGCCCGAGCGGCGTAGCAACGGACCCATTGCACCGAAAGACAGATTTATCCCCGCGAAGGTGTAGACCGGCGGCAACCGGTTCTCTTGCATCGCCACCGGGACGATCACGCCGTCGAGATAGGAACGATGCGAGAACAACAACACCGCCGGATGCGTTTCCAGGGCATGCCGCATCGACTCGATCTCGGCGCGGTCGTAGTCGATATTGGGATCGAATCCTCTGCTGAAGATCGCTCGGCCCACCGTCGGGATCAGATCGACGGAGAATCGACTCCACCCGGTGGCGAGCTCGTCGAGCATCTCGCCCGCCTTGTCGACGGTCGCCCCGGGAATCTTGTCGAGCCCCTCCCGAAACTTGTTCGAGGCCAGCATCTCTGGCTTCACCAGTCGTGGCGATTTGTACTCGGGTCCAAGTAGTCGAAGCTCGACACGCTCGATGGCCAGGATCGCCCGACGGATCACGAAGCGCGCGAATTCCCGCGGGTTCTCGGCGACCGTGTTCTCACTCCACTGCTGACGAAGCTCGGACACCTTGGCCGGTTCGCCCGCCACGATCCGGGCACGTGACGGATCGCGTTTGAGTATGCTGTGCTGCAACCGTTTTGGCGGTCGATAAGTATCCCGGCCCGAGAGAAGAGCAACCACCTTGGAGCGCGTGGGCAAGCCGCCCGGCACCCAGAAGACGCGCACCGGGACCACCGAGCGATCCTGGTCGGCCTCGAGCAGGTCGATGAGATCGGCCATCACGCGCGCCGGCGGGTCGTCGTCGGCGGGAAGCTGGAGCACTTCGATGTTCAAGCCGGGGTGCTCCCGGCGTTGTAGGTGCAGCCAGCCGTTGAGCAGTTCCTTCTCGGCCGGCGACGACACCGACGCGAGAACCAGGGCATCGTCGGTGGCGGTGAACGCTGCCAGGTCGTCAGTGCGCGCCTTCATGGCCGCCCCTTGGCGACCGTGCGCGGGGTGGAGGTGCCCTTGGCCGCAGTAGCTTTGGTCGGTGCGGCCTTGGCCGCAGTCTTCTTGGCCGCAGTCTTCTTTGGGGATTTTTTTGCCCGATTCTTGGCGCGCTTGTAGAGGTCGGGAGTGGGCAGCTCATCACGGGGCCAGTCGCTGAGCGTGTCGAGGTAGATCTGCCGCACTTCGGCGATGCGCTCGTTCAAGTCCTCATGGGTCCAGTCTTCTACCGAGATCGGCGGGTAGACAACGACATCCACGGTCCCGGCATTGAACGTGCTCGAATCGCGCGCAGCGATCACCTCGGCGTTGCGGATGACGATCGGCACGATCGGGATACCTGCCGACATCGCGATCCGGAAGGGTCCTTTCTTGAAGACGCCGACTTCGGTGGTGTCCAGCCGCGTACCTTCGGGCGCAATGAGAATCGATAGGCCTTTACGGGCGAGCTCCTCAACTTTCTGGAGGCCTTCGATGGCCTTCGCCGGGTCGTCACGGTCGATGAAGGCGGCATCCATGATCTTGCCCATGGTGCCGACGATGGGATCGCTTGCGAGTTCCTTCTTGCCCACCGAAGTGAAGTTGTCACTGACCAGGCTCCCGGCGATCAACGGGTCTGCCTGATTACGGTGATTGAAGATGAACACCGCGGGCCGCTGCGCGGTAAGGTTCTCTTTTCCGAGAACCCTGAGGTTGATCCCGATCGTGTTCAGCAGCGATCGGCCGAACAGCGAGGTGAAGAAGTTCACCCCGGTCCGCTTATTGCGGGTGATCAGACCGACACCGACTGCTCCGGCCGCGATGGGAATCATCGTCGCGATCCCCGCAGCGGTCCGCAGCTGTGATATCGGACTGGCGCCGCTTCGGCTGCTAAAACGAAGCACTGGCCAGCCGCGTTTGGCGGCGACGGCCGCCATCTTGCCGGCTGGGTTGGTCGGACGCGGGTTGCCGACGAGGTACATCAGCGCAACGTCCTCGTCGCCGTCGGCGTAGAAGTAGCTCCTGGCCAGATCGATGCCATTCCTGCCGGCGAACTCTTGAACCGCCCTGGCCTTGCCCGGACCCCAGATGACCGGTCGTTGTACCTCGCCGGTGATCAACCCGTCGGCGTCGGTTTCGAACTTGTTGCTCAAGACGTTCTGGATTCCCAAGAACCGAGCTACCGGGTCGACCTGCACGGTGAGAGCCGACGAGCTGAGCACAACGGTGTGGCCGCGGGCCATGTGCGCACGGACCAGCTCGCGCATCTCCGGATAGATCCGGCCGACGATCTTCTGCACGAACAATCGCTCGGCCAGTTCGTCGATGTCGGCGATCGAGTTGCCGCGCAACATGCGGGCGCCCTTGCCGATGAGGTCTTCGAACTCGGAACGGCCTAGCTGATGATTCAAGCCGGCCTGCACCATGCCGATGAACTCGCCGACCGACATCTGGCGGCGGCGTATCCGGTCCTGCGTCATCACCACACCGGTGAAGCCGGCCACCAGCGTGCCGTCGAGGTCGAAGAACGCTCCGATCTGGGGGCCCTGCGGGCTGGCCTCGACCTCAGCGACCGAACCCGGCAGCCGCACCTGCTGACTCTTTGCCGATGTCCCCGATGCCCCGGATGCCCCGGATGTCATTGGGCGGCACTTCCGTTGGATGACAAGGATCGTGGTTCCTCTTCTGTGGTGTCCGGCATGGCCGCCGACGTCGTCGGCGAGGCAGTGAACGTCGCCGGCGATGCGCGGCCGTCACCGCCGAGTGCCAGCACTTCGTTGAAGCCGTCCAGCAGGCAGTGTGCGAACAGGTCCGGGTCGATGATCGAGGCCCTGTCGTAACGGGTGGTGACGGTGCAGTAGCCGGACCGGGAGATCAATACGACCATCATCGCCACACCAGGCAGCGGCCCCATGCCGTACTGCCGAAGCACTTTGGCACCGGCGATGAACGTGTCGGAGGCGAAGACGGGGACATTGCTGGCCTGCACGTCGGAATTAACAATGGACGCGGCCATCGTTTCCAGCACGGTGTCGGGCAGCAGGCTGACCACGGGAGCGATCGCCCCAACCATGTCCAGCGCACGCTCCTCCCGTTTGCGAGTCATCTGCGATCGGATGTTTCTGATGCGAGACTCCGGATCGGCCACGCCGATCGGGGCTGCCAGGTTCACTCCCGCGAATCTGTTGCCGCCTGCCGGATCCGAATCTGAGCGGACGTTCACCGGAACGGCCATCGGCAAGCTGTCGATGGGGATTCCCTTCGCATGGTGGTAGAGGCGAAGTGCACCGCATAGACCGGCCAGATACGCATCGTTGATAGATCCGCCGGCAGCCTTGGCCGCGCGGTGCAGATCACCGAACTCGATGTCGATCGCCTCGCTACGCGACGATAGGCTGCGCCGGCGCAGCAACGGCGAAGGATCGGCGGCGGGTCCGATCACCCGGGCTCCGGACATGGCGTAATCAACGGCGCTGCCGAGGCGGGACACCGGATCTCGCACCACGTGGCCGACCGCTTGGGCAGTGCCGAACAGAATGTCCCGAACGCCGCCTGCAATGGTCGCGGGCAGCCGGTTGATCCCTTGCCGCATCAGGTCGTTAGGTGACAGGTCCGACGGGATGGGCAGTGGGGCGGGCTCCTGGGCTGGTGGATCGCGCTCGAGGTCATACAGGTTGGCGAACATCTCGACGCCGCCCACCCCATCGGTCACGGCATGGCTGAGATGCACCATCAGTGCGGCCTGTCCGTTCTCGACCCCCTCGATCAGGGTCGCGGTCCACAGCGGGCGCGAGATATCCAGGGGTGACTGGGCGGCCACCTCTGCGATATCCATCACCTGACGCAGTGTTCCCGGCTCCGGGACGCGTACCCGGCGGAGGTGAAAATCGAGATTGAAATCCGGGTCGACAACCCAGCGCGGAGCAGCCGTGGGCAGCGTCGGCATCACGACCTTCTGCCGCAACCGCAGCACCTTGCGCGAGGCGTTCTCGAAGCGGTTGCGGAAGTCTCGCCAGACCGGCGCGGTGTCCAGAAGCTCCAAAGTCATGATGCCCGATCGGGTGCGAGGATTGGCTTCGCCACGATGCAGAAGCTGGTCGAGCGGGCTGAGTTCTTCCGGCAATCCGGCCGCGTCCAGGCCGGGCACATTGCTCATGGAACCAAACTAGTCGGCGACTCCGGGGCGTGGAGCAACTTTGCCGCCGGACGAGGGGTCTCCGGGGTTTGCGAGATACACTCCCTGACATTGCCTCCGTAGCTCAGTCGGATAGAGCAAGGGCCTTCTAATCCCTAGGTCGCAGGTTCGATTCCTGCCGGGGGCGCTATCTGAACAGCAGATATGCAACTCTGCACAAGATATGCACCACTAGACGTCCTGGCGCGACTCCAAACTGAAATGGAGTCACCATGAACACCACCAACCCAACCACCTGGCACGATCTACGCGACCAACTCACCCCCGACCAAATCGAGTATCTAGAAAGCTGGGACGCGAACCCCGACATCCCGGTGATGTCGCCCGTACACGGCCCCGTGCTTGAAGAGCATCGCCGCGGGAGCCTGTATTTCGCCGCGAAAAAATTCGTCGAAACCAACGCCGCAACCGGACGGTTCGCCCACGTCCCCATGCCACCAGACGCGCGCGTGGTCGACGGCTGGCACCTTTTCGGCGACGACGAGTTTGATCGGCACTTCGACGGCACCACCCGCCGCGACAACACCGGGGTACGTGTGTACATCTCGGGCCGGCAATACCAGGACGGACGGGTCGAACGCGTAATCACCGTCACCGGGCCACCAGACAATGATGACGTGCTGACCGCCGCCGAAGCTCGCGCAGCGGCCAGGATGCTGCTCGAAGCCGCCGACGAACTAGACAAGCTCGGGTAACCGTTCACAAGTAACGAGGTCGGCCCGCACTGCGGTGGCGGGCCGATCTGCTTGTTTGGGCATCCGCGCAACGGCCAGCCCAATAGCATTTAGCGACGAGGATCGGCGGTTACCGCCGCGGCTGGGGATTCCACCTAGCCACCACCGGAGTATCAGTCGTGCTGCTTCTCGCGGCCGTTGGGTGCTCGAACCAACACGACCGCGCGACAGCACCCAGCGCGACAACTCTCGCGCCCACGGCGGTGGGCTGCACCGAAGTCAGCTTTCCGTTGGTCGACATCCCCCGACGCTCAGAGTTTGAACCCACGCTGAAGATCCCCCAACCACCCGGGTGGGAGGGAACCTTGCAGAAAGCTGTCCAGGACAAGCTTGCCGAGGCAGGCGCCGGGGAGGTTGACTTCATCCTCGGCAACCCGGCCCTCGAAACCGCCGACGATCACGTTCCCGTCGCACCACGCGATGGCGCCCGCGACGCCCCCGCCGACGAGCGTCGCCGTCCATTGCAGCCACCCAAATCTTGGCGTGTCACGGACTTTAGGGATGCGCCGAGCAAACCCGCCCCCGATAAAACCGACCAAACCAATGACGACCCAGCTAACCCAGCCGGGAATGGTCGACTTTTCCGCGCTCGCCAGAAAGTCGGCGGCGATCAGACTGTTCAAATTACGGCCCCTCGGTTGTCCCGGCGCTGCGGGCGCCACTCATCGCCGTTCTCTAGCGAAGCTAACGGTAATTGGTGAATCCGCGCAGGTCAGCAGAAACCGAGAGACCGGGCCTTAGCGCCCCGACGGCTAGCCCAGCCCGCCTAAGGGCCGCCGTGTGTAGAGGCCGATTACTAAACTCGTCAGGTGGCTGATTGGTCCGGCCATTTGGCTATCTTGTTCGGCCAACAAGGTGTTCGTGCGTGTCACATCAGGGGACCGGGGTACCCATGGCGTGGTAGAGAGCGGGTGCTCAAGGATGGAAGCCACCAGGCCGGATCCGCGGGTGGCCGCTGCGCTGACATGGTTGCCGCGCGTCTCCGCTGGCGCGGTGGCTCTGATTGCCGTCGTGGCCTGGGTCGGATGGGCGACCGGGAAGCTCCCGTTGACGCAGGTCGTTTCGACTTGGCCGCATACCCCGCCCTGGACGGCGTTACTGATGTTCTTGTTGGCGGTGGCGATCCTGGTTCAGTCGGGCCACCCGTCACCGGGGCGGGTATACCTCGGGCAAGCTGGCGCCAGCATCGTGGGCGTTCTCGCGGCAGTGTTTCTTGCCGAGTACCTGATCGGTACGTCGATTGGCTTGGACACGATGTTCTTTTCCACGACGCTGCGCGAGTCTGCAACATGGATGCCGGGCCATCCCGGAGCCCGCACGGCCCTGTCGATTCTGCTGGTGTCGATCGCTATCGCGGTCACTCGATTGGATCGAAGTTGGACGCGCTGGGTGTGGCCGTGCTGCTTGGCCGGTGCCGCGGCCTTACCGATCATCGCTGCCAGCGCCTACTTGTTCGATTCCCCATCGATGGTCGTCACCTTGTCCATCGGCATGTCACTGCCGGCATTGATAGGCCTGCTGCTGCTGGTGAACGCAACGCTACTGACACGCCCGGATCGCAATCCGGTCGCCTGGCTGCTGGCCCGCCCCGACCGTTGGACGTTGGCACAGTTTGCCGCCATCCTGACCGGCCTTCCGATCATGATGGGGCTGTTGCGGCGGGCACTGCTGGCCGGGGGCGTACGCGAGGAAACTGCGCTGGTGCTGTCGATAACGATGGGCACCATCCTTGTGGGTGGCGTCGCGTTCTACTTCGGCCAGCGCGAACAGAGGCTGCTGATCGAAAAGGAACACATGAGCAGCCAGCGCGCGGTTGCCGAGCAGGAACGCGCTGAGTCTCAGCTGCTTTACCGCCTGCTGGCTGACAACAGCGTCGACGTTGTCCTCCGGCTCCGCGGCAGTGAGGTCGTGTGGATCTCGCCCTCGGTGCAGGCCCCCTTCGGGGATCCACCCGAGAAATGGATCGGTACCGACATCTTGGGCCGCCTACATCCCGATGACGTCGACCTTGTGGTCACTTCGCTACAGGCGGTCGCTCAGGGTGAAGCGGTTAGTGCGCGTGCCCGGCTGGCAATCGCGGGGGGCGGCTACCACTGGGTCGAGGGCCACGGAAAGCCCTACATCAACGACCAGGGCGACACCGATGGGGTGATCGCGGCATTCCGCGTCATCAACGAGCAGGTCGAGGCCGAGAAGCGACTGGAGAGACTGGCAAAGTTCGACGCCGTCACCGGGCTGGTGAACCGCGCCGAGGCGGGTGCACGCCTTGAGTCCTCACTGGAGAACCAAAGATCCCCCGGCGGGTATCTCGGCGTGTTGTTCTGCGACATCGACCACTTCAAGGACATCAACGACACCTGGGGGCACGCCGTCGGGGACGTCGTACTCTCGATTCTGGCAACCCGGATCCGGGACTGTGTACGTCAGGAAGACACGGTCGGCCGCACTGGAGGCGACGAGATGCTGGTGCTGCTGCCTGGCATGCACGACATCGATGAGGCAGCGCAGATCGCGAAGAAGATTCGCAGCCGTGCCGCCGAACCGATCCACCACAGCGGAACAACCCTCCACGCAACGCTGAGCATCGGGGTCACCCTGGCCCATCCCGGCGAGGCCGCATCAGCGGTCACCGCGCGCGCGGACGCCGCCATGTACGACGCCAAACAGGCTGGCAGAAACACCACTGTCACCCGCAATTGCCCACCCGAGAACCGCTAGTGGGTTCCGCCTCAACCCCCCGGCGTCCCGACAGCTTCGCCAGTTCGGGGTCGTAGCCTCGGATGTGAGAGGTGCGATGTGACGGGCCTCGCCACCTGCAGGGCGCCAAATGCGGGTTTGGTGGCCGGGACGCCGGAACAACCCCAAGGTGCGCCCCGGCCACCAATTAGCGGGCCAGCCACCAGCCCGCCCCCTCAACCGCGCGGAGGATCAGCGACATGCGACCAGCAACACGCCCCACCACCAACACGGGAGCCCGATTTTTTGACAGGTGTATCCAGCGGTCGAGTTGGCGGACCTCGCTGATCAGGTCGACGGCCAGGGCGCGCAGCGTCTTAGCGGCAACATCGCGGGGCCGAACGCTGCGCAGTAGTTCGGCGGCTCGATCGGCGGTCAGCTCACATCCAGCACCGGCGGGAACCAATCTGGTCAGCACGACGTGGAGCCGGTTGACGGTCTGTGTGCGGGATCTTCACCAGATCATCACGGTTCTCGACGATGGAACGCAAAGCGCTTGTTGCGGCGGCGATCTCAGCACTATTGAGTGTGCGAGATGACAGCGCGGCCACACCGACCGATAGCGCGTCGGCATCGTCATTCTTGCGGCCGTGCCCAGTCGACAACAGCCGCACCCGTGCGGCCAGCTTCGCCGGGACATCGATGACCGTGATCTGTTCTGCGCGCAACCGTTCGGTCAGCGGCGCCCCCAGACCAGCTGCTCCTTCGATCGCCCAGCGGGCGTTGGGCCACTGCCGGGCGAAACGCCGCAATGCCCGGCAACCATCGCGGCTGACCGGAACGCGGATAGCAGCCAACGGCTGCAATTGGCTAGTTCAGCCGCCGCGTGACACTCACATAAGTCGGACTTACACCGGGTCCGCGACGACGACCCCTGCGAGCAGCCGCCAATTGGGCGGCCTACGCCAACAGCTGGCAGGTGAGCGAATGATCGACGAGCCTGGCCACCTGCATCGGCGCAGTGCCGAACAACTCGATCCGACTGGGCTGCGGGAGGAACTGCGGGCACAGCGGCGTGGCCCGGTGCTCGGTGGCATCGCGAACTGGGCCTCGCCCACCGAGAACGATTGGCCGCGGCCGGATCTGAGCAGACTGCCCGACCCGTGCGCCGCGGAACTGGCGGGGATGGCGCCCGGGCAGGGCGGTGTCGGCACCACGTCTCTGTGTTGGCGATGGCCCAGCTAGCCAACATGATTCGCAGGGCCGTCAACGAGGGCCGCGACATCCGTGCAAGCAGCGGGAACGGGCGAAGTCCGCGACATGTGTCAAACAGGTTTCTAGATCTTCTACGAAGTCGCAAACAGACGTTCCAGTTCCCGGTCCACGGCGTCGTCTTCAAGGAATGCCACGGTGGGCAACCTGATCTCGACAGTTTCGACGTCGATGAAGCCCCATTGGGTGAGATCGGCGTAAACCGAGGTAGCACCGGCTAACTGCAGGGTGAGCCGGTCAGTCGGCTCCATGGTGTATGCGATCTGCTCCATCGGGATCGTCACAGTGTGAGTCCGGCCGTCGAGGTCCACTGGCACCGGCGTGACGACGTTGCCCAACACCAGCCCGGTCTCATCATCGACCAACTGGGCATAGACGTGGCGGCTGGTGCCTAGACCTGAGTAGGTGATGGTCAACTCCGGAGCGCCGACGATCTCTCTGGTGATCACCGGTCCGGAAACATCGATGTCGATCGCGATCGCCGCCGGGGCGGCCAGCCCCGGCGCAACGATCAGCGGCGTTGGCGGTTGCGTCTGCGGCCCCGATCCACCGACGATGGGGTTGAGCAACAGGAGCCCGCCTCCGGCCAGCCTGGCCAGCGGTTCACCGTAGAACGCGGGGTCCGACGGCAACAGTTCCGAGGCATGGAGGTCGCCGTTCTGGTCATACCACCGGAACCGCGGACCCGTTTGCGCCGCCTCGTTACCCTTCACATACTTGTCCAGCCAATTCAGCGTCGACTCGACAAGTAGCCTTGGCTGGTCAGGGTTCTGCGGGTTGAGGCATACGCCGTGACCACCACAGGCCCAGATTACGTTCACCGGAACGCCGTTGCTGTCCAGGATCCCGGCGTTGATCGTGGACTGCTCAAGGGTGAACAGATCGTCCACGGTGCCCTGGATCAACAGGGTTGGCGCAGTGATGTTGTCTACCAATACGGTGGGGCCGCTGCTGGCAATAGTGGCCTGTTGGCTCTCGGTGATGAATCCGAACGTGCTGCCGAGGAGGATCGCCGAAGGGACCTGCGAGTTGATACGCGCGTGGGCCGGCTGAAGCAGCACCATCAGCAGCAGCGCCCACGATGTCTTGAAGTCCGCGGTCGGATAGAGAGCCTCGACGAGGGAATTCCAGGCGGCGGCCGGAACGATTGCTTCGATTCGGTTGTCGATGCCTGCTGATACCAGCTGAATGCCGCCACCGTAGGAGCCACCAACCATGCCCATGCTCGGATCCCCTGGTGCATCAAGCTTAGTCTCGGGACGCGTGGCAACCCAGTCGATGATGTGCTGGACATCGCGGCCCTCGAAGAACGGATTATCCAGCTGCATCACGCCACCCGAGATGTAAGTGCCTCGCGAATCCCAACTCACAAAGTTGTAGCCGGCATCGCGTAACGGCTTGATGCCTGGAACGAGGTTCATCGGGGCTACCAACTCCGACGTCGGATCGGTGTTACCTGCCATACCAAGCCCCGGCCCGTTGAGCACCGTCGGCGCTTTTTCCCCCGCGGTCAGCCCGGTCGCCGGGAAGAAGTTGGTGCTGATCTGCACCCCGTCGAAAGACGTCACAAAAGTGGTGAACGCCACCGGGGCACCCTCGGGCACCAGCTCACCGACATTGACATCGATCGGCGTGAACACCCGGTACCCGATCAAGGGCTGCAATAGCCCCCCGATCAGCGGCACCTGCTGCAGGCGCAGCACTATCGGCTCAACCAGGGCGCCCAGCAGCGGAACCTGCGCCAATAGCTTCACCAGCGACGAATACTCGCTCACCATCACTGTGAACTGTTCAGACCCACCCGAATCCAGCACCGACAGATCCGGCAAGTACGAGAAGGTGCCGTTCTCGTACGTGGCCTTCGTGACCGGGTCGGTGAGCTCGTTGAAAGTGACCTTGCCACCCTGATCGGGCTGTTTGGTGACGACGTAATTCAACGTTACCGGGTCGGGGGTGGCGTTTAGATCGCCCTGGAGGACGCCATCAGTGAAACCGAGCACCGGATCGACCGTGATCGGGTTTCCGAAAATGCTCGTGAGACTCTGCCGGCGCACAGCGGCCGCCATCACTAACTCCTGCGGCCCAGACGGTCCGACCGGCTCTCCGCCGGTTTCCGCCGAAGCGCGACCCGCGGCCGCCTCAGGGCTGGCCAACCATGCCGATGCCTCGGACTGCGCTTCTGACTCGCGAGTCGACCCATCAGATGTGGCGAGCGAGGAAATCGACGCCTCCACTGCGCCGTCGTCCCCGCCGTCTATGTCCAGGCCGTATTGTTCTCCGCCGCCGTGGTCTGTGTCCAGGTCAGCGCCAAGCGCGTCGGCATCGTCAGCCTCGTCGTCAACGACGTCCGCCTTGTCGACGTCATCCGATGGCGATTGCGACTTCGAAGAAGTCACGTCCTGGTCGCTGCTGCCCGATGTTGGGGCGGTTGTCGAGCCGCCCGAGGCGACGGATCCTTTCGACGCGTCGCCAGAACCGGTATCGGCCGAAGCGACGCCATGGCCTGTCAGGATGGCCGTACCGACACCGAGGGCGATTGCGAGCCCACCGACACGACCTACATAGCTATAGCCAGCAGCGCTCACACTTCCTCCGAGTCCAGCTCACGCAGCAAACTTTACCCCGTGCAAGCCGCAGGGACGGACGAAATTGCCGACATGTTTCATTCGCATTTCGTCCCCGCTTCCGCCGGGCTTCCAGGCGTCAGAGGGTCCCGGGCCCCGGCCTTCCCGGCAATGGGCTGGCCGAGCCTGCTCCACCCTGCTGCGCATGCTCCCGCCGATGTTGCTGGATCGCTTTGAACAGCGGATTCCCACGCTCCGACCTAGCGTTCTTGGGAAACAGATCGGAGAATCTTGACGGCTCAAGGATATCGGGCCCAAGGCGGCGTACTCGTCAATCAGACCGCCGATGGCTTCGACCTCAATACTGTCTTCACGGACTCTCAATCGGCACTGTCGATTCGGACTGAAAACCTTTGAACCTGTTGAGCGTATTTGCATTCCACACAACTACAATGGGTGATGCGCCCCCCAGGGTGCCACTGCCTAGTTCTCGCAGGCATCCGATTCGGTGTCGGACCCGCTATCATCCCCGCGCCGATCGCCTTGAAACTTGGCTACACCGGCGATGATTGGGACGCCCGCCAGACTTGGTCTTGGAAATTCGCCACGGACGCCACGGCCTCTCAATGAGTTCAGCGTGCCCTGCTATGGAGTTCGGAATTTGAGTGACATGTTCCGTACCCGGCTCTTTCCAAGACATTTTCAGCATCTCTGACACATGCACTGACCACCGGACCCACCACCCTGGATAGTTCGGACGTGGCTGGCCTGGCGAAGACGATGAGCGACCAAAACTCTGGAACAACGCCGGGGTCGCGTCTTCTGCTGCTTCTAAACCCCACACAAGCCGACGAAGGTATTTTCGCTTGGCGCGCTGGCAAGGTCAACGCTAGTAGCCAGGTACCGCCGTGGACGTTCATCCCGAAGGCCAACGCTCCTGCCTACATCCAAGAGGGGACCCTCGTCGGCGACTGCGCCCCCAGCGAATTGAACGGGGTGGCAGTGGCGGGTTCGTTGGGTCCGATGTGGGTTATTCAGTCGAACTTCATCCCCGCCGGATACTCCGCAGTCGTGGCGAGTTCGGAGCTCGACAGTGCGGGCAATGTAATCGACTCAGGGAACATGCCAACGCCGCCTATCACGGTCTGCGACTCATCCCCGGGAACGGTCCGTATCCGTGGTGGACTCGCACTTCTGCTGCGGATTCGGCGGCGGGGTTCAGCATCGTGGGGCCGCAGCGGTGGCCCAGCTTCAGCGATAACGTTCTGAACGCATCGGGCCGTCCTATAGGTAGAGCCGTCAACAACTGCCACAACTACTGAGCGGCCGGGAAGGCCCCGACCGGCAGACCACGGCACGGGTGCTGACGCAAGCACCGAGGATTGTGCAGCAGCACACCGACAAGGTTCGTGCGAGGAAGCGGTCAGGGTAATGGGGGGCAAATCCCGACCGCCTCCAAGCAGCACGCCGCACCCGGGAAGCCCGACGGCCTCGCAGTGAGAATCCTTGGCTGCAACGGCCGATGGTGTCGTCAACGGGACAGTATCTGGTCGATTGGGCCCGGATGGCGCCGGGATAGTTCTTGTTCTGCGCGGTGCTGGCGTTCTCCGGCGGGCGGTTCGTCCGTTTCGCGGCCGACCGGAAAGCCTCGACCGCACTGGCATCCATCGCTGAAGCCTTGTTCGCGATCGGCGAGGTTCCGGCGCAGGTTCTGGCTGATCGGATGGCCAGCCTCCAAGGCGGGGTGGTCGCTGACGTCGTGCCGACTACCACCACCCCGAGCGATACCTACTCCCCGAACCCGGTGACGGTCCGTAGGCTGAGCCGCAATGCCCACCGATGCCACCGCTGCCGTCGACCGCCGCCTGCGCCCCATGCCCACGTCCGGATACATTTATCGCACCTCGTGGCCGGTCGCGACCGGGGATCTCGACGGTGAACTGCACCTGCGACTTGACGGCGTGGCCCGCTACATTCAAGACGTCGGCGCGCAGAACCTCGTCGATGCCGGAGAAGCCGAGGACCATCCACACTGGCTGGTCCAGCGGACCGTGATCGACGTGATCGAACCGATCGAATTTCCCAACGACGTCTCGTTCTCCCGGTGGTGCTCGGCACTGTCGTCGCGGTGGTGCACGATGCGCGTCGACCTCGTCGGCAGCGACGGCGGACGCATCGAGACCGAGGGCTTCTGGATTGCCATCAACTCGACGACGCTTACGCCGCAACGTGTCTCGGACACGTTGATCGAACGCTTCGCTTCCACCACCGCTGAGCATCGGCTCAGGTGGCGGCCCTGGCTTGACAACCCGGGAACCGTCGACACCGTCATTCCTTTCCCGCTGCGCCGCACTGACATCGACATTTTCGAACACGTCACCAACACCGCTTATTGGCACGCCATCCACGAAGTGATGGCGCTCGAGCCGGACGTCTGCAGGTCGCCTTACCGGTCGGTAATCGAATACCGCCGGCCAATCAAGTACGGCGAGGACGTCACGATCCGGTGGTCACGGCGGGGCGGACCCGGGCCGATCCCCGATGCCCAGATCGCGCTGACCGTCGGCGAGGATGTGCGGGCCGCCGCGTTGCTGCGAAAGCTGTAGCTGACGGGAGCCCCGGGGCGGCCGCGCCACTACGCTGAGCGGATGTCTGATCTCGTCCTGAGCGAAGTCGAAGACCACGTTGCGCTCATCACCATCAACGATCCCGATCGGCGCAACGCGGTGACCGCGCGGAGTTGCGCGGCGCTTCGCGACGCCGTCGAAAGCGCCGAAGCCGACTCCGACGTCCACGCGGTCATCGTCACCGGCGCGGGCAAGGCGTTCTGCGCCGGCGCGGACCTGAGCGCGTTGGGCGCGGCCACCGAGGACGGGCTGCGGGTCATCTACGACGGGTTCCTCGCCGTCGCGCAATGCAGGCTCCCGACCATCGCGGCCGTCAACGGTCCGGCGGTCGGCGCCGGGCTGAACCTGGCACTGGCGGCCGACGTTCGGATCGCCGGTCCGTCGGCGTTGTTCGACCCGCGATTCCAGAAGCTCGGCATTCACCCAGGCGGCGGCGCGACCTGGATGCTGCACCGAGCGATAGGACCCCAGGCCGCGCGGGCGGCTCTGTTGTTCGGCATGCGCTTCGACGCCGACGCCGCCGTCCGGCACGGCCTCGCCCTTGCGGTGGCCGAAGATCCGGTAGCCGCAGCCCGAACCCTGGCGGCAGGTCCTGCCTGCGCTCCACGCGAGGTGGTCGTTGCCACCAAGGCCTCGATGCGCGCCACCGCGCATCCGGGCACCACGGACCTCGACCTGCACCACCTGGCGGTCGAGGTCGAGATCCGACCCCAGGTCGAATCAATCGAGTCTCCGGAATTCGCCGCCAGATTGGCTGCCGCCCGACGCAAGTAGCGTTATCGACTGTCCGGCGGCGGCGCCAAGGCAACAATCCGCTCGGCGCGCCGTAGCACCGGCATGTCGATCATCTGCCCGTCGAACTGAAACACCCCGCGCTCGCGACGAGCACGGTCCAGAACGGCACGCGCCCAATCGATCTGCCGGGCGGTCGGCGCATACGCCGATCGGATAACCGCAACCTGGGTCGGGTGGATGGCGACCTTAGCGTCGAACCCGACCGCGACCGCGTCGTCTGACTCCGCCCGCAGTCCGTCCAGATCCTTGATGTCGAGGTAGACCGCATCCAGCGCCAACCGGCCAAAGGCTTTGGCGGCCAGAAGACTTTGCGACCGCACATGCCGGGCGACGTCGCGGTAGGTGCCATCGGGCCAGCGGTTGGCCGTACCGCCGGTCGCGGCGAACAGGTCCTCTGCACCCCACATCACGGCGACCGCATTGTGCGCCTGTGCGGACTCTTGGACGGCCAAGGCACCCAACGGCGTCTCGACGAGCACGACCACCTCGAAGGGAGCCAGGGCGGTGACCTGGTCGGCGGACTCGGTCTTGGCCAGCATCACGGTGTGGTACGAGGTGGCCCTGAGCGCCTCGACATCCAACGGGTGGTCCGGCGAGGACACGGGGTTGACGCGAACCACTGTTCGAGCGGGGTCCAGCGGGGTCTCGACCAGGGCTTTGCGAGCAGCCTCTCGGTCCTTGGCCGCGACGCCGTCCTCGAGATCGAGAATCACCACATCGGCTACTGAAAGAGCTTTTCCGAATCGTTCAGGCCGGTCGGCCGGGCAGAACAACCAGCCCGGTCCGCTATCGACCAGCGCCATCAGTGCTGTCCTTCGGGGGCCTTGCGCACCAAAGTTTTTCGTGACGCCGTCGCCACGACGTCGCCGTCCTGGTTGCGGCCGGTATGGGCGAAGGTCACGATGCCCTCCCCCGGTCGGCTTCTGGATTCCCGCTTTTCGGTGATCTCGGTCTCGGCGTAGAGCGTGTCTCCGTGGAACAGCGGTTTGGGAAACGCCACATCGCCGAATCCGAGATTTCCCACGATGGTGCCCTGGGTCAGTTGCGCCACCGAGAGTCCGACGAGAGTCGAGAGGGTGAACATCGAATTCACAAGGCGTCGATGGAAGGGCGGCAACGCATCGGCAAAGGCGGCGTCCAGATGCAGAGCCTGGGTGTTCATTGTCAGCGTGGTGAACACCACGTTGTCTGCCTCGGTGATCGTGCGCCCCGGGCGGTGCAGGTAAAGTACGCCGGTCTCGAACTCCTCGAACCAGAGACCACGCTGCACGATTACCCGTTTGTCGCTCACAGCCCGAGCTCCCTTGCGATCAACATCAACTGCACTTCCGTTGTACCCTCACCGATTTCGAGGATCTTGCTATCGCGGTAGTGCCGCGCCACCGGATACTCGTTCATGAAGCCATAGCCGCCGAATATCTGGGTGGCATCGCGGGCGTTGTCCATCGCAGCTTCGCTGGCCACCAGTTTGGCGATGGCGGCCTGCTTCTTGAACGGCTTGCCCGACAGCATCAGCGCCGCTGCATCGTAGTAGGCCGCCCGGGCCACCTGCGCCCTGCTCTCCATCCGGGCGATCTTGAACGCGATGGCCTGGTTGGTCCCGATGGCGCGGCCGAAGGCCTGCCGCTCCTTGGAGTACTTGACGCTTTCATCGACACAGCCCTGCGCCACACCGACCGACAACGCCGCGATCGCGATGCGGCCCTCATCGAGAATCCGCAGGAAATTCGCGTACCCCCGCCCTCGTTCGCCAAGCAGATTCTCTTGCGGAACCCGCACATCGTCGAAGCTGAGCGGGTGGGTGTCCGAAGCGTTCCAGCCCACCTTGTTGTACGCCGGTTCGGCTGTGAAGCCCGGCGTCGGAACCGGTACCAGGATCGACGAAATCTCCTTGCGACCATCTACTTCACCGGTAACCGCGGTGACCGTCACCAGCTTGGTGATGTCGGTGCCCGAGTTCGTGATGAACTGCTTGCTGCCATTGATAACCCAGGTTGAACCATCCAGCTTCGCGGTCGTTCTGGTGGCGCCGGCGTCGCTGCCGCCGCCGGCCTCGGTCAATCCGAACGCGCCCAGCGCCTTTCCGCTGGCCAGCAGTGGCAGCCAATCCTGCTTCTGCTGTTCGTCGCCGAAGCGGTACACAGGCATTGCGCCGAGCGAAACCCCGGCCTCCAGCGTGATCGCGACGCTCTGGTCGACCTTGCCGAGTTCCTCTAGCGCCAGACAGAGTGCGAAGTAGTCGCCACCCATCCCGCCGTACTCCTCGGGGAACGGAAGACCGAACAGGCCCATATCGGCCATCCCGGCAACCACTTCGTAGGGGAAGGAGTGCTCCTCGTCGTGTTTGGCCGCTACCGGAGCGACGACGCTCTGGGCGAAATCGCGCACCGTCCTGGCCAACTCGAGGTAATGGTCGGGCAGCGTGCCGGTAGTCAGCACGTCGGCCCCCGGTGAATTGGTCCCCTGGGTGTTGGTCATGATTGCTCCTCGGTTGCCGTTATCCGGGCCAGCATCTGACCCACCTTCACCTGTTCACCCGCGCCGACACTCAGCTCCACCACGCCCGAAACCGGCGCGACCAGCGCGTGTTCCATCTTCATGGCCTCGACGGTGACCACCACGGTGCCCGCGTCGATATGGTCACCGTCGTCGACCCCGACCGCGACGACGACACCGGGCATCGGACTAGTCAGCTCTGCGTCGCCGCTGTGCTCGTCGTCGGGGCGCACCGGCTCTTCGCGCAGTTCCTCGACCGTCACCACATGACCCGCCCGCGCCAGCCACGTCTGATCGGCGACCGCGACCGCCAGGTACTCCCGGCGTAGCCCATCGATGGTGACCGTCACACCGTCATCCTTCAGAGATGCTCGCAGCGTGCGGGTTTCGCCACCGTCGACCGTCACCTCCGCATCCTCGGGCGAGCCGGTCAGCGCTACGTGATCTGTTCGTTCACCCGCGCGCATCCGGAACGTCGTCGGCGCGCAGCCCCCGATCCGCCACCCCGACGGTGTATCCCATGGGCTGGAGGGGACCACAGGCCAGCGTTGCAGCCATCGGAAGGCCGCGGCCGCGATCAGCTCGTCGTCCGTAGGCGGCATACAGGCGAAATCGGTGGTTCGACGGTCCAGTAGCCCGGTATCCAGGCGGCCGGCCACCACATCGGGGTCGGCCAGCAGGAATCGCAGAAACTCCACGTTCGTTGTCAACCCGAGCACCGCGGTGTCGGCCAGCGCTGCGTCCAGCGCACGCAGCGCGGCCGACCGGTCATCGGCGTGGGCGATGACCTTGGCCAGCATCGGATCGTAATCGCTGCCGACAACGGTGCCCGCCGCCAGTCCGGAGTCGACCCGGATTCCGGGCCCGCGAGGTTCCCGTAGCGCGATGACCTCGCCCCCGGTCGGCAGAAAGCCGGTGCCCGGATCCTCGGCGTACACCCGGGCCTCTACCGCGTGGCCGACCATTCGCACCGATTCCTGCCGGACCGACAGCTGCTCGCCGGCCGCGATTTTCACCTGCAATTCGACCAGGTCCAATCCGGTAACCAGCTCGGTGACCGGATGTTCCACCTGCAGACGGGTGTTCATCTCCATGAAGAAGAACTCGTCGGGCCGATCGGCCGAGACGATGAATTCCACGGTGCCGGCACCGGCGTAGTCGACGCTGCGTGCGGTGTCGCACGCGGCCGCACCGATGCGTTCCCGGGTGGCCGCGTCCAGCAGCGGTGACGGCGCTTCCTCGACCACCTTCTGGTGGCGTCTTTGCAGGCTGCACTCGCGTTCACCCAGGTGCACGACATTGCCGTGCGTGTCGGCAATGACCTGTACCTCGATGTGGCGCGGGTTCAGCACGAAGCGTTCCAGGAACAATGTGTCGTCACCGAACGCGGAGGCCGCCTCGCGCCGCGCGCTCTCCAGCGCGCCGGGAAGATCGGCCGCGTGATGGACCACGCGCATGCCCTTGCCGCCGCCCCCGGCGGACGGCTTGACCAGCACCGGGTATCCGACCTCGCCGGCGCCGTCGATCAGTTCCGCATCGGTCAGGCCCGGCCGGGAGATGCCCGGGACGACGGGCACCCCGAACGCCGAAACCGCTGCCCGCGCGGCGATCTTGTCTCCCATGGTCTGGATGGCTGCCACCGGAGGACCGATGAAGACGACGCCTGCAGTACTCAGCGCTTGGGCGAATTGTGCGTTCTCCGAGAGAAATCCGTATCCGGGATGGACCGCCTGCGCACCCGTCCGTTCGATTGCCGAGAGCAACGCCTCGACAGAGAGGTAGCTTTGCCGGGCGGGTGCCGGTCCGATGCGAACAGCGATGTCAGCCTCGGCGACGTGCCGCGCCCCGGCGTCGGCGTCACTGAACACCGCGACCGAACGAATACCCATGGAACGAAGCGTGCGCATGACCCGCACCGCGATCTCGCCACGATTGGCGATGAGAATGGTGTCGAAACTGGCACCGAAATCCGTTGTCATCTCTGAGTCACATCCGAAATACGCCATAGGAGACAGGCTCGAGCGGCGCCTGCCCGACCACCGATAGTGCTAGCCCGACAACGGTTCTGGTATCCGCCGGGTCGATCACGCCGTCGTCCCAGAGCCGCGCCGTCGAATAGTAAGGATTGCCCTGATCTTCGTACTGTGCGCGGATCGGTGCCTTGAAGGCCTCTTCCTCCTCCGCGGTCATCTCGCCGCGTACCGTGGCGAGCACCGAGGCGGCTTGCTCGCCGCCCATCACCGAAATTCGAGCGTTGGGCCACATCCACAGGAAGCGGGGCGAATACGCTCGACCGCACATGGAATAGTTGCCCGCGCCGTAGGATCCGCCGATCACGACCGTCAGCTTGGGAACCCGCGCGCAGGCCACCGCCGTGACCATTTTCGCGCCGTGCTTGGCGATACCGCCGGCCTCGTAGTCCCGTCCGACCATGAACCCCGAGATGTTCTGCATAAAGAGCAGTGGAGTCACCCGCTTGTCGCACAGTTCGATGAAATGCGCGCCCTTGACTGCGGACTCGCCGAACAGCACACCGTTATTGGCGACGATACCGACCGGGTGGCCGTGAATGCGCGCGAATCCGGTCACCAGCGTGGCGCCGTAGTCGGCCTTGAACTCGCTGAACTCGCCTCCGTCCACAATCCGGGTGATCACCTCGTGCACGTCGTAGGGCACTCTCGGGTCTACCGGGACGACGTCGTAGAGCTCGGCCTGGTCTGCGATCGGGTCTACCGCCGGGACCACCTGCCAGGGCGGCTCGGCCGGCGTTCCCAACGTACCCACGATCCGGCGCACGATCCGCAAGGCGTCGCGATCGTCGTGGGCAAGGTGATCGGTGACGCCCGAAACCTTGGAGTGCAAATCGCCGCCGCCGAGCTCCTCCGCGCTCACGATTTCGCCGGTGGCGGCTTTGACCAGCGGTGGACCGCCGAGGAAGATGGTGCCCTGGTTGCGCACGATCACCGCTTCGTCGCTCATCGCCGGGACGTAGGCTCCGCCGGCGGTACACGAGCCGAGCACCGCGGCGATTTGGGCAATTCCGCTGGCGCTCATGGTCGCCTGGTTGAAGAAGATGCGTCCGAAATGCTCGCGGTCCGGGAAGACCTCGTCCTGACGGGGCAGGAAGGCACCGCCAGAGTCGACAAGGTAGAGGCATGGCAATCGGTTCTGCGCCGCGATCTCCTGGGCGCGCAGATGCTTTTTGACGGTGATCGGGTAGTAGGTTCCGCCCTTGACGGTGGCATCGTTGGCCACGATCATGCATTCGCGCCCCGCCACCCGGCCGATTCCGGCAATGATGCCCGCCCCCGGGCACTCGTCGCCATACATCCCATCGGCGGCCAGCGGAGCCAATTCGAGGAACGCGCTGCCGGGATCGAGCAGTCCGTCGACCCGCCCGCGCGGCAGCAACTTGCCCCTGCTCAGATGCCGCTCGCGCGCGCGTTCAGACCCTCCGAGAGCCGCGACGGCGAGCTTGCTCTTGAGCTGTTCGACCAGCGCGACATGATCGTCGTGATGTGATGTCTGCGCCGCCATCGCCGAATCCGCCTAAGTTGAGTTAATCGAGGCTAACCGATGGTATGTTAATCACCATTAACTCTGGGTGTCCACCGTAAGGGCTGGAGGTCGGGTGATGACGGCGCACGATCCGCTGCCGCCGGCCCCCGGGCAGACTTCCCGGCGCAGCCGGGCAAAATCCGATCGCCGAACTCAACTGATGACCGCTGCCGAACGGTTGATGGCCGAACACGGCTATCTAGCGGTCCGCCTGGAAGACATCGGCGCGGCCGCCGGGGTCAGCGGCCCGGCGATCTACCGCCACTTTCCCAACAAAGAGGCGCTGCTGGTCGAGCTGCTGGTCGGCATCAGCAGCAGGTTGTTGACCGGAGCCGGCGAGGTGGTCGGTCGATCGAACGATGCCGAATCCGCGCTGCAGGGATTGATCGATTTCCATCTCGACTTCGCGCTTGGCGAATCCGACCTCATCCGCATCCAGGATCGTGACCTGGGCAACTTACCGCCGGCGGCAAAGCGCCAGGTGCGTCGCAAACAACGTCATTACGTGGAGATTTGGGTGGACGTCCTGCGCCGACACGACCGCGCCCTCACCGACTCCGATGCGCGGCTTGCAGCTCACGCAGTCTTCGGGCTGCTGAACTCCACGTCGCACAGTGTTAAACCCGGTACCGCGAAAGCGGCTGAGCCGAACTCCCGGACCGTCCTGAGGGCGATGACCGTCGGCGCACTGGCCTCAGCCGCACGACTACCCAATTGAGTTCTAATACCACACTTTTCGGCCACCGATAGGTCGGCCGACGGAGCCCAGGAGCCAGAAGACAGCGCCGATGACAAGAAGGACGACTCCGATGTAGACGAGGAATTGCATACCGAGCAGGAGACCGAGAACGAGCAGGATTGCACCCAGAACGATCATGGTTATTCCCTTCCGTGAGTTGAGCCTTCAATGGATTACTGGCTGGGTTGCGGGATATCGCATTCCGTGACTTTCGGATTGACCCCTGCGTAGTTCAGCGGTCCTGCCACCACTGTCAACGCGATGGTTCCAGCGGTGGCGCAGGTGGCTTCGCCGCCTTTGAAGTAGTCCCGCTGATACGCGGCGAAGACGCCGATCAATAACCAGACGAGCACAATGAATCCGAGTGCGCCCCGCATGCCATACCCCTCCATCTGCACACCTCGCTGGTGCACGCGGGAAGAGTTTACCCGGCAGACAATTTCGATAAACCGTTTCGAGGAACCACCAACACGGCCGGATCAGCCGTCGAAAGCCTCGGTGAGCCAGGCATTCATGGCCTTTAGCAGGACCGCTCGATTCTCCCGCTTGTCGATCTCGTGGCCGTCGTCTTCGAATGTCAGTAGCTCGGTCCGCCGGCCCAGTTCCCGCAACGCATCGCACATCTGCTGCGACTCGCTCGGCGGGACGTTGGTGTCGTTGAGGCCGTGCACCAGAAGAAGAGGCGCCGTCACGGCCGGCGCGCGGGACAGCGGGGACAGTTGTTCGAGCAACTCGCGATCGCTGACCGGATGACCGTACTTGGGGTAGGCGGCCGCAGCGATCCACTGCTCGGTGCCGCGGTACCAGGTATTCAAGTCGCTCATTCCGCAGATGCTGATGCCTGCGGCGAATTCTTCCGGGTGAAAAGCCAGTGCCGCCTGCGTCAGGTAGCCGCCGTAGGACCATCCGCAGCAGGCGACCCGTCCGACGGGGGCGTGACCGTTGTCAGTGAGAAACCGCGCCGCGTCGGCGACATCGTGGATCGCGGCGAAACGCCGCTCTCGGTCATCGGCATGCATGAAAGTCCGACCGAAGCCACCCGACCCGCGCACATTGGGCAGGAACACGCAAATGCCGGCCTCCAGCAAGGACGGGAAGAACTCGTTGTAGCCCGGTCTGCCCTGACCCTCGGGTCCGCCGTGCAGAAACAGCATTGCGCCGATCGTGGCAACGCCCGCAGGTGGCTCGAACAGCCAGCCAGTGAACTGCAGACCGTCGCGCGCCGTGACCCTCGCCAAGGTGGGGTCGGCGGCCAGCGGCCCACTGCTGGGCTTCCGATCCACCGGCTCCCACTCGCCGGTGCGGGGATCGACCAGCTCGACCGTCGGTGGTTTGGCTGGTCCCTCCACCGTCAGCGCCAGCATCGACCCGCCGGCACTGATGCTCAGCTCACTGCCGACCATGCCGGGCAGCGGAATGGGGTCGTGCAGCGTTTGGTCGGCGTATTCGAGAATCTGTAACTCGCTGGCGCCGTGGATGTTCCACAGCATGGCTACGGTCGAGAGGTCATCGCTGACGGTGAACTCATCGAGTTCACAGTCCGAACGCTCCGCCACGACCTGATAGGACACGCCGTCGGCGGTGGTGGTCACCTCGACGAGCCGGGCATATTCGGCACCGTTCTCACTGCGAACGAGTGCGCGCACATAGCCTTCGGCGCTGTTGAGTCCGTATTCCTTGGCCGGTTGGTATAACTCGAGCGTCTCGCCCTCCGGCCCCGAGCGCAGCCTGCGCGGGCTGTGGTCGTCGAGAATGATGCCGGTGTCGGTGGTTGAGCCGGGATCGAAGGGCAGCAGGGCGATCTCGGTGAGACCACGCAACATGATCAGATCGCGGTAGCCGCGCGGACCGACCCGTACCAACGAGGCACCTGCCCAGGCATCGACCAATCGGCCGCCGGAGCGGCGATCCAGGATCGTCGTGGTGCCCGCCGCGGGGTCTATCAGACATGAGCTGCCCACCCCGTCCTCGCCGGTGAGAATCGCGGCGACCAGGGCGCCGTCCCAACCGATCAGCTCGGCGGTGCCCTCGACGCCGGACGGCCACTGATCGATTCTGCGGGCGTCCCGGTCGTCGGGCTCGGTTGTCACCACCCAGATCTGGCTACGGGTGCTGCCTGCCGGCGCTACCTGACAGGCAAGCCAGTGTCCATCGGCGGAATGTAGCACCCTGGTGACCGGCCCCTCGACGGGCAACTCGACGTCACGATAGGAACTCGCCCGCCATCCGCGCAGAAACCGCTGCACCGCACGCGGATATCCACCGTCATCGATGAGATGTGCGAACGCGGTGGCGTCCGGCGACATCGAAGCACCGTAAAGCCGACGAACCTGAAGTACCACGATGCTCGATTGTGCATGTTCCACCGTTGCGATGAGGCTCGGACAGCAAATCAGCGCGCGGGGCGGCAGCACAGGTACCCTGCAGCCATGAGGTGGGCATGACGGACCGCGGACGCGACGAGCAATGGAGCTCCGGAGCGGGTAACGAGCCGACGCAGCAGTTCGGCTACGGCCCCTCCGGCTATTCGGATCCGGCATACGCGAGCCAGACCCAGTACGGGCCCCCATACCAGCCCCCGCCGTCCCGCCCGACCGAGCGCCTCCCCGCGTATTCACCCTATGGCTACGATCCTTCCGGGGCAGGACAATTCGGCCCGCAGCATCAGCCCGATCATGACGAGAGACCCGGCGGTTCGAAGGCTCCCCGCTGGTTATGGATAGTCACCGGGGTCGCAGTGTTGACGGTCGTGGGTCTGGTTATCGCACTGGTAGTGGTCAACAGCTCCAGACAGCACACGGTGCTGGCCCCGCTTCCGTCAGCGCCCGAACCAGATTTCTCCACTCCCACCGCGACGCCACGGACCCCGACCACGACCTCGCGAACGCCCACCACGCCGCTGCTGCCGCTGCCGACCCTGCCCTCGACATCGGCGACGCCACCAACCGAGACCAGCGTTCGCGGGGCTACCGACAGCGTCATCTACATCGTGGAAGGCAGCGGGCGCGTCATCAACATCACCTACGTCGACTCCGGCGGTCTGCTGCAAACGGAGTTCAACGTGCTGCTGCCGTGGAGCAAGTTGGTGTCGTTGCCGCAACCCGCCGAAGGATCGGCCAGCATCAGCATCATCAACGTCGGCCGCGAGCTGACCTGTTCGATCACCGTGAACGGGATCGAGGTGGAGCAGCGGACGGGCGTCGGTCTGACCATCTGCGCGGCTCCTGGCTAAGCCCAGCGGCCTACCCGAGAGTGCGGCGCGTGAACCGCCAGCATTGCCAGCAGACCCAGCAGCAGTACGACGATCAGCCCGCCCAGGCCGGCGCGGTCGCTGTCGAAAATGTCGATGAACAGTGCGAACAACGCCGGCGCGAGGAAGGTCGCGGCTCGGCCGGCCATCGTGTAGAGGCCGAACGCGACGCCTTCCTTCCCGCGGTCGGCCATCTGCAACATCAGTGTCCGAGCCGACGACAGCGTCGGCCCGATGAACAGGCACAGCATCAGTCCGCAGATCCAGAAACCGGTCTGGCCTGACACCGCGATCAACGTTGCGCCGATGGCGACCATCGCGGTCAGGGATACCACGATCACCCGTTTTGAGCCGATCCAGTCATCGGCATGACCACCCAGCACGGCCCCGGTCGCAGCTACCACGCTCGCGGCGACCCCGAACAGCAGCACATCGGCTTGCGACACCCCATACACGTTCACCCCCAGGATCGCGCCGAAGGTGAACACCCCGGCCAGCCCGTCCCGGAACACTGCGCTGGCGCCCAGGTAGTAGACGAAGTTTCGGTCGCGGCGCCACTCGGCGCCCAATTCTGCCCACAGCCGGCGATACGCGCGAACCACCCCGACGCGCTGCGTCGGCGCTCCCCCATGCGGGGACGGGACGGTGATGAGCAACGGCAGGGCGAAAAGCCCGAACCACGCGGCGATCAACAGCATCGCGGCCCGCACATTCTGGCCGTCGGCAATCGGCAGACCCAGCAGGCCGCGGGTATCGCCGTCGCCGGAGATGAAACCCAGGTACACCACGAGCAGCGACAGCACACTGCCGAAATACCCCAGCGCAAGACCGAATCCCGAGACCCGCCCGGAGTTCTGCGGCGTACACAACTGCCGCAGCATCGCGTTGTACGGGACGGTGGCCAGCTCGCTGCAAGCCGCCGTGCAGGCCAGCAGTACCAATCCCGGCCACAGATAGCGGTGGTCGTCACGGATCAGGCTCATCGAGGCCGTCAACAAGACAACCAGCCCGGTCAGCATGGCTAGCACCCGACGACGGCGGGCCGGCGCTTCGACCCAGATCCCGGTCACCGGTGCCATCAGCGCGACCACTAACCCCGCCAACGCGAGCGCCCGACCCAGCCAGCTGGCCGGACTGGTGGCACCGGGAAGATCGTCGCCGACGGAGTTAGTCAGGTACACCGAGAAGACGAACGTCACCACAATCGCGTTGATGGCGGTGGCGCCGAAGTCCCACAACGCCCACGCGAACACTCGCGACCGGGAGGCGACGCCCCCTGCTGGGCCCGCCAGCGGCGGCGAATTGCTCATGGACGCCCACGATATAGTCCGGCCCATGTCAGTACCCGCTCCCAGCACCGATGCCCGGGCCGTTGTCACCGGCGCGTCGCAAAACATCGGCGAAGCCCTGGCGGTCGAGTTGGCCGCCCGTGGCCACAACCTGATCATCACGGCTCGACGCGAAGACGTGCTTACCGCTCTGGCCGACCGGCTGCGTGAGCAGTACGCGGTGACGGTTGAAGTGCGGGCCGTCGACCTGGCCGATCCCGCCGAACGCGAGGCCCTCTGTACGGAATTGGCCGAGCGCAACATCTCGATCCTGTGCGCGAACGCGGGCACCGCGACGTTCGGGGCGGTGGCCTCACTCGATCCCGCCGAGGAACGCAAGCAGGTCCAGCTCAACGTGCTCGGTGTGCACGACCTGGTACTTGCTGTCCTGCCCGGCATGGTGGCCCGCGGCGGCGGCGGAATCCTGATCTCGGGTTCGGCGGCCGGTAACTCACCCATCCCGAACAACGCGACGTACGCCGCGACCAAGGCGTTCGCCAATACCTTCAGCGAGTCGCTGCGTGGTGAGCTGAAATCGGCCGGGGTACACGTCACGGTGCTGGCGCCGGGGCCGGTACGCACCGAGCTACCCGACCCCGACGAGCAGTCGCTGGTTGAACGTCTGATCCCGGACTTCCTCTGGATCTCCACCGAATACACCGCGAAGGTCTCCCTCGACGGGTTGGAGCGCAACAAGATGCGCGTCGTGCCCGGGGTTACGTCCAAGGCGATGTCGGCGGCCAGCGGATACGCACCGCGCTCGATCGTCGCGCCTATCGTCGGTGCGGTATACAAGAAGCTCGGCGGCTCTTAGCGTCTGCGCCTGCGGCGGCCGGTCCCGAAAATACTGCGGGTGATCTCACGGCCGATGACGGTGCCCGCCGACCGCATTGCGCTCTTGACCGCCGGGTTGTCCATCATCTTGTCCAGGAAGCCCGGTTCGGCCGGCAGTACCGGCGGGGGCATCGGGGGCAGATCGGCGGGTAGCGGCACCGGCATGACCTGTTCGGGAGCGGGCACGGGTCCGGCCTTTTCCGGGGGAGCCAGCGTGGCGAGCAGACGCTCGTAAGCCGAGGCGCGGTCGAGGGTATTACCGTAGGCCGCCTGCAGCGGGCTGGCCGCGGCGGCGGCGGCGATGGCTTCCGGACCGATGGTGTCCATCAGCGAACGCGGCGCGCGCATCCTGGTCCACGCCACCGGCGTCGGGGCCCCCTTCTCGGAAAGCACGGTGACGACCGCCTCGCCGATGCCCAACGAGGTCAGCGTCGACTCCAGGTCGTACACCGTGGTTTTCGGATAGGTTCGCACCGCTTTCGACAGCGCCTTGTGATCATCCGGGGTGAAGGCGCGCAGCGCGTGCTGGATACGCGCTCCGAGTTGGCTCAGAACGTTGTTGGGAACATCGGTCGGCAGCTGGGTGCAGAAGAACACTCCGACCCCCTTGGAGCGAATGAGCTTCACCGTCTGCTCGACCTGAGCCAGGAAAGCCTTGGACGCGTCGGTGAAGAGCAGGTGTGCTTCGTCGAAGAAGAAGACGAGCTTGGGCTTTTCGACGTCACCCACCTCGGGCAGCGTCGTGAACAAATCGGCGAGTACCCACATCAGAAAGGTGGAGAACAGCACTGGCCGGGCCGCCTGGGTGCCGAGCTCGAGCAGGGTGATGACGCCCCGCCCCGACGGGTCGAGCCGCATCAGGTCGGCGGGCTCCAGTTCGGGTTCGCCGAAGAACGTGTCGGCGCCCTCTGCCTCGAGGTTCACCAGGGCTCGCAGAATCACCCCGGCAGTGCTGGAAGAGACCGCCCCGAGAGCTTTGAGTTGCGGCTTCCCTGCGTCGCTGGTGAGGAACTGGATGACCGAGCGAAGATCCTTGAGGTCCAGCAGCGCCAACCCTTGCTGATCGGCCCAGTGGAAGATCAGACCGAGCGTGGACTCCTGGGTTTGGTTGAGCCCCAACACTTTCGAGAGCAGGATCGGACCGAAGCTGGTGATGGTCGCGCGGACCGGGACGCCGGTCCCGGAGGTGCCCAGCGACAGGAACTCCACCGGGTACGACGTCGGCGTCCAGGGATCGCCGGTTTCAGCGGCCCGCTCGACGATCTTGGTACCCGACTGCCCCGGTGTGGAAAGCCCCGAAAGGTCCCCCTTCACATCGGCCATCAGCACCGGAACGCCCGCCGCCGACAGCTGCTCGGCCAGCACCTGCAGCGATTTTGTCTTTCCAGTTCCGGTCGCGCCGGCGACCAGGCCATGCCGGTTGACGGTGGCAAGCGGAATACGCACTTGCGCGGTCGGGTCGCACACCCCCTCGACCACCACCGCACCGAGCTCCAGCGCAACGCCCTCGGCTTGATAACCGGCGGCAATCTGGTGTGCGGAAGAAACTGTGGGCTCCAGGGTCATGCGTGGAACCCTAACGTTCGGCGAGTCCGAAAGACGGGTCAGAACGCCGCCGGACTTCGGGGCTTCGAACCTCGGGGACTTCGAACCTGGAAGCCTTCTAACTTGACGGCTTCGGACTTGGCGGCGTTTTGAGTTGGTGCGGCCTGCCCACTTCGTGGGGCATCGTGGCTCGCGGGGGCATACTGTTGAACGCTGTGCGTGACGAACTGGTGTGGATCGACTGCGAAATGACCGGCCTGGACCTGGAGTCCGACCTGCTCATCGAGATCGCGGTGCTGGTCACCGACTCCGAGCTCAACATCCTCGGCGACGGCCTCGATGTGGTGATCCACGCCGGAGATGATGCGTTGAACTCGATGGTCGACGTCGTTGCGCAGATGCACGCCAGGTCCGGCCTGATCGATGAGGTGCGGGCCTCGACAACGGATGTGGCCGCGGCGGAATCGTTGGTGCTCGACTACGTCCGCACGCACATTCCCCAGGCCAAGACCGCCCCGCTGGCCGGCAATTCCATCGCAACGGACCGCGGGTTCATCGCCCGGGACATGCCGAAGCTCGACGACTATCTGCACTACCGGATGATCGACGTGAGCTCGATCAAGGAGCTGTGCCGCCGCTGGTATCCGAGGATCTACTTCGGCCAGCCGGCGAAAGGCCTCGCACACCGCGCCCTGGCGGACATCCACGAGTCGATTCGTGAGTTGCGTTACTACCGGCAGACCGCCTTCGTCACCCCGCCAGGCCCGTCAACCAGCGAGATCGCCGCCATCGCCGCGGAGATCGCAACGCCGGGCGGCGACGGCCGGCCGAATGATTCGGCCGCGGAGGGCTCCAGCCGCTAGTATCAACGACGCCGCGTAGCGGCGATGGTGGCTGTAGTTCAGTTGGTAGAGCACCAGGTTGTGATCCTGGGTGTCGCGGGTTCGAGTCCCGTCAGCCACCCCGAAGCCGGGAACGCCGCCGATCGATCCGGCGGCGTCTTCGGTACACCCGTCAGACGTCGATCCCGCTCGACTCGATCCCGTCAGACGCTTGCATTACCCGCTTTCCACTGCTCCCACGGAATGTTCCAGTCGCCCAAGCCGTCGACGCCGGACAACGTCGATCCGACCGTGCCGACGACCTCGACCACGTCACCGCGCTTGGAATTGTTGTAGAACCACTGGGCGTTGCTGGTGCTGACGTTGATGCAGCCGTGGCTTACATTGCTGTAGCCCTGGCTGCCCACCGACCATGGCGCGCCGTGGACGTAGATGCCGCTGTAGGAGATCTGGGTGGCCCAATCCACCTCGGTGCGATAGCCGTTCGGCGAATTGACCGGCACACCGTAGGTGGAGGAATCCATCACCATGTGTGCGCGGCGGTCCCCGACGATATAGGTCCCGTTGTTCGTCGGGGTGCTGTTCTTGCCCATCGACACGGGCATGCTCTTGATCACCTCGCCGTTGCGGCGCACGGTCAACGTCTTCGTGTTGTCATCCACGGTGCTGATCACGGCGTCGCCGATGGTGAAGCTGGTGGACACGTTGTCCTGGCCGAACAGACCATCGCCGAGATCCACCCCGTAGGTGTTCACCGCGACGTCAACCGTCGTCCCCGGCTTCCAGTATTCGGCTGGGCGCCAACGAACTTCGCGATTATTCAGCCAGTAGAAAGCACCCTCCACGGGCGGATTGGTCTTGACGGTGATCGCCCGTTCCGCGGCGATCCGGTTGGGGATGTTCTCATCGAAACGGATGGCTATGGGCTGACCGATACCGACCACCTCGCCCTCGTTGGGCAGCACATAGGGCATCGTGAGGTTCTCGGGCGAGTGGGTCTCGAACGTCATCTGCCGGCTGGTCGCGCCGCCGAGGCCCAGCGACTGGGCGGTCAGCGTGTAGCGCTTGTTGTACCCGAGCGGCTCGGCTGTCTCCCAGGTCAGCCCGTCCTTGGACAGCTGGCCGGCCACCGTTTCGCCGGCCTCGTTGACCATCGTGACAGCGCCCAGAACGCCGAACTCGGCGCTGACGGTCACCGGCGAGTCGACGCTCACACCCACCGCACCGTCCTGAACCGAGGATGTGAGCTTGGGAACGAGGAGATCGCCGAAGGGAGTTCCCTTGTCGGCGATCACCCGGGGCTGGACTTCTTCGGGGCTCCCACCGCAGGCAGACAATGCGAACACGACTGCGGGAACCAGGGCCGCAGCCACCAGCCAGGCCCGGCTGCGTCGCACCCGGCTACCCGAGTTGACCTGCGACATCTTCCGCTTCACCTCACATACAGGACTACAGGGCTGTTTCGACGGACTTCGTCGTTGGCGCCGAGTCTACGGGCAATTCGATTGCCGGCGCGACATCGACGTCGTCGCCGTCACCGCGCACAGGTGATGATTTCTCACCGCGCCGACGGGCCTGTTATTGTCTCACACGCGCGCCGTTAGCTCAGTTGGTAGAGCAGCTGACTCTTAATCAGCGGGTCCGGGGTTCGAAACCCTGACGGCGCACAAGGTCCGCCAGCAGGTCCCCATGATGAGATGGGGCTGGCAGTCGCCACAGCTCTGGCAGTACGAATGGGCCCCGGTTCTGTCAGGCTCGGGTATGGAACTCGAAACGGTTACGGCCCTTCTTCTTGGCCCGATACATGGCAGCGTCGGCGGCATGCACCAGCGACTCGGCACTTAGGCCGTCGTCGGGGTAGAGGGCGACGCCGATGCTGGCCGTGGGGCTCAGTCTGTGTCCGTCGACCAGCATCGGTGTGGTCAATCGCAGTTCCAGGCGGCTGATCATGTGGACCAACGACTCCCGGCTACGTAGTCCTTCGATGACGATGAGAAACTCGTCGCCCCCCCAGCGGCCTACGAGATCCCAACGGCGCACGGACAACTCCAGGCGGCGGGCGACTTCCTGCAGATAGCGGTCGCCCACCAGGTGGCCCAGGGTGTCGTTGATGTCCTTGAAATGATCGAGGTCGATGAAGATGACAGCGAGGTTGTCGTTGTGGGCGGCTGCATTGTCGAGGGCTTGCTCGAGCTCCTCGGTCAGCAGTAGGCGATTGGGCAGGCGTGTCAGAGGGTCATGGTTGGCCAGGAACTTGAGTCTGGACTCGGTCCGCCTACTCTCCGAGGCCATTGCCTTCCGCTTGAGCACCTCGACAAAGGTCAGAGATAGCGTATGTGCGGCGTCGGTTTCGACCGAAGTCCATGGCAGGCAGTGGCCGTGTTGCTCCTGGACCCATTTGGCAAAAGAGCGGCGAGGTTCGATACGGGGACCCTCCGGGCCGGTCACCAGTGACTTTTCGGGATTGCCCGCCCAGGCGATGGCCTGTACCCGTTCTTGTCGCAACCAAAGGACGAAATCGTTGAAATTTGGGTCCAACCGAACCGCCAGCAACCCGGCGGCACAGTCGGCGAAGACCGCCGCCGGAGGGTAGCTACTCTCCAGGCAATCGGTGTGATAAACGTCGTCGTCCCAGTGTCCGGCCAACCAGGTCACCAAGGAATCGACGTCGTCGGCTGGCGGCACCTCACCGAAGGTGTAACGACTGCCGCCAATGCCGATGATGCCCCCGGTGGCCCGGGTCAGGCCCAGGACGTCGTTGCCCAGCTGTTCAAGCGCCTCGGCCAAATTGTCGGATTGGCGCACGTTGCGGCTGAGGGCCACCAGCGTGTGTTGCACCTCATTGAAATAGTTGCTGCGGACCAGGGATTCCAGGCTGGTCAGCTTGAGCGACACAGTCTTGCCGATGAACTCAGCGAGGTCCCGGATTTGGAACGGAACCCTGCGGGGCTCGGCGTGATGGCAGGCGATCAACCCCCACAGCTTGCCGCCCACCATCAGCGAAATGCTGAGGCTGGCGTGAGCGCCCATATTGCGCAGATACTCGATGTGAATCGGTGACATGCTGCGCAATACGGAATAGGACATGTCTAGGGGCTTGCCGCTGACCGGATGGACGGCGGGCACCAGAGCCACCGGCCGCGCATCAATATCGGACAGTATCCGGATCAGGTTACGGGCATACAAGCGGCGGGCCTGGGCGGGAATGTCGGCGGCCGGGAAGTGATGCCCCAACAACGAAGGCAGCCGGTCGCTGCGGCTCTCGGCAATTACCTCACCGTTGTACTCATGGTCGAAGCGGTAGATCATGACCCGGTCGAAACCGCTGAGCTCACGAACCTGTTGGGCGATCAGGTCACAGTAGTGCCCAATGTCACTTTCGGTGTCCGACTGCCACAAGGAGTTGCGGTTGGAAACGAACAGTTGGCTGTAATACTGCTGCTCGGTTTCGTCGCAGGGTTCCATTTCGATCACCCAGTCCCCGTCGACGTGATGGACCTGGACCGCAAGGAAAGGCATCTGCTGACCGGTATCGAAGCGGAAGAATGCTGGCAGTGACGGTTGCAGGTCGCCCCGCACCGGCACATCTCGAATCCTCTGAGTGTTGTCCTCACCCACTAAGTCCGCCAACGTTTGTTTCAACGCCGCCGCCGCTGGCACACCAAAAAAACGCCCAATGTTGGCACTGACTTGTTGGATCTGGGTGGTGTCACCGGCCACCACCATCAACGCCCCCACGGGCTGAATGCAACCCGGAATATGGATAGGCTCGGACTCGCAACGTTGCAGCGCCTCAGTCAGCGCCGATGGATTCTCATCGATAGGTATGCGAAATCTCCTGATAACGGTCGAGCATGTGAGAGGGGAAAGGGAACAGGCCGGGTAGCAGCTGACATACCTGCCGCGCCCGGGAGTGGGACCACGCGGGGCAGAAAAACCCAGGAGCCCGCCCAAGTATGTCACCAATACCGCCGTAATGGCGCACACGACGAGGAATAGTGGCAACTCTACGGTGCCCTCCTTCACGCACCAGGCCGACCTCTCTGTTGGCGACCACCCGACTGCCTCCTGCTTGCCCTCGCCGAGCGGCAACGACCAGATGTTGCAGGACAAGTGATCTACCCGACGATTTGTCGGTCGATTTAGGGCGCACCGGAACGTGGAGCCATCAAGATCCTGCCGGATGCCCTATGACGTCGTTGTGGTCATTTTTCTCAAAGACTTTAAGTTGCTGGTACACAACGCATTACGGGCTCTTCAGGTTGATTACTCGGTGACCAAATACTATGCACCAACTGTCCGTTCAGGATGAAAATACATACGGCAGAGGCAAGTTCAGCTTGGTTTCCAGCACCCCAGTCTGGGTTTGAAAACCTGACGGCGCACCGAGGTCCACTAGCAGACCCAACGCCTCCGGTTCGAAATTAGAGACGGGTTGCCCAAGGCGGCTAACACGGACCAGTCTCTCCCGCAGGACCCGGGATAATAGCCAAGCAGAAACACATTGGTTGGTTGAAAGAAGCAGGAGGCACGCACGAACCGTCGTCCGGAAACTTCCAGGGCGGACACGTCGTGCCACAACCAACGCCGTTATCGGGAACCTGAGGGCCAGGTTGCGGACCGGGAGTGGCCACCGGGTCCGCTTGCCCAGCGGGGCCATAAGCGAGTGCCACAATAATTGCCGCTCCGCTCAGAGCGACGGTCATGCAGGCTGTTCGCGCGTTCCCCATTGCCCGACTTATCCGCAGGTTATGGGTTGAAACAATTGTCAACCAGAATCGGGGGCGCACATGCGACCGAGGGAACGTTGACCTGTGGAATGTTGTTTTGTATCTGAGCGTCGATGTTGGTCGGGTCCGGCAATATCGGTGCAGGGGCCGGAGGCGGCTCGGGGATATCGATCGGGTCCGCCTGCACGCCGGGACTGAGAGTCAACGCCACGGTGATCGTCGCAGCGCCCACTACCGCGATCGTCCAGGGTCGTCTTGCCATCTCGCCTATCCCTCCATGAGTCCGCAACGACGCGAATCGACGCACGCTTTGGAGTCAGTATCGCCTGTTCGGGCGAGTTTTGGACGGGAACGAGACTTCGGATTGCCAGCCGTGCGCAGGTCTAAGCTGCAGCAACGGCACCGGCCTCAACAACCGACGCATCTTCCTGAATGTTGCCCACAGTTTGCAGCTTCGTCGCGACACCATCTATATCGACCAAGCCCCAGCTTCCGATATGCGCGAACTGTAGGGCCGAACCGAACACCTGAAGCTTGATCGAGTTGCCCGGCTCCAGCGTGAAGGCGATCTGTTCCATCGGAAGGGTCACCTCATGAAGGCGGCCGTCCAAAGTCACCGGCACCGGTGTGACGGCGTTGCCGATGACCAACCCGGTCGCGTTGTCGACAAGCTGGGCGAAGATGTGACTGTGAGTGCCTCGCCCCTGGTAGGTCAACGTCAATTCAGGGGTACCAACCAGCAAGGTTGTTTCCTGGACCTGCGGAATCTCGAGATTGACCGCAATTCTTGCTTCGGTGGCATGCAACGTCCTCGAACCACCCCCCACCGGCACGATCGGCAGCGGCCCGCCGGGACCCGCGGCGCCCAGCGATGGTCCGTGAAAAACCGGGTCCGTGGGCAGCAGTTCCGAGAAGTGGTAATCGCCGTTCTGATCGAACCATTGGAAGGTCGGACCGGTAGGAGCCAGGCTGTTGTCGTTCACATATCTATCCAGCCAATCCATCGTCGACTTCAGGATGAGCTCGGTCTGGTTCGGATTCGTCGGGTACAAGCAGCTTCCGTGTCCACCGCAGACCCAAAGCATCTGCACCGGAACACCGTTGTCCTGAAGAATCTTCGCGTTCTCTGAGGCCTGCGCGAGGTCGAACAAGATGTCGACGGTGCCCTGGATAATCAAGGCGGGTGCGGTGATCTCGTTCACCAGGACGGTGGGGCCGGCGCTGCCGAGGACAGCCTGCTGGGTCGGGGTGATGTGACCGAAGAGACTACCAAGGAAAATTGCGGGATAGATCTGGGAGTTGACCCTGGCGCCAGTCGTCCGGAGGACGGTTCCCAGCAGGTCACCCGCTGCGGTCTTGAATAGCTCAGTGGGATAGAGCGCTTCGTTGAGTGAGTGCCAGGCGATGACCGGCACGATGGCATCGATCCGGTCGTCGATGCCGGCCGTGGTCCACTGGATCCCGCCACCGTAGGAACCGCCGACCATCCCCATGACCGGATCACCGGCCGCCTCGAGCAGGGTTTCTGACAGTCCGGTAACCCATTCGATGATGGCCTGGGTGTCACGGCCCTCGTAGAACGGGTTGTCCAGCTGCATGATGCCACCCGAGGCGTGCTCGCCTCGCGGATCCCATGTCACCACGTTGTAACCGGCGTCGCGCAGCGGCACCATACCCGGGACCAAGTCAAAGGTGGTCATCACCGATTTGGCGTTGATATTTCCCGGGGCACCCAGCCCGGGGCCGTTCAGAATCGTCCGCGCCTTCTCGCCCGGCGCCAACCCGGCCGCTGGGAAGAAGTTGGTGCTGATCTGCACCCCGTCGAAAGACGTCACATACGAGGTGAACGCGACCGGAGCGTTCACCGGCACCAGCTCATCGATGTCGACGTCCACCGTCGCAAACGTCCGGTACCCGATGATCGGCTGCAGAATCGCGCCGAGAATCGGAATCTCCTGCAGCCTCAACACAATCGGCTGAACGAACGCCCCCAGCAGCGGGATCTCCTTTAACAGCGTCATCAAACCGCTCAGTTCGCTCACCATGACGGTGAATTCGTCGGTGCCGCGATGGGCCAGCAGCGAGGAATCCGGGAGATAGTTGTACACCCCGGCAAGGGGGTCAGGGGGGGCATCGCCCGTTTGCTGGTTGCGGTGCACGAACACCTTCCCGTGCTGGGGGGCTCCCGTGACGGTATAGATCAGCTGAGCGCCGGTCGTGGTCTGACCGTTGATGCCACCCTCGATGACGCCGTCGACGAAGCCGATCGTCGGATCGACGGTGATCGGATTGGTGAAGATGCCGCCGATATTTTCTCGGCGGGCGGCTGCGGCCATCGCCAAGTCCACTGGCAAACCGGCGGGGGGCGCCGCCGGTTCATCGCCGGCGAGCGGCTCGACCCCGGCGCCGACGAGGTCAAGGCCGGGGGTCGGCACCGAAATCGCCGCCTGGCTGGCCGGTGCCGGGTCGGCTGCCGCCCGGCCTGCCATCGCCTCAGGGCTGGACAACCAGGCCAGGGCTTCGGACTGATCCTCGCCGGCTGTCATCTGCGCCGAGTCCGACGGCGCTGCCTCATCGGCATCTTCGATGGCGTCGATGTCTGCCTCGTCCAAGGCGCCGTCGCGGGAATCAACATCATCGGCCGCCGAATCGTCCCCATCACTGGCGACGTCGGAGCCATCCGAGGTCGAACCCAATCGCGGCGACCCAGCATCATTGGAATCATGCGCGGCACCGGCGGACGACGACGCCGACATACCACCCGAGGTGGCTGATCCTTGCGAGGTAGAGCTCGACTCGCCGCCGGAAGTGGTATCGGCCGAGGCGACGCCATAGCCGGTCAGCACCGCAGTGCCGACCCCGAATGCGACCGCGAGTCCACCGACGCGACCGACATACCTTGCAGCGCTCAAAGTTCCCCCCGAGGTAGACGACGCAGCAAACTCTAGCGCGTGCCATCCCGCGGACGGACGGAATCCGGATAGATGTTTCCACAAGGTTTCGCGGCGTGGCCGCCCCGACGGTGCCACGGCCCAGGGCATCAGACTGTGGTCACAGCGTCGGTTGTCTGGTCTTGCCGGAACGAAGTGTTACCGGACCCCGGGGCCGGGCCCGCCGAGCAGTGGGTTCGCCGGTCCGGGACCGCCCTGTGCGGCGTGTTCCCGCTGATGCTGCTGGATCGCATTGAGCAGCGGGTTCTCTTTCATCAGCTGTCGCCGATCCTCATCGGAGAGCTCATAGAACGTCCACATCCCCCAAGCCGCCGGCCGGACATAGAGAGTGACCTTCTGCCGCTTGCGGGTGTTCTGCGGCAGCATCGCCGGAATCGGCACCACCCGGTCACTCGCGGCCGCGCTCACCAACTCCTGGGCGAGTTGGTCGACATCGGTCGCGCCCTGGAGTTCGTAGACCGATGACTGGTGGCTGGCCTGCGCCGGGCCTTGCAGAGCGAGGAACCATGCCATTGATCGTCTCCTGGTGCTCGTCGGGACAGCGCCAGAGTAGAGGACATCCACCTGGGCCACCACGGCCGCCCGGCCCGCGGATCGCAGAGCCGCCGCGGCAGCCCGGAAACTGTAGCTCTGCGGTAATTCTGAAACTGTCCCGGACGACCTGGGCATCAGCGACACGACTGTGCTGAAAGTCGCTGACCTTGTCCACCGCCACAGCTGACTCAACGGCCGCTCTCAGTAACGGTAACCCCGTCGATCTCGCGCCCAATATCGATTGCGCTGGGCAAAGAGGGCCGATCGATGCTAGGGTCCTGTTAGCTGATGCGCACCACCTCCGCAGGATGCGGATCGTGGCGAGAAGAGTTGGGGAATTAGCTGATGTCAAGTTCAGGCGATTCGGCGCCGTGCTGTGGCGATAGCCCGGACACCGCTGCTGGCGTTGCTGCGCAACTTGCCGTGACCGAGTACTCCTGCAATCGCCTCGGCCGAGTGGCCAATCCCCCGGGGTTCTCGCTGACCGAATGGCTCCGCCCGAGCCGTCGGCGCTGAGCCGCCCTTCAGCGGTTGCGCAGCTTATGCACCGTCAACGCGATCAACAAGGCCCCCGCCGCGGCTAGCGAAATAGCCACCGGGGGCTTCTTGACGAAGCGCACCACACCCGCCTTCAGGTCATCGGCGATCCTGTGCGGGTTGGCCCGGCTCGCGAGCGAGTCGACAGTCATCGCCAACTGCTCGCGCGCCTGATCGATCTCCTGCTTGATGCTGTCGGGATCCCGATCCGCCACGTCTACCCCTCAACGATCAGTTGCACCCATGTTGCGAACACTCCGCCTTGCCGCACTACCCTAAATCAGCCGGCGCCGACGGCGGCGCCCGACCGACAGATCGAACCGATCCACCGCAGGAGGACCGCAGATGTCGAAGACGCGCCGACTCGAGGTCGGCGACACGGCGCCACCGTTCGCGCTGCCGGACGCCGACGGACACACCGTCAAGCTCTCCGACTACCGGGGGCGCAAGGTCATCGTGTATTTCTACCCGGCGGCGTCCACCCCTGGGTGCACGAAGGAGGCCTGCGACTTCCGCGACAATCTCGGTGAGCTGAACGGGGCCGGCCTGGACGTCATCGGAATCTCGCCCGACAAACCGGAAAAGCTGGACAAGTTCCGCCAGGCCGAAGAACTCACCTTCCCACTGCTCTCCGACCCCGACCGCGAAGTCCTGCGAGCGTGGGGCGCTTTCGGCGAGAAGACCATGTACGGAAAGACCGTGCAGGGAGTGATCCGGTCGACCTTCGTAGTCGATGAGTCCGGCACGATCACGCTGGCGCAGTACAACATTCGCGCTACCGGCCACGTGGCCAAGCTTCGACGCGACCTCTCCGTCTGAGCGGCCGGCCGGCAGCCATGGCGGACTTCGGACCAGTCGGGGCTTGGCTGCTGTTGACCGGTGTGCTGGTCGGGGCCTTGGTGATAGCCGTGGTCACCGTGTGGCTCGGGAACCGCGTGCTGGCTGCCGACACCGGCCCCGAACACAACGCGGCGCTGTCGCCGTATGTCACTGTTGTCGGCCTCGTTTACGGTGCGCTGCTCGGCTTCACGGTTGTCGTGGGATGGCAGGCATTCCTTTCAGCCGAAGTCAATGTTGCCGACGAGGCGGCGACGTTGACGACGATGTATCGCCAGACGGTCGCCATGCCACAGCCGGAGCAGTCCCAGATACGCGAACAGTTGCGCGAATATGCTGAGGCAGCTCAAGACCCGAGATGGGGAAAGCACGATTTCGAGCACACCAGCCCCGCTGCCCGGGCAGCACTTACCGAGATGTATCGCATCGTAGGCAATCCGAACTCCACTGCCGCGAACAGTCCGATCAGCCAGCAATTCCTGGAACGCCTGACCGAGCTGGCCGCCGACCGAAGCACCCGGATCCTTGACTCCAGGGCACGCATACCATCGCTGCTGTGGGCTTCGCTGATCTTCGGCGGATTGGTATTGATCGCCTTGACCGCCTTCCTGCGTCTGCAGAACAGCCGCGGTCACATGGTCCTCACGGGCGCTGTCGCCGTATTGCTTGCCCTGTTGCTGTACCTGGTTTTCGTACTGGACCACCCGTTCGGCCCATTGGGCGTCACGTCGCAGGCGTTTGCCCGGGCTATAACGGTCTTCGACGAAGTAGACAGCGGTACGTGACCAAGGTCGCTGGCGCAGAACGTGTTCGAGGTCAGCCGAGGCGGTCCAGCAGCAGCGCCTCGGCAGTCGCCGCCTTTTCCAGCACGCCCAAATGCAAGCTCTCGTTGATACTGTGCGCCTGGGTGTCCGGGTCTTCGACCCCGGTCACGAGGATTGTCGCTTCGGGAAACGCCTCCGCGAAGGCGGCGATGAACGGGATCGACCCCCCGACGCCGGTATCGACCGCTTCGCTCCCCCATGCCTGCCGGAACGCCGCTCGCGCCGCATCGTAAACCGGGCCGCTGGCTTCGATCGCATACGGCTCGCCGATGTCGCCGGGGGTCACCGTGACCTGCGCACCCCAAGGCGCGTGCGTTTCGAGGTGCCGGGTCAGCGCGGCGAGGTGCTCCGCCGCGTCGCCCCCGGGCGCCACCCGCATGCTGACTTTGGCACGTGCCCGCGGGATCAGGGTGTTCGACGATTGTGCCACCGGCGTGGCGTCGATGCCTATGACGGTGATCGAAGACTTGGACCAAAGACGTTGCGCCACTGAACCGGAACCGATCTCGCGCACACCGTCGAGCAGTCCTGTGTCCGACCGCACCCGTTCTGGGCTGTAAGCGACATCCGCGTGCGCCTCATCCTCCTGGTGCAAGCCGGATATCGCGACATTGCCGTCGTCGTCGTGCAGGCTGGCCAAAAGACGGACCAGCACAGCAAGGGCGTCGGGGACCACGCCGCCCCACATTCCCGAGTGCAGGCCGTGGTCGAGGGTGGCCACTTCGACCACACAATCGGCAAGTCCGCGCAGCGACACCGTAAGCGACGGGATGTCAGTACTCCAATTGTCGGAATCCGCGATCACGATGACGTCCGCGGCCAGCAGATCGCGATGCACCGACAGTATCCGCCCCAACGACGGAGAGCCCGATTCCTCCTCGCCCTCGACGAACACGGTCACGCCTACCGGCGGGTTACCTCCATGAGCTCGGAAAGCCGCCAAATGCGTTGCAATGCCGGCCTTGTCGTCAGCGGTGCCCCGCCCGTAGAGCCGGCCGTCGCGCTCGCTCGGCTCAAACGGTGGAGACAGCCACTGCGAGTGGTCGCCTTCCGGCTGCACGTCGTGGTGTGCATAGAGCAGCACGGTCGGCGCCCCGGTGGGCGCCGGGTGCCTCGCGATGACCGCCGGCGCACCGCCTTCGGCCACGATCCGCACGTCACCGAACCCCGCCTGCGACAGCAGCGTCGATACCGCCGCGGCAGATCGCCGCACTTCGGAACGGCGGGCCTTGTCGGCCCAGACGGACTGGATGCGTATCAAATTCTCGAGATCGGCCCGCACCGACGGCAGCACGTCTCGAACCCGTTGAACAAGATCGGCCATTAGGCCAGGCTACTGAGCCCTCTCCCTCTCCCGCACCTCTCCCTCTCCCGCACCTCTCCCTCTCCCGCACCTCTCCCTCTCCCGCACCTCTCCCTTTCCCGCACCTCTCCCCCGCGAGCAGTCGCAAATGCCCCCTTGCTTCGGCGTGTCGGGGAACATTTGCGACTGCTCGCGGAAGGGAACTCTCGCGGGAAAAGCGTGGGAGCAGCGGGCCCTTCAGCGTTCTTCAAGCACGGCGACCGCGGCCGCCACATCAGCCTCATGGGTCAGCGACAGATGGATCGCCACCTCTTTGAGGTGTTCGGCGATCGCGCCGGAAAGCCGGACGCGTGGCCTTCCCCACATGTCGGTGATCACCTCGATGTCGCGGTGAATGCCTTCTGGCAGGACCGGCCGCTTGGCGAACCGCGACCCGGACCAGGCTTTGATCACCGCCTCTTTGGCGGCCCACCGCGCAGCCAGATGGCGCGCTGCCGAGGAGCTCTTGTCGGCTGCATCCCGCCGCTCACCCGGAGTGAACGTCTCGGCGAACACCGTGCCCGGCCGGTCCACCTGTTCGGCGAACTCCGGGATGGAGACCAGATCGATACCTATCCCGACAATGCCCACATCGCAGCACGTTATCTCACTGCAGGGCGGACTAGTACGCCCCGCCCTCGCCGAGTCGCGAGGCTGCATCAAGTAGCATCGCGGCCTCCTGCACCTTTTCCGGATGCTCCTGATCGAAGCGGCGGTCGGCCGGCCGCTCGTACATCGGCTTTCCGCCGGCCATCGCCGAGAGCAGCCGACGCTGACCGGCCAGGCTCCGCTCCCGGGACTTCCTGGAATACGCCTCCCGCTGCTCGGCGCTCAGAGCGGCCAGAAATGCCTGCGGATGCACCAGGGCGATCATGCCCGACACATGACCAAACCCGAGGCTGGTGACCAAACCGGCCTTGAGCGGATACTTGACCCCGAGCCGCAGCGTCTCGCGCGGCCACACGAAATGCGACGACGTAGCCAGTTCGTCGTCGACGCAGTCCAAGCTGCGATTTGGGGGGATCACGCCGTCCCGCAAAATCTGGCACATGCCCATCGTCTGGAAGACCGCCGCACCGCCCTTGGCGTGCCCGGTGAGGCTCTTCTGGCTGACGATGAACAGTGGAGCGCCGTCCGATCGACCCAGCGAATCGGCCAGCCGCTCGTGCAGCTCCTGCTCGTTGGGATCGTTGGCCAGCGTCGAAGTGTCGTGTTTGGAGATGACCGCGATGTCGTCGGCACCCACACCCAGCTTCGCCAGCGACCTGGCCAGCACCGAATCCCTGCCACCCCGGCCGGCACTCAGTGCACCGAGCCCTGGGGCTGGAATGGAGGTGTGCACACCGTCGGCGAAGGACTGCGCGTAGGCGACGACGGCGAGCACCGGCAGCCCCATCTTCACCGCCAGGTCGCCACGGGCCAGCAGAATCGTGCCGCCGCCCTGGGCCTCGACGAAGCCCAGTCGGCGCCGGTCATTGGCGCGGGAGAAGCGCGCATCGCTGATCCCCTTCGACCGCATCACCTCGGTGTCCGCGGTGGCGGCCATATCGCCGAAGCCGATGATGGCTTCCAGGGTCAGATCGTCATAGCCGCCGGTGACCACGAGTTCGGCTTTGCCCAACCGGATCTTGTCGACGCCCTCCTCGAGCGAGACAGCCGCGGTAGCGCACGCCCCGACGGGATGGATCATCGATCCATAACTCCCGACGTAGCTCTGAATCACATGGGCTGCAACAACGTTAGGCAACGTCTCCTGCAAGATGTCGTTCGGCTTGTTCTTGTCCAGCAGGTTGCCGTGGAACATGGTCTGCATCGACGTCAAACCGCCCATCCCGGTGCCCTGCGTACTGGCGACCAGGCTCGGGTGCACCCACCGCATCAACTCTGCCGGCGAGAACCCCGCGGAGAGGAATGCATCCACTGTGGCGACCAGGTTCCACAACGCCACCCGGTCAATGGAACTGGCCATATCGGGAGTGATCCCCCATACCTGGGGGTCGAAACCGGTGGGGATCTGCGCCCCGACCGTGCGGGAGAGCTTCGTCTTGCGGGGTACCCGGATTTCGGTGCCCGCCTTACGGATTACGGTCCAGTCCGTGCTGTCGGGCACCGGGCTGATGACGGTGTGCTCGGGATCGAAGTCGACGAATGCCCGCGCCTCGGCCTCCGAGGACACGACGAAAGAGAAGTCCTTGTCCAAAAACACACTCACCAGGAGGGGCGCGGAATGATCCGGATCGATTGCCACGTCACCGACAAACTCACGGATGCCCACCCGCTCCACCACCGCGTCGTGGTACCGCTCGACCAGCTCGGACTCTTCGACCAGATCGCCGGATTCGGTGTCATACCAACCCGGTTGCGGATCGTCCTCCCACTTGATCAAGCCTGTCGTCCAGGCGAGCTCGAGGACCCCGGCCGCCGACAACTCATTTTCGACCTCCATCTCGAACCGGGTGCGTGACGACCCGTACGGGCCGAGTTCGGCACCGCCCACGATGACCACGAGATCGGCCGGATCGATGTCGAGGTCGTTCCACGGTGGCGCAGGGACCGGGGTGGCCGGACGCGGCGGGGACGGCAACGCGGCAATCAAACGATCGTCGGTGCCGCTTTCGTCGTCGTCACCGGGACGGCCGTCCTCAGCCGCCGCGGCCTGTTCGCGGGCTTTGGCGGCTAGGGCCGACAAGTCCAGGTCCACCTCGGCCAGTCCGCCGGTCAGGTCGGCCCGCACCGGTTCCCGCGCGGCCGCGACCTTGATCTCGACGTCACACAGCGCAAGCAGCATGCCGGCCATCTCATCGGTCGAGTAGGTGGTCACCCCGGCTTCCTCGACCCCGTCAACGATTACGTCGTTGTGACCCATCAAGCCGGTGCCCCGGGTCCAGCCGATCAGTGCGTGCGCCAGGCTGACCCGCTGCGCCCACGATGTCTCCGCCTTCCACCGGGATACGACGGCATCAAGCGCCGACTTGGACTCTCCGTACGCGCCGTCACCACCGAACATGCCGCGGTTCGGCGAACCTGGCAGCACCACGTGCAGCCGGGCCGCGATATCGCGGTCGGCTCCGATACGGGACAGTCCGGCGATGAGCCGCTGCACGGCCCACAGTAGGACCTTCATCTCCATTTCGGAGCGCGACCCGGCATCGGACAGATCGCCGCCCACCCGGGGCGCGGCGAACGGGAACAGCAGGGTGGGGGTGAGCGCGTCCTTGAGGTGGATCGACGTCGGCCCCAGGCTCTCAGTCTGCTCCGTGCCGACCCATTCGGCCAACGCGTCAATGTCGTTGTAAGAGGCCATGTTCGCGGGAAGAACCCACAGCCGTGCGGCGAAGCGAGCATTGTCCCGATACAGCGCGCGATAGAACTCGAGTCTGCTGTCGTCCAGCCTGGACGTCGTAGCGATCACGGTCGCACCGCCCTCGAGCAACTGCGCCACCACCGAGGCCGCGATCGACCCCTTCGAGGCGCCCGTCACAACGGCGACCTCGTCAGCGTAGCGCCCCTTCCCCGGATTTTCCGCACCTGCGGCGGCCCGCGCGTAGAGCGAAGCGTGGATATTCAGCCCGGCCGCCAGTGCCTTGCCCTGCCAGTAGGTTGCCTGAGCGCCGACCACATGACCGGCCCCCTCGAACCGCTCGGCGAGGCGCACCCAGTCGGACTCGAGGTCATCCTCATCCATCAACCAGATCTTGACCAGATCCTCACGCGCACTGGCCCAGCGGTCGTCGAGCAGCACGGCCTTTCGGCTGTCGAATGCCGGGGCGACCAAACGTGGCCAATCCGAACCCAATTCGGCGGTCACCAGGTCTATCAGCTCAGCGTCCGCTGCCGGGTCGGGTGTGACGACGGCGGTGCTGTGCCCCAGCTGATCGAGGATCGCGCGGGCCGCCGTGGCAAGAACCCCGCCGGGTCCGGTCACCTGCTCGGCGAATTCGGCGAGGGCCGCAGAGTCCACGACTCCGCCGGCGGCACCACCGGCGGACGGCAGCGACACCGCGATGCCGTGTCGTCCGCCCACCGCGGCCACCGCGGCATCGATGGCCCTGTCCACGCTTGCCGCGTCCGCGAGTGCACCGTCGTGCAGACCGCCGAGCGCGCCGCCGCGCACACTCGAACCCTCACGGGTACCAAGGGCGACCTCCACGGTGACATGCTTGGCCCAGCCGTCGCCCAGTTCCCAGGTCTTCTTGACTCGCTCGGCGATATAGCCGGGACGCTTGCCAGACGGGCCGAGAACGGTGCGCAGCTGATCGTTGACGGCGTCGGACAGCACCGGGCCGAACGGCTTGTAGGTCCGGGCCAGTTTGGTCACCTGTGTCTTCAGACCGGCCAGATCGGCCTCCGCGGCGCCGTCGATCGCACCGAGGTTCAGTTCGGACCCAAGATCGACCAGCATCTGATTTCGCCGCGACGACGCGCCATCGGTGATCGACTCGATGGAGTCCAGCGGCTCGATCTGATCGATGCGGATCTTGGCCGACAGCGCGATCAGCGCCATGGTCGCATCCGATGCGTCGAATCCCAAGTCGTCGGGGCGGGCGACGGCCCCCGTGGCGGGAGCGGAAGCAGCGGGCACCTCGGCCGGAGCCGCTTGCGGCGCAGGCGTTTCAGTGACCGGAGCAGAATCGGCGGATTCCCCGCCAAAGTCATCGATGTCCGGCTCGGGATCGGTGTCGGTGGCGAACAGCACCGCGGCGTCGCGCTCCGCGTTGAGCACCTCGGTGGTGTTGTGCGAGTACTCGGGCAGCTTGAGCGTGTTGCTGGCCAGACCCGCAACGGTCGGTGCCGATTTCACTCCGATCTCGACGAACCGCTCGACACCTAGTCCGCCGGCGGCCTCCTCGATAAAGAGCAGGTCCTGCGTCTCGATCCAGCGCACCGGGCTGGCGAACTGCCAGGCCAGCAACTCGATGACGATCTTGCGACACAACTCCCGAGGCTTCTGGGTACGCCAGGTGTCGTAATCGGCGAGGATCTCGTCCAGCGGTTCGGCGGGCACCAGGTCGCGGATCTCCTGGATGAAGTCGCGGTCCAGCGAGAAGGGCTTGGGCACCAGGTTCGGGATGTACTTTCCGACAAGCAGTGCCGGGTCGGCATCCCGGGGCATCACCCGTTCCAGCGAGCGACGGAAGTCGGCGACGCCGATCCGCAACACCGATGAGTGGAAGGGCACGTCGATTCCGGGAACCAGAATGAACGACCTTCTGCCGCCGCTGATTTCCCGGCGACGTTCGACTTCGTTCTCCAATTCCTCCAGACCGCGCACGGTTCCGGCGATCGCGTACTGCGCGCCACGCAGGTTGTAGTTGACGATCTGCAGAAACTCGCCGGTCCGCTCGGAGATCTCGGCGACGAAGCCGGGCACGTCGTCGTCATCGAGATCAATCTGGGACGGCCGGATCGCCGCGAGTCGGTAGTTCGACCGACCTGCAGCATCCCGGGGAACGATGTCGTGCATTTTGGAGCCGCGGTGGAACACCACCTCGAGCAGTGCCTCCAGTGGATACACACCGCTGACACAGGCCAGCGCCGTGTACTCGCCCACCGAGTGCCCACAGGCCAGGGCCCCTTCGACGAACGCGCCCTGCTCCCGCATCTCGGCGACCTGGGCCGCGGCCACCGTCGCCATCGCGACCTGGGTGAACTGCGTCAGATAGAGCACGCCCTCGGGGTGGTGGTAGTGCACCCCGGAGGCGATCAAACTGGTCGGGTTGTCCCGAACCACGTGCAGTACCGAGAAGCCCAGCGTTTCACAGGTGAACTTGTCCGCAGAGTCCCAGACCTTTCGCGCTGCCTTGGAGCGCGAGCGCACGTCCATGCCCATGCCCTTGGACTGAATGCCCTGTCCCGGAAACGCATACACGGTTTTAGGTGCTGCCAGTTGTGCCGTCGCCGACATCACGAGGTCCGAGCCCACCCGGGCGGACACCTCCACGATCTCCGCGCCGCGGTCGATACCGACGCGATCGACCCGGAATTCGATCTCGTCGCCGGGCAGCACCATTCCCAGGAATCGGGAGGTCCACCCGACGAGCCGGGCCGGCGGCGTGGCGCGGCCGTCGGTGGCCGTGACGACGTGTTGGGCGGCCGCCGAAAGCCACATACCGTGCACGATCGGCGTTTTCAGACCGGCGAGCAGCGCTGCCGTCCGATCCGTGTGAATCGGGTTGTGGTCGCCGGAGACGACCGCGAACGCGCTCATATCGACCGGCGCGGTGACGACGACGTCGCGGCGCCTGCGGCGCGGAGTGTCGGTGGCGTTGTCGGTGATGGCCCCCCCGGCGCTCGGCGGATCGGTTAGTTCGCGCAATCCGGTCCGGCCGCGGATGACGAAGCGCTCCTGCAAGGTGACCAATACACCCGCTGCAGAGTCGGCGCCCGCGTCGCGGATCGTCACGGTTACCGGCACCACCCGCCCGACCTCGGTATCGGTTGCAGCCGAAGCGGTTGCAGTGATGGTCAATTCGGATTTCGATGTCGGCATCGCCTGCAGCAGATGAGCCGCGTGGTCGAGGTGCACCAGGCTCAGCAGACCTTCCACAACCGGGATGCCGTCCTCGGTGATAGCCGAGCCGACAGCCGCGAACACGGCGGGCCAGCAGAGCCCGACCAGCGCATCCGGCACCAGCGTGAGTCCGGGCGCCAGCGGCGCGCCGAAGGTGGCCGTGACGCCGGTGTGGTCGGCCACCTTCTCCGGATCCCATTCGACACTGAGGATCGCGGTGCCGTTTTCGACCCGCGGAAGTGACTCCGGCCCGTCGACGCCCGCCGCGATGGCGAGGACCGCACGCATTGCCTCCGCCGCGTCCTCGACGGTGACGATCGGCATGCCACCGTCGGCGGTGCAGGACGGCAAGGTGAAGCGGATGTCGATCCAGGTATCCGACAACGGGACACTCAAGGTGGCCTGCACCTGCCCGCGAACCCGATCGGCGGCCAACTCTAGCCGGGCGCCGGTGCCGGGGTGGGTGGCGCTGGGCTTCCCGGGCACATCGTTGACCTGCCATTCGCCTGGCTCACCGATACGGTGCACCGGGTTGATCGCGGTGCGCCCCGCCCAGAGCACGTCTGGCGAATCCAGCACAACGGCCAGCGGTCCGCTGATGTCGTCGCGGGCCTGGCGGCGCGACGTCACCGGGACCGGCTCGGCCCCGGATTTCAGGACGCGGTCGATGGTCTCCTGTTCGAAGCGGTCCAGCAGCTCGCCGATCGGCTCGTCCACCCGGGTGATCCCGGCCACCGCCTGGGTGCCGGGGATGATGCAGACCTGGTCCGCGCTGTACCTGGCGTCGTGGGCCTGCCATAGCGAGTCGCTGCGCCACCAGCGCCGGACGTCTTTGTCGATAACCGGCACGAAGTTCACCGGCTTGCCGGGCGTCTTGCACAGCGTCACGAAGAAGGGCACGTCGGCCGGATGCAGTCTGACCGACTCGGCATCGGGGTAGCGGTCCAACAATAACGAGATCGCCCGTTCCGGATCGTCGAGCAGCGCTTGACGATCCGGGCTCACAGCACTGAACAGCGATTCGATCGGACCGAAATCCTGCTCATGCAGCCGAGATTCGGTGCGAGTGAGCATCTCCTCGAAGCGATCCCGCCAGGTGTCGGCGAGCCACGGGCTGCCGGGGCCGGCGGTGTCGGCGGTGCTGTCTCCGGCACCGATGGTCAACTCGATGTAGCGCCGCAGCCATTGCAGGTAGGTCATGTCCGACAGGTCGCCGAAGTAAGGCTTGGCGGTGTCCGCCATGGCCGCGATGATCTCGTCGCGCCGGGCCGCAACCGCGTCGGCGTCGCCGGCGACCTCATCGAGCAGACGGCCACAGCGCGAGGCGGTGTTGTCGATCTCGTGGATGTCGGCGCCGAGCTGACTACGGCCGCTGGCCATGCCGTTGATCGCCTTGCCGGCCCCCACCCAGGTGTCGGTGCCGGTGGTCTCGACGAGCATCTGCTTCACCGCGGGCGAGGTGGTGGCCTCCTTGGCCGCCATCGCGGCGGTACCGACCAGAATGCCGTCCACCGGCATCAAGGGGAAGCCGTAGGCCTTGGCCCACTCGCCGGAGAGGTATTCGGCCGCACGTTCGGGGGTGCCGATCCCGCCACCGACGCAGATGGTGACGTTGGGGTACTTGCGCAGCTCCCCGTAGGTCGCCAGCAGCAGGTCGTCGAGGTCCTCCCAAGAGTGGTGGCCGCCGGCGCGGCCGCCCTCGATGTGCACGATGACATCCCGGTCGGGGACCTCGGTGGCGATCTTGATGACCGACTTGATCTGCTCGAGGGTGCCCGGCTTGAACACCACGTTGCTGATCCCGACGGTGTTGAGCTCCTCGATCAGCTCCACCGCCTCTTCGAGGTCGGGGATACCCGCCGTGACCACCACCCCGTCGATCGGCGCTCCGGACTGACGGGCCTTCTGCACCAGCCGTTTGCCGCCCACCTGAAGCTTCCACAGGTACGGATCCAGAAACAGCGAGTTGAACTGGACGGCACGGCCGGGCTCCAGCAGTGCTACCAACTCTTTCAGCCGCCGCTCGAAGATCTCTTCGGTGACCTGACCTCCCCCGGCCAGCTCGGCCCAGTGGCCGGCGTTGGCCGCGGCGGCGACGATCTTGGCGTCCACGGTCGTCGGGGTCATGCCGGCCAACAGGATCGGCGAACGTCCGGTCAGCCGGGTGAACTTCGTCGACGCCTTAACCGAGCCGTCCGGCAACGTGACCGCCGACGGCGCGTAGCTGGACCAGGCCGGAGCGATCGCCGGGGCGGCGCCGACGGTGAACAGGCTGCGCTGGCCGGCCCGGGTGGCCGCGGGCACGATCCCGATGCCCAGCCCCCGGATCACCGGGGCGGTCAAGCGGGTGACGGTATCGCTGGGGCCCAGATCGATGATCCACTTGGCGCCCGCGGCCGCAAGGCCCTCCACCTCCGAGACCCAGTCCACCGGATTGACGAAAATGATCTCGCTCAGGCGCCGCGTCAGCTCAGGGTCCAGACCGGTGCGCGAGGCCCACTCGTTGACGAGGTCGACGCCGCCGGCCAATCGGGGCGTGTGGAACCCGACCTCGACGTTGACCTGACTGAAGACCGGCTGGAAGACCGCACCGCCACGCGTCTTGTTCTTGCGTTCGGCCTCCTCCTTCTCGGTCACCTTCTGGCAGTACAGCTCGAACCGGGCAAGCTGCTCGGGGGTTCCGGTGATGACCACCGAACGCCTCCCGTTGCGAATGGACAACGCCGGCGGCAGCACCGTGCGCACGTCCTCGGCGAACCGGTCGAGAAGCTCGGCAAGCCGCGCCGGGTCTACGTTGGTCACCGACACCATCGGTGACCTGTCGCCTCGGGCGACCATTCCGCAGCGGCGCGAGACCAGCGATCCCCCGGCACCGATCAACTGGCCGATCGCGAGCAGCTCGACATCACGCGCGCCATGGGCCTTCAGCGACTCGACGGCTGTCACACCTTGTGAATGGCCGGCAATGGCCACCGGCGGATGACCGCTCAGGTCCAGACCCTGACGCTTGAGCGCACGCATCGCCGCCATCTGGGTGAGCAGAATCCCGGGTCCGGAGATCGCCGCGCTGGTGAGATCCTTCGCCGAAGGCAGCGGCTCATCGGCAGCCAGCGCGCGGATCCACTTCATGGGTTCGAAACCGATGGGACGCACCACCACCAGCTCACGCGCCAACGGCTCCAGAAGCAGCTCCGCCTCCCCGACCAGGGCGGTGATCTCGGACTCGATCCCGGCCGAGTTGACCAACTCCTCCAGGTTCTCCAGCCAGGAGCCGCCTTGGCCACCGAACGCCACCGCATACGGCTCCCCGGCATGCAACCGATCGACAAGTGCGTGCGCCCCGGACAATGGCTCCGAGATCTCGCCGTTCCCGGCTGCGGTGGCGGCGCGATGCTGGTCGTTGATCGTCACGTCGTGTTGTCTCCTCGGTCCCTCATCGCGGGCTATCGCGCTGCGCCTGGTCGTCTCGGCTAGTAGGGGCTCAGTACCGGGCGTCGGCCTGCGCCTGTGCGATTCGGCGTCGAACCTGCTGGCTCGGCCGCGGCCCTCCCGCCCGGAGAAATCCCGAACTGGTCACTCGGCCACGCCGGCTGCACTAAGAGTGTCATAAGAGACTGCACGGTTTTTACCGTAGAAATCGTTACTGGCGAGTTCTACGCACGGGTAACAGCGGTTGAATAACACGCCGCCGGTGCGGACCCAAACCCTTCCCGAACAAATGTCCTGCATGCAGGTGGTTACGGTTGAGTAGGATAGAAGTGCAGATCAAGGCAGTATTGTTACTAAATCGTTATCTGGAAATAGTCGTTAGCAAGAGTGTCGAGAGTGTCGAGGTTACCCTTGCCGACTTTGGGCCGGAGGTCCCGCCTTCCAGCTTTCGCTCACCGGTCAAGTTTGCTGAAAAAACTTACTATCCGGTAAGCATTAGTCCCATTGACCGAAACTCGGCTTAAGAATGTGGTTGATGTCGACCCCCACGCCGGCCACCTTGCGCTTGTCGATCTCCACCTGGTGTAGATGTGCTGCCGGGTGGGCCACCCGGCCGGGCGACCCCCAGTTGTGTTGCCAGAAGTACGACCCCAACCCGTCCTGAAGTGCCCACTCGATGGTCTTGGAGTTCGCGTAGACGCCCACACGCTGGTGCCCGAGCACCCTCTCCCAACCGCGCAGATAGGGTGCCACCTGCCGCTTGTACTGGTCGAAGGTGGGGTCGTCGTCGATCGAGGCGTAGATGGGCGCACCGACGGGCCCGCCGGCGGCGGTGTGCAATTGCCAGCCCCGCTGAGCGTGCTGAATCCCCGCGGGCTCGCCGGGCAGCCAGTCTGCGGTGTCCTGCTTGCCGTACTGATAGCAGGAAACGATCTTCAGCCCTCCCCGATAAAGGTCACGGGCCTCGGTCAACTGGATGGGCTTGCCCAGCATCCAGGCGCCTCCCGGGCGGCGGTCCGATACATACCGGATCGCCCCGAGCGCTCCGGACGCCCGTATGTCCGCGGCGCTGATGACACCGGCTGCATAGTCGAGCAAGATCCCCAGCGGCGCCGCAGACGCTTGAGGCATCGCGGTGAGGGCGCTCACCCCCAGGACGGCCGGTGCGGCGACGGCCGCATACCTGAGCACATCACGGCGGGACACTGACACTGCCACAGAGTACGACAATTACCTCACGATCAACGTCAGCGCCACTGGTCACAACTGCATCAAGATTCCCAGTGAGTCACCCTGCTCAGCCGCACGTCACACTGTTGCGACCAGCGCGCTTAGCCTCATACATCGCTTGGTCGGACCGGGCCGTCATGGTCGACACCGATTCGCCGGGAACCGCCAACGTGGCGCCGATACTCAGGGTCGCACGGATGGTGAGACCGCCGTGCTCGATCGGTTCCGCGGCTCGGCCCCGGATTTTCTCGGCGATTGCGGCGACCTCCTCGAGGCCGTGGACACCGGGCAACAGCACCAGGATCTCGTCCCCTCCGAGTCGCCCGACCGTGTCCCCGTGACGGACACAGCCGCGGATCCGGGCAGCAACGGTGGCCAGCACCACGTCCCCGACGGTGTGTCCCCAGGTGTCGTTGACAGTCTTGAAATGATCGATGTCGCAAAACAACACGCCCAACTCCGGCCCCGGCACCCGGGAGGATCTCAAGGCGGCCTCCAGACGGCCGATCGTTCCGGCGCGGTTCACCAGCCCGGTGAGAGTGTCGTATTGGGCCAGCCGCTGGAGCTGACGCTGGGTTTCGACCTGGGCTGTGATGTCGCGGGCTATTGCCGAGTATCCGATCAGATCGCCGCCGGCGTCCCGCAGCGCGCAGAGGTTGACCGTGACGTCGACTCTGGTCCCGTCTGCGCGGCACCACTGGGTGTCGTATGACTGGGCCCGTTCGCCGCGCCTCAACTGGCGCAGCGAGGCCTCGAACATCTCCCGGGAACTCGCGGGCATCAGCGACTGCACGTGCTGACCGACGATCCCATCCTCGTGGTGGCCTAGCAGCCGCTCCGCACCCGGGTTGCACGTCTGAATAACTCCGTCGCCCCTCATTGAGACGATGGCGTCGTCGGAAGACTGCACGACCGCGGCCAGCCGCGCCTGAGCTTGCTGGGCGGCCTGCAGCTCGGTATGCAACGCGATCAGACCGCGATTGGTGTCGGCGAGTTCTTGATGTGCGAGAGCGAGCTGCTGACGGGCTCGCTGCAAGTCACTGTCGCGTTGCGCCAGCAACGCGACAGCATCCGCCAGGGTCTCGGGCTCAGATGTGTTCGACATCAGAAACCAACTCGAATCCCCCGGGGGCGCCTGTTCGAACATCATGATAGGTCGCGGACAACGAGGACAGTAGCGTCGTCGGTGCAGCGGGTGAAATCCCGATGCAGGACGGCAGCGATGACCGCGGGGTCGTGCCCGATCAAGCCTGGATACTCCGACAGCGTCCAGCCGGCCCGGATGCCGTCAGAGCTCATGACCAGGGTCGCTCCCGGCGCCCACCGATACCGCCGCACCCGGACGGCAGGAGCGGCCAGGTGTGTCCCCAGAGTTCCTGGCTGACTGACGAAATGCTCCCTACTCTCGCCGACCACCACAACGCCGCAGATGTTCCCGACACCCGAGAAGGTCAACCAGCCGGTCTGGGGGTTGATCACGCACACCCCCGCTACTCCCCCGCGGGTTCCTCGCATCGCTTCATGCGCCCGAACCAAGAATGCTGCCGGGTCTTGCGCCGACCGGACGTCAAAGTGTTCCAGTGCCCGCCGGGACGCAAGCGCCGCCTCCTCACCGTGCCCGAGACCATCCACGACGATCGCTGAAGGTTGCTCGCCCGCGGTGGCCGCCCACGCGTCCCCGGATGGACCCGAATCGCCCAACGGCACGTTGATCCCGCCGTAACGCCAGCGTTCTCCGCCGGGCTCGGCCGAGCCGCCGAGGCGTGCGAGCTGCACGGTGCCCGCCGGCGTCGAGTAGCAGTCGTAGCGCACCGACATTCTCCGGATGCTGGCCAGTCCCGCTGAAAGACCACCGGAGGAGGATCGGGCACCCACAGCCACGCCGGGCGTGGGCTCCGGGCGCATGCCCGGGCCGGTATCCACCGAGAGGAACTCGATTCCTTCGGTTGTCTTGCGATACAGCACATACCCCCCGGGTGCGGCATGCCTGAGGAGGTTGGTGCCCAACTCGTTCGCAACGAGCTCGGCCTCTCCGGAGGGCAGGGCGCTCCCCCGGGCCAACTCGGCCACCGCCCGGCGCAACGCGCCGATGTCCTCATGCTCGTTGATCGGGTGCCGGCTGTGTGACCGCTGAATCAACGCCGCCATTTCGTGATCACCACCGTGGTCCCCGAGCCCGCCGACGACGTGATCGTCATCTCGTCGATCAGGCGACGCGCACCGGGTAGTCCTAGACCCATGCTGCCCACCGTGCTGAAGCCGTCTGTCAGCGCCGAATCCAGGTCGCCGATGCCGGGGCCATTGTCGACGAAGGTAGCCCGGACACCGCAGCGGGAGTTGGTGATCAATCGCTCGATGCTTACCTCGCCTCGCCCGCCGGTAGCGTGAGAGACGATATTGCGGGCCAGCTCACTGCCGGCGGTGATGAACTTCGTTTCCTCGACCAGGCTGAGTCCGGCTGCGCGGGCATGCCCGCGCAGCGCGTGGCGCACCCGCACCAAGTCTGCCTCGTCGATGATGTGGACGAGGTTCTGGCTGTCGACCTGATCGTTCACCGAAACCATGTCAGCCGGTGCGGGTTCCGCCGCGACGAAGTCGTTCCAGCAATGCTAGGCCCTGCTCGGCGTTGAGAGCTGTGTCCAGATGCCCCATCGGTACCCCGAGTTCCACCAGAGTGATGGCGACCGCGGGTTGGATGCCCACCACCGCCGCCTGGGCACCGAGCAGTCGGATCATCCCGACCAACCGTGCCAATACCCGGGCAATGAACGAGTCGACGATTTCCAGCGCACTGACATCGATCAACATTCCGGTCGCGCGGGTACGAGCCACCTCGCGAGTCAGCCGCTCCTCGACCTGGATGACGGTGGCGTCATCGAGATCCCCCTGCAAGGTGACTAACAACGTGTCTTTGACACGCATCACCGGGACCGCGTCGAACGTCATTGAAAACCTGCCTGCCCCAGAGCTTCAGTGGCTCCACGAGTCAGCTCGGCGCGTTCGGCGAGCAAAGAAAGGGCAAGCTGCAAGGCATCCTGCAGGGTGCTCCGGGACCGTAGTTGTCCCACGTCGATGCCCAGGTGAACCATTGCCTGAGCGGTCTCAGGACGCAGGCCGCACATGATGCTCACCGTCCCCATGAGCGCTGCTGCCTGCACCGTCTGCAACAGGTGCTGAGCGACCATGGTGTCGATGGTGGGAACGCCGCTGATGTCGAAAATAACGACCTCGGCCTGCGTTTCCGCGATCCGGTTCAACAGCCCCTCGGTCAGCCTCGCGGCACGCATCGAGTCCAGTGTGCCGATCAGCGGAAGGGTCAGGACTTTGTCCCATACCTGGATCACCGGAGTCGACAGCTCCATGATCTCCTCGTGCTGCCGACGCAACCGCTGTTCGTAGGCCCGTCGCTGGGTGACGTCGCGGATGGCCGCCGACACGTAATCCGCTTCGTCGATGCGCAGCGGACTCAGGCTGACCTCGACCGGGAACTCGGTGCCGTCACGGCGCAGCGCGAACAACTCCAGGTCAGCTCCCATCTGTCTCACCCTGGGGTCAGCGAAAAAGTCTGTGCGGTAACGGATGTGATCACCGCGGAACCGAATAGGCAAAAGCATCTCGATCTTTTCGCCGACCAAGTCCTGGCGTTCATACCCGAACATGCGGTCGGTTTGGGCGTTCGCGAGCATGATGCGTCCGTCAGTTCCGGCGATGACCATGGCGTCCGGGGCCAACTCCAGCAGTGAATGAAACGTTGTGGAGGCTCGTTCCATGTCGGCGTCCAAGTCCCGCAACACTTTTGCGAACCCAAATATCTCACCGGCCGCGTCGCGGAGTGCGGTGACCGCCACGTGGGCGCGGAAGCGCCGCCCATCTTTTCGCACCCGCCAGCCTTCGCGCTCGAACCTGCCCGACTCCTGGGCCTCGGTCAGTTCACTCTCGGCCACGCCGCCGGCGACATCTTCTTCGGTGTAGAACATCGACGCGCGTTTGCCGAGAACTTCGGCCGCCGAGTAGCCCAGTAGCGCCTGCGCCCCCGTGCTCCAATAGGCCACGTTTCCGCTGGCATCGAGCTTGATGATGCCCCGGTCGGTGACAGCTCGGAGGAGGGGCTCGAGGTCCCCACCGTGCCTGAACGCGTCCTCTTGACCCTCGGGTGGTCTCCCCACGGTGCAGCCCCTTCTATCGGTCCGCCCTTGCACTGGTTCGCAGCACCCGGCGCCGCAATCACTGTAGTTGTCGACGCCGGGCAGCGAGGCTCGATTGGTCGGCAACGGGCGATCTGCGATCATTGCCTGGAATCTGCATCAATGCAGGGACTTGGGACAATTATCAAGGAAATTCGCGTGCGTCCATGGCTCGTATGGGCTGCCGGGCTCCTCGCCTACATCGTGGCCGTCCTGGACCGCACGACGCTGGGCGTCTCAGGTTTGGCCGCGGCCGACCGCTTCTCCGCCGGACCGACCCTGCTGTCGCTTTTCGTCGTCCTGCAAATCATCGTCTACGCCAGCGCCCAGGTGCCCGCCGGACTGCTGCTCGACCGGTTCGGGTCCAAAGTCCTGATCGTGTCGGGTGCGGTGTTGATGGCCTTTGGACAACTCCTCCTGGCGTTGACCGAGGCTCTGCCGGCAGCCATCGCCGCCCGCGCAGTGGTCGGCCTCGGCGACGCGGTGACGTTCATCTCGGTGCTGCGACTCGTACCCCACTGGTTCGCGCCGCATCGTGTCCCCTTGGTGTCGCAACTGACGGGAATCTGCGGGCAACTGGGGCAGGTGCTCTCAGCGGTGCCGTTTTTGGCCGCGCTCTCCGCGTGGGGTTGGTCAGTTGCCCATGCGTCGGTGGCGGCACTCGGTGTGATGTCGATCGTGATCATCCTCGTGGTGGTCAAGGACGCCCCGGAGGGCTCCGCGGTGGCGGCCGAGGCGACGTCGATGCGGGAAACGGTGGGCAATCTGAGCACCGTCTGGCTGCGCCCGGGCACCCGGCTGGGGTTTTTCACCCATATGGGCACTCAGTTCTCGGTCACGGTGTTCGCCCTGATGTGGGGGGTGCCATATCTGACAGTGGCCCAAGGAGTGTCGGGCGGGGCCGCCGGGGCGCTGCTGACCGTGTCGGTCGCCGCCGCTATCTCGGCGGGGGTGCTTATCGGCATCTTGACCGGTCGGCATCCGCATCGACGTTCGCGCCTGGTGCTGGCCATCATCGCCAGCAACGCGTTGGTATGGACGGTGGTGCTGGCACTTCCCGGGCGAGCGCCGCTGTGGCTGCTCATCGTACTGATCATCGTCATCTCGGTAGGCGGCCCCGGATCGATTGTGGGTTTCGACTTCGCCCGGACCTTCAATCCCAGTGCCACTCTGGGCACTGCTCAGGGCATGGTGAACATGGGCGGCTTCATCGCGTCGCTGTTGCTGATGCTCGCCATGGGCTTGACACTGCAGGCGGCCGGCGGCATTTCCTTCGAGTCCTTCCGGCTGGCCTGGACGCTTCAGTACGTCGTGTGGACGCTGGCCGTGGTCGGCATCCTGATCACCCGACGCAAGGCACGTAACCTCTTGGCGCTCCAGGACGATCGAATCCTGCTGGAGGGCATCGAGAAATAGGTCGACCAGCGGCCAGGCGGACTAGGTTGCACCGATTGGTGAGTCAGCGTCGGCGCCACGCTACTGTGGCAGCGGCTTGACATAGGAGAAACGCATGGGCGCGGCGGTGGCTGTGGTGTTGGCAGCCGGTATGGGAACCCGTATAGGCGCCGACGGCAACAAGGCATACCTGCCGCTGTGCGGACGCAGCATGCTGATCTGGTCCCTGGACACGCTTACGAAACTGCCCGAAGTCGCACGAACCGTCCTGGTGTTCCGGCAGGGCGAGCTCGAACTCGCCCGGACCACCATCGCGCATGAACTCCCGCACGAATCAGTGGAACTGGTCGAGGGCAGCGACACCAGGCACGGGTCGGAACTCAACGCGCTGCGATACCTGGCCGCCGATATCGAAGCCGGCACGGTAGATGTGATCGCCATCCATGACGCGGCCCGGCCGCTGGCCGACGCGGAAATGTTCCGCACCGCGATCTCGATCGCCCGCGGGTACGGCGGAGCGCTGCCGGCACTACCTGTCGGGGGTCTTGTACGGGTGGACACCCGGGGCCCGCATTCGGTGGCTGACGGTGGCCCGCTGGTCAGAGTTCAGACCCCACAGGCTTTTCGGGCCCGCGAGCTGTTGCAGGCTTACCTCAGTGCCGAAACCGAGGGTTTCGCGGGGACCGACACCGCGTCCTGCGTTCAGCGCTACACCGAGCTGCCAATTCAAACCTTCCCGGGAAAGGCTGCCAACCTCAAGGTCACCTACCCGCGGGACGTGGCGATCGCTAGGTATCTGCTCACCGACCGGCCCGATCGTGGGAGCCCTGAATGACCGCAGCGAGATAGCCTGCTTCCGTAGGCAATTCGACGCGTAGCGCTTCCTCGTCGCCCTCGATCAGGTTCAGCGGTGTACCCGTCGATAGGACGACCTCCAGTTCGTCGAACGGACTCGATCCGGCTGACTTCACCAACGACGCAAGCGCTCTGGCACTGAATCCGCGAGGATACTGCACGGCGCGCAGCCGGGAGCGGTCCAGTGTGGCCGAAAGTGAGCCGTCCGTGCGTAGTGTCTTGACACTGTCGGTGACCTGCGTGGCCGGCATCACCGCGACCGCCCCGTCGCTCAGGGCCGCAATGACCCGGTCCAGGGTACCGATTCCAACCAACGGCCAATCGATGTGGTGCACCACCACCGCGTCGCCGTCCACAAGTCCCCGCAAACCTGCTTCCACACACTGTGCACGCTCGCCGGGCGCGGTCGCCACAACCTTGCGTACGCTCGAAAATTCCTGTGCAGCAAGGGCTTCATGAACTGGATCAGCGACCGCTGCGGCGGTGGCGACGACGACGTCGCATCTCTTCGCGAGGGTCCGCACAATCCGGGCCAGCGGTGACAACCCTGCCACCGCCGCGACCACAGCCTCGGGACGCTCGGCCAACCCAGCGGGTACCGGAACGATGGCCGTCACTGTCACGGCGTCGAGGCTATCGCTACACCGGGTCGAACGACGCAATGAGCCAGGCGCCGCCGATCTTCTTCAGACCCACTTTCACGCTGCTCGCGGCGAACGCCCCGTCCGGGTTCTCCTTGCTCGTGGTGGTCTGATTGATGAACACCAAGACCTCGGCGGAGTCCGGTTGAATCTCCGATACTGCGGCCCGTACCACCGATGCCTCCGTCTTGACGGATTTTTCCCTGGCCGCCGGAGTGACGATCTGCTCGGTGAATTGCGTGTAATACGAAAGGAAATCGCCGGTCAGCCGCGATTTGGCTGCCGCGAAGTCCTGGTCCAAGGTGTCCGGCGCGTAGGACAGCAACGCGATCGTCCCACTGGTCGCGGCGTCGAGTGCGACCTTCGCCGACTCTGCGTCGGTTTCCTGGTCCGGGCGGTATTGGTTCAGATACAGCCAGGCCGCCAGCCCTGCGGATGCGACGAAAGCGACCGCCAACAGGATGACGCCCACCCTGGCGCGTATCCCGGTTCCGGTTGGTCGCGAATCCCCGTCGCGACGATCAGCCTGACCTTCTGCTGAAGCGGAGTCGCCGTCGGGCTCGGATACTGTCGTCCCCGCGCCGTCTGCAGCGTCGCCGTCGGCGGCGTCGGCCGTATCGGCTTCGGCGCTCGCGGTGTCGTTCTTTTCGGTGTCGTTCTTGTCGGTGTCGTTCTTGTCGGTGTCGTTCTTTTCGGTGTCGTTCTTTTCGGTTTCGGGTGCGGTGCCCTCATTGGTCACGGGACGAACTCCACCTTCGACATTTTGATCTGACCGTCTTCGCGTTGCAGGCCCACGCTGAGTCGCCACGTCCGCGGCTCCTGATTCGCCCCAGAGGCGTTGGTGACCCGGGACGCGGCCGCCACGAGGACGACCGCCGAATCCTCGGTCATCGTTTCCACCGCGGTGGAGTTGACGGTGACGTCGGTGACCACCTCGGAATCCCTTGCTACCGTGACGAAATCGGCCGCCTGTTGTTCGAAATCCGCCTTGAATTGGCCAGTCGAGTTCGCGATGATCCGATCGACGTTCTCTTGGGCGGTGTTGAAATCCAGGGACATCAACGTCACGACGCCTTGTCGAGCGGCCGCCGCGAATTCCGCACTCTGCTGTTCCAGCTTTTCGGCCTCGCGATGGTTCCAGATCATGTAGCCGCTGGCCGTCAGCAGAGCAGCGGTGCACAGCACCACCAGCGTCGCGGCAATTCCTTTCCAGGTGGGGCGTGGAAGGCGCCGCGGCTCACGCGGCTTGACGTCCGGCGTCTCCCCCTCGTCGGCGAGTGGGACGGGGCCGCCGTCCGCCTCGGCATCCGCCGCCGTCGGGGTGCCGGCGTCCGGCTCTGCTTGGTCAGCGCGCTCATCGGATCCGGCGGCTTGGTCAGCCTCTCGACGAAGCCGAAGCGCCCGCGCCCGGGCGCGGGCCGCGACTGCAATCGCCTCCGCCTCTGCCGCCTCGGCTTCTGCTTCTTCCGCGAGAGCCCGTACCTGACTCACATCGACCACAGGTTCCACGGCTGGCCCGTCGACGCGGTCGGTGTCGATCACCGAATCACGGCGCCTGAAAGACGGCACACCGACCTCCTGTTTCCGAAGGCGCGCCCAGATGCACCGATGCACCAGACACTTCGTTGAGTCTCATTCCGCAAAGTTGCGGATGTCGGACGCGACGATACCCGCCAGTGCGCTGCGACGGCAAAGGTCCTGCCTGGGAAAACACCGCTGACGCACGCGTGTGCGCTCAGACCGCCGGTCCCGGGCCAGCCCGATCGTGCTGTTGAGCCTGGCCACGCCCTTGACCCCAGCATGGTCCGTTGCTAGGCAAGTGCTCGAGCATTCTTGGCGATCAGCACATGACTCCGGGAGACACGCAGATGAGCGACTTTGACTCGATCGACTACTTCACCGATCAATCATTGGTTGCCGACCCGCACCCGTATTTCGACCACCTCCGGGCAAAGTGCCCGGTGGTACGCGAGCCGCATCACGGCGTGCTGGCCATCACCGGTTACGAGGAGGCCGGCGCCGTCCTCAAGGACTCGGACACCTTCTCGTCGTGCAATTCGGTGGCGGGGCCATTCCCGCCACTGCCTTTCACCCCGGAGGGTGACGACGTCACCGAGCAGATCGCGGCGCACCGCTCTCACATGCCGATGTTCGAGCACATGGTCACGATGGATCCCCCTGAGCACACGAACGCCCGGTCGCTGCTTAACAGGTTGCTGACGCCGAACCGATTGAAGGAGAACGAGGACTTCATGCGGCGGCTCGCCGATGAATGCATCGACGCACTCCTGGACTTGGGAATTTCAGCCGACGAAGGCAAGTGTGAATTCCTCAGCGCCTACGCCAAGCCGTTCTCGCTTCTGGTGATCGCCGACCTGCTGGGTGTCCCCGAGGAAGACCGCGCGCAGTTCCGCACCGTACTCGGCGCGCCGCAGCCGGGAACAACCATCGGCTCGCTGGAGCGGGAAGCGCTGGCCAGCAACCCGCTGGCGTGGCTCGAGGAAACCTTCATCGGCTATCTCGAGGACCGGCGCACGTCGCCACGCGACGACGTGCTAACCGCGTTGGCCAGCGCGAAATACCCCGACGGAACAACCCCGCCGGCGATCGAGGTGGCGCGCACGGCGACGCTGCTGTTCGCCGCGGGCCAAGAGACCACCACCAAGCTGCTGTCGGCGTCGTTGCGCATTCTTGGCGAGCACCGCGAGATTCAGGACGCGCTGCGCGGCGACCCCAGCGCCATCCCGCGCTTCGTCGAGGAAACGTTGCGAATGGACGCACCGGTCAAGAGTCAATTTCGGCTTGCCCGGAAGACCACCGCGGTCGGCACCACCGCGGTTCCGGCGGGCAGCACGCTGATGGTGTGCCCCGGCGCGGTGAACCGCGATCCCCGCAGGTTCGAGCGTCCACACGAGTTCGACATGGACCGCAGCAATGTGCGCGAACACATTGCCTTCGGCCGCGGGCTGCACTCCTGTCCAGGTGGTCCGCTCGCACGCGCGGAAGCCCGGGTGTCGATAGAGCGGATCTTGGCCCGAATGTCCGACATCGGGATCGACGACGAGTTTCACGGCCCGCCCGGGAGCCGCAGTTACACCCACGAACCCACGTTCATCCTGCATGGCCTGACCGAGCTACACCTGACGTTCACCACACGCCCTGACCAAGCCCTGCCGAATCCGGACACATCGGCACAAGAGGCACCCTAGAATTCGAAAATGCCGTCCTGCAAGCCGTTTCCCGTAGCCGTCAGCACCGTGGTCGGCATGTTGGTGGCGAGTGTTCTGGTGACGAATGCGCCGGCGAACGCCCAGCCGGCTCTACACCACGTCCGCTACACCGTGGGCGCCAGCCAGGATATCTTCGGCGCTGAAATTCACTACCGCGACACCCAGCCGCCCAACTGGGCCGAATACAGCCACAACCCCTATCTTTACAGCCCCAACGTCGAGGTCGACTTAGGACCGAACAAGCCGTGGGTGCTGGAGGCCATGCTGGCGAACCCCGATGAGTGGGCGATGGTCGTCGCCGGTCTTCCCACCAACGAGACGCCGCCGCTCGCGGACCCGGGTTTCGTGTGCGAATTGCGGGTCGACGGCGTGGTGGTCGCGACCGACTCCGGTACCAGAGGAGCGCTCTGCTCAATCCGCAACTGGTGAGCCTGGGCCCCAGCCCAGCCGCGGCCCCCACAGCGTGAGCCCCCAAACCCGCGCCGAATCTGAAGATAATTGCGAAATCTTCGCGACTTGTCGCGCACAGGTTCAGTTTCGGCGGAGTTAAGGAGGGGTCAATACCCGCCCAGAAGGGCTTCCTCCGCAACCGGCGGGACGCCACCCACGGAAATGTCGCCGCGCGTCCAGTAGCTGTGATTGTTCTTCGACACACAGGTGAGGAACAGACCGTCCGGCGATTGGGCCACCTCGCCGTCCAGCGCCGCACAGTTGCCGCCCTCGTTCTTGACCCCGTGCATCTCCGGTGAGCGGAACCATCGCGGTTCGTAGCGGCGCGCGGACCCACAGAACACCAACCGGCCCCAGTCCGTCACGCCGAACACGTAGTAGGTGTTGTTGGTGCAGTAGGAGCCGAGCACGATATTGGGCGCGATACCAGGTGTGCAGTTGGGGTAATTGCACTCCACGCCGGGCGGTGGCGGTGGCGGCTGGGCGGGCGCCGGCACTGCGGGCAGCAGGGCCGGGGCCGCCAGAGCGCCCAACGCAGCGAAAAGGGTTCGCACCTGGCTATCTTCACATGTGCAAACACGAAATTCTGCGGTTCGGAGAGCATTGCCTGCCGCCGCCATTAGGCTGGGCGCCATGCTTGCAGACCATGGGACCGGCCGGACGGCGAGGGTCGCCGGGGCCTTGGCAACGACGGCGCTCGCCGTGATCGCCGGGGTGGGTGCGGCCCCGGCGCAGGCGTCGAATTTCGGAACAGAGCTCAACGGCACCTTCGTGGTCAAGTCGGACGGCCAGTGGGCCAGGACCAACGACGTAAAGATTAAGCAGGAGACGGTCATCGAAACCTGGACGATCTCGACGACTTGCGTCAACGAGCTCAACTGCAGCGGCTCCGTGACCAGCGACCGCGGTTGGACGGGTACAGCAAGACTCAACGACTTCTGGTACGTCGAGCACGTCATCCCGAACTGGATTCCATGCTCCGACGGCACCTTCGCCTCCGGCTTCCAGAAGTTCATCCTGTGGGGAGTCGACCATGCCACCGAACAGAAGGTTTACAACAACATTCGCAGCCTCGCCGGCCGCAATGTCACCAAGGGGCCGAGCGGGGCGTGCGGGGTCAACAAGCCGGTGGTGATCGAGCTTCCGGTTTCGATGGAGAAGGTCGGCTGACGATCGCATCGATCGAACTGATCAGATCGGCATGAGGTCCTTCCAGGACTTCGGGCTGCCGGCGGCCAGATTCGTCACCTGGTGCAACTGACCGTCCGGACTCAGATACTGACCGGTCTGCGGATCGTAGGGTGCCATCGCGACGGACGGTCCCCCGTCGCTGCCGGTGAAGGCGCTCGGCGTGGCTGGGATGGCACCCGGCAGCGGTGGCGCCGGTGGCGGCGGAACCACTGTCTGGGCTGGGGGCGGCCCCACCGGAGGCGTTCCGGATGGAACCGCACCGGGAGGCAGCGGAGTTCCCTGTAGCGGCGCGAAAATTCGTTCCTGGAAGTCCACCCGGTCGTCGACCGGGACCCCTTGTGCGGCCAGGTTCGGGTCGAACGGATACGGGCCGGTGATGTGCTGACGCATCGCCAGCGGTTGAAACCCCTTCGGGTCGTTGCAGAGTTCGACCGTGGGCGCACGCTTTCCGGGATGAGCCATGCACGGGTAATTGCGGGCACCGCGGACATTCATCGGCGAGTCCTGCGGCAGCTTGCAATACAGCCCGTCCGGGGTGTCGATCGAGGTCTGATCCTCGGGTGACCGCCATTGCGACGGCGGTAGGAAGCCGACCGTGCACGCCGGCGGATCGGCGATGGTCAGCGCGAAGTCGCCCGCTGGCAGCCCAGTGGGATTGTTCGGCGGCAGCCCGAAGGACTGCTGGCTCGCGATGACCGCCGGGAACAGCACCAGCAGCTGCTCGATCGAGGGGTTGTAGGTGACGAGCAGCTGGCTGACGGTGGTGAGGTTGGCCAGCAGTATCGGCAGTGTCGGTTTTACCTGATTGAGGAGCTGGCCGACCTCGTCGGCGAATCCGGGGCCGTTTTGCAGCAGCGCCCGGATCTGGGGATCGTTCTGCACCACCTGCGCCGTGATGCCGGACAAGCTGCGCGCCCAGGTACGGATCGATTCCGTTGTCTCGGCCTGCGATTCCAGCAGCGGAACGCTATCGTCCACCAGCGTGCGCATCTGGTCGGATACCCCGCTGGCGTCCTCGCTCACCCTGGCCGCCGAGTCCAGCAGCGAGCCGAAATCGGGGCCGGCACCGTCGAACGCCAGAAACGTCTCGTCCAACAGCTCGGGGATTCTCTCCCTGGGCAGGCTCTCCACCAACGCATTCAGCTTGTCCAACATCGGACCGACTGGTTGCGGGATGGTGGTGTCGGTCATGGGGATTCGCGCGCCATTCGTCAGGTACGGACCGGAATCGGTGCGCGGCAGCAGATCCACATACTGTTCGCCGACCGCCGACACGCTGCGCACCGCGGCGTGCAGATCGGCGGGGATCTTCGGTGACCGATCCAACGACAACGTCGCTTCCGCGCCGTTCTCGGTGAGCGTCACCGCAGTCACCTTGCCCATCTGCACACCGCGATAGGTCACATTGCTGAACCGGTACAGGCCGCCGGAAGCCGGTAGTTCCACCGTGACGACCAGGCGGCCGATGCCCAGCAGCGTGGGCGCCTGAATGTAGGCGAAGACCATCACCGAGACACCGACGATAGATGCGATGGTGAAGATGATCAACTGGGTTCGGATGAAACGCGTGATCATCAGCCACCACCTCCGGTTCCCGGCGCCGGTTGCGGCGGTTGCCCCTGCGGATACGGCCCGGCGAAGATCTGCGACGACGTGATGGCCCCCGCCTGGGGCAGCCAGGGCGCTGCCGGCGGTGGCGGTGCCACCGGCAGCAGCGGCGCGGCTGCCGGCGTGGGCGCACCCGGTGCCGACTCCGGCATCGCCTCCGTCGGCGGCGGCGCGACGCCGAGCTTCAGCGGGTCGTAGGAGTAGTTCAGGTAGTAGGGATCACCAGGTGCCGGAATGAGTTTGGCGTTCTCGTCGCCCCACCGTGTTCCGAGCAGCAGAGTTCGCTTCAGCCGCGGATAGGTGAGGTCGAAGGTCGCATACAGGTTGATGTAGTCACCGCGGGTGATCCGGTCGGCGAACGTAGGCCCGTAAGGAAATGCGGTGGCCCACAGCAGCGCGTCGTTCAGCTGCGGGCCGATGTCCGCGATCGCCCCCAGGGTCGGCCCGAGATTCTCCAGGTTCTTCACCAGGTCGTCGCCGGCGTCGTTGACCAGACCGGTTGCCGTGTCGCTGAATTGCCCGAGCTTCTCCAGCGCCGCCGTCAAATTCGGCCGCTCCCTGATCAATACGTCCAGGGCCGGCGGAATGTCCTTGAGCGCCCGGTCGATGACATCCCGCTGCCCGGCGAAGGTCCCGGCCACCCGCTCGAGCTGCCGAACCAGGTCGATGATGTTGTCTCGCTGCTCATCAAGAACGCCGACGAAGGTGTCGAGCCGAGTCAGCAGTTCTCGGACATCGGACTGTCTGCCCGACAACCCGATGTTGAAGTTGTGGATGATGTCGCCGAACTGTCCCAAACCGCCGCCGTTGGCGACGGTCGACAGCGCGGCCAGCGTCCGCTCGGTCGAGGGGTACGTCGACGTCTTGTTCAGCGGGATGGTGGCACCCGGCTGCAGCCGGCCCCTGGGCTCTTCGCCCAGCGGGGTGTTCAGCGCCAGATGCATCGAGCCGAGCAGGCTGGTCTGCCCGACCGTCGCCACCACGTTCGCCGGCACCACCACGTCGGGTTTGACCGAGATGTCCACGTCGGCGTGCCAGTCACTCACCGTCATCTGGCCGACGCTGCCGACGATGACGTCGTTGATCATCACCGGCGAATTTGATTCCAGCGTCGCTACATTCGCGATCTCGACGTGGTAGGTGACCGCGTCGGGTCCCCTACCTACAGCTCCGGGCAGGGGCAGCGAGTTCACCCCTTCGAACGCGCAGCCCGTCAGCGACAGCGCAACGCATGATCCGACCACCGCCAACCGCTGCGCTGTACTCATGCGAATCATGACGGCGGCATCCCTTCAGCCGGCATCAACGGTGCGTTGGGCATCGCGGTCGGTGGCAACAGCATCGAGTCGACAGTCGGGGGCCCGGCGGCCGGGATGTTCGACAGAACGTTCGGCGGCCCGGGAATCGGCGCACCCGGGAACAACGCCGGCGACGGGATCGACGGAGCGTGAGCGTTCGGCGCATACAGTCCCGGCGGACCCGGCGGCGCCCCCCACCCGGGCGGCGGCGGGACGTCACCCATACCGGTGTAGGCCGACACCGTCGGCGGCGGCTCGGGAGGAGTGCCCGGCCCCGGGCCGCCGGGCACCAATTTCGGATCGGTGTAGATCAACCGTTCCGGGCTGATCGCCGGCCGCAGATAAGCGTTGATCGGGAACGGCAGATTGCCGAAATTCAGCAGGCGCAACGCCGGCCCGAGGTACTGCGCACAGAGTTTGGCGGTCTCCGGCGCGGTGACGTTGACGATGCCGCCGATCATGCCGCAGAAGAAGAACACCGGGTTGGAGAAGTTCGAGAGCGAGAACGCGCCCGTCACCGCTCCGCCGTTGGGGTAATAGACGTTCTGGTAGTTGCCGATCGCGTTGGGCATGATGTGCAGCACGTTCTCAAGCGCCATTCGATTGTCGACCAAGGTCTGAGTGACATTGGCCAACCGTTGGACCTGCTCTGAGGCCTGGTTGCGGGTGCCGGCCACAAACCGCTGAACCTCGACGATCGCCACCGACAGGTTGGACAACGCCGCGTCCAGATCGGAACGGCTGTCGTTCACCACGCTGGTCAGGCTGGCCAGCCGGTTCTCGAACATCACGATCTGCTGCTTGCTGTCCCGCAGTGCGGTGACGAAAGTCTGCAGATTGGTGATGATGTCGACGATGTTGCCGCTGCCCTCGGCGAAAATTCTTGCCGCACCGGAGAGCTGGGCCAAGGTCAGTCGCAGCTTCGCCCCGTTGTCGTCCATCGCATTGGCCGCACTGTCGATGAATCGGGACACCGATGTACCCGTCGACCCGGCCTGGGGTCCCAATTCGGTTGCCAGACGAGTCAACTGGGTCTTGACCTCGTCCCACTCGACCGGCACTGCGGTCCGTTCACTCGGTATCACCGCGCCGCTGCGCATGGTCGGCCCGCCACCGCTGCGGTAGGCCGGGGTGAGCTGTACATACCGGGCCGCAACCAGATTCTGCGCCACGATCACGGCCTTGGCGTCGGCCGGGACGGGCACCTTTCGGTCCACCTTGAGGGTCATCTTGGCTTGGGTACCGGCCGGCTCGATCTTGTCGATGGTGCCGACCTGCACCCCGGCCACCCGCACCCCGTCGCCGGGGTAGATCGCGGTGGCCGTCGGAAAGTAGGCGGTGATCGTGATCGGACTGAAGAAGACCTGGCGCACCAGGAACGCGGCGCCGGCGATCAATACCGCGGCCAGCAGCAGCGCCGTGCCGGCCGCGAGGCGCTTACGGGTTGCCATCATTGGGCAGATCTCCTGGCTGGGGAAGGCTGTTGACCGGGAACGGGATCTCGGCGCGGGGCCCGGCGTTGTCCGGTGGCTGACCTGCGTTGACGCCGCGCCGGAAGCCGAACGCGTAGTCCAGGAACGGCTGAAGGATCTGCGCCGGCATCAGGTTGGGCACGAACGCGTTGTAGTACGCGCCGTTCGAGACGATTTCACCCTGCGTCAGGTAGTACTTCGCTGCGCCGGGCAACATCTTGGCGATGTTGTCCCGATTCCTCTCGAGCATCGCGGTAAAGACGTTGAGCTGCTCCAGTGCAGGCGCCAACTCCTGCTCGTTGTCCGCAACCACGCCACTGAGCTCCCGCGAGACCGCCGCGGTGTTCGCCAGCAGGCTGGTGATCGCGTAGCGACGCTGATTGAGCACCGCGAGCAGGTCGTTGGCGTTCAAGATCAGGGCATTGACCTGCCGACTGCGCTCGGAGAAGATTCCGGTGACATCGCCTGCGGTCCTGAGCAGTTCGGCAAGACTCTCGTCTCGATTGTTCAGCGACTCCGAAAGTCGGGACAAACCGTCGAACGTCGGCCCCAGCTCCGGCGCGACCTGATCGAGCGTCTCGGCCAGCGTGTCCAGCGATTGATTGAGCATGCCGATGTCGGTACCCGCGGTGTTGGTGGTGAGTTCGCCCAGCGCGTCGGTCAGCGAGAACGGTGAGCTGGTGCGGGTGGTCGGGATGGGCTTGTGCCGGTCGAGCCTGCCGCTGCCGTCGGATTCCAGCACCAGGACACGTTCGCCGAGCAGAGTGCCGGTCCGGACGTGCGCACTGGTCTGCGAGCCGAACTCGTACTTGCCGTCGATCGTGAATCCGACCAGCGCATCGCCGTTGTCGAGTTCGATCGACGAGACCGAGCCGACCTTGATGCCCGATACCGTCACGTCATTGCCCACCGTCAGGCCGCCGGCTTCGGTGAACAATGCCTGATAGCGCACCGAGGTGGCCCAGGACAGCAACCGGTCCGGGGCCAGCCCGACGGCGATGATCAGGATGATCACGACGACGCCGATGAAGCCGGCCCTGACAAGTTCCGATCCGCGATACTTCAGCATCTACTCGTCCACGCACCTTCCTGTCTCTTGTTTGATCCAGGGAAAGACCACGGTGCGTCCCTCGAGGTCGCTGGCACGGAAGGTGATCCCGCAGATGTAGTACGGGAAGAACGCGCCGTAGGAGCCGACCCGAGCGAGCTTGCGGTAGATCTCGGGAAGCCGCTGGATGGTGGCTTCGGTTCGACCCAGATCCGTATTCAGAAGCGGGACAAGCCTGTTCAGCTCATCGATGCTGTTCGCCAGCGGAGCCCGTCCCCGGCCCAGCAGGTCGGCCAGCGAGGCGGTGCCGTTGTCGAGCGACTCGATCGCCGTGCCGATCGGATCGCGGTCCTCCGACAATCCGGAGACCAGCTTCTCCAGACGATCGATCGTGGTGGAAAATTCCTCACCGTCGGTGGAGAGGGTGTCGAGCACCGTGCGCAGGTTGTCGATCAGCTGCTCGATGACTTGGTTGTTGTCCGCCAGGGAGTTTGTAAACGACGACGTCTTGGACAGCAGCGACTCCAGCGTCGGCCCCTGGCCCTGCAATATCTGCACCAGCGACGAGGTCAGCGAATTGACGTCGTCCGGATTCAGACCACGGATCAGGGGCTTGAGGCCGCCGAGCAACAGGTCGAGGTCCAGGGCCGGCGCCGTGCGGCCGTCCGGGATCTGCCCGCCGGCCGGGAGAATCTTTGTCGATTCCGGGGTGTCGATGAGTTCCATGTACCGGTCGCCGACGAGATTGAGGTAGCGGATCGCAGCCTTGGTACCCGTGGTCAGTGCGGTCTTGCGCTCGACGTCGAAGGTGACCAGGACCCGCTTGTCGTCCTGCAGTGCCACCTTCTGCACGGTGCCGACCCGAATCCCGGCTATCCGCACGGTGTCTCCGGTCTTCAGCCTCGAAGCGTCCTTGAACACCGCCGAATACTGGTTCGTCGCCCCGGTTCTGGCATCGCTGAAGACCAAGAACAGGAACACCGTGAGGACCGACATGACAAGCGCGAACGCAACGAACTTGATCAGGGTGCCCGTGGATCGCGTCATCCCGGCTGTCCGATCTGTGCGGTGTTGCGCGGCGGGCCGTCCAGCGGACCGAACAACCAGTTCTTCAGACCTTCGGAATTGAGCAGGATGCCGGAGTTGCCGTATTTGGCCGGGTTGGCACCGATGTCACTGACCAGGAACGGCGTCCTGAACTCCACGGGAACCAAGGGCAACCCCAACTCCGTGCAATAGTCGCGACCGCCACTGGATGCCGCCACCTTGGGCAGATCCCCCGGATAGCGGTACCTCTCGACACCGAGTGTCAGGCCGGTGGACAGCATGAGCCCGGAGAACTGGGGCGGGGTGTGCGCGAACGGGGCCAGGCCGCCGATCCCGCACCATATCGACTTACGGTAGAGGTAGAGCAAATCGGTCGTCGGCACCAGCTGGTGCAGTAGCTCGGTGAGCATTGGCCGGTTGCCGCCGACGACCTCGTTCCCGATGTCAGCCAAACCAATTGCGCTGATCAGGAATTGGTCGAGATTGCTCTGCTCGTCGACGAGGGTGTTGCTGAACTGCGTCGTGCTCTCGATCGCCGACATCAGGTCGGGGGCCGCATCGCCGTACGCGTCCAGCACCGGCACAGCGGTCTCGATGTCGCGGGCCAGATTCGGCAGCCCGGGTTCCAGCTTGCCGAGTAGCGCGTTCAAGTCGGTGAGCGTCTGACCCACCTTCTCCCCGCGGCCGTTGAGGGCCTGCGAGATTGCGCCGAGTGTCTGGTTCAGCTTGACCGGATCGATGTTGTCCAGAAAATCGGTGAGCTGCTGGAAGACGGTGTTGATCTCGACGGTGACGTGGTCGCCCTGCAGCACCTGGTCCTTGCGCAGCGCCTGCGGCGACGGGTCTGCCGGCGCCTCGAGCTGGACGAACTTGGCGCCGAACACGGTCGATGACGCGATGTCAACGTTGACATTGGAAGGGATGAGGTGCATTTGCGACGGGTCGATGGCCAGCTGCAGCGCAGCCGTACCATCGGGCCGGTATTCGATCGACTCGACTTTGCCGACCTGCACGCCACGCATCTTGACTTTGGCGTCGGGGTCCATCACCAGGCCGGCGCGCTCCGAGATCACCATGACCGGAACGGTTTCGGTGAATTTCCCGGCGAACAACCCGATGGATACCGCGAATATTGCGAGCAGGGAGACAACCAGCCCGAGCCCGGCCAGTAGACGACCGATGTTGTTCGAACCTGCGTTTCCACTCACCTCGGCACCCCCTAGCCCGACAGGTTGAAGTTGCCGCTGGAGCCGTAGATCGCCAATGACACCAGCAGTGTCACCGAGACCACGACCACCAGAGATGTACGGACGGCGTTGCCCACCGCCGCGCCCACGCCCGAGGGTCCACCGGAGGCGAAGAAGCCGAAGTAGGTGTGCAGCAAAAGAATAGCTATCGCCATGAGCACGGCCTGGAAGAACGACCACAGTAGGTCGATGGGGTTGAGGAAGGTGTTGAAATAGTGGTCATAAAGGCCGGCGGACTGGCCGAACAACACCACCGTGGTGAACTGCGAGGCTAGGAAAGACAGGATGACCGCGATCGAGTAGAGAGGCGTGATGGCGATCATCCCGGCCACGATGCGCGTCGACACGAGGTACTCCACCGGCGGAATCCCCATCGACTCCAGCGCGTCGATCTCCTCGTTGATCCGCATCGCCCCAAGCTGCGCAGTGCAGCCGGCACCGAAGGTGGCCGCTAGACCGATCCCGGCCACAACCGGCGCGGCAATGCGCACGTTGATGAAGGCCGCAAGAAATCCCGTCAGCGCCTCGATGCCGATATTGCCCAGTGAGCTGTAGCCCTGGATTGCCAGGGTGCCGCCGGCCGCCAACGTCAGGAACCCGACGATGACCACGGTGCCGCCGATCATCGCCAGGGTGCCCGCGCCCATTGAGATCTCGGCGATCAGCCGGACGATTTCCTTGCGAAAGTGCAGCGCCGCGTGTGGGACACCCGCAATGGCCCGACCGTAGAACAGCGTGTGGTCACCGATGCTCGACAACCACGCGGCCGGACGCCCGGCCTGCTTTGCCAGCCGCGGGAAGAGCGAGCGCGTCAGCGATTGGTTATCCATGATGTCGGCCTCTATCCGGTCGTCATCTGGATACCGATCGCGGTCACGACCACGTTGATCACGAACAATGCCATGAAGGCATACACCACGGTCTCATTGACCGCATTACCCACCGCTTTTGCTCCACCCCCGGTGATCGTCAAACCGCGGTAGCAGGCCACCAGCCCGGCGATTAGACCGAACAACGTCGCCTTCACACAGGAAATGATCACCTCGGGCACCCCGGTCAGCAGCGTGATGCCCGCCGCGAAGGCGCCCGGGTTCACGTCCTGAACGAAGACCGAGAAGAAGTACCCCCCGAGAATGCCGATGATCACCACCAGACTGTTCAACAGGAACGCCACCAGCCCGGACGCCAGCATCCGCGGGGTGACGAGGCGCTGGACCGGATTGATGCCGAGCACCTCCATCGCGTCGATCTCCTCGCGGATGGTCCGCGACCCCAGATCGGCGCACATCGCCGTGGCCCCTGCGCCGGCCACGATCAGCACGGTCACCAGCGGCCCGACCTGGGTGACCGCGCCGAACGCCGCTCCGGCACCGGACAGATCGGCCGCGCCCAATTCCCGCAGCAGGATGTTCAGCGTGAAGGAGACCAGCACCGTGAACGGGATCGCCACCAGCAGGGTCGGCGCCAACGCCACCCTGGCCACGAACCACGACTGCTCCAGGAACTCCCGCCACTGAAACGGCCGGACGAAAAGGAACTTGACGGCATCCACCGCCATCGAAAAGAGCCCGCCGACGGCCTGCATGGCACCGGACACTCCGTTGGGCAGCGCGATGCCGGTCGACCAGCGCTCTGGCCCCTTAACCGCCATTACCTCTGGGTTCCCTCCACATTCGTGACGACCGCTGCCGCCGTCGGGCCGCCGTCATTATGCGCCGGTCGGATTCGGCCGCCGTCCCCTGGTCCGTGTCATCCTCTCGTGCCTTTGCCTGACCTCAGCAACGTGACGCACTTTGCCACACCGATGGCCCCCCGCGGGTGCCCTTCGGCAGGGTTGCTCATCGGTGGCGGCAGATCGTGACCTTGCAGCGGCTCAGTCTGTTCCTCGGTTGCCAACGATTCATGGAGTATTGCCCCGATGTCGGCCGGTGCTCGGCAGATTCGGACCGAGTTCGGCGACCAGATGGTTTGATGAGCAACGTGGCCGTCGAATACGGCCCGGGAAGGCTCGGGAAGACATGTTGCTCACCAGGGTGGCGACCGTCGCCGCCGCGCTCATGGTGAGTGCGACGATGCTCGCGCCGTCCGCTCCGGCCGCGATGCGGCTGGGCAACTACGACCTCCTCACCAACCGGTACACCCAGTCTTCGTGGGCGTGGTTCGTGGCCATGTGTGTCCCGAGAGACCCGAACTGCGTCAACGTCTCCGGGATCACGCGGCTGAACTTTTACGCCCCCTACAACAGCAAGGCGTTTCTGGTCGACGGACGATATTCGTTCACCGTCGACATGCCCGACGGTTTGCGCTGCATCGGGTACAACCTGCCGACCCGCGACACCTATACGTGGGACGAAGTCTCGCTGGCCGGAACCATCGAGTCGGTCTATGACGTGGGCTGTTTCAACGGCCCGCCGGGCACCCAGTTCTGGACGTTCGCGCTGCAACGCCTGTGATCACCTGATACGCGAGGGCGCGTGTCTGCACGCCCTCGCGCGGCGTGTTGCGTGCTTTTGCGCTCGCTCGCGGGACTGCGAACGCGCGCATCCTCACCGCTTGCGGGAACGGATCACCGACCCGGCGACAGCGCCAGCCACGGAGATGCCCACCGCGCAAGCGAACCCTCCAAGGATCAGATGCCGCAGAAAGCCACTCGAGACATAGGCAGCAATCTGGAGGCCGCCCGCGACGAGTGCCAGAACTGCGAATGCCAGGGCAGCGCCTCGCAACAGTCCCGCTCGGGCATTATCGGAGCTCTCGCCGGCCGCTTTTCCTAGGTTCATGCGATCAATTCGACCAGGGTCGCGTTGGCCGTGCCCCCGCCCTCGCACATGGTCTGCAGGCCGTAGCGGATTCCGTTGTCCCGCATGTGGTGGATCATCCTGGTCATCAGCACCGCGCCCGACGCGCCGAGCGGGTGCCCCAAGGCGATCGCACCGCCTACCGGGTTGAGCTTGTTCTCGTCGGCGCCGGTTTCGGCCAGCCACGCCAGCGGGACCGGTGCAAACGCTTCGTTGACCTCGAAGACACCGACTTCGGACAGCTTGACGCCGGATTTGTGCAGGACCTTCTCGGTGGCGGGAATCGGACCGGTAAGCATCAGCCTCGGGTCGGCCCCGGTGACCGCGCCGCCGCGATAACGCACCAGCGGGGTGACACCGAGAGTCAAGGCATTCTCGGCGGTCATGACGAGCAATGCCGCCGCGCCATCTGAGATCTGAGACGAGTTGCCGGCGTGGATCACGCCGTCCTGCGTGAACGCCGGCTTCAGCCCGGCCAGCTTCTCCGGGCTCGTGCCGCGCCGAATGCCCTCGTCCTCGACGACCACCGTGTCGTGGGTGAACACCGGCGCGATCTGTTCCTTGAACGCCCCGGCATCCTGGGCGGCCGCGGCCCGCTCGTGGGAGCGCGCCGAGTACTCATCGAGTCGAGTGCGCGAAAGATTCCACCGTTGCGCGATCAGTTCGGCCGCAAGGCCCTGGTTGAACGTGTAGCCGTGATAGCGGGCAAGGACTTTAGGGCCGTAGGGCATTCCGGTGGCGCGCGCGGAGCCCAGCGGTACCCGACTCATCACCTCCACACCCCCTGCCACCACCACGTCCTGCTGTCCCGACATCACCGCGTGAACAGCGAAGTCGAGAGCCTGTTGGCTTGATCCGCAGGCCCGGTTCACGGTGGTACCGGGAATCTCTTCCGGCCAGCCCGCGGCCAATACGGCGTACCGGCCGATATTGCTCGACTGGTCACCCACCTGGGAGACGCACCCCCAGACCACGTCGTCGACGATGGCGGGCGCCACTCCGGTGCGTTCGACGAGTTCGTTGAGCACCACCGCGGAGAGGTCCACCGCGTGCTGGTCGGACAGAACGCCGTTGCGCTTGCCGATGGGGGTGCGTACGGCCCCGGCGATGACAGTTTCCCGCATACCTCTGCTCCGATCCGGGTCCGTTGATCGCCCTCCACCATAGGCACCGTCAATAGCTGCGGGGCAGGCCGAGCACGTGCTCGCCGAGGAAGTTGAGGATCATCTCCTGGCTGACCGGGGCGATCTTCATCAGCCGCGCCTCCCGGAAATAACGCGCCACATGGTATTCCTCGGAGTAACCCATCCCGCCGTGTAGCTGGAGGGCGCGGTCGGCGGCCGAAAAACCCGCATCAGCGCAAAGGTACTTCGCCGTATTCGCCTCGCGCCCACACGATTGTCCGTTGTCGTAGAGCCAGGTCGCCTTGCGCAGCACCAGCTCGGCGGCGTCGAGTCGAGCGAGCGAGTCGGCCAGCGGGAATTGCAACCCCTGGTTCATGCCGATCGGACGGTCGAACACGATGCGGTCGTTGCCGTATTTCACCGCCTTGTCCAACGCGACCCGCCCGATGCCCAACGCCTCGGCCGCGATCAGCATCCTTTCCGGGTTCAGCCCGTCAAGGATGTAGGCAAAGCCGTTGCCTTCCTCCCCGACCCGATCCCGGCTAGGCACGATCAGATCATCGATGAACAGTTCGTTGGAGCTGACGGCGTTGCGGCCCATCTTCTGGATCGGCCGGATATCGACGTGGTCGCGGTTCAGGTCGGTCAGAAATAGCGTCATGCCGTCGGTCCTCTTGGTGACCGCGTGGCTGGGTGTGGTTCGGGTGAGCAGCAGAATCTTCTCGGACTCGAGCGCCTTGGATATCCACACCTTGCGGCCGTTGATCCGGTAATTGTCGCCCTCGCGCGTGGCGGTGGTGGTGATGCGTGAAGTGTCCAGTCCCGCGCCGGGTTCGGTGACACCGAAGCAGATGTGCAGATCGCCGGCGGCGATACGGGGCAGGGTCGCTGCCTTCAACTCTTCGGAGCCGTGCTTGACGACCGGCTGCATGCCGAAAACCGACAGGTGGATGGCGCTGGCCCCGTTCATGGCTGCTCCGGATCGCGCGATCTCCTCGAGCAGCAACGTGGCCTCGGTGATGCCGAGACCGTGTCCCCCGTACTCCTCGGGAATGGTCAATCCCAGCCAGCCGCCCGCGGCGATCGCGTCGTAGAACTCATGCGGGAACTCGTGGGCGAGGTCCTTGTGCATCCAATACCGGTCATCGAACCTGCTCGCCAGTTCAGCGACGGACCTGCGGATCAGCTCCTGATCCTCGCTCAGTGCGAAGCTCATGCCGTCCGGCATTACTGAGCTTCGCGGGGCGGGCGGACGCACTCGTCGAGGTCGTCGGCATGCTCGTCCAGTCGCGGAGCGGGCCGATAACCAGGCTCGTAGCCCACGATTCTGATGGGGGTGCCCACCTGCTCGAATTCCCCGGCAGTGATGACGACCTCTGGGTTGGCTGTCAGCGCCTCCCCCAGCGTGCGCACCGCGGCGGCGGGAATCCCCAACGGACGCAGTCGCTCCTCCCAGCCGATTGCGGTATCAGTGGCCAACGCATTGCTCACGAGTTCAAGTACCTCATCGCGGCGGGCTGCGCGCTCGGCCATCGTCGGGAACCCTTCGATGCCGGCCTCGGCAGCGAACGCCGCCCAGAACGCATCGTGTGTGATGAAGAGTGCGAGATAACCGCTGGAAGTCGCAAATAGTTGTGCCGGAACATAATACGAGTGCGCGCCCATCGGGTACCGCTTCGGCTCCACCCCGCCGTTGAGGAACGCCGCGGCGCGATAATTGAGCTGCGAAAACACGACGTCGCGCAGGGACAGGTCCACCTGGCCGCCCCGTCCGGACACGATCTGCGCCAGCAGGCCCAGCGCGGCGGCGAGACCGGTGGAGTTATCGGCCGCGGTGTACCCGGGCAACGTTGGCGGCCCCATTGGGTCGCCGGTCATGGCTGCGACACCGGTGGCTGCCTGGATTACATAATCGAACGCCGGATCGTCACCGCCGTCGAGCCCGAAACCAGTCATCGCAACGCAGACGATGCGATCATTGAACACCCGGAGCGCTTCATAGGTCAGGCCGAGCCTGCGAATGGTCGACGGCTTCATGTTGACCAGCAACGCATCCGATTTCGCGACAAGCTCGCCCAATCTACGCCGGCCCCGTTCGGACTTGAGATCGATAGAAACGCTCTGTTTGTTGCGGTTCAGGCTCGCGAAGTAGGTGTCGCCGAGCTGACGGGAGATCTCCCCTTCCGGCGGCTCGATCTTGATCACCTCGGCACCGAGATCGGCAAGCAGCATGGTCGCATAAGGACCAGCCAGCATCACTCCGACCTCAAGGATGCGGATGCCGACCAGCGGAGCTTGGTTAGCCAGTGGCGGGGCGATCATCTCAGGACGGTACCGCGGCTCCCACCAGCGCCTGCTACCTTCGGCCGGATGAGGCCGCGCCGCCTGCTGATCCGTTACGCAACAGGTCTCACGTCGGCCTACCTGCTGACGGTCGTCGAGGTGCTCGCCATCGTGGTGTCGCTGATCGGCCGCAGCCTCGTTACCGCCCCCAATGTGATCACGGTGGTGGCGCTCAGCACCGTCGGCGCCCTCACCGTCGCGGTGGGCGCCGTTCTCAATGTGGCGCCGACACTGCGTTGGATGAGCGCGGGAAGCACTCCCAGCAGTGCGCAGCTACGTGCCGCGACAAACATCGTCCGGCGTCAGTCCGCCATCACGGTCACACCGTGGCTGCTGACCGTCGCAGTCTTGGTGCCACTGAACCTCGACCACGGGCCGGCGGTCCTGATCATGTTGGCCTCGGTGATCGCCTTCGGGGTCATCGCCACCGTTTGCACCGGATTCCTGTTCACCTTGCGGGTACTGCGGCCGGTGCTGGCCGCGGTGCCCACCGACTCCACCCGCCTGGTCGCGCCCGGCGTGCGCAGCCGACTGTTGCTGATGTGGACGGTGTGTACCGGGTTGCCCGGGACGGCGATCGCACTGCTGCTGATCATGCGGGCCAACGGCTGGCTGCTCGGACACTCGGCCCCGATCGAAGTGGCGCTTCTGGTCTTGACGCTGGTTGCGGTCGTGCTGGGGCTTCGGGCGATGATCGTGGTCTCGATGTCGATCTCCGACCCGATGAACGAGGTGATCGCCGCGATGTCGGACGTCGAGAAGGGCCACATCGACCGGAACATCGACGTCTACGAGTGGTCCGAGATCGGTCGATTGCAACGGGGTTTCAACCGGATGGTCGCCGGGCTGCGGGAACGCGACCGGCTGCGGGACCTGTTCGGGCGGCATGTCGGCGAGGAAGTCGCCCGCCGGGCCGTCGAACAGAATGCTTCGTCTTCGGGCGACGAACGCGACGTCGCCGTCCTGTTCGTCGACCTGGTCGACTCCACCCGACTCGCCACTGTGCACGAACCGCATGAGATCGCGAAACTGCTCAACGAGTTCTTCCGAATCGTGGTCGCCGCCGTCGACGAACGGCACGGTTTGATCAACAAGTTTCAAGGCGATGCAGCGCTCGCGGTATTCGGGGCCCCGCTGCGCATCGCCGATCCCGCGGCGGCAGCTCTGACCACGGCGCGCACACTGGCCACCGAGCTGCGCAGGCTTCCCGTCGACTTCGGCATCGGCGTATCGGCGGGTCCGGTGTTCGCCGGGAACATCGGCGCCGAAAACCGTTACGAATACACGGTGATCGGTGACGCGGTGAATGAGGCGGCGCGGTTGTCGGACGGCGCGAAGGCGGTCGAGGGAAGAGTGCTGTGCTCGGGTGCGGCAATCATGCGCGCGGAGCCCGCCGAGCGGGAAAACTGGGTGTCACGTGGGCATGTCACCCTGCGCGGGCGCACCGAGGAGACCGACCTCTACGTGCCGACCGCGAGCATCGAGAGCGGGGTACCCAGGACCTGACATCACATCGATCCGTCGGACGGAGTTGGATAGGGATATGGCCGACGTCAACCGCTCCCGGACCATCGCGGCCGAACCCGCGACGATTTGGGAGCTCCTGGCCGATTTCGGCGCGCTGGCCACGTGGGCCGACGGCGTGGACCACTCCTGTCTACTGCGGCGCGGCGACGACCCGGTCGGGACGGCTCGCCGGGTACAGGTCGGTCGCGAGACGTTGATCGAGACGATCGCGGTCTACGACCCGCCGCGCGAGCTGGCCTACGACGTCGCGGGCGTTCCACGATGGTTCTCGGTGATGAACCGGTGGAATCTACGTCCCGGCCCGGGCGCCCGTACTACGGTGACCCTCACCAGCGTGGTCCGGATGCGACCACATCCGCTTCGCCCGATCGCCGAACCGATGCTCACCCGGATAATTGCCAAACGTTCCGATGATCTGCTGAACTCGCTGGCCAAACACGCCGAGCACGCCGAGCACGCCGAGCACGCCGAGCGGCACCCGGAAAGGACCCGATGACCCCCGCGATCAGCGGCCACCGCCCCGACATCGTCGTCGTGATGACCGATGAGGAACGCGCCGCACCGCCCTACGAAACCGAGCCGATCACCGCGTGGCGCGACCAAACCCTGCCCGGCCGCAAATGGTTCGAGGAGCACGGCGTCAGCTTTGTCCGCCACTACACCGGCTCATTGGCCTGCGTGCCCAGCCGCCCGACCGTTTTCACCGGTCAGTACCCCGATGTGCACGGCGTCACCCAGACCGACGGAATCGGTAAGGCCTATGACGACTCCCGGCTGCGCTGGCTGCGTCCCGGAGAGGTTCCAACCCTGGGCAACTGGTTCCGCGCGGCCGGTTACGACACCCACTATGACGGTAAGTGGCATATCACCCATGCCGATCTGATCGACCCGGACACCGGAAAGTCACTGGCCACCAATGACGGTCGCGGGGTTGTCGACCCGGTTGCGGTGCGCCGCTACCTGGACGCCGATCCGCTAGGCCCGTACGGATTCTCCGGGTGGGTAGGTCCCGAACCGCACGGCGGGAAGCTCGCCGACGCCGGGATCCGCCGGGACCCGCTGATCGCCGACCGGGTGGTCACCTGGCTCGAGGACCGGTATGAACGACGCCGGGCCGGGGATCGCGCCGCGCTTCGCCCTTTCTTGCTGGTGGCCAGTTTCGTCAACCCGCACGACATCGTGCTGTTCCCAGCCTGGCAACAGCGCGACCCGATCAAGCCTTCGCACCTGGATCCGCCGCCCATCCCGGCGGCTCCCACCGCGGACGAGGACCTTTCCACGAAGCCGGCCGCGCAGATCGCCTTCCGTGAGGCCTACTACTCGGGGTACGGCCCGGCTCGGGCGATCGAGCGGACCTATAAGCGCAACGCCCAGCGGTACCGAGATCTCTATTACCGGTTGCACGCCGAGGTCGACTTCCCCATCGACCGGGTGCGCCGGGCGGTCACCGAGGGGGCGGCCGGGAGTGGGCCCGGGGACACGGTGCTCGTGCGCACCGCCGACCACGGCGATCTTCTCGGCGCCCACGGCGGGCTTCATCAAAAATGGTTCAACCTCTACGACGAGGCCACCCGGGTACCATTCGTGATCGCCAGAGTCGGACGACACCCGACGAGGCCCAGGGTGGTAACCACGCCCACCTCCCACGTTGATCTGGTACCGACATTGCTGTCGGCCGCTGGTATCGATGTCGAGGCCGCCGCAGCCGTGCTAGCCGAGTCGTTCTCCGAGGTGCATCCGCTGCCCGGAACCGATCTCATGCCGGTAGTCGACGGCGCCGCCGCCGATCAAGATCGCGCGGTCTATCTGATGACGCGCGACAACATGCTCGAAGGCGACAGCGGCGCCTCCGGGTTGGCGCGTGCATTGAAGCTGACCTCGAATCCGCCTGCGCCGCTGCGTATCCGTGTCCCCGCCCATACAGCTGCCAACTTCGAGGGCCTGGTCGCACGGGTGGCCGAGTCCGACGCCAAGGGCGGTCTGGGGCACCTGTGGAAGCTGGTGCGAACGTTCGACGACCCCAGCACCTGGACCGAGCCGGGGGTGCGGCATCTGGCCGCCGACGGAATGGGCGGGCCGACGTACCGCAGCGACCCCCTCGACGATCAGTGGGAGCTTTACGATCTCACCGACGATGCGATCGAGGTGCGCAACCGCTGGACGGATCCGGACCTGCACGACCTGCGCGCTCATCTGCGGAGCCAGCTCAAACATGTACGCGCAGAATCGGTTCCCGAGCGCAACCGGCCCTGGCCCTACGCGACCAGGAAACCGCCACGGGCGTCGTCACGTTGGGCACCGATCCGGGCGGTGCGTGAACTGCTGGCCCGAAATCGGTCGGTGGGCTGAATGCGCACGATGTGGAGGTCTGCATTCGTCCGGGACCAGACCTGGCCAACTCGCCCCGCAAACCGGCCGACGTCGGTAACCTCGCCGACATGCTGATCGCCGCGCTGCGCGACATGCAGTGGCGCAAACGACGCTTTGTCATCGCGATCCTCAGCACCGCCATCATATTCGCCATGACGCTGGTTCTGACCGGGCTGGCGAACGGCTTCCGGGTAGAGGCACAGCGCACCGTCGACTCTCTCGGCGTCGACACCTTCGTGGTCAAGCAGGGCGCCTCCGGACCCTTCGTCGGAGCGACGCCATTCACGCCGACCGTGCTCGGTCAGATCGCCGACGACCCCGGCGTGGAAGTGGCGGCTCCGCTGGTTTACGCCGGCGGCACGATCACCGAGGGCGACTCGACCCGCAATGCCGACTTGTTCGGCGCACCCCAGGATGGTCCGGGAATGCCGGTCACTTCTGAGGGCAGGGCGCCTTCGACGCCGGACGAGGTCGCGGTCTCGAGCACCCTCGAGCACCAAGTAGGCGATGACATCGAAATCGCGTCGACCAAGCTACGCGTCGTCGGCATCGTGGAAAACTCTACGGCGCTGGCCAACCTGCCCAATATCTTCTTCACCACCGCGGGCGCCCAGGAGCTGGTATACGGCGGCCAGCCGCTGGTCGCCTCGATCGGCATCAAGGGAGAACTCAGCGAAGTTCCGGCCGGCTATCAGGCCATCGACCGGGACGGGGCGGTTGCCGATCTGCTGCGACCACTGAAGGTCGCCGTGGACGCGATCTCGATCGTCGCGGTTCTGCTGTGGATAGTGGCGGCGCTGATAGTGGGCTCGGTGATTTACCTTTCCGCGCTCGAACGCTTGCGAGACTTCGCGGTGTTCAAGGCGATCGGCGTCCCCACCCGCGACGTCGCCGCCGGGCTTGCCATGCAATCCGTCATCGTGGCGCTACTGGCGGCAGCCGTCGGAGTCGGGATGTCCAAGCTGCTGGCACCGCTGTTCCCGATGCAGGTCATCGTTCCCGGGGAGGCGTTCGTAGCGCTCCCCGTGCTCGCCGTCGTGATCGGTCTGGTGGCTAGTGCCACCGGACTGCACCGGGCAGTGTCCGTCGATCCCGCGCTGGCATTCGGAGGTCCTTGATCGTGGGCGATCTATCCATTCAGGATCTGGTGGTCGAATACTCGATGGGCGGGCAAGCCGTCCGGCCGATCGACCATTTCAACCTCGACGTGGCGGCCGGTTCGCTGGTGATTCTGCTGGGCCCCAGCGGCTGCGGGAAGACGACGTTGCTGTCCTGCCTGGGCGGCATATTGCGGCCGCAGAGCGGGGCGATCAAGTTCGGCGACGTCGAAGTCACCTCGCTGGACAACCGCGGACTCACGGCTTACCGGCGCGAGACGGTGGGCATCGTTTTTCAGGCGTTCAACCTGGTGCCCAGCCTGACCGCGTTGGAGAACGTGACGGTACCGATGCACTCGGCCGGTATGTCCCGCCGCGCGGCCCGCGACAAGGCGGTGGAACTGCTGACACGCGTCGGGCTGAAGGACCGGATGAACCATCATCCCGGCGACTTGAGCGGCGGACAGCAGCAACGCGTCGCAGTGGCACGGGCGATCGCCCTGGATCCGCCTCTGGTGTTGGCCGACGAACCCACCGCACACCTGGATTTCATCCAGGTCGAGGAGGTGCTGCGACTAATTCGCGAGCTGGCCAGCGGTGACCGGATGGTGGTCGTGGCCACCCATGACAGCCGGATCCTGCCGCTGGCCGATCGCATCGTCGAACTGGTACCCGACGTCGCGTCCACCGATCGGCCACCCGAGACCGTCCAACTGGAAGCGGGAGAGGTGCTGTTCGAGCAGGGCACGATGGGCGACCTGATCTACGTCGTCTCCGAGGGCGAAGTGGAGATGGTTCGAGAATTGCCGGGCGGTGGCGAGGAATCGCTGAAGGTGGCCGGCGCCGGTGACTACTTCGGCGAGATCGGACCCCTGTTTCACCTGCCACGCTCGGCGACCGTTCGCGGGTATACGGACGCGACGGTCATCGGGTACACCGTCCAGGCATTCCGAGAGCGCCTCGGGGCCGGTGGGGTGCGCGACCTGATCGAGCACCGGCCACTGTCGGTGGACTAGGCGGAGTGCGGGCGGTGGGACTCGAACCCACACGTTCTTTCGAACACGGGCACCTAAAGCCCGCGCGTATCGCCAATTTCGCCACGCCCGCAGCGCCTCGATGGTAGCGCGGTACCGTTGAATAGTGTCCACTACGCGGCGTAGGAGGCCGGCGCTCATTCTGCTGGTGGCCATGGCCACGGGCGGATGCCTGGCCTTGGCGTGGTGGCAGTGGTCCCGTTTCGAGTCCACATCGGGCAGTTTCCAGAACCTAGGCTATGCGTTGCAGTGGCCGATGTTCGCCGGCTTCTGCGTGTACGCCTATTACAAGTTCGTCCGCTACGAAGAGAACCCACCCGAGCCGCGCTCACGGCATGTGGTCACCGAGATCCCGGCGGGATTACTTCCCGAGCGACGAACGCCGGTGGTCCGTGATGAGGATCAGACCCTCCGCGAATACAACGCCTACCTGGCGGAACTGGCCAGGGCCGACGGTGACGACCCCAAAGCGGCCCAGCACTGACATTTCTTTGAGCCCAGCCTGACATGTCTTCGAAAGGAATCGCGACGTGAGCGCACCCGACTCCGCTCTGCCCACCACACCCGCGGAGGTCATCCGGAAGGCGTTGGTCGGCTACCGGGTCCTGGCTTGGGCGACGGGCCTCTGGCTCATCGCCCTGTGCTACGAGATGGTGATGAAGTACGCGTTCAACGACGATTCGCTGGGCTGGATCGCCGTGGTGCACGGCTGGGTTTACTTCGTCTATCTGCTGTTCACCGCCAACCTTGCGGTGAAGGTGCGCTGGCCGATCGCCAAGACCGTCGGCGTGCTCCTAGCCGGCACCATCCCGTTGGTGGGCATCATCGTCGAGCACTTCCAGACCCAGAACATCAGAGCCCAGTTCGGCCTCTGAGCTCACTACACTGGACCCGGTGTCAGCCAGCCCCCGGGTGCGCTTCGGCGCCGTGGCGACCGATGCGCCGCCCCGAGTCCCCGCGCTCACCGGTCTTCGCGCCGTCGCCGCCCTGCTTGTCGTCGGGACGCACGCCGCGTTCGCGACCGGCTACCTCAGCCAGAGCTACCTCGGGACGATGTACGCCCGCCTGGAAATCGGTGTGGCGATATTCTTCGCGCTGTCGGGCTTCTTGTTGTTCCGGCCATGGGTGCGCGCCGCATCGACCGGACAGCCGCCGCCGTCAGTGCGGCATTACGCGAGACGCCGGGTGCGGCGGGTGTTTCCGGCGTATGCCATCGCCGTGGTGGCGACATTCGAGATATACGTCGTCTTCACGCCTGGCCCCAATCCCGGCCAGACCTGGCACGGGCTGCTCCGCTACCTGACGTTCACCCACATCTACACCGACGACTACCTGACGACCTTGCTGCACCCGGGGCTTTCGCAGATGTGGAGCATGGCGGTCGAGGTGGCCTTTTACGCCGCCCTTCCCGCACTGGCCTATCTACTGCTGCAGCTGCTGTGTCGCGGTCAATGGCGGCCGGGACGGATCCTGGCCGGGCTGGCAGCGCTCGCCGCGTTGACCCCGGTTTGGCTCTTCTTCGTCACCACCGCCCCCGAAGGGGTACTTCCGAACTCCGCAGGGATGTGGCTTCCCGCACACCTGGCCTGGTTCGTGGGCGGCATGACCCTGGCGGTCCTGCAGACCCTCGGCTTCCGGTGCCCGGCGGTGGTCGCCGTACCGCTGGCCGTCGGCCTGTACCTGACTGTGTCGACGCCGATCGGCGGATCTTTCGCCGGCCCCGACCCGGCCTGGACGCCGGTGGCGAGATCACTGCTCTACGCGGTGATCGCCACGTTGGCCGTGGCACCGCTGGTGCTCGGTCCGCACAGCGGATATTCGCGTCTGCTCGCCAGCCGGCCAATGGTCTGGCTGGGCGAGATCTCCTACGAGATCTTCCTGCTTCACGTCGTCGCGATGGCGTTGACGATGCATCTGGTTCTCGGCTGGCCGTTGTTCACCGGATCCATGCCGGGGCTGATGGTGGCGACGCTGACCCTGACGATCCCGGCCGCGTGGTTGCTGCACCGGGTGACCAGCGCCCACGTCTCACGACCGCAGCGAAGCCTCTCTGCTCCGGTGGAAAATCGTGAAACCCTCCCAGAGGTGACCGCTGTCTGCAGCCGAGTCACACGATCCCAGTCCCGTTGATCAGTGTTTGCCATTTGGCGGCGGTGTTGGCGTCCAGGGCGACGATGTTGCCGATCCCCAACTCGGTCAGTCCGACCCCGTTGAGGGTGTAGGTCTGGTTGTTGTTGGTGATGGCGATTCGGGTGGATCCGGACACCTCGGTGACCTCGAAGTTGTCGGGCTGGAACCATCCAAAGTCCAGCTTGTCCTTGGCCGGATCGAAGTTCAGCACGGTGTTGGTGCCCCAGTGCCAGCCGATGACGGTGGTGGTGCCTCCGGTGACCGGACCGCCCCCGCCGGTGGTACCGCCGCCGGTGGTACCGCCACCTGTGGTGCCGCCGCCGGAATTTCCGCCTCCGCCAGGGAGGTTCATCTCGTTGAGAGTGCCGTAGTCGTTCCAGATGTTGCTGAAGCTTCCGGCCGGGGTGTTGGTCCCTGACGCGGTGGCGC
>JBFXJE010000012.1:0-178420 GCA_050175175.1 Mycolicibacterium sp. | reverse complement strand
AAGCCCTCGCTGCGGTGCAGGTGCCGGATCAACGCCCAGTCTTCCAAGGAGATCACCCATCCAATCTGATTGGGTGGCCTACTTTTCAACCGTCGCGACTGGCCGGGTTTTCAACCGTCGTCAACACTGGGTCGGCATTGGAATCGCCGCCCTGGCCGGGGGCCTCGTCGCACTGTTGGTCTGGGCGGCCTCCGCCTTCGACAAGCGGCAGGCTGAGACACAGGAACGGGAACGTGCGGAGCGGGTAGCTCAAGAGGCTGCCGCCAAGCAGCAACGTGAAGAGCGTGTGCGCCGGGCACGGCAAAAGCTCGTCAATTCCCTTGGTGCGAAGAATGTTGCGCGGGTCGACGCCGCACGCGCGGCGGTGAAGCAGGTGGCCGCCTCGGAGGCAGCTCGCGCGGGCTGGCTGGGCGATGTCGACTTCACAGCGGATATTCAAGGGATCATTGACAACTTTCAGAAGGCGCATGCTCTACGCAAGGCCGCGGCGGAGTTATCCGCTTTGGACAATCCCAGCTCCGATGATCGCCGAATCCTCGCCGAGGCCAAGTCCACGGCCAGCACTCTCGAACGCGCCGCCACCGAACGTGCCGAATTGATCGGGAAGTGCGCACACGAAGCGCAACTCATCGACAAGTCGCTGAGCAACGAACGTGCCGATGCGCGAACCGCCGAGCAGCGCGCGGAGTTGCATGGCAAGTTGAGCGCCATGCTTTATGGGATCGAGGCAACCCCCGACACCACCCAGTCGAATTCGGCGGCAGATGCGGTGATGGCGCGAGTCCAGGCTTACCGCGAGATCAAGAACCAGATCCAGCGCGCCCGCGACATTGAAACGTGATGGCCCGAACCATCGAAAGACGTTGGGACACCTCACTGCACGGCTCGACACCCCCGTACAACTCCGTATGCAACGGGTATGGACAGTCCTGCTATCTGGCCTTCAAGAACTGTTCCACCGTCAAGGGCCTGCCGGGAACATGGAATCCGGACGGGTACACGCCCTGTCAGAATCAGTACCGATGCTGAACGCAAAAAGGACGCACCCGTCGCGCTCATCGTGATCGGTGCGGTCGGCCCCGGAATGATTGAGCCCGGGGCCGACCGCTTGGTACTACCTCCTCTGATTCTTCTTTGGCCGTTGCCCTTTGGCCGCCTGGCGATCATCATCCGAGAAGCTCATTTCACCCCCGCTGCGCCGGTAAAGAATTTCCCGAGCGGTCTGCCGGTAGGTGGCGTTCACGGCGTCTTCGTCGTCGGCGTTGTACGTCATCGCCATAGCGCTCGGCACCCCGAGACGGCCCCCGACGTCGACGGCGTCGATGTTGGCTCCGAGGAAGATGAACTGCCAGTTGTACTGCTCGCGCTGCTGGGTGATCAGCGCCTTGATCCCTTCGTAGGTCCACTCGGTGCTGGCGTTTTCCATGCCGTCGGTCATGATCAGGCAGATCACGGTGCCGGGCCGGTTGGCCTCCGGCCGGCGGGCCAGGTCCTCGCCGATCTCGGTGATGAAGCGGCCGATGGCATCGAGCATGGCGGTCATGTTCCGCGGAACCAGGTTCAGCTTGCCCACCTCGGCGATGGGCACATTCGTGTAGACGTTGTCGTACTCGTTGTCGAACATGGACAGCGTCACGTTGGCTTGGCCGGGTGCAGACCGCTGTTTGGCGATCAGTTCGTCGAACCCGGTTTCGGTAGCCTTCTTGCAGCTCTCCATGGAGCCGGAGCGATCCAACAGGGCCGCGATCAGGGTGAGGGAGTCGTTGGTCATCGGGTTCCTTCGTCAGTAGGGACAAGCGGGTGCGTGCACGCGGTGAGTCGCCGGCTTACCCGTGCTGGTAAGCCAGTTGGGGAGGTCGAAGCGCGTCGGGGCGAGTGTTCTGGCCCGGCGGTTTCGCCGGCTTCAGCGACCCAGCTTTAGGTGTGTGTACCTTTGCGCTGCCTTTGTTTTCCCGTGTGTCCATTGTCCCCGTGGCGTCTGACATTTTGGCTTCCCGCGGCCCGGTCACCGGCCGCGAGGAGATCATCAGACGGATCTACGGTTTACGAGCAGAGGGCCGATCACGGCGTCGACATCCCGATTTGTGGTGGTTGCCGGCCTGCGGCGGCGTGAACGGAGGTCCGTAAACCTGCCCTCGCGGCGTCGGCGACCGCAGTGGTGACGCTGTCGACCAACGAGCTGTCCAGCTTCCAGCACTGCCAGAACAGTGGGACGTCGAGGTGGACGTCGCAGATCCGGACGACCGCCCCGGTCCGGATCTCCGGTTCGGCGAGCGCCTCAGGAAACATGCCCCATCCGAGACCGGCTCGTACCGCGGCCATGAAGCCCTCCGACGTCGGCACATAGTGGATGGGCCTGCTAATGTCGCGACGAAACATCTTGCGCACCAACATGTCCTGGAGTGCGTCGTCCCGGTTCCAGGCCATCGACGGGGCGTTGGCCGCCGCCCGGGCGGTGAAGCCGTTCGGCAGCCAGCGCTCGAGGTATTGCTTGTCGGCCACCGGCAGGTACCGTGTCCGACCCAACGGATGAACCCGGCAACCCGCGATGGGCGTGCGCTCGGTCGTGACCGCGCCCATCACGGTTCCATCCCGCAACAGCCGGGCGGAATGATCCTGATCCTCGATGCGGATGTCGAACAGAACGCCGGGCAGCCGCTCGAAGACCGCCGTGAACCAGGTCGCCATCGAGTCAGCGTTCACTGCGATAGCGACCCGTGCTCCCGCAGCGGTTGAGCCGCCCATCTCGGCCAGCGCCTCGGTCTCCAGCAGGGCTTCCTGGGCTGCCAACCGCAGCAGCGGAATCCCCGCTTGCGTTGCCGTGCAAGGCTTCTGCCGAACCACCAGCACCTGCCCCACCCGTTGTTCGAGCGACTTGATCCGCTGGCTGATCGCCGACGGCGTGACATGCAAAAGGTCCGCCGCGGCGTCGAAGCTGCCCAACTCGATCACCGCGGCGTACGCAGCGAGCTGCTCACCATCCAGGGGCATATTAGAAATGCTAATGCTAAGCAAGAATGATTAGTTGGACTGAATGCTAAGGCTCTTCCTAGCCTGGTGGAATGAACTCCCTGTTCGTCGGATTCCTGACCTCGTTCACCCTCGTCGCGGCGATCGGTGCCCAGAACGCCTTCGTGCTACGTCAGGGAATTCGCCGTGAACACGTCATCGCCGTGGTCGGCGTGTGCGCGCTCTCGGATCTACTACTCATCACCGTCGGCATCGCGGGTATCGGTACCCTGATCGCCGCCCATCCGCAGACCGTCACCATCGCCAAACTCGGCGGTGCGGCGTTCCTGGTCGGTTACGGTGCGCTGGCCGCTCATCGGGCGCTGCGCCCGTCGGTCTTGGCGCCGACCCACGACGGCTCCGCTCGGCTGATCTCGGTGGTGCTGACGTGCCTGGCGTTGACCTTCCTGAACCCGCACGTATACCTCGACACTGTTGTGCTGATCGGAACGCTGGCTACCCAGCACTCCGAGGGCCGGTGGTTGTTCGGTGTCGGGGCCGTGACGGCCAGTGTGGTGTGGTTCGTCAGCCTCGGATTCGGGGCGCGGCACCTGGCTGAGCTGTTCGCGACCCCGATGACCTGGCGGATTCTCGACGGGGTGATCTCGGTGACGATGATCAGCCTCGGCGCCGCGCTCGTCCTGTTCTGAGCGCCGCCAATGTCGCGCCGGACCCTGCGGCAGCAGAGGTCCTCGACTCCCGCTCCGGCGCAATCTGCCGAAGACGTGATACGACAACGTCATGCAAAGCGCCGCAGCCTTCACCCGCGCCGACGTCGCCTACCTCAGCAGCGCGGCCGGAGCAGCGGATCTTGACGACGTGGCGCGCTACCGGCTCACCGACGACACCCTGGTCGCCGATGCCGCCGCGATCCGTGCGCGGTTCGGCCCTCGCGCCGGGGTGCTGGTGGAGACCACGCTGCTGCGTCGTCGCGCCGCCGCCAAGTTCGACGCAGCCGCTGCCGCGGGGTGGCTGTTCACCGACGAAGCTCTGGAACAGGCCACCGCCGCCCCGGTGGCACGACATCACGCGCAGCGCCTGGCCGGAAAAACCGTCCACGACGCCACCTGTTCGGTGGGCACCGAACTGGCAGCGCTGCGGACGACTGCCGCGCGGGTGATCGGCAGCGATATCGACGAGGTGCGGCTGGCGATGGCCCGGCACAACCTCGGCCCCGACGTCATGCTGTGCCGTGCCGACGCGCTGAAGCCGGTCAGCCGCGACACCGTCGTGCTGCTCGACCCGGCACGGCGTTCCGGCGGTCGGCGACTAATCGACCCCCGCGCCTACATCCCGCCGCTGGACGTGCTGCTGGAGGTCTACCGGGACCGGGCGGCGGTGATCAAGTGCGCACCCGCGCTCGACTTCGACTCGGTGCGCCGACTCGGTTTCGACGGGGAGATCGAGGTCACCTCCAGCGGGGGATCGGTGCGGAAGACCTGCCTGTGGTCGCCGCAGTTGGCCGATCCGGGCGTGCGGCGACGCGCGACGTTGCTCGACCGCGGCGAGGTACTCACCGATGCCGACCCGGATGACTGTGACGTGGCGTCGCCGGGCCGGTGGATCATCGACCCGGATGGCGCGGTGGTTGGGGCCGGTCTGGTCCGCCATTACGCCGCCCGACACGGCCTTTGGCAGCTCGACCCGGCCATCGCCTATCTGAGCGGCAACCAGCTTCCGGCCGGGGTCGGCGGCTTCGAGATTCTCGACCAGCTTTCGGTGCGGGAAGAGGTTCTGCGTCAAGCACTTTCGGCGCACGACTGTGGCTCGGTGGAAATCCTGGTACGAGGTGTCGACCTGGACCCAGACGCCCTGAGGCGTCGGTTGCGCCTCGCCGGTCATGCTCCGCTGGCCTTGGTCATCACCCGGATCCGATCAGGCGCGCAGAGCCGCGATGTGGCCTTCCTGTGCCGCGCCGCATCCGATGACGCCAGCGGACCACCTCAGCGGCCCCCAGAAACCCCAGTGCCCCCAGTGACCCCAGTGACCCCAGTGACTCTCCCGTAATGCCGGGGAGGAATATCGAGCCCCGCGAACCTAGAGATCAGGAGCACCCGTGAAGGCACCAGACATCTACCGCATCCCTGCCGCGGTGCTGTTCTTCCTCGGCATCGTGGACCTGGTCCGTGGAATCATGCACACCTTCGCGCTGCGCTGGTCCGGCATACACATCGCCGGCTTCGACCCCGCCACCACGCCGTCGGATCAGTTCTTCCTGCTGGGCGTATTCGGCATATCCAACTTCCTGACCGGCTTCGTATTCATCCTGATCAGCCTGCGGGCCCGGGAAATCGCACCGTATGTGTTGTTCCTGGTGCCCGCGACCTACCTGCTCGGCTTGATCGGCATCGGCTTCGCTCAGGTGCACATGGAGGCCACCTTCGGCGGAAGGTACTTCATGATGGTCTACCTAGCGATCTGCGTGGTCACCTTCGTGGTCTTCCTGATCCAGCGCCTCAGGCAGCGCAGATAGCTGTCCGGAACGGCGGCAATAACCCGCCCCCGCGGGTGGTTCATACTGACAAGGCGTTGAACAAGGCGTTCCGTGGTTCCGTCGCCGGGGCCGGCAAGGGTGGTGAAGATGACGAGGCTGGACTCGGTCGAGCGGGCGGTGGCCGACATCGCCGCGGGCAAGGCCGTCGTCGTCATCGACGATGAGGACCGGGAGAACGAGGGCGACCTCATCTTCGCCGCCGAAAAGGCCACCCCGGAGCTCGTCGCGTTCATGGTGCGCTACACGTCGGGCTACCTGTGTGTGCCACTGGACGGCGCCATCTGCGACCGACTCGGCCTGCTGCCGATGTACGCGGTCAACCAGGACAAGCACGGCACCGCCTACACGGTCACCGTTGACGCCAAAAGTGGTGTTGGAACCGGTATTTCGGCCTCAGACCGGGCCACCACGATGCGACTGCTGGCCGACCCGGCAAGCACCGCCGACGAGTTCACCAAGCCCGGCCACGTGGTTCCGCTGCGGGCCAAGGATGGCGGGGTGCTGCGCCGCCCCGGCCACACCGAGGCTGCCGTCGACCTGGCCCGCCTGGCCGGGCTGCAGCCCGCCGGCGCGATCTGCGAGATCGTCAGCCAAAAGGACGAAGGGCATATGGCGCAGACCGACGAACTGCGGGTCTTCGCCGACGAGCACGACCTGGCCTTGATCTCGATCGCCGACCTCATCGAGTGGCGGCGCAAACACGAAAAGCAGGTCGAGCGCGTCGCCGAAGCGCGCATCCCGACCCGTCACGGCGAGTTTCGCGCCGTCGGCTACACGAGTATCTATGACCAGGTCGAACACGTGGCCCTGGTCCGCGGCGATATCGCCGGTCCGCAGGGCGACGGCCACGACGTACTGGTGCGGGTGCATTCGGAGTGTCTGACCGGTGACGTATTCGGCTCGCAGCGCTGCGACTGTGGTCCGCAGCTTGATGCCGCATTGGCGATGGTGGCCCGGGAGGGCCGCGGCGTGGTGCTCTACATGCGCGGGCACGAGGGCCGCGGTATCGGGTTGATGCACAAACTGCAGGCCTACCAACTCCAGGACGCAGGCGATGACACCGTCGATGCGAACCTCAAACTCGGGCTGCCCGCCGACGCCCGCGACTACGGCATCGGTGCGCAGATCCTGGTCGACCTCGGGGTGCGCTCGATGCGACTGCTGACCAACAACCCGGCCAAGCGGGTCGGCCTGGACGGTTACGGGCTGCACATCATCGAACGTGTTCCGCTGCCAGTACGGGTGAACGCCGAGAACATCCGCTATCTGAAGACCAAACGGGACCGGATGGGCCACGACCTCGTCGGCCTCGAGGACTACGACGACGTACTCCCCGGCGAGTTCGGCGGCGCGGTATGAGTGGGTCCGCCGGCGTCCCCGAGTTGCCGACCATCGACGCGTCCGGGATCAGTTTGGCGATTGTGGCCAGTACGTGGCACGGAACGATCTGCGATGCGCTACTCGAAGGTGCGCGGAGGGTGGCCGCGGACGCAGGGATCGCGGACCCGACGGTAGCGCGGGTGCTCGGCGCTATCGAGATCCCGGTGGTCGCTCAGGCGCTGGCGGCGACACACGACGCCGTCGTCGCGCTGGGTGTGGTGATCCGTGGCCAGACACCGCATTTCGACTATGTCTGCGACGCGGTGACCCAGGGTCTGACGCGGGTATCCCTGGACGCGTCGACCCCGGTCGCCAACGGGGTGCTGACCACCCACACCGAACAGCAGGCTCTGGATCGCGCCGGGCTACCTACCTCGGCCGAGGATAAGGGCGCTCAGGCGGCGGCTGCGGCGTTGTCCACGGCGCTGTTGTTGCGCTCGCTGAACTCATGACCGCCGATGGAAACACCTGGGACGTGCAGGTCAGGCCTTATCTGACCCCGATATTCGCCTACGGCGCCGCGGTGCTGATCTTCGCGGCGCACGTCGTGGTCGGGGTGCTGCTCAAAGCGTCCTCAACGGGGGTGATCTTCCAGACCGCCGACCAGGTGGCCATCGCCGCACTCGGCGCGGTCATCGCGATCTTCATATCCCTGTTGGGCCGGCCCCGGCTGCGGGCCGGACCAGCCGGCATCGCCGTCCGAAACCTGTTCGGCTACAAGCTGTTCCCCTGGAGTCAGGTGCGCGGGGTGTCTTTTCACCCGGGGGCGCGCTGGGCGCGGCTGGACCTGCCCGACGACGAGTACATCGCGGTGATGGCGATCCAGGCGGTGGACAAGGAGCGGGCCGTGGAGTCGATGGACAGGGTCCGTGCGGTGCTGCGGCGCTATAAGCCCGAGGTCAACTCGTATCGCCCATGACGGCGCCCTCCCGGCGGGGGTCCGCGCCGCCGGCCCAGTCGGAGCCGTCACGCACAATCGCCGACAAACCGCTGGACTGATCGGCCAGGTCGACCTGGTGACCCAGCGCGCGTAATCCCTGCACCAACGGATCGTGGTCGCCGCCGTCGGTGGTGTCGATCGCCGGGTGCTCGCCACCAACGTTGGTCTTCGGCGAATTCGCGGCGCCGAAGTCGACCATCGACACCGCTTGCTGCGGATCCAAGCCCCAGTCGAGCATGCCCACAAGGGTTTTCGCCACGTACTGGATGATCGTCGAACCGCCCGGGGACCCCAGCACGGCGTGCAGTTCGCCCCGGGATCCGGAGTCGTCGACGTCGAACACGAGCGTCGGCGCCATCGAACTGCGCGGCCTCTTGCCGGGCTGCACCCGGTTGGCGACCGGGACACCGTCGGGGCCGAGCGGGTCTGCGGCGAAATCGGTGAGCTGATTGTTCAGCAGGAACCCGTCGACCATGTGGAATGAACCGAACGCCGCCTCGATGGTTGTCGTGAGCGAAGCCGCGTTGCCCTGTTCGTCGACGACGCTGACGTGGCTGGTGCCGTGTTCGGGCGGAGGCGGCATCGGCGTGACCGGTGGGCCGAACTCACCCGGCTTCGCGGTGCCCATCGACCGGTCCTGCGAGATCAGTGCCGCCCGTCCGGCCAGGTATTCGCTGCCGAGCAGCGTGTTCGGCGATCCGCCCGGCAGCGGTACGAAGTCGGTGTCGGCGACGTAGCGGTCCCGGTCGGCATAGGCCAGCCGCTCGGCCTCTGCGATCAGATGCACTCCCATCACGGTGGGTCGCCCCCCGTTGAGATCGACGTCGGTGGGTTTGTGCTCGGCCATGGCGAAGTGCTCCAGTACCCCGAGGGTGGCGGCCACGGCGATGCCGCCGGAAGACGGCGGCGGCATCCCGCAGATCTCCATGCCGCGGTACCGCGTACACAGCGGTTCGCGCATCCTGGTGGTGTAGCCCGCCAGATCCTCGAGGCTGATGAGGCCCGGTGTGCGACCCCCGGACGTGTCCGCCACGGCGGCCACGATGTCGCGGGCGATCTCGCCGGTGTAGAACGATTCTGGATCGGATGCGATGGCGCCCAGGGCTTTTGCATACGCGGGGTTTGTCAGGACCGTCCGTGCTGTCTTGGGTGCGCCGCCCGGATCCAAGAAGTACGCGGCGGCTTCTCGGTCGATGCGCAGCTGGTCGGCCGAGTCGGCGATGGCGGCCGCCAGTCGTGGGCTGATGTCGAAGCCGTTGTCGGACAGCGACACGGCCGGGGCGAACAATTCGTTCCACGGCCTCTTGCCGTGCTCGGCGTGGACGTCGGTGAGCAGCCGGACGATGCCGGGCACTCCGATCGAACGCCCGGAGCTACGGGTGTCCGGTTGAGGCTCGATGCGATCGGTGTCGGAGATCCAGCGCAGGTAGTTCTCGGTGGCCGCGGCCGGGGCGGTTTCGCGGCCGTCGTAGGCCTGGACCGTCGCGGCGGCGGCGTCGTAGTAGAGAAGGAATCCGCCGCCGCCGAGACCTGACGATTGCGGCTCGACCAGCCCGAGCACAGCCTGCGCGGTGACCAGCGCATCTGCGGCGGTTCCACCGTCGCGCAGCACCTCACAAGCCGCCCGGGTGGCCAACGGGTTCGCGGTGGCCACCGCGAATCGCCTGGTGTGGACCGCGGTCATGTCCTTGCGGTATCCGGTGGCGAGCTCCGGTGCGGCGGAGATGTTCCGCGGTTCCGAGACCGACGTGGTCTTTGGTGCCGGCGTGCCGTTCGCCACGATCTCGCACGGCCTCGCCGGGAGCGGAGCGGCACTCTGTTCACCGGCGCAGCCGACCGCCATCAGGGCCGTCACCAGGAACAGAATTCCCAGCTTTCGAGACCTAAGCGACCGCACCACTCGACGGTAGCCTTTCGGCGGTTCAACGGTGGCCGATCGGCGGCGTCGGGCCGTCGCAGTAACCTGGGTTGGTGCCCGATCCAGCGACGTACCGACCCGCTCCCGGGTCGATTCCCGTCGAACCTGGCGTCTACAGATTCCGTGATCAACACGGCCGGGTCATCTACGTCGGCAAGGCCAAGAGTCTGCGCAGCCGGCTCAACTCGTACTTCGCCGACCTTTCCGGGCTGGCGCCCCGAACCCGGCAGATGGTGATGACCGCCGCCGGCGTCGACTGGACGGTCGTCAAGACCGAAGTCGAGGCACTGCAGCTCGAGTACAACTGGATCAAGGAGTTCGACCCGCGGTTCAACATCCGCTACCGCGACGACAAGTCCTACCCGGTGCTGGCCGTGACCCTGAACGAGGAATACCCACGGCTGATGGTCTATCGCGGGCCTCGGCGAAAGGGCGTGCGCTACTTCGGCCCCTACTCGCACGCCTGGGCGATCCGCGAGACACTGGACCTGCTGACCAGGGTGTTCCCGGCCCGTACCTGCTCGAACGGAGTGTTCAAGCGGCACAGCCAAATTGAGCGGCCCTGTTTGCTCGGCTACATCGACAAATGCTCGGCGCCCTGCATCGGCCGGGTGGATGCACAGCAGCACCGGCGCATTGTGGTCGATTTCTGCGATTTTCTGGCAGGCAAGACCGATCGCCTGGTCCGTGACATGGAACAGCAGATGAACGATGCCGCCGCGCAATTGGACTTCGAACGGGCGGCCAGATTGCGGGACAACATCTCCGCACTGCGCCGGGCGCTGGAGAAGCAGGCGGTGGTTCTCGGCGACGGCACCGACGCGGACGTCGTCGCCTTCGCCGACGACGAGTTGGAGGCCGCGGTTCAGGTGTTCCACGTCCGGGGCGGCCGGGTGCGCGGACAACGTGGCTGGGTGATCGAAAAGTCCGGTGAGCCAGGCCAATCCACGCAGGAGTATCTGGTCGAGCAGTTCCTCACCCAGTTCTACGGCGATCAGGCCGAGCTAGACGGTGCGGCCGACGAGGCGACCAACCCGGTGCCCCGTCAGGTGCTGGTACCGGTGCTTCCGGGCGATACCGGGGAGTTGGAGACCTGGCTTAGCGGACTGCGGGGCGCGCGGGTGACGCTGCGAGTGCCTCAGCGGGGGGACAAGCGGGCGCTCGCCGAGACGGTGCTGCGCAATGCGCAGGACGCGCTGGCTCAGCACAAGTTGCGACGCGCGGGCGACTTCACCGCAAGAAGCGCTGCGCTGCAAAGCATTCAGGAGGCACTTGAGCTGGAAGATGCGCCGTTGCGCATCGAGTGTGTGGACATCAGCCACGTGCAGGGCACCGACGTGGTGGCATCGCTGGTGGTCTTCGAGGACGGGTTGCCCCGCAAGTCCGACTACCGCCACTACGCGATCCGGGAGGCGGCGGGTGGCGGCCGGTCCGACGACGTCGCCTCGATCGCGGAGGTGACACGGCGGCGGTTTGCGCGGCACCTACGCGATGCCCGGGACACCGACGAGGTGCCGCACCCCGACGAGCGTCCTGAACCCGAGGACGGTCCTCGCGCAAGCGCTCGTCCGGAACATGGTCCTCGCGCAAGCGCTCGTCCGGAACATGGTCCTCGCGCAAGCGCTCGTCCGGCCAGATTCGCGTACCCGCCCAACCTCTTCGTCGTCGACGGCGGCGCCCCGCAGGTCAACGCGGCGGCCGCGGTCCTCGAGGATCTCGGAATCTCCGACGTCGCGGTGATCGGACTGGCCAAGCGCCTGGAGGAGGTGTGGATGCCGGTGCACGACGGATCGCAGCAGGAGCCGGTGATTCTGCCGCGCAACAGCGACGGACTCTTTCTGCTGCAGCGGATCCGTGACGAGGCGCACCGGTTCGCGATCACCTACCACCGCAGCAAACGCTCCAAACGGATGACGGCCTCGGCGCTGGATTCGGTCCGGGGACTGGGCGAGCACCGACGAAGGGTTCTGGTCACCCACTTCGGGTCGCTGGCCAGGTTGAAACAGGCCAGCGTCGACGAAATCACCGCGATACCGGGCATCGGCGCCGCCACCGCTCGGGCGGTTTTGGAGGCGCTGGACCCGCAGGCCGGGAATACCGCGCACGGGGTCGATGACCGGGCTGCTGCGTCCGGTGCCGAGTCGGGAACCGATGCGAAAGACGATGGGAAAGTCGATTCCGGGGCGTCCGCGCCCGTTATCGGCAATGATCAGAACAGGATATCGGGATGACAGACCAGGGAATGAGCGACGAACTGCATGGGGTCGGCGGTGTCGTCGGCACCGGTGAGCACCCCGAATACGAGGGCATCGACTCCAATGGCATCGACTCCAATGGCATCGACGTTGTTCTCGTCACGGGCCTGTCCGGCGCGGGCCGCGGCACCGCGGCCAAGGTGCTCGAAGATCTCGGCTGGTATGTCGCCGACAATCTGCCGCCCGAACTCATCGCGCAAATGGTGGAGTTTGGGCTGGCCGCCGGCTCGCGGATCACCCAGCTCGCGGTGGTGATGGACGTGCGGTCCCGGGGCTTCACCGGCGACCTGGACTCGGTGCGTACCGAGCTGGCCACTCGCAACATCGCTCCGCGGGTGCTGTTCATGGAAGCCTCCGACGACATCCTGGTCCGCCGCTACGAGCAGAACCGGCGAAGTCACCCGCTGCAGGGCGACCAGACGCTGGCCGAGGGGATTGCCGCGGAACGGGCGCTGCTGGCGCCGGTGCGGGCGGCCGCTGACCTGGTGATCGACACCTCCGCGCTACCGGTTCCCGCGCTGCGGGCGAGCATCGAGCGCGCCTTCGGTGGTGAAACCGTCGCGGATACCAACATCACCGTGGAGTCTTTCGGATACAAGTACGGACTGCCGATGGATGCCGACATCGTGATGGACGTCCGGTTCCTGCCCAACCCGCACTGGGTCGACAACCTGCGTCCGCACAGCGGACAGCATCCCGAGGTTCGCGACTACGTGCTGGGCCAACCCGGCGCCGTGGAGTTCCTCGACTCATACCATCAGCTGCTGAGTGTGGTGATCGACGGCTACCGCAGGGAGGGGAAGCGCTACATGACCGTCGCCATGGGCTGCACCGGCGGTAAGCACCGCAGCGTCGCGATGGCCGAGGCGCTGGCGAAGCGTCTGCAGGGTGGCTCGTCGTTAACCGTGCGGGTGCTGCATCGCGACCTAGGGCGCGAATGAGTCCCCGCATCGTTGCGCTTGGCGGTGGTCACGGGCTCTACGCCACGCTGTCCGCGGCGCGCCGGATCACCCCGCACATCACCGCCATCGTCACCGTCGCCGACGACGGCGGCTCGTCCGGCCGGCTTCGCGCCGAACTGGATGTGGTGCCGCCCGGCGATCTTCGAATGGCTTTGGCGGCGTTGGCTTCCGACAGCCCGCACGGCCGCTTGTGGGCGACGATCATCCAGCATCGTTTCGGCGGCAGCGGCGCGCTGGCCGGCCATCCGATCGGCAACCTGATCCTGGCCGGACTCAATGAGGTGCTCGCCGACCCGGTGGCCGCACTCGACGAACTGGGTCGAGTGTTGGGGGTCAAGGGACGGGTGTTGCCGATGAGCCCGGTAGGGCTGAGCATCGAAGCCGATGTGATGGGGCTCGAGTCCGATCCGCGGGTGAGCCGCGCGATCCGTGGCCAGGTGGCGATCGCGACCACTGTGGGCGAAGTGCGTAGGGTGCGGCTGCTTCCCGTCGCGCCGCCGGCGACCCGGCAGGCCGTCGACGCGATCATGCACGCCGATCTGGTGGTGCTCGGACCGGGTTCCTGGTTCACCAGCGTGATCCCGCACGTGCTCGTTCCTGATCTGGCCGCGGCGCTGCGGGCCACCACGGCGCGCCGGGTATTGGTGCTCAACCTAGTGGCCGAGCCGGGGGAGACGGCGGGTTTCTCGGTGGAGCGCCACATCCATGTGCTGGCCCAGCATGCGCCGGATTTCACCGTGCACGACATCATCGTCGACGCTAGTCGGGTGCCGAGCGACCGGGAACGCGAACAGCTGCGCCGGGCCGCCACCATCCTGGACGCCCAGGTTGAATTTGTGGACGTTTCCCGACCTGGTACACCTTTACATGACCCGGCGAGGTTGGCCGCGGCGTTGGAGGGCGTCCGCGGACGCGGAGCGGCCCCGGCCGGCACCACGAAGTTGGCACCGCCGGCCTCGCCCGCCCCGACAGTGAACGGACCGAGAGGTGACGACCCGTGGCGATGACAGCCGAAGTCAAGGATGAGCTGAGTCGGTTGGTGGTCAATTCGGTGAGCGCGCGCCGTGCCGAGGTGGCGTCGCTGCTGCGGTTCGCCGGCGGGTTGCACATCGTGGCCGGACGGGTCGTGGTCGAGGCCGAAGTTGATCTGGGAATCATCGCGCGCCGGCTGCGCAAAGACATCTACGACCTGTACGGCTACAACGCCGTCGTCCATGTGCTGTCCGCCAGCGGTATCCGAAAGAGCACCCGGTATCTGGTCCGGGTAGCCAATGACGGCGAAGCGCTGGCACGCCAGACCGGACTGCTGGACCTGCGTGGCCGGCCGGTACGCGGGCTGCCCGCCCAGGTGGTCGGTGGCAGTGTCGCCGACGCCGAGGCGGCCTGGCGGGGAGCGTTTTTGGCGCATGGATCGCTCACCGAACCCGGACGATCCTCCGCGTTGGAGGTCAGCTGCCCCGGCCCGGAGGCCGCGTTGGCGCTGGTCGGTGCAGCCCGCCGACTCGGCATCAGTGCGAAGTCCCGCGAGGTGCGTGGCAGCGACCGCGTAGTGGTTCGCGACGGCGAGGCGATCGGGGCATTGCTGACCCGGATGGGCGCCCAGGACACCCGGTTGACGTGGGAGGAGCGTCGCATGCGCCGCGAGGTACGGGCGACCGCGAACCGGCTGGCCAATTTCGACGACGCGAATCTACGCCGCTCGGCTCGAGCCGCCGTCGCCGCCGCAGCCCGGGTGGAGCGTGCCCTTGCGATCCTCGGCGATACGGTGCCCGATCACCTGGCGGCCGCCGGCACCCTGCGAGTGGCCCACCGCCAGGCCTCGCTCGAGGAACTCGGTCGGCTGGCCGACCCGCCGATGACCAAAGACGCTGTGGCAGGACGTATTCGGCGACTCTTGTCGATGGCCGACCGTAAGGCCAAGCAGGACGGGGTACCTGACACCGAGTCCGCCGTGACGCCTGATCTGCTGGAAGACGCCTGACCGTGACAGCCGCCCTCCGAGTGGGGACGGCCTATCCGAACCCGCCGTTCAACGCGATGCCGGGAGACACCGGCCTGGACATCGAGCTGATGACCGAGCTCGCCGCGCGGCTCGGCGAGGCCGTCGAGTTCGTGGACTACGACGGCGCCGAATCCCGGGACTTTGACGGAATCTTCGAGCGGCTGCGCGCCGGTGACTACGACTGTGTCGCTTCGGGAACGACGGTGACATCTGACCGCGAGCATATGGCCAAATTCCTTCCGCCCTATCTGATCTCGGGTCAGGGCCTGGCCGTGGACACCACCCGGCGTCCACATGTGCACTCGGTGGACGATCTGACCGGGCTGATCGTCGGGGTGCAGCGCGGCAACAGCAGCGAATCGATCGCCCGGCGTCTCGTCGCCGATGGAAAGGCTGCCGCAGTGCGCGTCTACGACTACGGTTCCGTGGGCGCGGCGATCGACGACCTCGGCACCGGTGGATGCGATGCCGTGTTGCAGTTGGCTCCGGTGCTCACCGAACTCGTCAAGGCGGTGCGCAGGAATCATCCAGGTGTTCAGGTGGTTCAACGCGACCTCTCGGTCGAGTACATCGCGATCGCCGTGGCGCCGACCGAGGAGGTCCTGGCCAGCAGGCTGCAGGTCGCGCAAGCCGAGTTGGAGGCGGACGGCACATTGCAGCGAATACGCCGAAAGTGGCTGGGCAAGCCGTACGTCGACCAGACCGTGGGGGCGCTCTGAGGCCGCGGCGGGCCGGGTCGAGCGCACTGACACCGACAACTACTAGGCTGGGCGCCGAGCGGTGCCGACGACTGCAGTGACGAAACCAAGAGGAGACAGACGTGACGATCCGGGTAGGTGTGAATGGCTTCGGCCGCATCGGACGCAACTTCTTCCGCGCACTGGACGCGCAGAAGGCCGAAGGTAAGAACGGCGACATCGAGATCGTTGCTGTCAACGACCTGACGGACAACGCAACGCTGGCCCACCTGCTCAAGTTCGACTCGATCCTGGGCCGGCTGCCCTACGACGTCGGCCTCGAGGGCGACGACACCATCGTCGTCGGCGATATCAAGATCAAGGCGTTAGAACACAAGGGCGCACTTGCCGAACTGCCATGGGGTGACCTGGGTGTCGACGTGGTGGTCGAGTCCACCGGGATCTTCACCGCCCGCGCCAAGGCGCAGGGCCACCTGGACGCAGGCGCCAAGAAGGTCATCATCTCCGCGCCCGCCAGCGACGAGGACATCACCATCGTGCTCGGCGTCAACGACGACAAATACGACGGCAGCCAGAACATCATCTCCAACGCGTCGTGCACCACGAACTGCCTGGGCCCGATGGCCAAAGTGCTCAACGATGAGTTCGGCATCGTCAAGGGCTTGATGACCACCATCCACGCCTACACCCAGGATCAGAACCTGCAGGACGGGCCGCACAAGGACCTTCGCCGGGCCCGCGCCGCCGCGTTGAACATCGTGCCCACCTCGACCGGGGCCGCCAAAGCCATCGGGCTGGTGCTACCCGAACTCAAGGGCAAGTTGGACGGTTACGCGCTGCGGGTACCGATCCCCACCGGATCGGCTACCGATCTGACCGTCGAGTTGGCCAAGGCGGCAACCGCGGATCAGATCAACGCTGCGATGAAGGCGGCGGCCGACGGTCCGCTCAAGGGAATTCTCAAGTACTACGACGCGCCGATCGTCTCCAGCGACATCGTGACCGACCCGCACAGCTCGATCTTCGACTCGGGCTTGACCAAGGTCATCGACGACCAGGCCAAGGTCGTCTCCTGGTACGACAACGAGTGGGGCTATTCGAATCGCTTGGTCGACCTGGTCGGCCTGGTCGGCAAGTCGCTTTAAGGGCTGGCGGAGCGACGGGAGAAGGTAAGTCGATGGCTTCGTCCTCCATCAAGTCCCTCGACGACTTGCTCGCCGAGGGAGTGGCAGGCCGCGGGGTGTTGGTCCGTTCGGATTTGAACGTTCCACTCGACGACGAGGGAAACATCACCGACCCGGGCCGGATCATCGCCTCGGTGCCGACGCTGCAGGCGCTCAGTGACGCCGGCGCTAAGGTCGTTGTCGCCGCGCATCTGGGCAGGCCCAAGGGGTCGCCGGACCCGAAGTTCTCGCTGGCCCCGGTCGCCAAGGCGCTCGGCGACAAGCTGGGCCGCCACGTTCAGCTCGCCGGTGACGTCGTCGGATCCGACGCGCTCGCCCGCGCCGAGGGTCTGACCGACGGCGACATCCTGCTGTTGGAGAACATCCGCTTCGACGCCCGTGAGACCAGCAAGGACGACGCCGATCGATCCTCGTTGGCCAGGGCGCTCGCCGAGCTGGTGAGCGCGCCCGACGGCTCGGCCGGCGCCTTCGTCTCGGACGGCTTCGGGGTGGTGCATCGCAAGCAGGCCTCGGTCTACGACGTCGCCGCGGTGCTCCCGCACTATGCGGGCAGGCTGGTGGCAACCGAGGTCAAAGTACTCGGGCAGCTGACCGCCGCCGGAGAGCGACCCTATGCCGTGGTGCTGGGCGGGTCCAAGGTGTCCGACAAGCTCGCGGTGATCGAGAACCTGGCCACCAAGGCCGACAGCCTGCTCATCGGCGGCGGGATGTGTTTCACATTCCTTGCCGCGCAGGGCTATTCGGTTGGTGACTCGCTTCTGGAAGAGAGCATGGTCGAGACCTGCCACCGTCTGCTGGACACCTACGCCGACGTCCTGCACCTGCCGGTGGATATCGTGGTGGCGCCCAAGTTCGCTGCCGATTCGCCGACCGAAACGGTGGCTGCCGATCAGATCCCGGACGGCACCATGGGCCTGGACATCGGGCCTGAGTCGGTCAAACGATTCACCGCGCTGCTGTCCAACGCCAAGACGATCTTCTGGAACGGCCCGATGGGGGTGTTCGAGTTCGCCGCATTCTCGGCCGGCACCAGGGGGGTGGCCGAAGCGATTGTCGCTGCTACCGGAAAGGGTGCGTTCAGCGTGGTCGGTGGCGGCGACTCGGCGGCCGCGGTTCGTCAACTCGGCCTTCCCGAGGACGGTTTTTCGCACATTTCCACCGGGGGCGGTGCGTCGCTGGAATACCTTGAGGGCAAGACACTGCCCGGTATCGACGTCCTTCTGCACTGACCGTCCTGCTGTACCGACTAGGAGACCCGAATCATGCTCTTCGCCCGAGAGGCTCATCGACGTGTCGCGTAGGCCGCTGATTGCCGGCAACTGGAAGATGAACCTCAACCACTTCGAGGCGATCGCGCTGGTGCAGAAGATCGCATTCTCGTTGCCGGACAAGTACTTCGACAAGGTCGACGTCACCGTCATCCCGCCGTTCACCGACCTGCGCAGTGTTCAGACGCTCGTCGACGGCGACAAACTGCGGCTCACCTACGGAGCCCAGGACGTTTCGCGGCACGATTCAGGTGCCTACACCGGTGAGATCAGCGGTGCGTTCCTGGCGAAGCTCGGCTGCACGTTCGCCGTCGTGGGGCATTCAGAGCGACGCACCTACCACGGTGAGGACGATGCTCTGGTGGCCGCGAAAGCCCTGGCTGCGTTCAAGCATGGACTGATCCCGATCATCTGCATCGGCGAGCACCTCGATGTCCGTGAGGCCGGCAACCACGTTGAGTACAACGTGAACCAACTGCGTGGCTCCCTGGCCGGGCTGTCGGCCGAGCAGATCGGGCGTGCGGTCATCGCTTACGAACCGGTATGGGCGATCGGCACCGGACGGGTTGCCAGCGCCGCCGACGCGCAGGAGGTCTGCCAGGCCATCCGCTCCGAATTGGCGTCGTTGGCTTCAGCCGATCTCGCCGACGGGGTGCGGGTGCTCTACGGCGGTTCGGTCAACTCCAAGAACATCGGCGAGATCGTTGCTCAAGCTGACGTCGACGGGGCGCTGGTCGGCGGCGCCTCGCTGGACGGCGAGCAGTTCGCCACGCTGTCGGCCATCGCCGCCGGCGGGCCCCTGCCCTGAGCCGGTGAAGAGCAGCGCCCCGCGCGGCGGGCGCGATGTGACCGGTCCCAGGCGCAGCCTGTAGTCTGGCGGCCATGCAATTGACCCTGCAGATCGTGCTGGTCGTGACCAGCGTGCTGGTCGTGCTCCTGGTTCTGCTGCACCGCGCCAAGGGTGGCGGCCTGTCCAGTCTGTTCGGCGGCGGCGTGCAATCCAGCCTGTCGGGCTCCACCGTCGTTGAGAAGAACCTGGACCGCTTGACGTTGTTCGTCACCGGCATCTGGGTGGTGTCCATCATCGGAATGGCGCTGTCGATCAAGTACGGGGTCTAACTCACGTACGGATCGAATTCACGTACGGTGTCTAACTCAAGTACGGGCCGCTAACCGACCGACGGAAACCAACGCCCTTCGTAGACGGTGCCCAGCACCGGGATCTGATTGAGGCGTTCGGGTTCCACGGCGTAGGGGTCGTCGCCCAGCACGGTGAAATTCGCCAGCTTGCCGGGCGTGATGCTGCCCAACTGGTTTTCCATCCGCCACGAGTAGGCGGCTTCGATGGTGACTGCCCGCAGGGCGTCGTGCACCGAGATCCGCTGTTCGGGCCCGGCGACGCGGCCGCCAGGAGTGATCCGGTTGACTCCGCACCAAGCCAGGGTGAGCGGGTCGGCGGGACCCATCGGAAGGTCGGAATGAAACGATAGCGGGATGCCGCGCGCGAGCACCGAGGCCGAGCGAACCATGGTGTCGGCGCGTGCCGGGCCCAGCCCGTGTGCGGCGTACTTGTCGGCGAAACCGACCGGATAGTACGAGTTCGCGGAGACGATCGCACCGACCGCGGCGATGCGGTCGATCTGCTCCTCGGTCGAGTTGGCGAAATGCACGATGACCGTCCGGTGATCGGTGCGCGGGTGCTCGGCCATACATCCTTCGATGGTGTCGAGCACCAGATCCAGCGCGGCGTCGCCGTTGACGTGGATGTGCAACTGCCAGCCGGCCTTCCAGTAGACCTGGGCGAACGCGCGGAAGGTGTCCGGCTGCATCATCCATTCACCGTGATGGCACAGATCGGGGCGACCGTCATCTCCGAGATACGGGTCGCGCATCTGCATCAACTGGCTGATGATCGCGCCGTCGGCAAACAACTTCACCTGCTTCGGCAGCAACCGGACCTTGCCCACGGCGGCACTGGCGACCTGGCGTTCGGCGTCGGCGACCGCATCCGCGGGATTCATTCCCGAGTCGGCCTGACTGCGCGCATCGACGAGAAACGTCGAGGTCATCGGGGTGTCGGCAGCGCCGAGGATGTCCTGATAGAGCTGCCAGGGTTCGAGGTCCCACATGATGCCCGGCTCGTTGAAGGCGGTGACACCGTTGCGTCGCAGGTAGACGACCATCTGGCGCAGGCCCGCAGCGATCCGGTCGGCGGTCAGAAAATGCGGCGAAAGCGCCGGCATCAGCAGGTTCATCCCCGATTCCCACCAATGCCCCGCGTCGACGTCGACCATCGCACTGGCCGGTCCGTGACCGGCCATCGACTTGGCGGTGATGCCCAGCGCAGCGATGGCGGCGGAGTTCAGGAACCATTCGTGGCAGCTGCGCTGCCACACGACGATCGGTCTGGTGGGGCTGATTCCGTCGAGCACCCGACGGTCCAGATCGCCGTGCCAGAGCCGGTGGTAGCCCCAACTGAAGAGCCAGTCATCGACCCCGTTCATCGCGCGCTCGGCGTCCCGCAGACGCTGTCGATACTCGCTCTGGGTGGCCGCGGCCGGGTATACCCGTCCCGGGAGGTGCCAGTCTTCGGTGGCGATGACTTCAGTGACCAGCGTGGTGGCACCCAGCAGCGGGTGCAGGTGCTGATCGATCAGTCCGGGCATGATCACGGCGTCGGCGAATTGGGTATTGACCCCGACCTCCGGGCCCGCTGCGAACTCGGCGGCGTCGCCGACCGCGGCGATGCGGTCGCCTGCCACCAGCACAGCTGTCGCAACGGGAAAGTCCGGATCCATGGTGATCACCCTGCGGGCCGGGTACAGCGTTGCGCGAGCGGTCACACCGCAATCTTGCTCGATGCACTCACCTCGTTCTGCGGTTCCGGCGCGCAGCCCCGATAATCGGACGATGGTTCAAGCACCCGGGACCCCTGACACCGGCCTGGAACCGGTGGGAGCCGTACAGCGCACCCAGGTGGGTCGCGAGGCCACCGAACCGATGCGTGAGGACATTCGCCTGCTCGGTGCGATCCTCGGGGACACGGTGCGCCAGCAGCACGGCGACGCGGTGTTCGATCTGGTCGAGAGGGCGCGCGTCAGCTCATTCCGGGTACGCCGCTCAGAACTCGACCGCGCTGACGTTGCCGAGCTGTTCGCGGGTATCGACGTGCACCGGGCGATCCCTGTCATCCGGGCGTTCACCCACTTCGCGCTGCTGGCCAACGTCGCCGAGGACATCCACCGCGAACGCCGCCGGGCCGTCCACGAGGCGGCCGGTGAACCGCCGCAGGACAGCAGCCTGGCGGCCACCTACCTGAAACTCGACGCGGCGGACCTCGATCCCGCGGCCGTCGCCGACGCCCTTGTCGGAGCCTTGGTTTCGCCGGTGATCACCGCACATCCGACCGAAACCCGGCGCCGTACGGTCTTCGACACCCAGCACCGCATCACCGAGCTGATGCGGCTGCGACTGCACGGCCAGCACACGGCCGAGGATGGCCGTGACATCGAGTCCGAATTGCGCCGCCACATCCTGACCCTGTGGCAGACCGCGTTGATCCGATTGTCCCGATTGAAGATTCAAGACGAGATCGAAACCGGGCTGCGGTACTACCCGGCCGCCTTCTTCGAGGTGATTCCGAAGGTCAACGCCGAGGTTCGGGCAGCCCTGCAGGCGCGCTGGCCGGATGCCGGGCTGCTGGCAGAGCCCATGGTGCGGCCAGGGTCGTGGATCGGCGGCGACCGCGACGGCAACCCCAATGTCACCGCCGACGTCGTCCGGCTGGCCACCGGCAGCGCCGCGTACACCGCGTTCACGCACTACTTCCTTGAGCTCACCGCCCTGGAGGAAGAGCTCTCGATGTCGCTGCGGCTGGTGCGGATCAGCGACGGCCTGGCCGCTTTGGCCGACGCCTGCCACGAACGCGCTCGCGCCGATGAGCCCTACCGCCGGGCGCTGCGGGTGATCCACGCCCGGCTGACCGCCACTGCCAGGCAGATTCTGGATCGGCAGCCCGAGCACCAACTCGACCTCAACCTGCGGCCCTATTCGGCCCCGGTCGAACTGCTGGCCGATTTGGATGTCGTCGACGCCTCGCTGCGTGCCAACGGCAGCGCGCTGCTGGCCGATGATCGGCTGGCACGGCTGCGGGAAGCCGTCCGAGTTTTCGGATTCCACCTGTCGGGTCTTGACCTACGACAGAACTCTGATGTCCACGAGGAGGTGGTCGCCGAGCTGTTGGCCTGGGCTGGAGTGCATGCAGACTATGCCTCCCTGAGCGAACCCGAACGCGTCTCGCTGCTGGCCAGAGAGCTGGGCACCCGTAGACCGCTGACTTGTCCGGATTCAACCCTCTCCGAGCTGGCCCGCAAGGAACTGGATATCGTCACCGCGGCCACCCGCGCCGTGCAGGTGTTCGGGCCGGCTGCGGTGCCGAACTACGTCATCTCGATGTGTAAGTCCGTCTCCGACATGCTCGAAGCCGCGCTGTTACTCAAAGAAGCCGGTCTTTTGGACGCGTCCGGTGAGCGCCCCTACGCGCCCGTGGGCGTGGTCCCGCTGTTCGAAACGATCGACGACCTTCAGCGTGGGTCGGCCATTCTCGAGGAGGCACTTGACCTTCCCCTGTATCGCGCGATCGTCGCCGCGCGCGGAGACAGCCAGGAGGTGATGCTCGGCTATTCGGATTCCAACAAGGACGGCGGGTATCTGGCCGCCAACTGGGCCTTGTACCGCGCCGAGCTCGACCTGGTCGAATCGGCCCGCAAGACCGGAATCCGGCTGCGGCTCTTTCACGGTCGCGGCGGCACCGTGGGGCGCGGCGGCGGCCCCAGCTATGACGCCATCCTCGCTCAGCCCCCCGGCGCCGTGCGGGGGTCGCTGCGGATCACCGAGCAGGGCGAGGTGATCGCCGCGAAGTACGCCGAGCCTAGAATCGCGCACCGCAATCTCGAGACACTGGTGGCCGCGACGCTGGAAGCGACGCTGCTCGACACCGAGGGGCTGGGGGAGCTGGCCGAGCCGGCCTACCAGGTCCTCGACGAGTTGGCAGCACGGGCGCAGCGGGCGTACTCCGAACTCGTCCACGAAACGCCCGGGTTCGTCGAATACTTCAAAGCGTCGACGCCGGTCGGCGAGATCGGCGCCCTCAACATCGGCAGCCGCCCGACCTCGCGCAAGCCCACCACCGCCATCTCCGACCTGCGGGCGATCCCCTGGGTGCTGGCGTGGAGTCAGTCTCGGGTGATGCTGCCGGGCTGGTACGGCACGGGCACGGCGTTCGAACAATGGATCGCCGAGAAGCCCGACGACGGGGAATCCCGGCTGCAGGTGCTCCAGAAGCTGTATCGGCACTGGCCGTTCTTCGCGACGGTGTTGTCGAACATGGCGCAGGTGTTGGCCAAGTCCGACCTCGGGCTGGCAGCCCGATACGCCGAACTGGTCGAGGACGAGCAGTTGCGCCGGCGGGTGTTCGACAAGATCGCTGACGAACACGAACGCACCATCCGGATGCACAAACTCATCACCGGTCATGAAGACCTGCTTGCCGACAATCCGTCCTTGGCCCGATCGGTGTTTAACCGGTTTCCCTACCTGGAACCGCTGAACCATCTGCAGGTTGAGTTGCTTCGCCGATACCGCCGCGGTGAAGACGACGAACTCGTGCAGCGGGCGATCCTGCTGACCATGAGCGGATTGGCCAGCGCGCTGCGCAACAGCGGTTAGTGCTTGAATGTCAATTCGCGAGCGATGGTGGGTGACGGATTCCAGATCCGGTCGGCCATCAAGCGCAGGATCACATCGTAATTAGTTACTGGACAACTGCTCTCGCGGCTTTCACGGCTCGCTCGCACGCTCGCGCGGCTCGCACGCTCGCGCGGCTCGCGCGGCTCCCGGCGAGGATGGGCCGCGCCGGTTCAGCCCTCGTTTCATCCGTCCCGGCTAAGGACGGTCCTCGCCTGGCCGCTGTTGGTCGTCGGGTTCGTCTGGGTTTTGGTCGGGGAGTAGGTGTTGTTCGGGGTGGTGGTAGGTGTTGGTGCGGTGTTGGCCGGTGTCGAGGTCCGGCGGTGGGATCCATTCGATTCGTCCGTCGTGGCGGCGCCGGGTACTCCAGCCGGTCTTTTCGATCAGCCGGTTATCCGGGCCGCAGGCCAGGGTCAGCTCGTCGATATCGGTGCGGCCGCCGTGCTTCCAGTTGGTGACGTGATGGACCTGAGACTGATTTCCCGGGGCGGTGCAGCCGGGCCGGGTACAGCCACGATCGCGGGCATACAGCATCATCCGCTGCGCGACCGAGGCGCAGCGTTTGGCCCGGCCCAGATACAGGGCCTGGTTGGTGTGCTGATCGAACACCGCCAAATAGTGGTAGGCGTTGGCGGCCATCGCGATGACCTCGCGCATCGGCAGCAGCGACCCGCCACCGGTGACCGCCACACCGGCCCCGGATTCCAACTCCTGCAAGGTGGTCGACACGATGACCGTGACCGGCAGCCCGTGGTGTTGGCCCAGCTCACCGGAGGCCAGCACCGACTGGCCCACCGCGACCAACGCGTCGTGGTTGCGTTGGGACTGGGTCCGCAGATCAGATCCTGATTGCCCGGGTGGGGGTTGGTCGTCCACACCGGCGGGGCCGGACTCCGGGCCACCCGCACCCCCGTCGCTGCCGGCATCCTCGGGGTGGCACTGGCCCGGGGCGGCGAGTTTGGCCAGCACCGCTTCCCAGACTGCCCGAGCAGCCGGGGTCAGCCAGCCGGTGATCTTGGACATCCCATCACGCTGTTGCGGCCCCAACGATAGGCAGCGGGCGCGTGCGTGATCGTTCTCGCTGGGGGCGGGTCCGTCCTGATCGATCATCGCCAGCAGCCGATCCGCGCAGCGGTGCAGATGCTCAGGGCCCAGCCCGGCGGCCAGCCCGGCTAACTGGGCATCGGCGGCCTGGCGGGTGTCCACGTCCACCCACCCGGGCAGATGATGGTGAAACTTCGCGATCACCTCGACATGCTCGGGCCCGATCACCCCTTGGGCCTGAGCCGCGGCGGTGGCCTCCCACACCGGCGCCAACGCCTCCCCGGACATCGCCCGCCCCGGCCCCAGACTGGCCGCCTCCCGCAATCGGCGTCCGGCATCGCGGCCCGAGATCCGCAGCGCGGTGGTCAACACCTTCTTCCAGGACGACTCACCCAACCGCGACGGCTCGGTCTCGGCGACCAGCCGCGCCACCAGCCGATGCTCGACCGCCGGAAGCCTCCACGCCACAGTGGTGATCCGAGCCAACTCGGCCACGATCTCGCGATGGGACAACTCGTCAACCGCCGCCGCCTGCAACGACTCCACACCGGCGATGATCGCATCAACCGCGCTGGACACCTCACCCACGAATCGAACATTAGTGCGAACCACTGACAAGAAGCAGCGGTGCGAGGCACGCGGTCCTCATTCTGGTGTTGTGGTCAGAGGGGAAGCATTCTGGTGTTGTGATCAGAGGGGAAGCCCTACAGCCCAGCGCTGTGCCGCAACCTGCTGACGACGCCGCGAATCGCCTGGTCGGTGGCGGTCAGCGGGGAGATCACCGACTCGCCGATGCCGACGATCCGTTCGACGCGCACCACTATCCCCTCCATCCGGTCGACCACCCCGTGCAGGCGCGGGGCCAGCTCGTTGATCCGGCTGATGGTGTCGTTGAAGCGGACCAGGGTGGCGTCAAGATTGGCGGTCGAGTGGTTGAGGTCGTTCAGCGTTTCGCTCAGCCCCTCGAGAATCGTGTCGACCTGTTCGACGGTGACATCGGCGTTCAGCGCCGCCTGCGCCAGCTTGCGGATCCGCTCACCGCCGGTCCGGACCGGCGTTCTACCGACTTTGTCTGCCATGCGGCCAGTATGACGGGTTTGGGCGGCGATGCGGCTGGCTTCGCCGCGGCGAGATGCACGAACCCGGTCTCCGCACCTTTCACGCGGATCCGATCGCCGAACACGTAATAGTTAGGGACGTAATAATTTCGGGCCCATCCGATATCGGAGTCGGCTACGAAGACACAGCATGAACTCAATCGACGTACACGACCTGCTGACCACCCCGCTAGCGATGACGGCCCTGGGATTCGTCATCGTCGTCTTGATGGCGTTGACCATGAACTCGGTAGTCAAACGAGAACGGGCGATGATGGTGCGGGCCCTCCGGCACGATTCCGCGGACCGGGTCGCCTACCTGGCTCGCTGGCGAAACGGAACCTCCGCCTGAATCCAACCGGCGTGTGGCCATGCTTCGCGGCCGGGTGGGACGCAGCACCAACGCGGTCAACGGGCTAGCTTGGCTGCTGCTTCCTCGTCCAGCAGCCACACGGTGGCCTCGCGGCCAACTGCGCCCGCCGCGGGGACGTCGACCGGGTCGGCCCCGGCTACCGCCGCGGCCACCGCGTCGGCCTTGGCGGCTCCGGAGACCACCAGCCATACCTCGCGGGATCTCTGTACCGCGCTCAGCGTCAACGTGATTCGGCGCGGCGGCGGCTTGGGAGAGTCCGCCACGCCGACTACCAGCCGTTCGGTCTCGCGCACCGCGGCCGAGTCCGGGAAAAGCGAGTTGATGTGGCCTTCGCCCCCCATCCCCAGCAGGTGGACGTCGAACTCGGGCTCGGGCGCATCGAAGGTGGCGGCCAGCAGTTGGCCGTAGCCCTGGGCGGCCGCCTCCAGGTCGTCGCCGAACTCGCCATCGCTGGCCGGCATCGCGTGCACGTTGACTTCCGGGATGTCGACGTGGTCCAGTAGCGCTTCGCGCGCCTGTTTGTCGTTCCGGTCGTCGTCATCGGCCGGGACGAACCGCTCGTCGCCCCAGTACAGGTGCACCTTCTCCCAGTCGACCTCATTTCGGCGTTCGCCGACCCGCTTGAGCAGTCCTATCCCGGTTCCGCCGCCGGTCAACACGATCGTTGCCTGTCCCCGCTCGGCGATCGCGTCGGCGATGGCACCCACCAGTCGATCTCCGGCGGCGGTGACCAATGCCGTGGTGTCGGAGTATGTTTCGATGATCGGGGTCATCGATAGTCGACCTTGTCGATGCCCTTTAGCGCTTCGTGGTAGATCTCGTCGGGATCGAGGCGGCGCAATTCTTCGGCAAGACACTCCGGAACGTCGCGGCGCCCCAACGGAATCAGCGCCACCGGACGGGCGGTGCGGCTCAATGTCGCCGTCAGGCCCTCCTGTGGCCGGCTCAGCGTGATCGTCTCGTCGGCCCGATGCAACTCGACCTTCAGCGTGCCCACCGCGCGAATCACGGAGCCGTCGATCCTGCTGGCCAGCCAGCCCGCCAGCAAGTCGAGTGCGGGCTCGGCTTGCAGTCCGGAGACCACGGCCGACTCGATCGGCTGATGGGGTGGCTGGTCGATCGCCGAAGCCAACAGTGCCCGCCAATAGGTGATGCGACTCCACGCGACGTCCGTGTCGCCGGGAGCATAGCCCGGCAGACGCTCCTTGAGCGCGGCCAACGGATCCGCCGCCCCCGTGGCATTGGTGATCCGCCGAATCGCTAGCCTGCCCAACGGATCCCGGGCTGGTGCCGCAGGGGCCCTGGCCGGCCACCAGGCCACCACGGGGGTATCGGGCAACAGGAAAGGCAACACCACACTGTCGGCGTGATCGGCGAGTTCACCGTGCAGCCGCAGCACCACCACTTCGCCGGCTCCCGCGTCGCGGCCGACCCGCAGTTCGGCGTCCAATCGAGACGTGGCGGCTGCGCGGTCATCGGTCAGCACCACGATCACCCGGCAGGGGTGTTCACGGCTGGCGAAGTTCGCAGCCTCGACGGCTGATTCCAGGGAAGCCTCGCTGTCGGGTGCGATGACCAGGGTCAGGACCCGGCCGAGGGTGACCGCGCCGCCCTCCTCGCGTAGGCCGGTGATCTTCTTGTTGATGTCGTTGGTGGTGGTATCCGAAAGCTCGACGATCATTACGGCCGTCTCCATTCCCGTTGCAACCGGTGCACCATTTCGTATGCCGACCGAGGGCCCCAGGTGCCGGCCTTGTACGGCTCGGGACCAACCGATTCGGCGTTGAGTCGTGCCCAGTTCTCCAGGATCGGATCCAGTATCCGCCAGGACAATTCGACCTCGGCGTTGACCGGGAACAGGGAGGGCTCCCCGAGCAGCACATCGAGTATCAAGCGTTCATAGGCTTCCGGAGACTCTTCGGCGAATGCCGAGCCGTACGAGAAGTCCATATTGACATCGCGGACCTCCATCGCGCTGCCGGGCACCTTGGAGCCGAACCGGGTGGTAATCCCTTCGTCGGGCTGAATGCGGAGTACCAGAGCGTTCTTGCCGAGTTCCTCGGTCATCGTGCTGTCGAAGGGGAGGTGGGGCGCCCGTTTGAAGACCAGCGCGACTTCGGTCACTCTGCGGGCCAGGCGCTTTCCGGTGCGAAGGAAAAACGGAACACCCGCCCACCGGCGGGTGTCGACTTCCAGGGTGATCGCCGCGAACGTCTCGGTACGGGAGTCCGGCGAGAAGCCGCCCTCCTCGAGCAGTCCCGGCACCTTTTCGCTACCCTGCCAGCCGGCTGCGTACTGACCCCGCGAGGTGGTCAGGTCCAACGGCTGCATGGGCCGGGTCGCCGACAGCACCTTGATCTTCTCGGCCTGCAGCTCCTGCGGATTGAAGCTGACCGGCTCTTCCATGGCGGTCAGGGCAAGCAGCTGGATCAGGTGGTTCTGGATGACGTCGCGCGCAGCGCCGATACCGTCGTAATAGCCTGCCCTGCCGCCTAATCCGAGGTCCTCGGCCATGGTGATCTGGACGTGGTCCACATAGTGCGCATTCCAGATGGGTTCGTAGAGCTCGTTGGCGAACCGCAGAGCCAGGATGTTCTGCACCGTCTCCTTGCCGAGGTAGTGATCGATGCGGAATACCGAGTCCTCCGGGAAGACGCTGTTGACGACGCTGTTCAGCTCACGCGCGCTGTCAAGGTCGTGTCCGAACGGCTTCTCGATGACCACCCGGCTCCAGCGATCCGGCTGCTGGCGGGCCAGCCCCGACTTCTGCAGTTGCTCGCACACGACGGGGAACGCCTTGGGCGGGATCGACAGGTAGAAAGCATGATTGCCGCCGGTGCCACGCTCGCTGTCGAGCTTGCCCAGCGTCTCCGACAACCGCGCGAAGGCTTCGTCGTCATCGAACGTCCCCTGGACGAACCGGATTCCTTCAGCCAGTCTGTCCCAGACCTCCTGCCGGAACGGAGTTCGGGCATGCTGCTTCACCGCTTCGTAGACGACTTGGCCGAAGTCTTCGTCCACCCAGTCTCGCCGAGCGAAACCCACCAGCGCGAAAGTCGGGGGTAACAGACCCCGGTTCGCCAGATCGTAGATCGCCGGCATCAATTTCTTGCGGGCCAAATCCCCTGTCACGCCGAATATCACCACGCCGCATGGACCGGCTATCCGGGGCATGCGCTTGTCGCGCTTGTCCCGCAACGGGTTATGCCATGAATCGCTCATGGTTGGGCGATCATCCCTTGGCGCTATCGAGCTGAACCTGGGTGGCGTCAAGCAGTTCCTGCCAGGACTTCTCGAATTTCTCGACGCCTTCTTCCTCGAGCACCTTGAACACATCTGCCAGGTCGATGCCCACCGCGGAAAGCTGGTCGAAGACCTCCTGAGACTCGGCGCCGCGGCCGGTGACCGTGTCCCCGGTGACCACACCGTGGTCGGCGACCGCGTCCATGGTCTTCTCCGGCATGGTGTTGACGGTGTTCGGGGCGACCAGTTCGGTGACGTAGAGGGTGTCGGAGTAGTCCGGGTTCTTGACCCCGGTGGATGCCCACAGGGGCCGCTGCACCCGGGCCCCGGCGGACTTCAGCGCGTCGAAACGCTGGGCCCCGAGGAATACCTCCTGGTAGGCGGCGTACGCGAGCCGGGCGTTGGCGACGCCGGCCCGTCCGCGCAGCGACAACGCGTCCCGGCCACCGATCTTCTCCAACCGGTTGTCGATCTCGGTGTCCACCCGGGACACGAAGAACGATGCGACCGAATGTATTCGGGACAGATCATGTCCGGCGGCCGCGGCCGCTTCCAATCCGGCCAGATAGGCGTCCATCACCGCGCGGTGGCGTTCGACCGAGAAGATCAGCGTCACGTTTACCGAAATACCCTCGGCGAGTACCGCGGTGATCGCGGGCAGCCCCGCCAGCGTGGCCGGGATCTTGATCAACAAGTTGGGTCGGTCGACGATCTTCCACAGCTCGATGGCCTGCAGGATCGTCTTGTCGGTGTCGTGCGCGAGACGCGGATCGACCTCGATCGACACCCGCCCGTCCACGCCGTCGGAGGCCTCGTACTGCTTGGCCAGCACATCGCACGCGGTGCGCACGTCGTCGGTGGTGACGGTGCGGATCGTCGCGTCCACGTCGGCGCCCCGTTCGGCGAGCTCTTTGACCTGGTCGTCGTAGGCGGTGCCTTTCGACAATGCGGCTTGAAAGATCGACGGGTTGGTGGTCACGCCGACAACCGATTTGCTGTCGATGAGCTGCTGCAGGTTTCCGGTCTGCAGCCGCTCCCGGGACAGGTCGTCGAGCCAGACCGATACCCCGGCCGATGAAAGTGCGGCCAAATTCGCGTTCTGGGTCATATCCGTTTCCTCAGTTTCCTTATTACTAGTTGGCTATCGATCGTTGAGCGGCGGCCACCACTGCCTCGGGGGTGAACCCGAACTCGCGGAACAACGTCTTATCGTCGGCGGACGCGCCGTAGTGCTCGATCGAGACGATCTCGCCGGAGTCACCGGCAACCTTGTACCAGCACTGCGCGACACCCGCCTCCACCACAACTCGTGCGGATACCGCGGGCGGCAGAACCGATTCGCGGTATTCCCTGGGCTGGGACTCGAACCATTCCAGGCAGGGCATGGATACCACGCTGGCCTTGATCTCCTTGTCCGTCAACAGCTTCTGTGCCTCAACGGCCAGCTGCAGTTCGGAACCGGTGGCGATCAGGATGACGTCCGCGTCGGCCGGATCGCCCCCGCCGAGGACATAGCCGCCCTTGGCGACGCCGTCTGCTTCGGTGCCTTCCAGCACCGGAATACCCTGCCGGGTGAGAATGAACCCCACCGGCCCGCTGCCGTTGCCGCGAGCGATGATGCTGCGCCACGCGTACGCCGTCTCGTTCGGGTCGCCTGGGCGCACCACCGATAGTTGCGGGATCGCCCGCAGCGCGGCCAGATGCTCGATCGGCTGATGGGTGGGCCCGTCCTCGCCGAGGCCGATCGAGTCGTGGGTCCAGATGTAGATGGTGTCGATGTCCATCAGCGATGCCAGCCGGACCGCGGGACGCATGTAGTCGGAGAACTGCAGGAAGGTGCCCCCGAAGGCGCGGGTCGGCCCGTGTAACACGATGCCGGACAGGATCGCGCCCATCGCATGCTCGCGGATACCGAAGTGCAGCACCCGCCCGTACCAGTCGGCGGTGAAGTCTTCGGTGGAGATCGACGGCGGACCGAATGACTTCACGCCTTTGATGGTGGTGTTGTTGCTGCCGGCCAGGTCCGCCGAGCCGCCCCACAACTCGGGCAGGTGGGGCGCCACGTCGTTAAGCACCTGGCCGAACGCCGCCCGCGTCGCGACCGGCTTGGAACCGGGCTCCCAATGGGTCAGGTCGGCGTCCCAGCCGTCGGGCAGCTGCTGGGCCAGCAGGCGGTCCAGCAGCTTCTTGCGTTCCGGCTCGCGTTGCGCCCATGCGTCGAACTCGGGTTGCCACTTCGCGTGCGCTTCGCGGCCGCGGTCCACCAGGCGGCGGGTGTGGGCGATGACCTCGTCACGAACCTCGAAGCTCTTGTCGGGGTCGAAGCCCAGCACCCTCTTGGTGGCGGCTACCTCGTCGGCGCCCAGCGCGGAACCGTGCACGCCGCCGGTATTCATTTTGGTCGGCGCAGGGTAGCCGATTATGGTGCGCAGCGCGATGAACGAGGGCTTGTCGGTGACCGCGCGCGCGGCCGCGATGGCCTCTTCGATCCCCACCACGTTCTCACCGCCCTCGACCTCTTGGACATGCCAGCCGTAAGCGCGGTAGCGCGCCGCGACGTCTTCCGACAACGCGATGTTGGTGTCGTGCTCGATGGAGATCTGGTTCTTGTCGTAGAACACGATCAGGTTGCCCAGTTGCTGGGTGCCCGCCAGGGACGACGCCTCACTGGTGACGCCTTCCTCGATGTCGCCGTCGGAGGCGATCACATAGATGTAGTGATCGAACGGGCTGGTTCCCGGAGCGGCGTCAGGGTCGAACAACCCCCGCTCGTAGCGCGCCGCCATCGCCATGCCCACCGCCGAGGCCAGACCCTGGCCCAGCGGACCGGTGGTGATCTCCACGCCCTCGGTGTGGTGGAACTCAGGATGCCCGGGGGTCTTGGACCCCCAGGTCCGCAGCGCCTCGATATCGGACAATTCCAGGCCGAATCCACCGAGGTAGAGCTGGATGTACAGGGTCAGGCTGGAGTGCCCGCAGGACAGCACGAAACGATCGCGGCCCAGCCAGTGCACGTCGGAGGGATCGTGCCGCATCTGCCGCTGAAAAAGGGTGTATGCCAGCGGAGCCAGACTCATCGCGGTGCCGGGATGCCCGTTGCCCACCTTCTGCACCGCGTCGGCGGCCAGAACCCGGACGGTGTCGACCGCCAACGAATCCAGGTCGGTCCAATCGTCGGGATGGTTCGGTCGGGTCAGCGAGGTGATCTCATCGAGGGTGGTCACGCAGGCGCACTCCTTGGCTAGGCGGGCTTTGAACTTCGGGCAGCAATCCGCACAGCCCACCCTAATGGCGGATGGTCAGCGGTTACAGGGTGCTGAGCAAGTCGACCCTGCTATTACAGGAATGGGCCGCAGCGGTCTACCATCCTGTGTAGTAGAAGCCCTGGGCACCCCGTGCTGTCCGCAAGTTGTCTCTGAGGAGTTGGTTGCGTGAGAATTCGCGAAGGCCACCTCGTCAGTGATTCCAGTGATTCCTGTGAACCAGGCGAGTCCGTCGACCCGACGCCCGGAACTTCGCGCCGAATCCGCGCCACGCTGCTGGGCTATCTGGCCCTGACCAAGCCGCGTGTCGTCGAGTTGCTGCTGGTCACCACCATTCCGGCGATGTTGCTTGCGCACCGGGGATCTGTAGACCCGATCCTGATCCTGAACACGCTGTTCGGCGGGCTGCTTGCGGCTGCGGGTGCCAACACGTTGAACTGCGTCGCCGACGCGGACATCGACAAGATGATGAAACGTACCGAACGCCGGCCGCTGGCCCGTTCCACGGTGCCGCGCAGCCACGCGCTGGTGTTCGGTCTGGCGTTGTCGGTCGCCTCGTTCTTTTGGTTGTGGTGGACGACCAACCTGCTCTCCGCGCATCTCGCGGGTGCCACCATCGCCTTCTACGTGCTGGTCTACACGCTGCTGCTGAAGCGGCGCACCTCGCAGAACGTGGTATGGGGTGGGGCGGCCGGCTGCATGCCGGTGATGATCGGCTGGTCGGCGGTGACCGGGACCATCCAGTGGCCCGCGCTGGTGATGTTCCTCATCATCTTCTTCTGGACACCCCCGCACACCTGGGCCCTGGCTATGCGCTACAAGGACGACTACAAAGCGGCTGGTGTCCCGATGTTGCCCGCGGTGGCCACCGAGCAGCATGTCACCAAACAGATCCTTATCTACACCTGGTTGACCGTCGCGGCCACACTAGCGCTGGCATTGGCGACCGGCTGGCTGTACGCGGCCGTCGCGATGGTCGCCGGTACCTGGTTCCTGGTGATGGCTCATCAGCTGTACTCGGGGGTGCGTAAGGGTGAGCCGGTCAAACCGTTGCGGCTGTTCCTGCAGTCCAACAACTACCTGTCGGTGGTTTTTGTCGCGCTGGCCGTGGATTCAGCGTTGGCGCTGCCCACCTTGTTCACCGTCTGAGTTCACCGTCTGAGCTGCTCATCCCCGTCAGGGAAGCAGCACCACCGAGCCGACGGTCTTTCGGCCCTGCAGATCGCGGTGCGCCTGCTCGGCGTCGCGCAGCTGGTAGCGGTTGCTGACCGTCACCGTCAGCGTGCCGTCCCCGATCGCGGTAAGCAACTCGCCTGCGCGCCAAGAGAATTCATCGGACGTGCGGGTGTAGTGACCCAGATTGGGGCGGGTCAGGAACACCGAGCCGGCGGCGTTGAGCCGTTGCGGGTCCAGCGGCGGGACCGGGCCGCTCGCCGCGCCGAACAGCGCGAGCGTCCCGCGCACCGCCAGGCTGGCCAGGCTTGCTTCGAAGGTCGAGGCCCCCACGCCGTCGTAGGCGGCCGCCACGCCGTGGCCGTCGGTCAACTCCCGGATCCGCTCTCCGAACCGCGCGGCACCCGCCTCGTCGGGGTCCGGGTAGTCCAGAACTTCGACCGCACCCGCCCGTCGGGACAGCTCCGCCTTCTCCGGGTTCGACACCGTGGTGATCACCGCCGCGGCCAGCGCGGTCGCCCACTGGGTGAGAATCAGCCCGACGCCGCCGGCACCGGCGTGCATCAGCACCGTGTCACCTTGCTGCACCGGGTAGGTGGACTTGATCAGGTAGTGCGCCGTCATCCCCTTCAGCAGCGCGGAGGCCGCGACGTCCGGTGCCACTCCGTCGGGAACGTAGGCGACGAAATCGGCAGGCGCAAGACAGTATTCCGCGTAAGCCCCGAGTGCCTGCGGGGTCACCACCCGGTCGCCGACATTCAGTGCCGCGACTCCCGCGCCGACGGCTTCGATGGTCCCGCAAACCTCGGAACCGACGACGAACGGTACCTCCCGAGGGTAGAGGCCCGAGCGGAAGTAGGTGTCGATGAAGTTGACGCCGACCGCCTCGGCTTTGATCAGCACCTGACCCGGACCCGGGTGGGGTTTCGGCTTCTCGACATAGGACAGGACTTCCGGTCCGCCGGTCTCGGCGACTTCAACGGCGTACATGCTGACCATCTTGCCTCCTCGGTGAGGCGGCCTCCTGGGTAAGGTCAACCAGTCATGAAACTTGCCCGCCCGGATGTCTTTCACCCGCGGATCGTGCTTGCCGGTTGTCCGGCCCTCCCCGAGGGTGACGGTGACGATGCCGGGCTGGTGCGCGCGCTGCGCGACCACGGACTCCATGCTTGCTGGATGTCCTGGGACGACCCGGCGGCCCTGCAGGCTGACCTCGTCATCCTGCGTGCGACGTGGGACTACATCGATCGTCTCGACGAGTTTCTGGCCTGGACCACACGGGTGCCGCGGCTACTGAACCCGCCACAGGTGGTCGCCTGGAACATCGACAAGCGGTATCTGAGCGACTTGTCGGCAGTCGGCGTGCCGGTCGTCCCCAGCGCGTTCTTCGCACCGGGGGAGCAGGTGCGGGTGCCGGTGGGAGAAATCGTCGTCAAGCCCGCCGTCGGAGCGGGTTCGGTTGGTGCGCTGCGCTTTTCCGACTCGTCGAAAGCTCTCGCACACGCCGGGATGCTGCAGCGGCGGGGCCAGACCGTTCTCGTGCAACCCTATGATCCGCGGGTCGGTGACGGCGAGACGGCGATGGTGTTCATCCGCGGTGAGCAGTCTCATGCCTTCACCAAGGGCCCAATGCTGCCGCCGCCCGGCGGTGCCCCGGTATTCGACGAGTCGGGGACCTACGCCGAAGAGCAGCTCCAGCCCGCCGAGCCGGACTTCGAACTCTGGGACCTCGGGCACGCGGCCATTGCCGCCGCGGCCGCCCACCTGGACGTCAGCACCACAGACCTGCTCTACGCCCGCGTCGATGTGCTCGGCGGCCACGATTCGCCCCGTCTGCTGGAGCTGGAACTGGTGGAACCCTCGCTGGGCTGGCGGCAGCTCGACGAGTCCATTCGCCGACGTCAGCAGCGCCGGTTCGCCCTCGCCGTCGGGTCAGCGCTGCGCGGGTTCGGGCTCGGCCCGCTCTCGCATCGACGCCCATAGGGCAGCGGTGGCCGCCGTGCAGGTGGCCGCGCCCGCAACATGCAGAGCGACCAGGGCCGGCGGCACGCCGGCGAAGAACTGCACGGTTCCGAGCAGACCCTGGGCTGCCACCAGACCCACCACCACCCCGAGGCGCGTCAGCAGCACCCGTGGTGCATGCACCGCGAGCAGGGCGAACCCGAGACCGACCAGCAGTGACAGGTAGGCGACCAGCAACGAGGAGTGCATGTGCACCAGTGTGGTGATCTCTACCTGCAATCGCGGCACCGGACGTTCGAGGCTTTTGTCCCCGGCATGCGGGCCCGCACCGGTGACCATGGTGCCCGTCACCAGAACGGCGGACAGTGCCACCGCGGACAGCGCCGTCAGCTGCCGCAGGGGCTTGGCGACGCGGGGGGTGATCACTCCCACGTCGGGTTCGCCGACCTTGACGTAAAGCAGTGTCGCGACCCAAACCATCGTCATCGACGCCAGCAGGTGGACAGCCACCGTCCACCACAGCAGCCCGGTCAATACGGTGATGCCGCCGATCACGGCCTGCGCCACGGTCGAGGCTGGCATGAGCCACGCATAGATGAGTACCTCGCGTCGCCGCCGCGCCCGGGTTAGCACCACCACGGCGGCCGCGGCCGTCAACACAACCAGGAACGTCAGCAGGCGGTTGCCAAACTCGACCGCCTGGTGCAGCCCGGCCACTTCGGGGTGCGGCATCGGGGTGAAGCTGCCGGGAAAGCACTGCGGCCAGGTAGGGCAGCCAAGACCGGACGCCGTGACGCGCACGATCGCGCCCGTGACGGCGATGCCGCCCTGCGTCACGATGACGGCCGCGGCAACGATGCGCTGAACGCGCAGGCTCGGGTCCGGCAGCAGGTCCACGGCGCCTTGCCACAGCCTCGATAGCCGCTGCATCGGTTGTACGGCGGGCACCTGCCGATGGTAGAGGCTGCAGAACTACCAACCGTAGTAGGGGCGGCGCCGCGGAGCTGTCAGCTGAATCGGAACCAACGCAACGCGGCCACACCGGCGGCGGCGCCCCACGCTGCGAGCACCGCGAGGCCGAACCAGTCCACCGACAGCGTCATCGCGCGTGACAACGCCTCGGTGAGCGCGCCCGAGGGTGTCAGCCGTGCCACCCAGCGCAGGGCGGTCGGCACCACGCCCGTCTCGAGGGTCAGAGCGCCCAGCCCGGTGAACACGAACCAGAGCAGATTCGCCACGGCCAGCACGATCTCGGCACGAAGGGTGCCGCCCAGCAGCAGACCGAGCGCGGCGAACACCGCGGTGCCGAGCGCGATGATCACCGCGCCGATCGCCAGGCCGGCAACCGAGGGACGCCAACCCAGCGCAAAACCGATGGCGCCGAACAAGATCGACTGCAAGGCGACCACCGCCACCACAGCCAGCGACTTACCGGCGATGACTCCCCAGACCGGCAGGGCGGTGGCACCGAGCCGCTTGAGGGCACCGTAGCGGCGGTCGAAGGCGACGGCGATCGCCTGTCCGGTGAAGGCGGTGGAGATAACTGCCAGGGCCATGATGGCCGGAACGAAGATGGCCGCGCGGTTGTCCCCGAAGGAACCCAACGGCAACAACGTCAGCCCCACCAACAGGGTGATCGGGATGAACATCGTGAGCAGCAGTTGCTCACCGTTGCGCAGCAGCAAGCGCAGCTCTAGCCCGAACTGCGCGCTGAGCATCCGGGACAGCGCGGCAGGTCGCGGATCCGGAGTGAAGGTGCCGGGCGCGAAGCGGTTGCTCATGACCGCAGCTCTCGGCCGGTCAACTCGAGGAACACGTCCTCGAGGCTGCGTTGCTCGACGCGCATGTGGGTGGCCAGCACGTCGAGTCGGGCACACCACGCTGTCACCGTAGCGAGCACCCGCGGATCGATGTCGCCCTCGACGAGGTATTCACCCGGGGAGGTCTCTTGTACCCGATAACTTTCCGGCAGGGCCGAAGTCAGCAGGGCCAGGTCGAGCATCGCCGGTGCCCGGAACCGGAGTTGGTTCTCAGCGCCGTTGCGGGTCAGTTCGGCGGGCGTGCCGGTGGCGACCGCGGTGCCGCGGTCGATGATGAGGATGCGGTCGGCGAGCTCTTCGGCCTCGGTCAGCTGGTGGGTCGTGAGCACCACCGTGACGCCGTCCCGGCGGAGCGCATCGATCAACTCCCACACCACGATTCGCGCGTGCGCGTCCATCCCCGCGGTGGGCTCGTCCAGGAAAACCAACTCCGGCCGGCCGACGACGGCGCAGGCCAGCGATAGGCGCTGTTGCTGGCCACCGGACAGCCGCCGATACGTGGTGCCCGCGGCTTCGGTCAGACCGAGGGTGTCGAGCAACCATTTCGGATCGATCGGATCGGCGGCGTAGGACGCCACCAAGTTCAGCATCTCGCCCGCCCGCGCGGCCGGATAGGCCCCGCCGCCCTGCAGCATCACTCCGATGCGTGAGCGCATCGCGGTGTTGTCCGCGATGGGATCCAGACCGAGAATCTCGATCCGGCCGGCGTCGGGCTTGATGAAGCCTTCGCACATCTCGACCGTGGTCGTCTTTCCGGCACCGTTGGGTCCCAGCAGCGCAAAGACCTCGGCGCGCTCCACCTGCAGATCCAGTTCCGCGACCGCCGTCGTCGAGCCGAACCGCTTGCTCACACCGCGCAGCAGCAGCGGAGCCGCCGATGAGCGATCCCGCGGGTTGCCGACAACACCGGAGGTCACGGTGACTCAGCGTAGGCGCCCGGCCTGGCGGGGGGAGGCTCCGGTGGCGGGGACGGGTTACCCCCGTCCGTTTCTCCCGGTTGGCCCGTGTCGGCACCGCCCGCTGGGAGCGGCTCGGGAATCGGGCGCCAGGGCAGCCGCCGGTAAGTCAAGGCGATCAAGACCAATACGACCAGCGCGCTGGCCAGCGTCGCCATCACGATCTGGAACAGGGCGAACCGGTCACCGTTTGCGGTCGGGCCGAAGATCCCCACCACCAGGGTGGCGGCGATGGCCGCCGCCCGAAAGCCCGGACGGGTGGCCCAGGCGGCCAGCGGGATGATCGCCCACAGCAGGTACCACGGTTGCACGACGGGAAAGAGCAGGACGGTCGCTCCAAGTGCGACCCCCAGTCCGCCAACCGGATGCAGCCGACCCCGAAACACGGCGAAGAGCAGCCAGGTGACGATCACCGCGATGAGGCTGACGCCCATCGCGCGGGTCAGCGCGAGCACCGCGGTGGTGTGGTCGCCGAGCCCGAGCAGGATTCCGACCTGACCGGTGCCCAGGGCAAGCAGCGTCGGCGGCGACATCCAGCTTCGGACCACGTTGGCGGTGCCGAGGGTGAACAGCCAGCCGAATCCGAGTCCGCTGGCCCAGCCGATCAGCGCCATCACCGCCAGCGAAACCGCTCCCAGGAATCCGCTGGCCACGAAGAATGCCTTGACGGTGCCGCCCCAGTGGTTTCCGAGCGCCATCGCCACGAATCCCAGCGCCAGCAGCGAGGGCAGCTTCACCTGCGACGAAGCCGTGATCAACACAGCGCCGAGGAGCAGCATCGCCATCGGATACCAGCGGCCCCACTGCCGGCGATCACGCGGCCATGCCGGAGGTTGCGGAATCAGCCTCACCCCGGTCTTGAGGGCGCTTATCCCGCGCAGCGCGAATTCGGTGCCCGCCAGCATCAACCCCAGCATCAGCGCCTCGTTGTGGATGCCGGCGACCAGGTGCATGAACAGCAGCGGGTTCGCCGCGCCGAGCCACAGCGCGCTCACCTCGGCGACCCCGCAACGGCGGGCCAGTCGCGGGGTGGCCCACACGATCATCCCGACACCGAGCAACACGACCAGGCGGTGGAACAGCACCGCTTCCACGATGTTCTCGCCGGTCACCGCGGAAATGCCGCGGCCGATCCACAGGAAAAGCGGTCCGTAGGGCGCCGGCGTGTCCCGCCAAAGGCTGGGCACCGACAGCGTGAAAACGTGGCCGAGGCCCAGCCCGGGCGCCGGACCGACCCGGTAAGGGTCGTTACCCTGCAGTGAGATCTCGCTTTGGGCCAGATAGGAGTAGACGTCCTTGCTGTACATCGGTGGCGCGATCAGCAACGGTAACGCCCAGAGCAGCAGGGTGCGGTCGAGCTGACTGCGCGTCATCTTCCGCTCGCCGAGAGCGAACCGGCCCAGCATCAGCCAGGCCAGCGCCATCATCACCGCGCCGGTGGTGGTCATCGTCAGCGAGACCGTCTGGATCCGGGAGGGCAGGTTCAGCAGCCGGACCCCGAACGTGGGGTCCTGGATCACCGGGCGCGCGCCCGCGCCCAGCGCGCCGATCGCCATCAGAACCGTCCCGGTGGCTCCGAACAGGCGGGTCCGGCGCATCGCGATGAGTTCGGCGTCGTTGAGTGGGCTGCCGACCGTACGCTCGTCGCCGTGCCACCCGGCGATCGACGTGCTGAGGGAGCGTAGGCGGCCTGCCACGAGGGCAGCGTAGCGCCCGCTCCGGCTAAGGGTGCCCTTGCTGGACCGCCTCCGGGAATTGCGTCACACTGGTGTTGTGAAAATCCGTCCGCAGGTCACGCGCCCGACTGCGCCGCAGTCGATGGCTGCGCGCGCTGCCGACGGAGGGGCGCACGGGGATGCTCACGGGGCCACCCGAGGAGCCATCATCCGGCTGCTCCTGGAATCAGGCCCGACCACCGCGAGCCACATCGGAAAGCACCTGGGGCTGTCCGCCGCCGGTGTACGCAGGCATCTCGACGCGCTGATCGACGCCGGCGATGCGCAGGCGAACGCCGCGGCGACGTGGCAGCAGCAAGGCCGGGGGCGTCCGGCCAAGCGCTACCAGCTCACTGCCGCTGGCCGGGCCAAGTTGGAGCACACCTACGATGACCTCGCCTCGGCGGCCATGCGCCAACTGCGTGAACTCGGCGGCGATGACGCGGTCCGGGCCTTCGCCCGTAAACGTATCGACACGATCCTGGCCGACGTCCAACCCGCCGGCGGCGCCGACTCGGGCGGCGTCGAGGCCGCCGCGGACCGGGTCGCCCACGCGTTGACCCTGGCCGGCTACGCGACCACCACGACGCGGGTGGGCGGACCCGCCCGCGGAGTGCAGATCTGTCAGCATCATTGTCCGGTGTCGCATGTGGCCGAGGAATTCCCCGAGCTGTGCGAGGCCGAACAGCAGGCGATGTCCGAGGTGCTGGGGACCCACGTGCAACGGTTGGCGACCATCGTCAACGGTGACTGCGCCTGCACCACCCACGTCCCGCTCATGCCGGCCGAACGCTAGGGACATCGATACCAGGGACACCGCATGACCTCCTGCACCAGCCCGCGCAGGAGCCACGACAAGAGCAAGAGGAGTGTGTCGCAATGACACTCACACCAGAGACGCCGTTGACCCAGGAGGAAGCGATTGCCTCGCTGGGCAAGTACGGCTACGGCTGGGCGGACTCCGACGTCGCGGGCGCCAGCGCGCAGCGCGGGCTGTCCGAGGCTGTCGTGCGCGACATCTCGGCCAAGAAGAACGAGCCCGAGTGGATGCTCGACATCCGGCTGAAAGCCCTGCGTACCTTCGGTAAGAAGCCGATGCCGAGCTGGGGTTCCAACCTCGAGGGCATCGACTTCGACAACATCAAGTATTTCGTGCGCTCGAGCGAGAAGCAGGCCGCGACGTGGGACGATCTGCCCGCCGACATCAAGAACACCTACGACAAGCTGGGCATCCCGGAGGCGGAGAAGCAGCGCCTGGTGTCCGGCGTAGCGGCTCAATACGAGTGCCTTGCCGGTGACACGCTGGTATGGACGGCCAACCGCGGTCAGGTTCCCATCAAGGAGATCGCCTACGGCGACCGAGTTTTCGCCTACGACGAGGACCGGGAACGGTTTGTTGTTGCGCCGGTGCGCGCCTCGGCTCAGACCGACACCAGGATGACCTACCGAGTGACCACCACTCGACGCAGCATCCGGGCCACCGACAACCACCCGATGTTGGTATTGCGCGACGAGCGCAAGGCCGGCCGCCAGCGTGCGCGGTATTCTCGCCGCTGGGTGACTGTCGGCGATATCAAGGTCGGCGACTTCATCGCCGTTCCGCGTCAACTCCCCGATTTCGGTGTGAGTGCTCAACTTCCGGCAGTCCCGGGCGCAGCGATGCCCACGACGAGTTCCGTTGACCTGATGTGGCTTCTGGGCCTCTTCGTTGGCGACGGGAATCTGCATCTTTCCACGAAGACCTATCGCGTCCAGTTTGCGATCCCGGAGACCGACGTCGAACTCCGCGCGGAGTTGACGAGGGTCGTCAACGAGCTGTTCGGACTGCGCTGCATCGACGCCGACCAATACCGAGTCGTGGTGAATTCCAAGGCACTCACCGAGTGGATCACCGAACTCGGCTTCGCCGGTCTGTCACTCACCAAGCGAGTTCCGGGCTGGGTCTACGAGCTTCCAGTTGATCAGCGGCTGGCATTCCTCGGCGGCTGGGTCGATGCCGACGGGTACGTGGGGCCCGATTCGAGCGGCTCGGTGTTGTTGACGTGCGCTAACGAACCGCTGATCGGACAGGCGCGCGAACTGGCTGAACTGTCCGGTCTGCGAGCCGCTGGTCCGTGGATGTTCACCCAGCCCTACCGACACGCACCTGAGCGCCTACAGTCCGCATGGCGACTCGGGATCTCTGGTGAGTTCGAACGCCTCGGCTGCCGCAACCCGAAGCGTACCGAACGCTTCGGCCGGCGTCATTACGTGCATACGTCGAATAGCGCGCACGGCAACACCATTCGGGCGCACTGCAATGACTGGCTGGGCTTCGAGAGGGTGGCCTCGGTCGAACCGTATGCCGTCGAGCCGGTGTACGACATTGAAGTGGACGGCCCGCACAACTTCGTGGCAGATGGTCTCGTCGCACACAACTCAGAGGTCGTTTACCACTCGATCCGAGAAGACCTTGAGGCACAAGGGGTTATCTTCCTCGACACCGACACCGCGCTGAAGGAACACCCCGAGATCTTCAAACGGCATTTCGGCACCGTGATACCGGCCGGGGACAACAAGTTCTCCGCACTGAACACCGCGGTGTGGTCGGGAGGTTCGTTCATCTACGTGCCGAAGGGCGTGCACGTCGATATTCCGCTGCAGGCCTACTTCCGGATCAACACCGAGAACATGGGCCAGTTCGAGCGAACCCTGATCATTGTCGATGAGGGTGCCTACGTGCATTATGTGGAGGGGTGTACTGCTCCCATTTACAAGTCGGATTCCCTGCATTCTGCAGTGGTAGAAATCATCGTAAAGCCAAGTGGCCGTTGTCGTTACACGACAATCCAGAACTGGTCGAACAACGTCTACAACCTGGTTACCAAGCGGGCCCGGGCCGAGGCCGGCGCCACCATGGAATGGGTCGACGGGAACATCGGATCCAAGGTCACCATGAAGTACCCGGCGGTGTGGATGACCGGTGAACACGCCAAGGGCGAGGTGCTCTCGGTGGCGTTTGCCGGCGAGGGTCAGCATCAGGACACCGGCGCCAAGATGTTGCACCTGGCGCCCAACACCTCCTCCAACATCGTGTCCAAGTCGGTGGCCCGCGGCGGTGGCCGGGCGTCCTACCGCGGGCTGGTCCAGGTCAACAAGGGCGCCCACGGTTCCCGTGCCAGCGTGAAGTGTGATGCACTGCTAGTTGATTCGGTCAGCCGCAGCGACACCTATCCCTACGTGGACATCCGTGAGGATGACGTCACGATGGGGCACGAGGCGACCGTGTCCAAGGTCAGCGAGGATCAGCTGTTCTACCTTATGAGCCGTGGTCTGACCGAGGACGAGGCCATGGCGATGGTGGTGCGCGGCTTCGTCGAGCCGATCGCCAAGGAGTTGCCGATGGAGTACGCGTTGGAACTCAACCGGTTGATCGAGCTCCAAATGGAAGGCGCGGTGGGATGACCCAGAATCTCACCGAAGCTGCCGAAGGGATCGCTACCAATAAGGGAGAACTGTTCGCCTCGTTCGATGTCGAGGCGTTTGAGGTTCCCGGCGGCCGCGACGAACTGTGGCGCTTCACCCCGCTGAAGCGGCTGCGCGGACTGCACGACGGCTCCGCGGTCGCCACCGGCCGAGCGCAGATCGAGGTCACCGAGCGCCCGGGTGTGACGGTGGAGACCGTGCGCCGCGGGGACCAACGACTCGGACAGGGCGGTGTTCCGTCCGACCGCGTTGCCGCCCAGGCCTTCTCATCGTTCAATTCGGCGACGGTCGTCACGGTGGGGCGAGACACCGAAATCGGCGAGCCGATCGAGATCGTCGTCACCGGACCCGGCGAGGGCGCGGTGGCCTATGGGCACCTGCAGATCCGGGTCGAAGAACTGGCCAGGGCGACCGTGGTCGTCGACCTGCGCGGCGCCGGAACCTACGCCGACAACGTCGAGGTCATCGTCGGCGACGCGGCGAGCCTTGGGGTGATCTGGATCGCCGACTGGGCCGATGACATGGTGCACGTCAGCGCCCACCATGCCCGGCTCGGTAAGGATGCGACGCTCACGCACGTCAACGTGACGCTCGGCGGCGACGTCGTACGTACCTCGGCGACGGTGCGATTCACCGGCCAGGGCGGCGAAGCCCAGATGCTCGGAACGTACTTCGCGGATGACGGGCAGTTCTTCGAGTCGCGCCTGTTGGTCGACCATGCACAGCCCAACTGCAAGTCCGACGTGTTGTACAAGGGTGCGCTGCAAGGGGATCCGGACTCTGCGCTGCCCGATGCACACACCGTGTGGATAGGCGATGTGCTGATCCGGGCCGAGGCCATCGGCACTGACACCTTCGAGGTCAACCGCAACCTGGTGCTCACCGACGGTGCCCGCGCGGACTCGGTCCCCAACCTGGAGATCGAGACGGGTGAGATCATGGGCGCCGGACATGCCAGCGCCACCGGACGTTTCGACGATGAGCAGCTGTTCTATCTGCGTGCCCGGGGCATCCCGGAGGCGCAGGCCCGCCGCCTGGTGGTGCGCGGATTCTTCAACGAGATCATCGCAAGGATCGCGGTCCCCGCGGTGCGCGAACGCCTCACCGAGGCCATCGAACAAGAACTGGCAATTACTGAATCGAGAAGCTCGTAGCTATGACCACACTGGAAATCAAGGACCTGCACGTCTCCGTCACCTCGGCCGACGAGGGCGACATCCCGATCCTCAAGGGTGTCGACCTGACCGTGAAGTCCGGTGAGGTGCACGCGGTGATGGGTCCCAACGGATCGGGCAAGTCGACGTTGTCCTACGCCATCGCCGGCCATCCGAAGTACGTCGTCACGTCGGGATCGATCACCCTCGACGGTGCCGACGTTCTGGAGATGAGCATCGACGAAAGGGCCCGGGCGGGACTCTTTTTGGCGATGCAGTATCCCGTGGAAGTGCCGGGCGTTTCGATGTCGAACTTCCTGCGTACGGCGGCCACCGCGGTCCGTGGCGAGGCGCCCAAGCTTCGGCATTGGGTCAAGGAGGTCAAGGCGGCCTTGAACGATCTGGACATTGACCCGTCATTCAGCGAACGAAGTGTCAATGAGGGTTTCTCCGGCGGCGAGAAGAAGCGCCATGAGATTCTGCAGTTGGGGCTGCTGAAGCCGAAGATCGCGATTCTCGACGAAACCGATTCGGGTCTGGATGTGGACGCCCTCCGCGTCGTGAGCGAGGGTGTCAATCGCTACGCCGAGGCCGAGCACGGCGGCATTCTGCTGATCACGCACTACACCCGGATTCTGCGCTACATCCGGCCGCAGTTCGTGCACGTGTTCTTCGGTGGCCGGATCATCCAGTCCGGTGGCCCCGAGCTGGCCGACGAGCTCGAAGAGAACGGTTATGAGCGATTCACCCAGGCTGCGGCGGCCGGCTAGGCGAAAGTAGCTGCGATGACGACGACCGTGGAGAGCGGGCTGGATCTCGAGGACATCGCCCGGATTCGGGCGGATTTTCCGATCCTGAGCCGGGTCATGCGCGGTGGACGCCAGCTGGCATATCTGGATTCCGGTGCCACCTCGCAGCGCCCGATGCCGGTGCTGGATGCAGAACGCGAATTTCTGATGCATTCGAATGGCGCCGTGCATCGCGGTGCGCATCAGCTGATGGAGGAAGCTACCGACGCCTACGAGCAGGGCCGCGCGGATGTTGCGGCATTCGTCGGGGCCGAGGCCGACGAGTTGGTGTTCACTAAGAACGCCACCGAGGCCATAAATCTGGTGGCATATGCCGTCGGCGACCGGCGATTCGACCGGGTTATCGGCCCTGGCGACGTGATCGTCACGACCGAACTTGAGCATCACGCGAATCTCATCCCGTGGCAGGAACTTTGCCGGCGCACCGGCGCCGAGCTGCGCTGGTACGGGATCACCACCGATGGGCCGGACGCCGGGCGCATCGACCTGGATTCTCTCGAACTCGACGAACGCGTGAAACTCGTTGCATTCAGCCATCATTCGAATGTCACCGGCGCGTTGGCACCGGTGGCTGAGTTGGTCAGCAGGGCCAAGGCGGTCGGTGCGCTCACGCTGCTGGACGCCTGCCAGTCGGTTCCGCATCAGCCCGTCGACTTCCACGCACTGGGCGTCGATTTCGCCGCGTTTTCCGGTCACAAGATGCTGGGCCCTACCGGCATCGGAGTGCTGTACGGGCGTGGCGAGTTGCTCAACGCGCTGCCGCCCTTCTTGACCGGCGGCTCGATGATCGAGACCGTGACCATGGAGGCCACCACGTACGCCCCGGCCCCGCAGCGGTTCGAGGCCGGCACTCCGATGACCTCTCAGGTGGTCGGCCTGGGAGCCGCCGCCCGCTACTTGCAGGACATCGGGATGGCAGCGGTCGAGCAGCACGAGTCGGAATTGGTCGCTGCCGCGCTGGACGGGCTGTCGGGTATCGATGGCGTTCGGATCATCGGCCCGCTGTCCACCGAGGGGCGAGGTTCCCCCGTCTCGTTCGTGGTGGACGGTGTGCACGCCCACGACGTCGGGCAGGTTCTGGACGACGACGGGGTGGCGGCCCGGGTCGGTCATCATTGCGCATGGCCGCTGCATCGCCGGTTCGGCGTCGCCGCGACCGCGCGCGCTTCGTTCGCGGTCTACAACACCCTCGAGGAGGTGGACCGCCTGGTCGCCGGTGTCCGCCGGGCCGTGCGGTTCTTCGACCCGGGGGCGGGCGGATAGCGATGCGCCTCGAACAGATTTATCAGGAAGTGATCCTGGACCATTACAAGAATCCGCACCACCGTGGCCTGCGTGAGCCCTATAACGCGCAGGTCAGCCACGTGAATCCGACCTGCGGAGACGAGGTCACGCTGCGGGTGTCGCTGTCCAGGGATGGGCAGACCGTCATTGACATCTCCTATGACGGTCAGGGCTGTTCGATCAGCCAGGCGTCGACATCGGTACTCACCGACCAGGTGATCGGGCAAAGTGTCGGTGACGCGCTCAAGACGGTCGCCGCATTCTCCGAGATGGTGTCCTCGCGCGGCCGGATCAAGGGTGATGAGGATGTGCTCGGCGACGGCGTGGCCTTCGCCGGCGTCTCGAAGTACCCGGCGCGAGTGAAGTGCGCGCTACTGGGCTGGACAGCGTTCAAGGCCGCGCTGGCGGAGGCCGGCGCCGTGGATGGAGCGCTGGCGGAGGCCGGGGCCGTGGATGGAGCGCTGGCGGAGGCCGGGGCCGTGGATGGAGCGCTGGCGGAGGCCGGCGCCAGCGCGCAATCGATGAGTCGTGAGGAGAACTGATGAGCGATATGGCACCGGCGGGCACGAGCGAGGAATCTCTGCAGCCGAATGACGAGTTGTTGGCCGATATCGAGGAGGCGATGCGCGATGTCGTCGACCCCGAACTCGGTATTAACGTCGTCGACCTCGGTCTGGTCTACGGGGTGAACGTGGAAGAAGCCGACACCGGCGTAGTGGCCCTCATCGACATGACCCTGACCTCGGCTGCCTGCCCGCTGACCGACGTCATCGAGGATCAGTCCCGCACCGCGTTGGTGGGTGCGGGACTGGTGACCGACATGAGGATCAACTGGGTGTGGAACCCGCCCTGGGGTCCGGACAAGATCACCGAGGACGGCCGCGAACAGCTCAGAGCCCTCGGCTTCACCGTTTAGCGGACCAGCAGGGGCTCGCGCACTCCGGCGTCGGCGTCGCGTCTCTTGTCGGCTCGACATCCCGTCACACTGGACCAGTGCTGACGATTCCAGCGGTGGTGTGGCGGGGCGGCTTCGTTTCGCGCGCAGTTATTGTCGGCGGCACCGTCGGACTCTGCCTCGGCGGATTGGCCTGGATTGATTCGGGCTTTCTGCTCTCCGGCGTGATTGTGCTGGTCGTGGTCGGGACTGTCTATGGAATCTGGATGGCTCGCCGCATGGCGCACTACTGGCCGGGTGCCAGAACACTGAGCGGTCAGCAGCGGGTGGCCGTGGCTGGAAGTGCGCGGCGGGGCCAGGCCATCGACGACACCGCGTTGGCTCAATCGGTCATCGATTACCGCGAGGGTCTTTACGCCGCATCCGAACAGGCGCGATGGATGCGTCTGCTGCTCGGGTTCGTCCTCGTCATCGCGGCGGGGACGGCGGGATGGGATGCCGTGTACGGCTCCTGGGGCGCCGCCGTGGCATCGAGCATCTATTTTGTGGCACTGGTCATCGAGATGTTCTGGATGCCACGGCGTCAGAGGCAGCTGCTTGCCAATGCCGACCGGGCCGCGGCCGCCGCCCAATCAGCGATACCTCGGTCATGACGCCGACTTGTGCTCGGACCTATAGCGATTCCTGGAAGCGGCCGTTGTCGGTGGCGCCACACCGGGGAACAGATACCGGGGAACAGACTGCCCGAGCCTGACGTTAGGAGACACGTGGCTACTCAAGACATCACCGCCGAACAGTTCAATAGCACCATCAACGACAACGAGATCGTGCTGGTCGATTTCTGGGCGTCGTGGTGCGGCCCGTGTAGGCAGTTCGCGCCGACCTTTTCGGCCTCGTCGGAGAAACATCCGGACGTGGTGTACGCCAAGGTCGACACGGAGGCCGAGCAGCAGCTGGCTGCCGCGGCCGATATCCGCTCGATACCGACCTTGATGGCCTTCAAGAAGGGCAAGCTGGTGTTCAACCAGGCCGGCGCCCTGCCTCCCGCAGCGCTGGAAGACCTGGTTGTGAAGATCAAGGAATTCGACGTCGACGCGGCGATCGCGGCCCAGGAGAACGGCCAGGCACCCGGCCAGGCGTAGTTGCGGCGGGAGTGACCGATACCGTTCAAGCGTGACCCTGCAGGATCGTTCTCAGTTCGTTCTGGTGGATCGTCCGCGCCCGCATGTCGCTCTGGTGACTCTGAATCGGCCCGAGCGGATGAACTCGATGGCGTTCGACGTGATGGTGCCGTTGCGAGCCGCCCTGGACCAGCTGAATACGGACAACGCGGTCCGAGCGATAGTGCTCACCGGAGCCGGGCGCGGATTCTCTTCGGGCGCCGACCACCGGTCCGCCGGTACGGTGCCGCACGTCGAGGGCCTCGCCAGGCCGACCTACGCGCTGCGTTCGATGGAGGTACTCGACCAGGTCATCCTCGCGCTTCGCAGCACACATCAGCCGGTCATCGCGGCGGTAAACGGTGCTGCCATCGGTGGCGGTCTGTGCCTGGCGCTGGCCTGCGATATCCGCGTCGCATCCACTGAGGCCTACTTTCGCGCCGCGGGCATCAACAACGGGTTGACCGCCAGTGAGTTGGGCCTGTCCTACCTCTTGCCACGTGCGATCGGGACTTCGCGGGCCTTCGAGTTGATGCTGACCGGTCGGGACGTCGCCGCCGCGGAAGCCGAACGGATCGGGCTGGTGTCCCGGACGGTCCCGGCCGCCGAGTTGCTGGACTGCTGCCTGCAGATGGCCGAACGGATCGCCTCGTTCTCCCGGCCGGGAGTCGAGTTGACCAAACGAACACTGTGGAGTGGACTGGACGCATCCAGCCTGGAAGGGCATATGCAGGCCGAGGGCCTGGGGCAGCTGTATCTTCGCTTGCTCACCGACAACTTCGAGGAAGCGGTCGCGGCGCGCGCAGAAGGGCGCTCCCCGGCCTTCACCGACGACAAGCAGTAGGGGAGACGAGCGTGATCACCGCAACGGACCTGGAGGTCCGCGCCGGGGCGCGCACGTTGCTCTCGGTGGAGGGCTCCGCGTTGCGTGTGCAGCCGGGCGACCGGATCGGCCTGGTAGGCCGCAACGGAGCCGGGAAAACCACGACCATGCGCATCCTGGCCGGGGAAGGGGAGCCGTACGCCGGAATCGTCCAACGGACTGGCGAAATCGGTTATCTGCCACAAGATCCCAGGGAAGGCGATCTTGACGTCCTGGCCCGGGACCGGGTGCTTTCGGCCCGCGGGCTGGACACACTTCTGGCCGACCTGGAGAAGCAGCAGGCGTTGATGGCCGAAGTGGCCGACGACGCTACCCGGGACAAAGCGGTCCGTCGCTACGGACAGCTCGAAGAGCGGTTTGCTTCACTCGGCGGGTACGCCGCCGAGAGCGAGGCCGGCCGCATCTGCGCCAGCCTCGGTCTGCCCGAGCGCGTCCTCACCCAGCCACTTCGAACGCTGTCGGGTGGTCAGCGCCGGCGGGTGGAGCTCAGCCGCATCCTTTTCGCGGCGTCCGAAGGACACGGCGCCGGCCCCAACTCGTCGACCACGCTGCTGCTCGACGAACCGACCAACCATCTCGACGCGGATTCGATCGGTTGGCTTCGGGATTTTCTCCAGAACCACGCCGGGGGGCTGGTGGTCATCAGCCACAACGTCGACCTCCTCGCCGACGTCGTGAACCGCGTCTGGTTCCTCGACGCGGTTCGCGGCGAGGCCGACGTCTACAACATGGGGTGGCAGAAGTACCTGGACGCCCGGGCCACCGACGAACAACGCCGCAGACGCGAACGGGCCAACGCCGAGCGAAAGGCATCTGCCCTTCGAACCCAGGCCGCGAAGATGGGCGCCAAGGCCACCAAGGCGGTGGCCGCTCAGAACATGCTGCGCCGCGCCGAGCGAATGATGGCCGCGCTCGAGGACGAGCGGGTGGCCGACAAGGTCGCCCGGATCAAGTTCCCCACCCCGGCGCCTTGCGGGCGGACCCCGCTGGTGGCCAAGGGACTGACCAAGACCTATGGGTCTCTGGAGGTATTCACGGGCGTCGACCTGGCGATCGACCGCGGCTCCCGGGTGGTGGTGTTGGGGCTCAACGGGGCCGGCAAGACGACCCTGCTGCGGCTACTCGCCGGAACCGAGACCCCCGACGCGGGCGGTTTGGAGCCGGGCCATGGCTGCAAGATCGGCTATTTCGCCCAGGAGCACGACACCCTCGACGACACCGCGACCGTGTGGGAGAACATCCGGCACGCCGCGCCGGACACCGGGGAGCAGGACCTACGCGGCCTGTTGGGTGCGTTCATGTTCACCGGCGCGCAGCTCGACCAACCGGCGGGCACGCTGTCGGGCGGGGAAAAGACCCGTCTGGCGTTGGCCGGGCTGGTCGCCTCGACGGCAAACGTGCTGCTGCTCGACGAACCGACCAACAATCTGGATCCGGCCTCGCGTGAACAGGTGTTGGATGCGCTGCGGAGTTATCGGGGAGCGGTGGTGCTGGTCACGCACGATCCCGGAGCGGCGGAGGCGCTTGACCCGCAACGGGTGGTGTTGCTGCCCGACGGCACCGAGGACTTCTGGTCTCAGGACTATCGCGATCTCATCGAGCTCGCCTGATCCGGCCATTTGCGCCGGTTCCGGTCGGGTTGACCGACAGCCCCGTGTCAAGGCACCCCTTGGTGGGTATGCGACGGAAGTGAGTCATGGGGAGGTATTGATGAAGAACGGCAGCAAGGTCCGGGACGGCAGGCCCAGGAGCGAGGTGGCCGGCGAGCTGCGCAAGCAGTACGAGCGCGGGGCGAGCATCCGCACCATCGCGGAGTCCACCGGTTACTCGTATGGCAGCGTCCACAGCATGCTGCGAGAAGCCGGCGCGGCCATGCGCAGCCGCGGCGGCCCCAACCATCGCGGTAGGCGCTGACGGGTTATTGCCGAAGCGAGGCCTCGACCAGATCGAGTACCGCCGCGAGCCGGCGTGGTTCGTCTCCGGACGCCAGCCGGGCGACCAGACCGTCCAATACCAGCTCCAGATAGGTGCGCAGCACGTCGTCGGGCACATCGTCGCGTAGTCGTCCGGCCCGCTTCTGTCGACGCAGCCGTTCGGTGGTGGCAGCCGACAGCTCCGCCGATCGCTCAGCCCACCCGCGGCTGAACTCGGGATCGTTACGCAGTTTGCGGGCGATTTCCAAGCGCGTCGCCAGCCAGTCGAATTGGTCCGGCGCGGCAAGCATTTCGCGCATCACCTGAATCAGGCCATCGCGGGTCGCCACGGTGGCCATCCGTTCGGCGTCCTCCCGTGCCAGTTCGAAGAACAGCGTGTCCTTGTCGCGGAAATGATGGAAGATCGCGCCGCGCGACAGCCCGATGGTCTGCTCGAGGCGGCGTACGGTAGCCCTGTCGTAGCCGTGCTCGGCGAAACACCGTCGAGCGCCGTCGAGTATCTGGCGGCGACGGGCCGCCAGGTGATCGTCGGTTACCCGAGGCATGACACTGGAAGTCGGCCCGACCCGCCACCCATGCTAGGTCTTGAGCATGTTGCGCAGCACGTACTGCAGGATGCCGCCGTTGCGGTAGTAGTCGGCCTCGCCCGGGGTGTCGATGCGTACCACCGCGTCGAACTCCACTGCGCTGCCGTCATTCTTGGTGGCCTTCACGTGCACGGTTGACGGTGTCCGCCCCTCGTTGAGGGCGTCGATCCCGGTGATGTCGAAGGTCTCGGTTCCGTCGAGTTTCAGCGACGCCGCCGACTCTCCCGGGGGGAACTGGAGCGGGATGACGCCCATGCCGATCAGGTTGGACCGGTGGATGCGTTCGAACGATTCGGTGATCACCGCTCGCACGCCCAGCAGGCTGGTGCCCTTGGCGGCCCAGTCGCGTGACGACCCGGACCCGTACTCCTTGCCGCCCAGCACCACCAGCGGGATGTTCTGGGCGGCATAGTTCTGCGCGGCGTCGTAGATGAACGCCTGCGGCGCCTGCCCGTCTTCGGAGGTCTGGGTGAAGTCGCGGGTGTAGCCGCCCGACACGTCGTCGAGAAGCTGGTTGCGCAGCCTGATGTTTGCGAACGTGCCGCGGATCATCACCTCATGGTTGCCGCGACGCGAGCCGTAGGAGTTGTAGTCCTTGCGCTGCACCCCGTGCTCATCGAGGTACTGAGCGGCCGGTGTGCCGGGCTTGATGCTGCCGGCCGGCGAAATGTGGTCGGTGGTCACCGAATCACCAAGCAAAGCAAGAACTCTGGCTCCACTGATGTCGGCGACCGGGGTGGGCTCAGCCGGCATGCCATCGAAATACGGAGGCTTGCGCACATAGGTCGAGTCCGAGGCCCATTCGAAGGTGTCGCCGCTCGGCGTAGGCAGATTTCGCCACCGATCGTCGCCCTTGAACACGTCGGCGTAGTTCTTGGTGAACATCTCCTGATTGATCGCCGAGGCGATGGTTTCCGAGATCTCCTTCTGCGTCGGCCAGATGTCCTTGAGGAAGACGTCGGCGCCGGTGGTGTCCCGTCCGAGGGGTTCGTTCTCGAAATCGAAGTCCATCGTGCCGGCCAGGGCGTACGCGATCACCAGCGGTGGCGACGCCAGGTAGTTCATCTTGACGTCGGGGTTGATTCGGCCTTCGAAATTGCGGTTGCCGGAGAGCACCGCGGTCACCGACAGGTCGTTGTCGTTGATCGCCTGGCTGATCTCGTCGGACAACGGGCCGCTGTTTCCGATGCACGTCGTGCAGCCGTATCCGACCAGGTAGAAGCCGAGCTTCTCCAGGTATGGCCACAATCCGGCCTTGTTGTAGTAGTCGGTCACCACCTGAGAACCGGGCGCCATCGTCGTCTTCACCCAGGGCTTGGACGACAATCCTTTGTCGACGGCCTTCTTGGCCAGCAGCGCTGCGCCGATCATCACCTCAGGGTTGGAGGTGTTGGTGCAGGAGGTGATCGCGGCGATCGCGACCGCGCCGTGGTCGATGACGAACTCGCCCCGATCGGGGGATTTCACCTTCACTGGCTTGCTGGGCCTGCCATGCGAGCCGTTGGCGGCGCTGGGAGTGGGGTCGACCGAGTCCTCCTCGGCGAAGGACAGCGATACCGCATCGCTGGCTGGAAAGGATTCGTCGACCGCCTCATCGAGGTTGGAGTACTTCGCCTGCCCCGACTCGTCGCCGACGTAGTTGTGGATGTCCTTGCGGAAGGCCGACTTCGCGTCGCCGAGCGCAATGCGGTCCTGCGGTCGCTTGGGGCCGGCGATCGACGGCACCACATCGGACAGGTCGAGTTCAAGGTACTCGGAGAACGCCGGCTCGCGACTCGGGTCGTGCCACATCCCCTGCGCCTTGGCGTATGCCTCCACCAGGGCGAGTTGCTCCTCGCTTCGGCCCGTCATCCGGAGGTAGTCTATGGTGACCTCGTCGATGGGGAAAATTGCTGCGGTGGAGCCGAATTCGGGACTCATATTGCCCAGCGTGGCCCGGTTGGCCAGCGGCACCTCGGAAACGCCCTCGCCGTAGAATTCCACGAACTTGCCGACGACACCGTGCTTGCGCAGCATCTCCGTAACGGTGAGAACCAGGTCGGTCGCGGTGACGCCGGGTCGACGCTCGCCGGACAGCTTGAAGCCCACGACGCGCGGAATCAACATCGACACCGGTTGGCCGAGCATCGCGGCTTCGGCCTCGATCCCGCCGACGCCCCAGCCCAACACGCCAAGGCCATTCTGCATCGTGGTGTGCGAGTCGGTGCCCACGCAGGTGTCGGGGTAGGCGAGCGTGACCCCGTCAGCCCGATCTCGCTGCATCACCACGCTGGCCAGGTACTCGATGTTGACCTGATGCACGATGCCGGTGCCCGGCGGAACCACCTTGAAATCGTCGAACGCGCCCTGTCCCCACCGCAGGAACTGGTAGCGCTCGCCGTTTCGCTCGTACTCGATCTCGACGTTGCGCTCGAACGCGTTGGGCGTTCCGAAGAGATCGGCGATCACCGAATGGTCGATGACCAGGTCGGCCGGCGCCAGCGGATTGACCTTCTGCGGATCTCCGCCCAGATCGCCCACGGCCTCGCGCATGGTGGCCAGATCGACGATGCATGGCACGCCGGTGAAGTCCTGCATGATCACCCGCGCGGGGGTGAACTGGATTTCGATGCTCGGTTCGGCAGACGGGTCCCAGTTCGCGATCGCCTCGATGTGATCTTTGGTGATATTGGCGCCGTCTTCGGTGCGTAGCAGGTTTTCGGCGAGGACCTTGAGACTGTAGGGAAGTTTCTCGGTACCGGGGACGGCGTCGAGCCGGTAGATCTCATAGCTCTTGTCACCGACCTTGAGGGTGTCACGGGCCTCGAACGAGTTCAGGGATGAATTATTGCTGCTCACATCAGCTCCCGGCGTTGATCATCGCCGCGACGGGCTGTGTCAGCGGCGCTCGATATCTTAACAGTACGTTTGTCCTGCAAGGCGAGTGGTTGATTCGGGTGGTCATCCCCAGTCTTGTCCTCACGGCCCTGCGCCGCTACCCCGAAAAGTCGTGTCGTCGCTGCCGCCCGCGCCCGGAGATCGCGTACCGTGCTGCTGTGACCGGACCGCACTCCGTGCCTTCCCTGGCCCTTCCCCAGGTCTCCTTCCTGCCGGCCTACATCCCGCCGGAGATCGACATGGAGCAGGTGCAGGCCGACGTGGCCGACGATGGAATCAGCGTGCCGGCGGCCGATCAGGCCGATGTCCCCGCACTGCGTCAGGTCATCGAGGATGCCCGCAGCGAGGGGATCGATCTCAAGATCGTCGTCATCGATCTGAACCCGCCGGTCGATACGCCACTGCGCGACATCGCCACCGAGGTGGGTCAGGCGCACCCAGGGTCGACCGTGCTGGCGATGAGTCCGTCATTCGCCGGCACCTACAGTCCGGCGTTCGACCGGGTGACGTTGGAGGCCGGCCAGGACGTGGCCAAGACCGGCGACCCGGTGCAATCGTCGAAGAATTTCGTCGGCGAGTTGACGACGCCCCATTTTCCCTGGACGCCATTCACAATTGTGTTGGTATTGACGGTCGCCATGGCCGTGGTTGCCACCCGTTTCCTGCAGCTGCGAGGTAAGCAGGACAAAGCCGCCGACAGCGCGTCTACCTGCGCCGATTAGCCCCGGGAGCATTTGGGCGCATCTTATTGATGTCACCATTCGGTAACGCTAATCGTAATTACATTGTTGTAATTTGTGACTAAAGTTTCTTTAGCGTCAGATGTGACGTACGGTGCAGAAGGTGCCTGTTGTTGCAGATGTGCTTAATGTGACTTCTGAGCTGGGCGCTCCGAAATATGCCGACACGCTTGCGTGGAGCCTTAGGAGACTTTGAGTCCGATGAGACGCATCCCTGGCGGCGCCTCCGCTTCGCGGCTGTGCGCGGTATCTCTGACCTGCGGCATGGTGCTGACGACGCCGGGCCTGGCGCAGGCGCAACCAGCCAACCCCGACAATCTCTCCACGTTGGTGACCGCGGTCGCCAACGTGAACCAGCAGCTGCAGGATCTCGGTGCGGCGATCCAGCTCAAGCAGGAGAGCGTGAACAAGGCGATCCTGGATGTGAAGACGGCGCGGGACAATGCCGCGGCCGCCCAGCTCGAGGTGGAGGCTGCCGCGCAGCGCGTCAAAGACGCCAATACCGCGATCGCTGCCGCTCAGCGGCGGTTCGACACGTTCGCCGCCGCGATGTATGTCAGCGGCCCGTCGAACTCCTACCTCACCGCGTCGGACCCGGCGGACATTCTCAACACCACGGCCGCTGCTCAGACGCTGTCGCTCAGCGCCCAGCAGGTGATGTCCAACTTGCAGCGGGCGCGCACCGAACAGGTGAACAAGGAGTCGGCGGCCAGGCTCGCCAAGCAGAACGCCGACGCCGCCCTGCAGGCTGCCGAGGCCAGCCAGCAGAACGCGGTGTCCGCCCTGGCGGACGCACAGGAGACTTTCCGGCGGCAGCAGGTCGAACTCGACCGACTCGCCGCAGAACGCGCCAGCGCTCAGGCCAAGCTGGCCGAGGCCCGCCAGGCGGCGGCGCCGGCGGCGCCGCCTGCGGCGGGGCAGGGCCAACCGGTGCACCATGCGTCGGCGCCCACCGGCAGAGCCAACGTGGGCAGCGACGCCGACTGGGACATCGACCCCGCCACCGGCAACCGCGAAACCGCCTGGGACATGACGCTTCCGCAGATCCCGAGCGCATTCGTCAGCGGCGACCCGATTCAGATCATCAATGCCGTCATCAAGATCATCACGACATCGCTGGAGGTGACCCAGAACCTCGGGCGCAAATTCCTGCAGAGCCTCGGATTGCTACCTACCGAGACCGGAATCACCAACGGCGCGATTCCCGCAGTGGTCGGGCCGCAGGCGACCGAGTTCGTGATCAAGCGCGGGATGTCGCAACTGGGTGTGCCCTACTCCTGGGGCGGCGGCAACGCCGCCGGGCCGAGTCGCGGCATCGACTCCGGCGCCGGCACGGTCGGATTCGACTGCTCGGGTCTGATGCTCTACATGTTCGCCGGCATCGGCATCAAGCTGGACCACTACTCGGGATCGCAGTACAACGCCGGCCGGAAAGTGCCCACGGCCCAGATGCGTCGCGGTGACATGCTCTTCTGGGGCCCGAACGGCAGCCAGCATGTGGCGATGTACCTCGGCAACGGACAGATGCTGGAGGCGCCCTACACGGGTTCGGTGGTCAAGATCTCGCCGGTGCGCACCAGTGGCATGACACCGTTCGCCGTCCGAATGGTCGAATGGTGACCTTGCCGCGTCGAGGCTTGCTGGCTCTGGTCGCTGTTGTCACTGCCGGATCGCTTTCACTGGGTCTGGCGGCACCGGCGGCTGCCCAGCCCGCGGCTGGCCAGTGGGATCCCACGCTGCCCAAGATTCTCAGCGCCGGGGCGCCGGGGGACCCGTTGTCGATAGCCAACGCCTCACTGGCGGCAACCGCGCAGGCGACTCAGATCACCATGGATCTCGGCCGAAAATTCCTCAGCAGCTTAGGGTTTGGCCCACCAGCGGCGGTGACCCCGGGGATCGTGCGCGGCCCGGCGGCCATCGAGTATGTGATCCGGCGCGGTGGATCACAGATCGGAACACCGTACTCGTGGGGCGGCGGCAAGCCGAACGGGCCCAGCCGGGGCATCGACTCGGGGGCCAATATCGTCGGCTACGACTGCTCGGGATTCACGCAGTTCGCCTACGCGGGCGTGGGTGTGCTGATCCCCAAGTATTCGGGGGATCAATACAACACCGGCCGAAAGGTCCCGACCAGCCAGGCCAAGAGAGGCGATCTGCTGTTCTGGGGGCCCGGGGGCAGCCAGCACGTGGCCATTTATCTCGGCGGGGGAAAGATGCTGGAATCCTCCGGCAGCGCGGGCAAGGTCACGGTCAGCCCGGTGCGCACCTCGGGTTTGCAGCCGTATGTGGCTCGGATTATCGAATCCTGAATGCCGGCTGAGTCAATCCTGAACACCGCCGGTGAATACCGCCGATCGGCACGGCACACCCCGGGCAACGTCGACGGAATTCCAACCAACTGGAATAGTTGACGACGAGCGCGCGGCCACGACCGGTCGGTGCCGTATGGACCAGCATGGAATGCGCATGTGGAAGGAACGTTGATGACCCCACCGAGTGGCCCGCCGCAAGGCGCTGGAGGATACCCCGGGCAGGCGCCGGGCTACACCGCCGGTGCTCACGCCGCTCCGAACTCCGCGCCGACGGGATCTGCACTCTCCAACGGGAGTCTGCAGCAGGAGGTGCACACTCTTGAGCGGGCGATCTTCGAGGTCAAGCGGATCATCGTCGGTCAGGATCTGCTGGTGGAGCGCATGCTGGTCGGCTTGCTGGCCAAGGGGCATGTGCTGCTCGAAGGTGTGCCCGGCGTGGCCAAGACGCTGGCGGTGGAGACCTTCGCCAAGGTGGTCGGGGGCACCTTCGCCAGAATTCAGTTCACCCCCGACCTGGTGCCCACCGACATCATCGGTACCCGCATCTACCGCGTGGGCAAAGAGGAGTTCGACATCGAGCTCGGCCCGGTCGTGGTCAACTTCCTGCTCGCCGACGAGATCAACCGTGCCCCCGCCAAGGTGCAGTCCGCCCTGCTGGAGGTGATGGCCGAACGCAAGATCTCCATCGGCGGCAAGACCTTCCCGCTGCCCAGCCCGTTCCTGGTGATGGCGACCCAGAACCCGATCGAGCAGGAGGGCGTCTACCAGCTGCCCGAGGCGCAACGTGACCGCTTCCTGTTCAAGCTCAACGTCGGTTACCCCTCTCCCGAGGAAGAGCGCGAAATCATCTATCGGATGGGCGTGAAACCGCCGGAGGCCAAGCCGATCCTGTCCACCGGCGATCTGCTGCGGTTGCAGGATGTCGCCGCGAACACCTTTGTGCACCACGCGCTGGTCGATTACGTCGTACGAATCGTGACCGCGACCCGGGAGCCGGAGAAGTTCGGGATGCCCGATGCCCGGGCGTGGATCGCCTACGGAGCTTCCCCACGCGCTTCGCTGGGCATCATTGCCGCGTCCCGGGCGCTGGCGCTGATCCGCGGCCGGGACTACGTCATCCCGCAGGACGTCGTCGAGGTGATCCCCGACGTGCTGCGGCACCGCCTGGTGCTGACCTATGACGCCCTGGCGGACGAGATCTCCAGTGAGACGGTGGTCAACCGTATCCTTCAGACGGTCGCGTTGCCGCAGGTGAACGCCATTCCGCAGCAAGGGCATGCGGTTGCTCCCGCGGTGCCGGCCGGCGCGGGCGCGGCCGGCGGCCGCTGACCGGAGTAGTGGCTCACTAAGTGACTTCGTCCTCAGACGCAACCGACCCCAAAGGGACCGGCCGCACCATCGACCTGCCGTCGATGCAGCGTGGTGAGATCCGCGACCCGGCGTTGACGGCCGCGCTGCGCAAACTCGAACTGACGGTCCGGCGCAAGCTGGACGGCGTGCTGCACGGCGATCACCTCGGACTGCTGCCCGGTCCGGGGTCGGAGCCGGGCGAGTCAAGGATCTACCAGCCCGGCGACGACGTCCGCCGGATGGACTGGTCGGTGACCGCCCGCACCACCCACCCCCACGTGCGGCAGATGATCGCCGACCGGGAATTGGAGACTTGGCTCGTGGTCGACGTGTCGGCAAGCCTCGACTTCGGCACCGCCGGGTGCGAGAAGCGCGATCTCGCGGTGGCCGCCGCGGCTTCGATCGCCTTCCTCAACAGTGGCGGCGGCAACCGGATCGGCGCGATCATCTCCAACGGCGACACCACCCGCCGGGTGCCGGCATTGTCCGGCCGGATGCACGAACAGGAGTTGCTCCGCGCGATTGCCACCACGCCGAGGGCCCCGGCCGGGGTTCGCGGTGACCTGGCCGCGGCGATCGACGCGCTACGCCGGCCCGAGCGGCGCCGCGGTATGGCGGTGATCATCAGCGACTTCCTGGGACCGATCAACTGGATGCGACCGCTGCGGGCGATCTCCGGCCGGCACGAAGTTCTGGGCATCGAGATCCTCGACCCCCGGGACGTCGAACTGCCCGCCGTGGGCGACGTCATCTTGCAGGACACCGAGACCGGCCGGACCCGCGAGTTCACCATCGACGAGCAGTTGCGCACCGACTTCGAGAAGGCCGCCGCGGCGCACCGCGCCGAGGTCGCACGCACGTTGCGCCGCTGCGACGCCCCGCTGTTGAGTTTGCGCACCGACCGGGACTGGATCGCTGATGTAGTCCGATTCGTCGCGAGCCGGCGCCGCGGCGCCCTGGCCGGCCGGTGATCGGCAGATGACCCTTCCGCTGCTGGGGCCGATGTCGCTGTCGGGTTTTCAACACCCCTGGTTCTTTCTGTTTCTGCTGGTGGTGCTGGGGTTGGTGGGGCTCTACATCGTCGTGCAGCTCGCCCGCCACAAGCGGGTCCTTCGCTTTGCCAACATGGAGCTGCTGGAGAGCGTGGCCCCGGAACGGCCGAACCGTTGGCGTCATCTACCTGCCACCCTGCTTGTCTTATCGATGGTCTTGTTCACCATCGCGATGGCCGGGCCCACCCACGATGTCCGCATCCCGCGCAACCGCGCAGTGGTCATGCTGGTGGTGGACGTATCGCAATCGATGCGGGCCACCGATGTCGCGCCGAACCGACTGGCAGCCGCGCAGGAGGCGGCCAAACAGTTCGCCGATCAGCTGACACCGGGGATCAACCTGGGGCTGATCGCCTATGCGGGCACCGCCACCGTGCTGGTCTCACCGACCACCAACCGGGAAGCGACCAAGAACGCGATCGACAAGCTTCAGCTGGCCGACCGTACCGCAACCGGTGAGGGCATCTTCACCGCGCTGCAGGCGATAGCCACGGTGGGGGCTGTGATCGGCGGGGGAGACGAGCCGCCTCCGGCCCGGATCGTGTTGATGTCCGACGGTAAGGAGACCGTCCCCTCCAATCCGGACAACCCGAAGGGTGCGTTCACCGCCGCACGCACCGCCAAAGACCAGGGAGTGCCCATCTCGACCGTGTCCTTTGGGACGCCCTACGGGTTCGTCGAGATCAACGAGCAGCGCCAACCGGTCCCGGTGGACGACGAAATGCTGAAGAAGATCGCCGAGCTCTCCGGCGGCGACGCGTTCACCGCATCCAGCCTCGAGCAGCTCAAGCAGGTCTTCACCGACCTCCAGGAGCAGATCGGTTACGAGACCATCAAGGGTGACGCCAGCGTGGGTTGGTTGCGGCTGGGTGCATTGGTGCTCGCCGTGGCCGCACTGGGTGCGCTGGTGATCAACCGGCGCCTGCCCAACTAGATTCGTGCCCATGTGGCTGGCGCTACCCGTCGGATGGCGATTTCTTGAGAAATGTCCCCAGGCATTAGGTTGACCCGCATGACTTCCGCAGAGAATCACACCGAGGACGCTGGCCGGACGGCGGGCGGTCGTCCTCCCTTCGTCTCCCGTTCGGTGCTGGTGACCGGAGGTAACCGGGGGATCGGTCTGGCGATCGCGCAGCGGCTGGCCGCCGACGGCCACAAGGTGGCGGTCACCCACCGCGGCTCCGGTGCGCCCGAAGGACTCCTGGGCGTCGAATGCGACGTGACCGACAACGACGCGGTCGGCCGCGCGTTCACCGAGGTGGAAGAGCGGCAGGGTCCGGTGCAGGTGCTGGTCTCCAACGCCGGCATCTCCGCCGACGCGTTCCTGATGCGGATGACCGAAGACAGATTCCAGAAGGTGATCGACGCGAACCTCACCGGGGCGTTCCGGGTCGCCCAGCGGGCTTCACGGAGTATGCAGCGCAACAGGTTCGGCAGGATCATCTTCATCGGCTCGGTGTCGGGCATGTGGGGCATCGGCAATCAGGCCAACTATGCGGCCGCCAAGGCCGGGCTGATCGGCATGGCCCGCTCGATCTCGCGGGAGTTGTCCAAGGCCGGTGTCACGGCGAACGTCGTCGCCCCCGGCTACATCGACACCGAGATGACCCGCGCGCTCGACGAGCGCATTCAGGCCGGCGCACTGGATTTCATCCCCGCCAAACGCGTCGGCACCGCCGAGGAGGTGGCCGGCGCGGTCAGCTTTCTGGCTTCCGAGGACGCAAGCTACATCGCCGGTGCGGTCATTCCGGTCGACGGCGGCATGGGTATGGGTCATTAAGGCCCCAGAGCTTCAAGGCCACGAGGAGGAGGACGGACAGTCATGACAGGATTACTCGCCGGAAAGCGGATTCTCGTCACCGGGATCATCACCGATTCGTCGATCGCGTTCCACATCGCCAAGGTGGCCCAGGAGGCCGGCGCGGAACTGGTCCTGACCGGGTTCGACCGGATGAAGCTGATCCAGCGGATCGCCGACCGGCTGCCTCATCCGGCCCCGCTGCTGGAACTTGACGTGCAGAACGACGAACACCTCGACAGCCTTGCCGACCGGGTCGGCCAGGCGATCGGTGCGGGCAACAAGCTCGATGGCGTGGTGCACTCGATCGGATTCATGCCGCAGACCGGGATGGGGATAAACCCATTCTTCGACGCCCCTTATGAGGACGTCGCCAAGGGTATCCACATCTCGGCATTCTCGTACGCCTCGCTGGCAAAAGCGTTGCTGCCCATCATGAACCACGGGGGCGGCATCGTGGGGATGGACTTCGATCCGACCCGCGCGATGCCGGCCTACAACTGGATGACGGTGGCCAAGAGCGCCTTGGAGTCGGTCAACCGCTTCGTGGCCAGAGAGGCCGGAAAATTCGGAGTGCGTTCCAATCTCGTTGCAGCGGGGCCTATCCGGACGTTGGCCATGAGCGCGATCGTGGGCGGTGCGCTGGGCGACGAGGCCGGGGCCCAGATGCAGCTACTCGAGGAAGGCTGGGATCAGCGCGCGCCGCTCGGCTGGAACATGAAGGATCCGACGCCGGTGGCAAAGACGGTGTGCGCGCTGCTGTCGGACTGGCTCCCGGCCACGACGGGCACCATCATCTACGCCGACGGCGGAGCGAGCACACAGCTCCTGTAATGAGCCAAAGACCCAGCCACGGACCGACCCCCGGACCCATAGAGGCGCTGCTGCTGCTGTCGTTCGGCGGCCCGGAGGGCCCCGAGCAGGTGATGCCGTTCCTGGAAAACGTAACCCGGGGAAGGGGAATCCCGGCCGAGCGACTGGCAGCCGTCGCCGAGCACTACCTACATTTCGGCGGGGTGTCGCCGATCAACGGGATCAATCGCGATCTGATCGCCGCCATCGAGGCCGAGGTGGCGTGCCGCGGCATCGAGATGCCCGTCTACTTTGGCAACCGTAACTGGGAGCCCTATGTCGAGGACACGGTTTCTCGCATGCGGGACAACGGGATTCGGCGGGCTGCAGTCTTCTCGACGTCGGCCTGGGGCGGATATTCGGGCTGCGCGCAGTACCAGGAGGACATCAAACGAGCGCGCGCCTCGGCCGGCCCCCGAGCGCCCGAACTGACCAAGCTGAGGCAGTATTTCGATCACCCTTTGCTGGTGGAGATGTTCGCCGACGCCATCCGGGCGGCTGCCGCCGAACTTCCCCAATCGGTGCGCGACGATGCTCGGCTGGTGTTCACCGCGCATTCGATCCCGCTGCGTGCCGCCTCACGGTGCGGACCGGATCTCTACGAGCGGCAGGTTCGGTGCACGGCCGCGCTGGTGGCCGGCGCGGCGGGATACCGGGAATACGATCAGGTGTGGCAGTCTCGTTCCGGACCGCCGCAGGTCCCGTGGCTGGAGCCCGATGTCGGAGATCATCTGGCAACGCTGGCTGCTGCCGGTACCGAGGCGGTGATCGTCTGCCCGGTCGGGTTCGTCGCCGATCACATCGAGGTGGTCTGGGACCTGGACAATGAGTTGGCTCAGCAGGCCGCCGAGGCGGGCATCGCCTACGCGCGGGCGTCGACACCCAATGCGCAGCCACGTTTTGCGCGCATGATTGTCGATCTCGTCGACGAGTTGAGCTCCGGGCTTCCGGCGGTCCGGGCCGGGCACCCCGGTGCGGTGCCGGGATACGGCTGCACCGTCAACGGTCAGCTATGCACCCCGGCCTGCTCCGGTTGAACCAGCTCCGGTCGAACCCGGCTCCCCACCGGCCTCAGCCGCGCCAGGCGGACTGCAGAATGACCCCGACCGCGGCCAGCCGCGCCGCTCGAACCACGGCTCTCAACGGCCGCAGTACGTCGCCGGCCAGCTGAACCTCCGACGAACTCTGCAGGCCGCTCGGAATCAGCCCGGAGCTGACCGTGATGATGGCGTCGACATGTGCCGCGTTCTCCAGGACCCGCACCGCCCGGGTCGGCGCATGGTCGGGAACCCGATGCGACTGGGCGGATTCGAGCACCAGCTCGACCATTCTGCGCGGATCGGCGACGTCGGCGGCGGAGGTGCCCGCGCGCAGGGCTCCGAGTGCGTCGGCTGCGGCGCGCACCGCGTCCCGCAGCGCGTACTCCGCGTCGCCGAGGTCGAGATACTCGGGCGACGGCAAGTGCGACAGCGAATACACCGTCCACGACAACGCGGACAGCTCGTGCTCGAATGCGGATTCGTCGTCGATGGCGGGGCGGTCGGAGTACTCGAGGTCGGGTACCAGGCCTATCGAGTTCCCGGGTTGTCCAAGGATGATCGCTTCACCGGCGGTGATCGCGTCCCTGCCGAACTGGGTGCCCGGGGGCAGCCCACGGACATCGCCGGGCACCGGGAGGGTAAGCACGATCGTGGGTGACGCGGCCGCGCACCGGCCGGCCGTGCGCATCGTCTGGAGCAGCGATACCGCGCCGGCGTCCTCCAGATCCGGCCACAAAAGCCCGGTGCGCTCGGCTGCAATCGCGTCATAGGCCGTAACCGAATGTCTTGGGGCCCACTGGGTTAGCGCATCCAGCACATCATCGGGCGCGGCCGCGCCGGCCAGCCAGGCATTGGCCCATATCGATAGCGAGACACTGGGGCACCACATGATGCTGGCAGTCTAGTTGTTCGGTCGCCTTCTTACCCGATTGCGGCGCGGCCGGCGCGCTAGGCTCGGGTCATGCCCGTCGCGCTGATCTGGCTGATCGCAGCACTGGCCCTGGCCGGGGCCGAGGTCCTCACCGGTGACCTGTTCCTGCTCATGCTCAGTGGCGGGGCGCTGGCCGCAGCCGGCGCGAGTTGGCTGCTGCAGTGGCCCATCTGGGCCGACGGCCTGGTATTTCTTCTGGTTTCGGTGTTGCTGCTGGTCGGCGTGCGCCCCGCGCTGCGCCGCAGGATGCAGTCCGGTAAGGGTCTGCCCGACCCGGCCAAGGCGCTGGAAGGTAAGAGCGCGCTGGTACTCGATCGGGTAGCTCGCCATGAGGGACAGGTCAAGCTCGAGGGCGAAGTATGGACGGCCAGGCCGTACAACGAGAGCGACGTCTACGAGGCCGGCGATCACGTCACCGTCGTGCACATCGACGGCGCCACCGCGGTCGTGGCCAAGGTCATCTAGCAGAGGAGTTCGTCATGGATGGTGCCGTAGCGGGGTTGGTCCTGCTGGGCGTGTTGGTGCTGTTCGCCGTCGTGGTGGTGGCCAAATCGGTCGCGTTGGTGCCGCAGGCCGAAGCCGCGGTGATCGAGCGGCTGGGCCGCTACAGCAAGACGGTGTCCGGGCAGCTGACGTTGTTGCTGCCGTTCATCGACAAGATTCGGGCCAGAGTCGATTTGCGTGAGCGGGTGGTGTCGTTCCCGCCGCAGCCGGTGATCACCGAGGACAACCTGACGGTGAGCATCGATACGGTGGTCTACTTCCAAGTCACCAACCCTCAGGCGGCGGTGTACCAGATCAGCAACTACATCGTCGGTGTCGAGCAGTTGACCACCACCACGCTGCGCAACGTGGTGGGCGGCATGACCCTCGAGCAGACACTGACATCGCGTGACTCCATCAACGGTCAGCTACGCGGGGTACTCGACGAGGCCACCAACCGATGGGGTCTGCGGGTGGCACGGGTGGAGTTGCGCAGCATCGACCCGCCGCCGTCGATCCAGGACTCGATGGAAAAGCAGATGCGCGCCGACCGGGAGAAGCGCGCAATGATCCTGACCGCGGAGGGCCACCGCGAGGCGTCGATCAAGCAGGCCGAAGGCCAGAAGCAGTCCCAGATTCTGGCGGCCGAGGGAGCCAAACAAGCGGCCATCCTCTCCGCCGAAGCCGACCGGCAGTCCCGGATACTGCGCGCCCAGGGTGAGCGTGCCGCGTCCTACCTCCAGGCTCAGGGGCAGGCGAAGGCGATCGAGAAGACCTTCGCCGCAATCAAGGCCGGCCGCCCGACCCCGGAGATGCTGGCCTACCAGTATCTGCAGACTCTGCCGGAGATGGCCAAGGGCGAGGCGAACAAGGTCTGGCTGGTGCCCAGTGACTTCGGCGCGGCCCTGCAGGGCTTCGCCAAGATGTTGGGTGCTCCCGGCGAGGACGGGGTGTTCCGGTACACGCCGTCGCCGGTGGACGAGGATCTGCCCAAGCCCGAGGACGATTCGGCCGAGGTTGCCGAGTGGTTCAGCACTCAGACCGACCCCGAAATCGCGCAGGCCGTTGCGCAGGCGGTCGCCGAGGCGCGCGCCCCCGTCGCGGGTCCGCTGGAAGCACAGCGGCAATACCCGCCGCTGTCCCAGCAGACCCAGCCGCCCCCCACCGACTTCACCCAGGCGCGGCCTGCCCCACCCCGCCACGGAGCTGTCGAGCGATGAGCGCACTGACATCGCCGAGGACCTACACACTGCTGGCCGCGGTTCAGGCCGGTGACGCGGTCGCCTGTGCGATCCCGCTGCCGCCCATCACAAAGGCACTCGACGACGTCGGCCTGGACCCTCGGTTGCGACCGGTGCTGCCGATCGTCAAGGCCGCCTCCGCGGTCGGGCTGGCATCGGTCCGCCGTTTCCCGGCGCTGGCACGGGTCACTACGTTCATGTTGACCGTCTACTTCGTGTTAGCCGTCGCGGCACACGTCAGGGCCAAGGACTGGAGTCCGGGCCTGCTGGCGGCCTCATCGCTGCTCGCTCTGTTCGGGGCGATGACTGCGAAGGGACCTGACGTCAGCCGGCAGTGATCGCCGACTCGGCGGTCGGCTCTGGCGACTCGACCGGCTCGGACGCGGCACGGTCATGACGCTTGTGCGTACGCAGCTCGTAGACCAATCCGGCGACACCGACGCTGGCCGTGCACAGCGACACGGCGAAGAGCAGTGGGCTGACGTTACCGGTCAGTGCGTCACCGAGGATGACGACCGCCGCGGTCCCGGGGAGCAGACCGACGAACGTGGCCAGGGTGTAGGGGAGTACCCGGACCGCTGACGAGCCCGCGGCATAATTCAGCACCGAAAATGGGACCGCGGGGATCAGACGCATCGACAACACTGTCGGCCAGCCGCGCTCGGCGAGGCGGGCGTTGACCGCTGCTAGGCGCGGATGGGCCACGAGTCGATCCAGCTGCCAGCCTGCCGCCCGCACCAGCAGCACGGCTATCACTGCGCTGATCGTGCTGGCCAGCACGGCCAGCGGCACCCCCAGGTAGGGACCGAACAGCAAACCCGCCGCCAAGGTGAACACGGTGCGTGGGAACGGAAACACGGTGACCACGATGTGCGCCGTCAGGAAGGCCAGCGGGAACCACGGGCCCACCGATGTCGCCCAGTCACGCAGCTGAACGGCTGTCGGTAGCGGGATGAGGACCGCGACTGCGACGAGAATCACAATCGCGGCCAGAATGCGTGCGAAGCGCCCCCGGGGAACTGTCCGCAGCGTCGAGGACACCGACGCACGCACTGTGCGCAGCATGCTGACGACAGGATTCACGTTTTCCAACAGTACGTGGCGAGTGCCCACAGCTCTCGCGATCGAGGTGGTGAGTCATCCGACCGGCCCGCCGCGCAACGGTCCTGATCATTTAGCCTGAAGGCTGTGCAGAAACCCAAGGCTGTGCAGAAACCCACTGTGCAGAAACCCACTGTGGGCGCCACCGCGGGTGTGATCGCTTCCGACCTCGCCCGATGGCGCTCGGCCGTGGCGGATGTCCTGACCAAGACCACCCGACGTGACCCTGCCGAGCTGCCGGAAGAGCCGGAACGACTGCTCGATTCACCGACATACGACGGTTTCCCGATCCGGCCCCTGTACACCCGTGCCGACGAACATGCCGAGCCTGCGCTGCCGGGCCACTGGCCGTTCGTGCGCGGCGGCGATGCCCTGCGCGATGTGAAGTCCGGCTGGAAGGTAGCCGAAGCGTATCCCGCCGAAGGCGCGACGGCGGCCGAGAACAACGGGTTGGTGCTGCTCGGGCTCAGCGAGGGGGTCAGCGCGCTGACGCTGCGGGTAGGCGGCCACGTTGCGGGCGGCGGAGCGGAAAGCGGGGGAGCCGAGGAATGCGAGGAATACGTAGCGCCTGGCGACCTGGACCGCCTGCTTTCAGGCGTGTTCATCGAACTGGTACCCATCGCGCTGGAGATCGTCGGTGACACTTCGACGTTCGTCGCCGCGGCCGATGCCATGCTTGGGATGCTGACCGGCCTCGACGACGATCAGCGGTCCCGGCTTTCGGTGGACCTCGGCGCCGACCCACTCATTGCGCCGCTGGCCGGTCGGCCCGCGCCTGGCCTTGCGGAAGTCGTCGCGACGGCGGCGAAGGCCGCCGAATACGGCGGGCACGTGCGTTCGATCACGGTGGACGGTCCGGTCTTCCACAACCTGGGCGCCAGTGCCGCATGGGAACTGGGCGCCGCCTCGGCCGCCGGTGTCGCCTATTTGCGCCTGCTCGTCGATTCGGGCCTGACACCCGAACACGCGATCAGGCAGATCAGCTTCCGGCTCGCAGCCGATGACGACCAGTTCATCACCATCGCCAAATTCCGTGCCGCACGGCAACTCTGGGCTCGGGTGGCCGAAGTGGTCGGGGCGCCCGAGGCGGGCGCCACGACCGTGCACGCGAGCACATCGCTGGCCATGATGGCGCAGCGCGATCCCTGGGTGAACATGCTCCGCACCACGGTGGCCGCGTTTTCTGCGGGTGTAGGCGGCGCCGACACGATCCTGGTTCATCCGTTCGATGTCGCGATTTCTGGCGGGTTTCCGGGCACGGCGCGAAGTTTCGCGCGCCGAATCGCGCGGAACACCCAGTTGTTACTTCTCGAGGAAGCCCATATCGGCCGGGTTCTCGACCCCGCAGGCGGCTCCTGGTTCGTCGAGGACCTCACCCGCCAGCTCGCCGAGCAGGCCTGGCGGCACCTACAAGAGATCGAGGCAAGGGGTGGATTTGCTTCGGCCGGAGATTACCTCGGCGAGGGCATCGCCGATGTCGCCCGGCGGCGCGCCGCCGACGTAGCGCATCGGCGGACCACCCTGACCGGGGTCAATGAGTATCCGAACTTGTCCGAAGTCCCTCTTCCGAAGGGAGATCCGCTTCCAGCGGTGCAGCGCTACCCGGCATCCTTCGAAGCCCTGCGAAATCGGTCGGACGCCTTTCTGGAGAAGACGGGCGCACGACCGACGGTGCTGTTGTTGCCGCTGGGTCCGCTTTCCGAGCACAACGTTCGCACCACATTCGTGTCGAATCTATTGGCGTCCGGTGGGATCGGGAACGTCAACCCCGGAACGGTAGACGCCGGCGGGGTCGATGAGGCGGTGTCCAACGCAACGGCAGTGTCGGATCACGCCGGCCCCGAGATCGCCGTGATCTGCGGTACGGACGCCCGCTACGCGAGCGAGGGCGCCGAGGTCGTCGAGGCCGCTCGCCGGGCCGGTGTACGCCGCGTGCTGGTGGCCGGTCCGCAGCAGGCGGTGGCCGGGGGAGATGCCAAGCCGGACGGCCACCTGAACGTGAAGATCGATGCCGTCCAGGTGTTGTCGGATCTGTTGACCAGGTTGGGGGCATGACGTGACGACACACGAGGTCGCAGGAAGCAGCGTTCCGGCTGATTCGGTCCGGATCGAGAGCTTCGCGAACGTTGCCCTATTCGCCGATCGAGGCGCGCCACCCCCGACAGCTGCGGATGTCGCACGTCAGGCGTCCTCGGCAGCTGCCGCGCACGGGTACACGCCCGATGAACTGGTCTGGGTTACTCCCGAGGGCATCGACGTCCGGCCGATTTTCATTGCGGCCGATCGGGACGAGGTCGAAAGGGCGGGCTATCCGTTGGACAGCCTGCCCGGTGAAGCACCGTACCTGCGTGGGCCTTACCCCACGATGTATGTCAATCAGCCCTGGACGATCCGCCAGTACGCGGGCTTCTCCACGGCCGCCGAATCCAACGCGTTCTACCGGCGCAACCTGGCCGCGGGCCAGAAGGGCTTATCGGTCGCCTTCGATTTGGCGACCCATCGCGGTTACGACTCCGATCACCCGCGGGTGACCGGTGACGTCGGAATGGCTGGGGTGGCAATCGATTCCATCCTGGATATGCGTGAACTCTTCGAAGGCATCGATCTGTCCACCGTCTCGGTGTCGATGACGATGAATGGAGCGGTGCTTCCGATCCTGGCGCTGTACGTGGTGGCTGCCGAGGAGCAGGGGGTACCGCCAGAGAAGCTCGCCGGAACCATTCAGAACGATATCCTCAAAGAATTCATGGTCCGCAATACCTACATCTATCCGCCGAAGCCGTCGATGCGGATCATCTCCGATATCTTCGCCTACACCAGCGCGAAAATGCCTAAATTCAATAGCATTTCGATTTCTGGCTACCATATCCAAGAGGCCGGCGCCACCGCCGATCTGGAGTTGGGCTACACGCTGGCCGACGGCGTCGAGTACATCAGGGCGGGTCTGGCGGCCGGGCTGGACATCGACACGTTCGCGCCCCGGCTGTCGTTCTTCTGGGGCATCGGTATGAACTTCTTCATGGAGGTCGCCAAGCTGCGGGCCGGTCGGCTGCTGTGGAGCGAACTCGTCGCGCAGTTCGGCCCCCGGAATCCGAAATCCCTTTCGCTACGCACGCATTCGCAGACTTCAGGATGGTCGCTGACCGCCCAGGACGCCTTCAACAATGTGGCCCGCACGTGTGTGGAGGCGATGGCCGCGACCCAGGGGCACACCCAGTCGCTGCACACCAACGCGCTCGATGAGGCACTCGCATTGCCGACCGACTTCTCGGCCCGTATCGCTCGCAATACCCAGTTGCTGCTGCAGCAGGAGTCGGGCACCACCCGGCCCATCGACCCCTGGGGCGGCTCCTACTACATGGAGTGGCTCACCCACGCTCTGGCCGAACGTGCCCGCGCGCACATCAGGGAGATCGCCGAGCACGGCGGCATGGCCCAGGCCATCGACGCCGGGATTCCGAAACTGCGTATCGAGGAGGCCGCCGCCCGCACTCAGGCGCGGATCGATTCAGGCCAGCAGACGGTCATCGGGGTGAACAAATATCAGGTTTCCGCCGACGCCACCGATCTGGCGATCGAGGTGCTGAAGGTGGACAACAGTCGGGTTCGTGCCGAGCAGCTCGCCAAGCTCGAACGGCTGCGTGCCGGACGTGACGAGGTCGCGACGCGGGCCGCGCTCGCCGCACTGACTCGCGCCGCGTCGGCATCCGGGTCCGCCGGCGGGCCGGAGGGAATGGCCAACAATTTGTTGGCGCTGGCCATCGACGCGGCCCGTGCCCAAGCCACTGTCGGCGAGATTTCCGATGCGTTGGAGCAGGTATGGGGTCGCCATCAGGCAGAGATCCGGACCATCGCGGGTGTCTACCGGGACGAGGTGGGGATGGGACAGACTGTCGGGAAGATGTCGGAAGCAACCGAACTGGTCGAGAAATTCGCCGAGGCCGACGGCCGCAGGCCCAGAATCCTGGTGGCCAAGATGGGGCAGGATGGTCATGACCGTGGACAAAAGGTGATCGCCACGGCGTTCGCCGACATCGGATTCGACGTCGACGTGGGCTCGCTGTTCTCCACGCCGGACGAGGTGGCCCGCCAGGCCGCCGACAACGACGTCCACGTGATCGGCGTCTCATCACTGGCCGCGGGACATCTGACGCTGGTGCCGGCATTGCGGGATGCGCTCGCTGCGGTCGGCAGACCCGACATCATGATCGTCGTCGGCGGCGTCATTCCGCCCGGTGATTTCGCCGAGCTCTATGCAGCCGGTGCGACCGCGATATTTCCGCCGGGCACGGTCATCGCGGATGCCGCGATCGGCCTGTTGGGCAAGTTGGCCGAACAACACGGCTATTCGCTGACTTAGATGAGTCAATCGGTCGACGAATTGGCGGCGGCGATCCGCGGCGGTGACCGCTCGGCGCTGGCGCGGGCGATCACCCTCGTCGAGTCCACCCGCTCGGACCATCGGGACCGCGCCCAGGCTCTGCTGCTGAGCTTTTCCTCGGGAACTCAGGCGGTTCCGGCAACCCGCGTTGGCATCACCGGCGTGCCCGGGGTGGGCAAGTCGACGTTCATCGAGGCGCTCGGGATGTACCTCATCGAGCATGGGCACCGGGTCGCGGTGCTGGCCGTCGACCCTTCGTCCACCCGCAGTGGCGGATCGATTCTGGGCGACAAAACCCGGATGGCACGGCTGGCGGTGTCCGCGGACGCCTACATCCGGCCCTCACCCACTTCCGGGACGCTCGGCGGTGTCACGAAGGCCACCCGCGAGACGATCGTGTTGCTGGAAGCCGCGGGCTACGACGTGATCCTGGTAGAGACGGTCGGGGTGGGTCAGTCCGAGGTGGCGGTTGCCAACATGGTGGATACCTTCGTGTTCCTGACGCTCGCCCGCACCGGCGATCAACTGCAGGGGATCAAAAAGGGCATCCTCGAGCTCGCCGACATCGTCGTCGTGAACAAAGCGGACGGCGAGCACGCCACTGAGGCCAAAGCCGCGGCACGCGAACTGGCCGGCGCGATCCGGCTGCTCTATCCTCGGGAAACGCTCTGGCGTCCACCGGTTTTGACGATGAGCGCGCTACACGGCAGCGGCCTGGTCGAGCTCTGGACAACCGTACTCAAACATCGCGAGGTGTTAACCGCCGCAGGAGAATTCGACACCCGTCGCCGAAACCAGCAGGTGGACTGGGTTTGGTCCATGGTCCGCGATACGGTGCTGGATCGGCTCTTGAGTAGCCCCGGCGTGCGCCGGGTCCGGGCGGATCTCGAACGGCGGGTGCGTGACGGTGAATTGACCCCGGCACTTGCTGCGAAGCAGATTCTGGATGCCGCCGACGGGGCCTCGACCATTTCCAAGACCACCTCCAGGACCACTTCCAGTTAACGAATCGGTAACTCCTGAGTTCTTTGCCGCGCGCCGGAGTAAATTCCAATCATTGTGGGCGTCAATAACCGGGAGCGCAGCGCGGCACTCCCATCCGGTGCCGACGGCTATGCCCTGCCGCGTGGTGTTCAGGGCGCCGCCGATGCGAATTTCGGCTGCGCGGTGCGTCTGTTCGCGCAGATGTTCCCGCACCGCCGCCTCGGCGGCGGTGCGCTAGCCGTCTACCTCGACGGTGAGCCGGTGGTCGACATCTGGACCGGCTGGTCGGACCGGCGAGGACGAAGACATTGGAACGCGGACACCGGCGCCATGGTGTTCTCCGCGACCAAAGGGGTGGCCGCGACGGTCATTCATCGTCTGGCCGACCGAGGCCTCATCGACTATGACGCGCCGGTGGCCGAGTACTGGCCGGCGTTCGGCGCGAATGGCAAATCCGGAATAACCGTTCGCGACGTTCTGAGGCACCGCGCGGGTCTGTCGCATCTCAACGGCGCGCCGAAGGAAGATGTGCTCAACCACGTCCGGATGGAGGAGCGCCTGGCCGCGGCACCGGCCACCTGGCTGCTGGGCAAGCCCTCCTACCACGCATTGACCTTTGGCTGGCTGCTGTCCGGGCTGGCGCGCGCGATCACCGGAAGGGGTATGCGCGAGCTGGTACGCACCGAGGTGGCCGAGCCGCTGAATACCGACGGGCTCCACCTGGGCCGTCCTCCCGTCCATGCGCCGACACAGGCCGCGCGAATCATCGGCCCGCAGAGTGGGCTGCAGAACCCGATCTTCAATCTGGTAGCCCCGCGAGTGGCAGCCTTGCCGTTTTCGGGTGCATTCGGAACGATGTACACCCCGGGTGTCAAGGCGCTCATGCAGGGCGACATGCCGTTTCTCGACAGCGAGATCCCGGCGGCCAACGGCGTGGTCACCGCCCGCGCGCTGGCCCGCATGTACGGTGCGATCGCCAACGGCGGATCCATCGACGGCACCCAGTTCCTCTCCGCGGAAACGACGGCCGCGCTGCTCGGGCGACCCAGTCTGCGGCCGGACCACGCCATGCTGATGCCGCTGTCATTCCATCTGGGCTACCACGGGATGCCGTTGGGCGGTGTCCTGCCGGGGTTCGGGCATGTCGGGTTAGGCGGCTCCCTGGGCTGGGCGGATCCCGCCTCCGGGCTGGCGTTTAGCTACGTACACAACCGACTGCTCACACCGCTGGTCGTCCCGGATCAGGCCGGCTTCATCGCGACCGCCGCGCTGATCCGCCGGGGCGCGGCGCTTGCTCGCAAGAACGGGTTCCGTCCGGTGCAGGAGTTCGGGGCGCCGTTTGCCGACCGCGCCCGGACGGCCATCTGAATTCCCGCCACCGCTCGGCTCGATACCTCCGACGCTCAACTGTTGGCGCGGGTAAACCACTTCGTCTTGATCCGCCACGAGTACGCCGAGGAAAGGGCGAAACCGGCGCCGCACGCGCAGGCGAAGATCCACACCAGGGTGCTGCTCTGAACAGTCTGTAGCGACGGGACCAGAGCCGTGATGACCCGTACCGCGCATGCCGTGATGCCCATGAAGGACGCGAACAAGTAGACGGTCGCAATCTGTCGCGAACGCGGGTCGCTACGCAGGATTAGTAGCGCCCGCGACCCGTAGCCGAGCAGATAGATCAGCATTCCGCAGAGCAGCAGCCAGTAGGCGTTCAGCCAGAAATCGGTGGGTACGTCGAAGAAGTCGGGACGGTAGATCGAAGCCCCGTTTCCCAGCCAGAACGCGGCAAGCAGCAGCGGGATGCACAGGGTCGCGGGACGCTCGACGAACTGCTTGAAGCGCCGGTGCATCGCATGGTCTTCTTCGAGTCGACCGAGCGTGTTGTAGACGACGGCGGACGCCGCGACGATGTAGGCGTCGTGACCGAGATAATCCTCCAGGTTCCATTTTCCGGTCAGCGAGTATAGCCAGTGCCCAAGGGTTTCCGAGGCCAGCGGGGACATCAACAGCACGGCCAGGCCCTGTAGGGCGATGTTCAGGGTGGCGGCGACCTCCCAGCGACAGGACCATGTGACACGGCGGATCCACAGACTCCACAGGATGCACAGAAGTGTGATCGCGATGAGTGTCGTCAGTGCCATTGCGGGATCGCCTTCGCGCGGACTACAGCGGCGGTGCGTCGAGCCGCGGGGTCAGGTCAGCCAGCTTCCGGGTGCCGGCGACCGTGGTGGTGGCTGCGAGGTTGGTCGGCTGCAAGGTGGAGACCCCCGTCTGGTCCGACTCGGCGGCCCGTACGTAGTTCCACACCTCCTGGCGGCTCATTAGCCCGAACTGAACTTGTAGATCGGGGTAGCTCAGGTCGAATCGGTCGGCGACCCGGCGCAGCTCCTCGGCGTTCGGATAGTCGGTTTCCTTGATCCGGCGGTAGTAGGTGCTGCTGGAGACACCCAGGGCATCGAAGAGATCCTTGGAATCGATCTCTCCGTCGAGGAGGTAATCGAGCAAGGCTTTGAGCTGTCTGCCGTTCTCGTCGGTGCGTGGCACGAGATACACGATAAACCGAATTTCCTGTGGAGGGCAGCCCCTCCCGGCAAACAGATAGCAGCACCGAAATTGACACAGGCGTCACACTTTTGGGAGGGCTCTCCCAATTCTGGGAAATTCGCTGTACGGTTGGCCACATGGTCGCTCCTCACCTGACCGACGAGGTCAGGCCCCTCGTTAGTCCCGTCCCAGCAACGTTGCAGTTGGTTGACCGCCCTTCCGAAGATGGACCGGCGTCGGTATTCGAAAAATTGAGTACGCGGCTGACGAGCGAATTGGCGGAGGAACTCTACGGTGCCGCGGAATGGCTCGGCGTGCGCATCGAGGAGATTCTGCTCGCGGCTCTTGGCCGGGCACTCGGGCGGACCCGTGGTGAGGGCGCATTGGCCGTCGATGTGATCGGGCCGACGGGCCCTCCTATCCAATGCGTCGCGCTGATGTGTTCCGCCGCGCCCGCGATGGGTCCCACCGAGATGCTGCAAGGGGCCCACACCGCGCTGGCCGGCCCGGTCGGCTCGGCCGGCGCCCCATCGCAGGTGCTGCTCAACTTGACCGCCAACCGCAACGAGTCGGGCGGACACCACGTTCTCGAACTTCGGGTCCTCGAACTTCGGGTGAGCGGCGACGCGTCGGAGCTGCAGCTGGACTGGTGGTACGACACCCGCAGCTTGGATCCCTACAGCGTCGAAGAGCTGGCTGAGCAGTTTCCGCGTGCGTTGATCGAGATCACGTCGGACGCGGCGCCGCCGCTGTAGCCGGCCGGCCCGGTAGAGTACCCACCACCAGCATCGATCCGGACATCACCGGGGAGCTTTCGGAAGAACAGCGTTGCCGCCGGAATTGTTCTGCACCGCGACGCCCAGTAGAACCGAACGGGTTGGTCCGTCATCGCCTGTAAATGAGCGGCGCGCCGTGGCGCGCAAGCGGGGTGGTACCGCGGCGCTCGCGCACCTGGCGCGACGTCGTCCCCGTGCCGAACGATATCTGGCACAGGAGACGCACGCACGTGACCGCTTACCCGAAACACAGCGCCGGCGCGCCGAATTTCCCGGCACTGGAAGCCGGCGTATTGGACTACTGGGCCCGCGACGACACCTTCCGCGCCAGCATCGACGGCCGCGACGGCGCCCCGGAATACGTGTTCTACGACGGGCCCCCGTTCGCCAACGGACTTCCGCATTACGGGCACCTGCTCACCGGATACGTCAAGGACATCGTGCCGCGCTATCGGACCATGCGGGGATACAAGGTGGAGCGCCGGTTCGGCTGGGACACCCACGGCCTGCCGGCCGAACTGGAGGTTCAACGTCAACTCGGCATCACCGACAAGGCCCAGATCGAGGAACTGGGCATCGAGAAATTCAACGAGGCATGCCGGGCCTCGGTACTCAAGTACACCGACGAGTGGCGCACCTACGTGACCCGGCAGGCGCGCTGGGTGGACTTCGACAACGACTACAAGACGCTGGATCTCAGTTTCATGGAGTCGGTGATCTGGGCGTTCAAGCAGCTGTGGAACAAGGGTCTTGCCTACGAGGGTAACCGGGTGCTGCCGTACTGCTGGAATGACGAGACCCCGCTGTCCAGCCATGAACTGCGGATGGACGACGACGTCTATCAGAGCCGGCAGGATCCGGCGCTGACCGTCGGCTACCGAATCACCGACGAGCGCTCGCTCGACGTTTTGGCGGGCGCCTACCTGCTGATCTGGACGACCACGCCGTGGACCTTGCCGTCCAACCAGGCTGTGGCGGTCAACCCCGATGTCGAGTACGTCGTCGTGCGGCGAGGTGTCGTCAACGGCGGTGATGACCGCAACTATGTGCTGGCAGCATCCCGGTTGCCCGCCTACGCACGGGAATTCGGCGAGGCGCCGGAGATCCTCGCCAGCTTCTCGGGCCGCGACCTCGTGGGCCTACGCTACGCACCGCCGTTCGCCTACTTCGCCGAGCCGAAGGGCACCTCGTCCAACGAATTCTCGGTATTGCCGGCGGATTTCGTCAGCACCGAGGACGGGACCGGGCTCGTCCACATGTCCCCGGCCTACGGCGAGGACGACATGGCCGTGGCCCGTTCGGCCGGCATCGTGGCGGTGACTCCGGTGGACTCCAAAGGCCGATTCGACGACACCGTGCCCGACTACGCCGGACAGCATGTGTTCGACGCCAACCCGCAGATCATCCGCGACCTCAAGAACCAGAGCGGGCCGGTGCAGCGAAACGGTGCGGTGCTGCTTCGGCACGACAGTTACGAGCACTCCTATCCGCATTGCTGGCGGTGCCGCAACCCGCTGATCTATCGCGCCGTGTCCTCATGGTTCATCAAGGTCACCGACTTTCGCGAGCGAATGGTCGAACTCAATCAGCAGATCACCTGGCATCCCGAGCACGTCAAGGACGGGCAGTTCGGCAAGTGGCTGCAGGGCGCTCGCGACTGGTCCATCTCGCGGAACCGCTACTGGGGAACCCCGATCCCGGTCTGGAAGTCCGATGATCCCGAACATCCCCGGATCGACGTGTACGGCAGTCTGGACGAACTCGAACGCGACTTCGGGATGCGGCCGACCAACCTGCATCGGCCCTTCATCGACGAATTGACGCGGCCCAACCCGGACGATCCCACCGGCCGATCGACGATGCGCCGGATTCCGGACGTACTCGATGTGTGGTTCGACTCTGGGTCGATGCCGTTCGCGCAGGTGCACTACCCGTTCGAGAACCAGAAATGGTTCGACGGTGTGGAGGCGCTTCGTGCCGGGCGGGCCATAGGCGGCGGCGCCGGCAATCCTGATCGGGTCGATGCGCACTTCCCCGGCGACTTCATCGTGGAGTACATCGGACAGACCCGCGGCTGGTTCTACACACTGCACATCCTGGCGACCGCGCTATTCGACAAGCCGGCATTTCGCACCTGTGTCTCGCACGGAATCGTGCTGGGTAACGACGGTCAGAAGATGAGCAAGTCGTTGCGAAACTATCCCGACGTCACCGAGGTGTTCGACCGGGACGGCTCCGACGCCATGCGCTGGTTTCTGATGGCCTCTCCGATCCTGCGGGGCGGCAACCTCATCGTCACCGAGCAGGGCATCTGGGAAGGCGTCCGACAGGTATTGCTCCCGTTATGGAACGCTTACACCTTCCTGGCCCTGTACGCGCCGGAAAAGGGCACCTGGCGTACCGACTCCAGTCATCTGCTGGACCGCTACATCCTGGCCAAACTTGCCGCGTTGCGAAACACGATGACCGAATCGCTGGACGTCTGCGACATCTCGGCCGCGTGTGATCACTTGCGGCAGTTCACCGAGGCGTTGACGAATTGGTATGTGCGTCGGTCACGTTCGCGGTTCTGGGAGGAAGACCGGGACGCGATCGACACCCTGCATACCGTGCTCGAGGTCACCACCCGGCTGTCCGCCCCGCTGCTGCCGCTGATCTCAGAGGTCATCTGGCGCGGGATCACCGGTGAGCGGTCGGTGCATCTGACGGACTGGCCAACAGCCGAATTGCTGCCCGGCGACCCGCAATTGGTCGCCGACATGGACCTGGTGCGCGAAGTCGCCTCGACCGGGTCCTCCCTGCGAAAGGCCAACAAGCTGCGGGTCCGCCTGCCATTGCCAAGACTGACTGTCGCCCTGGACAAATCGATCGATCAGTCCGCGCTGGCCCCCTACCGCGGCCTGCTCGCCGACGAGCTCAACGTCAAGTCCGTCGAATTGACCGACGACATCGCCGCGCACGGACGATTCGAGCTCGCCGTGAACGCCCGCACCGCCGGGCCGCGGATCGGCAAGGACGTTCAGGCCGCGATCAGGGCGGTCAAAGCGGGGGAGGGCGTGCTGAATGCCGACGGCACACTGAGCGCCGGCCCCGCAGTCCTGCTGCCCGAAGAGTTCACCGCAAGATTGGTGGCCGCCGATCCGGAGTGGACGGCGGCGTTGCCCGATGGGGCGGGTCTGGTGGTGCTGGACGGCACCCTCACCCCGGAGTTGGAAGCAGAGGGTTGGGCCAAGGACCGCATTCGTGAGCTTCAGGAAATGCGCAAGACCATGGGGCTCGAGGTGTCCGACCGGATTTCGGTGGTGATGTCGGTGCCCGAAGCGCATCGGGAGTGGGCTGCCACCCACCGTGATCTGATCGCGCACGAGATATTGGCCACCAGCTTCGAGTTCGGCGATCAGGACGGAGCCAACGAGATCGGCGACGGCGTCCGGGTAACGATCGCCAAGGCTTGAACCCACGCCCGACGCCCGGGGTGGCGCATGCCTACGATGCGCCGTGTGGGCGCACGATGGGTCCTGCATCTGGACATGGATGCCTTCTTTGCCTCGGTGGAGCAGCTGACCCGGCCCACCCTGCGGGGACGGCCGGTGCTGGTCGGCGGTCTCGGCGGCCGCGGTGTGGTTGCCGGGGCCAGCTACGAGGCTCGCGATTTCGGCGCCCGCTCGGCGATGCCCATGCATCAGGCGCGTCGGCTGATCGGTGCAGCAGCGGTGGTGCTGCCGCCGCGCGGCACCGTGTACGGGCTGGCCAGCCGTCGGGTGTTCGAGACGGTGCGCACGCTGGTACCCGTGCTCGAGCAGTTGTCCTTCGACGAGGCGTTCGGCGAGCCGGTCGAGCTTGTCGGTGCGACCCCCGGCGAAGTGGCGGTCTTCTGCGAGGCGCTGCGGACCCAGGTTGCCGCCGTGACCGGGCTGATCGCCTCCGTCGGAGCGGGCTCGGGCAAGCAGATCGCCAAGATCGCCTCGGGTCTGGCGAAACCGAACGGCGTCACGGTGGTGTCGCGGGAGCAGGAGCGAGGCCTGCTCGACGGGCTGCCGGTGCGACGGCTCTGGGGCATCGGGCCGGTGGCCGAGGAGAAACTGCACCGACTCGGGGTGGACACCATCGGTGGTCTTGCGGCGTTGTCGGACGCCGAGGTCGCGAACATCCTCGGGTCGACCGTGGGTCCCGCGCTGCACCGACTGGCTCGCGGGATCGACGACCGGCCGGTCGCCGAGAACGCCCCGGCCAAACAAATCAGCGCCGAGTCGACATTTCCGGCTGACTTGACCACCCTTGACCAGCTCCGCGAGGTGGCCGTGCCGATCGGCGAACACGCCCACCGCCGCCTACTCAGGGATGGACGGGGGGCCCGCACGGTCACCGTGAAATTGAAGAAGTCCGATATGAGCACCCTCACCAGGTCGGCGACGTTGCCGTACGCGACGACCGACGCGGCGGTGCTGAACGCGACCGCGCGCAGACTTCTCCTGGACCCGGTCGAGGTCGGTCCCATTCGCCTGGTCGGCATCGGCTTCTCGGGGTTGTCCGACGTGCAGCAGGAGTCGCTGTTCCCGGATCTGGAGCTGATGGCGGCCGAAGAGGTCTCCAGTATCGGCTCGCCGCATCCGCCCCCCGACTCCGGTTCGGCTGCGCCGGTGTGGCGGGTCGGCGACGACGTCTCGCACGCCGATTTCGGCCACGGCTGGATTCAGGGTGCCGGGCACGGGGTGATGACGGTGCGCTTCGAGACCCGGAGTGCCGGACCCGGGCAGGCGCGCACCTTCCCGGTGGCTGACCCGGCCGTCGTTCGCGCCAATCCGGTAGACAGCTTGGACTGGCCGGAGTATGTAGACGAACTCGCTCGCCGCCAAACCGCCCCGTAGCCGTTGGCCCGAGTCCTCAGCCCCAGCGCTGAAAGACCTCCGCGGCTGGGGTGTCGCTGGCCAGGGCTGCCATCAGCAGTACGCGGGCCTGCGGGGGCCGAAGCCGCGCGACCACGAACGCGCCTGCATCGACCAACGCGCGTCCAGGCCCGTAGACAGGCTTGACGTAGCCGCCGGCGACGCGGCTCGACACCGCGACTGCAATGCCGTCGCGGCAATGCCGCCGCACCCCGTCGACCAGCTCCGTCCCGGCGTTGCCGGACCCTATTGCTTCCAGCACGATGCCCCGGGCGCCGGCGGCCACGCAGGCGTCCAGCGCCGCGGTATCGGCGCCGGGATACGCCGCGACGATGTCCACGCGCGGAGCGTCGGTGGCGACCAGTTCGCCGAGGAATGGACGATCCTTGACCGCACCCAGGGTGCGGCCCGAAAAGCCCTGCAGTCCGTCCGTGGCGACCTTGTGCAACCCCAGCGGTTCGAACACGGTGCCGGCGAAGCTCACGGCAACGCCAAGACCGCGGGCCTGCGGGGAGCCGACCAATGCGAGGGCGTCGCGTAGGTTCGACGGGCCATCGGCATCGGGTGCGTCGGCGCTACGCAGACCGCCGGTCAACACGACGGGCGCCTCACCTCGATAGGTGAGTTCCAGCCAAAGCGCGGTCTCCTCCATCGTGTCGCTGCCGTGCGTGATGACGATGCCCTGGGCGTCCGGCACCGACCGGACCGCCGCGACGATCCGGTCCCAGTCCGCAGGGGTCAGCTGCGAGCTGTCCAGCGACATGGCGTCGATCATGTCGACGTCCAGGCCAGCGGTGAGGTCTGCCGCCGAGAGAGTCGGCCGTTGTACGCCGTCGCTGTCCGCGTGCGTGGAAATCGTCCCACCGGTAGCTATGACGACGAGTCGGCCCATGGGTGGAATTGTTCCTCACGGTCGCTTTGCGATGATGGTGGGCGTGACTGAGGAATCATCGAGCCCGGTCGAGCCGGTAACCGGCGACGGTGCCGCACCGGCCGAAAAAGGGGCGCCCCGGCGTCGGCTGCGCCTTTTGTTGACCGTGGCGGGGGTGGTGCTGGTACTGGACATCGTCACCAAGGTGCTTGCGGTGCGCCTGCTCACCCCCGGGCAGCCGGTGTCCATCATCGGCGACACAGTGACCTGGACTCTGGTGCGCAACTCGGGGGCCGCGTTCTCGATGGCCACTGGTTACACCTGGGTGCTCACCCTGGTCGCGACGGCCGTCGTGATCGGCATCATTTGGATGGGTCGCCGGCTGGTCTCACCGTGGTGGGCGATCGGGCTCGGCATGATTCTCGGCGGCGCAATGGGCAACCTGGTGGATCGCTTCTTCCGGTCACCGGGCCCGCTGCGCGGTCACGTGGTGGATTTCCTGTCGGTCGGGTGGTGGCCGGTGTTCAATGTGGCCGACCCCTCGGTGGTCGGTGGGGCGATCCTGCTGGTGGTGTTGTCGCTGTTCGGCTTCGACTTCGACACCATCGGACGGCGCCAGCCGGACGATGCAATGGACACCATCGGACGGCGCCAGCCGGACGATGCAATGGACGGAGTCGGGCGGCGCCAGCCGGACGATGCAATGGACGGAGTCGGACGGCGCCAGCCGGACGATGGTAATGGCGCGCCGGAAGCTGAGTCCGCGGACTGATGACGACGCGTTCGATGGCGGTCCCGGAGGGGCTGGCGGGCATGCGGGTCGACGCCGGCCTGGCTCGTCTGCTTGGGCTATCGCGCACCGCGGCCGCCGCGCTTGCCGAGGAGGGCGGCGTCGACCTCGATGGCGCCCGCGCCGGCAAGTCCGACAAGCTGACCGCCGGCGGCTGGCTGGAGGTGCGGCTGCCCGAGGCGCCGGCGCAGGTGGAGAACACCCCGGTCGAAATCGAAGGAATGGAGATCCTCTACGCCGACGACGACATCGTCGCGGTGGACAAGCCGCCCGGGGTGGCAGCGCATGCGACGGTCGGCTGGCAGGGGCCGACAGTGCTGGGGGGGCTGGCCGCAGCCGGATTCCGGATCAGCACCTCGGGAATTCACGAACGCCAGGGCATTGTGCACCGCCTGGACGTCGGCACCTCCGGGGTGATGATCGTGGCGCTATCCGAGCGGGCGTACACCGTCTTGAAACGAGCGTTCAAGCAGCGGACGGTGGAGAAGCGCTACCACGCCCTCGTCCAGGGTCACCCGGACCCGACCAGCGGAACCATCGATGCCCCGATCGGCCGTCACCGGGGGAACGACTGGAAGTTCGCCGTCGTCGAAGGGGGCAGGCGCAGCGTGACCCACTACGACACGTTGGAGGCTCACCGGGCGGCGAGTCTCCTCGACATCGAACTGGAGACCGGGCGCACTCACCAGATCCGCGTCCATTTCGCCGCTTTGCACCACCCGTGCTGCGGGGACCTGACTTATGGCGCTGATCCGACATTGGCTAAAAGGCTTGGGCTGGAACGTCAATGGCTTCATGCGAGGTTTCTTGCCTTCGCCCATCCAGCCGACGGCCGGCGGGTCGAGATCACCAGTCCGTACCCTGCCGACCTGCAGCACGCGCTGGACGGCCTACGCGTTCTCGACGGGTGAGATCGGGGCTGCTGTTCGGCATCGGCGCCTACAGCATGTGGGGGGTGTTCCCGGCGTTCTTTCCGCTGCTGAAGCCGGCGGGTGCGGTCGAGGTGCTGGCCCACCGGATCATCTGGAGCTTTGCGCTGATGGTGCTGGTGGTCATCGTCGTCGGCCGATTGGGCGACCTCAAGTCGGTGGACAGGCGCACCTGGCTACTGCTGGCTGCGGCCGCGGCATTGATCTCCGTCAACTGGGTCATCTACGTGTACGCCGTCAACAACGGACACGTCGTCGACGCCGCGCTGGGGTATTTCATCAGCCCGTTGGTGTCGATCGCACTGGGCTTGCTGATCTTCGGCGAGAGGCTGAACCGCTGGCAGTTCTGTGCGCTTTTTGTCGCGACCGGTGCAGTCACGGTTTTGACGATCAACGTGGGGTCGCTTCCGTTGATCGCTCTCGGTCTTGCCCTGTCGTTCGGGTTGTACGGCGCGGTGAAGAAATCGGTGCCCACCGACCCGCGGGTGAGCGTCGGTATCGAAGCGGGCTTGGTGACCCCGTTTGCGTTGGTCTACGTGGCGGCCATGCACATCACTGGTCACGGGACGGTTACCGGTCACGGTGCCGGTCAGGTTGTATTGCTGATACTTTCCGGGGTGCTTACCGCGCTGCCGCTGTTGCTTTTCGCCGCCGCGGCGCAGCGACTTGCCATGGTTTCGCTCGGCCTGCTGTTCTACCTGACCCCGACGATGCAGTTGTCCTGGGGGCTGTTGGTCGGCCATGAGCACATGCCGCCGGCTCGCTGGTTGGGCTTTGCCCTGATCTGGGTGGCGCTTGCGCTGTTCACCGTGGACGCGGTCCGCCGCGCCGGTGTGGGGCGGTGGCGTGCGGAGATGCCGCGAGGTTAGACACGCAGCGCGACACGCCGTGCGGCGTCGGTGGTCGGTCATAGACTGGCGTCCCTATGAGCGGATCAGACTTGCGGTCCTCGGGGTCATTTGTTCACCTGCATAATCACACCGAGTACTCGATGCTGGACGGGGCTGCGAAGATCAGTCCGATGCTGGCCGAGGCACAGCGCCTTGAGATGCCGGCAGTCGGTATGACCGATCACGGGAACATGTTCGGTGCCAGTGAGTTCTACAACAAGGCGACCGAGGCGGGCATCAAGCCGATCATCGGCGTGGAGGCCTATATCGCTCCTGCCTCGCGGTTCGATACCAAGCGGATTCTGTGGGGCGACCCGAGTCAGAAGGGCGATGACGTCTCGGGCAGTGGGTCCTACACCCACATGACCATGGTGGCGGAAAGCGCAACCGGGCTGCGGAACCTTTTCAGGCTGTCATCGTTGGCCTCGTTCGAGGGGCAGCTCGGCAAATGGTCGCGTATGGACGCCGAACTGATCGCCGAGCACGCCGAGGGGATCATCGCCACCACCGGCTGCCCGTCTGGCGAGGTGCAGACGCGACTTCGTCTCGGCCACGACCGCGAGGCGCTGGAAGCGGCCGCAAAGTGGCGGGAGATCTTCGGTCCGGAGAACTTTTTCCTGGAATTGATGGACCACGGTCTGGACATCGAGCGGCGGGTCCGCGACGGGCTCCTCGAGCTGGGCAGGAAGCTGTCGATTCCGCCGCTGGCGACCAACGACTGCCACTACGTCACCCGCGATCACGCGCACAACCACGAGGCACTGTTGTGTGTGCAGACCGGCAAGACGCTGTCGGATCCGGCCCGGTTCAAGTTCGACGGCGACGGCTACTTCCTCAAGACCGCGGCCGAGATGCGCGCGCTGTGGGACGACCAGGTGCCCGGTGCCTGCGATTCCACACTGCTGATCGCCGAACGGGTGCAGTCATACGCAGAGGTGTGGCAGCCGCACGACCGGATGCCGGTGTTCCCGGTGCCCGACGGGCACACCCAGGAAACCTGGTTGCGCCACGAGGTCACCGCGGGGTTGCACCGTCGCTTCCCGGCCGGGGTGCCGCAGGCATACCTCGATCGCGCCGATTTCGAGATCAAGGTGATCTGCGAGAAGGGCTATCCCTCCTACTTCCTGATCGTCGCCGACCTGATCGGCTACGCCCGCTCGGTGGATATCCGGGTGGGCCCGGGCCGGGGCTCGGCAGCCGGCTCGCTGGTTGCCTACGCGCTGGGGATCACCAATATCGACCCGATCCCGTACGGGTTGCTGTTCGAACGTTTCCTCAACCCCGAGCGGGTGTCGATGCCGGATATCGACATCGACTTCGACGACCGCCGCCGCGGTGAGATGCTGCGCTACGCCGCCAACAAGTGGGGCAGCGACCGTGTCGCCCAGGTGATCACCTTCGGCACCATCAAAACCAAAGCCGCGCTCAAGGATTCGGCCCGGGTGCATTACGGCCAGCCCGGATTCGCGATCGCCGACCGGATCACCAAGGCCCTTCCGCCGCCGATCATGGCCAAAGACATTCCGCTGTCGGGAATCACCGATCCGTCGCACGAGCGTTACAAGGAGGCGGCGGAGGTTCGAGGTCTGATCGACACAGATCCGGACGTCCGGACGATATACGAGACCGCGCGGGGTCTGGAGGGGCTGATCCGCAATGCGGGCGTGCACGCCTGCGCGGTGATCATGAGCTCCGAACCTTTGATCGATGCGATTCCGCTGTGGCGCCGGCCGCAGGACGGGGCGGTCATCACCGGGTGGGACTACCCGTCATGTGAAGACATCGGTCTGTTGAAGATGGACTTCCTCGGGCTGCGGAACCTGACGATCATCGGCGACGCCATCGAGAACATCAAAGCCAACAGGGGCGTCGACCTGGATCTGGATGCGGTTCCACTCGACGATCCGGCAACCTATGCGCTGCTTGGCCGCGGCGACACACTGGGTGTTTTCCAGCTCGACGGTGGGCCGATGCGAGACCTGCTACGCCGCATGCAGCCGACCGGGTTCGAGGATGTCGTCGCCGTCATCGCGCTGTATCGGCCCGGACCGATGGGTATGAACGCCCACAACGACTACGCCGACCGCAAGAACAACCGGCAGAACATCAAGCCGATTCACCCGGAGCTCGAAGAGCCGCTGCGGGAAATCCTTGCCGAGACCTATGGGCTGATCGTCTATCAAGAGCAGATCATGCGCATCGCGCAGAAGGTCGCCGGTTACTCACTGGCCCGAGCCGACATCCTGCGAAAGGCCATGGGCAAGAAGAAGCGCGACGTCCTGGAAAAGGAGTTCGAGGGCTTCTCCGAGGGCATGAAGGCCAACGGCTTCTCGGCTGCGGCGGTCAAGGCTCTCTGGGACACCGTGCTGCCCTTCGCGGACTATGCGTTCAACAAGTCCCATGCCGCCGGGTACGGCCTGGTGTCGTACTGGACGGCTTTCCTCAAGGCCAACTTCCCCGCCGAGTACATGGCCGGTCTGCTCACCTCGGTGGGGGACGACAAGGACAAGGCTGCGGTCTACCTGGCCGACTGCCGCCGACTGGGTATCACGGTGCTGCCGCCCGACGTCAACGAGTCGGCACAGAACTTCGCCTCGGTCGGTACCGACATCCGCTTCGGGCTCGGCGCGGTCCGCAATGTCGGAGCCAATGTCGTCGCCTCGCTGATCAACACGCGCGTCGAGAAGGGGAAGTTCACCGACTTCTCCGACTATCTCAACAAGATCGACGTCGGTCCCTGTAACAAGAAGGTCACCGAATCGCTGGTGAAAGCCGGCGCGTTCGACTCACTCGGGCATCCCCGGAAGGGCCTGTTCCTGGTGCACGCCGACGCCGTGGATTCCGTGCTGGGCACCAAGAAGGCCGAGGCGATGGGCCAGTTCGACCTGTTCGGGGGTGACGACGGCGACGCCGGCGATTCAGCGTTCACCATCAAGGTGCCCGACGAGGAATGGGAGGACAAGCACAAGCTGGCGCTGGAGCGCGAGATGCTAGGGCTCTACGTGTCGGGTCACCCGCTCAACGGGGTCGCCCATCTCCTCGCCGCCCAGGTGGACACGGCGATTCCGGCGATCCTGGACGGCGACGTCGCCAACGACACCCAGGTTCGGGTCGGCGGAATCCTGGCGTCGGTGAACCGTCGCGTCAACAAGAACGGGTTGCCTTGGGCCTCGGCGCAATTGGAGGACCTCACCGGAGGTATCGAGGTGCTGTTCTTCCCGCAGACCTATTCGGTGTTCGGTGCCGAGATCGCCGACGACGCCGTGGTGCTGATCGGGGCTAAAGTGGCGATCCGCGATGATCGGATCTCGTTGATCGCCAATGAGCTTGTCGTGCCGGACTTTTCAAGCGCTCAGGTGAATCGGCCGGTCGCGCTGAGCCTGCCGACGCGGCAATGCACGGTCGACAAGGTCAGCGCGCTCAAGCAGGTGCTGGCGCGCCATCCCGGTACCGCGCAAGTGCATCTGCGTCTGATCAGCGGGGAACGGATCACCACCCTCGAGCTGGATCAGTCACTCCGGGTGACGCCGTCCTCGGCGCTGATGGGCGATCTCAAGGAGCTCTTGGGTCCTGGCTGCCTGGGCGGATGAGCCGCCCGCCGGCAGCCCCGCTGAGTGCCTGGCGATTCGTCACCACCTTTGGCGTGATCAGCCTGCTGGCCGACATCGTCTACGAGGGTGCCCGCTCCATCACCGGGCCACTGCTGGCGTCGCTGGGCGCCACGGCGGTGGTCGTCGGAATCGTCACCGGCATCGGGGAGGCCGCGGCGCTGCTGCTGCGGGTCGTCACGGGTCCGCTCACCGACCGCACCGGGCGGTTCTGGGCTTGGGCCATCGCCGGCTACTTCCTGACCGTCATCACCGTTCCGTTCCTGGGGGTGGTCGGCGTGTTGTGGGTAGCGGCCCTCCTGGTCATCGCCGAACGGGTCGGTAAGGCGGTGCGAAGTCCAGCGAAAGACACCTTGCTGTCACATGCGACCGCGGTCACCGGCCGCGGCCGGGGCTTCGCCGTGCACGAGGCGATGGATCAGGTCGGGGCCGTCGCGGGGCCTCTTGCGGTGGCTGTCATGCTGCTTGGTTTCGGTGGCAATTTCGGACCGACCCTGGCGCTACTGGCCGTGCCCGGTGTGGGCGTCCTGGTATTGCTTTTCTGGTTGCGGGCCCGGGTACCCGAGCCGGCCCGCTACGAGGTCCATGTCGTTACGGCTGGGAAATCGCCTTCCTCGCAAGGCTTACTGCGTTCGCTTCCCGCGTCATTCTGGAAGTATTCCGGCTTTTCCGCTGCCACGATGGTGGGGTTCACCACCTTCGGGGTGTTGTCTTTCCACCAGGTCGAGCGCGGCATCGTGTCGGTGGCGATGGTGCCGATAATCTACGCGGCCGCCATGGTCGCCGACGCCGTCGCGGCACTCATCACCGGTTGGTCCTACGACCGGGCCGGCGCCGCGGTGCTGGGCGCGCTGCCGGTGCTGTCCGGACTGGTACCGGTGCTGGCCTTCGCCGACCACATCGTGCCGGTGATCGCGGGGGCGCTGGTATGGGGCGCGGCGGTCGGCATCCAGGAGTCAACGTTGCGGGCGGTCGTGGCAGATCTCGTCGAACCGCCCCGCCGGGCCACCGCCTACGGCGTCTACGCCGCGGTCATCGGCACCGCTGCCGCGGTGGGGGGAGCGCTGACCGGACTGTTGTACTCGTATTCGGTTCCGCTGTTGATCGCCGTGGTGATTGGTGTGCAACTTGCCGCACTGGCGGGACTATCGCTGGTGCGCCGGTGATCTGACGATGTGTCCAGCCGCAGGTGACTGGGCCGCTGCGACTGGATGTTTCAGGTCAGGACGTTGACGGCGCGGGCAATCACCAGGGCCGCGACTGACAATGCGACCATTGCCTGGACGGCCATCACGATCTTGGCCCACCTGGTCAACGGCATGGTGTCGGTCGGCGAGAAGGCCGTCGAGTTGGTGAGGCTGAGATACAGGTAGTCGACGAAATGCGGTCGCCAATTAGGTTTGGCCACCCCGGGTGTCACCATCTGGGCGAACTGGAATCCGCGATAACGCTGCTCGCCGGAATGCCGTGCCATGGGACCTCCACCGTCGAGTTCCCAATACCAAATTCCGAACACCAGGATGTTGGTGACGTAGATGGCGGCTCCGCTTCCGATCAATTGGGGGGCGTTGTCCCCGGCGGTACCCCAGATGATTCGCTGGCACAGCACCGCTGCCGACAATGTGTTGTCGATCGTGATCGTCGTGAGCAGCACCCAGCTGACGTAGCTGCCGATGGACTTTGGTCCGGTGAGTCGAATCGGGTTCATCGCCACCAGTACCGCGACCAGCGCCACCTCCGCGATGACCAACGGCCACCGCGGTACCAGCGTGAATCGGCCGGCGATGACCAACTGCAGGACTATCGCAGCGGCGAGGGCGGACAGTACCGGAATCCGGCTCTCGGGATTGTCGGCGCGCGGCGAACCCGGTGGGCTGGTCATGGGTTCAGTGTGGGCGACAGCTTCGCGGAGTAGGTGCTGACACGACGTCGCGTCAGTCGCGAAACCTGCTACCGCCCGGCGATGTGCAGTGAACTGAGCGCCACCCACACCACTGTCGCCACCGCCGCGCCGGTCAGGACGGCCGCCGCAGCGCTTCCGGTCGCGGCGCCGACCACCATCACAGCAAGCCCGCCGAGAACAAGCGACACCAGCTTGTACACCGGCCAGGGAACCCCGGCGATGCGGATTTCGGTCGGCACGGTCACGGCACCAGGGTAATACTCATCCCCGGTTTCGGGCAGCCGAAGTGCTGATTATGGCACGGCGACTTCGCTAGTCTGGCTGCATGCCCCTAACCGGAGACTATGAACCCAGCACGCTGGACTGGGCCCGCAAGAACGCCGAGGAATACATGGAATCCGGCGGAACGAGGGGCACGGAAATGAAGGGTAGGCCGGTCGTCCTGCTGACCACGGTCGGCGCGAAGACCGGAAAGATCCGCAAGACGCCGTTGATGCGTGTTGAGCACGACGGTGAGTACGCCGTCGTCGCGTCACTGGGCGGGGCCCCCAAGCATCCTGTTTGGTACTACAACCTCAAGGCCAATCCCCGTGTCGAACTGCAGGACGGCCCCGAAACCGGCGATTACGACGCTCGCGAGGTATTCGGCGACGAGAAGGCGATGTGGTGGGAGCGGGCGGTGGCCAGTTGGCCCGACTACGCCGAGTACCAGTCACGGACGGAGCGTCAGATTCCGGTGTTCGTGCTCACCCCGGTTCGCTGATTCCGTTTTTGCTGCGGTGGGGTGCGGTGGCACCATTGTGCGGTGTCCGCTGAGCTGAGCCATCGTCTGCGAATCGATTCCACGGCACCACTGCGTGCTGCGGACATTGATGAGGCCGCCCGGCGTATTTCGCCGGTCGTTTCCCGGTCGCCGCTTCAGTCCAGCGATCGGCTGTCGGCCCTAACCGGCGCGCAGGTGTACTTGAAGCGGGAGGATCTGCAGGCCGTTCGTTCCTATAAATTGCGGGGCGCCTACAACCTGCTGATGCAGCTGAGCCGTGAGGAAAAGGCGGCCGGGGTGGTGTGCTCGTCGGCCGGAAACCACGCGCAGGGGTTCGCCCTGGCGTGCCGGTCGATGGGGGTGCGTGGGCGTGTGTACGTGCCGGCCAAGACCCCGAAGCAGAAGCGCGACCGGATCCGGTACCACGGCGGTGACTTCATCGAGTTGATCGTCGGCGGCAAGACCTACGACATGGCCGCCGAAGCGGCTCTCGAGGACGTCGCACGGACCGGCGCCACGCTGGTGCCGCCATATGACGACCTCCGTACCATGGCCGGTCAGGGAACCATCGCGGTGGAAATCCTCGCCCAGCTCGCCCATGAGCCGGATCTGGTGATCGTCCCGGTCGGCGGCGGCGGCTGCATCAGCGGGATCACGACCTACCTGGCGGAGCGGACCACGGCCACCTCGGTGCTGGGGGTCGAGCCCGCCGGGGCCGCCGCGCTAGTGGCCGCGCTCGCCAATGGCGCGCCGGTCACCCTCACCGAAGTCGACCAGTTCGTCGACGGCGCCGCGGTGGCCCAAGTGGGGAAACTGCCTTTCGCCGCACTGTCGGCCGCCGGGGACATGGTGTCGATCACCACGGTGGACGAGGGCGCGGTCTGCACCGCGATGCTCGACCTGTACCAGAACGAAGGCATCATCGCGGAACCCGCCGGCGCGCTTTCGGTGGCGGCTCTACTCGATGCCGACATTGAGCCGGGTTCCACCGTGGTCTGCCTGGTTTCGGGCGGCAACAACGACGTGTCCCGCTACGGTGAGGTGCTGGAACGCTCGTTGGTGCATCTGGGGCTGAAGCACTATTTCCTGGTCGATTTTCCGCAGGAGCCGGGTGCGCTGCGCCGATTCCTGGACGAAGTCCTCGGCCCGAACGACGACATCACCCTGTTCGAGTACGTCAAACGCAACAACCGGGAGACAGGCGAGGCCCTAGTGGGCATCGAGCTGGGGTCGGCATCGGATCTCGACGGCCTGCTCGCCCGGATGCACAGCTCCGAATGTCACGTCGAGTTACTCGAACCGGGCTCCCCGACCTACCGCTACCTGACCTGACCCATGTCCCTTGCCCCGACTCTGAGCTTATTGCTCAATCCATCGCAGATTTTCAGTCACAAGCTCAGACTCGACCGCGGGGACGCGGGGGTGGGGCGCGACGGTTCGGAGTATGACGACAGAGCGCCCGGGCAGGCCGGTGGTGTCGGCCCTCACCTTGGGTTCGCCAAAGCTCAGCACCACCTCGCCGGTCACCGGAACGTCAGCGGGCCGCTCGCCGAGGTTGCACGCGATGGTCAGCGAACCACGGTGCATCGCAAACCACTTCCGCTCTTCGTCGAAGTCGACTCCCAGATGGTCCAGCCACGGATCGCGTAGGTCGGGCTCGGTGTGTCGCAGGCCGATCAGAGCTTGGTAGAACCGCCGCAGCCGCAGATGGTCTCCGTCGTCGACCTCATCCCAGTTCAATTTCGAGCGCTCGAATGTGGCGGGGTCCTGCGGGTCGGGGATCTCGTCGGCGTCCCAACCATGCTCGGCGAATTCCCGTTTGCGCCCTTCCGCTGTGGCCCGAGCCAGTTCCGGCTCGGGATGGGAGCTGAAGAACTGAAACGGCGATGACGACCCCCACTCCTCGCCCATGAAGAGCATTGCCGTGTATGGGGACCCCAATGCGAGGGCGGCCTTGACCGCAAGCTGACCGGTGGTGAGGTTTTGTGACGGCCTGTCACCGATCGCCCGGTTTCCCACCTGGTCATGGGTCAGCGTGTAGGCCAGCAACCGGGTCGCCGGAATAGTGGCGGTATCCAGCGGTCGACCGTGCCTGCGATGGCGGAACGACGAATAAGTGCCCGCGTGGAAGTAGCCATGCCGCAACGTCTGCTCCAGGGTCTGAAGGGTGCCGAAATCGCCGTAGTATCCCTGGCGTTCACCCGAAACTGCGGCGTGAATCGCATGGTGGATATCGTCATCCCACTGCGCGGTCATCCCCAGGCCGCCACGGTCGCGGGGAGTGATCAGCCTCGGGTCGTTGAGGTCGCTCTCGGCAACCAGCGACAGCGGCCTGCCCAGTTCTGCTGCCAGGCAGTCCGTTTCGGCGGAGAGCTCCTCCAAGATGTGATACGCGGTGGTATCGACCATCGCATGAATGGCATCCAAACGTAAACCGTCCGCGTGAAATTCGCGCATCCAGCGCAGCGCGCAGTCCAGGATATGGCGCCGCACCTGGTCGGCGCCGGGTCCCGAGATGTTGATGGACTCGCCCCACGGATTGCTGCCCGAAGACAGGTATGGCCCGAAATCGGGCAGGTAATTCCCCGATGGGCCGAGGTGGTTGTACACCGCGTCGATCAGTACCCCGAGCCCGCGGCCGTGACAGGCATCGATCAAGCGAACCAGCCCGTCGGGTCCGCCGTAGGGTTCGTGGACCGCGTACCACAGCACGCCGTCGTATCCCCAGCCGTGCGTGCCGCCGAACGCGTTGACCGGCATCAGCTCGACAAAGTCGATGCCGAGGTCGACGAGGTAATCCAGCTTTTCAATGGCGGAGTCGAAAGTGCCTTCGGGGGTGAACGTCCCGGTATGGAGTTCGTAGATCACCGCGCCTTCCACGGAACGCCCCCGCCACCCGTCGTCGGTCCATGAGCCCGGCTCCGGCCACCACAACTGCGAGCGCTGGTGCACACCGTCGGGCTGGCGGGGGGAGCGGGGGTCGGGCAGCACCCTGGACTCCTCACCGAGGACGAACCCGTAGCGCGTTCCGGGCGCGACGTCGACGACCGCGCGCCACCATCCGTCGTCGCTGCGACGCATTCGGTGCAGGTCGCCGTCGACGTCCAATCGCACTCGTTCGGGTCGCGGTGCCCAGACGGCGAATTCGTGCTCAAACATGGGTGCGGGCCAGCAGCGCGACGGGGAGATCCTCGAAAAGGTCGCCGGCCGGTACCCGACCGTGGCGCCCGCAGCCTTTCAGCACATCGGTCCAGGAGCCGTCGGGCAGGACGAGCGCGGTGTCGCCCCAACCGGTCTCGGCCAGCCGGACCGTCCACCGGCTAACCGCCACCACCACGTCGTCGCCGCGCGTGAATGACACGAGGTGTTCGGCGGCCGAACCATCGGCCATGAGTGGGTGGTAATCCCCGTCAAGAAACGTGTCGGGGCGTTCGCGCCGTAGCTGAAGTGCGGCACGCACAACACGAAACTTGGCATTGACCGACGGCGGTGAAGCGGAAGTGGAAGCGGAAATCGACGCGGCCGCCAGTTGCTCGCGCCGAAGTGAGTAATCGATCGGCCGTCGATTGTCGGGATCGACCAGGCTGTCCTCCCAAAGCTCGGTGCCCTGGTAAACGTCCGGAACACCGGCGGAAGTCAGCGCGACGAGCTTCTGGCCCAGCGCGTCCGACTGGGCGTGCGGTTGCAGTCGTCCCACCAGCGCCGTCAACTCCGCCGCGACGGGGCCGTCCATCACCGCGTCCAGCCAAGCGTGCACCGCCTTCTCGAATTCGGCGACCGGATCATTCCAGGTGGTGTGCACGGCGGCTTCCCGAACTGCCTTCTCGGCGTAGCAGTGCAAGCGCTGCCGCAACTCTGCACTCACCTCGCCATCGGCGGGCCATACGCCGAAGATGTTCTGCCACAGAAACAGTCCGGTGAGCGGGTCGGGCGAGGGAATGGTTTGCTCCCAGCCCCGGACCAGCTCGGCCCATAGCGAGGGAACCTGTGAGAGCACCCCGATTCGCGCGCGGACGTCCTCACCGCGCTTGGTGTCGTGGGTGGTCAGCGTTGTCATCGCAGTCGGCCACAGCGCGACGCGATCGGCTGCGCGCCGGTGGAATTCTGCGGCACTTACTCCGAAATGCCCAGGTGCGCCACCGACTTCGTTCAGAGCCACCAGCCTGGCGTCGCGGTAGAAGAGGCAGTCTTCGATCGCCTTGGCGGTAGCGGCTCCACACAGTTGTTGCAGCCGAACGCCCACCCGGCCCTCTCGTGCCATCGCCGCGGTAAGAATCGTCAACGGCTCGGCCAACTCTGGCCGCATTGCGGTGGTCGCCGAGATTACGACGGGCAGAACCGAACTCAATGACAGGTAGTCGGATCGGTAGACCCCCACATTGCCCAATAGAGCCGCCACCGCATCGGGCAGCAGGGCATGGTTTCGTCCGGTAACCGCGGCAATGGTTCGGCGCAACCGCGCCAGCTCGCTGCCCAGGATGTCGGTGACCGTCTTGACCTTCAGCTCCCGCGCGAGGCGATCAGTCGCCGCGTAATCAAACCCGGTCGAGTCGACCAGCCGGGTCAGGGCCTCTTCGCCGTTGGGGTCGATGAACAGACCACCGGCTTCGCGCAGCGCGTCATACCCGGTAGTACCTGCTATCGGAAGGCTGGGGTCCAGCGGCTCGTCGACGGCGAGGATTTTCTCGATGATCACCCAGGCCTGCGGCCCAACGAGCTCACGTAACCACACCAGATATCCAGCCGGATCAGACAACCCGTCGGGATGGTCGATACGGATTCCGTCCACCAGCTGTTCGGAAAACCAGCGGCCGACCTCGGCATGTGTCGCATCGAACACATCGCGCGCCTCCTGGCGAAGCCCGGCGAGCGAGGTGATCGAGAAGAACCGTCGGTAGCCACAAACACCGTTTCGCCAGCCCACCAGTTTGTAGTGCTGCCGATCGTGGACCTCGGGCCCGGTGCCGGCGCCGGTGCCCGGCCGGATCGGATACTCCATGTCTCCGAGTCGCAGCGCATCGCCGACCACCGTCAGATCGGCGGCATCGTCGTCAGATCCCAGCACCGGCAACACGATTCGTCCGTCGGAATCCAGAGACCAGTCGATATCGAAGTTGGCGTGGTAAGGCGAGTCCCGCCCGTGTTTCAGCACATCCCACCACCACAGGTTCTGCCGTGGCACGTCGACGCCGACGTGGTTGGGCACGATGTCAACGATGATGCCCATCCCCGCCGCCCTCGCGGTCTTCGACAGGCGTCGAAAGCCCTCAGCGCCGCCGAGTTGAGCCGACACGGTGGTGGGGTCGGTTACGTCGTAGCCGTGGCTGGACCCCTCAGCCGCGGTGAGGATAGGGGACAGGTAAAGGTGTGAAACGCCAAGCGCGGCGAAGTAGTCGATCAGCTTCGCGGCGTCGGCGAAGGTGAACGCAGCACCGCTGTCGGGTCCACGCATCTGCAGTCGGTAGGTCGACAGGACGCGCATGTGTCAAGCGGTCTTACGCAGCACGAGCACGGATCGGGGCTGCAGCGATATCTTTTCGCCCGCGGCCACCACCAAATCGGTGTCGCCTCTGGGATCGGCTGTGTCCAGGTCGGCAGTCCACTGCTGTGCGTAATCGGCCAGCGGCGCGATGAAGTCCTCGGCGACGTCATGTGCGTTGAAGCACATCAGAAACGAATCGTCGACGACCCGTTGTCCACGCTCGTCTGGCGCGGGAATAGCCTGGCCATTGAGGAAAACCATCACACAGCCGAGCCCGGTCTCCCAATCGTGGTAATCCATCTCTCTGCCCGACGTTGTCAGCCACGCGATGTCGCGGACCTGGTCACCGGTGCGGATCGGTTTGCCCTCGAAGAACCGTCTGCGCCGGAAGACCGCATGCCTCTTACGAAATGTGGTCACCTTGCGGGTGAACTCCAGCAGATCGGCATTCGTCTCGGCCAATGACCAGTCCATCCAGGACAGCTCGCTGTCCTGGCAGTAGACGTTGTTGTTGCCGCGCTGGGTTCGGCCGATTTCGTCGCCGTGCGAGATCATCGGAGTGCCCTGGGACAACATCAACGTGGCAATGATGTTGCGCATCTGCTTTCCGCGCAGTGCAACGATCTGCGGGTCATCGGTCGGACCCTCCACGCCGCAGTTCCAGGACCGGTTGTGGCTCTCGCCGTCGCGCCCGTCCTCGCCGTTGGCCTCGTTGTGCTTCTCGTTGTAGGAGACAAGATCGTTGAGGGTGAAACCGTCGTGGCAGGTGACGAAGTTGATGCTGGCGCCGGGCCGTCGACCCGTCGTCTCGTAAAGGTCCGACGACCCGGTCAGGCGGGACGCGAACTCGCCCAGTGTCGCGGGCTCGCCCCGCCAGTAGTCACGCACAGTGTCGCGATACTTCCCGTTCCATTCCGTCCACAAACCTGGAAAGTTTCCGACCTGGTAGCCACCTTCGCCGATATCCCATGGTTCGGCGATGAGTTTGACTTGGCTGATCACGGGGTCCTGCTGGACCAGGTCGAAAAATGCCGACAGTCGGTCCACGTCGTAGAACTCGCGCGCCAGTGTCGCGGCGAGGTCGAACCGGAACCCATCGACATGCATGTCGAGGACCCAGTACCGCAGCGAATCCATGATCAGCTGAAGGGTGTGCGGGTGGCGGACGTTGAGACTGTTTCCGGTGCCCGTGAAATCCTTGTAGTAGCGCTTGTCGCCGTCGAGAAGTCGGTAATAGGCAGCATTGTCGATGCCGCGGAAGTTGATGGTGGGCCCGAGGTGGTTGCCCTCGGCGGTGTGGTTGTAGACCACATCGAGGATGACCTCGATGCCGGCTTCATGAAATGCGCGCACCATCGCCTTGAACTCTGCTACCGCGCCACCGGCGTGTCTGGTCGCCGCGTACTGGTAGTGCGGCGCCAAAAAGCCGAAAGTGTTGTATCCCCAGTAATTTCGCAGCCCCATGTCGAGCAGCCGGTGGTCATGCAGGAATTGATGCACCGGCATCAGTTCGATCGCGGTGACGTGCAGCGACTTGAGGTGGTCGATTATTGCGGGATGTGCCAGTCCGGCGTAGGTGCCGCGCAGCATTTCGGGAATGCCCGGATGGGTCTGGGTCATGCCCTTGACGTGCGCCTCGTAGATGACCGTCTCGTGATACGGCGTGCGCGGGGGTCGATCTGAACCCCATTGAAAGAACGGGTTTATCACCACGCTGGTCATGGTGTGACCTAGCGAGTCCACCATTGGGGGATGGCCGCCACTGGCCAGGTCGTCGGCTTCCAGGTCGTACGAATAGAGCGCTTGGGAGAAGTCGAACTCGCCGTGAAAGGATTTGCCGTACGGGTCGAGCAGCAACTTGCTGGGGTCGCAGCGGTGTCCCTCGAAGGGGTTCCAGGGTCCGTGAACCCGAAAGCCATACCGCTGGCCGGGCGTCACCGTGGGCAGGTAACAGTGCCACACATAGCTGTCGACTTCTTCCAGATCGATGCGGTCCTCGCTGCCGTCCTTGCCGATCAGACACAGTTCGACCCGGTCGGCGACCTCGGAGAAGACCGAAAAGTTGGTTCCCGCGCCATCGTAAGTGGCCCCGAGTGGATACGCGGTTCCCGGCCACACGGCGGGTACGGATGCCGGGTCGGGGGATGGCATCAGCTCGACCACCACTTGGTTATGGCGGCGATCTGACGGCCCAACTCAGTGGTCATGGTGCGCATGTAGGTACTCGAGATGTGATGAGAATCGTGATAGAGCAACACGTTTCCCTCCGCCACGCGGCAATGATCCGGACGGCACACCGCATCACTCATGTCCAACGGCTTGAGCAGCGGAAACCGCGCCACATAGTCCAGGGTCGGATTGTGCTCGGACAGTACCTCAGATCGCTCGATTCCGCATGACTTGGCGTCCCCGCCGTCGGCCAGGCAGTCGGCCGGAAAATGGGGCTTGCCATCCCGCACCAGCCAAGGTGTGTCTCGCATCGCCAGGATCGGAATCTTGTTGTCCGACAGGGTCTGCCAGATGCCCAGGTAGCTGGACGGCATGACATCCCCCGGCTTGATGTTCCAGGGTCGGGTGGACGTGGTGAAGACATAGTCGGGACGGTCGGCGATGAGCCGCGGCATGACCCGCTTGTTCCATTCCCGGCACTCGGGATACTTGCGGTTGTCGCCCATCACCAATGGCATCTTCTCGGTCGTGAGCGGGCAACCCATCTTGAGGTACGTCACCACTTTGAAGTGATGCAGCCGACCCAGCAGGTCAAGAGCGGTGATCCAGTGTTCGGCGTGCGAGCCGCCGGCCAGCGCGATGGTGCGATCGGCCGATTTGTCACCGTAGGTGCAGTTGATCACGGTGGTGGACTTGAAATCACTGATGCAGCGGTCCACGGTGGATTGCGGGATGTCTTCCTTGGCTTCGAGAACCGTCGGGCGCATCGGCAGGTTGGGCACCCTGGCCTTGTCCGTCAGCGCGCGTGCACCCGGGTAGTCGCGCGACGACAGCCCGGAGAGTTCTTTGCCGTTGGCCCGGAGTACGGTCACGTGTTCGCGCCAGGTGAACGAGGTTGCCGTCAGCGCTACCCCGAGCAGTACGACTGTGGACCCCAGCACGATGGTCGGTCTGCGTAGCCGGGTGCGAAGGGGTGCGCCAGAGGGGACCGCGGTGAGAGCGGCAGCGGAGGAACTGCGTGACCGCAGCGGTTCTTCGACATAGCGAGTGGTCAACCATGCCAGCAGACCCGAAACGAGCAGTACCGCCGCACCTTCGGCGAAGTTGACGGTCCCGCCGCCGGTGTAGGCGATGTAGAAGATCAACAGCGGCCAATGCCATAGGTACAGCGAGTACGCCATGGCGCCCAAGGCCACGAACGGGGCGGAGGCGAGCAATCGGTTGGGTGCGGGGATTCGGCCCTGGGTGTGCGGATCGGCGTGCCTGTTCGCCGCGGACAGGATGAACAGCAAGGTGGCGCCGACCGGGACCAACGCCCAGGGGCCGGGAAATTCCTTGACGCCGTCGATCAGGGCCCCGCAGGAAAGGATGGTCGCCAGCGCGACCACTGCGACTAATGTGCGCAGCCACATGGGCCAGCGCAGACAAGGGACGAGTGCACCGACCAGTGCACCCAGCAGGAGCTCCCATGCCCGCGCGAAGCTGTTGTAGTAGGCCGTGGACTGATCGGCGTTGTGCGCGATGATTGCGTAGACGAACGATGCGATCGTCAGTGCCGCGAGCAACACGACGAACGCGGCTCGCATGTGCCCCCCGAGCACCCGTCGAAACCCGAGCGCGGCAAGCATGATCAGAACCAAGAACGAGATATAGAACTGGCCCTGCACAGACATCGACCAGATGTGTTGCAGCGGACTGACCGCCTCCCCGGCGCGGAGGTAGTCCGACGCCGTACGGGCGAGCTCCCAGTTCTGGTAGTACCCCAGGCTGGCCAGGCTCTGGTCGGCGAAGGTCTCCCAGCGCGTTTCGGGCTGTATCAAGATGGTCAGCACGGCGGAGACGGCCAGCACGACGACCAGTGCTGGTAACAGCCGGCGGATCAGGCGAGTTACCTCGGGCACCGGCCGCAGAGCGGCTCCCGGGGTAAGTGCGCCGCGCAGCAGGCGTCCGCCGAAAAAGAAGCCCGACAGCACGAGGAAGACGTCCACCCCGCCGGACACGCGCCCGAACCACACGTGGAAAACCGCCACCATCGCGATCGCAATGCCGCGGAGCCCGTCGAGGTCGTGACGATAGAACCCCGACGTCCGGGTGCCGACGCTGGGCGTCACGGCCGCCGGCGTCTGGACGGCGGCGCGGCGATACACCGGTCGGGCGGGGGCGAGGGTCGTCATAGTCGGTGGCTAATCTACCCAAGGTGTCTGCGTGGACGCCCAACGAGATCGTCGCGGTCGATGCCGCCCACATCTGGCATCCGTACAGCCCTATAGGGGTCGACGCGATGGAGCCCGTGGTTGCGGTAGGTGCGCGCGGCTCGTGGCTCAGCCTGGTCCATCGGGGCAGGACCGTCGAGGCCCTCGACGCGATGTCTTCGTGGTGGACCGCCATACACGGGCACGCCCACCCTGTCCTGGACGCGGCGATCACCCGACAGCTCACCACGATGAACCACGTCATGTTCGGTGGGCTCACCCACGAACCAGCCGCCCGATTGGCAAAGCTACTGGTGGAGGTGACACCGGAAGGCCTGGATACGGTCTTCTTCAGTGATTCCGGGTCGGTGTCGGTTGAGGTCGCGGTCAAGATGGCGCTGCAGTACTGGCGCAGCGTCGGACGCTACGACAAGCACCGGCTGATGACGTGGCGCGGCGGCTACCACGGCGACACCTTCACGCCGATGAGCGTCTGCGACCCCGAGGGCGGGATGCACAAGCTGTGGAGCGACGTGCTGGTCCCACAGGTGTTCGCGGCGCAGGTTCCGGATGAGTACGACCGCGGCTACATCGCGCACTTCGAGGAGCAATTGGCCGAACACGCCGATGAGCTGGCCGCAGTGATCGTCGAGCCCGTGGTGCAGGGGGCAGGCGGGATGCGCTTCCACGATCCCCGTTATCTGGTCGACTTGCGGCAGGCATGTACCCGGCACGAGGTCCTGCTCATCTTCGATGAGATCGCGACCGGGTTCGGCCGAACCGGGGCGATGTTCGCCGCCGACCATGCTGGAGTCAGCCCCGACATCATGTGTGTGGGCAAGGCGCTCACCGGCGGATACCTGACCCTGGCGGCGACGTTGTGCACGCGCGATGTCGCCGGAACCATCAGCTCGGGCGACGCGGGCGCGCTGATGCACGGCCCGACGTTCATGGCTAACGCGCTGGCTTGTGCGGTGTCGGCGGCTTCGGTCCAACTCCTGCTGGCTGCTGACTGGCAATCGCAGGTGAGGGCGATCGAGACCGGTCTGAAGGCGGGCTTGGCCCCAGCCTCCCGGCTCCCCAACGTGCTCGACGTTCGAGTCCGCGGCGCAATCGGGGTGATCGAACTACGCCATCCGGTTGACTTGCGCATCGCCACGCCGGCGGCGCTCGAACGTGGGGTGTGGCTGCGGCCGTTCCGGAATCTGATCTATGCGATGCCGCCCTACATCTGCACGGCCGACGAAGTCGAGCAGATCGCCTCGGCGATGGTCGGGGTTGCCGGTACTCTGACCTGAACGGTGTTCAATTCGCCTCGGCGGGTCTCGGGGGAGCAGACTCGACAGAGAATACGGTTGTCGGAGAAACATGGTCGTCAAGCAGCAAGGGGGCACTGTGACGCGCGTCGATGTGTCACCGCTGGCCTGGCTCGCTGAGGTCGCGGGCAGACGGCGGGTCGCCGGGTTGCGGCGTACCTTGGGGACCCGCGCCGCCGTTGCCACCGAGTTGGACCTCGCCTCGAATGACTACCTCGGCTTATCGCAGCACCCTGCGGTACTCGACGGCGGGGTGGCCGCTCTCCGCACCTGGGGGGCAGGGTCCACGGGCTCGCGGCTCGTCACCGGCAACACTGAGCTGCACGAAGCCTTCGAACAGGCGCTGGCCGACTTCGTCGGGGCATCGTCGGCGCTGGTGTTCTCCTCGGGTTATACCGCCAATCTCGGTGCGGTGGTGTCGCTGTCCGGGCCGGGTTCGTTGCTGGTCTCGGATCAGCGTTCCCACGCCTCGCTGGTCGATGCCTGCCGATTGTCGCGCGCGCGAGTCGTGGTGACGCCCCACGCCGATGTTTCCGCCGTTGATGCAGCCCTCGCCGAACGCACCGAAGACCGTGCTGTAGTGGTGACGGATTCGGTGTTCTCCGCCGACGGCGAGCTTGCCCCGCTCCGACGGCTGCACGAGGTCTGTCGCAGGCACCGGGCTCTGCTCATCGTCGATGAGGCACACGGTCTGGGGGTCCGCGGTGACGGCGGCCGCGGGCTTCTGCACGAGGTGGGGCTGGCCGGCGCACCCGATGTGGTGATGACGGCGACCCTGTCGAAGGCACTCGGCAGTCAGGGCGGGGTGGTACTGGCGCCGGTCGCGGTGCGCGAACACCTCATAGATGCGGCACGGCCGTTCATCTTCGACACCGGACTGGCACCGGCGGCGGTCGGCGCCGCCCACGCCGCGCTGCAGGTGCTCCTCGACGAACCATGGCGGGCACAGCGAGTGCTCGACCATGCCGCTGCGCTGGCTTCGATGTGCGCCATTGGCACTATCCCGTCGTCAGCGGTGGTGTCGGTGGTACTCGGGGCACCCGAGGTCGCTCTGGCCGCCGCCGCGGCATGCCTGGACCGCGGCGTACGGGTCGGCTGTTTCCGGCCGCCCACGGTGCCGGCAGGTACTTCCCGGCTGCGGTTGACCGCGCGCGCGTCGCTGTCCGACGAGGAACTGGCGCTGGCGCGCGACGTCCTCGGCGCGGTGCTGTCGTCGGCGTGACGGTTCTCGTCGTCACCGGGACGAGTACCGGTGTCGGGAAGACTGTCGCCACCGCGGCGCTGGCATGTCACGCGCGGATGACGGGTTTCGACGTCGCCGTATGCAAGCCGGTTCAGACCGGATCCCGGGCCGGTGACGATGATCTCGCCACCGTGGCGCGTTTGTCGGGCGTGGGCGAATTACATTCGCTGGCAACGTTTCCCGATCCATTAGCGCCCCTTGCCGCCGCGCAGCGAGTCGGTTCCTCGTTGCCTGACAGAACGGCGCTCATCGACATGGTGAGCGCCGCGGACCGCCCGGGTCGGCTCACCCTCGTCGAGGGGGCCGGTGGGCTGCTGGTCGAGATCGGCGCCCAGGGGTTCACACTCCGCGACCTCGCCGGCGAACTCGGCGCGGCGGTGCTCACCGTGGTCGCGCCGGGGCTGGGCACGCTGAACCACACCGCTCTGACTCTCGAGGCGCTGACCACCCGGCACGTCGAATCCGCCGGACTGGTGATCGGCGCCTGGCCTGCCGAGCCGGGCGTCGTCGAGGTCGACAATCGTCGGGCATTGGCTCGGCAGGCGCCGCTGCGCGCAGTATTGCCCGCCGGGTCGGGTTCGTCGTCGGTGTCGGAGTTCGAAAGAATCAGTGCAGCCGCATTCGACCGATCGTGGGTCGAGGGCGTCGTCGGCTGATGGTTCACTCTGTCGAGTTGCTGTTCGACCGCGACACCGAGACCGCGGTTCGCCGCATCTGGGATGACTTGGCGGAGTTGGGATTACCCAGTCAAGCCGCCCATACGGCCCCGAGCAATCGCCCGCATGTCACCCTCACCGTCGCCGATCGGATGGACGACGGGGTGACCGCCGCCGTACGCCCGGCACTGGGGCGGCTGCCGCTGGACTGCCGGATCGGGGCTCCGATGGTGTTCGGCGGTCGCGTCGTAACCCTCGTGCGCCTAGTAGTGCCATCGGTCGAGTTGCTCGCCCTGCAGGCGGAGGTACACCGTCTTTGCCTGCCGCATATGCCGGACGGACCGCTGCCGAATGTGCAGCACGGCGCCTGGACGCCGCACGTGACCCTGGCTCGGCGAATGGCGCCCGATCAGTTGCCGCAAGCCCTCGGGCTACGTCGGCTGGGCCGTGAGATCCGGGGACGCGCCGCCGCGCTGCGGCACTGGGACGGAAACGCGAAGGTCGTGCACCCCATCGATTGAGGCGTCACGCGTCGGCTCGGTTGTGGGCGGCGATCCCGTCCACGAGCAGGCCGAGGCCGAAATCGAACCGGGCGGTGGGGTTGTCCGTCCAGACGGTATGGGCGACATCTGCGCCCGCGGCATCCCACTGCATCCGCGACTGCTCGTTGGCCGTGAAGCCGAGCGTGTAATAGATGACGGTGCGGGCGGCCAGTTCGGCGTGTCCCGATGTCATACCGGCGTCGGTTGCCGCGGTGCTGAGTTGCGTCAGGACGTCGGCCATGGTCTGCGACTGGCCGGCCGCAAAACTGGCCGCGACAAGTTCGGCGCCGTCGGTGTGTGACAGCAGCGCTTCGCGAAGCCGCCCACAGATGCCGACGAAGCGGTCGCGCCAGTGACCGGGCCCGGCGGCTGGGGCGGTGATCGCTTCCAGAATCCGGTCGGCGACCGCGCCGAGAAGTTGCTGCTTGCTGGCGAAATGCCAGTACAGCGCACCGGGTGATACAGCAAGCTCACGGGCGACGCGGCGCATCGAGAGGTCGGCTATTCCATAGTCATCCAGCAGTGACGTCGCCGCCTCGACGACATCGCGTTTGTGGAGCTGCACGCCAGTACCCTAGCCTGAACGGTGTTCAATTGTCGGCGGAGCCGACGTGTTCAATTGTCGGCGCGGCCGACGAGACGTGCGAGGAGGCCCCACGGGTGAGCGACATTCTGGCAGTGGCTCGGGACCAGGTGCTGGACCGGGGCGAGGGTCTCGATCAGGGCCAGATCCTGCAGGTGCTGCAGTTGCCCGATGACCGTCTCGACGATCTGCTGGCGCTTGCGCACGAAGTCCGGATGGCGTGGTGCGGCCCCGACGTTGAGGTCGAAGGAATCATCAGTCTCAAGACCGGCGGGTGCCCTGAAGATTGCCACTTCTGCTCGCAGTCAGGGCTTTTCCAATCCCCGGTTCGCAGCGCCTGGCTGGATATACCGAGCTTGGTGGAGGCCGCCAAGCAGACCGCCAAGACCGGTGCGACGGAGTTCTGCATCGTCGCAGCGGTGCGCGGCCCGGATGAGCGCCTACTCGCCCAGGTTGCGGCCGGTATCGAGGCGATCCGTAACGAGGTTGACATCCAGATCGCGTGTTCGCTGGGCATGCTGACCCGGGAACAGGTCGAGCAGCTCGCGGCCATGGGGGTACACCGCTACAACCACAACCTCGAGACCGCCAGGTCGTTTTTCGCCAACGTGGTGACCACCCACACGTGGGAGGAACGTTGGGACACGCTGCAGATGGTTCGCGCGGCCGGGATGGAGGTGTGTTGCGGCGGCATTCTCGGCATGGGCGAATCCCTGGACCAGCGTGCCGAGTTCGCGGCCGACCTCGCCGCCCTCGATCCGCACGAGGTACCGCTGAACTTCTTGAATCCGCGCCCCGGCACCCCGTTCGGCGATCTGGACGTGCTGCCGGCTTCCGAGGCACTCAAGGCGGTGGCGGCGTTCCGATTGGCTCTGCCGCGCACGATGTTGCGGTTCGCCGGCGGCCGGGAGATCACGCTGGGGGATCTGGGCGCGCAGAAGGGCATTCTCGGCGGCATCAATGCGGTCATCGTCGGCAATTACCTGACCACGCTGGGTCGCCCGGCGGAGGCGGACCTGGCATTGCTCGACGATCTGCAGATGCCGATCAAGGCGCTCAACGCCAGCCTTTAGACAGGTGTTCATGATCGTGGACAACAGAGCGGAATTGCCGATGCCGGTCGGCGCGGGCCGTTACAACGTTTACACCGGCGCAGGTGTGGGGAGCGCCGTGCCCACCGCTGCCCAACTGGGTCTGGAGCCGCCCCGATTCTGCGCCGCCTGTGGCCGCCGGATGGTCGTGCAGGTTCGTCCGGACGGTTGGTGGGCGAAGTGTTCGAGGCACGGGCTTGTGGATTCCGGTGACCTCGAGGTCCAGCGATGAGCCCCTTGGGCGAAGAGCCGAAGACCGGGATGAGCCCCTTGGGCGAAGAGCCGAAGACCGGGATGAGCCCCTTGGGCGAAGAGCCGAAGACCGGGATGAGCCCCTTGGGCGAAGAGCCGAAGACCGGGATGAGCCCCTTGGGCGAAGAGCCGAGGGTTTCGCGAGCGCGAGCCTCAGTGGTGACCGTTTTAGGGCTGGCAGCGGCCGGTGTCTTGGTCGGGGCGCTGTGGGCGTGGCTGGCGCCGCCGATTCACGGGTTGGTCGCATTGACCCGGCGTGGCGAGCGGGTCACCGCCTCCATGGGCAGTGAGTCAGACCACTGGTTCACCTCTGCGGTTCTGCTCATCGGCATCCTCGCGGTACTTGCTGTCGTCGCGGCGGTCCTCTTGTGGCAGTGGCGCGCGCACCGTGGGCCTGCCTTGGTGACGGCGCTCAGCCTCGGCTGCATTCTGGCCGCCGCGGCGGCAGCAGGAGTGGGCGCGCTGATGGCGCGCTGGAGATATGGGGCTATCGACCTCGCCGCGGCGCCGGTGTCGGACGAAAATCGGGTGCATTACGTCGTGCAAGCGCCCGCGGTGTTTTTTGGTCACTCGCCCCTGCAGATCGCGGCGACGTTGCTGTTTCCGGCGGGGATCGCTGCGCTGGTGTATCTGCTGGCGGCGACGGCGACCGCGCGCGACGACCTCGGCGGGTGGCCGCGGGTCGATACCGGGATGGCTACTGATCGAACCTTGACAGGGGTTGACGTTCCACCCGTCGTCCCGTCATCACCTTCGCAGTGATCACGGCGAGGGTGAGCATGCCCCGGTACGTCGACGGATTCAGCAGCGTCGGCCACTTTGTCCGGGTGATGTGGGTGCGCATCGGCTGACCGGTGAAGCGGTCCCGGAGCCAGCGCAGCGTCATCGGCGCCGACATCGGATGCAGCAACATGTGCTCGCTGAACATGTCGCGGTGGTAGGTCACGCTCGCGCCGCCGCGAGTGTAGGTGTCGGTCAGCTCATCGATGTCGTCGACCGAGACGATCCGGTCGTGTACGGCCTGAACGATGAGCACCGGCGGTTTGGGCGGGCAGGTCCCGAGCTTGATGCTGTCGAAGACGTTCTGGACTTCCGGTGTCAGCAAGATCTCCTCGAGCGGGCGGTCGATGAGTTCGGCCATATCCTTGCCGGCCAGCCGCAGCATCGCATGAAGGGTGGTCATCTTCTCGATCCGCGCGAGCATCGCCTTGCCCTCGTCCGTGGCGTGCTCGGAGATGATGCGATCCAGTCCGGGATAGATGTGCGCGAGCGCCGCTACGACCATTGCGGGAAGCCCGGAGTAGACACTGCCGTTGAGCCGTTTGAAGGTGTTGCCGAGATCGCCGACCGGGGAGCCGAGCACGGCGCCAACCACGTTGAGTTCCGGTGCGTAGACACCTTGGACTTCGGCGGCCCAGGCCGAGGCCAGTCCGCCGCCGGAATATCCCCACAGGCCGATCGGCGACTGCGGGGTCAGACCCAGCCTGTCGTGGTCGATCGCCGCGCGTAATCCGTCTAGGACGTGGTAGCCGGGTTCGTAGGGTGCCCCCCACATGCCGGCGGTGCCCTCGTGGTCCGGTACCGAGACGGCCCAGCCTTCTGCCAGCGCTGCGGCGATGAGCAGGAATTCGAACTGCGCGAACGATCCGACCGCCTTGGCTCCACGCCGCAGCGCGTAGGACGGAAAACACCGTCCGGCGACGGCGTCGATGGCGCACTGGTAGGAGACGATGGGCAGCGGCCCGGTGGCTGTCCGTTCCGCGGGAACGATCACCGTGGTCACGGCCACCCGCGGTTCTCCGTTGAGGTCGGTGGTGCGGTACAGCAATTGGGTGGCGCTCAGTTTCTGCGGGACCAGTCCCATGAACGCGAGTTCTACTTCGCGCGAGCGCAGCACTGTGCCGGGGCGGGCATGGTGGAACCCGGCGGGTGGCCGGTGGAATGAGTCGTACGCGGGAACGACGGGGCGCGCTTTGCGCTGAAGTGGCTCGTGCGGAGCCTGACCGATCCACTCGGCTCCGGTTGACCGCGCGACGCTGCCCAAGTCCATCCCGGCATTGTTCCTTAAGGAGGTGTTAAGAATCCAGCCCCCTTCACCCGGGAGGTCGCAACGCGGCGAACTCATCGGTCACGCGGTAACGCGAATCGGTAAACCGGAACAGCGCCGCCGGTCGGCCGCCGCTGCGACCGGATCGCGCCGTGGTGCCGGTCCTGGTGATCACCTGGCGACGCTCGAGAACTCGTTGCAGGTTCGTCGCGTCGACCGGATGGCCCAATGCGGCACTGTAGATGTCGCGCAGCGTCGACAGTGCGAATTCACTTGGCGCCAAGGCGAATCCGATGTTCGTATAGGACAGCTTGGCGACCAGTCGGTTATGGGCGTGGTCGACCATGGGGCCATGATCGAACGCCATGGCCGGTAAGTCGCTGACAGGATGCCAGCGGGTGTCGGGGGGCAGTTCCGGCGTGGCAGGGGAGGGCACCAGACCCAGAAATGTCGACGCGATGGTCCGGCTTCCCGGCACCCGCGCGGGTTCGGAGAACACAGCGAGTTGCTCGAGGTGAGCAATCTCACGCAGGTCCACCTTCTCGGCGAGCTGTCGGCGGACCGAGCTCGTCATGTCCTCGTCGTCACCCAGGCGACCGCCCGGCAGTGACCACTTACCGACCTCAGGGCTGAGCGCGCGCTGCCACAACAAGGCGTGAAGTGCGGGTTTTTTGTCGGCGTCCGGTAGCTGGCTCTCCCGAATTTGGAACACAGCAGCCAGGACTTCGTGGTGAGTGCTACCATAAGGCATGTTTTCGATTATAAGTCGAAAACCTGGGTTGAGTGAAGGAGGCGGGAGATGACGATCATCGATCAGTCACCTACCAGCCGTCTGCTGGACCGCGTCGTCGATGACTCGGACGGATTCTCGGGCGTCGATGGCGACGCGGACTGGGCCGCCGAGATCCGCCGGTTGGCCGAACTCCGCGGTGCGACGCTGCTTGCGCACAACTATCAGGCCCCGGCGATCCAGGACGTCGCCGACCATGTCGGCGATTCGCTGGCGCTCTCGCGAGTTGCCGCTGCGGCGCCCGAGAACACGATCGTCTTCTGCGGGGTGCACTTCATGGCCGAGACGGCAAAAATCCTCTCGCCGGCCAAGACGGTGCTTATCCCGGACCAGCGGGCGGGGTGCTCGTTGGCTGACTCGATCACGGCCGATGAGTTGCGCGCCTGGAAGGCGGAGCATCCCGAAGCCGTCGTCGTCTCCTACGTCAATACGACCGCCGAGGTCAAAGCCGAAACCGATATCTGCTGCACCTCGTCCAACGCCGTCGACGTGGTGGCCTCGATACCCGAGGACCGCGAGGTGCTGTTCTGCCCGGACCAATTCCTCGGGGCACATGTGCGCAGAGTGACCGGCCGCAAGAACCTCCACGTGTGGGCGGGTGAATGCCACGTGCACGCCGGTATCAACGGAGCCGAACTCACCGAGCAGGCGCGTGCCCATCCCGACGCGGAGTTGTTTGTGCACCCTGAATGCGGCTGTGCGACATCGGCTCTCTATCTCGCAGGCGAGGGGTCATTCCCGGCGGAGCGGGTCAAGATCCTCTCCACGGGTGGGATGCTCGACGCCGCGCGCCGGACCGGCGCCCGCGAGGTGCTGGTGGCCACCGAGGTCGGCATGCTTCACCAATTGCGCAGTGCCGCGCCCGAGGTCGACTTCCGGGCAGTCAACGAGCGCGCGTCCTGCAAGTACATGAAGATGATCACTCCGGCGGCATTGCTGCGCTGTCTGGTGGAAGGCGCCGATGAGGTGCACGTCGACCCCGACATCGCCGCTGCAGCCCGTCGGAGCGTGCTGCGAATGGTCGAGATCGGTCAACCCGGCGGCGGCGGCGAATGACCGCGGGCCGGAGCGGCCCCGCCGGGGGAGTAGGCCGAGGCTGCGGGGGCACCGGAATGTGGCGGCAGCGGGCCGACGTCGTCGTCGTCGGCACCGGTGTGGCGGGGCTTGCGGCCGCACTGTCGGCGCATCGGTGCGGCCAGAAAGTCGTCGTGTTGAGCAAGGCCGGGGACACCGCAACCTGCTACGCACAGGGCGGCATCGCCGTGGTACTGCCCGACGTCTTGCGCGACCACGGAGACTCCATAGATGCGCATGTCGCCGATACCCTTGCCGCCGGCGGCGGGCTCTGCGACCCGGACGCGGTCACGTCGATTGTGGCGGAGGGCCATCGGGCGGTGGCCGAATTAGTTGCCGGCGGAGCACGTTTCGACGAGTCGGCGCCCGGTCGCTGGGCGCTGACCCGGGAAGGCGGGCATTCCCGTCGACGGATCATCCACGCCGGGGGCGACGCCACCGGCGCCGAGGTGCAACGCGCGCTCGACGTTGCCGCGGCCAACCTGGACGTGCGCCGAAATCATGTTGCGCTGGAGCTGTTGGTGGACGCGGCCGCCGTGGCTGGTGTGCTGGTGCTGACCGAGGATGGTCCAGGTGTTATTCATGCGCCTTCGGTCATCCTGGCAACCGGTGGGCTAGGTCACCTATACGAGGCCACCACCAATCCGGAGGGCTCCACCGGCGATGGGGTGGCGCTGGCGATGTGGGCCGGATCGCCGGTGTCCGATCTGGAGTTCATCCAGTTCCACCCGACCATGCTTTTCCACGGTCCCCATGGTGGGCGACGTCCGCTCATCACTGAGGCATTGCGGGGCGAGGGTGCGAAACTTATCGATTCTCAGGGGAATCCGGTCGCAGAAGCAATACACCCGATGGGTGATTTGGCGCCACGCGACGTAGTGGCCGCCGCGGTCCAGGCTCGGCTGGCCGCCACCGGGGATAGCTGCGTCTATCTGGACGCCCGCGGGGTCGCAAACCTCGCCCAGCGGTTCCCGACGGTAACCGCCTCATGTCGGCAGGCGGGGATCGACCCCGCCCGTCAACCAATCCCGGTCGTGCCCGGAGCCCACTACAGCTGCGGCGGGGTGCTCACGGATGTGTTCGGGCGCACCGAGATCGCTGGGCTGTTCGCAGCCGGCGAGGTGGGACGGACGGGGATGCACGGTGCCAATCGGCTCGCCTCCAACAGTCTGCTCGAAGGGCTGGTGGTCGGTGGACGCGCCGGTAGAGCCGCCGCTCAGCACGCCACCGATGCCGGCCCGGCCCGATTTTTCGGCCCGGAACTACCGGTGCGACCCGCGGTGGCGCGGGCAGATCTGCAGGGCGCCATGACGAGGTACGCGTCAATTCCGAGATGCGGGGACGGCTTGTGGCGGTTGCTCGAGGTCCTTGATAGCTCAACTCCACGAGTAGTCAAGTCGCGCAAGGATTTCGAAGAATGCGCGCTGACCGCGGTCGCTGCGGAGGTAGCCGCCGCTGCGCTGGCTCGCACCGAGTCCCGCGGCTGCCACCGGCGCTCCGATTTCACCGATACGGATCCGGCCCAGGAGTTCAGCGTGGCGCGGACCGCGGCCGGTGCGGCGCCCGCCGCGGTGAATTGCTGATGGCACTTACCGCCGACGAGGCCACCGAAGCTGCTGCTGTGGTTAACCGCGCCCTCGATGAGGATCTGCGATACGGGTCAGACGTGACCACCCTGGCTACCGTGCCCTCGGACGCCTCTACCACCGCGTCGGTGGTGGCTCGCGAACCAGGTGTCTTCGCAGGCGCCGAGGTGGCGCTTATGGTCCTCGACACAGTGCTCGGCAAGGGTGAATACCGCGTCGAGCACCGATTGCCGGACGGCACCCGTCTGGACGCCGGCGGGACCGCACTCACAGTGCGCGCATCCGCGAGAGGCTTGTTGACCGCTGAACGCACCATGCTCAACCTGGTGTGTCATCTCTCCGGCATCGCGACGGCCACCGCGGCCTGGGTGGACGCGACGAGCGGCACCGGCGTCCAGATCCGGGACACCCGCAAAACGCTGCCCGGCCTGCGTCTGTTGCAGAAGTACGCGGTGCGGGTCGGCGGCGGCGTCAACCATCGATTGGGCCTTGGGGATGCCGCCCTGATCAAAGACAACCACGTCGCCGCGGCCGGGTCGGTGCTGGCCGCCCTGCGCGCGGTCCGGTCCGCGGCCCCCGATCTGCCGTGCGAGGTGGAGGTCGACTCGCTCGAACAGCTCGACGAGGTGCTTGCGGAGGGTGTCGAGCTGGTGCTGCTGGACAACTTCGCGATTTGGCAGACCCAGATAGCGGTGCAACGCCGAAATGCGAATTCCCCGGGCACCAAGCTGGAATCCTCGGGCGGACTGTCACTCGGCACTGCGGCGGAATACGCGGGAACGGGCGTCGACTACCTCGCGGTGGGAGCGCTCACGCACTCGGTGCAGGCTCTGGACCTCGGATTGGATCTGTAGCCCGGACGCGTCAAGCGATGTCGGCGACGAAAACACCCGAGCGTTTGGCGACGACCTGCGCCATCCGCGGCAAAGTGTGGTCCACGGTGCCGGCCGGGAGTATCCGTGTGTTGACCAGGTGCAGGCTTTCCTTCCCGATCTGAATATCGGCTTCTCCGGCGGCCAGCACGTTCTTGACCCAGTTCGTCTTGCCGTGAGCCAGGCCGATGGCAAGCACGCGACCCTTGCGGTAAGGCGTTACGAGGGTCTCGTACTCCTTGCCGGAGCTCCGCCCGCGATGCTTGATTACGCCCATTCCGGGCATCCGCTTGGAGAACGGCCGCAGCATCGGGTTCATATATTTGATCTGCAGGCGCTCGAACCAGGGCGGGAACAACATCGGGACCCCCGGCGAGTTGTTTGGGTGGTCACGCTTGGACATGACGCCTCCGATACTGATTTGTGCTGCTCTGGGACAATGGTCAGCGTGAATGTATCGGCGGGACTGCTGCGGCGCATAGACCTGCGGGACACCGCGCTGTCGACGGCCCGGCTACGGGGCGCGCTGCCGCGTGGTGGAGTCGATGTCGACACGGTCATTCCCAAGGTCAGGCCCATCGTCGAGGCCGTCGCGGAGCGGGGCGCCGAAGCTGCCCTTGATTACGGTGCATCTTTCGACGGTGTTCGTCCGGACCGGGTCCGGGTGCCCGCTGACAAGCTCCGGACGGCGCTGGCCGAACTCGACTCCGACGTGCGGTCCGCTCTCGAGGTGGCGATCGAACGGGCCCGGGCGGTGCACGCCGAGCAGCGCCGCACCGACATCACGACGACACTGGCCCCCGGTGCGAAGGTCACCGAACGCTGGGTGCCCGTCGAGCGGGTCGGGCTGTACGTCCCTGGTGGTCGCGCTGTCTATCCGTCAAGCGTCGTGATGAACGTGGTTCCCGCGCAGCTGGCCGGGGTCGAATCGCTGGTGATCGCCAGTCCGCCGCAGACCTCGGCCCGGGAGCCCTTCACGGGCCTGCCGCATCCGGTCATCCTGGCAACGGCGGCGCTGCTGGGGGTTACCGAGGTGTGGGCAGTCGGCGGCGCACAGGCGGTCGCTCTACTAGCCCATGGCGGCGTCGACACCGACGGCGCCGAGCTCGCACCGGTCGACATGATCACCGGCCCGGGCAATATCTACGTCACCGCCGCCAAGCGGATCTGCCGCGCCCAGGTCGGCATCGACGCCGAAGCCGGCCCGACCGAGATAGCGATACTGGCCGACTTCACCGCCGACCCAGTCCACGTCGCCGCCGACCTGATCAGCCAGGCCGAACACGACGAGATGGCCGCCAGCGTGCTGGTCACCGACAGTCCGGAGCTGGCCGATGCCACCGATCGGGAGCTGGCGCGCCAGTTGGAGACGACGAAGCACCGGGAGCGTGTGACGGTAGCGCTGAGCGGTCAGCAGTCAGCGATCGTCCTGGTCGACGACATCGATGCCGGAATAAGAACCGTAAACGCCTATGCCGCTGAACATCTCGAGGTGCAGACCACCGACGCCAGTGCTGTTGCCAATCGGATTCGGGCGGCCGGCGCGATTTTCGTCGGCCCATGGTCGCCGGTCAGCCTCGGCGATTACTGCGCCGGATCCAACCACGTGCTGCCTACCGCGGGGTGCGCCAGGCATTCCAGCGGCTTGTCGGTTCAGACGTTCCTGCGCGGCATCCATGTGGTGGATTACACCGAGGCCGCGCTCAAGGACGTATCGGGCTACGTGGTAACGCTGGCCGAGGCGGAGAACCTGCCCAGTCACGGTGAGGCCGTGCGGCGGAGGTTCGAGAGGTGACAGTACGATCCCCGGTGACGTTGCACGACTTGCCGTTACGCGGCGACCTGCGCGGCAAGTCACCTTACGGCGCTCCGCAGCTGGACGTACCGGTTCGGCTCAACACCAACGAGAACCCGCACCCGCCGACCCAGGCGCTGATCGACGACGTTGCGGCATCCGTTCGCGCCGCCGCGGCGGGGCTGCACCGCTATCCCGACCGCGACGCCGTGGCGCTGCGCAGCGATCTGGCCGACTACCTGACCAAGCAGACCGGTATCCCGGTGGCTGTCGACAACGTCTGGGCTGCAAACGGTTCCAACGAAGTCCTGCAACAGTTGCTGCAAGCCTTCGGTGGGCCGGGTCGTAACGCCATCGGATTCGTGCCGTCCTATTCGATGCACCCGATTATCGCCGGTGGCACCCAGACCGGCTGGCTCGAGGTCAACCGCGCCGAAGACTTCAGCCTGCAAATCGGTGTCGCTGCCCGTGCGATCGAGGCGCACGATTCCGACATCGTGTTCGTAACGAGCCCGAACAACCCAACCGGTCAAAGTGTTCCCATCGGCGATCTGCGCCAGATGCTCGACGCGCTTTCCGCCAAACAGTCCGGCATCATGATCGTCGACGAGGCGTACGGCGAGTTCTCTTCACAGCCCAGCGCTATCGGTCTCATCGCCGACTACCCGACCAGGCTCGTGGTGACCCGCACCATGAGCAAGGCTTTCGCCTTCGCCGGCGGCAGGTTGGGATACCTGGTCGCGGACCCCGCCGTCGTCGAGGCAATGCTGCTGGTGCGATTGCCCTATCACCTGTCCTCGGTAACCCAGGAAGCTGCCCGTGCTGCTCTGCGGCACGCCAATGACACCTTGGGCAGTGTCGCCACCCTGATCGCGGAACGCGACAGAGTGTCGGAATCGCTTGCTGCCATGGGGTTTCGAGTAATCCCCAGCGATGCGAACTTTGTGTTGTTCGGAAAGTTCGCCGACGCCCCGGCCACCTGGGAGCGCTACCTGGCCGACGGTGTGCTGATCCGCGATGTCGGCGTTCCCGGGTTTTTGCGTGCCACAATCGGCCTGGCCCACGAGAACGATGCGCTGCTGGCCGCCAGCGCCCGAATAGGAGCACAGTGACAGCGTCCCGACGAGCCAAGATCGAACGCACGACCCGGGAGTCCGACATAGTCGTCGAACTCGACCTCGATGGCAGCGGACGAGTCAGCGTCGAGACCGGTGTACCGTTTTTCGATCACATGCTCACCGCACTGGGCAGCCATGCCAGCTTCGACTTGATGGTCAAAGCCAAGGGCGACATCGAGATCGAAGGTCACCACACGATCGAGGACACCGCAATCGTGCTGGGGCAGGCGCTTGGGCAGGCGCTTGGAGACAAGAAGGGGATTCGTCGTTTCGGTGACGCGTTCATCCCGATGGACGAGACGTTGGCGCACGCCGCCGTCGACGTCTCCGGCCGGCCCTACTTTGTGCACACCGGGGAACCTGACTACATGGTCGAGTTCACCATTACTGGGTCCACGGGGTCACGTCTGACGCCCTACCACACCGTCGTGAACCGGCATGTGTTCGAGTCCCTGGCGTTCAATGCCCGAATCGCATTGCACGTTCGGACCCTCTATGGGCGCGACCCACATCACGTCACCGAGGCGCAATACAAGGCGGTGGCCCGGGCGCTTCGCCAGGCGGTGGAGTACGACTGCAGGGTCGAGGGGATTCCCTCGACCAAAGGAACGCTGTGAAGACGGCTCGCGGGAAGTGACTTGCCGAAAGCCACTCGCGAGAAATGACTAGCCGAAAATGACTTGTCGAAAATGAGGAAGCCGAGGCTCGTTGTTCTGGACTACGGATCGGGCAACCTGCGGTCGGCGCAACGCGCGCTTGAACGGGTCGGAGCCGATGTCGAAGTCACCGCTGACAGATCGGCCGCGCTGGCTGCCGACGGGCTCATGGTGCCGGGGGTGGGGGCGTTCGAAGCGTGTATGACCGGCCTTCGCGGGATCGATGGTGAGAGAACCATCGCCGATCGTCTGGCGGCCGGCGGTCCCGTGCTCGGCGTGTGCGTCGGAATGCAGATCCTTTTTTCCCGCGGTGTGGAGTTCGGCGTCGAGACGGCCGGTTGCGGACAATGGCCCGGCGCGGTCGTTCGGCTGGACGCTCCGGTGATCCCGCACATGGGGTGGAATATCGTCGATGCCCCGGCCGGCAGTTTGTTATTCCGTGGTTTGTCCGCGGCCACCCGCTTCTATTTCGTGCACTCGTACGCCGCGCAGCAGTGGGAGGGCGATCAGGATGCGCTGCTGACTTGGGCGAATCATCATGTCCCGTTCTTGGCGGCGGTCGAGGCCGGTCCGCTGTCGGCCACCCAGTTTCATCCCGAGAAAAGCGGCGATGCGGGCGCCGAATTGCTGTCGAACTGGGTAGGGGCATTAGGTTGACCGGCGTGAGCACTACACATCCCAAGCTGATTCTGCTGCCGGCCGTTGACGTCGTGCAGGGTCGTGCCGTGCGATTGGTGCAGGGACGGGCCGGCAGCGAAACCGAATACGGCTCGGCACTGGATGCGGCGATGACGTGGCAGCGTGACGGTGCCGAGTGGATTCACCTCGTCGACCTCGACGCTGCCTTCGGTCGGGGCTCCAACCGAGAACTTCTTGCCGAGGTCGTTGGGAAACTCGATGTCGCCGTAGAGCTTTCGGGTGGGATCCGTGACGAAGAATCCTTGGCCGCGGCGCTGGCCACCGGGTGCGCGCGCGTCAATCTGGGTACGGCGGCACTGGAGAACCCGCGGTGGTGCTCCAAGGTGGTGGCCGAGCATGGCGACCGCGTCGCGGTCGGATTGGACGTCAAGATCGCCGACGTTGGATCCGAGGAGTTCCGGCTGCGCGGGCGCGGCTGGGAGACCGACGGCGGTGATCTGTGGCCGGTACTGGAACGGCTCGATCGCGAGGGCTGTTCGCGCTTCGTCGTCACCGACGTGAGCAAAGACGGCACCCTCAATGGGCCGAACCTGGACCTGCTGTCCAAAGTCACCCAGCGCACCGAGTCGCCGGTGATCGCCTCCGGTGGCGTGTCGAGTCTGGACGACCTGCGAGCAATCGCCACCCTGACCGACCGCGGCGTCGAGGGTGCCATCGTCGGGAAGGCCCTGTACGCGGGACGTTTCACCCTGGCCCAGGCCCTGGCCGCGGTCGACTCGTGAGCGCCGAGCCGGAGCAGCTGGCTGCGTTGCTGGCCACCGCGGCAGAGGTGCTCGACGCTGTCTCGGCTCAGTTCATCGCCGGCCACGGCGCGGGGTCCGCGGTGGCTAAGAAGGGCAACGACTTCGCCACCGAGGTGGATCTCGCGATCGAGCGTCGGGTGTCCGCCGAGCTGACCAGGCTCACCGGTATCGGGGTGCACGGTGAGGAGTTCGGCGGCGAGTCGCTGGATGCCGAGCTGGTGTGGGTTCTCGACCCGATCGACGGCACTTTCAACTATGCCGCGGGATTACCCATGGCCGCGATCCTGCTGGGCCTGTTGTCCGACGGACAGCCGGCGTTAGGGCTGACCTGGGTGCCGTTCACAGCGCAGCGGTACACCGCAATGGTCGGCAAAGCGGTTCGCTGCAACGGCGAGCCACTGGACAGGCTGCGGCCTGCGGCGTTATCGGAATCCGTGGTTGGTATTGGCACCTTCAACGTCGACTCGCGTGGCCGCTACCCGGGTCGTTACCGGGCTGCCGTCCTGGAGAACCTGAGCCGCAAGTGCTCTCGGGTACGGATGCACGGGGCGACGGGCATCGACCTCGCCTATGTGGCCGCAGGAAACCTCGGCGGTGCGATCAGCTTCGGCCGCCACATCTGGGATCATGCGGCCGGGGTCGCGATGGTGCGGGCAGCCGGCGGTGTGGTCACCGACCTCGCCGGCCAGCCGTGGACAGTGTCCTCGCCCTCGGCCCTGGTGGCGGCCCCGGGCGTGCACGAGGAGATGCTGGAGATCATCGAAGCCGTCGGCGATCCGGACGGCTACCTGTGAGGTCACCCGACGATGTCGCGACCCGTGTGATCCCGTGCCTCGATGTCGATGACGGCAGGGTTGTAAAGGGTGTCAACTTCGAAAATCTTCGTGACGCAGGCGATCCCGTCGAGTTGGCGGCCTTGTACGACGCCGAGGGGGCCGACGAGCTGACGTTCCTCGATGTGACGGCATCCTCGTCGGGTCGGGCAACGATGCTGGAGGTGGTGAGGCGAACCGCCGAGCAGGTGTTCATTCCCCTGACGGTTGGCGGTGGGGTGCGGTCGGTAGCCGACGTGGATGTGCTGTTGCGCGCCGGCGCCGATAAGGTCGCGGTCAACACTGCGGCGATCGCTCGTCCGGACTTGCTCTCGGAGTTGTCTCGGCAGTTCGGTTCACAGTGCATCGTGCTGTCCGTCGATGCCCGGACCGTCCCCGACGGCGCGCAGCCGACGACATCGGGATGGGAGGTGACCACCCATGGCGGCCGTCGCGGGACCGGCATCGATGCGATCGAATGGGCCTCTCGTGGTGCAGAACTCGGTGTTGGTGAGATTCTGCTGAACTCGATGGACTTCGACGGCACCAAGGCCGGTTTCGATCTGAAGATGCTGCGCGCGGTGCGGGGTGCGGTATCGGTTCCGGTGATCGCCAGTGGTGGTGCCGGTCGGGTCGGCGACTTCGCGCCCGCGGTGCTAGCGGGCGCGGACGCGGTGCTTGCCGCCAGCGTGTTTCACTTCGGCGAGCTGACGATCGGCCAGGTGAAGGCGGCGATGGCGGCCGAGGGGATCGTGGTGAGGTGAGCGGTCAGAAATGCGATTTGGGCGTGCTAATCGTCGCTCAGCGACGAAATGCACGCCGAAGTCGCCGAGGGTGGCGACGATGACGGTTCTGGATCCCGCCATCGCGGCGCGGTTGAAGCGGGACGCCAGCGGTCTTATTGCCGCGGTCGTGCAGGAGCGTGGGACCGGCCGGGTGCTGATGGTCGCCTGGATGGACGACGAGGCGCTGGCTCGTACGCTGGAAACCCGGGAGGCGACGTACTATTCACGCTCCCGTGGGCAGCAGTGGGTCAAGGGCGCGACGTCGGGGCACACGCAGTACGTGCACTCCGTGCGGCTGGACTGTGATGGAGACACGGTGCTGGTGGAGGTGGACCAGGTGGGCGGTGCATGCCACACCGGTGACCACAGCTGTTTCGACGCCGACCTCCTGCTGTTACCGGAGGGTCAGGAGGACTGACGCTTACGCAGCGCCTCGAGTGCTTTGTCGGCGTGGGCGTCCATGTTGAACTCGCTGGCGATAACCTCGATCACGGTGCGGTCGGTGTCGATGACGAATGTCGCCCGTTTCACCGGCATCAACTTCGATAGCACGCCACGTTTCACCCCGAATTGCGTTGCCACGGCGCCGGCCGCGTCCGACAGCAGGGGATAGTCGAACTTCTGTAGATCGGCGAACCGGGCCTGCTTGTCGACCGGATCGGCGCTGATGCCGACCGTCCCGGCCCCGACGGCAGCGAACTCGGCCGCGAGGTCGCGGAAATGGCAGGCTTCCCTGGTGCACCCGGGTGTCATCGCGGCCGGATAGAAGAAGAGCACGATCGGCCCCCGGGCAAGCAGTTCGGCCAGCGTCCTATTGGTTCCCGTGTGGTCCGGCAGCGCGAAGTCCGGCGCCCGATCGCCCCTCTTGATAGCTGTCACGACGACAACGTTACGTCTGGGAGGATGTCGGGGTGCATTCCACCGCCAAAGCGGCAGCCACGACGTCGCGGGCAGAGTTCAGGGCGCTGGCCGCCGAACACCGGGTCGTCCCGGTGACGCGCAAAGTGCTTGCCGACAGCGAGACGCCGCTTTCGGCATACCGGAAATTGGCCGCCAACCGTCCCGGCACGTTTCTGCTCGAGTCGGCGGAGAACGGTCGGTCGTGGTCGCGCTGGTCATTCATCGGTGCCGGTGCCCCCTCGGCGTTGACAGTGCGCGACGGTCAGGCGGTCTGGCTCGGGGTTACCCCCAAGGATGCGCCCGCCGGTGGTGATCCGCTGGATGCGCTGCGCGCGACGCTCGAACTGCTCCAGACGGCGGCGCTGCCGGATCTTCCGCCGCTGTCCTCCGGCATGGTCGGGTTCTTCGCCTATGACATGGTGCGGCGGTTGGAGCGACTGCCCGAACTGACCATTGATGACCTCGGACTGCCCGACATGTTGCTTCTTCTGGCGACCGATATCGCAGCTGTCGACCATCACGAGGGCACCATCACCCTGATAGCCAACGCGGTCAATTGGAATGGCACCGACGAACGCATCGACTGGGCCTACGACGATGCGGTGGCCAGGTTGGATGTGATGACGGCTGCGCTGGCCGAGCCGTTGAAGTCCACCGTCGCAACGTTCAGCAGACCTGTGCCGGAACACCGCTCCCAGCGCACGGTCGAGGAGTACAGCGCAATCGTCGACAAGCTCGTCGCCGACATCGAGGCCGGCGAGGCCTTTCAGGTTGTGCCCTCACAGCGCTTTGAGATGAGGACCAGCGCAGATCCTCTCGACGTCTATCGGATGCTGCGGGTGTCCAACCCGAGCCCATACATGTATCTGCTCAACGTTCCCGATGAGGCGGGAGGGCTCGCATTCTCCGTCGTCGGCTCAAGCCCCGAAGCGCTGGTTACCGTCTCCGATGGTCGCGCGACGACCCATCCGATAGCCGGCACCCGGTGGCGCGGGGCCAGCGAGGAGGAGGACGTGCTGCTCGAAAAGGAACTGCTGGCCGACGATAAGGAGCGCGCTGAGCACTTGATGCTCGTCGATCTCGGACGTAACGACCTGGGCAGGGTTTGCGTGCCGGGTTCAGTCCGCGTGGAGGACTACAGCCACATTGAGCGCTACAGCCACGTGATGCACCTGGTTTCGACGGTGACGGGGCACCTTGCTGACGGCAGGACTGCTCTGGACGCGGTGACCGCGTGCTTCCCGGCCGGGACGTTGTCCGGTGCGCCCAAGGTCAGAGCGATGGAGCTGATCGAGCAGGTGGAACTAACCCGCCGCGGTCTCTATGGCGGGGTCTTGGGCTATCTCGACTTCGCCGGCAATGCCGACTTCGCCATCGCGATTCGCACCGCGCTGATGCGGGACGGCGCCGCGTACGTACAGGCCGGTGGCGGCGTCGTCGCGGACTCCAACGGCCCGTACGAATACAACGAGGCGGCAAACAAAGCCCGCGCGGTGTTAAACGCCATTGCCGCGGCAGAGACGCTGGCTGATCCATGATCCGGGTTTCTCAGCTCGTTTTTCTACTCGGCGCGGCGGGCCTCTGGATCGCGGCGCGGCTGACGTGGGTGCAGATCAGCTCGTTCGACGGCCTCGGTCAGCCCAGGACCGCCGCCCTAACGGGCGCGGGGTGGTCTTCGGCTCTGCTCCCGCTCGCGCTGCTATTGGCGGCGGCTGCGATTGCGCTGCTGGCGGTGCGCGGATGGCCGTTGCGGGTACTCGCTGTGCTCGTGGCGGCTGCGAGCGCGGGAATGGGCTATCTCGCGATCAGCCTCTGGGTGGTCGTCGATATCGCTGTGCGGGCTGCCCACCTGGCAGAAGTGCCGGTGGCTGATTTGACCGGGATTCAGCGGCACTACGGCGGCGCGGTGGTTACTTTGGTCGCCGCGGTGCTGGCGTTGTTCGGTGCCGTCCTGCTCATGCGGGCGGCGAAGCTGGCGGATCCCGACGCGGCGCGGTACACCCGGCGCAGCCAAACGGTGTCTGAGATGCCGGCGACGACTATGTCGGAACGCATGATGTGGGACGCCCTGGACGAGGGTTCCGATCCCACCCAGGACCCCGCCCATCCGGACAACAAGGGGCGGTGATCGAGCATGGCGTGGTGGCGGCTACCCTTCCTTAAGCATCACGGCTTCGTTACGCGTCAAGCCTTCGTTGAGAACCAAGCCTTCGTCAAGAATCAAGCGGCCGTCAGAGGAAGGGAAGCAACACCTATGGGTTCGGCGACCGTGCTCGACTCCATTCTCGAGGGAGTCCGTGCCGACGTTGCCGCTCGCGAGGCTCGGGTCAGCCTGGCCGAGGTCAAGGAGCGTGCCAGGCGCTCGCCCAAGCCACTGGACGCGATGGCCGCATTGCGAGCCCCCGGAGTCGGGGTGATCGCCGAGGTGAAGCGGGCCAGTCCATCGCGCGGTCAGTTGGCTCCGATCGCCGACCCCGCCGAACTTGCCCGCGCCTATCAGGACGGCGGTGCGCGGGTGATCAGCGTGCTTACCGAACAGCGGCGCTTCAACGGTTCCCTCGAAGACCTGGACGCAGTGCGTGCGGCGGTGTCTATTCCGGTCCTGCGCAAGGACTTTATTATTCGGCCGTATCAGATCCACGAGGCTCGCGCGCACGGCGCCGACATGCTCCTACTGATCGTCGCGGCCCTCGAACAGCCGGCGTTGGTGTCACTGCTGGAGCGGACCGAATCGCTCGGTATGACCGCACTTGTCGAGGTGCATACCGAGGAAGAAGCGGATCGGGCATTGCAGGCCGGTGCCTCGGTAATCGGAGTGAACGCACGCGATCTCAAGACGCTCGAGGTCGATCGCGACTGCTTCGGCAGGATCGCGCCGGGGTTGCCCAGCAAGGTGATCCGAATTGCCGAGTCGGGCGTGCGAGGTACAGCTGACCTGCTCGCGTATGCAGGCGCGGGCGCTGATTCGGTCCTCGTCGGCGAGGGCTTGGTCACCAGCGGTGACCCGTGTAGCGCTGTCAGAGACCTGGTCACCGCCGGTACGCATCCGTCGTGCCCGAAGACCACGCGTTAAGTGGCTGAAAAGGCCGGCCCCGAACTGCCGCGCGCCAGTGCGGCGGTGGCAGAACCCACCCCCCACGACCCCGATGCACGGGGGCACTTCGGCATCTACGGTGGCCGATACGTGCCCGAGGCACTGATGGCCGTCATAGAGGAGGTGACCTCCGCCTACGAAAAAGCCCGCGGCGACCAGGCCTTTCTGGATGAATTGGATCGGCTGCAGCGCCACTACACCGGACGGCCGTCACCGCTGTATGAGGCCGAGCGACTCAGCGAACATGCCGGTGGCGCCCGGATATTTCTCAAGCGAGAAGACCTCAACCACACCGGATCTCACAAGATAAACAATGTGCTCGGCCAAGCGTTGCTGGCCCGGAAGATGGGCAAGACGAGGGTCATCGCCGAGACAGGGGCCGGTCAGCACGGCGTGGCGACAGCGACGGCGTGTGCGTTATTGGGGCTCGAGTGCGTTATCTACATGGGCGCGGTCGATACCGCTCGGCAAGCGCTGAACGTCGCCCGGATGCGACTGCTGGGCGCGAAAGTTGTCCCGGTCGAGTCCGGATCCAAGACCCTCAAGGACGCGATCAATGAAACCTTTAGGGACTGGGTGACGAACGCTGTCGAGACCTACTACTGCTTCGGAACCGCGGCGGGTCCGCACCCGTTCCCGATGATGGTGCGCGACTTCCAGCGAGTGATCGGACTTGAGGCCAAGGCGCAGATACTGGACCAAGCCGGTCGTCTTCCCGACGCTGTGGTCGCCTGCGTCGGGGGCGGTTCTAATGCGATCGGAATTTTCCACGAGTTCATCGACGACCCCGGGGTCCGCCTCGTCGGGTACGAGGCGGCCGGCGATGGCGTCGAAACTGGTAGACACGCAGCAACATTCACCGGTGGGTCGCCCGGTGCGTTTCAGGGGTCATACTCATACCTTTTGCAGGATGAGGACGGCCAGACCATCGAATCGCACTCGATCTCTGCCGGTCTGGACTATCCCGGCGTGGGGCCGGAGCATGCGTTTCTCAAGGATCTGGGTCGGGCACGTTACGAACCGATCACCGACACCGAGGCGATGGACGCCTTGTCGTTGTTGAGTAGGGCGGAGGGCATCATTCCGGCCATCGAATCCGCGCATGCGGTGGCCGGCGCGCTGAAACTGGGTGCTGAACTCGGAGCCGGTTCGATCATCCTGGTGAACCTTTCTGGACGTGGGGACAAGGATGTCGAGACGGCGGCGAAATGGTTCGGTCTACTCGGAGGCGAGCCAAAATGAGCAGGCTGGCTAGTCTCTTCGAGTCCTGTCGCGCGGAGGGCCGTGCGGCTCTGATCGGGTATCTGCCAACCGGATTTCCGGACGTGCCGGCGTCCATCACCGCGATGACTGCGTTGGTCGAATCAGGATGTGATCTGGTCGAAGTCGGTATCGCCTACTCGGATCCGGGGATGGACGGACCGACGATCGCGGCAGCCACCGAGGCGGCTCTGCGCGGCGGCGTTCGAGTGCGTGATGCGCTCACCGCCGTCGAGGCGATCAGCAATGCCGGAGGCCGCGCCGTGGTGATGACCTATTGGAACCTGGTGCTGCGCAAAGGTATTGACTCCTTTGCCCGCGACCTGGCGTCTGCCGGCGGACTTGGCATGATCACTCCCGATCTCATCCCCGACGAGGGGGATGACTGGCTGGCCGCGTCTGACGCGCACAACCTGGACAGGATCTTCCTGGTCGCGCCATCTTCGACGCCGCAACGGTTGGCCGAGACGGCCCAGGCGTCGCGAGGGTTTGTCTACGCGGCATCGACCATGGGCGTCACCGGCTCACGGGACGCGGTGTCGAACGCCGCCCCCGAACTGGTCAGCCGGATCAGGGCCATCTCCGATATTCCGGTCGGGGTCGGCCTGGGGGTGCGCTCCGGCGCGCAGGCGGCTGAGATCGGTGCATACGCAGACGGCGTGATCGTCGGATCTGCATTGGTGTCCGCGCTCGCCGACGGCGTTCCCGCACTGCGGGACCTGACCACCGAACTTGCTGACGGCGTGCGGCAGAGGATCGTCGCGTGACGACCACCGTTCTGGCGTCCATACCGAGCCCGGCGCAGGGCGTCTGGTATCTGGGTTCTCTGCCCCTGCGCGCGTACGCACTGTTCATCATCGTCGGGATCGTCGCCGCGTTGGTGATCGGTGATCGGCGGTGGGTTGCGCGCGGGGGTGAACCGGGCGTCATCTACGACGTAGCTCTTTGGGCGGTGCCATTCGGACTCATTGGCGGCCGCGTCTACCACGTGATCACCGACTGGAGCACCTACTTCGGTGTGGGCGGAGCGGGTTTGACGGCTGCGCTCCGGATATGGGACGGCGGTCTCGGAATCTGGGGTGCGGTTGCAATGGGAGGCGTCGGGGCCTGGATCGCGTGCCGACGGCAGGGGATTCCACTGCCCGCGTTCGGGGACGCAATTGCGCCCGGAATCATTCTCGCCCAAGCGATCGGCCGATTAGGAAACTACTTCAATCAGGAGCTCTACGGCCGCCCTACCACACTGCCGTGGGGCTTGGAGATTTACGAGCGCCGCAATGCCGATGGAGTCCTGGATTCGCTCAACGGGGTGTCGACCGGCCAGCTGGTCGAAGTGGTGCACCCGACGTTCCTGTACGAGTTGCTTTGGAATCTGCTGGTTTTCGCGGCGCTTATTCTGATCGACCGCAAGTTCCAGATCGGGCACGGCCGATTGTTCGCGGTGTATGTCGCAGGATACTGCCTGGGACGGTTCTGGATCGAGCTGATGCGTAGCGACACGGCTACTCTGCTGGCGGGCATTCGTGTCAATTCGTTCACAGCCACATTCGTGTTCATCGGGGCGGCCGTGTACATCATGGCGGCTCCAAAGGGGCGCGAAGATCCTGTGACCCTGCGCGGTCGGCAGCATGCTGACGGTGCGGATGGTGCCGGACTCGCACAAGAAATTGCCGGCGCAGCTGTGACGACGGGCGTCGTTGCCGCCGCCAAGGTTGCAGTGGAGGAGGACAAGGACGCGACCGCGAACGCGGCCTCTGGTGCCCGGGTGACCGAGTTTGATGGGCTTGGTTCGGTAGAGGGCGATGAGGTGGCTGCAGCTGCTGCGGATGCGCCGGAGGCGCATGAGGTTGCGGTCGAAGGTGAGGCCGAGGCCGCTGAGTTGATCGCCGATGCCGGCGACGCCGGCGAGGCCGAGGAAGCTGCCGAGGCTGAGGCGTCTGAGGAGGTCACTGAAGCCGACGAGGCCGAGGAGTCCGCGGAGGCTGGGGCGCCTGAGGAGGCCGGCAACGCCGGGGACGTCGAGGAATCCGCGGATGCCGGGGAATCGGGTGACGCCGGGGAGCCCGCGGAGACGGAGGACGAGGCCGAGGCACTCGATGAGACCGAAGTCGAGTCTGGCGGTACGGATGCGGGTGGCGAGTCGGAGTCGGGTGATGGGGTCGGATCAGATGACTCGGTGACTGGGGTTGATGGGCTTGGTTCGGTGGAGGGCGATGAGGTGGCTGCGGCTGCTGCGGATGCGCCGGAGGCGCATGGGGTTGCGGTCGAAGGCGCGGCCGAGGCCGCCGAGGTGGCTGCCGAGGCCGAGGCGCTTGAGGAGGCCGCCGATGCCGGGGACGTCGAGGAATCCGCCGAGGCCACTGAAGCTGACGAGGCCGAAGAGCCCGCGGAAACGAAGGACGAGGCCGAGGCACTCAATGAGACCGAAGTCGAGTCTGGCGGTACGGATGCGGGTGGCGAGTCGGAGTCTGGTGACGGGGCCGGATCAGATGACTCGGTGACTGAGGTTGATGGGCTTGGTTCGGTGGACAGCGATGAGCTGGCGGCAGCTGCTGCGGATGCGCCGGAGGCGCATGAGGTTGCGGTCGAAGGCGCGGCCGAGGCCGCTGAGTTGACCGCCGACGCCGGCGACGCCGGCGAGGCCGAGGAAGCTGCCGAGGCTGAGGCGTCTGAGGAGGCCACCGATGCCGACGAGGCCGAGGAGCCCGCGGAGGCTGGGGCGCCTGAGGAGGCCGCCGATGCCGGGGACGTCGAGGAATCCGCCGAGGCCACTGAAGCTGACGAGGCCGAAGAGCCCGCGGAAACGAAGGACGAGGCCGAGGCACTCGATGAGACCGAAGTCGAGTCTGGCGGTACGGATGCGGGTGGCGAGTCGGAGTCTGGTGATGGGGTCGGATCAGATGACTCGGTGACTGGGGTTGATGGGCTTGGTTCGGTGGAGGGCGATGAGGTGGCTGCGGCTGCTGCGGATGCGTCGGAGGCGCATGAGGTTGCGGTCGAAGGTGAGGCCGAGGCCGCTGAGTTGACCGCCGACGCCACTGAGGCCACTGACGCCGACGAGGCCGAGAAGCCCTACCAGGCTGACGATTTCGGTGAGGCCAAGGTATCCGACGTGGTCGAGGACGAAACCGCTGACACGTTGGTGAAGGCTGCGGACGAACCCGCCGTTGAGGCGGTGACCACGGGCCAGGACTCCGAGGCGGGCGGAAGAATCGCAAGATTCCTACGCCGAAGAAGGAACCGAGGCTAGACGATCGGCGGACGGGGCAAACACCGTTCCCGCCGAAACCGACCTGAGTGTCATGAACGGCGTTCTGATCCCAGCAGCCGTTTCACCACCGGACGGTTCGGGTCCTTCTCCCGTTCATCGAGCAGGAACTCGATTCCGGCCTCCACGGCCTTCTTGGTCCGCTCCCTAATCCTGCGGACGACCGCATCGTCTGCCTGTTGTCCCGCCAGGCTGGCAGTCTGAATCGGTTTGCCGAACCAGTAGTACTGCCGTTCTGGCCGGGGAAAGGGGGTAATTCCGATACCGCGCGTTATGGGCATAGCATCCGGGCTGCCGAGCACCTTCTCGACGAATAGCCGAGTCGGGGTGAGCAAAGGGTGATCGCCGTCCATCAGTATGTCGACTGCTTCTTCTGCACCCACCGCCGCGAACGGCACGATGTCGTAGCCATGCTCAATGGCCAGTCTCGCGAAGCCCATGCGGTTCTTCCAGATGAGCTGGTATTTCTCACCTTTGCGCTTTGCCACCTCGCGCCCGCCTCCGGGGTAGACCAGTACCACCTCGCCCCGGCGCATTAGTTCGGCTGTGATCGCCCGAGTTCCATCCACTACGCCGCAGCCCGCGAGGATGTCACGCCAGATGGGAATCTTGAAGTGCGCATGGTCGCCCAAGGAGCGGACGACGATGCCGCGTTCCCACAGCTCGGCGCACATCAATGGTGAGTCAAGCATGCCCATCACTGTGTGATTGCCCACCAATAAGGCCCGTCGATCCGGCACATTCTCGATGCCGTAAACCTTGGGATTGATCACCTTCCGGATAGGCGCGATAAGCCGCAATGCGCGCCGAATCTCCGCTTCGGACGGAGGCCCCGGCACTACCGTACTGACGTCATGGTCCGTCACCAGGACAGTATGCGGCACAACGAAGGCTGGCCCCCGTCAACCAGCAAACTTCTTCGTGGGGATGTTGCCGTTGTGGCAACTGAGGTGCACATCGATCAGTCATGCCCCGCTGGCGTTGTCTCCGAAACCGGTGGATAGATGAGCTCCAGCTCACCGATGTTGGCCGCAACAAGGACCAGCGGCATGGCCGCCGAGATTCCGAAGCGATCGGTGCCTGCGTCAGTCCTCAGTGCAGGGATGAACGCGTCGTTGATCGGGAGGAGGATCGTTGGGGCGTCGGCGCTCTGTAATCGCGAGCAAATGGCATCGGCATGGGTTTCCAGCACCATGCGCGCCCGTGGATACGCGGCAATCGGCGGAGGCAGAACGTCGGCCACTAAGTCCGCGGTGGTTCTTAGGCGCCAGATCCGGTTAGAGGCCCGCACCGCCGGTGTCCGCGAATCGGTCGGTCCGCCGCTCTCGGAGAGGTAATGACGTATCAGATCATCGACTGCCCGTATCGCCGAGACGGCTTCATGGCTCAACGTGATCACCGCGTCGTCGGCGTCCTGCGACGCTCCGCGGGTGACCCGGTACACGGCGGCCCTGAGGTAGCGGGATCCCACGATGCACGCGTTATCGATCATCGGCCGCATCCAGGGCCCGGCCCCGCGCGGCCAGAGCAGAATTGACACAACCACCGCCACTGCCGCACCGATCGCCACGTCCTCGAGGCGTATCAGGCCAAGCTGCCAACCCGTGGGCGTGATCATGGTGAACACAATGAGGACGAGCATGGTGAAAGCCGCCTGACCGGCGGCAAATGAGGCAATCTCTGGCACGTAGGCGGAGCCAAAAGACACCAACGGCAGCAACAGCCACATTACGACGGTGTTCTCGCCCAACAGCCCGATCGCCAATGCTCCTATGAGGATCCCGATCACCGTACCGATGACCGCCCGCAATACGTTGGCGCTCGTCGTCAGCGCACTGCTGCGCAGTACCGACAGTGTTCCAAGAACCACCCACAGTCCGTTGCCAACGGGAAATGAAAAGGTCAGGCCCACGGCAAGTGCCAATCCGAGACCGGTGCGCAGACTGTCACGAACCGTTATCGCATGGGTTTTCACGTAGCCGGTCGTCATGAATGTGGCTGCGGTTGCCCCGGAATACATTCGGTCGGCCACCCCCGCCTCTGGCAGTTGGCGGCCTAATACGCGAGCCCAAGCGGGCCGGGCGTCGGCGGTTGCTGCGCCGAGGACGATCCTCCCGATCAATCCGATCGCCGCGCCGATGGTGCGTCGATTCAATAGCCTCCGGCCGAGTTCTACCGCGGTGGAATCGTCGGGTTCGGCGAGCACGACGACGATATCTGACTTGTAATCGTCCACCGCTATTGCGTGCAGACGGGCCGACGAGGCGGCGAGTGCGATATGTGCTTCGTCCCGCGGGCCCGGACGGGACGCCGTCAGTATGTGGGCGCAGTCTTCGAGTACTTCACTGGCGGGATCAGCCATCCGTCCCAACAAGTCTCCAGTATCCGCATCGACGCGATCACATAGCCACTGCAGGTCATCGACTACCCGCACCAGGGCACGACTGCCAGCAGTCAGCGCCGCCGGTCGGTAGGCGGCGCCAAGGAAGTTAGCCCTTAGGGCTTCCATCGCCGTGGCGACCTCCGGGCCAGAATTGCTGCCCTTGATGCGTCCCGCCAGTTTCCGGCAGACGTCGGAGGCATGCTGCCGCAACTCGTCGTGGTGTCTGGGCGGCCACACGAACAATGCAGCGGGTACCGAGATCGCAAATGCGATGAGCCACCCCATCAGTCGGTGATCCAATGGTCCGACCGGTATGCACACCGGTAGCACGAAGGTCAGCAGCGTCGACCGTTGGCCCGCGGCGATGGACTCGCTGAGGAGTCCGGCGAAGCTGACGGTTAGGCCGATGACGAACATCAGCGATACCGCCAGCCACACATTCGTTGCGGCGAATGTCCCCAAGGTGATCAACGCCACGCCGATGCATCCCAGCCATAAGTAGGACAGTGCGCGGGTATTGCGGTTACCGGGAAAGTCGACTACCACCAGTAGAGCGATCGAGCCGAACATCGCGAAGAGGACTGTCTGCCCACCCCCTATTGCGGCTCCTGCGGCGGTTGCTACTGGAATAGCGAGGGCCGCTCTCAATGCTCTTCGCGCAGAATCATTTTCCGGATCACGACGACGAATCTGCTTAAAAGTGCGAGTAAACCGATCGACTAGCGACGGCATAGAATTCTCAAACGGGGTCGACGCGCTCGGCACGGCGAGGCGTAACGCATGTTCCTTGCGAGACCCACTGCGACAGCGGGCCTATTCGGGCTGACGGTCATTCACCCACCTAGTCCGGAGGATTCCAACAATGATTGAGCGCCCAGCACCCAGGGAACCACGGTGGCGGCCAGGACCACGGCGGGGGTGGTGGTGACGGAGTCGACGGCGGCGGTGGTGGGGGCTGTCCGGGAGGTGGCTGCGGTGGCAGACCGGGAATTGGATCCAACGGCGGAGGAATCTGCGAACAACCTGGATTACACATCCACCAAGTCTGATCAGAACTTCGGTAGCACACCGAATACCCGTACCAGGGCGTGCACGTCCGATCGTCCGAATTGGCCGGCGCGGCAAGCGCGAACGCCGTGAGACTCATGCTAAAGAAAGTTATTGCGGCAGCTATTCTCATGATCGTCTCCGGCGGCCGACCTAGGCCCGACGATCTTTGGCGCGGGTAACGAGCACTCCGAACGAATACCACAGCGGGATGGCAAGATCCCTGAAGTTCCACACACTCGATGCGTCCGCATGTCAGTGGACGCGGCTAGAATCGAATATATGTTCGATACTTGTGAGCCAGGGCAATTGATCGACTTGATGAGCGCGGCGGCCCGGGCAGAGGCGATCGCGATTGCCCAGAGATTGTCCGCCGTCGCTTCGCTGTATGCACATCGAGAAAGGGAATTCGCGGACAGGCGGCTGTGGCTGTGTGACGCGACGACGGCATGTGCGGCCGAGGTTTCTGCTGCACAGAACATCAGTCGCGCGCGTGCCACGGGCCAAGTGCACGCCGCTGTGGCACTGCACAAGCGGTTGCCAAAAGTCGCAACGGTATTCGTGACCGGGGCCATCGATTTTCGAATGGTTTTGGCGATCCTCTCCAGGACCGAGAACGTCGATGACGAGCTGATGCCGGCCGTGGACGAGGCACTCGCGGAACGCGTGCCAACGTGGATGAGGCTGTCCAAGCGGAAACTATACGATCGACTCGACCTTTGGGTGGCGAAGTTCGATGAGGCCGGTGTGCGGGTTCCGCCAGTGGCAAAGGACAACCGGTACTTCGATATCGAGCCACATATTCCTGGGCTGGCATTCGCAGGAGGCGTTCTCGACGCCACCGACGCTTCGGCTTTGAATCAACGGCTGGAAGCGCTGGCGAGCGACGTGTGTGAAAACGATCCACGGACCAAGTCGCAGCGTCGCGCTGATGCATGCGGGGTGCTTGGACGCGGTGAAGGCGCGCTGGAGTGTCAATGCGGGTCGTCTGAGTGCCCGGCCTCCACCGTCCGCGAGTCAGCAACGAAGATCGTGATCCATGTATTGGCCGAGCAGGCCACCGTCGATGGAACCAGCGATCATCCCGGCTACCTTTCGGGGTTTGGCATCCTGCCTGCCGAGTCCGTCCGCGAGTTGGCTCCTGACGCGAAAATCAGGCCGATTGCTAAACCGGGGAGTCGGGCCGAGGATAGCTACCGGCCCTCTACGGCCCTCGCGGATTTCGTGCGGTGGCGTGATTTGACCTGCCGATGGCCGGGCTGCGACGCCCCTGTGGCCGAATGCGACATCGACCACACGGTGCCCTGGCCATTCGGGGCAACGCACGCCTCCGACCTCAAGGCTTACTGCCGTACACACCACCGACTAGCTGGACGACGTTTATCCTCTAGACTCTAGTTCATGTCCGCCGTAGACGCACCGAACCAGCAAATCACGGCAGCCTGTTACCTGCGTATCAGTAGCGACCCAAGAGAGAAACGCGAAGGTGTGGACCGCCAGCGCGAGGACTGCCTCAAGCTGTGCGCTGATCGCGGCTGGACACCCCGCGTCTACGAGGACAACGACATCTCGGCCACAAGCGGGAAGAAACGCCCCGCGTATGAACAAATGCTCGCCGACGTCAAAGCCGGTCAAATTCAAGCCATTGTGTGCTGGCGACCGGACCGCCTCTACCGCCGCCTGCGCGACCTCCTCGACCTGATGGATATCGTCCGCACGCACAGTGTGCCGATCGCTACCGTTCAGGCCGGGCTGATCGACATGTCCACCGACGCCGGGAGATTGATAGCCACGATTCTGGGCGCTGTTGCGCAAAACGAGGTCGATGTGAAAGCCGCCCGACAGTTACGGGCAGCGGAGCAAAGAGCCGAAAAGGGCATACCGAAGTGGACCCGCGCATTCGGCTACATCGACGATTACGACATCGACGGCGTACGCCAGAAAGACCCCGCGACCGCCCCACTCGTCGAAGCCGCCTACAGGTCGATACTCGCCGGGGAAAGCCTCGGAAGCATCTACAAAAAGTGGAACGAAGCAGGGCACTACGGGAAGAAGGGTAAGCCGTGGACCGCGACCACCCTGAGCCTGTTTCTGCGAAAGCCACGCAACGCCGGTTTGCGCGAGTACAAGGGCGTGATCGTCGTCAAGGACGGCCAGCGAGTCAAGGGCAAATGGGTGCCGCTAGTCGATGAATCAATTTGGGAATCAGCGCAGCAAGTTCTCAATGCGCCAGAGCGGAAGCCGGGTCGCAAAACAGTCCGCAAGCACAAGCTGACTGGCGTACTCAGATGCGGCAAATGTGGGGCTCACATGGTGGGCAAGTGGCAGATGCAGAAAACCGGCGGGAAGTCCGGCCCACCAAAAGCCGGTGAGGTCAAGCAGCACCCCGGCACGCTGGCGCATAAAATTGTCTACGCCTGCGTGAAGTGCAACGGCTGCAGTGTGCGCGCGGAACATATCGAGCCGCTGCTGTTGAGCCGTATCGCTGCGAGGCTATCCCAACCCGATGCCCGTGATCTGTTGAAAGCCCAGCTACACGATCCCGAAAAGGCTGCACGGTTACGGGCCGAAACGAACGCCCTGCTAGAGCAGATCGCCGAGGCGAACCGCGAGTACGACGAGGGGATCATCGACGGTAATCGGCTGAAGGGGCGAACCAAACGGGTCGAAGAGAAGCTAGCCGAGATCGAACGACAACAGCAGGATCAGGACCGACTCCGCGTGTTCGACGGAATCCCGATAGGCACAGACGATGCAGTAGAGGCCGTTCTGAATTTGAGTGAGGACCGGCTACGTCGCGTGATCGAAATACTGATGGTGCCGACTGTGATGCCTGTCGGTAGGGGGCACAAGGTGTTTGATTCTACGCGGCTGCAGTCGAACTGGATTGAATCGTCACGTCGCTGACTAGTTCTCCTAGTGCGGCGAGTTGATCGGGTCCGAGGCGAGGGGCGGTTCGGGCGTCGGCGAGGCTGTTGGGCATGTATTGGAGAATGCTCCGCTTGAGTTGTTCTCTGCGCTCTTCTGCGCTCATCTCGGCGTAGGCGTTTCCATTTGTGACCGCCGCATTGGGGGACGTGGGCATGGAGTAGCAAGGGGCCGGGCTGGCCTCTGTTGTTCCCGCTGTCCTGTCCATGCTCAAAAACGTAAACCCGCGTGACACCGGTCCAGGCCAACTGCCGCAACGAATCTCTTCCTCATCCACGCATAACTGATGGGCGCTAGCGGTGTCACCGGCCAATAAAATTACGGGATGCCAACCCACCAAAGCCGCAGGCCACAACGCACACAACACCGATCCGGTACAAAGCATGGTACGATTAAGACAGAAGCAGGGAAGTGTAATCCCCTTGCGCCACAGCCCATTCGGAGCAGACATGGAATTACTCACCGTAAAGCAGGCAGCCGACTACCTGAATTTTGACAGGAAAACACTGTACAGCTGGAGAGCAAACGGCAAGGGACCGAGAAGTTTTCGCATCGAAGGAAAGATCGCGTACGCCAAGGCCGATCTCGATGCGTTCATCCTCGACAGTTACACGCAGGGCACCGAGGCATCCAGGGTGGCATCACTTTAAGCCTGGGCCAGAACCGATCCGTGAGGCTTCACCGATCACCGTCGCCGTCCCCTTGTCCATGCCGACCGCGCAGCGGTCCCCCCGCCGAAACACACCACAACCGGAAGGCCCTGATGACAGTCGAACCACCATGGATAAAAGCATCGCAACAAGGCTGGACAGATCGGGCTTACGGCCCAATTCCCCTGTGGCTCAGCATCACATGCCTCGCCTACTCGCGCGTCAAGGCGACGGGCCACGCCCCGTTTCAACGCGGAGAATTATCACGCACCCTGGGTAAGTCTCGCCAAGACATCGACCGCGCCATCCGCACTGCAGTCACCAAAGGTTGGCTACTAGATGAGTCCTGCAGCGAGTGTCTGCTCCCGCCGGGGGACTTCATCGAAATGTCCTTCGGCAACAGCCGGGAACGCTGCACAACTCACCGCTATAAGAAAGATCAAAAGAGGAGCGACGCATCAGTGCTGGTAGAAGCGTCGTGCTGAAACACTAAATGCCTCAGATGTAGGCAATTAGTGATGACAAACCCATACATTTAATGCCTCAAACCCCCTGGGGAGTTACCACAGTGAAGAGCCGGTGTCCGATATGTGATCGGGAGATAAGTTTGCTTGCCGACGGCAAATTCCGCTTGCATGGCCCACGCGGTCGACGCTGCCTCTCGGTGTACCACACCCCCGAAGCCGCTGAGCGGCTATACATCGGTCCGCTCACCGAGGATCGTATCGAGTTGCTTCGCGAGTGCTGGCGAATCGGGGATCACCGTCCCGTCGAAATTGCCTTCGGTATTCGCTGCCATCATTACCGCCCGGTTGGTGTTACGCCCGAAGAGCAGTTGGCCGACATCATTAACGACGTGCGGGGTTGGATTTCGGCGTTGGTGGAGTACGCGGTGCAACGCGCCGACAGGAGGGTGCCGTGAATAACAAACCGCGCCCGTCCAGTCCGCGACCGCCGAAGCCGCCAAGGATAACCGGACCCAGCACGTTCGCTGCACTAATCCACGAAGTCATGCAAGACATGGAGGTAGACGACGATGAGCACTGAACAGATCGAACTCTTCCGCATCGCAGCAATCGGAGGTTTCATCTGCCGTCAACCCAACAGCGTCGAACGCGTCCTCCAATTCATGCTGCCCGACGGCGACGTGATCTCCATCGGCCTCACCGCCGACCAACTGCGTGCGACTCAGGACAAGCTGACCGAGTTGGCTGCAGTCGAAATGGAGACCGGGGAGACGATGCGCGATCTCGGTCTCTACGAGGGCGGATGAATAAGCATGGCTAGATCGGCGCGCTGTTTTGGTGTGAGCGGTGGAGCCTTCGCGATCTGTTCCTCAATCCATGCTCTGCGTTCTTCTGCTGGTGTCGTATTCACGTCGGGTAGTGAAGCACACCCCGCGCGGAATGTCCGCGATTTTCCACAACGTTTCTCCCGCAACACAATACCGTCTCCAGCCCATCACCTTGCCCGACCCGTAAACGTGGCTCAGCGTGGCTCCTGGGCCTGTTTACGGGCGTCTCTAACGTGACGTTACCCAAGCCCTGTATGGGTTGTGGCGAACCGGGAGGGGAAACGTGGTGCCGAGAATGCCGACCACCCAAACCACCGAAGCCGAGCGCAACCAGTAGGGGCTACGACCACAAATGGCGGCGAATCTCCCGACGCGCGAGAAGTATTCAGCGCTGGTGCTCCGACTGCGGAACCGTCGAAGACCTACAAGCGGACCACCTCCCGATTGCGTGGGAAAGACGCAACCAAGGCAAACCCATACGCCTCCAGGATATCGACGTGACCTGCGGAAACTGCAATCGTGCAAGAGGATCGGCCCGAGGACTACACACACGTGGAGCAGACACTTCCACATCACCGTGAAACATGCTGCAGCGCAACGCAAACCGGGGGGTAGGGGTAAACGCCCAGGTCAGCAACCCGACGGCTAAAGCGCACCGACGATCTATCTCTAAAAGGGCTGCTCAGGAAGGAAAAGGCGATGCCAAAACCCGGCCCCAAAGGCCCAAGCGAAAGCGCACCGCTTCCCTTCGTCTGCGATCTCGTCGGGGCGGAACGATTCGCCGCGTTCTGTGAGCAATACCTGATTGTTCCCAAGGGCAATGGTGTTGGTGAGCCGATGCGGCTTCGGGGCTGGCAGGTGGAGATGCTGCGGAGGATTCTGGACCCTGATCCGCGCCCTGCGATTGCTGGGATGATGCTCCCCAGGGGCAACGGCAAGACCGCGGTGATGGCTGCTCTGGGGCTGTACGAGTTGTTCACCGGGCCGGAGGGCAACGAAATTCCTATCGTGGCCCTAGACGAGCGTCAGGCGGGTTTAACGCTTCGCCCGGCTGCACGCATGGTGGAGCTTCACCCCGAGTTGTCGGCACGCGCTCAGGTGTACCGGGACCATATTCGTATCCCTTCGACGGGCAGCACGTTGACGGCACTCCCGGCTGAAGCCCGGCGGCTGGAAGGACTCGGGACGTGGTCTATCGCTCTCTCTGATGAGATTGGGGTGATCTCACCGGAGACGTGGCAGACGCTTCTGTTGGGGTTGGGGAAGCTGCCGGGGGCCGTCGCTATCGGTATCGGCACCCCGTCGAATCAATCCACGTCGGTGTTGGCTGAGTTGCGGCAGCATCACCAGGAGAACCCCGGCGACCCGGCGTTTGCGTGGGTTGAATACTCCGCCGACGAATACCGTCACCACCCGGTTGATTGTGAACACTGCTGGGAGATCGCCAACCCCGCCTTGGATGACTTCCTGAGCAGGGATGCCCTTAAGGCGTTGCTTCCGCCGAAGACGACCGAAGGTAACTATCGTCGCGCTCGTTTGTGTCAGTTCGTGGTGGAGAACTCCAACCCGTTTGTGTCAGCGGACTTGTGGGATTCGCTATCGACGGGTGAACCGGTGCCCGATGGGGCCGACGTGGTGATCGCGCTCGATGGGTCGTGGGGCGGCAAGGACAGTGACAGCACTGCGCTGATCGTCGGCACCGCGACGGCAACGCCACATTTTGACGTGTTGGCCTGCTGGGAAAATGACAGCACCGCTGAATGGCGTGTGCCGGTGCTGGAGGTAGAGCAGACGATCAGGCAGTCGCACGAACGCTGGAATATTCGCGAGGTGGTAGCCGATCCGTTCCGCTGGGGCAGAAGCCTCCAAGTCCTGGCCGGTGAGGGAATCAACGTCGTTGAATTCCCACAGTCTCCAAGTCGCCTAACCAAGGCCACCACGGACCTTTACAGCGCGGCGGTCAACGCCAACCTGACCCATTCGGGCGATGACCGGCTGAGAAGCCACATGCTCGCGGCCACCGTCATCGAAAGCAACGGGGGCTTGCGAATCGGGAAAGCATCCCGGCGACGGTCAGCCGCCAAAGTGGACCTCGCGGTGGCGCTGATGATGTGTCACTCCCGATGCCTGTGGCATGGGACCAAACGTAAGAAGAGAACGGTTAGCTTCGCATGAATAATGATGAACTATTGATTGAGTTGCTGCAGAAGTTGGACGGCAACGCGCATAAATATCACGAACTCAATTTGTATTCGCGTGGGATGCAGCCGTTGGCGTTCCTATCACCGGAATCGAAAGCGGCACTGTCGAATCGCTTCGGAAGGATCGCATCCAATATCCCTCGCCTGGCGGTGACCTCGCTTGCTGAGCGCTTGCGGGTGTCGGGTTTCACTGGCGCGGATGTGTGGCCGGATTGGATCGCTAACGATCTGGACCAACTGAGTGGGGTAGCCCACCGTGAGGCGTTCGTCCTGGGCCAGGCGTTCGTCATTGTGTGGGGCAGCGAGACGGGACCGCGTGCGACTGTTGAGTCCGCTGAGCAGGTGGCCGTCAAACGGTCGCCCATTACCCGGCAGATCGTGGCAGCCGTGAAACGGGTACGGACGAAAACAACGACCGAGGCGTGGCTGTACCTGCCCGAGGCCATCCTCCACTACCAGGCGAACAGTCCCGGCGCATCCACAGCAGGCTTCAAGCTCATCGAATCCATCGCGAATCCGCTTGGGGTGGTGCCGGTGGTGGCGTTGACGAACACGGATCGCCTGCTTGATTTGGATGGCATCAGTGAGATCGAAGACCTCAAGCCGGTAGTGGATGGTCTCTGTAAAACGCTCGCTGATCTTGCGGTAGCGGAGGAATACACGGCTCGGCCCCGGCGGTGGGCCACCGGGATCGAGTTGGTTGAAAAGCCAGTGCTTGACGCTGACGGGAACCCGATGCTGGATGAGCACGATCAGCCGCTAATGGCGGCGGTGAACCCGATCCCCGAAGGTAACCGGGCGATGATTTCGGAGAATGATGCGGCGAAGTTCGGTCAACTCGACGGAGCTAATTTGGCGGGATATGAGGCGGCGGTGCGGATTTGGCTGGGGCAGATAATGGCCGTCAGCGCTTTGCCCTCTCATTTCTTGGGCATCCTGACTGATCAACCGTCTTCGGCTGACGCATTGAGGGCCAGTGAAGCCAGCCTCACAGCAAGAGCGGAAGCCAGGCAATTGACCTTCGGCAGATCGTGGGAGCAGGTCGCCCGGTTGATTGTGGCTGTTCGTGACGGTGTGATGCCTGAGGCTGTCCCGGTCAGGGTGGTGTGGGCTGATGCATCCACGAGAAGTGTCGCCCAGGAAAGCGATGCGGCGGTGAAACTGTTCGCGGCAGGCGTCCTCTCGCGGGAAACCACCCTGGCGCGGTTGGGGTTCACCGCTGATGAGATTGAGGCGGAGATGGGGCGGGTTCGGGATGACGCTCTTGTGGGGGCTGATATCCGCCTCGGCAGATACTTATCTGCATCCACGGATGTCTAACGCTCAATGCCCGACCAGACACGCTCACCCACTGCCGAAGGTGAATCCCACACCCCCGCATAGAAAGTGGCTCAGAGTTGACGCTGGCGGCCTCTAAATGATGAAGGAAGATGAAACCGATGATTGATGAAGTTGATACCCCGCCGGAACCGGGCGACGAGACAGCCGACGAGACAGCCGAAGCGAACGACGAGAAGCCAGACACCTTCCCACGCGAATACGTTGAAACGCTACGCAAGGAATCAGCCGGGTATCGGGAGCGGGTCAAGGCAGCAGAAGCCAACAGCAACCAGATCGCGCAACGGCTACACGTCGAACTGGTCAGGGCCACCGGACTGCTCGCCGACCCCACTGATCTTCCGTTCGATGCCGCCCACCTGGACGACAACGATCAACTCACCGCCGCGATTGAGAAGCTGATCGAATCGAAGCCTCACCTCAAGGCCAGGAAGATCGCCGGGCATGTCGGCCAAGGCCCCACCAGTGAACCCACACCCGTCAACCTCCTCGCCATGCTGAGACAGCGAGTGTGATGATAAAATTGGGGTGAGGCCAGAAGCCTCCCAACACAATTCGGGGACCGATTCCCCTTCCCTGCTCATCGTTCTGCGCGTGCCCCGTCTGGGCCAGCCGACACGTCTGAAGCTTCCGCCCTGGTGGCGAACAACTAAAACCGTTCCCCACTGAAAGACGAAACATGACTATCGAATTAACTTCGGCGAACGCTGCCCTGATTCAGTCGCAGGTCGCCTCCCTCCTGGTTGAGCCTCTTCAGCAGGCTTCCAGCTTCCTAGCCGCAGGCCCGACGATCATCGACACCAACTCACCCCTTCGGGTTCCGCGCATCGCATCCGGTGCCGCTGCTGCCTTCGTGGGCGAAGGCGTCCAGATCGATGATTCCGGCATCGACCTGGATGAGGTGACGCTGTTGCCGTCCACGCTCAAGAGCTTGAAAGTGTTGGTTCGCCTCAGTAATGAACTGATCCGTACATCCGTTGTCGGCCTGGAGGCAGTGCTGCGAACCCGCCTTGTCACCGATGTCGCTAGCGCTTTGGATGCTGCTTTGTGGGACGGGGCCGGAACCTCCAACACCATCAAGGGCATCCTTCGCGCTTCCAGCATCGCGACCGGGATTCTCGACTTGGCCGATCCCGATTCGCTGATTGACGGGCTGGCGACTGCGCAAGGGAACCACGTCACGCCAACCCATTGGGTTATGACCTCTGCGAGCTTTGCTGCTCTGCGGAAATTGAAGGTGGGCGAAGCCGATGCACGCTATCTGTTCGATCCATCGACTGTCCAAAACGGCACCGCCCTACAACTTCTGGGCCTGCCCGTCATCATCACCGACAACATCCCCGACCTGAGCGGCCCACTGGCACGGGTCGCTCTGGTGGATTTCTCCAAGGTAATCGTTGCAAGGGATGTGGACGCTGATGTGGCGATCCTGGACCAGACCTGGGGCGATTATGACTCTGTCGGCATTCGGGTGGTTACCCGCTATGACGTTGCCCTGGCCCAGCCTGCTGCTGTGACCCTGTTGACCGTTGACGCTGGCTGATGGTTACCGCTGTTCAGTTGGCGCAGTTTCTCGGGTGGGACGATTTCGACCCCGAGGCTGACGATCCCGATCCCCGGCTGGAGCAGGCCGAGGCGGTTATCGCCGCAGTCGCGAGTTTGGCCAAGTCGTACACGCGCGGAGAGGGCTGGACGACAGTAGAAATCGATGATGTGCCGACCGACGTACCGGCATCGGATATCAACACTGTGATCCTCACGGCCTCGGCGAGGCTGATCGCTCATCCCCAGCAGCTTGGAATGGATACCACCCTCGGCCCTCAATCGGCGCGTTGGATGGCGACGCCCTTCAGCTGGTCGCTAGGGGAACTGATGACGCTGAACAGGTACAGGAAAACAGCAATGTAGAACCAGGGTGGGCCGGTGTAGCCATAACGCTGGCCCACTTAGCGCGGCTCCTTCCTTGCCGCGCCGCAGGGTGGCCCGTTCCTCTTTTCGTGGTGGTTTTGGGGGCGGGTCACCCTTTGCGTTTTCAGTCGCAGGCGATGCCGTTCTTATCCCTGTCGAGCTTGTAGATATCCACACCGATCACCTGCGCGGAGCCACTGAGGTAGGCAGGCCCGTCCCCCCCGCCGTTTTGGCAATCAACATCGGACGCTATCGGTACGCAGCCCGAATAATTGGGGTCGCAGTTGTCTTGGGCGGCTGCAGTCGGCGCGGCCAACAACGCGGCCAACACTGCGGCGGTAAGCAGGACAGCCCTCATCGATACGACGATAACGACCGGGCGGAAGGGGCGAGGCTAAGTTCGGGTGATCCGCAGAATCTCGGGCATGACATGACCCATACTTCTGTCGTGAAGAGCGCACTACTGATTCTCGGTACCGTCGCGCTGCTCCTGGCCGCCCCGGCGACCGCCGAGCCTGTCAGTGACCGCTATTCCGAATCCCCGTACATCGAGGGCTTTTACCGGCAACTTGAGGCGCAGGGCTTCGGCTATCTGGACGACATTAACGGCAATAACCTGTTCAACACTGTCGCCTTGAACGCTTGCAACATGTACGAATCGACTTCCCGCTACACCGCTGAAGCGGTGATCAAGAATTACGGCTACTCGCCGGATGCGGCTGCTGCAATCATGTCGGCGGCTTTGGATAACGGAATCTGTTGACGGGATATCGCGGTGGGGTTTACCCGTTCGGCTGGTCCGCATACCCCCCACACCGATAAGTGAACTGGTTACAGATCACCGGGGTATTCGTCCAACCACCGTAAAAGCCTGGGGTGTTCCATGTTGGCATCAGCTGCCCATTCCATGGCCCTGGTTGGCATCCTGTGAGGCCGCAGTCGTCGGCTTGGGCTGGTGTGGCCCAGGTGAGTCCCGCGAACGCCAGGGCGGCGAGAAAAAGCCTGATCATGTGACCCTCCGAATGAATGTAGTTCGGCATGTCGATACCATCACTTGATCAAGACGTTTTATGGGGGCCGTCAGGGATGGAGCGATGTTCAGCGGCCTAGTGGCGACATCGTTCTCACCGCGCCGACCGGGCATACCTACACCACTGAATCCCATGGCGGGACACTTTTTCCGGCTTTGGCGAAACCTAGCGGGCTACCACCGAAACCGTTGTGCACCAATGCCTCTGCTAAGCGCGGAGCGATGATGCCGAAACGGCGCCGCACCCGCGGTCAGGATCGCGCGGCCCGAATCAAATGGGAACGTGAACGGCGGTTAGAAATCAATGCCGAGCTTGAGCGTCAACACCAGGCCTGGCTCGTTGCGACCCACGAACCGCCACCTTTCTGACGGGTGTTTGTTCTGGCATGCTGGTTGGATGACCGAGCCCGGATCCAGTGGCGATGACGGTGGAAATTGGTATCCGCCTCCACCGCAGCAGCCGGGGCAACAGCCGCACCCGGGGCAGTACCCTCAGCCGGGCCAGTACCCTCAGCCGGGCCAGTACCCACCTCCCGGAGCGTATCCACCACCGGTGGCCGGGTATTCGCCGATGTACATGGATCCCACCGCGCCCTATGGCCGGCATCCCATCACCGGTGAGCCGTTATCCGAGAAGTCAAAAGTGGTTGCCGGATTGCTCCAGCTTCTGGGCCTGGTAGGCCTCGTGGGAATCGGCCGCATCTACCTCGGTTATACGGGCCTGGGCATCACCCAGTTGCTGGTCGGACTGCTCGGCGGATTCGTCATCGGCTTGCTGACGTGTGGAATTGGCTTCTTGATACCGGTCGTCTGGGGCATCATCGATGCGGTCTTGATCCTCACCGACAAGGTTCGCGATTCGGAGGGGCGGCCGTTACGCGATGGCACCTGACGGCACGTTCTATCGCACCAACCGCATCGCCGCTCTAGGCGCGGGTGCAGCCGTGGTTGGTGGCCTGGCTTACGTCGGACTGGGAAATCCGCACAACCCGGGCTTCATATTCCCGCCCTGTCCCTTCAAAGCGATGACCGGGTGGGATTGCCCGGCTTGCGGTGGCTTGCGGATGACCTATGACGTCCTGCACGGGAATTTTTCCGCCGCGCTGGTCGACAACGCTTTTCTGCTCATCGGTCTTCCGATGTTGCTGGCATGGGTGTTGGTGCGCCGCGGCAGGGGAAGGCCGCTTTCGACGGTGCCGACACTGGTAGTGATCATCGTCGCGGCCGCCGCGTGGACCGTCGCGCGGAACCTCCCGGGTTTCCCGCTGGTCCCGACAGTTCACGGCAGCTAGCCGCGCGAGCGCTCACACCTGCCTTAGAGAAGCGGCGAGTACTTCGATCCGGGCCCCTTCGAGATACGCACTGAGGAAACGCGTTTCGTCACCCATCGGCCTGCTGTACGCGGGACAGGGATGTACCGGGCCACCAACTTCTGGGAAGCACCTCGGCGATAGGAGACTGGAGGCACATCAGTGCCGACGCGGGGGCGCGAAGACACCTACCCGCGCCAGCCCGGCCAGGCGCCATTCCGCTCGCCGTCCTCTGGGTCGAGTAGCGACTATGCTCTAGCCGTGAATAGACGCGGAAAGATCGTCTGCACTCTGGGCCCCGCCACTCCCACAGACGAGGCCGTCAGGAAGCTCGTCGAGTCAGGGATGGACGTTGCCAGGCTGAACTTCAGTCACGGTGACTATTCTGATCATGAGGCCAACTACAAGCGTGTCCGAACCGCCTCCGACGTAACGGGCCGTGCCGTCGGAGTGCTCGCGGATCTACAGGGACCAAAGATTCGGCTCGGCCGGTTCGCCGACGGGCCCACCCACTGGACTAACGGCGAAACCGTCCGAATCACCGTCGAGGACTGCGCGGGTACCCACGACCGAGTGTCCACCACCTATAAGCGCCTGGCCCAGGATGCCACGCCGGGTAACCGCGTCCTGGTGGACGACGGCAATGTCGGTCTGGTCGTGGAGCACATCGACGGAAACGATGTGGTGTGCACGGTCACCGAGGGCGGGCAGGTTAGCAATAACAAGGGTATGTCGCTGCCGGGCATGAACGTTTCGGCGCCGCCGTTGTCGGAGAAGGACGTCGATGATCTGGAGTTCGCATTGCGGCTCGGGGTCGACCTGGTTGCGCTGTCGTTCGTGCGGTCACCCAGCGACGTCGAACTGGTGCACCAAGTGATGGATCGGGTCGGCCGGCGGGTACCGGTCATCGCCAAACTGGAGAAGCCGGAGGCGATCGACAATCTCGAGGCGATCGTGCTGGCCTTTGACGCGATCATGGTTGCCCGCGGTGATCTCGGTGTGGAGCTGCCGCTCGAAGAGGTTCCGCTGGTTCAGAAGCGTGCTATCCAAATGGCAAGGGAGAACGCTAAACCCGTCATCGTCGCCACCCAGATGCTGGAGTCGATGATCGAGAACTCCCGTCCCACCCGTGCCGAAGCATCCGATGTGGCTAACGCGGTCATGGACGGTGCCGATGCGGTGATGCTCTCGGGCGAGACGTCGGTGGGAAAGTTCCCGTTCGAGACGGTCAAGACGATGGCCCGCATCATCTCGGCCGTCGAGGACAACTCGGTTGCAGCTCCGCCGTTGACCCACACGCCGCGCACCAAGCGAGGGGTGATCTCCTATGCGGCACGCGACATCGGCGAACGACTCGATGCCAAGGCGCTTGTCGCGTTCACCCAATCCGGCGACACGGTGCGCCGCCTCGCCCGGCTGCACACGCCGCTGCCGGTTCTGGCGTTCACCGCGTTACCCGAGGTGCGCAGTCAGTTGGCTCTGACGTGGGGAACCGAGACGTTCATCGTCCCCCACATCGACACCACGGACGGGATGATCCGCCAAGTCGACCAGTCCATGCTCGAACTGGGCCGGTACAAAAGGGGCGATCTGGTGGTCATCGTCGCGGGTGCTCCGCCGGGCACCGTAGGGTCAACGAATCTGATCCATGTTCACCGCATCGGGGAGGACGACGTCTAGCCCGGGGAGCGAGCACGGTGAGCGATTTCCAGGAACTGCTGTCGATACTGCATCTCGAGCGCGGCGACGCCGACACCTTCATCGGAGCCCATCCGAGTAAAAACCCCATCCGCACGTTCGGCGGACAGATGATGGCGCAGGCGTTCGTCGCCGCCGGCCGGACACTCGACCGGGATCTACCGCCGAGCGCGTTATCCGTGCATTTCATCGCGGGTGGCGATCCAGCGCTGGACCTGGAGTTTCGGGTAGCGCGACTGCGGGACGAACGCCGGTTCGCCAACCGCCGCGTCGACGTCGTCCAACAGGGACAACTGCTCACCACCGCATTGGTGTCGTACCTCGCGGGTGGTAGCGGGCTTGAGCACGGGATCGAGGTGCCGGCCGTGGACGACCCATGCGGATTGCCGCCGATCGACGAGTTACTGCGCGGATACGAGGAGGTTGTCCCGCACTTCGTCAATGCGCTACGTCCCATCGAGTGGCGCTACAGCAACGATCCCGCCTGGGTCATGCGAGATAAAGGTGAGCGGCTCACCCACAACCGGGTATGGATGAAGGCCAAAGGCGCCATGCCCGACGATCCGGTACTCCACGGCGCAGCACTGGTGTACTCGTCGGACACCACGGTTCTCGACTCGATCATCACCACGCACGGGCTGTCCTGGGGCTACGACCGCATCTTTGCGGTCACCACCAACCACTCGGTGTGGTTCCACCGGCCCTTTCGTTTCGATGACTGGGTGCTCTACTCAACGACGTCACCGGTGGCGGCCGCTTCTCGTGGGCTGGGCACCGGCCACTTCTTCGACCCCGCCGGCCGACCGTTCGCCACCGTCGTGCAGGAGGGAATAGTGAAGCATTTCCCCGGAAGGGCCTAGGGCCTAGGGCATCGGCGTCATCGTAATGGAGAACTGGTCCTCGACCCGCTGGGTGAATTCGTCGGCGCAGTCCTGGATGGCCTGCTGATCGGACCCGGCGCGGCTCAGGCAGTCCACATAGTCGGTGCCACCCACCTCGTTGAAGCCCCACACCATGAAGCCGATCACCACGATCGACTCGATGATGCTCAACGCGCCCAGCACGATCCCAGCGGTCGCGATGCCGCCGTTGTTGGCCTCGCCGCGCTTGACCCTTCCCCGGCCCAGAAAACCCAGGATTATCGCGATAACCCCCAACACGACGCCGCCGATGACCGAGAACAGGGCGATGATGGCGACCACGAGCGACGCCACTCCGAGTCCGTTCTTTGGGGCGGCTGCACCGGGCGGCGGGTAACCGCCGGGATAAGTACCGTACTGCTGCTGTGGTGGTGGCGGCGGATAGCCACCCGGGTACGCCCCGTACGGGGGAGGCTGCGGCGGTTCGCTCATGCCGGTGAGATTACTCGCCGAACTGCCAGGTTGACGACTGTATGTGCAGCTTGGTCGGGCAAATTGGGGGGTAGGTGGTGGGTGGCCACCACCACGGTGCGGTCCGTCGAGAACAGCCCGCCGGGCGTCAGCAGATCCGCCAGTAGCCGGTCTGCGTCGGAAGCATCGAGATGTTCGGTCGGTTCGTCGAGCAGCAGCGTGGGTGCATGTGAGATCAGTGCCCTGGCTAGCAGCAGCCGCCGGCGCTGTCCCGCCGAGACAGCCGCCGCGCCGCCGACCAGAATGCTGGACAATCCGTCGTGCAGCTGATCGAGCCAACCCCCGAGCCCGCTGCGCCGCAGCGCATCCCGCAATTCGTCATCGGTGGCGTCGCCCCGTGCGACCAGCAAGTTGTCCCGGACGGTGGTGGCGAACAGGTGGGCGTCCTCGGCGAAGAACACCCCGCACGGGGCTCCTGGTCCGCCCAGCAGTCCTGCGGTCTGCATGAGTAGCGTCGTCTTACCGCAGCCGCTCGGGCCGACGACGGCGACACGCGCACCGGGACGAAGGTCGAGTGATACGACGGCAGCGCGACTGAACTCGTCGTCGGCATCGGCGAGCGCAGTCAATCGGCGTGCGGCGATCCGGGCCCGTGTCAGGGCTATGGCGGCCCCGGGCAGCGCGGCCGTGGCCTCGAACGCCGAAAGCGGCAACAACATCAGAATCGCGAGGGTGGTCGGGGCAACGGTTCCGGCCAGCGAGATGGCTGCGACCAAAGCTCCGATCACACTCACACCGATGGCGGCGGTGGGTGCCGCCGCGGCTACCGCGGCCGGCGCGGCAGCGTGGTCCAGCGCGCGTCCCCATCGGCGCTGTGCGGTCCCGGCCTCGGCGATGACCCCGGACAGCCTGCCACTCACACGTAACTCCGCCGCGTGATCCAAAGCAAGCATCGCGGCGGTGTCACGGCTCGAATGATGTTGAACAGAAATGGTTTCAGCGGCGGATGCGGCCCGGGCTGTGATTGCGGGCGCCAGCACCCCAGCGATCGCCAGGCATGCGGCGAGTAACACCGCGGTAGCGGGGGAGATGACGGCGATCGTCGCGACCGCCGCCACACCAAGAATTGCGGCGACGCACGCGGGGACCACGGCCCGTACCAAGACGTCAGCCAACTCGTCGACGTTGGCTCCGACCCGTGACACCAGGTCGCCACCGGGCAGCCGCATGACGGCGTCGATCGGACCGTTCGCCAGCCGGGTGAAGAGCTGTTCGCGTGCGGTGCCGGCGGATCGAAGCGCCATGTCATGCGATGCCAACCGCTCGCAGTAGCCCAGCACCCCGCGGGAGATCCCCAGCGCCCGGACCGCGACCACGGCTACCGTCAGGTGCAGCACCGGCGGCATTTCCCAGGCCCTGGTGATAAGCCACGCCGACACACCCGCCAGCGCGAGCGCGCTGCCCAGCGAACCCGCGCCCAACATGACTGCCACTGCGAGCCGGGACGCCCGTGGCCGCAGCAATCGCCAGGCCGGCAGGAGAGAATCGGTTCGAGATTCAGAATCAGTGGACACCGACCACCCCCATCTGGGTGACCACGTCGCCGATGGCAAGTACCGGCTCCCGATGGCCGACCACGATCACGGTGGCGCCGGCGACGGCTCGCCGGGTGATGGCCCGCAGTACCCGATCCTCGGTCGGTTGATCGAGATGCGCAGTGGGCTCGTCCAAAAGCAGCAGAGACGCCGCCGAGCCGAGGACTCGGGCGAGCCCGAGGCGTTGGCGTTGCCCCAGCGAGAGGCCGGCACCGCCGCGGCCGATAACGGTGCGAAGGCCGTCGGGCAGCTCGGCCACTACGGTGTCGAAGCAGGCCGCCCGGCATGCCGCCGCCAGGTCGGGCAATGGCCCGAACAAATTGAGATTGTCCAATACCGTGCCGGGGATCAGCACCGGCCGCTGCGTCAGCCAGGCCACTTGGGACCACCATTTCTGCAGGTCGAGGTCGGCGACGGGAACATCGTTCACCCAGACCCGCGCACCCTGCTGCAGGCCGAGGATGGTCTGCAGCAAGGTGGTCTTTCCCGCGCCGTTCGGACCCGTCAACACCGTCACTCGGGCTGGCCGGGCATCCACGCAGGGGTCAACGACCCGCACGGTCACCGGAGCCTGTACGTCCCGGAATCCAGCCGGAGGCCCGCTTGTGGTGTCGTCGATGAGTCGAAAGGCGGCTGCCACGGCGGTCTTTCCGTCCTGGGCGGAATGGAACGCGGCGCCGACCCGACGCAGCGGCCAGAACACCTCGGGCGCCAGCAGCAGCGCGGTCAGGCCCGCGGTCAATGTCATTTCGCCGTATACCAGGCGCATACCGACGCTGACTGCTACCAGCGCCACCCCGAGCGTCGCGAGCAGTTCCAGGACGAGCGCGGACAGGAAAGCGATCCGCATCGTCGCCATTGCCGAACGGCGATGTGCGGCACTGAGTTCGGTGATCCGCGCGGCCGAGCCCTGAGCCCGCCCGAAGGAGCGCAGCGTTGGTAGTCCGGCCACCAGGTCGAGAAGTCGGGACTGCAAGGTTGACATCGCCGCCAACGCTGCGGCCGAGCGGTCCGCTGTCGCCAAACCGATCAGCACCATGAAGATGGGAATAAGTGGCAAAGCGATCAGAATGATCAGTGCCGATGGCCAGTCATACAGCGCGATCACCGCGGCGGTGGCCGGCGTCAGGATGGCCGCCAGAAACAGCGACGGCAGATAGGTGGAGAAGTACACCCGTAATCCGTCCAGGCCGCGAGTGACGACGACGGCAGCATCGTCCCGTAGCCGGGCGAGCTCACGCGGCGGCCGGATGGCCACCGTCCTCAGAACCTGATCGGTGAGGTCGGCGATCACCGCACTGGCACCGCGTTGAGCCAGTCTGTTCTGCAGCCAGACGATGACGGTCCGGGCCGTCCACAGCGCGGTCAGGACTGCGATAGATGCTGTGTGCTGGCCGAATTCACGCGACGCTGGGTCGGTGATCACCCGCGCTACCACTGCTGCCAGCACCACCGCCGAGGCGATCGTGCAGGCCGCGGTGAGTACGCCGCACATCGTGGTGGCGATCAAGAAACGACGCATCGCGCCGGACACCCGCCAAAGTCGCGGGTCGATCGGGCCGTGCGTGTTCGCTGTCAGGACGGGTGCCTAGACAATCCGATGGAAGCTGGTATCGAGTCGGCGCTGATCCGCTTGCGGAACACCCAGTAGGACCACGCCTGGTACCCGATGACCAATGGCAGGAGGGTGAGCGAGGCCCAGGTCATTATGCGCAGCGTGTAGGGCGTCGACGAGCCGTTCTCGATGGTTACGTTCCAATCCGGATTGAGCGTCGACGGCAATAGGTTCGGGTACATCGACCCGAAGATCAGCACCACCACTGCGGCAATGACGAGCACCATCGACGCGAACGCCCAACCTTCGCGGGTGCCCTGGCGCACCAGCCACACCGACGTCAACAGGGCCGCCACGGCCACTCCCAACGCTAGCCAGGTCCACGGCTTTCCATAGGCGAGCTGGGTCCACAGTGCGAATCCGCCGGCGAGCGCAATCGCCGGGACCGCCAGGATCCGGCCGAAGCGCAGCGCATCCGCGCGGATCGCCCCGGCCGTCTTCAGTGCAATGAACACCGATCCGTAGAAGGCGAAGAGTGAGGCGGTCGCCAATCCGCCGAGCAATGTGTAGAGGTTCAATACGTCGCCGATTCCGGCAAGTGATTGCCCGTCGGCGTCGATAGGCAAGCCGCGCAACAGAATCGCGAAGGCGACGCCCCATAGCACCGCCGGCAGCCATGAGCCGATCGCAATGCCGATATCGGCCCATCGGCGCCACTGCGGGTCGTTGATTTTTCCCCGCCACTCGATCCCGACGATTCGCAGGATCATTCCGAAGAGAATCGCCAGCAACGGCAGGTACAGCGCCGAGAACAGGGTGGCGTACCAGTTGGGGAACGCGGCGAACATTGCGGCGCCGGCGGTGATGAGCCAGACTTCGTTGCCGTCCCACACCGGACCGATGGTGTTGAGCACCGCGCGCCGGCGATCGTCGGGATCACCCTCGCCGCTCGAGCCCAACGGGGCCATCAGCATGCCCACCCCGAAGTCGAATCCCTCGAGTACCAGAAAGCCCAGAAACAGGACCGCAATGAGGTAGAACCACAGCTCATAGAGGGCCACGGCGATCTCCTAGTAGGCGAACGACAGCGGCGCGACGTCGTCGCTGTTTGGTGGCGCCGGCGGCGCCGGCTCTGAATCGTGTTCTTGTGGGCCCTGGACCACGTAGCGGCGCATCAGGTAGAACCACACCACCGCAAGGGCGCCGTACACCAGCGCGAACACTCCCAGCGAGAACAGCACCGTCCCGGCGGAGTTGTTGGACACCCCGTCCTGCACGGTCATACGTACCAGTTGGTCACCCGTCGGGTTGGGCACCACGACCCAGGGCTGACGGCCCATCTCGGTGAAAACCCAGCCCGCCGAACTCGCCAGGAAGGGTGTGGGGATGGTGAGAATTCCGAACCACCCGAACCATCGCTGATCGGGTATCCGTCCCCGGCGCGTCAGCCAGAGGCTGAGCAGCGCGAACGCCACCGGAATCAGCAGCAATCCGATCATCGCGCGGAACGCCCAGTAGGTCACGAAGAGGTTGGGCCGGTAGTTCCCGGGGCCGAATTTTTGTTCCGCCACTCGCTGTAGGTCCTCGACCCCCTCAAGGGTGACCCCTGAGAACTTGCTCTCGGCCAGGAAGGGCAGTACGTATGGCACCTCGATCACCCGGGTGATGCTGTCGCAGTTGTTGTGTGTGCCGACCGTGAGGATCGAAAAGTTGGGATCGGTTTCGGTGTGGCACAGCGATTCTGCGGATGCCATTTTCATCGGCTGCTGCACGAACATCAACTTGCCCTGGGCGTCGCCGGTGGCCAGCAGGCCGACCGCGGCAACCAAAGCGACCACGCTGCCCAGGATCGTGGCAGGTCGGTACATCGTTCGTGCCTCGGTCTCCTCGCCCGGACGGGAGTGTGTCCGAACCATGAGCCATGCACTGATGCCGGCGACGAAGGCTCCGGCGGTCAGCAGCGATGCGGTGATGGCGTGCAGGAAAGCCCAAATCGCGGTGTTATTGGTCAGCAGGGCGCCGAAATCCACCAGTTCGGCCCGGCCGGATTCCGGATTGAACCTGGCACCCACCGGATGCTGCATGAACGAATTGGCCGCGATGATGAAATACGCCGATGCGTTGACGCCGAAGGCGACGATCCAGATACATGCCAGATGCACCAGGCGGGGCAAGCGGTTCCACCCGAAGATCCACAGCCCGATGAACGTCGACTCGAAGAAGAACGCGATCAACCCCTCGAAAGCCAAGGGGGCGCCGAAGATGTCGCCGACGAACCGGGAATACTCGCTCCAGTTCATCCCGAACTGGAACTCCTGCACGATCCCGGTTGCCACCCCGATCGCGAAGTTGATCAGCAGGAGCTTCCCGAAGAAGCGGGTCAATCGGTACCACGCCGGATTGTCGGTCACCACCCATACCGTCTGCATGACGGCGATCAGTGGAGCCAGTCCGATCGTCAAGGGCACGAAGATGAAGTGGTAGACGGTCGTGATGCCGAACTGCCAACGCGACACATCGAGTGCGTTCATTCGCCACCCTCCGGAGTCGTGCCCCGCTTCATCCGTTAGATCTACGACGAAGTGTAGTAATCCGGTAGACCGTCGGCGCTAGGGACTTTTGGCCTCAGTCGGCAGCCGGGGCCGCAAGCTCTTCTTTGATCTTGGCCACGTCCTTGCTCGCCTTGCGAATGCCGAACGCCGACACCACTTCGAAGACGCCGAGCACGATGAGCCAGATTCCGACGACCAGCGTCAGCGTCGCGAGCGACTCGAACGGCGAGGCCAGCACGATGACGCCGGCGATCAGGCTGATCACGCCGATGAAGAGCTCCCAGCCTCGGCCGGGAAGCGTCGGGTCGCTGATCGCCGATACCGCGGTTGCCACACCGCGGAAGATGAAGCCGATTCCAATCCAGATGGCCAGCAGCAGGATCGAGTCCTGCAAGCTGCGGAAGCAGAGAACGGCCAGAATCAATGCCGCCGCGCCACTGAGGAATAGCAGCACCCGCCCACCGGCGGATACATGCAGGCTGAAGGCGAAGACCACCTGGGTGATCCCGGTTACCAGCAGGTACGCGCCAAAGAAGATGGCAGCGACCAGCAGCGTTTTTCCGGGCCAGGCCAACACCATGACGCCGAGTATCACCGCGAGCACTCCGGACACGAGCGCGGACTTCCAGAGATGCTGCAACATGCTTGGGGGAGCGGAGGTTTCCATGCGCGAAGTTTGGCACATCCGGGCCCTCAACCGCCCGATTTCGCGGTACCGCTGTGATGTGGATATCCGCTGGTTAATGTTCGCCTGTCGGTCAAGAACCGGAAAAGTGGAGGCACATGGTGGTGTGGATTGGATCTCGAACCCGCCGGCCAACGACCTGGCAGATCGTTGCTGCGTACGCTGCCACCACGGCCCTGGCGCTGTCCGGGTGTTCCGGTAGCTCCGAACCGACCAGACCGGCCGCCACCGATGCGGTTCAGGCCCAGCGGGTCGATGCGATCGCCGGCACCGTGCCGGAGCAGATCAAGACGTCCGGCAATCTCGTCATCGGAGTCCAGATTCCGTACCCGCCGAACGAGTTCAAAGATCCCGACGGCAGGCTCGTCGGGTTTGACGTTGACCTGATGGACGCGATCGCGGGCACCATCGGGCTGAACCCGGACTACCGCGAGGCCGACTTCGCCAAGATCATCCCGTCGGTTCAGGACGGAACCTTCGATGTCGGCATGGCCTCGCTCACCGACACCAGAGAACGGGAGGAGCAGGTCGATTTCGTCACGTACCTGTCCGCGGGCACTCTGTGGGCGCAACCGGCTGGCGGCGACATCGATCCGGAAGACGCCTGCGGCCGGAAGATCGCCGTTCAGGTGACCACCGTGCAGGAAACCGATGAGCTGCCGGCAAGAAGTCAGAAGTGCACCGATGCCGGACGGCCGCCGATCGAGATCGTCCCGTTCGACACCCAGGACGAGGTAACCAATGCCGTAATCGGTGGCGAGGTTGACGCGATGTCGGCCGACTCGCCGGTCACGTTGTACGCAATCAAACAGACCAACGGCAAGCTCGTGCGGGCCGGTCAGGTATTCGATGCCGCGCCCTACGGTTGGCCGGTTCAAAAGGGTTCACCCTTGGCGCAGTCGCTGTTACAAGCTCTTGAGCATCTGATCGAGACGGGCAGGTACCGTGAGATCGCCGCGAACTGGGGCCTCGAGGAGGGGATGATCGACAAGCCGGCTATCAACGGTGCGGTTTCCTGACCCGCCGGGACCCACCCGGTTTGGGCGAAACACGAACGGAAGAACCGTGTTTCCACAACGTGATGCAGCGAGCGATCCGGCGGCGCCGCTGTGGCGGGCCGCCCAAGTTTTCCGCCTGCTCAGCTGTGTCTATGCGCTGAGCTTCCAGCTGGCGATCAACGCTGACCTGCAACACCGGGCGGTCGGTTGGCTGCTCTTCGGGGTCCTGATCGGCTCGAGCGCCATGTTCGCTGTCGGTTACCTGCACGGCTTTGCCCGCGCACCGGCTTGGGTGATCGCCGAAATTGTCGTGGTGGTGGCGCTGATGCTGTCAACCGAGTTCATCGCCTCCGACCAGTGGGTGCTGGACAACCAGTCTTGGCCGACCACCTTGTGGGCGACCAATGCCACGATCTCGGCGGCGATCATGTTCGGGCCGGTCGGCGGGATGCTCACCGGTTTGGTCGTGATGGCCTCCAGTGCCGCGCTGAAGGGGTACGTGCATATCGATCTGGGCCGCAACGCCACGATCGTGATCGAGTTGGCAGTCGGACTCGCGGTCGGGCTGGCCGCGCAGACCGCGCGGCGGGCACACGCCGATCTGATGCAGGCAGCCCGGTTGTCCGCGTCAGTCGAGGAACGGGAACGGTTGTCGCGGCAGGTCCACGACGGTGCGATTCAGGTGCTGGCCTTGATGGCACGCCGCGGACGGGAAATCGGCGGTGAAGCAAGTCAATTGGCCGAGTTGGCCGGTGCGCAGGAGCGGGCGTTGCGTAGATTGGTCAGTTCCGGCGACGCCGAGCCAATCGATGCTGCCACCACCGACTTGGGAGTGCTGCTGCGACGCCGTGCTTCCGACCGGATTTCGGTGAGCGTGCCTGCCGACCCGGTTGTGCTCGAATCGTCGGTCGCCGAGGAGTTGTTCGCAGCCGTGTCCAATGCGCTGGACAACGCCGAGGCACATGCCGGGCCCGACGCGCGAGTGTTTGTCCTGCTTGAGGACCTCGGCGATCGCGTCACTGTGACCGTGCGAGACGACGGGGTAGGCATCGCCGCGGGTCGGCTCGAGGAAGCGGTCGGCCAGGGCCGGGTGGGCGTCGCGAAATCGATTGTCGGACGACTAAATTCGTTAGGAGGAACCGCCGAGCTGACCACCGGTGTTGGTTCCGGGACAGAATGGGAGATGACGGTCCCGCGTAGGAAGAGGCCCCGATGACCGAGCAGCGAACCAGTGTGATGGTGGTCGATGATCACCCCATCTGGCGTGATGCCGTGGCCCGCGACCTGACCGATGAAGGCTTCGACGTCGTGGCTACCGCCGACGGTGTCGCGTCGGCAAGCCGCCGGGCTGCCGTGGTGCGGCCGCACGTGGTGGTGATGGACATGCGGTTGGCCGATGGAGACGGCGCGCGGGCAACGGCCGAGGTTCTCGCGGTATCCCCGAACTCGCGCATTCTGGTGCTCTCGGCGTCCGACGAACATGACGACGTTCTCGAGGCGGTGAAGGCGGGAGCCCTCGGGTACCTGGTGAAGAGCGCATCCAAGCAGGAGCTCGCCGCGGCCGTGCGGGCCAGCGCACAGGGCAGAGCGGTGTTCACGCCGGGTCTTGCGGGTCTGGTCCTCGGTGAGTATCGGCGCATCGCGCGGAACTCGGCAGGTCCAGCCGGCCCGGCCGGCCCTACGCTGACCGAACGCGAGACGGAGGTGCTGCGGTACGTCGCCAAGGGCCTGACCGCCAAGCAGATTGCGGCGCGGCTAGCGCTGAGTCATCGCACGGTGGAAAACCATATCCAGGCAACGTTTCGTAAGTTACAGATCGGCAACCGGGTCGAATTGACGCGTTACGCCATCGAGCACGGCCTCGACGAGTAGTTGTACTCATCCGCTCGTATGCCGGTCGCTGCGACGATGTCGCAATGACCGAATCGCCCAGCGCTGTCATCTCCCGGCTTTCGCAAGATTTCGCCGCCATATCTCGTCAGCTCGGCCGGGTGTCCGCCGACCTCGCGGCGCTGGATCGGATTCTCGCCGAGCGTCCGCCGTCGGGGAGTCGGCAGCCGCTCGTGCCCCCTCCCGCCTGGCACGCGGCGGCGCCGCAGCAGCAGGCCGCGCCGCACTACCCGCTGCCGGCGACGCCGCCGTGGCCGAATTACTCTCCCGGCCCCCCACCGGCGTGGCCGCAGTTTCCGCCGGCGGTCGTCAAGGCGCCGAAGCGGCGTTCGAGCGGCTGGATCTCCAAGCTTCTGGCCGTCGCGGGAGTCGCAGTCACCTTGATCGGTGTGGTGTTGCTGCTGGTGCTGGCTGCGCAAGCGGGCATCCTGCGTCCGGAGTTCCGGGTGGCGGCCGGAGCCATACTGGCCGGGGCCCTGGTCGGCGCCGCGGGGTGGTTGCACAACCGCCCGGGCGGGCGGGTCGGGGCGATCGCTCTGGCCGCCACCGGCATCGCCGCCGGATACATCGACATCATCGCCGTCACAACGATCTACGACTGGGTCTCGGCGGGGCCCGGGCTGATCCTCGCCGCGGCGATCGCCGGTGGCGGGCTGGCCCTCGCCCGCCGCTGGGATTCCGAGCATCTCGCGCTGCTGGTTCTGGTGCCCCTGATCGGTCTGGCTCCCGTCGTCACCGATGGCTTCACGTTGCTGCTCGTCGGGTTCATGCTGGCGCTGTCGGCGGTATCGGTGCCGGCCGCACTCGGCAGGGACTGGATCTGGTTGCACGGCGCGCGCGTCGGTGCCGCGGTCCTGCCGGTGCTGGCGGCACTGGCTGGGCGATACCTCACGTCCAGCGATGACTATTGGCTCGCCGGCGCGTCCGCTATCGCCGCGGTGGTGGCGCTCGGATCCACGCTGATCCTGTTGCCCGGGACGGTTAACCGGGTGGCCATGGCGTTGCTGACCGCCATCGGGGTGACCCCGGTCCTGTGCGTGGGACTCGCGGTGGACCGGGTGACCGCGGCACTCATGGCTGCCACCCTGGCCGCCGCACTCCTGGCGATCGTCTTTGTCGGCGAACAGCTTCCGGGCGTTCCCGGTGTGGTGCGGCAGGTTTTCTCGGCTCTGTCGGCGGTTGCCGCGCTGATCGCGGTGACGGCGGCCTTCGATGGTGAGGTCGCGGGGCCGGTGCTGTTGGCGTTGGGGCTGGTGGTAGCGGTCGCAGGACGCCGCGACATTGTGGCGCGGTGGGCCGCGCTGGCATTCGTGATTATCGGGGCCGTTGTCCAGCTGAGCTATTCACCGCCCGCGTTTCTGCTCGTGCCGACTGAGATCGCGCGGGCCGCAGCGGTTTCCACCGTGGTATCCAGCATCCTGCTGGCCTCCTGCGCAGTAGCAGTGGTGTGGTCATGGGGGAGTACGTCGAGGACGCTGTGGGGGAGCGCGGTGGGCGTGATCATCTACGCCGTCACGTCGTTCACCGTCACGTTGGGAGTACTGATCGGCGGGGTAGGCCAAGGCTTCTATGCCGGACATATGGCAGCGACCATCTGCTGGATCGCACTGGCGGCAGGATTGTTCGGCTACGCCGCGCGTTTATCCCGCCCGCAGCGCTCCGTTCCGATCGGCGGCGGGCTGGGTCTGGTGGCCGCAGCGATGGCAAAACTCTTTCTCTTCGATCTGGGTACGCTGGACGGCGTCTTCCGGGTCGCGGTGTTCATCGTCGTCGGATTGATCCTGCTGGGCATGGGCGCCGGTTATGCCCGACTGCTGGAGCAGCAGGACAGCAAGGCGGAAATCACAGAGAAGCGGTGATTACACAGAACCGGTAGGAGTGACCACCCCGGCCCGGCGGCCGACCAGATACCAGGTGTGCATCAAGCCCTTTCCTTTGATATCGACCAAGCCGCGCTCCTCGAATACGAACGAGCCACGGAGACGCTGATAGATGTTGTCGGGAACCTGGATTCGTCCTTCTTCATCGGTGGTCTCCATCCGGGAGGCCACGTTGACCGCGTCGCCCCAGACGTCGTAGAAGAACTTCTTCGCGCCGACCACGCCCGCGACTACTGGGCCGGTGGCCATGCCGATTCGCAAGGGAACGTCCCGGCCTTCGGAGTCTTTGAGGTCCGCGACCGCTTCTGCCATATCGAGGGCCAGCGCCGCGAGCGCCTCCACGTGGTCCGCGCGGGGGGTGGGCACCCCGCTCACCACCATGTAGGAATCGCCACTCGTCTTGATCTTTTCCAGTCCGTGCCGATCGACGAGGGCGTCCAGGCCGGTATACAGCCGGTCAAGAAAACGGACCAGTTCGGCGGGCGCGGTGTCGCTTGCCCGCTTCGTGTAGCCCGCGATGTCGGCGAACAAGATCGACGCATCGTCGTACTTGTCGGCGATGACCGTGTGCGACGGATCTTTCAGCCGGTCGGCGATGGTCTCGGGGAGGATGTTGGACAGCAACCTCTCGGAGCGTTCGTATTCGGCCTCCATCGCCTTCTCGGCACGTTCGGTCTCGCGCAGGGTGTACCAGATCGTGGCGACGATCATCACCGCCGAGGAGACAGTGGAACTGATGAATCCCGCGGTCAGGGTCCAGGACGGCCCCAGGCCGCGGTCGTGGGGCACGGTGAGTTCGAGAACAAGTGTGATGGCCATGCCGACGGCCACGATCGTCGAGGCCAACACGATTCGTTCGATACCGAGAACTAACACCACGAGCGTGGCTGAAACAAGGAAATAGAACTGCAGCCCGGTGCCGGTCCCGACGGTGAAGCAGATGAATCCGACCGAAACATACGCAAAGACGACGAATATCATCGGTGCGAGCAACTCGCCGAACCCAGACAGCCGTGGAATCAACAGGGATACAAACCCGCACACCAGGTTGATAGCACCAAGCCACCACAGCGCGCCGCCGAGGGCAAGCTGAAAGGCTCCGAAGGACGCGGAGACCGCCGCGGCGATCCAGCAGGCGATGGTGAGAACGTGCAGGCGGCGGTTCACTCGGTCACTGCGTTGCCGGCTAGGTGAGGACCGGCAGCCCGTCAGTGCAGGCTGCGGGATGCACACCGGCCGTTCCTTGAGCACGTTCGGAGCCTATCGCTCCAGGGTCGCTGACCTGGTGCCCTCGGTGAGATTCGAACTCACACTGTACGGGTTTTGAAACTTAGCCTAGCTCATTATCTACCAGGCGAAATCGTCCCTAATGTCGTCCAAACATCAACGTGCACAGGTCTTTTGCGAACCTCTACGAACCTATCTGAACTTTTGCGAACCGACCGAATACCACTCGAATCCGCCCCGGTCGCCGGGGTATCGCCGGGTTGAGAATAGTTAGCTAGAGAAACACGAGTCGCGACACGCCGGGGCGGTGTCGGACCGTCGCAATATCCTGTGCACATGTCGGATCCCGACCCCAAGCACGTATTTGTCATCCATGGCCGCAACGACGCGGCTCGCCGAGAGATGTTCACCTTCCTTCGGGCTATCGGACTGCACCCGATCGAGTGGAGTGAGGCACTCCATGAAACCGGCTCGGCTAGTCCGTATATCGGCCAGGTACTCGACTGCGCATTCGGGATGGCTCAGGCAGTCGTCGTCTTGATGACCCCTGACGAGATTGCGTACCTGCTTCCGGCGTACAAGCACGGCGATGACGATCCCGAAGCCGAACCCAAGCCTCAGGCAAGGCCAAACGTGCTGTTCGAGGCGGGAATGGCCATGGGGCGGGACTCAAAACGAACGGTATTGGTCGAGCTGGGCTGGGTCAGGCCATTCAGCGACGTCGCTGGTCGGCATGCTGTGCGCCTCAACGACAGCGCCGAAAAGCGCAAGGACCTCGCGCAACGACTTAGGACCGCGGGGTGCGCCGTGAATCTCGACGGCAACGACTGGCTGCAAACGGGTGACTTCAGCCCTCCTGACCCACCGGGTGGCGGATACCCGATGGGTCGACGCATACCACGCCAATCCGGCCAAGGCGGGGCACGAGTCGACGGACGGTACTTCAGTCGGACAGGCAGCAGCGGTCAGATTCAGATCATCAACCGTACTGGCGAGAGCCTGACGAACTTGAACGCAGAAAACATGAGCGAGTTCCCAGGCCGGATCTGGGGATTCCCCATTGAGCGGTTGCCGGCATTCAAGGATGCGAAGCTCAAGGCCTTAACCATCAATCACAAAGAACGGTTCGACCTCATTGTTACCGGCCAGACTGAAAACGGCGAAGACTTCCGTGACTCGGTCTTTCTCGATTTCAACGCATAAGGGGGGGGTGTGGAGATTCCGGTGGAATTCCCAGTCGATGCCGACGGCTTCCTTCGACGCATGTGCCAAAGCTGCGGGCAGGAGTTCAAATGGCACAACGGACCAACCGAGTTACGACCTCCCGACGCCGCGGACCCACTGATGTTCGCTTGCCCGCTCTGCGGTAGCCGCGCTTCTCCGGAGGACTGGCAAACGGAAGGCCAAGGAACCTACTTGCGGGAAGTCGGCGAGTTTCATATGCAGGACGTAGTGAATGGCGAGATGAAGAAGGTATTCGGCAAGAACTACAGACCGGGCAAGAACACCGCTTCTGCACCGACCGCGCTCCACGAGCCAAACGACATGATCATCATCGAACCCCCTTGCCACCCGTGGGAACCCGTGAAGGTCCCAGAGGAGCGCGCAGACAGCGGCCCAATGTTCTGCCTCGTCTGCGGTGAGTCCTACTCGGCCTAATTGACCCGCCGGAAGGGCACGACGTTGCTTGGGGTCTGGGTGCGCTGCGCCGGGGCGGGTGGCTCGGGGAGCAGGTTCGCCCCGCCGCCGTCCTGCTGCGGGATCCAGTCGCCGTAGACGTCGAGAGTCAAGGTGTAGGTGGCGTGCCCCAACCACTGGCTCACCTGCATAAAGTGCGTCCCGGCCGACAGCTGCATCACGGCGAAGGTGTGCCGGCCAAGGTCATGCAGACGGACGCCCCTCACGGCAGGGACGCGGGTGCCGTCCTCGGCGGTGCGCGCGGGCTTACTCACCGGCAAGCCCACGGCCTCCATCGCCGGTTTCAGCACCGTCTCGTACCAGGTGCCGAAGTCCAGCGGATGGGACCAGTCCAGCTCGCAGACCGCGAGGCTGCCTTTGTGGCGAGAGCCACCGACGTGCCTGCCGGGCCACAGGGGAGCGGTCGGCTCATCCGCGCGAGGATGCGTCTCAGCGAGATAGTCGGCCATTCGCTGGGCCAACCATCCCGGCAGAGGCACCGTGCGCCGAGACCGCCTCGTCTTGGGAGTGCCGGTTGTCCATTGCCGGTTCCGCCGGTGCTTTGTGCGCCGGACCGCCACTGTGCAGGACATCGACGCGGCACCCGTCTCAGGGTCAACTGGACCGGGGGAGAAGGTCAGATCTTGGACTTCCAGGCCTGCCGCCTCTGCGGAGCGCAGCCCCGAATACGACAGGAATAGCACTGTCAGCTCGTAGATGGGATACCGCTCACCAACCTCTGCGGCGACGGCGGCAACCTGCTCGGCGGTGAGGGGATGGTGCCGGAATCGATCGTGATCCCCGACGCCGCGTCCCAGGCCCCAATCCACTCGGTCGGCCGGGTTGGCGATGAGGGCGCCATGCCGAACGCCGTACTTCAACACCCGCACCAGAGCGTCCCAGGCGTGCTTCACGGTCTTGGGGGCCAGTCCCCGCCCAACCAATCCGGCTAGCCAGTTTTCAAGATCGTGCGGGGTGATGGATGCAATTGCCCTCGGGCCGAAGCGTTCCAGAGCGTAGTACTTGAGCTGCCGCTCATACTCGGCCAACGTGGAGGCCTTCAACCGTCCGGTGGCGACCTTCACGGATTGGGACTCGACCCACGATTGTGCATAGTGGCCGAACGGCAGATCACCGGCCTTCTTCTGCTCCGCCAGGGTGCTGGCGCCGGTGGTGTGGCGCGCGGCGTTCAGCTCGTCTACGCGGGCCTGCGCGGCCTCACGGGTGGGGTAGGACTCCTGACGAGATCGCATCTTCTTAGCGCCATCAGGCTTGGCCGGGTTCCTCGGAATCGGCAACCCGAAACCGTCGCGGACCGGTTCGCGCCAGATGACCTCGTACCGCTTGACGGGCTTGCCCTTGCGGCGGGTGGCCGTCTCGTGATCGCGGATGTACGCCATCAGAACATCCCGTCTTCGTCGAGGTCCGGGTCGCCGCTGAGGTCGACATCGGACGTGTCGTAGGCGGGTGCGGGGAGCGGGTCAGGTTGGGCTTGCTCCTGTCGCCAGGCGCGGGTGGTTGCTTCAAAGATCCGGTGCTCACGCTTCCGTGCGCGCTTGTCCACGTCGCGGCGATGCTGGTCTAGCTCGGTCATCGTCTTGTCGTGCTCAACGCGACCTTCGGACCAGTGCTGGCCCGCCATCAGAGCGCTCCTTCGTCGTGAGGTGCGCGGTGATCCAGGATCGGCGTGTAGAGGCCGTCCGGACCCCGGATTCCGGGCACACCCTCAGTCAAGGTGAACCCAGGCGTAAAGCCCGGAACGCCGGGACGTTCGGAGCAGACGTTGTAGGTGATCGGAATCTTGAATGGGCAGCCGGGATACGGCTGGGCGCTGGCGACCGGCGCCGCCATGAGGGCTCCGAGGACCGCCAGGGCGAGGACAATGAGCTTCATGCCGCGTTCTCCTTCTGGCGCTTGAGGATCCGCGACACCGTGGGTGAGGACCAGGCCCCGCCACGCTTGGTCGGGAAGCCCCTAGCCTCGAGAACGTTCGCTATCTCGCGGGTGGGTACGCCTTGCTCAGCCAGGGACACCATGACCCCGAGGGCCTTCTGCTCGGCGGGATCGTGCACGAGCCGGCCATTGACGCTTCGGAAGCCGTACGGGAGTGCGCCGTGGGCGTAGCCTCCGGCGTCGGCCTTTGCCTTGCGGGCTGCGGTAAGCCGGTCCGTCACCATCTCGCGGTCGTACTCGGAGATTGCCCCGAGGATGGTTCGGACGAGCTTGCGGCTGGGGTCTTTGGATTCTCCGACGAGCATTTCGTTCTCGTTGGCCCGCGTGGACATGACGACGCCGCCGAACTCTGAGAGCTTGCGTAGCAGGACTTCTTGCACCATGAGGTCTCGGGCTAGCCGGTCAAGACGCGCTACCACGATGCCGTCCGCTTGGCCTTGCCGAACCAGGCCTGCGGCTTGCCGCCAGCCGTCACGGCTCACCAGCTCGGAAGCTCCGGAGATGGTGTCGGTGTGCCAGGCGACGATCTTGTGCCCGCAAGCCTTGGCCCAGTCGCGGATCGCGGCGCGTTGCACGTCCAATCCGTAACCGTCTGTCTGGCCTTTGGTGCTCACCCGTAGATAGGCCGCCAGCTTCACATTTTCCTCCTCAGCGCTTTGACCAGCTGCGCCGCGTGATTCGTAAATAGCGCGGCGATTACGCCCCGAACGGTACTCTTGTACCATTCTGTTCGCTACGAGTCCCCTTGTCCGAGTGTGCATTTCGGGCTAGCGGCCTTCGTTGTGGCGACGCTGCGCTTCGCGGAGTTCTGCGTTCGCCTCCGCCAGCGTCATGAGCCCGTTGCCGGGTTGCGGGGGCTCGGCGGGCGGGTTACCCCGGCTCGTGGCGCGCATCTCGTCTACGCCATCGCTAGGGGCGTCTACGACCTCGGCGTCAACGATCTCCCCGTCGTCGGTAGCCGGGATCGGCTTCGGCGGCGTCCAGCGTGGGGTGTCGTCGGGAACTCCGCGCCGCGCACGGCTTTCCGCTCGGGTCATCGTCGTCACCCCGTCAACGAGGTCCTGCCAGGGTTTCGCGGTGACCTCAACTTCAATGGCGGTCTTACCGGATACGCCAGCGCGGTCGAGCGCGTCCCGGATGGCGGCGAGCTTGGTGGCGTCGGAGGCGTTGTCATCCGTAGCCATCTTCAACAGCTCCCGAGCCATGCGGTCGGCGGCTTCGGAGAGGCGTTGTCGGGCCTTCGCAATCACCTGTGGTGCGGCTCCGCCATGGTTCCGGCAGACCGTGCTCCCGGCCATCGGAGCTTTTCGGCATTGCTCACCGCTGCGCTTACTGCGAGCCTTGCACCGGTTCAAGGGGTGCATTCCTTCAAGGGGTTCCGGTCCACTCATCGCAAAGTCCTTTCGGTGCAAACACTTACCGCCCAACCGAATACACCCGTAGCGGGGATGGTAGTGGGGTCGTAGCGGCCTAATAGCGGGGTAAGAAAGTGGGCTCTACCAGCGGGTAGGGGGGATAGCGGGGTAAAAGGGTCTAACCCCTTACGTACGTACGTCACGTATTCCTTCTTCCCTTACGTATAAGAGTTAAGAAATACCCACCTATCCCCCCTACCACCTGGTAGGAGCAGGTTTCTTTCCCCGCTACCAACCCCGCTACTACCCCGCTACTTACCCCGCTACCGGTCACGACGAGCCCCCGGCGGCGGCGTAGACGTGGCGGTCGTCCTGCAGACCGATTCCGCTGTACCCCAATACTTGTGCACCTTTACCACCTCGCCGGGCTTCTTGGATCGTGGTGCCGTATGCGGCGAACAGCTTCCGCGCAAAGTGCACCTTGCTGCCGGGTTCGTGGCGGTTGGCGATACACCACAGGTGCCACCGCTCGAATAGCTGGTCCTTGGACACCCAGTGGTCCGGCCCCACGAAGCACATCTCCCCGACGAACTCTGCTATTGGCGACGCTCCGCTCTGCACGAGCTCGCGGACGCGGTGCGCGCTGGCGGCGTCGGTGAAGCGGCCACCGTTGGCGGAGAGCCGCGCCAACCCGTCCAGGGACCAGTTGAAGATGCCGGGGAGTTCCAGGACGAGATCGTCGAGGAGGCCGGGGTCTTCGTTGCCCAGCCACGACACCCCCATGTACAGCGGGAGGATGCGGTTGGTGACCGCTTGGGCGGCGTCGGGGAACGTCGGCACCTCGTTGCTCATGAACATGAGCCGGACGGTCAGCGAGCCGAGCCAGTGGTCGATGCCTTTACGGTTGGCGGTGACGGCATCCTCGCCGGTGATGCGGAGAATGTTCTCGACGACGTTGGTGCCGCGCACCGTCATCCGATCATCGGAGAACACCGCCAACGTCTTGCCGATCAAGGGAGCCAACCCGAAATCGCCGGCAAGGTCGCGCGAGCTCAGACCGATGTAGGCGTGCGCAGAGATCATCTCCCGCAGAATCCGGGCGATGGTGCCCTTGCCGGAGCGCGACACCCCAATCAGCAGCAGCATTTTCTGTAGGTCGGTGCGGCCGCTGAGCACGTACCCGAACCACTCCTGCAGCAGCGCGTGCGAGTCGGGATCGTCGGGCCACGCCTCATCGAGAAACCGCAGCCACCGTCTCGGCCTGGCGGCGTTGGGGTCGTAGTCGAAGGGCAGACAGTGGGTATTGAAGAACAGCGGGGTGTGGTCCAGCAGAACCCGATCCTCCACACGGAGCAGCCCATTGCGCAGGGGAATGACGAGGTCCTTGCGTCCGTCGAGCCAGGAGTCGTGGATGAGATCTTTCTTGATGGCCTGGGACCGAATCGTCTCCCGACACCTGCGCAGGAACGTGCTGTCGGGGTTGAACGCCACGCGGGTCTGCTGTTGGGTTTTGGGGTTGATCTTGGTGTAGCTCAACGGCCCGAAGAAGTGGTACAGCAGGAACTCAAATTCTTCGCTGGTGAATCGCATGTAGCGGGTGCCGTCGTAGCAGAACCACCCCGCCCCCTCCCAATACAGGATGGGCCGGTCATTCTCCTTGTAACAGCGCAACAACACCCGAGCGACCGCCGCCATCTCATGCCCCGGATTGGGCCATATGATGTCCCCGCCGATGTGCTGAGATGCGGCCTCGGACCCCGAGCCACCTCCGGCCATGACGAACCCGTTCCGTACAAGCGCGGCGAACTTCGCCCTCCACGCTTCATCGTCTAGTGGACCACCACCGCGCACGCGCGGGGTCCCAGCATGACCAGGTGGGAGAGGAACAACCGCGCGAAAGTTCCTCGGCGCCGGTATCATTGACGGTGCCTTCCTTTCAGATTGGCGACGAGGCCCGGTTATATGTGACAGCGTCCGACCGGGCCTCTGCCATGTCTAGACAGAGTTGGCGGTGCGGCTATCGAACTCGCGGAACTTGGTGCAGCCCTTGTAGCGACGGGGCCGGGTCATAATCCAGCGATAAACGTCGGCCTCGGTGAAGTGGCGCTTACCGGCGACGATGAAGTACGGCAGCTCGCCTTTGTCGGCTTCCCCGCGCACATAGCGCGGCGTCATCCCCATGCTGTACCGCTCATGCACATGCCGACAGACACCTTCATGACCGGGAATGTTCGGCACATGGTCGAGGGGCATCCCGTCCACGGGCGGTGGGATCTCATCGTGAATCACGTTCCGGTTCCTTCCTTTTCACGATCTACTATACGGCGATTTTCGCAGCAACGACGGGGCTAAGCGATTGGGTTCGGTTGCAGCACAACCACTCCGGGCCGTTCCGGTACCAGACCAGCCCGGATTGTCAGCTGTCGAAACCCCGTATCCCAGCGCGGCGGATGTTGGCGGGGTTCGGCGCAGGAGGCTTCACCTGCACGAGCCGAACTCGACCGGGTCGGGTGCCCCCGCCAGTAACCACTTTTTGCAGGACCAGCAGATCGCCGTCGCCACCAAGAATGATCCCCGCGCGATCATCAGGAACTCGGTCGCATAGCTTGCACACTGCGGTCCGACCGGCTGCCAGTCGCACCCTTGGCTGTGCTGCAGTTCTCGGGCGACCAGTTGCTCTACGGTGTCGAATCGCATCGAGTGCAGGACGTGCGGCGTGCCCGCGAAGATCAGAAACAACCCACGCTGGCAGGCGGGATCGTTGATGTCGAAGGTGGGCAGACCTACCCCCGGCATCGGCGGCACCCACTCCTTGACGGTCTCAAGGCCCAGTAGCCGGTTCGTCTCGACTGCCGCCCGATAGTTCGCCATGACGGTTACGCCCATCTCGTAGACCGCCGTCAGCCCGCGCAGTTCGGGATGCCGCTCGCCAGAGGGCAAGAACATCCCGCCGTAGCCGTCAGCCTCTCGCCTTGCCGCGTCAATCTGGTCGGACCCGGCGTCCGTGCGCAGTTCCTCATCTGGAGTCGGCGCATAATCCATCGCCGCGAGAACGCGGGCATCATGTTCGGCGTCGCTGTTTGAGGTAGTCATCGTGGTGTCCTTTCTTGGGACGTAGTCGCGTTGTGTTTGGGGCTTCCTCCGACGACCCAGGCATAGAGGTCGGCGGTGGAGAACATCAGGCGGCGCGCAATGACCTGATAGGGCAAGGTGCCATCAGCAACGCAGCGCCGGATATAGCGGGCAGTGACGGGCATTTCTAACTCCGACCGGAGCCAATTGACCGCATCGTCTACGGTCTTATTGGGCACTGGTGATAGCCGAACTCCGTCGGGTGGGGCGGGTAGTACACGAGACATAAGGCGTTTACCTCATTTCGACACTAGTAGCTGAATTCAATTGGTAGACAGTCATATTGGTTACGGTACGCCATTCTCCGGCGGCGCGCGGTTTCTATTGGTTCGCTTTGGTTGCACAAGAGTTTGGAAAGGGATACAAGGGGAGTCTGTACGGTTCACAGCGGATCGCATCCGCCCAGTATTGGCGCTGCATCCTTTTCTAATAACGCTGTGCGCGTTAGCGTTTCCGGAACAGATCGGAGAAAGACAATGGCCAAGGGCTACCAGACAGCCGGGGACGTCCTCGTCAATCAGACCGCGGATGGCATCGACCTCAATACCGTGTTCGCGGAAATTCAATCGGCGCTGTCGATTTGGAATTCGGAGCGCAGCACGATCGCCGGATTGCTCAGCTTCAAGACGACCACGATGGGCGACTCGATTCCGCAAGGCACGACAGACTCGTTCGAGGTTGCGTCGGAATTCGGTGTGCCCCACGCAACCTCGGCGCCCACCGCGTTGCCGCTGGGATACACGTTTGAGGATTACGACCTGCGGCAGGCCTGGACGTGGAAGTTCGCCCGCGATGCCACGGCTGCCCAGCTGAAGGCGCTGGCGAACACGGCCCTGGATGCCGACAACCGCCTCACCACGGTTTCGGTCTTGCGTCGGCTGTTCGATCCCACGCAGGAAACCAACGAGGTCGGTGTGCCGTGTTACGGGTTGTGGAACAACGACGGGATGGTGCCGCCTCCGGCGCTCGGCAAGACATTCCCCGGCACCACGACGCACTACCTGCCCACCGGGAGCGCCACACTGGACAGCGGCGACATTGAAGGCCTGGCCAAGCTCGTCACCGACAAGAACTACGGCACCACGCCGGGGTCCAAGTTGCTCATTCTCGCGAATCCCACGCAGGGCGACCTGATTCAGTCGTGGCGGGCCGGTGAGGAGAACGCCAACTCGCAGAAGTCCCGCTGGTCGTTCATCCCTAGCGCCGCCGCGCCGCCGTACCTGACCCAAGAGACCTTGGTCGGCGAGCGCGCCCCCGAGAAGTGGAACGGCGTCGAAGTGGCGGGGTCGCTGGGGCCGATGTGGCTCATTCAGTCGAACTTCATCCCTGCGGGATACGTTGCAGTAGTGGCGAGTTCGGGAATGAACGCAGCGGGCAACGTGATCGGCTTCCGGGAGCACGCCAACGCCGCGTATCGCGGCCTGCGGCTCATCCCGGGAAACGGACCATACCCCCTGGTTTCCAGCTATCTCGCGCGCGGATTCGGCGTCGGGGTTCGCCGACGTGGCGCAGCCGCCGTCGCACAGTGCACCACCGAGGGCACCTACACGGCCCCGGTCCTCAGCCTGTAGCCGACGACGATGGCCGCCAAGGAACCCAACACCGCACCCGGTGAGTCCGAGTTCTGTCACGGTCCCGGCTTGCGCCCGAAGCACCTTGAGAACGCCTTGCCTCCTGCGGGCATGTACCGGGGACGCTCGCCTGAGGTTGACGGGTTCGGGCGAGAGCGGCCGAGTTAGGCCGCAATACGACGGACCGGCGGTGGTCCCTAATCCCGCCGCCGGTCCTGTCTCACAGGAGGAGCCGATGAGTCCGATTACCGCCGCCGTGTTGGCGGCGATCACGAGCGGGTCTGCGGGGTACTGGTTAGGCCGGTTCATCCATGACCGCGCCGTGCCGAGGCTTGAGGAGATCGCCGGGGTGCCCGCCGAAGAACTGGAAGCCCGCGAGCGGAAGCTGCGGCGCGTCCTGTTCGACGCCGAGCGGTACTCGCTGCCGAACCCCGAGTCGGGGATGCCGGCGAGAGTCACGACGATGCAGGTGCGCTGACCCGACTCGGAGGCCCCAGTGACGGGGCCTCCGGGCTTGCCGATGTTCATTCGGTATCGGCGTAGACCCTGACGGAGATTCGCTCTCCATAGGGCGCCGAGGGATCCAAGTGGAACGGTGCAAATCCGCGGTCGGAGTGCTCTACCGATACATACCGGCACCAACCCATGACGGGACCGCCGGTCCGCACAGCTAACCGAATGAACAAGGCACCCAGCCGACCGGCGGAGTCTTGACCCTCCTCCGCTGCGTCGGCCTTATTAGCGTCCTCGTCCACGATCAGGAAGCGCGGGTCGTCCTTATCCACGCTCCAGCCCGGGCCGAATCCTTCAATGTCGTCGGCGCAGAGAACGATAGGCGGCGGCACGACAGTGTCGTCGTCTAGTGGCAGTTCAATGCTGCGAGTAAAGAACTGCTCATAGATGCCGGTCATCGCAGATCACACGCCGTCGTTGCAGCCCGATTGCGCCGCTGGTCCTGAACCCAGAGAACGGTCAAGGCGCAGTCGCGATGCATAAGTTCTGACTCGACTCCGCCATGCTCGTTCTGCTTCATGAAGTCCACGACAATCGTGCCGTTCACGAGCTCCTCGGCGCACAAGCCGCACTTGTGCGTGAAGCGGATCAGTTGATGTGACATTTGTCCCTCCTAAAGGGCGGTAGTTGGTAACCGCTTTTCGGAGGCACAAAAGCAAAAGAGGCGCGCACCGAAAGCAGAGCCGCCTGCGTCTGGTGACACAGCGGCAATATTGCTTTCGGAGCACGCCTTCCGGGGCGCGAAGAACACCGCGCCTTAAGGTTTAGCGCACCGAGCGAGTCCTGGGAGCGACGCGGCCAGCATCCGCACCTACAGGCGGAACCGCAGCTAGCCGAACCCTCTTTACACCAGGCCCGTCGTGCTTGATGGAATCGGGTTGTCTCTCCCAACTCCACCCAGGACACTACCAACCGGCCCGAAGCCGGTCAAGGGATACCGGTTCCCGGCCTCCAGTAGCGCCGAGACTGCACGACTGCGGCACCTCTGGAGTGATTCGGTCAACTGGACCGTTTCGGCCCATGCGCGGCGTTTAGGGCTACTTGTGGCCGAAGTTAGCTACAGAGAGGGATGTTCCGCCAGCACGCCGGGGTGACGCCGGGGTGAACGCCGATTTTCGGTCAGTTGTAGTCGCCTGAAGTGCTTCTACCAGGGGATATCTGGTGCCCTCGGTGAGATTCGAACTCACACTGGACGGGTTTTGAATCCGTTTCCTCTGCCAGTTGGGATACGAGGGCGTCGGTGGTCTGCATCGCTCGCAGCGGTGCACCGCACGGCCTCCCACCATAGAGGATTGCCCCCCGGTCGCTCATCCGGCATGCGACCGCCAGAATGTGTCCATGACCGGCTCACCGACGGATGCACCGATACCTGCAGTCAAACCGCACCGTGTGCTCGTTGCCGAGGACGAAGCGCTCATCCGGATGGACTTGGCCGAGATGCTGCGAGAAGAGGGCTACGAGATCGTCGGCGAGGCAGGCGACGGGCAGGAGGCCGTCGATCTAGCCGAGTCGCTCAAACCCGACCTCGTGATCATGGACGTCAAGATGCCGCGGCGGGACGGAATCGACGCCGCCTCGGAAATCGCGGCCAAGCGGATCGCGCCGATCGTGATTCTGACCGCGTTCAGCCAGCGAGAACTCGTTGAGCGGGCCCGGGATGCCGGTGCGATGGCCTATCTGGTCAAGCCGTTCAACATCACCGACCTCATTCCGGCCATTGAGCTCGCGGTCAGCCGGTTCGGCGAGGTGGCTGCGCTGGAGAAGGAAGTCGCGACCCTGTCCGAACGCCTCGAGACGCGAAAGCTGGTCGAGCGCGCCAAGGGTTTGCTGCAGGCCAAGCAGGGAATGACCGAACCCGAGGCATTCAAGTGGATCCAGCGCGCCGCCATGGATCGCCGTACCACCATGAAACGGGTTGCCGAGGTGGTCCTGGAGACGCTGGATGCGCCCACCGACGCATCGCCCCAGGCCTAGGCGGGCCTCGACGCGCCTTCTGGGATCTGCGAGCTGGACCGGACGCAGGTTCGTCCGGCGTGTCCGCTGGCGACTTTTGCGTCGCTGAGCTGGCCGATCCACAGCACACGCGGTCCCACACCACGCGCCGGGGCCCCGGGTTCGTTATGGTCGTCGCGAAGCATTGCCGCCTCGGCCGTCTGCGCCGACACGACGATGCCAACCGAATCATTGAACCGGAGGTGAGACGTGCGCGGTCGCGTAGCACGCAATGCATTTGCTCTTGGTGGCGCGGGTCTGCTTGTCCTGGCGATTGCCGGCTGCAATCAGTCCACGCCGGAAGAAGGGGCATCGGAGACCAAGCTGAGCATCGTTGAAACGGCGCAGATCGACGAAAACGGTGCCGAAGTGACGGCGGCCGAGGGGGTGGACCCCGCCAATCCGGCGGGCGACGGGAAGGCCGAATGCCCCCCCGTATCGATCGCCATGGCCGGCGCGCTCAACGGACCCGATGCGGCGCTGGGCATCAACATCAAGAACGGCGTGCAGCTGGCCATCGATCAGCACAACGCCGCCAATCCCGGCTGCCAGGTGCAGCTCAAGACGTTCGACACCGAAGGCGATCCGCAGAAGGCCACCGCGATCGCCCCGCAAATCGTCGACGACCAGAACATCATCGGCCTCGTAGGCCCGGCGTTCTCCGGCGAGACCAAGGCCACCGGTGGGGTGTTCGATCAGGCCGGGCTCGTCGCTGCCACCGCCTCGGCAACCAACGTCACCCTCTCGGAGAACGGCTGGAAGACGTTCTTCCGGGGACTGGGCAACGACGGCGTGCAGGGGCCGTCGGTTGCCAACTACATGAAGAACACGCTAGGGCACAAGAAGGTGTGCGTCATCGACGACAGCACCGACTACGGGCTCGGGCTGGCCCAAGCCATCAGGGAGACCCTCGGGCCGGTAGCAGATTCGGCTTGCAACATCTCGGTGAAGAAGGGTGACAAGGACTTCTCTGCGGCGGTCACCCAGGTGAACAGTGCCGCTCCCGACGGGGTGTTCTTCAGCGGTTACTACGCCGAGGCCGCGCCGCTGGTCCAACAGCTGAAGGACGGCGGGGTGACCGCCCAGTTCGTGACCGGCGACGGCGCCAAGGATCCCGAGTTCGTCAAGCAGGCCGGGGAGTCCTCCAAGGGATCGGCGCTGTCCTGCCCGTGCGGGCCGGCGAGCGAGGCTTTCGCCAAGGAGTACACCGCGAAGTTCGGCCAGGAGCCGGGAACTTACAGCACCGAGGGTTACGACCTCGGCACGATCCTGCTTAAGGGCATCGACTCCGGCGCGGTCACCCGGCCGGCGCTGTTGGAGTTCGTTCGCAACTACGAAGGTCAGGGGGTGGCTCGTAAGTACCAGTGGGGCCCCACCGGCGAGCTGACCAACACGTTGATATGGATGTACGAAGTCAAGTAGCGACGGGACGAAAGCGCGCCAGGAACCTTTGCATTGGCTAGTACTGGCTTGGCATTGGTGCGTTTTCGTCCGGTAGGCGGCGACTAGATCCGCGAGGAGTTCCGTACCGGATGATCCGGCACCGATGACGCAGGAATGCGCCGAACAGTCTGCGTGTCTGGCGAAGATCACGTTCAACGTCGGGGGCCTGGTCGACAACTTCTGGCAGTTGACGATCGACGGCCTTTCCTGGGGCGCCATCTACGCCCTGGTAGCCGTGGGCTATACGTTGGTGTTCGGTGTGCTCCGGCTGATCAACTTCGCGCACTCCGAGATCTTCATGCTCGGCATGTTCGGAGCGTACTTCGCCCTCGACGTAATCCTCGGCTTCACGCCGAGCGGCAACGCCTACAACAAGGGCGTTGTCCTGACGGTCTTCTATCTCGGTCTCGCCATGCTGTTCGCGATGCTGATCTCGGGCAGCGCAGGAGTGGGCCTTGAGTTCATCGCCTACCGTCCGCTGCGCAAGCGTCACGCTCGTCCACTGACGTTTCTGATCACCGCTATCGGCATGTCGTTCGTGCTGCAGCAGTTCGTATTGTTCATCCTGCCCGAATTGATACCCGGTTATGGCGGTCCCAACGCGCAGCAGCCGATCGTTCTCGTTCAGCCGAGGACGCAGTTCACCTTCCTCGGTGTGGCGGTGTCCAACACCACGATCGTGATAATCGTCGCTGCCCTGGTGCTGGCGATTCTGACCGACGTCGCGATCAATCGGACCAAGTTCGGCCGGGGTATCCGTGCCGTGGCCCAGGACCCCACCACCGCAACGCTGATGGGTGTCTCGCGGGAGCGGGTCATCATGACGACCTTCCTGATCGGCGGTCTGCTGGCCGGCGCCGCTGCCATGCTGTACACGCTCAAGGTTCCGCAGGGAATCATCTACTCGGGCGGATTCCTGTTGGGAATCAAGGCGTTTTCGGCGGCCGTACTAGGGGGAATCGGTAATCTGCGGGGAGCGTTGCTGGGTGGTCTGCTGCTGGGCATCATGGAGAACTACGGCCAATCGGTCTTCGGGACCCAGTGGCGCGACGTGGTCGCCTTCGTCGTGCTGGTCCTGGTGCTGTTGATCCGCCCGACCGGAATTCTGGGCGAAAGCCTGGGGAAGGCACGGGTGTGAGCGTGCTGCAGGAACACCTGAGCTCCGTGTGGCGCGGGTTGTTGGGGTGGTGGGATCGGCTCTCGCGACCGCAGAAGTGGGTGTTGGGCATCGTGGTTTTCGGGGCGGTGGCACTGTCTCCTATTTTCACCCCGGCATTCATCGATACTCCCGGGATCAGTTTCGGCGGGACCATGGCACAGTTCGCGATGGTCGCGATCATCGCGATCGGTCTCAATGTCGTTGTGGGACAGGCCGGCCTGCTCGATCTCGGCTATGTGGGCTTCTATGCGGTGGGCGCCTACACGGTGGCACTGCTGACCAGCCCCGAGAGTCCGTGGAATCAGGTCGGCCCCGATGGTCTTTTCAGCACCCCGTGGGCGTGGCTGGCCTGCGTGCCGCTGGCCATGGCCTTCACCGCGCTTACCGGGTTGATCCTGGGAACCCCCACGCTGCGCCTGCGCGGGGACTACCTGGCCATCGTCACACTCGGTTTCGGCGAGATCATCCGGCTGATGGCAGACAACCTGTCCGACGTCACCAACGGCCCGCGGGGCCTTAATGAGGTCGCCTTTCCGCACTTCCTGGAAAGCGAGCAACACCCCGAAGGGGTCTTCTCGGTATCCAACTCCAGTGGCGACGCGAACTACGGCACCTGGTGGTTCTGGCTGGGTCTCTCATTGATCGTCGGTCTGCTGCTGCTGGTCGGCAACCTCGAACGCAGCCGGGTGGGCCGGGCCTGGATCGCGGTCCGGGAGGACGAGGATGCCGCAGAGGTGATGGGCGTCAACGCCTTCAAGTTCAAGTTGTGGGCGTTCACCATCGGCGCGGCCATCGGCGGGCTGTCCGGCGCACTGTACGCGGGGCAGGTGCAGTACGTCGCGCCGCCGACGTTCAACATCATCAACTCGATGCTGTTCCTGTGCGCCGTCGTTCTCGGCGGTCAGGGCAACAAGCTCGGGGTGATCCTCGGTGCCTTCATCATCGTGTACCTGCCCAACCGGTTGCTCGGCGTGCACTTCCTAGGCATCGACATGGGCAATCTCAAGTATCTGTTCTTCGGGTTGGCGCTGGTGGTCCTGATGATCTTCCGGCCGCAGGGCCTCTTCCCGGCCCGTCAGCAACTGCTGGCCTACGGCAAGGCCGCCCGGGATCTGCTCGACGTCCGCGCGTCGGACCAGGAGCGAGCCCGATGACCCTCCCCAGCAACGACGCGACGACGCAGAGCTTCGGCGAGAACATCGAGGAGATCGCCGGTGTGCACCGCGCGATCCAGGCGGCTGAGGGCGAAACCCTGCTTCAAACAACCGATTTGACTGTCAGATTCGGCGGTCTGGTGGCCCTGGACGCAGTGACCTTCAACATCCGTCGCGGCGAGATACTCGGACTCATCGGACCCAATGGAGCAGGCAAGACCACCTGCTTCAACGCGATAACCGGAATCTATCGGCCGAGCGCCGGCTCGGTCACCTTCGACGGTGCGCGGATCGGCCGAATAAAGCGGCACCAGATCACTCGGCTGGGAATCGCACGCACCTTCCAAAACATCCGACTGTTCGCGGACATGACTGCGCTGGAGAATGTGATGGTGGGTACCGACGCCCGACATCGCACGTCGGTGCCCGGCGCATTGGTCCGGTCGGCCAGACACCGGCGCGAGGAGCGGGAAGCGATCGAAAGGTCGGCGGCGCTGCTTCATTTCGTGGGCATCGCGCACCGTGGCCGGGAGAAGGCAAAGAATCTCTCCTACGGAGATCAACGGCGCCTTGAGATCGCGCGAGCGCTGGCTACCGAGCCCAAACTGCTCTGCCTGGACGAACCCGCGGCGGGCTTCAATCCCAGCGAGAAATCCGCGTTGATAGACCTCATCCGAAAGATTCGCGATGACGGCTACACGGTGTTGCTCATCGAACACGACATGCGACTGGTGATGGGTGTGACCGACCGCATCGTGGTCCTCGAATTCGGCCGCAAGATCGCCGACGGGCGTCCGGCGGAGATCCGTGTGGATCCCCGGGTCGTGGCGGCATATCTGGGGGTGCCCGACGATGACGTCAGTTGAAAGTCGGGAGGCGGGGGCCGAATCTACGCCGGTGCTGCTGGAGGTACGCGACCTCGTTGTGCACTACGGACGGATCAAGGCGCTGCATTCGGTATCGCTGGTGGTGTACGAGGGGGAGTTGGTGACCCTGCTCGGGTCCAACGGTGCCGGGAAAACCACCATGATGCGCGCAATCTCGGGCCTGCTTCCACTGACGGCGGGTTCGGTCTACTTCGACGGAAGGGACATGAGCCGGGTCAAAGCGCACCGCAGGGTGGCCGACGGGCTGATCCAGGCGCCGGAGGGACGTGGCGTCTTTCCCGGGATGACGATTCTGGAGAATCTCGAAATGGGTTGCTATGGGCGAAAGTTCGCCTCAAAGGCCGAGCATGACAACAGGCTCGATTGGATACTGGAGACGTTTCCCCGGCTTGCCGAGCGTAAGAGTCAGGTGGGCGGCACGCTTTCCGGGGGAGAGCAGCAGATGTTGGCCATCGGCCGAGCATTGATGGCCCGGCCCAGGGTGCTACTGCTGGACGAACCCTCGATGGGACTGGCGCCGATAGTGATCTCGCAGATATTCAAGATCATCGCCGAGATCAATGCCGCCGGTACCACGGTGTTGCTTGTCGAGCAGAATGCCCAGCAGGCACTGAGCCGCTCAGATCGGGCATACATTCTCGAGACGGGTGAAATCACCCGCACCGGTGACGCCCGAGAGTTGTTGGCCGACGACAGTATTCGCGCCGCCTACCTTGGCGTGGCGTAACTTCCCCCGCGAGCCCCCTGGCGAGGAGAGGGTCCTCGCGGCGAGCGCGCGTGGCTGCACGGCGGCGCACCGATAATTGTGGCATTCTCGGCGCGTTCGGCCGGCGGGAGCGATCAATTGATGCGCACGCGCTTCATGCGCGATGTCGCACCCGCCAACAATTCGACCCGGCTGCGCGGCAGGCCGAGGTGCTCGGCGAGCACGCGGATGACGGCCTCGTTCGCCTGGCCGTCGATCGGCTGTTCGCGGACATAGATCGTCAGGTCGCCGTCGGGCCCTGTTTCGACCAGAGGCCCTTTCCTGCTACCGGGTTTGACCCGCACCGAAATCACTTCGGTCATCCCTACATTGAATGACGAGGGCGCGCGAAATGCCAGCCTGCCCGGTGTGTCGATGCACAGACGCGCACGCTCGCGGGGAAGGGCAAGAGAGCGGGCTAGCTGTAATGAACAGGCAGGTTGTGGACGGCGTGGTGTGAGGAAGTAGGTGAGGACCTCCGGTATCGGTGTGGTTACCACACGCACATCGATCACCGAGAGGTCCTCATGTCCCACGCTAATG
>JBFXJE010000011.1:0-189114 GCA_050175175.1 Mycolicibacterium sp. | reverse complement strand
CCGTAATCGGGATTGCTTGTCGGTGCTCGTTTGCGATACTTGAAAAGCAGCCGACGGGAGCCACACCCAACGAGCTTCAAGAGACAACAGATGAAGCCCATGAGAGGGGGATCAGACGATGTGGGACGCGGTGGTATTCCTCGACACCGAGACGACTGGCAAGGGACCGCGTCGCCGAGCATGGGAGATCGCCATGATCCGACGCGACGCCACCGGCGACCGTGAAATCACGCTCTACGTCGACGTCGCAGACCTGGACTTGCCTCACGCGGATCCCAAGGCGTTGGCGATCGGCCGCTTCGACCAGCGTCATCCCCAGCGCGATGGCGTCCTGACGACGCCGAACGCTCACCTGCTGCCGGCCGCTACGGCGGCCGCGGTCGTCCAGCGTTGGACCGCCGGCGCCCGAGTATTCGGGGTGGTGCCCTCGTTCGACACCGGCTGCCTGGAAGCGCTGCTGGAGCGCCATGACCGGACGCCGCGATGGCACTACCAGCCCTGGGACATCGCTGTTCTGGCCACCGGCTACCTCATTGCCCGCCAGATCCCTGTTCAGCGATCGGCAGAAGCGACGTCGCGGGCCTGCGGAGTCGCCACACCAGGCCCTCACGAGCGTCACACCGCACTTGGCGACGCGCGGTGGGTCCGGCGCCTGCACGACCGGATCTTCGCGGAAGCGACCTACCCGCAGCCCTGCGTTGCAGCCTGAGATCGTCGACCACCTCATCACTGCCCGGCGACGGCTGGCTCGGCATGCTGCTCCCAGCAGCGATCGCAGACGTATGCCCGGTGAGTCGGCAGGAATGGCCGGCGCACTGGGTGAGGGCCGCAACACACCACGCAGGAGTCTCCTGAACCTGCAGCGGCGCGGACAGCCGTTGTTCGGCCCAACCCGGTTGACGCTCCCTGCGCGACACCGGTGAATCGGTCGCTCTCACGACTGCGGTCGGCGGTGGCGGAAATGACCCGGCGGACGGCCGTGGCCTGGTCTTGGCCCGTAGTTGTGCAGGCTTGTGGAGTGCTCTTGTCGGCCCGTCTGGGCAAGAGTCGCAGCCTCGATGCCAAGAACGCCCCTGGGCTGGTGATTTCGTTCGGCCATGACCATCCTCGGGCCCGCATATCGCGGTTGAGTGCTTCGGTGACGGCGCGAGCTGACCAGACCCCCGGGTCGATCCCAGCTGACGAGATTGCATCGCAGATTGCCCCGATATGTCCCTGATCAAGGCCCCGACACAACGGGTCACGACGACCGGCCGGGGTGACGAGCTCGGCTGCAAGGCGCTGCAAGGCCAAAGGCCGCGGCGCAGTCTGTGTCGGGGGTTTGTTTTTCTTCGTAGGGGGATGAACTTTCTTGGCGGGCGCGTCCGCGCGCGCCTTTGGTGAGTTCGAACTAACTGGACTTAACCGCCTATCCCTTCGGGATGGCGGTAGGTGGACAAACTCCACAGGCCGGCCGATCTCTGTGGACTCCACTTTGCGGCTCACCAGATGCCAGATCGAGGGCCGGTTGCCACAGCTTGCCGTCGAACTAGACCCGTGGCCGCGCGCTGCTTCCACCGCCCAACCGGCCGCGCCCAGAACCTTCCACGCCCTGGTAACCGTCCTGGGGTCGCAGCCGGCCGCTTCCGCCACCCGTACTCGCGTCACCGCTGCATTGCGGCCGGTGCCGTGGTCGGCGAACTGCGCCCAGGCCTTCGCCACGGCAGCCAGTGTCGAGCTGGTGATCGAGACGTTCGTCGAAGCACACACAGCCTCTAGTTCATCGCTTTGCGCCCATGCTTCGACGCCGCCGATCCAGCCGGCGCGCGACGTCCACATCGGCGTCGACGGGGCAGTCTCGCCGGCGCGCTGCACCCAGTTCCGCCGTTGCTCGCGGTTCCTGATGCGGCGCAACCGCTGTTGGACCGCAGTCGATTGGCAGTGTTCGGCGTAGTCGCCTGCGGCTCGCCCAAGCGGGCTCGGGGCCGAGCCAATTCTGAGATCACGGTTTCGCGCGGTGCCTAGACGGTGTCGAGGGTATGCACTACCGTGAGACGAGTCCTGATACGACATCGTCCCTTCCAAGGGGCACTGGGTGCGGACCTGGATCTGAGCGCCAACTCAGATCGAACCCTTGACGCGGCCCCGCTTTCGAGCGGGGCCTTCGTCATGTCACAGTGGTTGGCCCACACCGATATTCACGATTTCTGGCGTTGGCCCACTCGCTCGAAGAGTCGCTGGTGAGCTCTGCACGGCTTAGGCCATCACGGGGCGCCCCCTCTCGCGCGGCAGGGACAGTGCCGCGGAACGTTCGCCCGCAGAGGGGTTGCCGGCAGGCTGGGTTGCCTGGGATGTGCGGTACCTGTGTGATGTCAGGGAGCTAGTTGGGCGGCATACGTTTCCGCCATCGATTGCGCCGAACGGCGCAGGCCGGTCAGCTAGTGAGCTAGCGGTGCGGACGCGTATCGCGGACATCATCGACAGATCCGCCGCGTGTCGGCTCGATCTACCAAGATCTGCACGCAGACATGCAGTATCCTGAGACATGTCATCAGACAGTCCCTTCCTAGGGGGATGGCACGCATGACAAAACCCAAGGGTCGAGTGACAGCTCGACTCCGACGTAGCCCTCGGTAGCCGCCGGGGGCTTGCGTCGTTCTAGTGGGAAATCCGCGTGAAAAGTGTTACGAGAACACCTGATTCGAATGCGGCGTGTGCATCGATGGGCGCTCGCAGATGATGGCCGTTGGCCAGGAGTTCGACTTGCCGCGGCATGGGCGGCCTCAGCGCATGGAACCTCCTTTCAGCAGGTGTGACTGCTGGGAATCGTCCCACGCGCATCATGGTTAACCATGCCGCGACACGCGCATGGTTAACCATTGCCCCGTCGATACGACGGAGTGGCGGTGCTTATCCGATCACATCAGCCTGCGAGGCTAGTTCCTTCCATGTGCTCGTCGTACTCGTCGAACACGGGCTGTAGGTAGTCCCGGATGAAGTACTGCGCCGTCTTCTTCTTGCACTGGTCGGCCTTCCATTCCAGTGCAAGACGTTGACGTCCGGTTAGGCGCCTGAGTTGGGTCACTTTGGTCAGTTTCCAGCGAGGGCAGTGTTTTGACCTGGGATGATGCTTGGGCTTAGTGCACAAGTTAGGCACTAATTTGGGTCAGTAGGCTACCTGGATGGTCTGGATTCGGCGAGTGCGCACCGCCTCGGGCGCGACGGCGGTCCAGATCGCCGAATCCGTGGACGGTCGCCGGCGGATCGTGCGCCATGTGGGCTCTGCGCGTGATGACGCCGAATTGGGTCTGCTCATCGAGGAGGCTCAGCGGCTGCTGGTCGATGACACCCAAGGCGAGTTGGATCTAGGGATCACCCCGAAAGCTGTTCGGGCCCATATGGTTCCGCCGCCGGGCCAAGCGTTGTTCACCGACGGTGCCGATGTGCCCGCAGCGCGGGAGTTGGTGGCACGGCCACAAGTGCTCAAGAGCTGCAGCGGGTTGCTCTACGACGCACTGGCGAAGGTGTATGCCAGCCTGGGCTTCGACACGGTCGGCGATGACGTCTTCCAGGACTTGGTGATCGCCCGGGTGGTGGAGCCGACCAGCCTGCTCGATGTCGATCGGGTCCTGGCCGAGCTGGGCCGCACCTCGGCGTCGCTGTCGACCCGCAAACGCACCCTGCGCCGCGCCCGCGCCGGCGGCTACCGCGACAAGATCGCCGCAGCGTGCTTCGCCCACGCCCGCACCGCCGGCGATGTCAGCCTGGTGCTCTACGACGTCACCACGCTCTACTTCGAGGCCGACAAGGAAGACGACCTGCGCCGCGTCGGCTATTCCAAGGAACGCCGTGTCGACCCGCAGGTCGTGGTCGGGCTGCTAGTCGACCGGTGCGGATTCCCTCTGGAGATCGGCTGTTTCGAAGGCAACAAGGCCGAAACGCTCACCATCGTGCCGATCGTGAAAGCCTTCCAGACACGCCACGGGATCACCGACATGGTCGTCGTCGCCGATGCCGGCATGCTCGCCAGCGGCAATCTGCGCGAGCTCGACGAGGCCGGGTTGCGGTTCATCGTCGGATCGAGGGTCACCAAAGCGCCCAATGATCTGGCATCGCACTTCCATTGGCACGGCGATTTCTTCACCGATGGCCAGATCATCGACACCATCACCCCACGCGATCAACGTGGCACCGCCACCAAGACCAGCGACCCCAAGCGCAAAGCGGAGCCCGTCTGGGATCGTGCCACCCATACCAAGTCGTGGCGGGCAGTATGGGCGTACTCGACCAAACGCGCAGTGCGTGACACCAAGACGCTCAACCTGCAGGAGAACAAGGCCCGCGCAGTCGTCGCCGGCGAGAAGGCCGCGCGGGTACCGCGGTTCATCAAGAACCGCAACGGCTCCCAAGAACTTGACGAGGCATCGCTACAGCGAGCCCGCCGCCTGGTCGGGCTCAAGGGCTACGTCACCAACATCGACGCCGCACTCATGCCTGCGGCCGAAGTGATCGCCAGCTACCACGACCTCTGGCACGTCGAGGCGTCCTTCCGGATGTCCAAATCCGACCTCGCCGCCAGACCCATGTTCGCCCGCACCCGCGACGCCATCGAAGTCCACCTGACCATCGTGTTCACCGCCCTGGCCGTCAGCCGCGAGGTCCAGAACCGGACCGGACTGTCACTGCGCCGATTCCTGCGCACCATCAAACCCCTGCGCTCGGCCACCATCGACCTCAACGGCGTCATCGCCACCTTCCCGCCAGCACTCGACACCGAGGTCAAGGCCATTCTGGATGCGCTGGAAGCCCAAAAATCAAGGCACTAAGGCAAATGACCCAACTCGGGTGTTACGAGAACACCTGATTCGAATGCGGCGTGTGCATCGATGGGCGCTCGCAGATGATGGCCGTTGGCCAGGAGTTCGACTTGCCGCGGCATGGGCGGCCTCAGCGCATGGAACCTCCTTTCAGCAGGTGTGACTGCTGGGAATCGTCCCACGCGCATCATGGTTAACCATGCCGCGACACGCGCATGGTTAACCATTGCCCCGTCGATACGACGGAGTGGCGGTGCTTATCCGATCACATCAGCCTGCGAGGCTAGTTCCTTCCATGTGCTCGTCGTACTCGTCGAACACGGGCTGTAGGTAGTCCCGGATGAAGTACTGCGCCGTCTTCTTCTTGCACTGGTCGGCCTTCCATTCCAGTGCAAGACGTTGACGTCCGGTTAGGCGCAGCCCCATGAGCTCGTCGAGCTCGCGGCTCTCGGCCCGTGGCTCCTTCGGCGTGGCCTGATGAGGTGCGCGATCCTTGCGCTGTCGAGCCGCTCGCGAGGATGCCATTACCTGCTCCTAAATACGCTCAGTGCTCTACACGCCGCCGCCTGACACTGTAACCCGCAATGCCCTTAACTGCTCTTAGATGCACACTGAAGGTTGTTCGTGTCGCAAGGGCCAGGCGTCTTCTAAGATCAGTGAAGTACATATTGGTGCATCTTGGGACGTTGCGGGCTACCTTTCGAGGACGATCGACATCCAGGAAGGGGGTTGTACACCGTGTCCGATGGACTCAAGTACCCCCCTGACGGCGTCGAAACAGCTCCCACCAGCCGTGACGTTGTCGGGCTGAGGGAAGCTGCCAGGCTGCTCGGCAAGGATCCCAGGACCGTACGTAATGCGATCGTCGCCGGCCGGATTCGTGGCGGCGCTGAGCCGTATCCCCAGCGCTTGCGCTGGTATGTCTACCCAGACCAGCTCCCCAACCATCCATCAGAGCAGGTGGGCCAGGCCCCGGGCGGTCTGGCCGAAGCTGCAGGCGCCGGCGACCCGGAATCGACTACGCGTCTCATCGCTGAACAGCAGGCCCTTATCGCTGATCAACGCGCCCAGATCGTGGCCTTGGAGCACAACAACCGGCTTCTGTCCACGGCCGTCGATGACCTCCTGGACGCACTGGAGGAGTACAAGGCCGGCGGCAACAGCTACCGGGAGGCTGCCAGCCACTTCCAGTCCGCGGCCGACGGAATCGCCTCGTCACTGCGCAAGCATCGTGACGCGCTCGCCCAGTACACCACCCCTGGTCACCTTGGCGACTTGATCGCGCCGGACTAGCACCTCCGGCGGACGTTAGTCCGCTGTTGTGGCTGCCACCGTGAGCTGTCGGCCAACGGACTCGATCACCGAGTCGGGGAGCGGCGGAAACATACGGAATGCCACCGGGTCATTGCTGGAAGAGGTAGCGAGGAACCCATGGCCCGGACCGGTCAGGAAGTATGCTGCGTCGGCACCGAGCAGGTACCGCGAAGCCTGGCCTGTGATCGTTTTGAAGACGATTCTGTAGGTGGAGTTTTCGAGAATTCGCCACATGTAGCCCCGCTGGAGATCCTGCGCGGAGACCAAGACGCGCACGCCCAGCTCTCGTCCGTGGCGTAGCACGTGGAACACGGCCGCGGCCGTTGGCTCGTCCTGGGGTAGCTCGTCGACCACGATCACGGTATAGGGCATCGGCGCCAGCTCGGCGCCGGCGTCTCGCGCCTTGTGGTAGGCGTGGGCGTCGCGGAACCTTCGGCCGGTGAGTTCCATGCCGGCGTCGGTCAGCGCCTGGCTGCGCTGCTCGATCAGGCGGTCCAGTGTCTGCGCGATGTCGCCCGCCTTAGGTTCGCTGCCAGCCTCGCCCGCGGGCTGGATGGTGACGTGGGGGTAGTTAGCGAACGCGTCAAGCGCTGATTCTTTGTACCCGCTCACCGGGATTACTTGAAGAACCTCGGGCGAATGCAGTGCGCATAGCCCTAATACCATCGTCTGCAGGGCTGTGGATTTGCCGCTTCCGGTCATTCCGATCATCACTCCGTGTGGCCCGTGGCCGCCGAGCGGCGCGTCTTTAAGATCCAGCCAGACCGGGTTTCCCTCGGGCGTCAGGCCAAGAGGGGTACCCAGCAGCATCTGCCGGGTCGCGCCGGCTGATCGACGGCGTGGCTCCCACAGCGCCTCGACGTCGAGGCTGTCAGGGTTCTCGATACCAAGCGCAGACAAAAGCGTGTCAGCATTCACTCTGCTTTGCGCGTCGTACTCGCGATCGACCTCGCGCCTGGCGCGGGTGTAAGAGACACCGTTGGCGATCTGTTGGCGGCGAGCCTTCTTCTTCCACGAGTTGTTAGTCATCGCGAGAGTCACATCCCATCCAAAGTCGTTGTCGCAGCAGCCCACATCTGCGTTGCGACAGTCTCTGAAGGGTTGGTGCGCGGAACCCCGTGGGTCTTGTCCCGATCGCTCGTGAACGAATCGATGTGGGCGATCCGTCGTTTGTCGGGATTCCGGCCGCCGCGACAGCGGCACAAGTTTCAGCATAAACACCCCGGATGCCACCTACCAGAGGGCCCGCGGACCGCTATTGGAATCTGTCGGGCTGCCCTTCCCGTTCAGCGACAGCCTGTGTGAACACACCGGCAGCGTCCGAGGACATCCCGAGCATCTCCCCGAGGGCCTGGTTGCGAGACTCGACCGCTGACGCGCCGTCGCCCTGCGCGAGGAGCTTCACGGTCTTGCCGCCATCCTGGACAAACATCTTCCAGGAGTCGGCCCAATATTCGGTATAGGTGTTGTCGGCGATGATGACGACCCTGGTGACATCCTCGAACGCCTGGTCACCCATGTTCGTGCGGTCGTGTTCCCGCTTCTTGTCGGCAAGAACGTCTTCCCAGTCAGGTACCTGCTCAGCCACGCTGTCTGTCTCCCTCACCTTCCGGGGGCGGGCTCATTCCGCCCAGTAGTTATGTCTCGGGTCTGAATTCCAAGATCTCGTCGACGATGTATCCGACCTGGTAGGTCGCCGGCAAGTTGGACCACGTCGGGATGATGATCTGCATCGCGATCTCCTCCCCGAGCAGCTCCTTCAGCTTTTCCTCGTCCCCGTCGAAGAACGCTTGCATCAGCTCTCCTGCGGGATCCACCGTGATGGTGTCGTAGTCCGCGTCGGGGTTGGTTGGGATGTCCTTCGGATATTCCTTGCCGTTGATCACCACAAACCCCTTCACCCTGATCCGTACGACGATCCCGGCGGCTGGGATCGGGGGCGCGCCTCGGCGCTTCCCGATCGGCAGTTCTGCGTCGGGATCTGGTGAGTCCCGCCACCGCCGTACCTGTCCTTCGCTCGCGCCGATCTGGCGGGCGAGGTTTTCGATCCCACCGGCCCTGTCGATCGCCGCCCATCTGTCCAGCCACGCCTTGTCCACGCCGGGGGGCGGATCATCCTGTCGAGCGCGTCGGGCGATCGTCCGCTCCGATAGCGGCTTCTTACCTGTGTGCTGGGCGACGCGACGAGACATTTCGCGACGAGCTCGACGACCGGCTTCGGCCCTCTGTAGGCGCTCTGGTAGCAGCCGCCATCCCGCACCGAGCTCGTTGAACCGGCGCTGCGTCAGGGCATCCAGCGCGTCGCGGAAGCCCTCTCCTTCGGGTTCGGGCTGGGAACTGTCACCAGGCAGATCCCAGAACTCCATGCTCACGAGTCGTCGGCTTCAGGGTCCAGTGGGCCGTCAGGGGTCTCTGCGGCGGGTGGAAGGGCTTTGAGCCGGTAGCTGCCGTTTTTGCGGAGACCGGTCTTCTCGTCGAGCGGATCCTCCAACTGGTGCGGTTTGAACCCTTCTGGCACGCGGTAGAACCACGCGTCGACCATGCACTCGGTGGGGTAGAGGTTGAAGTCGCGCGCGATACGGCATGCGTATCGCATCGCGCGCCACCGCGTGAGCCCCTCGATCGCGCCGAACCATGCCGGCTGCTGTAGCTGCAGATATGGATAGCTCCAGGCGCTATCCCCCACAGCGGCGCACCGGCCGAACACGCTCTTGTACAGCGCCTGACACATCTGCTGATAGTCGAGCCGGTCTGCGGCCCGCGCCTCAGCAAGCTTGGTGCGCAACAGGATTGCGAACTGCTTGAGCCACTGGTGCTGTTCTGGCCACACGTAGGCAACGTGGAAGTCGATCTCAGCGACGGTCAGCCCGGCGCCACCGTTTTCCACCGGGGCGAGCAGCTGCTGAATGTCGATGGTGGTCGCGGGGAAAGTTGCTTCCTTAGTCCAGGACATACCCGGGTGCGGTACCGGCAGTTTCGGGGATATCCCGTCGCACTTGTTCGCCGGCGGCACCGTGATCTGGGCTACCAGAAAAGGTGGCCGCTGCTGGTCAAACCACGCGGCATCGGGTGTCACGAATTCTGGTGTCCCCCAACCGAGATAGACACCCTCAGCGGAGGGCAGATACGCGGCCTGCTGATCGACCTCGACGTCGACGCCCGGACTGTTGGCCCGGTGCTTGCGGTTCCAGCTGTCTTTGGTCCACCAGGCGTACGGCAGATTGCCGCTCTTGGACAGGCGTGACGGCAGTGGGCACGGCACGAGCTTCGCGCCGGGGTCGTTCTTGATGGTTGGGCGGGCCTTGCCCATCCGCACCCTGGCGATCTTGCCGCCGACGCGAGACCATCGCGGCCCCGGCAGTGCGCCTTCAAGCCCGTACAGCCAGGCGATGCGATCGCCCAGCAGGTGTGCTGCCTCGGCTTCATCTGCCGGCAGGATCGTCGGTGTTCCGACAATGCCCAGTACCCCGCGGTCGTCGGGCCGTGACTTCGAGGGCTCGGAGTGTGTGTAGGGCATCAGGACGACGTCGACTTTGCGGTCCGGCCAGTTCGTCGGATCCGGCGTCGGAAACGCGCAGGTGAAGAAGCCGGATTTCTGGTAGGTGACGTCGCAGCCGAAGAAGTCCCCCACGATGTCCTCGAGTTTGGCGGTCGAGCCAGGGCCCGGTACCGGGAAGTCGAGCTCGCGCAGCGCCTGCCCGGTAATCCAGATCTGTGGGTCGGCCTCGCCCTCTCCAGATGCCCACGGATACTTGACGGCCAGCTTCAGCAGATTGCCGGGCTCACCGAGGGGGGGCTTGACCACCGCGCCGGCGGGATTCACGATGCCGAATGTTGTGACGATGAGCACGCGATCGTCGGCGCCGGAGTACTCCACATCGTCCCACTGCCGGCTGCGTAGTGGCCAGGCATCTGCTCGCCCGGGCGCGTGGTGGCCGGCGGGCTCGTCGTCAACTTCATCAGCAGGTGCGGCCGCGGAGGTGCGCACGCCGGCTAGGTAATTCTGCACCGTCGTCTCCCACCAACCGCGCACCCCTCCCTGCTCGGGATCACCGGTGACGACGTCGTGTTCCGGGAAATCGGCCGGCATGCCCTTGCCGAGTCGGCTGACGATCTGCTGGCGCGACAGCGCTAACAGCGGGCCGTCCGCGCTCTGGTGGCACTTCTCGTCGATGATCCAGTTCAGCAGGTCGGCGATTTCGCCATCCGGGTCATCGCGCAGCTGCCAGGTTGTCCCGTCACGCGTGATCGCATAATTACTCATCGCTCAGTTGCCTCTCCTCGTGTGGGGGCGCGTGGTGGTGGTGGCACCTGGTCGGCGAGCCCGGCGGCAAGTTGTCCAAGCCGCCATTTCCTGCGCAGGTTCTCGACGGCTGTCGCGGTGCGCCCGACCTGGACCGCGGCTTCTGGCACGCTCAGTGAGAGATCCAGCGCCACGCGCGCGTCGGTGATTGTCCAGCGCATCTTTGTGTTGTGCGCGGTCAACGCCGTCCGTTCGGCGCGCCGACTGGTGTAGCTGCGCCGCTCGGCCGGGGTGCGTTTCGGTGCTTCTGGCATGGATGGATCCTCCTGCGGCGGCCATGGTCAACGATGCCCTCACTCTAAGCACGTGGGGACAATGAGGCCTCGGACGGTGGATCACACCGCGCCTCCGGTGATCGCCGGGCACTGTCGGACCGCGATGTCGTGATCGTTCGTGGTGATATTCAGGTCATAGGTCACCGCCACCGCGAGGTACCGCGCGATGTAGGTGCACTGGAAGTCTCGGTTCGGGGGTAACCACTCAAGCCCTGAATCTGACTTGTCGCGGTTGGCCGGACCTGAGACTGCGAACAGGTTCACGGGGTCGTTAGCAAGCGCCACCCGCTTGGCCTCATCCCAGAGGGATGCGCCGGCGTCCCAGCTGCGCCCGAGGGCGAACACGTGGTCGAGCTGCACAGCGGACGGGTCGCGACCGGCGTCGTAGGTGATGACCTGGCCAGTGTAGGGATCATGCAGAGTGCCCGAAAGTACCTTGCAGTTATGGGTATTCGGCTTCACGATGACATCGGTCAACTGAGCCTGCAGGATGCGCGAGCGGGTGTCACAGCCAGAGTGATTTTGCGGATCATTCCACGCCGGTCCAAACGAGCAGGCCTGCCCACGCTTACAACCACGTTCGTATCCGGGCACGTTTGGCAAACTCTCCACGACGTGAGCGTGGTCGAGGAGGCCGGCGATGACGTTGCCTGTCTCCGATGGGTCCAGGGGCGTTGTTGCGGCCGGGGCCGCGGTGGAGTCGATCGTCGCCCACATCGACTTCAGCGCCGAGGTGAACGACTCGGCTGACCAAGGATGCCCGACAGCGGCCGCCGCCGCGATCGCTACGGCGCCCAGAACAAGTACTCGCCGAACGACTTTCATTTAAATCCCTCGTTCTTCCGTGCGGCCTATGCCTGCGCCGCCAGGCAACGTTTTCAGTTCCGCGGTTGTGACCCAATTGTAGCACTCAATCTCTAATCGTAGATAGATTGAGGGGTCTAGATTGGTCGCGCCATGTCGACAAAACGGGATAGATGCAGCTGGTGCGCGACGGTCACCGTCCGCGTGGGCCCGTTTCGATGTTTTGCCAGAATGAGGTCTGCTTCACCGCCGCGGGGATCGTCGCGCTCGAACGCATCGGGGCGATGCAACAGGATCACCATGTCGGCATCCTGTTCCTGGCTCCCACTTTCGCGAAGATCAGACAGTTGCGGCTTCTTGTCACCCCGCTGCTCGGGCCCGCGGTTAAGCTGACTGAGCGCCACGACGGGCACCTCAAGCTCCTTTGCCAGCAACTTGAGGGAACGGGAGAAATCAGAGACTTCCTGCTGCCGGGACTCATAGGCCTTGCCTGAGGTCATCAGCTGTAGATAGTCGATGACAATCATCCGCAACTCAGCCTTCTGCTTGAGTCGGCGCGCCTTGGCCCGGATCTCCATCATCGTGAGATTGGGCGAATCGTCGATGTAGAGGGGTGACTCGCTGATTTCCCCGAGCCGACGCGCCATCTGGGCCCAGTCGTTGTCGCTCATCTTCCCCGACCGAATGTCTTGCAGCTTGATACGCGCCTCAGCAGACAGTAGCCGCATCACGATCTCGGACTTACTCATCTCAAGCGAAAAGATGACACTGGCCATCTTGTGCTTGATGCTGCACGATCGCAGAAAATCCAGTGCCAGAGTCGATTTCCCGAGACCAGGACGGCCGGCGACGATCACAAACTGACCAGGGTGCAAACCGTTGGTGACGTCGTCCAGGTCAACGAAACCGGTCGGAACACCGCGGCTGTTCGCACCGGAAGCGATCGCGTCGATCTCATCAAGAGTCGGCCCCACGAGATCTTCAAGGGCAACGCAGTCGTCACTGCGTCGCTGTTCGGTGACGTCGTAGACTTCGGCTTGGGCGCGGTCCACCACCTCAGCGACGTCCGCTCCGTCAACGCCTGCATATCCGTATTGCACGATGCGGGTGCCCGCCTCGACCAGCCGCCGCAGTACCGCTTTTTCCGCTACGAGGTCGGCGTAGTAACCCGAATTCGCGGCCGTCGGCACTGTGGCGATCAGTGTGTGCAGATACGGTGCGCCACCGATGCGTCGGAGGACGCCACGCCGATCGAGCTCGGCGGCCACAGTCACCGCATCCGCCGGTTCACCACGGCCGTAGAGGTCCAAAATCGCATCAAATATCACCTGGTGCGCGGGCCGATACAAGTCTCCCGGCCTCATCCTCTCCAGCACGTCAGCGATCGCATCCTTGCTGAGCAGCATGCCGCCCAGAACTGACTGTTCTGCGGCCTCATCCTGCGGAGGCAGCCGTGTCTCACCCTCAGTTGGTGCGGGCGTCGATCGCTTCCCTGACCGTGCCGGTCTTTCCTGCATGGTTGTCATCACGCGACCGCCTCGAATTCGTCAGCGGCAGCGTCGAACTCGGCCTTGACACCATCCCAGCACGCATCGCACACCGGCAGAGGTAACGGCATATTCGACCGCAATACCCCAGGCTGGGAATCACATTTGACGCAGCAGCCGGCAACAACCAGCTCCGCCACCAGGCCGCTGAGCGCAGGCGCCGGCGCCGACACCGCGATGGGTGTCCCGTCAGACGCGGCCCTGCTTGCGAGCACATCATCGGCCCACCGGATCAGCGCAATCTTGAGATCCACACCAGGAAACAGCCTGCTCGCACGCCGACCCGCTCCAGCTAGTGCGGCAACTGGCATGTCGACAGCGCTGCATCCGAAGAACGCCGAATGGGCGCGCAACAGCCGCGATCGTTCGGTGTCGGTGGTGACGGCGCACACCTGGTCGTACCAGCGTGCGTCTCGCGCGTTTGCGGCGCGGCGGCACGCCTGTGATTCACGCCGGTCCCACGCGGCCTGCAGGGGCCGCAGCCGCGGCCCTGAGCCGATCAGGTTCTGCGTCAGGCGCCACATGGCCAACTTCCACGGTCGCTGCAGTCCTGCCGGGGGTTCAGCACCGAGAACAGCCAGGATCTGCTGCGGGGTGAAACCACGAGATAACCGCTCCCGGATCGCAGCACCGAGCTTCCACCGCAGATGCGAAGGAAGCTGCTGCAGCATCGTTGGCATTTCGCGAAGGACATAGCGAACCTCGTCCGGGCGAACGTCTACCTCAGTCGGTCGGGCGGAGCGCTCGGCGGCGGCGCCGCGGGAGCTGCGGAGGGTAGGGAGGTTAGATTTTTGGCTTATAGAGGGATGCTGGTCGGAAAAGGTGACGGATTTGGTGATGACGTGGCCCTGGGCGTCCCGCTGCAAGGGCTCAATGTCGTGAAGAAACCGCGGGTGAATTGCGACGCCAGCAAACGCCCCGCGGCCCTGTGCGGGGTGGTAAGTGACAAGTTCAAGGGCGGCCAGTCCAGCCAATGCGCGGCCTACCGTCTTGAGGTGGTAGCAGCGGCCGCCACGCGAGGTGATCTCTTGCGCGAGTTGTGTGAGTCGCATTCTGTCGTCGGTGACCCTGGACCATCGTTCGCACAGCATCGCCAGCACTGCGGCGAGCACCAGCTGCGGCGCACCTCTTAGGCCCTGGGTCGCGGCGTCATTTTGCACTCTGCTGATGACGCGTTGAGCATCAGCGAACAGAACCCGTTCGCGATGGCCACTTGGGCGGCCGAGGCCGGTATTCGGCTGGCAGCCGACAGTGGTACTTGCGCGGGAAGGAGTCTGGTGATCGCGGTGTTGGTCTGCAACACACGAGCCTCCAGCTGGTCTTGCCCCTGTTTGAGACAGCAAGCTAGTATGAGAGCTACCTGGCACGGTATTCCCTTCACATTGAGGGGACCCGAGATCGAAGTTGGTCCTTCGGTCTCACGCGAGAGAGAGTCGGAGTTGGTCCTCCGCGGATCTCGTTTCTTCTGAATCGGAGCCCCCCCATTTGGTGGGTATCTGTGTCCTCGTCGAGTCCCGGTATGGAGTTGTCAGCAAACGGCCCTGACGGGCCTGGCTAGGTGGCGATCGGCAGCTCCTCTCCCCCGTCGGCGGTGAATGAGTGGCGGGAATCAGCGCGATGAGATCGAGCGCCGAATGCAGGGGGCCACATTGCTGGCCATGGGCGCCAGCGCGCCACTGCGGCTTGAGTCGTCGCGGCGCCTGGTCGAGGAGCTCGCGTATCTCTCATGCGGAGTGTTGCCATTACGCACGGGCCTCCGCCAGACGCGGTGATGGTGCGGAAACCAGCCGCTGGCCCTCGGCGATCACGTCTGTGATGACCGCCGCGATCGCTGCGTCGAGTTCTTCGCGGGCCTGTTGAACCATGTGCCCGCAGTGCGGCAGGTGTAGATGGCGGCTACCCGGGATCCTCGCGGCGATGTCCTCCGCGAGTACGGCGGGCGTGAGGAGGTCGGCGCCGCCGCTGATCACGACAGTCTTAGCCCGGATAGAACCCAGCGTGGAGTACTGGTCAAACAGCGCCAGTGCCGGCAAGAATCCAACGGCAGTGCGCAGTGACGTCGTCGCCAGAGCATCAGCGGCTACTGCGGCCAACGCGCACCCGGAACGTGAACCGTGCCAATGAGATACACCTCGGCAGACGGGACCGGCCAACAGCCTCCGCAACGGCTGTAGCGTCGGGCCTGGAGCGCTCTGAAGGAGTCGAAGCAGCGTCGACACCCCGGGTGCCGTCAATAGTTGGCCAAGCCCGAACCGGGTGAGGTGCCCGGCTGCGGTCGCAGCGAGGACGAGGCCGTCGACCCGCCGTGTGTCAGGACTCGCATGGCGGGCGCAATGAGTGAGGGCGGCCATAGCGCCCATGGAGTGACCGATTACCACGACTGAACCGGTCGGGGCTACCGCGTGTAGGACCGTATTGAGGTCATCGGCAAGACGGTCGATGGTATAGCTGTCGGACGCGGCGGCCATCGACCGTCCGTGGCCGCGATGGTCATAGCACACGGCTTGCACCATCGGCCCGAAACTGTCTACTACAGAATCGATCTGGAGTGCCCACGACACTTGGGATAGGCATAGCCCGTGGAGAAACACCACGGTGCAGGGGGCGCCGCGCGGGCCGTGCACCGTGAGGTGAAGTGTTACCCCGTCGTCCGTTCGCACAGACAGCTGCCGTGGTTCCCGGCGCGACCGCGCCACCTCGGCCGCTGAGCCCACTGCCCTGTCGCCGCGGCTCCTTGCTCGCAACGGCGCGACCGCGGTCTGGATCGGCAGCACTTGAGCCGCCCCGATATCAGCAGCAGTAGTCACCGCCCCTGCTCCTCTCATGACGCGACTTGCGCTTCAGCAATGTCGCTGTCCGCCAACGCAGTAACTACGTCCACCGGCAGACCGCTACGCTGGGCGACTCGGTCGATGCGGTAGCCCTGTTTCAGCAGCGAACGCGCCCAGGAATAGGAATCCGGATCGACGGCCTGCGATGAGGTGGCCTCCTGGGCGAGTACTTCACTCAGGGTGGGTACTGGCTGGCGGAACCTCTTGGCGGGCGCGCGACGTGTCCCGAGGCGCTCCGCGAGACTGGCGATGCGCTCCGCGCTAGCGGCTGTGATCGTGTCGCGGCGGAGCTGCAGGGACGCGCCGAGGCCAGCTTCACGGGCGATCCACGACTTCGGCCAGTTCCGGGCGATCATGTCGTCGAGCAGCTCCCAGGTGGGGCCGGCATCGACGCGGGTACCGGGTGCGGCCGCCGTGCGCACGGCGTTCAAAGTGGCCGCCAGGATCACCGCCTCGGTCTCCGGGAGAATGCGTTTCGTCTCCGCTGAGAGGATCTCGACGATCGTTTTGACGTTGAGATTGCAGGCCCGCGCCAAGGCTTTCTGGGCGGCCCCGGCGGCCACTAGTCGTTCAAGGTGCGTCCGAGCGGATCCTGCATCAACCAGATCCGTGGTAGGTCCGCCGGCGGCGGCGCGGGCGGCACGTTCGGCCTCCTTGGTGCGGTTGGCGTCCGTGCATTCTTGGCATGTGCAGCCCTTGACGTACCCGGTGCGCGTGCCGTGACGGACGTCGCCGATATCACGCAGAACACGCGGGGTGGGCTGACGTTCCCACTGCCAGCCTGAGACTGCGGCGAGCAGGCGGGCACGTTCAGCGACCATATGGCCGTGCCGGTACAGATGCCGTTGCCGCGTGCACCAGTCGTACAGCGGGAGGGAGAAATCGGGGAGATCCTCGTAGTGCGAATACGGTGGGCGGCAGTGACCTTCGCGTGCCACAAACTGGCGCAACGCTTCCAAACCGAGCAGCCACAGGGTGGCACCGCGGTACCAACGCAGAGCCCCCTCGGCCGCGCGCGACGGTGTGACGCACTCAATCTCATCGAGCAGACCCTGAGTCAGGGCGCCGGTAACGCGGCGCCTGCGGACGGTATTGAGCCACTGACCCAGGGCAACGCCGTCCTCGACCACATTGGTCGGCGGATTCGCGTGCCCCTTCCACGCCACGTATTCACCGAGCATGTCAACCGCGCGGGCATCCTCGGCGGAGACGACGCTCCAGGACCAACCGGGGATCTCATCGAGGCGCAAGCGCCGACGGTCATCGAGTTCCCCACGCCGCGCTAACTGCCGCTGCCACGCGCACCACCTGCCAACCGTGGTCACCGCCGAACGATGCGCGACTCGCCGTAGGGCAACCTGAGCGATCTGCGGATCCTCAACGCCCAGACTCTGGCCAGCAACGGCCAGATCGTGGACCTGCCTCCACTGATCTAACCAGCGCTGTTCAGCCAGATCCCATGTCCACCCTGGAAGGGAGGACAGCTGATTTACGCGCTCGGGAGCAAGCATTCCGCGCCGGTAGGCTCGCCGCTGACGTTCGCACCACTCCCCCAGCCGTGTACCACGACCGGGCTGCACATGGCCGTGCTCGGCAATGAACTGGTGCACCTCAGAGAGCACCAAATCCCATGCTGGGGACACGAATTCGACAACGCGGGCGTGGAACCGCTCCGGTTCGGCCAGAGAATGAAGGTCAAACTCAATGTGAGAGCCGCGCGACCCGTCACAGTCTCCGCGCCTCGACCGTTGCCGTGTGATCTCGCAGATCTCGGCGCGCAGCCGCGAATCCATGCTGCGCAGCCCGCGCAGGATTCGCCAGACCGCGGCGAAATCGCCGCTCGACAGAACCGTGTCATCGTCAAGTCCTGCAGGAACACACACCGGGATCATCACCATCCCGACGGTCTTGCCCGGCGCGGTGCGCAGCGCGCGTCCCACCGACTGGATGACGTCGACGTCGGAGTTCTTCGGGTCGGCGAAGAGCACCCCATCGACGGCGGGAATGTCAACCCCGACGCTCAAGCAGCGCGCGCTGCTGATCACGATGAGCTGATCAGGACGCGCCGACGACAGCAGCTCCAACGCGTCCTCACGCTGGGTCGTGGGGTCTACCCCGGCGACGGAGCGGGCCACCACGGTGCGGCCGTCTTCGAGACGATGCCCGTCGATCGCATCGGCAAAGGCACGGGCCTTGGCCACGCGGCCGTGAAAGCTCAGCACACTGGCGACACCTTGACGGGCCGCGACTGCCAGGGCAGCGATGGGATCAGGTGTGACCTCTGCCTGGGGTGTTTCATAGACCATTACCCGGTAATCGACCAGGAGGCCGCGCGCAATCGCTTCGGCGAAGTCGAGCCGATAAGCCACTGGCCCGAACCGCGCAGCGTCGTCCATTGACAGCGGTGCTGAATCCTCCTGCGCTACATATCCGTTGGAGGAAACAACAGGGGTGGCGGTCATAAACACTCGGCGCTTGGCTGGCAACTTCTCGTCGAGAGCGACGCGGAAGTCCTCCCGCGACTGCCCCGCCAGGGTGTGCGCTTCGTCTGCGATCACGATGTCAATAACCACCTTCGCCGAGCGGGCAGCCTCGGCGACGACGTGCAACGAGTGATAGGTCGAGAAGATCACCAATGGCTGCAGGGCGCTGTGCCCGGATAGCCGGGCGGCGACCACCGCAGCGTCGGTTGTCACCCGCGCGCGAAGCCGTGTCCAGAAGGACTCGGAAATGTCTTGCCCGTCACCATCAGCCCGTTCGCTCATGCCGTCTGCGGTGCTCGGATCCGAGCACGTGATGAGTGCCTGGAATGGCCAGCCGCCACCCGATCTCCACTCGCGCACCGTCTGGGCAACCAGACTCAGCGAGGGCACCACCACTACGGAGGTGGCGGCGCCAACGCGCTCGGCATACCAGCGGCCGACGAGCGTCTTTCCAGTCCCGCACGCCATCACCAGCTGCGCCCGGTCATGCCCCTGTAGAGCGCTGTCCAACGCCGAGAGCGCCTCGACTTGGTGGTCCCTAGGTGCCCGAATCGCTGATGTCTGCATGGCTTTCATGACCTGGCACCGCGATAAGGCCGGCCAAGACTGTGGTCGACGAGGGGTACCGCAGGTTCACATCCGCAACGCGCGGCGTGGGTCAAGGCATCTAGGACAGCAACCGAGCGCAGCAGGCGTCGGCGAGACGTCCACCGGCGGCATGTGCAGTGGCCGCGCCACCGCCATCCCCATCGCGATACCGACACCACACCGTCGGAGGGCGAGCTCTCGGAAACCTCATGGGCTTCGTGCCGTTCGAGGCCCAGTCGATGGGTGTGAGGCATCGTCATGCCGCCCCCCGATCCGAGTGTGAGGCCGCGGCGATCGCGGTGTCGAAGAGGGTGCAGATCTGATCACGCGTCGCACCCAAGTTGAACTCCATCAGGCCTTTTCCGCCAGGAAGGACGGCGTGCAGTGCTTCGATCACCCGACGGTGCGGTAGCCGGAGTCCGGTCGCCTTCCATGCCTCACTGATGCATTCGTAGACGTTGAAGCGCTGCCAATGCCACGACTGGGCGGCGACCGCGCGTGCGTGGCTCAGTACGTCGACGAGCGCATCTCTGGTGTCGGCGTCGGGACTCTCAGGTGCCGCGGCCGGTGGTACTCGCGAAGCGGTGCGACGCTGAGCTAGCAGGGTGCGTGCGGCGTTCAGGCACATCTCCAGATCGGCGACGGAGCCGCCTACTGGAACGGCCTGAGTGGGGATGACCAGAGTCGCCCCGGCGAGATCGACCGCCCAGCCCCGGAATTCGACGCGGGTCACTCGGTGCTTGGTTATCGGGTCCGCGGCGACGCGGACCTGCACGTCACCTCTGGGCGCCGCGGCGGGCTGGTCCATCGGGCCTTTATCTCCACCGTCGAGGGTTAAAGGACCGTTGGTGCGAGGCGCCCACATCAGGTTGGTCAGACGTACGTCGTTGCGCCGGCCGTTCTTGGGGCGCGCCACATGGCCTTCTGGTGCCGGGCCAACGAATGTTTCCAGGACCAGCGCTGCGATAGGGCGGCGTTTCTCGGATCCATTCCGAAACAGCGAGACCTGTGGATACTCGTCGCTCTTGATCGGTGTCAGCAGGGCCAGGCGTGTAAGAGACCACACCCGCCCGTAGTCGGAGATCTCGTAGAGACCTTCATATCCGAGGACTGGGCGCCAGATCTCACGGATATTTGTAAGTGGCGGCGGGCATTTCAACGTCTCAACGGTCATGGAATTCGCACCCCTCTTCGGCGACGGTTCAAGCGACCAGATGATGGGTATCGGCGAGTAGGGCCGACCAGCGCGGATCGACATCGCCAAAATCGGTGTGGGCATGCGCGGTGACCGTGGACAGCACGGTGTGAGGACAGGCGAGGCCAGGGCGGTGTCGGTCCGGCAAACCACAGGGTTGGCCTTCGGCGGTCCAGCCCACGACTGCGACCGCGGCGCTGGTTTCCTGGCAGATCTGCCAGATCCGGCTGGCCACCGCATTGGCCCTGGCGGCCGCAGCGTCGCCACCCCACGCGAAGACGATGACGTCGTGGCAGTAGGCCGCCCGCTCGATCCACCAGTCGTTGTCTGGGCCCACCGGGTCGGAGGTACTCGTCAACAAGTGCGCGTCGTCAGCGGCAACCGCGGCGTACAGGCACAGCGATGTGTAGCCGCCGTAGCCAAATCCACGAGCGAACGCCGCCGCGCGGCGGGAGGCGTCGTCGTCGTGGTGCTCGTTGGCCTCCGAGGGCCGCAATTCGATGATCATCAGGGACGGCCCGTCATCCCAGCGTCGGTGCAACCGGTATCGGTAGGACCGATCAGCCGAGAACTGGGCCCCTCTCGACCCCGTGCCGTGCCACGTCGGTAGATGCAGGTCCAGAGTCAGTGTCATGACGCCACCGCCACTGGGGGGAGGGTGTGCGGGCAGGCCGGTGCCGCGGGTCCGTGAGAATGTGCCTGGGAGCACGCGGCTTCATCCGCGCAGCAGATCGCGCACACATGGAACAAGAGCCCTCGTTCGCAGGTGAGGCCTACCCCGGCGATGACGAAATGGGTTTCCATGTAGTCGATCTCGGCCGGATCGCAGCGGCACTGTTCATAGACGCCGACCGGATCATGAAGTGCCCGAGCCGAGATGCCGTCCGTGTGCGTGCCGTAAGCGCCATGCTCTGCTTCGGTGGTCCGACTGATCAACGTCGGTTCGGTCTGAGTGTTTGGGAATGTCACAACGAGCTCCTTACTGCGTGGCCGGAAAGGGTCGACGACTCCCACACCGACACTCCAGCTGCGCTGTCGAATCGTGGATGGGTGTGCCGGCGGGCAGTGCAGCGCGCCGTACAGATGGCGATACGCCAACCGGTCAGATCGCTGGCCAAACGCACATTGCGCGCGTCGCGTCCGATGGCTGTGGCGAAGTTGTGGACGGATACGATGACGCGGATATCGCGTGAGGTGGTGGAAACAATGTCGGCCGACTCAATCTCGACGGCGAGCGCGGTGACGACATATTGGACGGGGTCGGAGTCGTAGTTGACGACCGAGATGCGTTCACCAGGAATCAGGGCTTCCACTTCGTGAACGCGGACGCCCCGTTGCCCAATGCACGTCGAGGCAGCGTTAATGCCACCAACCGTGGCCGTCACCGCGACCTTGGCGTAGCGCCCGGGGTCGCGAACCGCATCGACCACTCGAATAGCACCGTTGGCGACCTCAGGGATACGGCGTGCGAACAAGGCGGAGAAGAACGCGCGGTCGGATCCGATGCTGTCGCGGTATGCGGGATCTCGGAAACTGGTCATGAGATGAACCTCTCGATAGCCGCGGCGGGGTGGCTGTTCATGCTGGCGTTGTTGACCCAATAGACCGAACGCCCTCGGCTCGCGACGCGCTGCGCCTGACCACGACGCTCCAGGGTGACGAGGAGCCGATAGGTGCCCTCAACAAGCAGGTCGGAGAAGTCGTGTTCGCTAGCCCGGTGGCGAAGCTCTGATGTGGAGACTGCGCGATCAGTGGACCGCAGCTGTACCGCAATAAAGTCCCGCAACGCTGCGGTCGTTAAACCCATTGGTAATCGCCGTGTTTCGGCGTCGAAGCGCAGATGTGGCGCCGGGTCGTTAAGAGATACGCTCATGGGAGACAAGGCCGATCTGTATGGGCGGCGAAGAGGAATGCGTTATCCGGCGTGGGCGGGCGAGAGGTGGCCGAATGCCAACGCCAGCTGAACCGGCGAGTTGGGGCACTGGCGCACCAGCGTGTGCCGATTGGTCAGCGAGATGACCGCGGATTGGTCGTCGCGGATGTCGTCATCTTCGTCGAGGTCGTCGTCATCGCACACGGATTCCGGCGCTGGCGTGATGTCTGGCTTGATGTGGATGTAGTCGCGTGCGATTCCGTCGACGGTAGTGCCCGCAAGTGCGGGATCTTCGACCCGTTCGCCCGCCAGAACAGCAGAGGTTTCAGGGCCAGGCGAGAGGGGAGGGCCCATTTCCTGGCCGGCGATGATTGCTAGCTGCGCCCGACTGACCTCCAGGCCTGGACCGGGCGCGAGCCGGTAACCGGCCCAGATGCCGAACTCGGCGTCGGTCTTCAAAGCTTTGGTGGCGCACTGTCTTTGGAAGAAGCATCCCCAGCAGGCGGCCATGGCCTCGGGATTGGGCTTCTGCTCGTCGGGATGCCAGAGTTCTGGGTCGTAATAGCAGGGTGTGGGCCGCTCAGGTTCGTCGTGAAGTTTCGGAAGAACCGCCTGATGAGGACGACCTGGTGGGCGTCCACGGCCTCCGGCGTGTCCTGATGCCCTCGGTGGGGCCTGTTCCGGGGCGAGTCGGGAAATAGACACAGAACTACTCCTCAAAGGTGTGACGAGTGTGGGAACTCACCGGCAGTGGATGAGTGAGCGCAGCAACGACCCACGCAATGGTGGTAGGTGGTTCGCGATGCCGCGAAAAGAAAGCTGTTGCCCGTGCGCGCCGGAGGCACTACAGGGCCGAAAGGTGAAGTTACGGAACCAAAGTGGCGAATTGGGCGCTGTGCGAGTTGTAGTCGCCGGAGCCGGCTCCGCCGGGTGCAGTTACTGGTAAGTCCTCAGGGGTGGCTCCCTTCGTTCCGGGTAGGCCCCAGTGGTAATGCGGGGCGGCCTGACAGAGTCAAAGTAACATGGAGTCTCGACTTGCGACAACATTTACTTTGAAATTGCCGCCTCGTGTACTTCTGCCAACCGTCCGACCAGGCGAACAGCCCTCGGACGTGTCTCTGGCGCTAGCTGGGGAATCAAAGTAGACAAAAGCGTCAGCGCTTGTTCTGCGCGTTCGCGGATCTCGGTATCCATCTGATCGCGGGCCGCCGGGGGGAGCGACTCGGCCATGGCTGCCGCGCTGGCGGCGAAACCTAAGACCGTCTCGGCGAGGGTCTCGGCCAAGGACAAGGTCTCGTTGGCCGAGGTGGTGGTCGGTGCGGCCGCGGGCGGCGCCGATCCCAGCACTGCACGCAGCTGATCATCAGATATGCCGAACAATTGAGCCATCCGCGGCACAAGAGCTGCCCCCGGCGGGTACTTACCCAGCTCCCACCCGGACACGGCCGACGGCGTAACTCCCAGCTCGTGGGCGAGGGCGGCCTGCGTCAAACCAGCGGCAACGCGGTAGTGCTTGAGCTCCCACTGCTGTCGGGGCGGCATTTCCAGGAAATCGGCCAGACTGCCACCGAAGAAATCCACCATCCGGATCAACAACTTCATCGACGGGGTGGATCGGCCGTTGAGCAGACTGCTCAACGTTGTCGGGGTAACGCCCAGCTCGGCCGCGATGGCCTTCTTCGTCGTCCCAGCCTGCTCGCACGCACGGCGAAACGCCTTGGCGGAAAAGAAGTCTGCGGTGTTGTCAGCCATCGCCATCCGAATCCAGAGGCCGCGGCATTACACACCAGATCGCGCTATCCGCTCGGCAGCGGCCAACCACCGATCGGAGCGCCACGCAGGAATCGCCTACGTCACACCGAAGTGCTGCCGGCTACATCCTCTGCCCCGGCCTGGTCGGCACCGACGTACCGCCCATGCGCGTCGCGCAGATCCTGGGCGTGCGACGAGTAGCGGCCCGCGAGCGCCGTTCCTGACTGGTAAAACGCTGTCTGGAATTCAGCAACGGCGGCGGTGAACTCGGCGCCGACGGGACCGTAGCCGGTCGTCATCTGTTCGAGCAGATCAGGATCGGGCTGGCAGCCTGCCTCGACTTCGCCAGCGACTCGATCGTTGGCGGTAGCGAACTGAAGGATCTCGTCCTCGTTTACCCGTAGTGCCATGTCAAAAGGGTATAGCGGCAGTGGAAGGACGAGCAAGACCACCACTTGATCCACCGCGTACCAGCTGGACCGGGCGGACGACCAATCGCCAGCGGACTACCGCCTGGTAACCCCCGCTACTACCGAGCTACCAGTGCAGGTCAGGGACGTAAATTAGCCATCGCGCAGCCGTGTGAGCGAACCCACTGCCAGGCGCTTACCGCGGCTCCTACCTCAAGGCTCTGGAGAACAATAAAAGCTGCTGCCAGCATTGATTCATGACCGACTTGCTGGACAAGCTCCTGGCCGACCCGGAGCTGCTTGAATGGCCGCGATTCACCACGCCGGCGGCGGACGACCCAGGTGGGGCGCCCGCTGATGATATGGCGCCCGCAGGAATGGCGTCGCACATGACGCGCGCCGCATCCGACGACCGCGAGTTGGCCGTCGAGAAATTGCGGTCATACATCGACGAGGCCATCCCGAACGATCCGACATCCGGCGACGCAGAGTTCGGCCGACTCGGATTCGATGCACCGCCGGCCGGCGACGATGCCGTCGATGCCGCCCAACGCACCACAGACGACCAATATGCGGCAGAGGCGACCGCAGATTCGAAATCCGCGACCAATTCAGGAACTGCCGAAAACAACGAAGACCAAGATCCGGCAGACAACAACGAGACGCCTTTGGCGTTCGACGATATTGCCGCCAAAAACAATGCTTTTTCCTCCGGCGTCGGCGCTGTCGGACAATGGCTCAAAGACCAGAACTGGAAGAGCCCCCGCACACTGGGTATAACAGCGGCCTCGGTTATCGCGGCGGCGGTCCTCGGGCAGTGGATACTGCAAGGCGCCGGCGACCAAACCCCGACAGCCCAACTGACCGCACCAGCGACCAGCCATACGGCAGCCCCGGCAGCGCCGGCAGTCCCGGCGGACGGTCCTGTCCAGGTATTGACCGCAACAGCGCGTTGCCCAGCGCCGAGCTCGGACCCGATGAACGCTCTGCGCGTGGAAAGCACCCAGCCATGGATCTGCGTGCGTGCGTGGCAGATCGACGGTCAGATCCTGGAGGTGACCTTCGACAAGGCCTACGTGATTTCAGCGGTCTCGATCATGCCGGGCGCCGACAGCGAAGAGGGCGGCGAGGACCAGTGGGCCAAGTTCCGCACAGTCCAGCTGCTCAACTGGTCATTCAACGACGTCGGGAGGACCAACTGTGACCAGGACACCCGCAACGAGCGCAAGACAGCAACGTTGGAGATCAACGCGGCGAACTGCTACCACCAGGGGCCTTGGCAGCCGGTAGTAGCTAGCTCTGTGACGATCACGATTCGTCACACCGATCAGCCGTCTAACCCGAACTCCGTGGGCACACCCGCCGGCGATCCGAGTGCCAATGCGGACTACACCGCCTTCGCGGTAAGTCACCTCGAACTCATCGGGCACCCCTCGGGCGGCTAAGGCCTCCTACCGCAATCGAGATAGCCTGCTACCACGCTGATCTGGTAGCAGGCTATCTCTGTGTGGAAGCCATGTTGGTAACAACCTATCGCTGCTGGTCAGCTAGCTGCATAGCAGCGCTGGAATGCCAGCGGACGCCCAAGTTAGGCCCCTGACAACCCCACTTGCAGGCTCCGCTACCTACTCAGAAAGCTAGCAAGTTATCAGCTAATTTTCCTAGCGAACCTCTCGGCGCTCCTTCGCCTAGCGGCTCGTCGCGCCGAGCTTAGCAGGGGTTGTCAACCACAGCAACATCGTGTAAGGGCCCGACAAACTTGTCGCTTTCTCACTAACGTGTCACTCCAGGGCCGTTGCGGTGGGAAAAACCCAGGCAGACACCGATTCCGTCGAAGCCCCCGGCTCCACATGCCGCACGGCCCAGCCGCGTGCCAGAGGGACGACCCTTGCCGGCGCGCTGCTCGATGCGGAGCCGATCCTCGACGAGTTTGGGGATGGGGCCCCGGAACGGCTGGTCAGGACAGCGCCGAACCCCGCCGCAGGCCCGAACGCCACTGCGGCCGGGTTCGAAACCAGCGTTCCCGCACCTCAGGGGTGGTCCTCTGGAAAACGGGTATTCGCCTCTGCATCGTTTGACCTGTGAGTTTCCGCCCCAGCACCGGCGACCGGGTCCGCCACTGGACCCAACAACACCGCCCTAGTCGACGCACCGTGTCTCGCGCCGGCGTCATCGCCTGCCTTGCCCTCGGCGCCCTCGGCGGCTTCAACGCGATCGCCACAAGCTGCGCCCCCGACCACACGGTCACCGTTGGCCAACTCGACACGACGCTCAACCGCGGGACGTCGGTCAGCGGCTTCGCCGACGCCTACGTCAACGTCTACCTGACCACGACATCGGCGAGCGCCCTGACCGCCTTCACCGGTGCCCACATCACCCCGACTGCGGTGCCGGTAAGCGTGATCAAGACCGCCCCCTGGTCGGTGACGCGTCAGCCCAGCGGATTCGCCAACGTCGACTACTGGTCGGTGGTCATCGGCGCATTCGTCAAGCCCCTCTCCAAGGCACCCGAACTGCGCTTCTATCAAGTCCCCGTCGCCGTCGTTCAGGGAAACCCCCGCATCACCACCGCGCCAGCCATCGTCAACGGCCCCGACATCGGATATGACATCGACCTGGACTACCCGTCCCAGGTCTCGCAAGATTCCGACGCCTATAAAACCGTTGCCGACTTTTTGGACACCTGGCTGAAAGGAACGGCCAGTCATCCTGCAAGCGGCGATATCAGCCGCTACAGCATTTCTCCGCAGATCCGCCCATTCGACAATGCTCCATTCACCAAGATCGGTATCGACTCGATCAACGCGCAGGCCGACATCCCAGCCGACGCGCAAAACGGATTCACCACGAAAATTCTGGTTACCGCGGAAGGGTCGATAAATGACAAGTCAAATCAAACACTGACCTATCCATTGGTCATTGTGCGCCAGAGCGACAAATGGTTTATCTCCGATATCGACCCGGCGCCTCAGATTGCAGGCCGCATCGCCAAGCCAACTGAAACGACGCAGCCACCATCCGGCGCGTCCACCAATGCCCCCGGATGACGAGAAACAACTCGCCCCGGAAAAGAAACCACAATTCCGCGAACAGAAAAGGAGGGTAGAAAATGAACTACCTCAACCAGGTGCTCCTGAACACCATCACTCAGGGCAAGACCACCATCATCCTGGTCATCACACTGGTGGCCCTGGGTCTCATCGCCCTGCTCTACGCCAAGAGCATGGGCTCGATCACCAAAGTGATCGTGGTGGTCGCCAGCGCCATCGGCGCCGTGATCATCGTCGTCATCCTTCCGGACCTGCTGCGCGGTTCGGCCAGCGACACCGGCGGACTCACCGGTATCACCAGCCGCTACTGACACCCGACACACGCACAGAGGACCGCATGAGCTCTGACGAGTCATCCCGCGGCAGCGCCGACGTTGCCGAGCGCCGGGATCCGCCCATCTTCGTCTCGATCTACACCCTGGCGCGCAAGTTCCCGAAACTGATCGGGAAATTCCCGAACGGACAGCCGATCCCGTTCGGGCCGTTTACGCGCATCCAATGCGGCGTCTTAGTCGCGGCGGCCGGACTCATTCTGCTGGTGTTCAAGCTGCTGGACCCGCCGATCCTGCCCACCCTCTTCGTCGGAGCTGCGATCACCATCCCGTCGGTCATCCTGGCTCGCCGGATCGGGTTCTCCATGGCCCGTACCAGTTCACGGCTGATCTGGCTGGTGCGACCCCGCCTGTACCGCGCCCCGTTGAGCACCGGTGGTCACCCACCGAGCAAGCACCAACGTCCCGCCACTACCGGGAAGAGCGGCCACGTCCTGGACCTGGAGTTCCTTCAATGATCGTGACCCTGCAACAGCCCACCCTGGCCGTTACCGACAACCTGCGCTGGACCCGAAGCGGAGTCGTCTATGCCGAGTGGCTACTCGGTGCGCTGCCGAACGGTCATGAGGAACGCAGCGAGAAAACCCGGATCGACAACCAGCACCGGCACCTGTTCTCCGACCTCGGTACGACGATTCTGACCAGCGTGGTGGCGCCGATCGCGATCCCGACGATCGCCGAGAAGATCACCTCCTCGGCACGTCGGGCCGCGCACCGCTACGCGGCCGCCCACCGCGCCGCCCCCAGTTCCGCGGCACGAAGCGACTTCCTGACCCTGTTTCCCGACGCCGCCATCGAGGCCTCCGCGCGGCTCGCCGAGATCGAGATCCAGGATCCGCCGCCGGCGGAGCGACTGCACTGGTTGTCAGTCCCGCTGTGCGGTCCCGCCCGTGGCGGAGACCTGCCCGACGGCTATCAGCCCACCGCTAAAGATGTGAAGGCCTTCACCACGCTCGCCGCCGACACGCAGCGCAAAATCCCCGGGATCTTCCGACCCCAACGGGTCAGCGAACATCAGATGCACTGGCTGTGGGAGCGCAGCCACACCCGTGGCGTCGACTATCGCGCATACCTGCAGGCGCTCAACGGATCCGAACCCAATCCGTCGGCCCCCCGGCCTTTCCCCCACCGCGCCGCCGGGCCGCACTCGGTACGCCGGCGACGCGGCTTTCGGCTGGACGGGGAAGTGGACCCAAGGCTGTCACGCGCGGTCAAGGTGGGATTTCCCGACAGCGATATTCCCCCGAGCTACCAAACATTCCTGCTCGTGGACGACTTTCCCGCCAAGCTGGCCTGGCCGGGAGTAGCCGACCAGGTGTTCGCGCTGCTCAATCACTTCGAAGGCGCCGGCGTCGACTACACCCTGCACACCTGGGTCCGCAACCGCGCCGACGCTCTGGCGCACAATGCGAGCTCGCTCAAGCAGCTGGCTGAGCAGATGGACGAACGCGACAGCGAGGTGAGCTTCGCTCAGAGCTTCCTTGTCACGCGCGGCCAGCAGCTCGCCCAGTACAACACTCACCTGGAAGGCAATCCGGCCGAGACCGAGATCCACTTTTGCCCGATCATCGCGGTGTCCGCGCCCAGCTACGAGGAACTCCGCGACCGCGTCCAAGACGTGCACCGCACGTTCAAAGACATCCCGATCAAGCTCGTCGATCCCGCCGGCGCTCAAGAAGAAGCCTGGGCCGCCTGCCAACCCGGGTATGCCCCGCAGCGGGTGACCGCCGATTACACCCATGTCACCGCTACCGACTACTTATCCAAGTTCACGCCGATTACGGCCGCCAAGATCGGCGACGACGCCGGACCCTGCATCGGAGAGTGCCGGCTCTCCGGGTTCCACGAACCCGTGTACTTCGATCTGCTCGGCGTCACGGAGAAGAACAAGTCCGCCAGCTTCGCGTTGGTCGGCGACCTCGGATCGGGCAAGTCGGTGCTGCTGAAAGTCTTCGGCGGTCTCACCGTCGACCACGGCGGCCAGGTGTTCGCCATCGACCGCTCCCCCATGGGCGAATACGTGTCATTCGCCGAATCGGTCGCCAACGCGGTCGTCATCGATCCGACCAACCCCCAGTACACGCTGGACCTGCTGCGGGTGGTCCCCGGCGCCGACGTCGCCGAGCGCATCCTGCCCGTCCTCATGCGCCTGTTCCAAATCACATCGGGCAGCCCCGAATCCACCCTGCTGTCTGACCTCATCGAGCCGAATTACCGCGCACGGCACAAGATCAAGGGCCTGCCTGAACTGGTCACCCACACCGCCAACCTGGTTCGTAACCCGAGCCTGGCCACCGGAGCCGTCGCTGATGCCGCACCTGCGGTGATCGCGAAAGTCGCCTCCCAACTGCGCTTCTGGTCGCAACGCACCTACGCCCGTGTCCTTTTCGCCAACGACCTGCCACCACTGCCGCTGGACGCCCCGTTCGTGGTGCTGCGCACCAACAGACTCTCGCTACCGGACGAGAAGAGCAGCCTGGCCGACGATCCCACCAAGCTCTTCGGCGACGTCATCTACACGCTGTTCGCCACCATCGCCCGGCAGGTGCTGTTCTCAGAGCCCGACGATCCCGATCCGCGCTTCGGCCTCTTCCTGCTCGACGAGGCCCGCCATCTGACCCGGTCGGCCATCGGGGACGGGATCATCGAGGACTTCGTCATCGATGGGCGCAAGCACGACTGCGCGATCGGTTTGGCCTCCCAGGATCCCGCGCACTTCCGACGGTTCACCCACCTCATCCCGACCCTGTTCCTGTTCCGCCAAGTCGACGAAACGCTCGCCACCGAGGAATTGCGCATGGCCAGCAAGGACGCGGCCCGCGACCGGAACTTGGTCAAGCAACTGATGACCGAAACCAGCCCCGGGACCGGCGAAGACGGCCAAACCCCTCCAGAGCGTCGCGGCGAATGCCTGATGAAGGACATCCGCGGCCGTCTCGTCGAGATCAAGGTCAAACTGCCGGCGCGCGGCGACCGCGCCGCCGCGGTGAGCACGACCCCAGGGGCGGCCGCATGAACCGCAATCCATTCCGCATCGCCGCCCGAGCCTGGCGCCGCGTTGTGCTGCTGCTGACTCCTGCGATGATGAGCATCATCAACGCGGCCCCCGCGTGGGCCGGCACCGGTGCGACCGCGGCAATCCTGTGGATCGGAGTCAGCGACAGCGCGCATGTGCCACTTGGCTCCTACGGCTTGTCGCTGAACAACGGCTCGCTCACCGACCCGGCCGCCGCACCGCCAGCACTGAGCATGCATTGGTTCTACAGCCTGTTCCTGGGCATCATCGCCACGCCGATCTGGCTGGTGAACAACGTGCTGTCCTTCAAGTGGCTCAAGGTCATCTCACAGCCGTTCGACTTCATCGGCCACCAGCTGACCGTGATGGTGCACAACCCTGTGGTGCTGACCGCAATCGGCCTGATCGCCGCGTCCATCATCGCGGTGACCTTCGCGCTCGGCAAAGTTGGGAAAGCGGCCGCGCAGATCACCACGGCCATCCTGCTGGCTTACATCTCGATCGCGCTGGCCAACAAACCGGTCAGCGAACTCCTCGGCCCGAACGGCGCGCTGACGATGGGCCGCGACATCGGCGTGGAAATCAGCAGTGAGCTATCCGGAAAGCCCCTAGAGGGGCAACAAGCGGTAGATGCCCTGTCGCAGTCGCTCGCCGACCACTTCGCCCGCACCCCCACCCTCATCTGGAACTTCGGCCAAGACCTCGACGCACCGCCCTACAACTGCGGTCAAGCATGGTCCACGGCAATCACCAGCGGACCCGTCGACAAGGTCAAAGACGCCGTCGCCCAGAACTGCCCAGGCGGACAAGACCTCCACGACTACGCCATGAGCGATCCGACCAGCAGGAAAATCATCGCCTTCGTCGCGATCATCTTCGCGCTGGCCGTCGCAATCGTCTTCACCTACCTGTGCGTCCAGGTCGTCATCCTCGCCCTATCGGCAGTGTTCTGGGCGATCGTCGGCATCGTCGCCCTCATCACCGGATGGATCCCCGGCGCCAGCCAAAACCTCGCACTCAAAGCCGCCCTCGATGCGGTGTTCTCCTTCGCCGGCATGACAGGGATGGTCGCCATCGTCGGTCTCACCGGGACACTTGCCGGTGCCATGTTCTCCGCGGCCGGCGGCGATCTCGTCGTCGCTATGCCCCTGGTCTCGCTGATGCTTGTCGCGATCTTCATAGCCCTGCGCAAGGTCCGCAAAGGCATCCTCAAAGCCCGCGAGCGCACCGTCCAGGCCCTGCAACGATTCAACGGATCCCAGGGTGAAATGTCTGGGGCCACAAACATTCTCGAACGTCTCGACCCGCTCACCGCAATCCCGAACGCGACCCACCGAGTCACCAGCCTCGCCCGCCACGGCGCCACCACCGCCGCCAAACTCGGCATCGCCGCCGCAGCCCCCGAGGCGGCCCCGTTCCTCGGCGCCGCGGACCAACTGCAAAACAGGGCGAGTATCAAGAACCTCAAGGGATCACGCAGAGCCAAGGCCGACACATCAGCTCAGGACACCCCTGCCACCACGGAACTTGAGACGCCTGCTTGGGACGCAGAAACCGTCGAGGTAGGCGACCGGATCCGTTACTCGGGTGGTTGGGACGTCATCGGCAAGGTCAACGAAAAGTCCGTGCGCCTGGTCAACCTGGACGACCGGCTGCCCTTCGATCAGATCGAGGAGGTCAGGACGAGCGCCGGCGCCGCGGTCCGCATCGTCAGCGGCCAGCGGTCGATCATCGACCAGGTCACCGCCACGGGCGCCCATAACAGCTATCCCCAATCGGGAACCCCGGCGCCGCCAGTCGGCGGCGGACCGGCCGCCGAGCCTATCCTGGCCGCCCCTTCTGAACGCCTCTATGGCACCGAACGCATTCCTGGCCCTACGCTGCCCCACGCCGCGAGCGTCGCCGAGCACCGTCAGCGATTCCCGCACCTGTGCGGAGCACCTACCACCCGCGGCGGCTATTGCATCAACGCTGCTGACTCCTGCCGGCACCATGCCGGCTCGGCGCCGGCGATCCACCCGGCGATCGCCGCGCTGGCTCACCAGAGCGGCGAGCCGCGCACCGACGATCCCGACGCCATGCCGGAGTTCTACGCCGACATCCGAGGCGAACTGATGGGACGGCGATAGGAGATGACCACCGCCGTCAAAATGACCCTGGCAGCGGCGGTTGCCGCGCTGCTGTGCATGCTCGCCCTGCCGATCGCGATCACCATGATGGCCCTGCCAGGGCAGGGAACCCAGCAGTTCTTCGCGACCTGCACCGCGGCGCTCGGCATCCGTGGGGCGATCGTGGCAAACCCCCCCAGTGACGCCCCATCTGCGCAGGAACTCCTGTTGAAGATCGAGCAGACCGCCGAAACACTGGGATTTGGCAGACAGGGGGCAACCGTGACCGTGGCGATCTCTATGCGTGCAACTGGGCTGGCTAACGCCGCAAACGCCGGCGACGCCGACACGCAGCGCTATGCGCATAGCGCAGTTCTCAACGACGGCGCCGGCGCCCTTGGGCTGCCGCTGTCCTGGGGCAGCGCCGCCGAGCTCATGACCCCAGAGGTGTCCACCGCACTGGCCCTCGATCACATGGTCGACACGGAACCCCGCTGGCGCGATACGGATCCCAGCCAGCTGGCAGCACAAATCACCGGACTGACGGCCGAAGACTTCACCCAGTACGTCGCCGACGCCCAAGCCCGCCTTGGGGCACTGCCCGCGCCAGTCGAAACCTCCAGCGCCGCTGCTACTGCACTGACCTCCGCCGCCCCGACCACCACCCAGCAGACAACCCAACCCGCACCCCCGACCACAATTGCCGCGACCTCAACGGCAACCACGGTGCTCAACCCGGACCAGGCCAGCTCGGCCATGTCCACCGCGCCCGCCGCCGCGAACTGCCTACACGCACTGACGACGCCGTTGCCGGCTGCTGCACCCGGCCACAACCCCGCCGGACCTGACATCGCTGCCGCCGCTCAGCGCAGTGTGGGCACCGACCAGACCGCCGCCACCACCACCGCCACACAAGCTGCGACCAACGAGCCCATCCCGGCGCAACCGACCACGCAGCCGGCCAACACCGCCGACTCCGCCGGTTACGTCGCCTCGATCCTGTCGAGCACCCTAGGAACCGCCATTCCCACCACCATCGCCGAACAGCTGCAGATCGGATACCGCGTGGTCGCCGACCCCGAACCGGGTGACGCCGTCTACATCGACATCAGCGCGGGCGCGGGCCCACACCTGGCCGGCATCGCGGTCGACGCCGACACCATGGTCACGGTGCTGCCCGGGCACTCAGCGCCGGAGTGGACCCGCATCGGGCCGAACCGCGTGATCCGACGCATCGAGGGAGGCCCTGCCGCATGACCCAACCCTCCGCACCCATCGCCACCGCCGAAGATCCGGCCACCAGCGAGGCCGAGAATCCCTCCACCGCGAATCCCCGACACCCCGCGCAGGCCACCGGTCAGTCCGAGGGCCCGGTGCCGGTCAAGCCACCACCGTTGCCCGGCACGTCGGCGCCAGGCACGACACCACCTCCCACCACTACCGCCGCTCCTGCCGCGCCGGGCGCCACGACACCAAACGGCCAGAGCCCCAATGGCACCGGAACCGTCCCGGCCACCACTGCAACCCCCTCGGGCGACACCAAACTGGAAGACGACAAAAAGGATTCGGAAGCCGATCACAAAGGCGACCACAACAACGCCGACAGCGACTCCGACAGCGACGCATCAGCCGACACTCCACCGGATCCAGGTCCGTCACCAGACGCCCTCGGCCAACTGGCCAGTCTTGGCCCCCAGCTGGCGAGCCCGCTCATCAACGCCGCCACCGGCATCCCCGCGGCCGCACTCCAGGGTGCCGGAAGCCTCATCCCGGCACTCGCATCAGCCGTCATGCCCCAACTTGCCGCGCTCGCAAACCAACTCGGCACTGGCGCACCCCCCGGAACCCCCTCGGGCCGCGTCAACACAAGCGGCGCCGACAGTCTCGCCGGCCCCCTAGGCTCCCTGGTCGGCGAAGGCCCCGCCGCCGACGCGGCCCGCAACAAGAACGAGGCCCTGGCCCGCCAAGTCGGCGCAATGCGCGACGTCGAACGCCAACTCGGCGAGATCCTGGGCCTGTCGTCGGCCCGCACCGAAGAAGATCGCGCGAAAATCCAAGGCGTCATCGACGACGTGGAAACTGCCCTCATGTCGGCCGGTGTCCAGGGCGACACCCCCGAGGCGCAAACCGCGGTCATGACGGCAATGCGCAAGGCGCTCGACGAGGCCGGCAACGTGGTCAGCTCCGCAGCACGCGACAAACTCACCGACGCTCAGTTCGTCCGATCTCTCATCCACAACTACCTGGCAGCAGCCGGCTCGACCGACTCGCTGCACGCAGGAGTCGCCGGCAGCGGCGCTGGCGCCAACGCCGCACGTATCGCCCATGACGCGCTCGGCCTCCCCTACGTCTGGGGCGGCGGCGGCGCGCTAGGGCCCACCGGCGGCGGATTCGACTGCAGCGGTCTTACCCAGTGGGCCGTCGCCCGCGCATCCGGCGGCCGCGTAATCCTGCCCCGCACCACCTACGAGCAGATTCACGCCGGAACCGCGGTACCGCTCAACGCACTCGCCCCAGGTGACCTGGTCTTCTCCAACTGGTCGTCGCCGGGTGTCCCCGAACACGTCGCGATCTACATCGGCAATGGGCAAGTCATCGAAGCCCCGCAGCGAGGTGTACCGGTGCACATCAGCAACCTGCCTTCCGGCGCGCAGGCCCGCCGCGTTCTATAACTGAACAGAATGCATTGACCTCAGGAAAGAGTGTCTAGAAGATGATGGCTAATGACACCACAACGGACGGATTCGAGATCAGCGTCGACGAGGGCGCCTACCTCGTGGAACACCTCGACCTCAGTGGCCGCTTGCCCGAAGTCCTCGCGCTGTACAACCCCATGACCGGCCCCGACCTCGCCGAACCATGGAAACAGCTGCAACGAGATCGCCTCACCGAACGCGGCATCCTCACTGCCAACGGAACACTGCCCGAAGTCACCAGTCTGGTTCGCACCATCGCGCATGCCGAAGAAACACTCGCTATCCGGATCATCCCGCTCCACGAGCCCAACACCATGTTGCGCGTCGCCATCGCCTCCCGCTTCGGCCAGTACGTCGTCGCCAGCCGCACCCGCCACATCTTTCTGGTCCAACAGGTGCCGGCCGCCGACTGGCTCACCGCCACCACAGCAGTCCTCGCCGTCAACCTAGGCACCATCGAACCGGCCCCTCTCAGCGATCTCATCCAGCTCACCGCCGCCGAAGCAGCACGCATCGCCGACACAGCCCCAGGACACGCCACCGACCGACTCATCGAGCACGGCCTCGACCCCCATGACGCCGCCATCCTCAACGCTTCGTCCAAACCCGACGTCGTCACGGAAATCACCGCAATGCGCCGCGTCGACGACGTCACCCGCCGCACCAAAACGGCAGTGTCCCTCCTCGACACCGAGAACTACGGACGCGTCCTCGCCTGGCCTCACGTCGGCGTAGACCGCCAAACCCATCTGACCTACGCCCCGATGTCCAACCAACGCCTCGACGGTGCACTGCGGGCACTGTGGGGCTCACTCGACGACCGCTAGCCCGAGCATTCGCGGTACCTAGGGACGTCTTCTGCTGGCCATCGACGGCGTCGTTGTAACAACTACCTAGTCTGGGTCAAAACCGCTGCAGGACAACCTATAACGCTCCGGTGAACTGGTCCTCTTGAGAACGGGGCGATCGGCCTCAAAAGTGGATGAGGTGAGATCATCGCTGTTCGCTCGCCTCGCTGCCGTCGCCAACTCGCCGCGTCCGCGGCCCAAGCCGGTTCGCGAATTCCACGTGCCCGCCGAGCAGCTCCCCCAACAGGTTCTTGATCGGTTGCGCCACCCCAGTGCGCCGACCTACCTGGTGACCTGGGACCGCACCGCCCATGACGCCGTATTTCGCCCCAGCGAGGTTCCTCTGAGGTGACCAGTGGCCAGACGCGCAAGACCGCAGATGAGGAGAACCCAGCAGCTGTGCTGCTGGGCATCCTGGTCATCGTCGGTGGTGCCGGCTACCTGGGATACCGGTACCTGCGCAAGAACACCGACCTGGCGGCCTCCGTGGACATCCCGACTGCGGTCGCGGTCATCGGCGCGACGCTGATTGCCCTCGTTACTGCAGGAATCGTGTGGCACGGCGCACGCCCCGGTGAGCCGTCGGCGGCCGAGCCCGAAAAATGGGCGCTTGCACTGCCGGTGGGCCCAGCGACCATCGGCACCGCATCGGCGGCGTTCGCAGCGACAACCGCCGCCGCCCGCTGGCTTCTCGCAATGCCATTCGTCACCGCGATTGGAATCGCCCTGGCCGTCGGCATCGCCACCGCCGGCCTCACCATCGAGCCCTACCGCCTGCGGTGCGCCCGCCTGCAATTACGCGGCACCCTAATCCAGGCGCTCTACGCCCCGCTCGGCCACAAGCAACCTTCACTGCAGGTCGTCCCACAGGCGAAATGGGAAGCCAAAGCCACAGCGCCCCAAACGATCACCATCCGAGCAAGCCGCCCGATGACATCCACACTGCCCTCGAACGACGACCGGCTCGAACTCGACGACGCCATCGGCACGACAACAACCACCACCGCCCGACGCCTCGATCCCGCCACCACGATCCGCCGCGCCCTGCGCACCCATTGTGACGCCCACTATCGCGTCAGCGCCGACCCGTCAGCGCTGGTATTCACCGCCACACAGTTCGTCCCCGAGCAGATGGATGAGGAGCTGGCCGATCTCACCCGCAAGGCCCGCGACATCTTCGAATCGTCTGCCACTGTGACAGGAACTCTCGCCGACGGGTTCACCATCAAGCACGCGATCGCCAAGAAACTGATGGGCGACTTCCGCAAGCGGGTCGCCGAACAGAATCTCACCGAACTTGTTGGTGGCACTTGGCGGGTCAAATGGGACATGCCGGCATCGACTGTGACGTTCACCCCCAAACCGGTGCTTCCATTCCCCCTGTTCACCAAGCCAATTCCCGCTGTCCGGACGATCGAAGAAGCGATCGGCCAATACCGCCAGACACGGTTCGCCTACGGTGTCGACCTCGACCTGGGCATCCAGGAGTGGGATCCGCTGGATTCGCCCCACACCCTCGTCAGCGGAAAAACCGGCGCTGGCAAGACGGTCTACCTCCGCGGCCTGATCATGATGGCCGCGCTGCGCGGCTGGGCGGTGGTTCTCGTCGACTTCAAGGGCGGCTCGTACTCCGACTTCGTGGGCTGGCCCAACGTGCACATCATCAGCAGCGACCCGTTCGAGTCGATCGCCACCATCCACCGCATGTACATGCTCATGGAGGACCGCAACGCGCGAGCTCGTTGGGACCAATCGCAGTGGGAGCACAACCTGCCGTACCTCATCGTCGTCGACGAGGCAGCCCAGTTCAAAGTTGTACTCGAACGGCTGTGGGCCAACCTGAAACCGAAGAACGGCGCCAAGGAATGCCCGACACTGACCGAACTCGGCGAACTGGCGCGCCTGGCGCGGACCGCGCGTATGCACCTCGTGGTCGGTATGCAACGGCCGGACCACACCCTGATCGACACTGAGGCCCGCGACAACTTCGGCAACCGCGTATCGGTCGGCCCGATATCACGGATCGCGGCCGAAATGCTCTGGGACGACAGCTATGTCGGCCGCTACATTCCCCGGATCAAGGGTCGCGGCATGTCCACGGGAACGCACCAAGATCCACGGGAGACCCAGTACTACTTCACGCCAGCGGCCAACAGCACTGTCCCTGAGGAGGCCGCCGTCATCGAACAACTCCGGCCACCCGTGACGCTTGTCCCCCGGTACGTGCCGGAGCTACCGCTGATGCTCGACGGGGTCTCGTGGAACGAGATCGCGGATGCGCCGTGGTTCGCGCTGTCGGAACGGCCCGACCTCGATCCCACCAACTTCTTCCGGAAGGTCACCTCGTTTGACGGAGATTCACGTCTCGGATTCGATGTCGCTGAGATCATCCGGGATGCCGAAAACGAGGGTATGGAAGAGCTGGTGTTGGCGCCTCGGGATCTGCAGCCCAAGGACGTTGTGTCCTTCGACGATGGGCACGTCGGCGAGGTTGACGGCATTGATGTCGCCGACGATGGCGTGGTCACAGTGATGTGGCAAGACGACAACGATGGCCGCCTCTGCGTGTCCAGCTTGTCGCCGACGAGCCGTCTGGCGGTCCAGCGCAGCTCCTCTTGAGAACAGCCTGCATACGGCCTTAGCGTCGTAGCCAAACCCGCCGTATTCGCTGGCGGGACCAGGAAAGGGGCGCAAGCAGCTCATGTCTTTTGAGGATCTGCTCGATCCGGGCGACATCTTGAGCGCCGCCGCGGGGGCTCCATTTGGGCCGGCGGGGCTGGTGGTCGGCCCCGTCTTCCGGGAACTGTTTGACATCGGACGCGAACTTTTCGGCTCGGGTGACCATCCGAAGATGCCGCCGCCGCCCCAACCTCCGCCGGCTACGCCACCGCCCAATGGGCAGGGCCCAACTCAGGAGCAGATCGACAAGATCAACCAGGTGCTCGCCGATATGCAGAAGCAGATCGAGGAGATGCACAAGGCCGGCGAGACCGCGGCCGATGAGACCGGGAACAATTCCGATGCCGGCCGGACAGCGCACGATCAAATCCTCAGCGGCGGCGGCGATCTGGGTCCGGCACTCGCGGCACAAGGTGGCACCCCGGAGGCCGACGCGGGCCGGCTCGCCGCGCTGCAGCAGCAACTCGACGAACTGAAGCAGAACGTGCAGGAAAAGGCTGGCAACGCCGACGGCATCGCTGACAGCCTGCGCAACCTGGGAATGGGCATGCCTGGAATGGGCATGCCCGCACTGGGCGGCGGGCCCGGCCTGGGCATGCCCAGCCTGGGCGGAGGAGGCCTCGGCGCGCCGGCGGGTCTTGGTGCACCCCCGCCGCTGAGTTCCCCCGCGCGCAACAAGGACGATCTGAAGCCAGCGGACCTGTCCAAGCCCAGCGATGCGCTCAAGCCTGCGCCGGTGACCGATCCAGCGGCACCACCGCCGACGGTGACGACACCTGCCGGTACCGGTGCCGCTCCTCCGCCGGCAGGCGCCGCGCCCGGCCCAGCTGCAGCTCCCCCTGCAGGTGCTGCGCCGCCACCAGCCAAGCCTGCACCCGATGCTGCGGGGAATGCACCCGCGAGCAAGGACGTCACGCTGCCAAGCGGCCAGGTTGTCACCGCGCGAACACCTCAAGGCGCGGCCGCGGTACGCCAGGCACTCACCCGGACCCCCGACAGCGGCGATGTCGCGACGGCCGCATACGCCGGAACTGGTGTGGAACTTCCCACCGACGGCGCCGACCTCGGCAAGAAGGTCGACCCCGCCGACGTCAAACCCGGTGACATCGTGGTCTTTTCGGACCACACCGCGATCGTCGCCGGCAACGGCCAATTGATCGGCCCGGACGGAAAGCTGCAGCCGCTCGGTGTCATCAACGACATGCCCGGCTTCAAGGGATTCTTCGATCCGACCGCAACCGCTGATGCACCCGCCGCCCCGGCAACGGGCGCCACACCCGGCGCGCCAGGAAGCCCGCCGGTAACAGCGCCGACGGCCCCGCACGGCTCAGACCCGAGCAGCTCAACTCCCACGTCGGCCGTGATGGCCAGCCCGGGTACCGCGAAGCCCACCACAGGACCAATCAAGCCGCCGAGCGATCCCGGCTTCGGACTGCCCGCCCAACCCAACCATGACAGTTGAGCAGGTCGTCGACGACTACCTCAAAGGCGTACGCGAAATCGTCGGAACGACACCCGCACCGACTACACCGACGTCGCCGTCACCATCGACGCTGCCTGAATTCCCCAGCGCCGACTGGACGGGCAACGCTCACGACGCTGCGATAGCCGCTGGCACCTCGCTGCAGCAGGCGCGACAGAACCTGAACACCGCCGCGGGCGGCGTGGCCACCGCCACCGAATCGGCCAACAGGATCGCCGGGGACGCCACTACCCAGCTCGACGTGATCGCCGGCGAATGGGAACACGCCAAGGCCGCTGCCGGCGTACTCCCCTCCCCCGGCCCGCGCGATGCCGCGCTGATGCCTCAAGCGCAGATGACCATCGGCGAAGCCGTTGTCCTCATCTCAGCGACCACCGCCAAGTACGCCGACGCTGCCGCTGAGGTGCGCAAACACACCGCAAACCTGCCCAATCACATACCTGCGCAGAAGCAGCCGGATGGCCCTGAAGGCGACGGCGGCGCACCACCCTCGCCCGGGCTGTCGACGACAGCGACCCCCGGGCCGGATGTAGCGCTGGCCGGAGGTGCGCCGATGCCCACCGGCCCGATGGACGTGCCGGGGGGCGCGAATTCAGCACCCACGGCAGCAATGTCCAACATGCTGCCCGCTGCGGCCGGGATGATCCCGGCCGCGATGGGTATGCCCGCAGCGCTCATGCCGATGGCCTCCGCACTCCCCGCGGGGGCGGCGCCCCTCGGCGGGATGCTCAGCCCGTTCATGCAGGCCGCCGCCGGCAGCCCCACGCCGTCCACCACCGCCACCGGTGGCGCCGAGGACATCCCGAGCAGCGGTGCTCAACCCTCCAAACACACCGGACAACCGCGCACGATCAGAGAGGCGATCGACGGAGCCCTCGACGCGCTCGGCATCACCGATCCACAAGCGCGCCAACGCTGGCAAGAGGGCTACCAGACGCTGATTGACCGCGAGTCGAGCGGGAGAGTCCACGCGATAGCCAACGGCGATTCGAACGCCGTTGGTCCGATCATGGCCGACGGTGGGCATCGAGGATCCTCCCGCGGCCTGGCGCAGGTCACACCCAGCACCTTCGAAGCCTTCTGGGTGCCTGGCACCAGCAAGGACATCTTCGACCCGGTCGCCAATATCGCCGCATCCATGAACTACGTCATCAGCGACCCCAAGTACCACGTGTCCCCGAGCGGTGTCGACCTCGCTACGAAGATCGCCCAGGCAAACCCCCGTTCCCAGGGCGGAGGTTACTGACCATGACCAGTGTCATCGAGGCTGTGGACGCCGTCATCCGCGAAGCTCGCACCCTCCTGGGTAGCGGACAAGGAGCGGTCCCCAGCGCCCCAACCGAACCCAATGCTCCAGCGAACCCCGCGGGCTGGAACGGCCAGGCCGCCGGCGCCGCCGAAACCACCTCCACTCACCTACTCGGGCTTCGCGGCAAGCTCACCGACGCACACACGGCGGCCATCACCGCGATGTCGGTAGGGCCCGACATCGCCAGGAACGCCCACAACGGTCTGGACGCCATCGAAACCGGTTGGCAGTCCGACAAAGAACAGCTCGGACCTTTCGCTGGCACCCCGGAAGGCAAAGTTGCGCTCGCCGTCGCCGGCCAGGGGCGCATCGCAGAAACACAATCGCTCGTATTCGATATCGCTACCCAATACGGCGACGCGGCCGCCAACGTCGACGGCGCCACCGCGAACCTACCCGAGACCGAGGAACACCCCACGGGAACCGACCCCACGGATCCTGAGCACAAGCACCCCAAAGACGGCAGTGACCCGTTGACCGACCAGGACGAGGACTTGGACGGCGATCACACCGACGACCTACTCGCCGGCACAGCCTCCCCCGACCCCACCGCAAATCCCCTCTTCGGCCAAGCCAAGATGGCGGCCGAACCTGGCGGCATGCCCGCGCAGCCGATGATGCCGTCAGGCATGCCGATGGGCATGCCGACAGGTGGCATGCCCACAGGCGGCGGCATGCCCAGCGGCGCAGGCCTCAGCTCCCTCCTACAACCGCTGACCCAGGCGGCAACTACTGCGGCCGGAGCCGCCGACAGCGCGCCGCAAGGCGACGTCGACAACAGCGACCAACCCGACCACGACGCGAGCACCGGCGCGCGCGTGGTGAAGAACGCCGATCGCGCCCTGGGGCTGCCTTACATCTGGGGCGGCGGCGGGGCCGGCGGCCCCACCGGTGGCGGTTTCGACTGCAGCGGGCTTGCCCAATTCGCAGTCGCGCAGGCGACTGATGGCCGAGTCCTGCTGCCCCGCACCACTTATGAGCAGATCCATGTCGGTGAACGCGTCGACCCCTCGGCCGCCCGGGCCGGTGATCTGATCTTCTCCAACTTCTCGTCCCCAGGTGTGCCGGAGCATGTACAGATCTATGCTGGCGACGGAAAAGTGATCGAGGCGCAGCAGTCTGGTGTGCCGGTGAAGTACAGCAATGCACCCACAGGGTCCATCGTGGTCAAGAGAGTCGTCTAGCGCTGCATCGCCGCAGCTCACAACCGCTAACCTTCTCAGAGCGCCAGAGACGGCCCATCGGGCTGCAAGACGATAGAGCACACCGGGGAATGCGGCACATGCGTCTACGTGCGATACAGGGGGCATTACGGCGTTTTGGCCATTTCAACGCCGTCGACGACCGCTGATTCACCGTGAATCGACTGTGGTGTGGGCGTGTCCCCTGGAACATGACCCAAACCCCCGATACATTCCCTACATGTACCGATTGCTGAAGGGATAGCCTGTGGCCACCAACTCATCAGAGACAACCGACATCCAGCTGCCGAAGGCCCGCACCATCAAACGCAGCGCCGGCACCACTTCGCGTCGATCCGTCACGCGTGTTCGAGCAGACGCATCCACAACGCCGGCCTCTCGCGCCGGAATGCTCAGCGGACTGACCCCAGACGAGGCGATCGCGCAAGGTTTGAGCGTGGTGCAGATCGAGCCCACCGCCCTCATCCCCCACCCCTTCAACGACGCGAGTCGCTCCATCGTCGATGAAGACGATGAAGGCTGGAAAGAACTTCTTGTCTCTGTCGAGGAAAAGGGTGTCCGCATCGCCGCAGCAGCGGTGACACGGAAGGCATTCACAGCGCGCTGGCCACACTCGCTCAGGGACGACACGCACGGCGAGTACGTCCTCATCTACGGACACCGCCGCAGAGCGGCCGCGCTGGCCACCGATACCGCCGCAATGCCAGTCATCATCGACGACGGAATCCTGGACACTCCAGACGGCGGACTCCTGGAGATGTTCAAGGAGAACCACGCGCGCGAAGGCCTCTCGCCCCTCGCTGAGGCAGAGTTCCTCGCCAGACTCGCTGAAGAGCTGCACATCTCGCAACGCGAGATCGGCAAAGCAGTCGGGATCAGCCAACCAACCGTGCAGCGCAGGCTGTCGCTGATCTTCCTCGAAAAGACACTGCAAGACGCGGTCCGCGACAAGCAGCTCTCCCCCACCGAAGGGTCGACGCTCGGCTCACTCCTGCCCTATGGACCCGTCCGATCCTTCCAGACCGACCCCGACCCCGACCAAGACACGGATGCGCGCCGAGAAGAACAGTTCCGCGCCTTCGAGCTCACCCAGAAGAGCGGCATCCTGATGAGACAGGCCGCGGAACGGGTGATCGCTGAGCGGCGTTCCCGCGCCTTGGCCAACGACCAAGGCATCGAACTGGTCGACCCCTCGACACACTTCGGAGATGCGGCAACCGCACGCCGCCATCGCATCTACGACACCGTTACGGATCCCAGCACGGTGGTAGCGGCGATCGACGATACCGGCGCACTCGCCTACTACAGCATCGAAGCGCCTACACCGGTCGATCCAGAACCACTCCCCTCCCCCACCGCACCAACGGGGGCTGAGTCCACATCGACCACCGACGCCCAGGACGGGGCGGAGCCCACCGCGCCACCGACGCCTACAAAGCAGAAGACCGAGAAGTCGACTGCAGGCCGCGCGGCGGCAACGAAAAGTCGCCGCGCCGCCGCGGAACGCATCGCGCTCGAACCGCCACCCAAGACCGACATGCTCCAGATCTTCGCTGACCTCTATGCACTGAATGCCATCGCCGAAGTCGACTGGTCAGCGGTCGATGCCCTCGCGAACAAGTGGGGACTCGACACCATGCCAGCACCGACGAATGCCAAAGCACGGCTTGCGCGAGCGTGGACGACCGCTCTGGCCACCTACGAGATCCACGCGGGGGCAAAGTCGCAGTGGGGCGAGGTCGACAAGCTCTACTACACGCTGCTCCGGGACCGAGCCAAGTACGAGCCAGGACCGTGGGAGCGCGAGCAACTCGACAACATCACCGAGAACTGATTCACCGTGAATCACCGACGCTGCTATCAGCAGGCGCCTCTTCTTGGCGGCCGCGGCCCGATTCACGGTGAATCAAACTCACCTGCTGCCGACACGGTGGGTTGGGGGGCCGCGCCGATATCAATGTCTCTTGGCCGCCTGATTCACTGTGAATCAACCGAGGGTGCCCGGCGGTTTCTGATTCACCGTGAATCGGATATGAGGGAGGACGAGCACTCTGCCCGCCCGTGGAACGCCTCCGGTCTCCGTGGCTCGCGGAACCGAACCGGCCGCATGATTCGCCGTGAATCATCTCCATCGTGTGGGGAGAATCTGATTCACCGTGAATCAGGTATGGGGGAGCACGACCACTTTGGCTGCCCGTGGACCGGCCCCGGTTTCCCCTGCGGTCTACCGGACCGGCCCAACGGCATGATTCACCGTGAATCACATCGACGGTGCCGCAGGAACCTGATTCACCGTGAATCAGGTATGGGGGAGCACGACCACTTTCGCTGCCCGTGGAACGCTGCCAGACCACGAGGGCTGTGGGGTCGATCCGGGAATGTGATTCACCGTGGATGGCCCAAGGGAAGGCCTCGGCCGTACCCAGGTCTGGCTGGGAACCGCGATCCCGGGGGAGCACGGCTCCGGCGATGGCTCGTTGTCCCGGTAGCGTCCGGCGGCGCCGCCGCCCCGTCAGGAAGACCGATTCACCGTGAATCGTCTGCTCCACATACCCACCGCACCGCACCCAACAAGACGGCGTCAATGCCGACGCTTCTGCGCACCTCGACACTGATTCACCGTGAATCAAACCACCCAAAGGAAGGCCCCACATCGTGAGCATCTATGCCACCGCGACTATCGCCGGGTCAGCCGGCAAGACAACTAGCGTCACCTCCCTGGCCGTACTGTGCGCCAGCAGAGGCGCCAGTGTTCGTGTGATCGACTTCGATCCACAGGGCAATGCCAGCCGACAGCTCGGATACGCAGACCTCGACGAGAACGAACTGACCGTGGCTGACGTGCTCGCCGAGGCGGCAACGATCGCCGACGTGGAGAGGCCAGCACTAGCGCCGGCAGGAATCTCAGAGGAAGGGCTGCCGATCTTCGACGACGAGTCCGACATCGAGAACCTCACTGTCGTCCCGGCCTATTTCCCGACTCTTGATGAAATGAAGGAACGCCTGGGACATATCACCGGGGGAGTGACGCGGCTACGCCGGGCAATATCCGCAGCGCCTCCAGTAGATGTCACGCTGATCGACGCACCGGGTGTGAAAGGTGCGTTGACATTGTCGGCGATCTTGGCCACCCAGGCCGACCAGACGAGCGGCGCCTCCGGTGTCCTAACGTGCACCCTGCCCAAGCCCAAGGAGATTGAGGGGATCGGCAAGCTGGAGAACCTTATTGCCGCCGTGAACGAGGATCGCGATCTGGCCATCACGCTGAAGGGAATCATCGTCTGCGACGTCCCTACGAACAAAAGGAAGCTCTACCAGGAGAGTGTCGCAGACCTGCGAGAAGGCTACGGCGACCTGGTGGCTCCGTCGATCGGCCAGGCCGTCGGCGTCCCGGAGGCGTACAGCTTCTACACCCCGGTCCCACTCTTCCGGAACGCCCGTAAGACAACCCTCGAATACATCAAGGTGCTCGACCACTTCATCGCCGTCGGACTGTTCCCCGAGGTGAAGGCCAGCTGATGGTGCGCCCGCACAGTACCGTCAATGTCGACCATGATCGGCATGAGATGGCCCGCGCTGCAGTACGCCTAGTCGCCAGGGAGACCGGACGAGAATACCCACTAGCACAGTTCGTTCGCGATGCATTCGACGCCCAGCTGAAGCTCATCTGGGACGAGTACAACGAAGGCCGGCCGATACGACCCGACGCCACCCGACTTCCAACGCGCCCGGAAACCGACCTCGCTACCTCCACCGGCGAAAGAGCCGCGGCGCCCTCGGGTACCAATGGCGATGATTCACGGTGAATCGCGAACGGACTGTGCACGGGTGGGGGAACACCGTCTGTCGACGGGCGGCATACCGGTGGGGGAGGGGAGTGGTGCAGGACGCGATCGGCTGCATAGACACCCTCGCTACATGCAAAGCATGTAGCGAGGGTGTCTATAGGCCGCGGGCCCGGACGCCGAGAGTTCTCAACGGGCACCGGACGAGAAATCAGCGACCGGACCCCGCGCCATCCATCAGGATGTCGCTGGCCGTCAACGACGAACCGTTCTGGACGACGAGTCCGTTACGAACCAGTTCGCCCCAGTACGTCGAGAACGTCCCCGAAGACGACACAATCCCGGCGCGCACACTGATCTCCTCTCGGGACAATCCGGCGGGGTACGCGTCGATCACCGCTTGCAGCATTCGGCCGGCACCCGCTCGAAGAATCCCTAGATAATGCTGCCGAAGCTCCTCACCGCTCATCGGCTCCGGCCGGCCGCCGAGGAATGCGAATCCCGTCTCGGTAAGCGTGAAACCGTCCGGGGTCTCGTCGAGCAGGCCGGCCCGACGCAGCTCACCGAAATATGTCGACCAGGTGCCCGAGGTGTGCCGCATCTTGGCGACCACCGCCCATTGCGCCTTGGTGAGTCGCCGCGGAGCCATCCGCCCGAGAGCCTCGACCATCCGCAGAGCCCCCGCACGAAACCGCAGTGGCTCATCACCGGCGAGAGTCCGGGGACCACGGGCTGGTCCGGCCGGAGCCTCGCCAGGGGCCGCTGCCGCGGCCTTCGGCTGGCCGTCGGTCCGGATCTGCGGCGCCCGATCCGGTGCCGGTCCAGTGGCCTGCCTACCTGTGGGCCGCGCCCGCTCGATCACCTGCAGGGCATCCGCGATGCGGCTTGCAGCGGCGCGCAGCGACTCGTCGAGCCCCTGCCCAGATACCACCGCTTGCAGTTCGGCCAGGCGGCTACGCAACGTCACGATCTCAGCGTCACGTTCACGCAACGTCTGTTCGAGCACCCCAATACGCGCCTGGACAAGGTCATCAGCGGGCGCCGGCTCACCACTTTTGCCGCGGGCTGCTCTGCCTCCGCCGTGCTCGGCGGCCTTGGCGGCCGTCGCCGCGATCTCCGCAGTGAGCTTTTTCAGATCGATCTCGGCGCGTGTCTTGGGGACGACGCGCGCCTGGCCCGGCCGCGGAGTGACGTGTGAGTCGAACGTCTCAAAGAGTGGCAGCTGCACGCGCTGCAGGAGGCTCAAGAATGCCGGGCTCCATACCCAGGCCTCGCCGACCCTCAGTGTTGGTAGGGACTCGACAACCTCACGGGCCCGCGTCCCTGTGGAATCGGCGTTCACGCTGATCCAGTCCTGGGCGGCCTTGATGGAGCGCGGGCCGGTCGTGCGCAGCAGGATCACCGTCTCCATTAGTTCGAGCACAGACTTGGCGACCTCTTGGCCGCGCTGGGTGGCCACCGTCATCCCTAGGCCGCGGCTGCGACCTCGCTTGGCGAGATCCTCCATCGCGCCGAGTAAGCGGGCGGTGTCTGCGGTCGCACGCTGGGGGATGAGAACATCAGCCTCGTCGATCACCACGTGGAGAGGATCCCGGTTCCGGGCATAGAGACGTTCCACGAAAGCGGTCGCGAACGCGCGCGCTTTGGCCTTACGCATGTGCGACAGATCCAGGACCGCCGGTAACCGGTCATCGACGATCAGGTCGGCCAGAAGCTCCCCGGCGGTTGGTTCGAGGGGAACATCGGCGTGATCGCCGCCGAAGATGACGAAAGGCAAGCCGGGGCCGGCGCCGTCGGCGGACGATCGGATGCCCCACCAGTCGCCTTTGACGTCGATGACCACTGCCGGCAGGCCGGCCTGGTAGAGCTGCTCGACAAGGCGGTGCGCAGTAGCGGACTTGCCGCTTCCGCGTGTCGCGAGGATGGCGAAGGTCTCCGTGACCGCCTCCGGCGGAAGGATCAGCGTCTCGGCAAGAACGATGCGGTGATCGTCTTCGATCGATGCGTCAGAAGGCAAAGGTGCGGTGGGGGAGCGCCCGACGTCGAGCGCTGGCGCACTGTTCACTGTCTGCTCCCCGGTCTCGTCCCGTCCCTGGTCAGCGGTGGTCATCAACCAGCTTCGGTGTCGTGGTGATTGGTTGCAAGGGGATTCACCTGGCCAAGACATGATGGAAAGCAAGAGAGCTGTAATGCTAGCAAGTGAGAACCCAAGGAAGCGTGCAACATGGTAAGCTAAGAAGCAGGGTAGCTATATAACTCATAAACCGGAAAGCTAGGCTGCTGATTAGCCCGCAAGCACGTAACACAGGAACCAAGTAAGCAAGTAGACCAGCAAGATCGTTAGCAGGAAAGCCAGCGTGTGAGTCCTCTAGCAATCAATCCAAATAGGGAGTACACATGCAGGAAAGCAAGCATTCCGGGAGGGCAACCATCCCGGCCCGCGAAACGAGATGCGCGTATGGCCGACTACGACCAAATCAGCTTCAGGGTGGATCCAGACCTCAAGCGCCAGTTCGAGCTCGCCTTGGTGTACCGATCGGTGCGACAGAAGAGGAAAGCCACCGCCGTCGGCGTCCTCACCCAGAAGATCGAGGAGTTCATCGCCGAAGAGGAAAAGGCGCGGGAGGCTGCACCATGATCCGCCGACCAGCCGCAGGGAGCATCGCAGCGGCCATCACCCTGATGGTCGCTGCGATCCTGACGCTCGTCCCTGCACCCATCGCGGCCGCCAGCGCGGGAAGCGCTCTGGTTTATCCCGGGATGGCCATCATCCAGGGCAGCGCCAAGTGCACCCTCGCGTTCATCGACACCATCCGTCGAATCGGCTACTCGGCCGGACACTGCAACGACGGCAGTACCGTGACCGATGAAGCCGGCACCCCAATTGGCACCGTGATGGCATCCCACAACAACCGTGCCGGGCAGACCTCCACCGGCCCGGACGACACCGTCATCGACTACGAGACCATCAGCCTCAACGATGATGTGGACCTGACCAGCCAGCTCGGCCCCGCCCTGACCCGACCGATCATCACCCAGCCCGGCGTCACACCAACGGCCGGAATGGTGGTCTGCCACCGCGGCGCCACGACCGGAGCATCGTGCGGCGAAATCGACGATGTCCACGACGGCTGGTTCACGATGAAACCCGGCACCCTCACCAGCGACCACGGTGATTCCGGGGGACCGGTCTACACCTACACCGACGCCACCGGATCCACACCGGTCATCGTCGGAATCCTGCGGGGCCGCAACGGTTCCCGCACCGCAGCCGTCAGCTGGCCCGACACCCTGCGCCAGGCAGCCTACGACGCTGCCACACTTATCAACGGATAGGCCGCGGCCCGATGGAACCCGAGGGAAAGGTATCGCCGTGTGGAAATGGATGACAGGCAGGCGCCACCGATCGGTCCCCGAGCCGCGATACGCCGTCGTGGTGTCACGGGGCGGGGCGACCGATCCGGAGCTCCTCATGGGCGGCATCCCGACTACCGGCGCAGATCTGAACGTCTCAGCCGGGGTCGTCTACAGCAATCTTGACTCTGCGTTCGGTGACATCACCAGGAACGGATTACCCACGCGCGCCGCGCCTTCCGACGACGGAACATGGTGCGCGGTTCGCGACACCAAGACGGGAGCGATCCTCCATCCATGACCAGGCCGGCGCGTTGACCGGGTAGCGTCGCCGCGATCTTCACGTGAATCGCCACAACGGCGTGGATATGCTTAGCGGCAATCACCGACGAGTGAAGGACGCCGCTAACGGATGCCTGGACAGATACACGCCCTCTGCGACGATGTGCGGGCGCAGCTAGCCGAGGCGATCAACCAGCAAATCACCAACAACGGCTGGACCCAGGCCGAAGCTGCAGTGCGACTCGGGGTCAAGCAGCCGCGAATCTCACACCTGGTCAACGGCCAGACTGAACGTTTCACCGTCGACGCATTGCTGAATATGGCCACACTGGCCGGCCTGAAGGTCGAGGTCCGCGTCAAACACTGACCAACGGAAGACACCTGGGGGATGGCAGGTCAGGAATGCCGTGTCCACCAGTCGTAGAGCTGATCGAGTGTTGGGACTGGATTTCCGCCGTGAATGGTACTGACTAGTAGGTCGCTGTCGGTGGTCCATGCGACCGTTGGCACGCCCGCCCGCAATCCGCACACCACGGTCCCAGCCACCCGGTCAGGTGTGGCCAGGCGACGCCAGGGACCAGGGGACTGGATCCGGCCAGGGCAGATCTGCACATCGAGGCTGCGGGTGATGGCGTCGAACTCCCGAGCCATCACGGCCCTGTCACGGGCGAGTGTGTAGGTTGCTGACGGCGGCCAATTCGGGTCAGTGGTCGTACAGGTCGCGGTTGCGACGACCGTGTCCGCCGACGGGGTACTGCGACAGGATCCGGTCGGGAAGATCGCGTTGAGCCGCTTCAACAGCTGCTCGTCCGGACTGGGGGTGGCGCTGGGCGGTGTGGACTCGCGCGTTGTGCTTGTCTCGGCGTCGCCTGGGGTCAGCATCCACCACGCCACGGCGGCGACGACCACCAGCAGCGCCGCCACGCCTGCCGCGATGGCGGCGACCGGCGCCCTGCGGCGGCGTCGCGCGGATGCAACAACCAAGCTGGCGCTGATGGAATCAGACCACGACTCCGACGCCGGTGGGGACACGTCGACTGGCGGGTCGATCGGCTCATGACGGGGAGCCGGCACCTCCAGCACTTCATGTTGAGGCGGTGTAGGGGAGAGCGCCGGCGACGCCGCCTCGACGTGGCCCATCACCTCCTCCGTGACGACAGGTATTGGGTCGGTGGGCGGATTCTCGTCGACGACGCGTCGCGCCGGCATACCCGCGGCGTCAGGTGCCGCAGGTACCGACGGTTCAGGCGTCGTCACGCGGCTACCCTCCTCTAAGGCGGCGACGCGGCCAACCCGCGCATCAGGCATCGAACCCGCCATTATTTTGCCTTCCACCAGCCGTTGAACCCCGGCTACAGCACTCTGAGCAGATTACTCAGCCGCGCCAAACGCTGAGCAGCCGTCGCGCAATCGCGCGCCGCGCTCGACACGTCCCCGAACCCTCCCAATGCGTCGGCAGCCAGCGCTGGGTCTAGCCGCAAAACCACCTCCAATGCGGTACGCAGCGCGTCAACGTCCGCAGTATCACTGCGGGCCCCTGCAGGCGCCGCAGCGGGCAATCCTGCGGCCCTCACATCAACGGTGGGCGTGGAGTCTGTTGGCTCGTGGCGATCGGGCGGATGCTCGCCGACCCCGCGGCCCTCAAGGCTTTCGGCGGCCTCGTCGGCGGGGGAGACGTGGGCGCGCTGCCCAGCGACGGTTCCAAGGCCAGCCGCCGCAGCGCCGGCAGCCGGCTGGTCGGCCGCCGCCGGTAAGGACTCAGGTACGGCATCGGAGGGTAAGACGTCGGCGACGACGTCGGCTGCGATGTCACGACGGCGCCGTTCACTGATCACCGTGTCAATCAGCTCGCGCAGCGCCGCGGTGCGCTCCTCAGCGCTACCGACGCCTTCCAACCGCCCTGGGGCCGCTTCAATCACTCGTGAGGCACCGGACAAGCCAAGAACGGCAACGTCATTCGGTGTTACCGGGATACGAACCTCGGCACCGGTGATTTCCAGCAGCGGCGCCACTAGCGTCTCTACCCCTTGGCGGTAGCGCCTTGCATTCGATTCGGAGCCGCCGAGCTTATCGCGGACGAACCCGACGAAATCCCGGTACGGCTCCCCGCACCGATCGCGGAGGTAACGCCAGTCCTCGTCACGATAGATCGCCGCAAGAACCTCCAGAACTCCGCTGACCGCGCGCGCCAACTCATCGACGCGGCGAACGGCACGTTCCTGCGCTGTTTCCACGTCGGCCGCCGTCACGGTGCAGATTGTCACGCTCACTTCGATACCTGGGCCGCGGCGGTGGTTATCGCGGGACTTGCTGTCGCGCCGAGGAATTCGTCGAGCCGTTCGCGTGTGTGAGGATCGGCCAAGGCTTGCCGGACCACCGTGGCGAGGGTCTCGGTGAACACGCCGAGCTCGCTGTGAACAGCGCAGCGTAGTCGGATCCGCCGGCGTGAAGTTCCGTCGGCGAGCACCCGGATCAAACCGACAGTGACCATCCCTGATGCCAGCGCGGCGGGCCCGCTGCGCACCCAGCCCATGACCCGGTGCTCGACGAGCAGCCCCACCAGCGGATCCTGCGGGCTGCCCAGCGGCAAAGCCTCCAGAGGCCCATCGGAGTCGTTGGCGTGTCCCAGCTCGGCGCGGCGCTGGTATTCATGGTCGGCCAAGGACAGACCGGCCAAGTAGATCTGTCGCAGCGCGGCGCGCTCCTCGCCGTCGACCAGCTCGAATCGGCGATAGGTTTCGCAGGCCCCGTCCGGGGTGGACGTGTACTCGATATGTGCTTGCCGCAGCCGATTCCGGGCTGTCGCAAGACGCTTGCGCACCGACGCCAAGGCCCGGCGCTTGTCGGCGATCGGGTCAGTGGTCGTCACGTTCACGTCGCTCTGCTTCGTCGACGGCGAAGAACGCGTCGATTTGTCGGTCGACAGCGGCGTCGTCGGATCCTTCGAAGACGTGAGTCACGCCGTCGGTCGGATCGGTTACCTCGACTTGAATGCGTGCAGGCATGATGCATTTTCCCTTCCGGTTGTTTATGTGGTCTGTAAGAGCTTGGAGCGGGCCATGATTCGGTCCGTGGCCTTGATCACGGATTCAGCGGTCTTGCGTACCTTCTCCTTGTCTCCGTGGGCCCAGCCGTCGATGTAGGAGAACGACGCGTTGTCGGTCAAACCCCATCTGCGACCGACGACGTAGGAGACGCTTTGCGCTTCCACCTCCATCGTGGAGCGCTCGCCGCCGGCGCCGGTGTGGTACTTGTCGGTCTGCTCGGTATGGCCGCACTCAATGTGGGCGAGTTCATGGGCAAGCACCAGCCCTTGGTGGGCGTGGCTGTAGTGGGTGTTGATGGTGACGGTCTTCAAGTCCGGGACGGTGCGGCCGTCGGGAATCCCAGGTCCGTCGCCGAGATCTTCGTACACCACGCGGTATCCGTGTCCCTCGATCTGTGCCGTGAGATCCTCGTGCATTCCCTCGGGTGCCGAACCCGACATCCGGTCGACCTCCACGACGGGACGCTGGGGGAGCGGCTCGCCGTCGGTAGAGGACACGTCGAACACGGGCACCGTCTTGAACCCGGTGACTTTCTGCTCGTACCTAGGTTTGCCCCTGGAGTCCAACACCGGGTTGCCATTGGCATCCTCGACGCGGACCTTGCGGACCATCGGAGCGAAAATCCAGACCGCCTTCTCGCCCTTATTGACTGAGCGACCTAGCTCTTTCCATTTGTTGAAACCGGCGACCTGAGTTGCTTCCGGCTTCTGCATATAGATCAACAGCTGGTTGTTCAGCGAGTACTTGTGAAACTTGCCCGAGAACTCCAACCACTGCCGCCAGTTCTCGCCAGTGTTGAGCTCGTTGATCGCCGTGTCGATCTCACGCCGAATGTCCTCGGTGCGCGTCTCCTTGTCGGGGAAGCTCACCACTGGCCGCGCAACGCCACCACTTGAGCCGCCGGCGCCGTTGTCGAGCGCGGCCAATTCCTGTACCAGTTCGGCTTCAGCATGCTCCAAATCCAGCACCGCCACCGCGGTGCGGTGATAAGCCGCACGCGCATCGCCTGGGCACCGGCGCGGACCGTCCGGGTCGCGTTCTGATCGGCACATTGGCCACATCTCCTTCACCTGGCTGACAAGGGGATCTGATCCCCAGCATCAGCCAGCTCAAGAGCCGTCTTCAAGAGGACTCCGCCCCGCCGGCGGCCGCTCCGGTGTCCTGTGGAAAACCCCAATCACCGCGCATACCGTCAAAATGTGACCACTGCATCAAGGGCTGCCAGCGAAGACGTCCCACGTCATCTCCTGACCGCCGTCCACGCGGTCACCACAGCGGTCGCCCAAGCCCGCCACAACCGGCAGGAAGCCGAACAGAGCGAACACGACGTGATTGGCCTGGCGTTCCTGACGATGCGCCAACTCGGCTTCAGCGACCACTACATCGCCCGGGAGCTCGGCCACCCCAGAGCAGAACTGCGCGCGTACGCCAAAGCCGTCCGCCAGCTACCGTCGTACATCCAGGACGCCACCACCCCAGCGGCCCGATCGCAACCCGAACTGCTGTGGCACGCCGCCCGCTGCGCCGCCAGCACGTGGATCGAATCGGAGACGATCACCAGCAGCCGCGACGTCATCATCGCCAACAACATCGACGACATCGAATACCCTTTGCCCGTGGCCACCCTCGACACAGACGGCGCCGAATTCGTCCATCAGCGCACCGGCGAGAAACTCATCATCTACTCACCGCAGCGGTGGAAGGGCACACCAACCGTCGTTGACGGCCGCCCCACCAGCTGGGATCACCAAGGCCACTACCGCATCGAGTTCATCAGCGCCGCAGGCGAACGCGGCGCCATGGCGCCGACCCTGCTCGGCCTCACCCCCGAGGACATCCACTTCAACACCCGCGATGCCCGACGCCGCGACGACCACGACGTGACCTTTGCCCGCATCGTCACCGCGCTGCGCCGCGCCCACGCCATCCTCCCGCCCTACAGTGTCGCCGCCGCTGACGCGTTCACCCTGCGATGACCACTACACCACGCTCCAGCCCCGACGCCGACGACGACGCCGACGACGACACCGGCGACGAACCCCAACCCACGTGGAACGTCGACATCGCCGGCCGCCTGGCACACACCACCACGGCCATCACCGAATTCCAGCACCACATCGCACGCCTGACCCTGCTGCGCGCGCACCTACTCTCCGCCCGCGACGGCACCCTCACAGCCACCTGGCGAGACAACCTCAGCCGCACCCTGGCCGAACCCGACGGACTCCCGCCAGCGCAACACCAGGCCCGCGTCGACGCCGCTACCGAACTGGCCAACCTGCCGTCCGCGGACTGGGAACCAGACCGCGGAGTGGGCTGGCGAGCCTCCCTCGACGCGTGGTTCGAAGCGATCAAACAGTGCTTGACCGACACCGACGACACAGAACAGCGACTTCGGACCCAAACCGGCATCAATCTCGCGACCTCCATCGTCGGAACCGCTATCGACCGTGACCTGGCCACCGCCTCCTACCGGGCCGGCATGGCCGCCGCCGGCCTCGACGTCGACTGGTACGACTGGCTGCTCGAACGAGTCCACCAATGGCCTGACAAGCAGCGACGCTCCTACCAACTTGACCTCATGACCTTGGAACCCACCTACCGCGAAAGCGTCGAGCAGCTGCCCAGTTACTGGCGGTAACACCTCACCGCCGGTACCGGCCAGCCGCCAACAGCGGAGCACCGTCCACCGCAAGAAACGACCGTCTCAACTCCGCGAGCGTGAGCAGCATGAACCTCGACAACGGGACCAGTCGCGACAAACCAGGCTCGTCCCCGGCAGCTGCCGCGATCGGCCCCACCCCAGCCCGAGACAACGTCCGATACCCCCGCGCAACGCCGCTGACCGCAAATCCAATAGCGAGATCGCCAGCACGCCGCCACGGCAATTCGAGAAACGGCAAGTCAATATGATCGCGAATGTCGTCGCCAAGCGCACCGATCAAGAACCGCTCAGTCACATCCATGCCGACGGCGAACAGCAGGATCTCGGTCATGCCGTCGCTATCGGTTTCCGAGAGCTCCACCCGGCCCATATCACCGCGGCGCCGCATCCGATACCAACTACGCCCGCCACCGACAGGCCACAGCACCGTCGCCTCACTGTCGACGCGGACCTCATACCCGGCCGTGCGTGCCCAACCCGCACATTCAGCGGACAACACCGGCACTTCGCCCACTGCTACAGCGATCGGTCGGAGACGAAGAACCGTGGCGACACCCCGAAGAAGTCCGCGATCACGCAGATATCGTCGAGATAGGGCAGGCTCTCGGCCCGGTAGAGCCGATACATCTGGGACTGCGACAGGCGCCAACCCGGATATTGAGCAGTAAGCATCCGCTGCAGCCGCAGAGGTGTCAGCTTGCGGGGCTTTCCTGCCGACGTGCGGACGCGGTACCGGCCCATCAGGGTCTTGAGCTGTTCGGCGAAATACGCCGCCGCAGGATGAGCAGAGGTGGCCGCAGGCTCCAGCGAATCCGCCTCGACGATCTCCATCGACTTCCGGTCGCTCGTCATACACCACAGGATAGGCGGATTCAACAGCTCCAACCCTTGCCGCGCGGTCCTCTGGAAAACCACCACTATCGGCCCATACCGTCGGGACATGGCAACCCGAGCCAGCCTCACTCCGACCAGGACGCAACTGCATCACTGGATTAGTCAGGACGCCCACCTGGCCCACATCTGGGCTGAGCGCCACCCGCGTACCCGCGACACAGTTAACGATTTCGCCGAATGGTGCACCGCTACCGCCGGGCAGCTAGCCTCCCTGAGCATCATCGACCCGGACGCGATCGCCGCCGAATGGCGGCTGCGGGCACACGGCAGCGGTATCCGCGCAGCCAGCTGGCCCATCACCGCCGGCGCCTTCGCCGCCGCCGCGCTGATGGCCGGACTCCTCGTCGTCGCCGCTGGACATCCAGCCGCCGGCCTGGCTCTGCTGCTGCCCGCGCTGCTGGGCAGCGGGATCGTCATCGCCGCCAGGCCGACACCACATCTACTCGTCGGACCTGCCGACCGCACGCGAGCCGACCGCACAAAATCGGCGAAACGTCTCTACTCGCCAACGCCAACACTTTTCGCGACACGAACTGTCGCCACCGCGATCAGCGTGTGGCACCAACTCCCCAAGAAACGACGGACCGCACCATGAGCATCACCACCGACGCCAAAGACGAACTGACCCGTGTCCACGTCGACAACACCAACGCCCGCAAGGCAGAAGTCACCGCACTGCTGCGCTACACCGACAGCCTCCGCATAGTCGACAACCACCTCGTCTTCGCCGCCGAACTCGACCTCGCCAGCACCGCCCGTCGCCTGCAGGCCAACATCGAAGAGCTCTACAACTGCCACGCCAGCCTGCGCGTCGTTGCGGCCGGCGCCACCCGGCCCGCCACCGGCTATCTCATCTACGTCGGCAAAGACGCCGAACCGCTGGCCCGTCGGACGGGGCTGTTGGACCGCCGCGGCGCGCCCGTGCGCGGCATGCCCCCGCACATCGTCAGCGGAACGATCGCCGACGCCGAATCCGTGTGGCGCGGCGCCTTTCAAGCCCGAGGCGCCCTCGTCGACAACGGCCGCACCACCGCCCTCGAAGTCCACTGCCCCGGCCCCGAAGCCGCCCTCGCGCTCGTAGGCGCCGCACGCAAACTCGGCGTTCACGCCAAGATGCGCGTCATTCAGGAACGAGACCGCGTGACCATCCGTGACGACGACATCAGCGAACTGCTGTCCCGGATGGGCGCACACCACACCCGACCGATCTGGGACGCACACGTCACACGCCGCCGCGCACGCGCAGCCAGCACCCCTGGAGAACAACTCGCCAACTTCAACGGCGCCAACCGCCGACGCTCAAGCCGAGCCGCAGCCGAGGCCGTCGCCCGAGCGCAGCGTGCCCTGGAAATCCTCGGACCCGCCGCACCAGCACTGCTCGCCGACGCCGGACAATTGCGTATCGCCCACCCCGACGTCTCCCTCGATAAACTGGCGCAGCTGGCCGAACCGCCGATCAGCAAAGACACCGTGGCCGGACGGATCCGCCGACTCATCCGGCTCGCCGACAGCACCGCCCACCGAGCGGGAATACCCGACACCGAAGCCGCTCTAGCCTGGGACCAGCTCAAACGCTCGTCATGACCGATCCGAACCCGGACACCTGGCCACAGCTCCTGGCACACCATGCACAGACACCCCTGGCCGAACTGGTCGACGGCTTCACCGACATCACCGAACTGCCCGTCCCCTACGCACAGCTACCACGCCGAGTCCACACCGCGTTCGCGGCCACGTTCACCCGCTGGGCGGACTTCGCACCACACAGCCTCCACACACTGCTGAGCCTCCCCGGCGTCGGCGATGCCAACGCGCGCGACATCCTCACAGCCGCCACCAAAGCAGCCGCCGCGCACCAAGCGGCCATCAGCAGCAATGAACGGCCATCCGCCGACGCTGCAGTGGACCAGCTCCTCGACGCCCTCCCCGCACGCGACCGCATCATTCTGGCGGCCCGACTGTGGGCCGCCGAACCCGAACCACCGGCAGTGCTCGACCAGAGACTCGGCGTCTACCACGGCTGGGTCGGGCGCTACAAACGCCGCTCCACCGCCAAGTTCACCGAACTGCTCGCCACACCCGCGCACCAAGCAGTCACCGACTACGCCCACCACCTGGGACACCAGATCGGGCCGTACGCACCCGCCCCAGTGGTCACAGCAGCCCTGACCACACTCCACGTAGATCCATCGAGCGAAACCGCCCGAGTCCTGCTGTACCTGGCCGGCCCCTACACCCGCCGAGGCGACTGGTTCGAGAACCCAGGTGGCAGCGACCGCGCAGCCGCCGCCATCGACACAGCGTTCGCTGTCCAACCGGCCCCGCACTCCGCAGCTCTCATCGACGCACTTCGAGCGATCGGGATGTCACCGCAGAGCACCCAGGCATATCTGCACAACCAACTAGATGCCCGCCGCTTCGGCGACCAGTACGTCCGCTGGGGAGAAGCGATCGCCGACAAGATCGAAGCCGCCCTGCATATCCTCAACACGCCGGCCACCATCGAGGAGATCGCCGCAACCATCGGACACGACGAAACCACCCGCCGAGCCGTTCACGGCGCGCTCATCCGACATCCCCGATTCGTCCGCACCAGCAGGCGCTCATGGGGACTGCGCACCTGGGGACACCATCAGTACAGCGGAATCGTCGACGAGATCCGGATCCGCATTGACGCCGCCGGCGGCCGCATCAACCTCACTGAACTCATCACCGATATCCGCGCCACATTCCCCGACATCGCCGAAACCTCGATCCGAACCTATGTGAGCACCCTGGCCTTCATCACCGAAGCCGGCACCGTACGCCGGCGCCGACGCACAGACCCCTGGCCCGTCCCCGCCCCCGTCAACACCGTCCGCGGCGCATTCCTCAGCGCAGACACCCACCTACGCCTGGCAGTACCCGTCACCAGCGACGTCATGCGAGGTTCGAGCCAGCACATCAAGACAGCAGTGGCCGCCGCCCTCGGTATTCTGCCCGGACGTCGACGCGTCATGACCGGCCCGCACGGCGCCATCACCCTGAATTGGACACTAACCTCCACCACCGGCGTGCGCACCAGCTCGCTACGGCCTCACGTGCAGGCGACCGGAGCCAAACTCGGCGACACTCTGGTCCTGATCTTCTCACTCGACGACAACTCGGTGGACGTCGAACTGATCAGATCAACCCTGCCCGAGCGCCAACGGCTGCAGAAGCTGGTCGGCCCCATCAGACTCACCGTCAACACGCTCGCGGCAAGCCTGGAGTGCAAACCCGCCGAGGTGACCACCGTGCTACGCGCCCGCGGTGACGAGGATCTCGCCGACATCGTCGAGCACCTGCCGCCCCGACACAGGGTGACGGGCCCGCGCCAACGCCAAGGCCGGTCCTCTTGAAACCCCTCACAGCCCGAACCACGATCGAAACCGTGGTCAACCCGCACGCAAACCCCACCCAGTCCCACCACTGGGAGGTGACGGTGTGGCCCTGGTGAGCACCCGCACAGCGAACCTGCGAAAACGCATCCTGACCGTCCTACGCGCCTGCCCCGACACAAGCCTGTCCACTACCGAGATCTGTAACCGCGCCGGATACAACAACTTTGAACACCACGCCTACGTCGGACCCCAACTTCGAGCCCTAGCACGCATCGGAGTCATCACCCAAACCGAACGACCACCCGGTGGCACCGCACGATGGCAGCTCAACAGAGCCGATCAAACCGATGCGGCATTCAACGCCGCCGTAGAGAAAGACCACACCCGATGACCGACACCGAAACCCGCACCGCACAAACCATTCTCGCCGACATCCTGGCCACCTACATGCCCGAGGCCGACACTGGACAAGACGGCACCCGCAACCATCAGATCGCCGACGACGCGTTCACCGCTCTCACCGAGCACGGCTACGCGTTCGTCAAACTCCCTCCACCACTGCATGACAACGAAGAAAGCGCCCACGTCGCGTACTCCGGCGCCAACACCGTGTACTACGCCACCCCCGGCCACATCGACTCCGACACCTTCCAAACCTGGGACCATCCCGACGACGCCCGCGACGACGCCACCGCTCTGCTGGCCGCCGCCCACGCCGCCGACACCATGGAGTCCACGCAGTGAGCCTGACGCCCACCATCCAGCACCTGCCCCACCGGCCCGGCACGCCCTGGCCGACGAAAACCACACTGTGGCAACTGGATTACCAAGGTGACCCGATCGTCTGGTGGCCCCATGTCCCCGAATGGCGCCAACCGCACCGCGTCCGCGTCGACATCGACACGCTCCTGGACCCCGACGCGCCGGAGTGGTTAGCCCACACCTTCTTCCAAGAAATCGAAACCGCCGACAAACACGTCTTCGAAGTCATCACCACACACCCCACTCAACTGCGCACCATCATCATCGACCGCGAACAACACAAACGCGACTACGCCGACGCATTCGGCAACCACCCGATACCAACCCGACGAAGCAGCCCCGCCGCCCGCGAAGCACACCGCCGCGCCGGCACTCCGCCCCGTCACATCTGGCTCGGCGTCCTCATCACCAACCAGCACGACGCCGACCAATACATCCCGCCCCTGCTCGACACCCCCGCAGCGATCCGATTCGCCGTCGTCGACCAAGACACACCCGTCGACCTCGCGCCCTGGATGAGCGCAGCTGGATGCCCCGCATGCCGCGGCTGGACCACGCCTCACACCTGCACCCAACCACCACTGGACCTGATCACGATGACCATCGACGACACCCGCCCCATCAACGAGACCTGGATCAACGACCTCGAAGCCCAGGGCGAGGAAATCGACATCCCCGTCGACATCCATCCCGCCCACCGGTGAGCGGGGAGATCCGATGACCGCCACGGCCCGCGAACTGGCCGCGGCATTCTCAACACGTGTCGTGCGCGAGCTTTCCAAGCCACACCCGGCCGTGTGGGCGAGGGAGCGCGTCGTGCCGGTCGCCGAACTCGTCGACGGTGATGTGCCACTGAGCCTCGCGTTCGACACCGCTCACGAACAACTCGCCAGCAACTACCGGTGTGAGTATGTGTACAAGTCAGCCGTGATCAAACAGGCCTTGGACACCGAGCCGCATGCCCACGCAATGACTGGCGTACCTGTCTTCCTCTCCATCGCCGACGTCGTGGTGGCCGGCGAAGCCGCGTCAGCGTTCGAAATCAAAACCGACCTGGACAGCTTCGCGCGCCTGGACCTCCAAGTGCTCAGTTACTCACGATGTTTCGAATACGTCCACGTCGTGACATCCGAAACCAAAGCCGCCCGGGTGCTCGATGCGGTACCAGAGCACGTAGGCGTGCGGGCACTCGGCGAGGGCTCGTCCACCCTGACGACGGTACGGCCCGCCTCCAGCGGACCCTCGCGACTCGACCCTGTCTCCCTGTTCCGTGTGCTGCGCCAAAGCGAACGGCTCGCCGTGCTACATCGGCAGCTTGGATACACCGCCGACGTCCCCTCCGCACTGCTGTACCGGCGCACCGCCGAACTCTTCACAAGCCTTCCCCTCGATGTCGCCTATCGGGAATTCGTCACGGAACTCCGCCGCCGTGACGCGCGCCAACGAGCCGCCGCTGCCGCCGCTGCGTTGCCTGCATCGTTGGCGGCCGCAGCTGCCGGCCTGACGCTCTCTGCAGTTGCGTGGCATCGCTTAGGACGGCTCCTGCAGAAACCGGTGGCTCAGCTGGCCAACACCACACACGGCTGGGCGGCGTAACCGGCGTAACCACCAGCCCACGAACGATAGGGGACAACACGATGGCCGAGCAGTTCATGCAGGAGCGTCGAGATCATGTCGCCCGCGACGTCGTGCCCTGGCGCCCGTACGCCCGCTACACCGAATGCGGCCGCCCGGCCGTCGACGTCGCCAGCGTCATCACACCCGACGATCTCCACGAACGGATCCGCATACACGGCCAGCAACGCACCGCCTTCACCGTGTGCATGACCTGCTGGACCACCGCCCGGCACACCAGCCGGTGGCGCACAAACCCAGCCGCAGTCCTCGTCCGAGAACTCACCCGGGTGCGTGGCTACAGCGGCCACGACACCGCACCGACCGACCCCGACGCCGTGCGAGCCAACAACGAACTGCGCGCGATCACCGCACTCGTGGAGGCACACCGAGCAGAGTTCGACGGCTACCTCGATGGTGTGGAAGGCGCGGTAGACCTCACCCGCCGCCGTCGGCAACGACGCGGACAACGCCGGCACGTAGGACGTGATCAATGGCAGTAGTGAAACTTTCGTCCAAGCAGCTGATCGAGTGCACACGGTGCGCCAGCCGATGTGAATCGCCGAAATGTGACGACTCGGCGATTCGAGGTGGTCATCGTGGACCCGCCGAACTACCGGACGGTGGATCCGGCGATCGGCCGCTACAGATGCAGCTACGGCGAGTTCCGTGACTTTCCCAGACACTGCCCGCCGGTCCGCCCCCGCCGCTCGCGGGATTCTCGTGGTGGAACTACGAGGAAACGAATGTGACACGTCGCGACATCGACGGCAATCCGTACATCGATGTCGTCCACCAGGGGCGACGGTGGACATATCGTCGAGTGCCGGCCTACACCCAATTCACGTTCGAGCCGGGACGCGTGTATCGGACGCCCGCGGGCTTCGACGTCGCCCTACAACCGGACTAAGTCCCGCCAATGACCCTAAGAGATAAGGAGATTGACGGTGGCGGTACCGCCTCCACTGAATCCGCCTCGGCTGGGTGACCCGGTCGGCGGCGGTTTCGGCTATGGCAAGCGCGCGAGCGCGGAAAAGCAGGCCGGATATTTGAACATCGTGCTCGCTGACGACCCGGCGTTCGGGCCGAGTTGTGGCCTCATTGTCGGCGTATCGCCAATCAAGGATCAGGACGGCTACTACCCGCTGGTCTGGATCGCCGCGCCCTAGTCCTCACCAGCGATGGCGGTCGGCCGCGCAGCGGGCAGAACGCTCGGGCTTACCCGCAGCTGAACTCCGTAATGGCCGTCCGCGAAAGGGTCGTACTCGGTGTGGTCCACCTGATATCCGCGAAACCGCAGCTCACGCTCCGCCGCTAGGGCATTGCCACCCGAGTTGACGTGCAGAATGACCGACACTGGGCGTGTGCCGTCGCGTACTACCGCGATGATCGCCGGTACATAATGGCGGCCCAAGCGCCGTGTGATCGCACGGCTGGCGTGCCGTTCGACATGGTGAACCTGAACTTGCCTAACCGCAGTCACCTGGAATCTCCTTGGGGAACAGACGATAACGCTGCCGGGGCGCTATGCTCATTGGTAGGCGCTGATCTTCGCCGATTGCGGAGCTGGCACCTTCCGGCCCCGGCTACAAGGTCGGGGCCCTTCACATCGTGGGCGCGAAAAGTGTTTGAGCGCAAGGCAAGACAAACGGTGGCCACGATCAGTCGCGCTCAGCGCACAAAAAGTGTGCCCACCAGTCGATTCCGCCGTTGACGGCGAGCTGACCGTCCCAAACGTCACCCGATCGCCCGCCTGCACCAGGGCGCGGTCATTGATCTTCACCGTCACCACCCGCCGGCGCTGTCCGGGTCGAGGTCCGCAAGGGTGAGCAGATCCTCCTCGGCGTCGGCAGCAACAAGCGCGTGCGGCTCACCGGCATAGAGGTACGGGCGGTGAGGAACGCCAAGGCTGCGGCGGGAGATATCGCGGCCGAGGACCGCGGCCGCCCACGGTTCACCGCGGCGGTCGAGCGCATCGGTGCACCTGCGCAGCACGTGCGGGTCTACGAAGCCATGGTCGCGGCTTTTGCCGTCGCGTCTCAGTTCGATCAGCCGGGCTTCGGAGATCCTGGTCGCGGTATCGGCACCTCGGGACATATGTCGACTATAAGCGACACGGCAATGGTCGTCTATAGTAGACACCGTGCCGATAGACGCCGCCGACCTCCAGAAGCTGGGCGAAAGGCTGCGCGCACTCCGCCACGCCGCCGGCGAGACCCAAGAACAAACCGCCAACAGCGTCGGCCTCACCCGCACCTACCTCACCGAAATTGAATCCGGCCGCAAGAACATCACACTGAGCACCCTCTACGCCCTCGCCAACCACTTCAAGATCGAACCGGCCGAAATCCTCCGTGTGGAGAAAAGCCGCACCTCCCGGCAATCCCGCAAGTCCTGTTGAAACCCGAGCGCGCGCGACACACCATCAGTCCCATGCCCGCGACATCCGCGATAGCCCAGATCCGCCACCCGACGTGCCGGACCATCGCCCTAACCCGCATGACTTCAATTCCTGAAACGGCAGGAGAGGTTTCAAGTGAGCGATGATCGCCAGAGCGACCCCGGTGTCGACTACACCATGCACACCCGGGCCCACGGCCGCGCCGATGCTCTAGCGCGGAACACGAGTTCACTCAATCAGCTGGCCGAGCCGATGGACGAACGCGACTCAGGCCAGACGGCGGCAGGTAAACCGGGGTGGAGGATGTACGCCATCGCGGTTCTGCGTATCGCCCTGATCGTCGTTGGGATCCCTCTCGTGTGGATCTACCGGACTGGACTCGACTGGTCGATCTGGAAGGCAGCCGCCGCCACACTTGTCCTGGTTCTCCTCGCCACAGGCCAGACCTTCCTGGCCGCGGTGTGGAGCCCATAGCCTCAGTATCAACGATAACCACACGTAGACAAGGAAATACGATGCCGGACGGCAACAACGACCCGCATGGTCAGCCTCAGCAGTTCACGCAGATGACCCAGCAGATGGAGCAACGGGCGACCCAGATCACTCAAATGCTCGACCAAGAACCTGTACAGGTGGCCCAGCAGATGCAGCAACAGCTGACCCAGGTCGCCCAGCCACTCTTCCCGGACGGCAAGCAAGAAGACCCGCCAACATAATTCATCCCAGCTCCCGGCCCCCACGAGAGGATTTACCGATGAGATACTTCGGCATGCAGGAAGGCCCCTTCACCGGCAAGATCAACGTCGGCCTCCTCAACCCGTCCAACACCGAGTTCTTGGCCGGTGAAGACATCATCGACCCCGATTCCGACGACGGCGACGAACTAACACCGCAGCTCGCCGACTACCTCGCACGCCTGCATCACGAAGACTGCACCGACATGGCGATTCGCGTCGTCGCCGAACATGTCCTCACCCACTACGACGGAGACCTGGAGATCAACTACCGGGACGGCACCACCTTCCGCATTCAGATCGCCAAGTCACACCCCGACGAAACATCACCCAAGCCGGCCGAACCCACTGCCGCCGTACCACAAGGCTGACGAAGACCACCGGTGCCTCGATCCCGATGACACGACCACGCTCAGAGACCACGCTGGACGCCTCCGCCGCGCGACAGGCCGGACGAGACGACGCAAAGGCCGGAAAACCCAACAGCCCCTTTGCAAACGAGACTCTTCTCGCCGCATGCGTTGATGCACCAGTCGGTAGCAAGACCCACCTCCTGCGCGCCTACAACCAAGGCTGGCATGAACAGAACGCAGCAGCAGTTGCCGAATGATCAGAAGCGGATGCCGCGCTCGGCCAGAGCGCGACGCCACACTGCCTGAACGTCCTCACTGCAATGCGCCAGGGCGTCATCCCAGTTCGGCCACCGGTCATGCTCGGCATAGAAGGTGTACTGGTAGTGCAGGGACTGGGCGTCGTGCGGTTCGTCCGGTTCGTGATCGCGTGCACACTGCGAGCACACATCTGGTGGCGCCGGCAGCAGCGTGAAGCCGGCGTCCTTCCGCGGATCGCCGAGCTGCTTGATGGTCGACGGCAGATGCCGGACTACCGGCGCCGGCGTGCTCACCTCGAAATCGCCCGCCGCCTCATCGGGGCCATTCTCGATCATCGTGACTCGCTTTCGACTAGATCCTGCAGCGCCACCTCGTAGGGCGCGTAGGTGCGGATCTCGATTTCATCGCCAGTGCTGCTGTCGCGCAGCGTGACCCGAGCGGTACCTCCGTTTCGCGAGACCCGGCGTGCGGCGGTATCGGCCGCCCCGGCGTCGCGATGGGAAGTCGTTCCGACGATCGGGCGCGAGGTGTCGACGACATAGAGACCCGCCAGGGATTCGTCGTCGCTGAACGCCTTCGTGCCGTCGAAGTGAAAATGCACCTTCCACGGGCGCGTCCGGCTCGCGGGCGGCCGGCGCCGGCGAGGTGAGGGGGAGTGGCTCATGGCGGTGGGTGCTTCCTGCTCTGGTTGGTGCGCTCTGCGCGGCGCGATGTCTACTATAGACGACATACGGCAATGTCGGATATAGTCGACATATGTCCTCGGTCCCCGACAACTCGGCCCCAGAACACGCTGTCGAGATCGCATACAGCTACCTCGGGCTCCCGTACGTCTTCGGCGGCGGAGATCTGGACGGACCCACCAACGGTGGGTTCGACCGTGCCGGATTCACCCGCCGCGTCGTGTATGCCGCCACGGGCACGGACATCGGTAGAACACTCGACGTCCAGCTGGACCGCTGTGCGCGACTGCCGGCGGGGGAGATCGCGCAGCCCGGCGACATCCTGTTCTGGACCTCTCCGGGCGGATTTCAGCGAGTCCATCAGCAGGCGTTCTATACCGGGATGATGACGGTGATCGCACTGATCCCCGAGGATCTCGTAACGCCAGGGGCCCCGTTTGACACCCGCGTGATCGCCGCCGTGATGGGCACCGTCTTCCACGAACAGACAGTCGAACTGGACATGATCACCGCCAAGCCGCCGGCCGGGCCGGACCAACCTGAGCTCATCATCGCCCGGCCGCCCTACTCCGTCACCGAATCAGCGTGATCGATCCAATTGCCCGACGAGTCGGGCGGCTGTCGGTGGCCGCAAGCACTATGGTCCAGAATCCACATAGAAGACCGCTCGCTGGCGGCAAAACCCCGGTGGCGGTCCTCTTGAAAGCTCCTGAACAGGTCCGAAGGATCGACGACATGGGTGACATTGGTACAAACCCCCGACGGGTCGAAGTGATCCCGGAGACCCCTCCGGTGAGTCCGCTGCTTCGAGTGATCGGCACCATGATTGTCGGCCGAGTCGAGGATCATGTTCGCAACGCAGGTCCAGAGCGAGCGCGGTGACAGCGTGAAAAGACCTATACCACGATTGCTTTCGATCCCCGGAACGGACCTGCACACCGTGGAAATGCCGGACCCCGCCCATGCTGACCGGCCAGCTACCCAGGAGGTGATCACCGCCGCGCCGGTGGCCTTATGCCGGGCCGTACTCGAGAACGCAGCGGTTCTGGTGCAGGCATCGGAGCTTGCACGCGTGATCGCCCGCGAAGAGGCCTACGTCCATCGACTTGAGCGGGACCGCCTCGACCAGCTGAGGGGGAGACGCGGCGTCGACGATGAGCCGTGGATCGCCACTGGGCCGGTACAGGCGATTCTGCTCGACCCGTTGTTGGCCAGCCTCACAGGTGACGCGCGGATCGCGCGGGTTCAGCTGATCCTCGACGAAACCAAGCCGCCCTCCATCCTGCGCGACACGGGACCGCTGCTGGTATCGCTCATCGGCATGCTGGGATTCTTCATCTTGCTCGGCGCCGGCCTTGTACCGCTGCTGGTCGCACTCCCGGGTGTCGTCATATGCGGCTACAGCGCTATGATTCCGCGCCGCCGCGGCGCGTACCTGCGCGGCCCACGCGAACTGGTGATGCCGTCACGCTATCCGATGATCTCCCTCGACGACGCGCTTCAACTGGCGGCCCTCAACAGGTCTCTGACGGTAACCAACAGCGATACCCCGACAAGGACGTACTCCGAACCAGTCTCCGCCCAGATGTTGGGTCTCGCCGATCGCCGCCGCGCAATCGCCGACGTCCACGCCGCGATCACAGAACTGGACACGGAATGGCTGGAGTACCAGCTGGATACGCACGCATGGTTCCTGGCAAAGCCGCAGCTGCGTAACCTCAACGACCCGATAATCAGGGCGTACCGCGAAGCCGAAGCCGAATTACGCGACCGCGCAGTCGAATTGACCGACAATAGTACCGACGAACAGATCGCTGCCGCACAGGAGGCCGCACGACACGCACTGAAAGCGTGGGGGACCGCCAACCGACACGCTTTGAAGATCGGCGTGACGAACCTCAGCCCATCCGAAGAGGCAGCCCTGGGAACACTGCACGGATTGGTCGGCCAGCTCAACGACCGCGCCACCCCAAAGGAAATGTGGCCGCAACTCATCAACGCCATCAGCCGCACCATGACCAAACTGACCACCGTGCCCTGCACCCTGGCCGATATCGCCAAACTGCCTGTCATCGAATCGGAATCCCGGCTACGGGCCATCGAGCAGCGCGCGGGCTACGGGCAGCCGCCGTGTCAGGAAGCCACGCACACGACCTGGGCTCACCGGAAAAACGGAGGCACGCCATGACCGCCGCGCCGCGACCACGCGCGACAAACAAGACCACGATCCTGGGCGACGGCCTGTACACGGCGACGCTGCCGCCGGACGCAAGGATCTTCGCGGGGAAAACGTCGAGCAGAGCGATACCAGGCGGACCGTACACCGCGCCGTCTGTCATCCGGATGGGGCTGTGGCCGATCGAGATGGCGTTGAAACTGCTAGTAGCGGCCTGCGTCACCTACATGAGTCTGTACCTCTCGGCCGCGGCGATCCCCGCGAACCCAAACCCGACCGTCCTGTCAGACAAATTCGCGATCGACATGTTCGGCAATTTCCTTGCGCAGCTGCGTGACATCGTCGGACATGTCATCACCTTCGGCGGGACCGGGACGCCCTCATTAACCGGCACAATGTTGACCGCAGCGATCGCGCTCGGAACCGAACGAGCCATCCACGCCATCACCCGGCCGCCACGCAGCCGTCTCCTGGACCAGCCTGCAGATATCCGGGCGCTCTCGCCCGTCGACTCAGCGAGCGCCGCGGCGCATGACGCCACCGATAACCCTGAACGGAACAAGAAACGGATCGCCGAGGTCCGCTCCGCCCTCGCCCAACTCGACGCCGAATGGCTTGCCTACGAACAGGATTTGGAAGCCTACTATCTCACCAAGCCCGTTCTTCGTGACCTCAACATCCCCGAAACGGCCGCCTACCGCGCCGCGCTCTACGACCTGCGCGAGCAAGCGGAGACCCTGACCGACTCACCCAGCGCCCGCGAGATCACCGCCGCCGAACACGCCGCCGAAGCCGCATTACTGGCCTGGGGAGCGGCCAACGACCACGCCGCGGCGATCGGCGTCAGCGACCGCAGCCTGACCGAACGAGCCGCACTGCGCCGGCTGCATGCCCTCGTCAGCCAACTCGCCCACCCATCTACCCCGAAACCGATGTGGACCAGTATCACCGACGCGATCACCCGGGAAATGACCAAGCTCACCACCGTCCCAACCTCCTGGAATCACCTACTGCGCCTGCCAGAACTAGAACACCGCAACCTGGCCGCGATCGATGACCGCGCCAACAACGAGGCCTCCAAGAGTTGACTGTCTACGTCGACAACATGCGCCTACCGGCCAAAGTGAACGGCATCTCCGCGCGCTGGTCACACCTCATGGCCGACACCGACGCCGAACTCCACGCCTTTGCCAAAAGACTTGGCCTTAAACAGGAATGGGCGCAAAATCCCGGCACCTGGGAATCGCACTACGACGTCACCGACCGTCTACGCACCGCCGCCATCAGGCTGGGCGCGGTACCCATCGGTGTGTTCAGCGCCGAAGCGCTCGCACTCGCGGAAAGGCGGATGGCCCAATGCGACTGACGCAGAAGAATAATTGCCAGGTGCGTGGACCAGCGCCACAACCGTGCGCCTCGTGTCCATACCGCCGCGACGTTCCGAGCGGAATCTGGGCCGCCGAGGAGTACGAGAAATTGGCCGCCTACGACGCCGACACCCCATTCCAGCCGCCGCACCTGTTCCTCTGCCACCAGACCGGCGCTGACCACCCCCGAGCGCGAGTGTGCGCCGGATGGGTCGGCTGCCACGGCAGCGACCTGCTCGCCCTCCGCCTGGCCGCCGCCCGCGGCATTATCGACGGCACCGAACTGGACATCAACCGCACGACCACATCGGTGCCACTGTTCAGCTCCGGCACCGCCGCCGCAGACCATGGCCTGCGCGACATCGACACCCCAGGCGTACGGGCCCGTGAAGCCATGAACAAAATCGCCGACCGCCGCAGCGACACAACAACACTGGGTGACAGCGGCGCTTAAGAGTGGCCGGCGCGGTCCTGTCCACACCAGCGGCCGGCATCCCAATCCCACACCGGATCCGGCACCGGCAGCGGCACGAGAATGCCGCCATGCTGACCCGCGTGCTGCCGCGCCAACTCCTCTTCCTCAGCGGTGAACGCCATGGTCTGCGCCGGTGCGTGCGGAACACGCACCAGCCAGACGAGATCCTCCAAGCGCACACCCGGATTCCGCGGCTTCAGCCTGGACACGTTGGGCTCAGTCATCAGCCGTCCTTGCGTGGTCTGACGCGGCGGGCGACCACCGTGGTGTAGATCTCGGGCGTTTCGATTTTGATGCTGTGCTGCCAAGCAGAGTCGGCGTCGTCGAACAGGTCCGACGTGCTGGCCTGTCCGGTCTCCCGGTTAACGCTGATCACCCAGTACCCACTACCGCTACTCGGGCTCACCGTCGTCTGCCCTTTCACCGTCGGAGGCGAGCAGCTCAACAACGTCGTCGGGATGGTCTGCCGCGAACAGGTCGGGTTCGCTGGCGTAACGCATTGCGTCCAACTCGGTGTAGCCGAGATCGCGCGCAGCGGTGTACAACACCGAATACGGCAGCGTACTGATATCTGTCATGTCACACCACCTCCGAAATCACAAGCGACAGCGACATTTAACGCCGCACACACCGCACGCATACGGTGATCTGAAAGCCGGCCAAGACGTTCCACGAGCATGGCAATAGGCACGCTCTCCACAGAGTCCAGATTCACCACGGCCGGCCGAGGTATCGGATCCGCTCCAGGGTCAAGAACAACTTCACTGGCCAATCCTCTAATCGTCGTCGTGCACGGCGCCACCAGCGCACGACGAAGCCGGGGGATCGCGGCGTCACGTGACAGAACGACCACCGGACGCCGACCAGTACCGGCCAACTCGCACCACCACACCTCACCGCGGCCGGGCAAGCCCGTCACGATGCACCGGCGGCGCGCCGCCACGAAGCAAGATCGCCCCACTCGTCAGGCTGGTCGAGCGTCTGCTGGTCATAAACGCCGTAGCCGGCGTCGATCTCGGCAGCACGATGCACCGCCAACAGTGCCCGCAGGGCCTCGTCCACCAACGGTGCGTCTTTCGTACCAGGGCGTAGCTGCCGGGCAGCACCGATCAGGTCGGCATCCACTGTCGTGGACAGTCGCGCGCGCGCCATGCCACAATTATGGCGTCAAAGTGGCATGAAGGCCAGATCTGGGGGGACGGTGGAAAGACCAGTCGGTACCTCTTCACCTCCCCGCACCAGCGAGACGCCGTCGCGGCCCCCACCGATCCGCGACTTGGACCCGGCCACCGACCCCGACCTCTGGAGAGGATCCGCCCCTCCAGACCCCGCCGCCTGGACACAAACGGCCACTAACCCCGACCCGTGGGCCACCGACATCAGCCTCACCACCGCGGTCCGCTCGTCGCAGTCGTCCTGGTCCCCGAACCGCCGAACGATGGCCATCCTGGCTGTCATCCTCGTGGCCCTGCTCGCCCTCATCACTGCGGTTGTGATCTTGATGACCCGCGAACCGGCCGCCCGCGACAATCCCGCACCGGCGCCGCCGACGCCTACATCCCCGACGACCACGACGACGCCGGTGACCAGCGCACCACCGCCCCCACCTCCGCCGCCTCCGCCGAGCGAGGAGCCGCCGCCGGCGCAGCCGAATTACCCACGCACCTACTATCCGCGCACCCCGAGCCCGGAGCGCCCGAACGTGACGACACCACAGACCCGTGGACCCGACATCAGCGTGCGGCCCTCCCACCGACCAGCCTTCCCCGGCCAACCCGGCGAGAACTGACCCGCTACAAACAGGTGCGCGCTGATCCACCGACCTTGGGTGATGATTGAAAAATGATCTTTGCCTACCTCGCCGGCGCCGTCGTCGTCGCACTCGCCGCGTGGCTGTTCGGCTCGATCATCGCCCGCATCTTCGGCCTCTTCTTCGCGATACTGGGCTTGGTGGGCATGGTCGTCTACGGCACCCACAACCAGCCGGGGTCCGCCGCAACATGCTTCGCAGCGTTCGTCGGTGGACTCACGTTATGGCTGGCTGGGCACTGGATGTACGCGTACAAGCATCACAGCTGGCCCAACCCGATCGCACGGCGCCTGTTCAACCAGACACCCTTGCGGCGCCTCGACCCCACCCGCCGGTGGGGGATCCCCGTCGTCAACGTCGACCACAGCGCCAACAAGAAGGACCGACGATGACCACTGGAACACGCCTCTACGCCCCAGGATATTTCGGACCGGAAGGTGATCTGCGCGTGATCGGGCAGGAAACGGCGTGGCTTCCGGGTGCGATCGCCGAGATGACCAAGCTCGAAGAGGAAAGCGAGCCCGGTGACGCGGAGTTGTTCGTCGCCTACCGTGACGTCCCTGCCTGGCAGCCCTTGCCCATAGACGCGCTATCAGAGACACCCGCCCCACGGTCTGACAGCGTCGAGTATGGGGGATAGGCCATGAAAAAGCCGAAGCCGAGGGGTCGCGAACTGTTCGGCGTTGTGTGAGTAAATGTGATCGAATGTGTGTTTCACTGAGTGTGTGAAGTTGTCTGAGTGGGCGCGCGCGAATGATGTGCATCCGCAGACTGCGTACCGGTGGTTTCGTGAGGACCGGATGCCGGTGCCGGCTCGCCGCTTGGAGTCGGGGACGATCTGGGTCGATGCGCCAGAGTCTGGGGGATCCGGTCGCACAGTCGTGTATGCGCGGGTGTCCTCACATGATCAACGGCAGGATCTGGACCGGCAGGTTGCACGATTGGCGGACTGGGCTACCTCGAATGGCCATGTGGTCGGCGAGGTGGTGACCGAGGTGGGGTCGGGCTTGAACGGCAAGCGGCCGAAGTTGCGCAGGATTCTGTCGGACCCGTCTGCTTCGGTGGTGGTCGTGGAGCATCGGGACCGGTTGGCGCGCTTCGGAGTGGAGCATCTCGAAGCCGCATTGTCCGCCCAGGGCCGCAGGATCATCGTTGCCGATCAGGGCGAGACTGTCGATGACCTGGTGCGCGACATGATCGAGGTGCTGACTTCGATGTGTGCGCGCCTGTATGGGCGCCGCGGTGCGCGCAACCGGGCAATGCGAGCAGTGACCGCGACCAAACAGGCCGAGGTGGTTGTTGGTGGCTAGGTTCGAGATCCCCGAGGGGTGGACGGCGCAAGCGTATCGGTTCGCGTTGGATCCGACACCAACACAGTTGCGCGAGTTGGCTTCTCATGCTGGTGCGGCGCGTTTCGCGCACAATCACATGTTGGCGTTGGTGAAGGCCGTGATGGATCAGCGGGCCGCTGAGCGTAGCTACGGCATCCCCGAAGCAGAGTTGACTCCGGTGTTGGGATGGTCGTTGCCGGCGCTGCGCAAGGTCTGGAATCAGCGCAAGGCCTGGTGTGCGCCGTGGTGGGGCCAGAACTCGAAGGAGGCCTACAACACCGGCCTGGATGGATTGGCCCGCGGGTTGGATGCCTGGTCAGCCTCGCGGCGCGGCCAGCGCGCCGGCCGCGCCGTTGGGTTCCCGCGGTTCAAGACCTCCCGGGCACCGCGCTCGGTGCGGTTCACCACCGGGGTGATCCGGATCGAGGCCGACCGCCGCCACGTCAGGTTGCCGCGGCTGGGTGCGGTCCGTACCCATGAATCGACCCGCAAGCTGGCCCGTCGTGTGGAGGCTGGGTCGGCGCGCATCTTGTCGGCCACTGTGCGCCAAGACTCTGCGGGGCGCTGGCACTGCGCCTTGCAGGTGCTTGTGGCGGCCAAGACGCGACCGGCGCACGCACGGCGATCGGCCCATGCGGTGGTTGGTGTCGATGTCGGGGTGAAAGCCGATGCTCTGCTGGTCATCGCCACGCCTGACGGCATTGAAGTCGAGCGCATCGCTGCGCCGACGTCGCTGAGCGCCGCGCAATCCCGGTTGCGGGCGCTGCAGCGCCGAGCGGCCCGCCAGCACGGTCCGTATGACCCGCAGACCCGGACCCACCAGCCGCCCTCGAAGCGGTGGCGGCGCACCCAGAGCCGGATCGGCCGCACCCACGCCCACGCCGCGGCGGTGCGCCGTGACGTGCTGCACAAGGCCACCACCGCACTGGCCCAGCAGCACGATGTGGTGGTGGTCGAAACCTTGAACGCCGGAGGTATGCGCGCCAAGGGAGGCGCCCGCAAGCGGGGCCTGAATCGAGCCTTGGCTGATGCCGCACTGGCCGAGATCCGTCGCATGCTCGGTTACAAAACTCGTTGGTACGGCTCCCATTTCGTGGAGGCCGACCGATTTTTTCCGTCGTCGAAGTTGTGCACGGCCTGTGGGAGGCGAAAGTCAAACCTCACCCTGGCCGACCGGATCTTCGAATGCGACGACGACGAATGCGGTATGCGGATCGACCGTGATCTAGGTGCTGCGATCAATCTCGCCCGACTCGGCGTACCCACACCAGCTGTGGGTGAACAGAGTCCCGCCGGGAGTGGCCCGGCGGCAGGACGTGGAGCCACGCGTGAGACCGACCCCGCGCCAGCGGGTGACGCAGCCGGCGATGAAACGTCAACCCCGCACCACCAGACGGTGGATCAGACGGGGACCGCCTCACCGCAAGGTGAGGCTGCCTGATGAACAAGCGAACTCACATTCGCTCACCAAAAGGCAACGGCAGCGTCAGGTATTGGCACGGCCTCGGCGCGTGCCCCGCACCGTTCGCGGTCCGCAAGATCGAAACAGCCGCGATGCGGGGGCTGCCGGCGCGGCCCAACGCGCCACTGGAGTGCCGGGAGTACGTGTACGCCAGCACGTCCTGGGACGTGGCATTGGCGTTCAGCACACTCGGTGGAGGCCAGGCGGTGTGCGAGGTCGATCCCGGCGGTCTGACGGCGGAGGTGGACCCGGATTTTCCGAACCTCGGTGTCCGATTCCGCGGCCCAGTCAAATCGGTGTCCGTCGAAGTGGTGAGCGAGTCCGATCTGCAGACCGCCCGACAGATCGTCGAAGTATTGTCACCCGACTACGTGTGGCCGGATGGATCTGCCAAGTACGCCAAAGACGGGCATCTCCTGGCGCCGCCGTTCGCGCGAGCGTGGGGTTATGACGATGAAGATTTCCGGTGGCTCGGCCGGTGGTACCCAATACATTTCCTGCTGCCCAGCGCCGATGGAATCACCGTCGCGATCAATGAAAAATGCCGGGCGCACCAGATGTATCCGCCGGATCATCCCGATCTGGACGGGCGCCGCCGCGTGCCGCTGGGGTCGCTCGACGATGCCTGGCGCCAGCCCGGGCTCTACCCGGCGACGGCAGATCTATTGGAGAAGATCCGGGTCAGGCTTGAGCGCGACGACCCCACGTTGGAGCCGATCCGGCGACCGTGGGATTGGTGACCCGCCGGGCCTTACACCCGCGGCGTGTCGGCGGATGCGGCAGATGACGTGTGGCCGTTGATGATTCGCCAGTCCGCGATGTTCCACGACGTCAACGACATTACCGTCCACGCCCGTCGCGCAGGGTATTCGAGCGCAGTGATGTCCTCGCGGTGCGTGAGGACCGCCGAACCAGGACCATCCCGATCCCACCAGAACAACGAAAAATCCGGACCCTGCCCACGCCTGCGATTGGCCCGCCGCAAGGCGCGCCGCCACACCTGCAGACAACTGGCCTCAGAGCATTCATGAAGGTGCGCAAGGCAATCCATTGGCGCGCGAACCGTCAGGTCGTAGTCCACGAGATGGACGTCGACAGGGCAAGACGCCACGCCCTCGTAGGTGACGGGAAGTAGCTCGACAGCGGTGGAGGACTGACCGGACCAGCGCGGGATACCAACTACTCCGGCATCGGTCATGAGATGGGCCAAGTGGCGGCCGCCATCGAACGGGCTCAGCGCGGTCATGTGTCCAGTCTCCCAGACTGCAGATGCACTACCAGGCGGGAAAATCGCAAAACGGTGTGTGTCACGACGGCGGCTGCAATAGGGCCGCCCAGCGCGCCGCCTCGTCGTCCCGCGAGCGTCGCCGCTGCTGGCGCACGTAGTCGGCGGACCGTCTGCCCAGTATCCAATCGTCGCGCACGCCGAGTTCTACGTCGACCAGCCAACGCGCCTGCTCGTCGGTGAGATCCGCCAGACCGCCACTGGCGTCGCGGCCGGACAGCACAACATTGCCGAGCAGCAACGGCACGTGTCGCGCGGTGAAATTCGTCGTGGCAAGCAGAAGTGTGACCGCCTGGCGGTTCACCAGTCGGATGGTGCGATGGGCGCTGAACCAAAAGACAATGCGCCCGTCAGCGCTGGTGAGGGTTTCCAGGCGGTGCTCACGGACGACGTCCGCGACGTCGGCGATTCCATGGAGCTGCTTCAGGTAGAAACTCCCGTTGTGGCTGGCATGCAGCGTCTGAACCATGGCCTCGATCCTAAGCGGGCCGGGCGCCAGGGAAGGCCGCTGATTAGCTGCGGAGAGACTGCGGAGAGACTGCGGATATCGTGTAGGTGCAGAGTGAAAAATTTCGCGTTCAAACTACCCGCGCCCCTTCGCCAAATAGGCGCATACGCGCAGCGCATCAGCGCCATCGGCGGTTCGCATCACAGATGAAAACGTCATGAATCCGGCCATGACGTGGACCACCAGGAACTAGGACTCCCTCACAACCGCCTGGATACGACCAGTACGGGATTGCAGTACAGTAGCGGTACGATATACCCGTACGACTCGCAAGGTGGTTTGAACATGGCAATCAGCGCCAGCGAAGCGCGTCAGCGCCTCTTTCCGCTCCTCGAACAGGTAAACAACGACCACGAACCTGTCCGCATCACCTCCAAGGCAGGCGACGCCGTGCTCATGTCGGCCGACGACTACGACTCTTGGATGGAAACCGTCTACCTCCTGCGCTCGCCAGAGAATGCGCGCCGACTCATGGATGCCGTCGCACGTGATAAGACCGGCCATGCTGCATCGGCCGAGCACACCACAACGATTCGCGAACTGCAGGAGATGGCCGGCGGAGAGGCGTGAGGAACATCAACTTCGATCCGGATGCCTGGGACGACTTCCTGTTCTGGCTGGCATCCGACCGAAAGATGGCCCGACGAATCACCCGACTCCTCAGCGAGATCCAGCGCGATCCGTTCACGGGCATCGGAAAACCAGAGCCCCTCAAAGGCGAACTGTCCGGGTATTGGTCGCGGCGGATCGACGACGAGCACCGCCTCGTATATCGCGCCAACGACGACGAAATAAAGATCCTCAAGGCTCGCTACCACTACTGAAACCTGGGACGCCGACCTCATCTCAGCTAGGGCCAATAGGTGCGCTTCTTGCCGGTTCGGTGCTTATGTCGGGTCGTGCCAGAGGACTTCGCCCGCGGCATCGGATACTTGGATTGGCTCCCATTCATCGCCAAGGGTGACGTCATGCGCGCACTGGTGACACAGCGACGCATAGGCTTCTTCGCAGGCTCGCTCGCGAGCTGCGTCGGGACTGTCGGCCTCCACGTCGACCACGATTGTCGCGCCCGCGACCATGACCACGGTGTACTTCATCTCGCCCTTTCTTCGGTCAGCTCGCGGCTCGCGCCGGTTCGGCATCGGTGACCGCCAGTGGTCGGTCGCAGAGCGAGCAGATCCAGATGCTCCAGTCATCGTCGAAGTACCGAAAATCCGAACACGTTCCATCGCAGAGCAGGTCGTCTGCCTTCGCACTCACTGTGCTCTCCAAATCTCCGATGAACGTTGCGTTGTAACGGATTTGATACCTATGTCAGCCTGATGCCAGCGACGGTGCTGCGGCGGGGCTGATGGCGAGTTTCGCCGGACGCGTGATCACGCTCTGGTCGACCCCGTGGTAGTTCTCGTGCGCCTTGACGGTGGCCGCGCCCATTGTGAAGGTGTCACCGACCTCGATGTCGAGGGCCTTGCTGGCATTCCACACCACGGTGTGCCCGTCGTCGGTGATGGCGACCAGGAACGTCTTCATGCCGTAGTCGCCTTCGGAGTACACAACCGTCTTGGCGGTCGCCGAGATGTCTCTGACCCGGTCGCCGACCTCGCCGATGAAGCCGGCCACGACAGGGTGGGCCTTGCGTTCGGCTTCGAGCTGCTGCTGGCGGGCGTAGACCTTGACCAGGGACGCCAGGATGCCCACGTTGCGGCCGGACACATGGTCGCCGGCCAGGACGACCCGCAGGTTGCGGCCGTAATCGCTGTCTTCTGCGGTCTCGGTGACGGCAGCCTTGATCGCGGCGATCAAACTCGTGTCGGCAAGGTAGGTAGCCGCCTCGGCGCCTTTGGCGATGTAGTAGGCGCGGTCGGCTTCCTTGAGCCGGTTGATATCGGAGAACAGGCTGGTACGGACCTGCGAGACCGTCGAGACCCCGAAGCCCGAGGAGGGGACGTAGGCGCGGCCCTTGTCCGAGTGGGCGAAGGCGTACACCAGCACCAGGTCGACCGAAGCGCCGTAGGAGCGCGGACCGAATCCGCCGTCGAGATCGTCGCGCGTGAAGCCCGCCAGATCCTCGTCGAAGGTCAACGCCCACAACCCCTTCGGGGCGATACCGGTGTAGAGCTCGATGCAGGAGTGCCCCAACTGGACGATTGAGCCGTCCCGCTCATCGCGCACCAGGTACAGCCGTGTGCGGGACCGGGCGACGTTGCAGTGATCGCACTCGTTAGTGCCTTTGGGGGCGTAACCGCCCAGTTCCTGGCCGGGAGCAGAATGGACGGTGATGCCAGCTTCCTCGGCTACCAAGCTGGCGACAAACGTGAAATGACCGTGCCGCAGCGTCAGCGGACCGGTCAACGTGGCGCGCACCCAGGGCTCGTAGACATACACGGCGTCATGAGCGCTCACCACGAAGCGATCGCCAGCAGACACGTTCTTCTTGACTTCGAATTCCTCGTAGGAGACCTCAAAACGGGCGTCCAGACCGGCCCGGGCCAGCTTCTTGTTGGCCTGGGCGATCTTGGCCTGGAAGGCGTCCAGTTTGTAGGCCGGGATCTCCCACTCATGGGTTTCGACGGCCTGTGGGCTCGGGGCGATCATGACCCCAGTATGCCAAACGCAGTTGGCATACGCCAAGTGGGGTTGGCCAAATAGATTATGCTTACCGACGTGGATGACCTAGACCGCGCCCTCACACGTCTGCAACGGGCCCGCACCGCCGAAGCCGAAGCCCTCGAAGCCCTACACGACGTGATCCGCCAACGACTCGACGCAGGCCCCCGCGGCACCCAAGCCGAACTCGTCCGACGCACCGGCTACACCCGAGAACGACTACGCCAAATCCGCAACGACGCAACCAGGACAACACAGCACCAACCCGCCCACCGCCAGGAACGCACCACGCCCAATCCTCGGGGCGGCAACCGGACGAAAACCACACGCAGGCAAGGGAACTCCACATGACGAAGCGATTCGAGGTCGGGCGACCTTCGTCCAGATCAAGTCGGAGTACGAGGAGCACGGCAACCCGAGCCTCTTCCGGATCCCGCGAGATCACCGACGGCCAGGCCCGCATCGGCCAGCTCAGCAGCCAATACGACGGCTTCATCGGCACCGACACCTGGATCGACCTCGACGACCCTGAGCTGATTGCACCGCAACCGGGAGATTCTGCAGCGCTAGCCAGACGCCATAACTAAACCGCCACCAAGCCACCGTGGCCCGCAACATGCATGTCGCTGACACGTAACCGCCGGCCCGTACCCTCGCCGCTATGCCCGCAGCTGAATCGACCGACCTGGCCGAAAAGATCTTCCGCGAGCTGCTCAGCGCGGCAATCGCCCGGGGTCGCCGACCCCACCACACCGCGGCGCTTGGCCCTACAACATGGCTCGCCATCGACGCCCTCGCCCGCGAACATCCCGAAGCCACCCCGGACCACATCGTCGCCGCTCACGACGCTTTCAACCGCGAACACCGCGGCACCCCCTGCACCGAATGCAGCGAAGATCAGCACACCGCGCGGGCAGCGGAATACGCGGCCATCGACAACCTCGTAGCCCAACTCCGGATCACCTACCCCACGGTCGCCCCGGAGGCGATCGCCATAATCGTCCGCCGCATCCACGCCGACTTCGACACCCACAACGACCGCGACTTCATTCCCCTGTTCATCGAGCAGGCCGTCCGCGAACACCTCGCCTGACCAGCTCCTGCCGCTCGCCGGCAGCGGTGGCCGCCAACGCCTGAGGAAAACTGGTCTTAGGCCTGCTAGCTTGCTGATCAGGCGCACGACGACAGGAATCCGGGGAGGAACCGTGAAGATCGCCACGTCAAAGAACCTGATGGTCGCCGCGGCTGCGGCCGCTGCGAGCGTCAGCGTCCTCTACGCGCCGGCGGCGATCGCCGACGACTCGGTGATTCACACACTGGGCAGCGCCGCGGAGCTGACCAACGGTGACGTTGTGCAGGCATGGACCGTGAGCGACCTGAAACCCAGTTCCGACGCCATTCCCTATCCGGTGGCAGGAACGCTGTGGGAGGCCACGGCTACCGATCACGCGGTGCGCGGGACGGTCACCCCGATCGTGTCCAACCTGAACGCCCGCGCGCGCAGCGGACAGACCTATCGGGTGCTGTTCGGCGTCGCGACACCCCAAGGTGTCAACCCATCGACCCTGCCGCAAGGCCAGAGGACGACCGGCAAGGTCTACTTCGACGTCACCGGCGACGCCCCAGACAGCGTGCTCTACAACGCCGGCGGGCCAGATCTCGTGGTGTGGGTGCAGCCGCCGCCGGCGCCGCCGCGATCGTCATCGACAGGCACCGGTTCGTACACCTCGCCGGGGACCGGTGCCTCGACTGCGACGCCGATCGGATCCACGCCCGTCTCGCCGACCCCGACGGCTACCCCCGCCGCGACGCCGGCTGACGCAGGCAGCCCGGGCAGGCCGCCGCAGGACGGCAGCCAGGGAACGCCGTTGCCGCCAGTGAGTCAGGGCACGCCGCTGCCAGCAGATAGTCAAGGGACGCCGTCGACACCTGCACCAGCAACTCCGGGTGCACCGACCACTACCGCCGCGACCCCGGCACCGGCGGCCGCGGAACAAACCCCAGCCCCGGCCGGGGCGGGCAGCTCAGGCACACCAGTGACCCACGGTGGAGCTGGACAATCCCCCGGAACCGTGGCGCCGGCGCCACCGTCGACGACGGTGGTGGTCCCGCCGCCGGCGACCTAGAGCCAACCAAAGGGGAGTCTGCGATGGGGTGGGATTCGATCCCCGGCACTGAGAGCGGAGCTCGGCCCCGGCTGTCGATTGCTGCGGCGCTGCAGCGTGAGTATCCGAATGCAGTCGCGATAGACGCGAGCGTCGCGAAGGGCCGTGCCTATCTTGCCGTCCGTTGCGAGGACGGCGAGGTGCGACCGTTGTACCTCCTACTAGATCGAGAAGGATTCGCACACCTTGGTGGCCCGGGCGATGATCCGGTGTGGGCCAAGGTGTTTCCGCTCGAAGAATCGCCAATGCGCTGGCCCGAAAAGGTAGCGCATGCCCTCACATCGTGGGACTGGCCGACAGTTCGGTGAAGCCGTCATTCCTTGACGAGCGCCTGAAACGGCTGCAGTGTGACACATCGACATCGCCGGCCGCCTCTCGGTTACCGGCGGCGTAGGTTGACGCCGAGCATTGCCGACAGGAACGCATCGAGTGCGTCGGTGGCCGGTCCGAAGTTCCTTGGGCCGGCAGGTTCGTCTGGGTGCTCGACGCTGGTCTCGACGGGTTCGCCGCGGTTTTGGCTGACCAGGAATCGGCGGCCGCCACGTTCGACGGCGTAGATCATTCGCTGCTCCACGCGGTCCGGGTGTTGGGGGACGGCGCCGGCGGCCGCGGCCCTGGCTGCGTCGTCCCACTCGTCAGCGCTTGCGGGCACAGTCACTGCAAACGCTTCGCAGAAGAACGCCAGCCCGAACAGTCCCGGTGGAACAGCCCGCCGTAGTGCATCCTGCTGGGCGGCGACCTCCCGAGCCAATCCGGCCAGCACATCAGTAGGGCGATGTCCTGTGTCGAAGACACTCTGATCGATCGGGAACAGGTGCATCGTTACCTTGCCGGCGGTGAGTTCGAGCCAGTACAGCTGAGCGGGTTCGTCCCATTGGCTGCGGGCGGTAATGTTCTCGACCAGTGCGCGCGAAACCTTCTCGACGAGTCCCACGGCGTTACCGCCGATTTCGGGGCTCGGGGGCGGCCACGGCATGCTCGCGTTGAAGAAACAACGGATGTCCTTTCCGGGGCGCGAAGCGCAGTCCTGTGCCGCGATCCAGCCGATTGTCGTGGATTACATTGGCGGGCATTGTCATACGCTCTTGCTGCCGTTCTGTTCGCTGAGGATGTCTTCGACCAGGCCGCGAGCGTGCTGTTTGATCGACACGTCGGGGAAGAAGCGGTCGACGATGACCCGGATTTCGGCTGTGGTGGTGATGCCGAGGTGCTCGACGAGGATCCGGATGTCCTCGGCGTCACGGACAGCACGGGCGGCCAGGACTTTCATGGCCAACAGGTGATCGGCCGGGGTGGCAACGACTTGCAGGTAGGGATGATCGAACACGCGGGGGCCTTCGCCACGGTTGCGCGCGACGTAGCTTGAGGCCTGGTTGTTCATCCAGGTCGACGGCCACCCGTTCTCGGCGGCCACCTCACGGATGGCGTCGACCATGGGCCCGTCGGGTTCGAAGAGGGCATCAATGTCGCGGGTGATAGATCGGTTCGGGTTGTAGGCCAACAGCATTGCCGCGCCGCCGAACACGTGCACCTGTCCGACGATGTTGCGGCGCTCAAGTTTGTCAGCGAGCGCGGTGAAAGCGCGGCGAATTTCGGTGGCGTCGAAGAGCGGTTTCGGCACGGGGGTGGCTCCGTCGTGGGTGAGGTCGCGGCGGTCGAGGAAGACGCCGCGGCGGCGGAAGGAACCCGGGGTCCACAGCATCGCCTGAATGCGGGCGGAGGGCAGTGTGGTGATCCACCAGGCGCGGTACAGGAAGCGGTCTGTGGTGGCTGTCCACAGTGGGGCGGGCAGACCATAACGTGACGTGATGTGCTCGGCGATCGCGGCCAGGAGGGCGTCATAGCCGGGAGCGCCGATCAGGGGTGGTTCTTCGGTGACGAGCGAGAGAGCTGAGGTACCTGCCTCATCGGCGCCACGGGTGAACTCGAAGAACAACCGCAGTCGGGTGGGATCGTCATCGGGATGCTCGGCGATCGCCTGCGCGATGGTCGACAGGCTCGCCGCCGCCGTGGCGGGCGTTGGTGGGGTCAGGTCGGTTCGGGCACCCTGGCGGCGGCGGACGGAACGGATCTCGGCGACGGGGTAGCCAGCAGTACGGCGGATGTGGCGGCTGGACAGGATCGAACGGGCACGCGCGGGAGTGACGCCCCAGTGCTGGGCAGCCTGGTCGACGGTCCACAACTCCACATCACCAACATACGCGCATAACGCGCGCAGGTTGGTGATGTGTTGTCGTCGCTCTCCCGGACAAGAGGCCCCAACCGGGCCGTGTCATTCCGGAACCGAGCGCGTCACAGCGCCCCTGCCTACCGGCCGACCTACCATGGAAACCCGGGAGGGCCACATGACGGAACAACAGCTCAGCTTCGTAGACCTCGACGCACAAGCGTTCGACACAGTATCCGCAGTCGCCGACGACACCCGGGGCTGGCGTGGACCGGCAGCATGCGCCGTCGTGGGCATCACCTACCGTCAACTCGACTACTGGGCACGCACCGAGCTGGTCCAACCATCCATCGCCACTGCATCCGGATCCGGAACGGTGCGCCTCTACAGCTTCCGCGACCTGCTCGTCCTCCGGGTCGTGAAACGACTCCTCGACGCCGGCATATCTCTGGCCAACATCCGCACCGCCGTCGCAGCGCTACGCGACCGCGGCGTCACGGACCTCACCGGACTCACCCTCGTCTCCGACGGTGTCGGCATCTACGAATGCACCACCGCCAGCGAAGTCGTCGACCTGCTCGCCGGCGGCCAGGGCGTCTTCGGCATCGCCGTCGGCGCCGCGCTGCCGAGCCTGCGCGAGGACATCCGCCAATTCCCATCGGAAACAGCCACCGGTGAACGCCAGCCCGGCGTCGTCGACGACGAACTCGCCAAACGACGCAACCAGGTCGCCTAGGGGAGCGTTCGTGAACGAATTTGACGGCCATCTCAGTGACAACGATGAGCTGCTTGTCGACAAGGGCGTCGACGTCGGCGTCGCCATCGACACGCACGAGCAGATGTCGCTTGTTGAGATCACGCCGAACCTGCTATCCGAACTCCTCGGCGATCACACTGAAGCGGTGAGCGTCCGATCCGGAATCGTCTTCTGGTTCAGCGCAGCCGGAACGTGGGCGACGGTCAACAGAATGGCGACTCTGAACCTGCTCGCCGCCAGCTCCTTTCTGCCGCGGACCGTACCCCTGCTGTGGGGCCCGGTACTCATCGCCGGCGCCGCGGCCGATGGAAAACTGCAAGGCCTCACCGACGCCCAAATCGACGTCCTGACAGACGGGCGCGAACCGAACTGGCTCGAACAACGTGTCCTGTTCCTGCGTCAGCAACGAGCCGAACGACGGCGACACAACAGCACACTCCACCGTCCGGCTTAAGCCGCGACGATGCGGCTCGTGTTCCCCTGTGCTCCAAGGATATTGGGAGATCGCTAGTTGGAGGCTGAGCTGCGTTCTCTTCAGATCGATGCGCAACAAGCCGTAAGCGCCTCAGATGGTCACGATACGGTAACGATCCGAGCCGAGCGCTGCCAGGCTCAGGGAGTCTCGTCGGACATTATTTGGCCCGGCGCACATCGGACCGCGCCGGTTCACCGCCAAGCAGGGGCAACAAACAATCGAATGCAGCACCCATAAGCACGGCAGCGGCCGCCCTGAGACCTAGTCAGCGCTACTTGCCTTGCAGACCACAGACCTCCACAGTGAACGCCATGGCAAACACCAACGACCCATTTACTATGAGCGACAACATATTCGAACGGATCGAAACCCACCTAGAAGCGGCCCGAGCACAGCTCGACAGCTTTGTCGACGACGCCCGCGCAGCGGTCGATCAACGATCAGGCGCATGGCAGGAGACCGAACGCGGCGAGGCGGTGCTCGACTGGATTGATCAACTCCAGGACCGCGCGGACGAGATATCCGCATTCGCCCGCGAGCTCCTCCGCGCACCGGAATGACGGCGAACCCGTCAGAGCGTGAGCCGCAGCTCAACAACCGTCAGCCTCGGACGCGCCGGCCGAACGCGGCGCTGAGTGCATCCAACATTCGCACTGAACATGAACATCGCGCGCGGTCTCCTGTGCACGGCGCGACGGCTATTTGTCACCGCCGCCAACTACATTCAGGGCCATGCACCCAGCGCGCGAACTGATCCGAAGAATCCGCCGCCGTCCGGCCCGTCGGATCAAGGGAAGACTCGCCGATGTTCACATGTGGACGATCCGGGACGGGTGGACTTCACGGGCCCAGGCCTTCCGCGACGAGACGGGTCGAACGTTCGCGGTGATCACCCGCCGCGCCGGTGACACCGGGCCCGGGCACATCAACGGCGCCGAGATGTTCCGCTCCGACGCCTGGGCCCAGTTCTTCCCCGACGAGCAAGCGCCGCCGATCCTGATCGCCAACGTCCTCGATCCCCTCTTCAAGTTCAAGGACTCCCCGCAGATCGTGACGCTCGACTTCGACGATGACGGGATATTCGACCGCCACCACGCCACCGACCCCGCCGACATCCAGACCCTGAACCGGCTCGGCGCCGAATGGGACGAAGGCACCGGATTCGTGCCCTACACACCGCCCCCACCGAAGTACGCCCACGTCTGGCGCCGGTTCCCGGTGAAAGACCTCCCGCCACGGCGCCTCTTCCGCGACATGGAGCCCTTCATGACCGCGGACTGGGGGAAAGCTGTGGAGGTAGCCATCCAGGCTATTCAGGGCGGCGGCCAGATCCCCGACGACGTACCACCGAGCGTGGACGCCGCCGCGAGAACACTCCTGTACGAGTCCATCGAACTCGGCCGCGAACCCGACAACGTCTGGTACATCAACGGCCAACACCGCACCGAAGCAATGCTGCGCCAAGGCGTCGAAGAAACAGTCCTACGAGAGACAAGACTCATCGCCGAGCCACCGTTACCCGGCGAACTCGGCCAGATAGGGGAGTCCTGAACGGCCCACCTCCCAAGGTGAGCACCTGCGGCGCTGGTTCGACAACAGCGGCCGGCGATTCCGGAGCTAACCGGATCATGTCTGGCGGTTCACTCACTGCATATTGGTTTGTGGCCCAACTGCATTCGGCGGCAGAAAGCGGCCCAATAGCATCCCGCTACTGATGATCAGGATGAGTCACCGACCGGAGTTCAAGGCGCGGGATCCCCGCGAAGTCGGCCGGATTACATGTGTAGAGCGGCACCCCATGCGCGATCGCGCTCGCCGCGATGAGTGCGTCGTACGCGCGCGCTGCGGGCTTGCGCCCTGATGCGCGCAGTGCCGCCGCGACGGCGCCGAATGCCCGAGCGCAATCGCCGTCGAAAGGAAGAACATCGAAGTCCGCCTCGGCCTGCTGCAGGTGCTGCTGACGGGCACTGCGCTCGGTAGAGTCGCGCGCTACGTGCGGACCTACGGAGAGCTCGGCAAGCGTTATCGCGCTAATCACCGATTCGTCAGGAAGCTCGGATGGGTCAGATACCTGGCCGAGGAGGATCACCGTCGAGGTGTCCAGCATCCCGTGGCTCGAAGCTTCAATCACAGCGCCGGGTCGATCAGATCGTCGATGTCGTGCCGGAGCGTATCTGGGCTTACCCGCGGAAGATTCTTGCGGCGACGAATGAGTTCGGCTGGGCCGGCGCTCGGCCGAGGCAGTGGGCGGAGCTCAGCCACCGGCGCGCCGTCGCGAGTGACGACGATGCGTTCGCCATGCTCGACGCGACGTAGGACTTCTCCTCCGTTGTTCCGGAGGTCGCGCACCGTCACGGTGTCCATGCGCCGAGTGTATCACCGGTGATACAGCGGTGGTGCCCAGCTCGTACCTGGGCCACGCCGACTCCAATGCGTTCGACGGCAATTGAAATTCAGTGCCGTCAAGCAGCTCCTCAACCGTGGGAGCGACCCTGTCCAGATCGCTGCCGCGACCCGCGAGCACGATGTTGATCACCCACCCGCACCAATCGAAAGCCGCCCACAACCTCGCGCTCGTCGAGCAGTTAGGCGGCGCGGCGGGCCAGATCCTCGCGGATCCGCCAGTCCTGGCCGTTGATGGCCCACCGGTCGTGTCGCGTGCGCCGCTTGTTGGCGCTGGCGTGCCTGGTTGTGCACGACGAGCAGAGGCACCAGGCCTGAGCGCCGTTGTAGGCGCGGAAGACGATCTCGCCGGCGTCGCGTGCCTGGGCTTCGGTGGTGTAGCTCATGCCGTCGTTCCTCGTCGTGTGTCGGTGCTGGTGGTCGTCTAGTTATCCCGATGATCGGATCAGCGTGGGCCGCCGCCTTGCGGATAGGTTTGAGGCGGGTTTAAAGGGCCGGACGGATTGTATGGTTCCGAAATTAAGTCGCCATGCCACATATAGATTCCCGACCCCGGCAACCATTCTTCATACCCGTAGGGCGGCAACGGGTTAGGCGTAACACCAGGCGGATAGAACTTCGCTCCAGGAAAGTCCGACTCCGGCACCCAAATACCTGTATTCGGGGCCAGCTCCACATACCTGTCCGGGTTTCCATGCTCGTCGTACACAGTCGGCGGCCCAAGCGACCCCGGCGGGAGTGTCTTGTAACCGGGAATCTCATCAGATCTAACGAAGCTGTGCGGAACGTGATCCGGATCTTTGGTCCTGTCGTAGACATCAACCCACGGCGGTGACCCCCAAGAGTTCGGCGGCCCCAACCCGCCCTTTCCCGCGTTGTAAGGGAAGTGGCGTTGGTCGCCGGGCTTCCACGTGTGTGAGTCCAGCGGTGTGGCCGGCGGCGAGTCCTTGGGGTGGCCGGTAACGCTGTCGGTCGGCAGATCCGCGGTTGCGTTGAGGACTTGGCCGGCGGCACGCCGATAGTCGGCGGCAGAAGTTTCGACAATCTGGGTGGCGTCGGCGATGCGCTGCTGGCCTGCCTGGAGCAACGCGGCCTGACCCTCAGGTGTGTCAGTGAAGCGGGCCAGTGTGGCCTTGTCTTGCCGCCAGGCGGCCGTGACAGCATCGAGTCGGGTTCGTGCGCGTTCACCGATTTCGTTGGCTGTTGTCACCACGGCGCCCACGGACTGGTGGGCGGTGTGGATCTTGTTGCGGTCGGAGTCAAGCAGGCCGGTGGTCGCGGCCGCGCGGGTGCTGGCATCGCCTTCCCAGCTGGGAGGATGCATATCGGCGAGCTGGCCGGCGAAGGCCTCGGGTGTGGTGACGGTGACCGCGGAGGGCGTACCCAGGAGGTGGTGCGCCTGTTCAAGGAGGGCGTCGACTGGGTCCATACATCAAAGTATCGTCGATGTTGTCGGCTTCGAGTAATGACCACCAATCGACACCACTTCGCATCCCGCAACGGCCGCCAACTCCCAGTCTCGCAAATACGAATACGACCTCTACGCCGCCGAGGGAACTCAAACCACCTACCAGCTAGAAGCCGCGCGCGGGGCGGCTAAGAACTAGATGCAGGCGGAATCCTCCTCGAAGGTGTCCTCATTGAGTGCTGCCCGCCGACGCGTCTGATGGTCCTCGGAATCAGGGCTCGGCACGCAGCTGAAACTCCGTGCCTTCGAGGAGCTCCTCAACCGTGGGAGCTTCCCTGTTCAGGTCGTTGCCTTGGCCCGCGAGCACGATGTTGATCACCGCGACAGCACACCGCCGATCGTCATCGCGCAGATCGTCGAACGTCGGCCGCGAACCGATACCCTCCAGGAAGTCCAGGTAAGCGTTCACAGCGCGCTCGACAGGGTTCAATTCGTCGCCATCCATACACCTATGTCGTCAGCCCCGTACGAATCGAAAACCGCCCACGTCGCACGGTCCTCTTGAAACCGCCCCGACCGCTGCCAAACATTGAGCCCATGAAGCGTTTCCTCGCCGCGATTCGACGCCTCCACGCTGCCGATTCGCTGCACCGCACCACCACGGCTCCGCGGCCGCCAGACCACCAACCACTTCTACCCGTGAACGGCGCGCCACCAACGGCGGTGGCTACCCATGACATTCACCCGCCCACCACCAAGGAAGGCCCGCAACGATGACCATGACACCGCACCTCATTTCCGAGTTCCTGGCCCCATGGGCACTGGCAGTGCTGTCCTACCCGATCCTGCTGCGGTCCGCGCGCTGCCTCGTTGTCAGCGGTCCCCGCGTCGCGGCGTCGGTATTGACTCGGCGGCCGCCGTACGGCAAAGGCCACTACCGCCCCTTCAAAAGCAGAGACGTGGAGTCACTGGCGAGCCTGGCGGTGGCGAGCGCCGCGCTGGCGCTGCTGATCGACGGCCTCGTGCCGGGGCCACAGTGGTGGACACACCCGCTGACGTCGGGATGGGAAATCAGCTTCGGGTTCGCGATGGTCGCCGTCGCCGTCGCCGAACCGCTGCTGTCTGTGATGGCGGCACTGCTGACAGCGATGATCGGACTGGCGCTCGTGTCGTGGCTATCCGAGCCGGTCGACGACGAGCCGGAATCGCCAACCCGCATGCAGACGGTGCGGCGGGCATCAGCGCAAGCCTGGAACACCACGTTCCGCCGCGACCGTCTCGCGAGTGAAGCAGGGCATGCCTGATGCGGTCGCGGATTGCGCGGCTGCTGTGGCGGTGGCGGACCGGGCGGCCTCGTCGCAGTCCTGGCGATCGCCGGGCTGACACCCACCCCGCTGCCCAATCGCCGCTGCCCAACGCCATGGCCGTCCTCAACCCGAACGCGGCGGCCGCGGTACGCCAGGCCCTCACCGCGACCGAGGCGCGAGACAACCTCCGCAACCGAGTAGCCGTCGGCCCCATATCACGCAGTGCGGCCGAGATGCTCTGGGATGAGCCACAACCCAAGAACGCGGACACCCGCGACCCGCTCCCACCCGTCATTCCCGTTGACCTCGCATCGGCGAGGCCCGGCGACATCGCAGTATTCGCCGACCACACCGCAATCGTCGCCGACAACGGTCAACTGATCGGCCCCGCCGGCCGGGAGCACCCAACAGGACCAGGGTTCCAAGGCATATTCCGCCCCGCCTGATCGTTCGGGAACATCAGTTCCGGCCACGTGTGTCGATGGAACGCGAAGTATGCCTCCGTCAAAACGCAAACATCAACGAAATCAAAGGAGTCGGTCGAAATATGACCGAGATCGACCAAGAGGATGAAGTTCTCGCCGACACGATTCCGGCCGAGTTGCTGACGATGACCGGCGCCGACATCCGGTGGCTCTTCGCAAGCGGCTACGGCGAGGGACCAATCGCCATCTACAACCGCCGCGCCACCGAGATGAGCATCGCCTACGAAGCAGAAAACGGCGACGTCTACATCCAAGCCGTCAAGACCCGAGACGAAGACGGCACCCCTCTCCCAGACGTCACCGCCGTTTCAGACGACGACGAAACCAAGTACCTGGCCTGGATACCTACGGGCCGTGGTTTGGAATTCGCACGAGAAACGCTCCCCTACCGGCGCGTACACCGCCACCCCCGCGCCGCCGAGCGTGAGTCATGACGCCAATCGAGCTCCTCACCAACGCCTACACCCGGGTCTTGCCGTTCACGACAGCCACCATCGGCGCGTTCCTGTTCACCGGTATCGCCATGATGATCATGATGATCACTGTCCGGATCCTCTGCCCAGCCCCACTCGCCACCAGACTGCGGACAGCGACCGTATCGGTACTGCTGGCCACCGCGTGCGCCCTCGCCGTCATCGGCGGCATCGGGGCGGTGCTGCGGATGCCCACCGGACCCGACATCTGCATGTGCGTCTCCACCTGGTACCGCTGAACATGCTCCGCCAGCGCCACCCGACAGCTCCCTGCGCACCAACAAGCCACACCAGCGGGTGCGGCCGCGAAGTCATCACCTGGGACCAGCGCAGACCCCGACGGCGCCTCCGAAGCGATGGAGGACCGCGGCGGGCTGCCCCCAACCACTTCTACCACGTGCACGTCGCCACCAAAGGCGTTGGCAATCCGTGACATTCACTCACCACCGCTGCACGCCACCAAGGAAAGGCGCAAAACAATGACCATGACAAGTCACGATCGGCATTGTCATGGGTAGGCCGTCCGCCCGGACGGTCGCGATCCGAGACCAGATACTCGCCGCACTACGGACCGAGTGGCCGCTGCCAATATCGACGCGCCGCGTCTGCGAGCTGCTCGGCGCACACCGATACAGCGAGACCGGTTACCGAATCTATCCGCAGCTCTGCGCCCTTGACCGGTTGGGCCTCGTCGAACGCATCCGCCGCGACGCCGGATGCCGCGACGTCTTCTGGCGCTTTCTTGGCGACCCCACGGACGCTGAACTGAACGCGGTCATAGACGCCATAGACGCGCCTCAGCTCGCACCCGCGGTGCCAACCACCAGTACAGACCAACTTGACGCTGACACCGAGATGATGTTGTCGACGTTGGACAGCTACATCAAATCACTCGACGCCGCAGAAACGCGCTTCGTCAACGCCGCCGCATCTGGCGATCAAGACAAAGAGACCGATGCGGCCGACGACCTGGCCGCCCTGGTACGACAATTCGTCGACTACTGCAACAACTGGCCCGCACCAGCGACAACGAACAACGATCGCCCGAAATAGAAGCGAGAGCAGCGCGGAGACATGCCTCCGATGCCAGTGTGTTTCGGTTTGGACTGGCCGGTGCCCCCCAGCTTGTCGGACCTCACGCATAACATGCCGACCGTGAGCACTGAGCCGACGCACGATATTCGGGCGTACCGGTTCGCCTCGACCTCACTCCGGCCAGGAAGATGTTGTGCCGCAAGCACGCCGGCCCCGCTCGCTAGGCGTACAACCACGCCCTGGTCGCCAAGTTCGCGGCACTCGACGAACGCCGAGCCGTCATCGCACCGAACAACGGGAGACGCAACAATGGGGGAGAGCATCGTGAACGACACCACCTACGATCACGCCATAACCGTCAACGAGGACGGGACCGCCCTCCGGTTCACCTGCAGCGCAGCAAGTGGTGCAAAGTGCCGGCAGTTCGACTGCACCCCCGAAAGTGCCCGACCGAGCGAGGCGGCAGGCAGCTGCGGAGCACTATTTTTCTTCGACCCGTGTCGACCTGGGACTACCTATATCGGTACGACCGCGCAGCGCGAGTGGCGCTCTGGACCAATCGAAGTCGAGTGGGGCGAGGAGTACGGCCACTATCTGTGGCGTTTCCCCGGAGAAGAACGCGACCTGCCAATGGACCCTCAACTGCCGGCGAGTGCGTACGAAGAGGGAGACTCACGCCGCTGGTGAAAGGCGAAGTCCGAACGTGGGGCCCGGGTCTGCCCGCCTGAACGAACTGGTGCGACGACGCGTTTGAGGCAGCCACTGTCGCATTGGGATCGCCTGCCGCCCTCTGTTTAACGAAGCGCGTCTGCGGGCCGGCGTGCTCCGGCGAATCCTTCGATAGCTCGTCGGTGAACATCCACCGCCACTCTGAGCTGAGTCGCTATCTCCTCCGTCGGGAGATGCTCAAGCTGATACTCGGAGATGCCGTAGTCACGCAGATCCGCGACCACGTCTTCGCGCTCCAGTGCGGCTTGGTGCTCGCGCCGGACGTGCTCTTCACGTGCCTTCTCTTGCGATCGAGATCTGGCCCGCGCGAAGTCGATCTCGCGGTAGATGAGCCAGGCCAGCAAATAGAGACAGCCGATAAGAGCCGCCCCAAGCAGCATCAGCATCATCACGTCGTCGCCGTCGTCCAGATACATCCTCTGCGCCCCTTCGTGTGGTGCAGGTTAAGAACTCGGTGTCGCAATCTTGCGACTGCTCGATTCTATGCTTGGTCCAAGCCGCGGCACTGGTCAGAAGTATTTCTGCCGTTGCTCGATTCGCCTGAGGGCGAAGCGCATGAACTACACCCGGGAACTCGGTAATCGATACAGACTGCGGCCCGGGGGAAGTGCGTGGCGGTCAGGCATGGACGCCGCGCGCATCGACGCGATCCGTGGAAGGTAGAAGAGGACGACCTCGGACTCCGCCCTGGGACTGGTTGTCCCAGATAGCCCGTAGAGGTCGGCCAGCGCACTTACCATTTACTGCGTGGCTTACCTCGCGAACGCGCACTGCGAACGGTGCCGGACACCGGTACGCAAGAAGCGATACTGCGCCACCTGTCGACAGGTCATCGCCCATCTGGGGCCACAGTACAGATACGCCGCGGCGAACATTCTTACCAACTCAGGGCCCCTCAGCCAAGACTGGGCAAACCTTGAACAGTGGCGCAACGCCGTCAGTCTGCCGCTTGACAACCTGATCGCCGACCTTGCCGGCGACTGGTTGAACAGGTGTGCTTCCACCGCTTTGCTCGACGGCAACGTGACCGCAGAAGCCCTGGCGCTGTTCCAACGCGCTGCCGCCGCCCTGGGATGGCCACAATCCGCTGTAGCCCTCAATCAACAGCTCCAACGAGAGCGCCAGCTAACCATGGTCCGAGCAGGACACCTACCCATCGTCGACGAGCAGAACTCGCTCATGCTGCCCCGAGGTGAACGTTGCCACATGTGGGTGCAAGCGACCCGTTGGCGCGAACTCAAATCAGGCCCCCAGGCCACAAAAGGGTCGCTGATCATCACCGACAAGCGCATCCAATTTCGGACCCTCCAAGGGGCAGGAGAAGTCGGCCTCAGCAAGGTGCTCGGTGTGCACTACAAGCCGCCATGGGTCATATTCGAATCGACCAACCGCACAATGAGCGGCAACTTCCGCTTCGCCGACCCGCAGTGGGTGGCAACAGTCGCTCTCGCGGCGATCCAAATCGAGCGCAAGATCCTGCACCCCGCGGGCCCCGCTGCAGTGAACCGTTCAGATGAGATCAATCTGATGACTGGCGAAGAGTTCGAGGACTACGTCGCAGAGCTGCTCCGCCACGTCGGATGGCACGTAACCCACACGGCTCGAACCGGGGACTTCGGAGTCGATCTCATCGCCACCTCCGGACACATCCGTAAAGCTGTCCAGTGCAAACGGCTTTCCCAACCAGTCGGCGTATCCGCGGTCCAGGAAGTAGTAGCCGGAGCAATCCACCACGGCTGCACCAGCAGCATGGTCGTGACCAACACGACCTTCACCCGCGCGGCACGAGACCTCGCGTACACGCACAACTGCGAACTGGTTGGCAGCGACCAGCTGCTGCGGGCCTCTCTGGAGGCCGACCGCCAAATCTCCTGACGATCGAATTGCGGCGTGTTCAACGAGGCAAACCTTGTCGGTGCCCAAGGGGGCGTCCACGTACGAGATCGCCCCAGCGGGCCACTCAGAGCCCTGACCTGCACGAACCCTGTCTCTGTCGGATTCGCGACTGAACGCTTAGACTGGTTACCTGGACAAATAGGGGAGGCAGACGATGGCGATCCGCGGTGACACGACAGCCGGCGCGCAGGCAGCGCACTCGGCGAGTATGCACCTGTCCACCGACACGCCCGAGATCCCCACGGGAAGCGACACCAAGAGCACCGCGATCTCGACCGCCTTGCAGGCCATCGTCGACACCGGCAAGACCGAGACTACGACGTATAACACCAGCGTCGATCAGCTCCGCCAGGGCCTCGCTGCCGCAGCTGACCGAATCACCGCCGCCGACCAGCAAGGCGCCGCCACTGTCAACCAAAGCGGGGAGACACGATACGTATGACCACATACGCACCACAAACCGCGCCCGGCCGCTGGATCAGCGCGGCTGAACTGGCGCGCGAGTCGGGTCTCCGCGAAGACCTGATCCAGCGATTCATGCCGGCTGACACCACCGGCCCTGTCCCGATGTACAACGCCGGCGCTGTCCCGCTCGCCAGGTACATCAAGCGTCTCACCGACATGGGCACGCCCTCGTCGGCGATCGACGCTGCCGTCCGCGAGCTTCACAACAACTCCGGGGCCATGATGCAGATCAGCTTGGCCGCACCAGAGGCTCCGAGCCGCCGTGGCCGCATCCTCGCGATCTCCGGCGCAGCCGCAGCCACCGCACTCATCATCGGTGGAGTGATCGGAGGACTCGTTGGATCCGGCACTCGCGACGCCGCACCGGGCGTTCCTCCGGCGGCAGTGACGGTCACGGCCGAAGCTCCATCGGCTGCGGCGAGTGTGCCGGCCGCGCCCGATCCGGTCTGCGCCGAGTGGAATCCAATTGCGACCGATTACGCCACAAAACAAGCCGCGTGGGCGAAGACCGATCCCAACATTCCTGCTTCCGATTGGACTCCTGAGGACCGAGCACTGAACCTCGGAATCGTGCCCGTACTGCGGGCGCAGGTCGCCGATATGCGCCGGTTGGCGGATAAGGCGGAGGATCCAATCCTCAAGGGGCTGATGCTTCAGCAGGCTGCTTACGAAGAGGTTTATGCGGAGCGACTGCCGAATTATCAACCATCGGATCAGAAGCTGTGGCAGGCGACCGTTCACTTCAGCAGCGCCGTCAATTCCATGTGCACAGCGGTGGCCCCTCGATAGCGACGACTTCTACGAATGATTGAGAAGCCGCCGAGTCCACACGGCCTGATCGGTGATCATTGGCCTGAAATCGACGAGCTCGGTATCGCTAAGGTTGCGACCGCACTCGCGAAAGCTGGCACTGGCGCGGGGACCGCAGAACAGAAGTCCTACCAAGACGGGACTACTTACCAGACACTGCTGCCAGAAGGTTTCGAAACGCAGGTCGATGCGGCGTTCAAGGTCGGCGGCATGGCCGCCGACCTTTCTGGTTGGTTCACCAAGTGCGCCACGGAAGCCGGCGTGGTCGCGGAAGGCGTCGCGCTAGGCAAGCTATTGATCGCTGTGACCACCATGGTCGCCGAGGCGGTGATCGCCTCGAAAGAAGCCGAGATAATAATCCTCAGCCTGTTCCCGGCCGAGGCGAGCACACAGCGTATTCAGCAGCTGCGCGCTGAGATCAAGCAGATCACCGACGATGCCAAACAGGCGATTCAAGAGCTCTATGACGGTATATACACTCCGACGGCCCCCGCAGCGCCGGGCTTGCAGCCACTGATTCACAATGACCAGCCGTTCCCGAAGTTTGAGTACGGCAGAATCGAATTGGCAGGGTCTGGCTCCGAAGAAAAGGGCACCACCCAGGCTCTCGATAACTCGATTACGCGGGGCACAACGATGCCCGGCCAGGATCCTTCGCAGCAGGCAGAGCAGGGCGCGAATTCAAGCAAGACAACTACTGATCAGCCAAAATCTGGTGGATCGTCCGAGCGAGGTACGACCGCCCCAGGGACAGAACAAGGTGGAGGCACGCCGACCGAAGCAGCATCTGCAACCAGAGGCACCACAGCCTCACCATCGGCGCCTGGGAGCTCTCAGCCAGCAGTCACATCTCCGGTGAGCACGTCCTCGTCGGGAGCTAGCTCTGGCACGTCAGGCCTCTCGTCGGTGGGTAGTGCGATGCCGAAGATGCCTTCGGCGCCGAGCGCACCATCCGGGGGAGGCCTTGGTGGTGGCAGCGGCCTGTCAGGGCTCGGCTCTGGTGGTGGTGCTTCTGCGTCGCCTGCATCTCTGAATCCGACGCAGCAGTTCTTGAACGGTGCGGCGCAAGGGTTTTCGCAGTCTCCGGTAGCGACTGGAGCGTCGGCGGCGACTGCTGCTGCGCAGCCGTTCAGACCGCCTGCGGGTTCGACGATGCAGACGTCGCCGGCGCCGTTGGCGCCAACGGCGCCGGCCGCGGCGACCCCTTCGGCGCCGGCGGCTCCTCAGCAGGTGGTGACGTCGTCGCCGAGCGCGCCGGTCGGAGCGGGTACACCGCCCATATCGGCGGGTGCGGGTGGTGTGCCGTTGGCGCCTCCGCCGGCAGCGGGTGTGCCGAATGCTGCGCCGCCTCCGTCGCCGGTTGCTCCTCCGCCGGCGGCGGCAGCTCCGCCGGGTGGCGGTGGTGGTGGGCCGGTGTCCGGTCCGCCGCCGGGGATCATGAATCTCGGTGGGAAGAATGCGGCGCTCAAGGCTATGCAGATGGGGGCTCACACGGTGGGAGAGGGGTTGCGGTCGACGCCGGAGTTCAGTGCGGCGATGGCGTTGGTGTCTGCGCTCAACGATCCGGAGCGGCCGGCCGGCAGCCTCATCTTGGGTGGGTGGTCGTGCGCGGTGTTTGGGGCTGGTGCGTCGATGCGGTTCGTCGTCGCCGAGCGGCACGGTCTGTCGTGGATTCCTGCCGGCGTGTATCTGCCGGCGGGGGTGACGGTGGCGCATTTGGATGAGCGGGTGCCTGCCGACGTGCGGCACTCCTGGCGTGGCCTCGACCCGTCGGCGCTTGTGCTCGCTGAGTACGCGAAAGCCATTGGGGAGCAACCCCGTATCGTGGTTGCGCGCGCCTATCATCCTGGTATGCCGGGCTGGTTTGGCCGTGATGTCGTGTTGGCTGCCGATGAGGCGAGTCGGGTGATCATTCCGAATCCGCTGCATGAGCCTGGTGGCCGGCACCGGTTGGAGTTGGCGGCGCCGGAGCATTGGCGTTGGGTGATGTCTCTGCCGGATGCGGTGTTACCTGAAGAGGTCCAGGCGGTAGCCCAGTGGCTCGTCGGTGAGCATGACCAGATGTTCGCGCAGTGGCCCGATGCGGCCGAGGATGCGAAGCTGCGGGCCTTGGCGCTGTCTCAGATCGGCCGGGAGGGCGGCGCGGGTGATGTCAAGCAGTTGCTGGCCGCCAAGATGGGCGAGTTGGCCACCCGGTTGATCGGAGCTCCGAACTATGGGACGCCGCAGTGGGGTGTCCACACTGGCATGGAGATGGCTCTGCGTGGGTGGGAAGCGCTGCTGCTCAGCTTGGGGAGTCCGTCGCGGACGGTGATGGCTGACATTCAGTACGCGGTGTTGATGGCGACGCAGCCGATCCTGCCGCCACCGATCGTGGTTGCCGCCGGCGCATAAGACGGGCGCCACCCTTCGAACCTTCCGTCCACTTCGACGGAGGTCACGTTTCGCCATTAGTGCTACGTTCGTAGCATGTCTGAGGTTGCTTCACGAGATCTCCGCAACAACACCGCTGGCCTGCTACGACGCATCGCCGCCGGCGAAGACATCACGATCACCGTCAAAGGCAAACCCGTGGCGCGCCTCAGCCCATATCAGCCTCCGCGGCGCCGGTGGATTCGCCGCGAGGAGCTGCTCAGTCGACTCGAACGCACCCAAGCCGACACCGGTCTGCGCCACGACCTCAACGAGCTCGCCGGCGATACCACCGACGACCTCGGCCCCATCCAATGACCGCCGCCTCTGCGGGAGTCCTCGACACCTCCGTCTTCATCGCCCGCGAAAGCGGCCGACCGCTCGACACCGCCCTCATCCCAGACGAAGTCGCCACCACCGTCATCACCCTGGCTGAGCTCAACGTCGGAGTCCTCGCCGCCCAGACCGCCGACATCCGAGCACAGCGCCTCGCCACCCTCGACACAGTCGCCGACATGACGGCGCTACCAGTCGACGACGACGCCGCCCGCATGTGGGCACGAATGCGGATCCACCTCGCCGAGACCCAGCGCCGTGTCCGCGTCAACGATCTCTGGATCGCGGCGATCGCCGCCTCGCAAGACCTGCCCGTGGTTACTCAGGACGACGACTTCGACCCACTAGACGGGGTCGCTGGGCTGGCCGTCATCCGCGTCTAACTAGCTGCCGAAGTCGTCGTCGTTGAATTGGGAGATGTCGTCGACCCAAGCCTGATCTTCTGCTGCATCGTCTGCGGCGGCGAGTAGGGCTGCTTGGCGGTGTGCCTCTTCGGTGAATTCGGGTGCGCGGATGTCTGGTAGCCAGATCTGGATAGGGCGCAGACCCTTATGGCGGAGTCGCGTGCTGGCGAGGGCTTCGAGGTTGTCGTCTGCGGACTCGACGGGCATGGTTACCGCCGCCGCCGATAGGTGCGCTTCACCGCGGTGGACGGGTTGTCGAGGAACTCGTCGATGCGTGTGCGGTCGGCAGTCGGGAGCGCGAAGTAGGCGGCCTGTGCGACCGACATGACTATGGCCGGTTCCAGCACCAACACGCCGTCAGGTTCCTCGTGCAGGAAATAGGTCGAGTCCGGGTGGCCGGCGAGCGTGACGCGGCCGTGGCTGTCCGTGCGGATCAGTTCACCCATGCCACGCTTCCCGGTTGCGGGCCAGACCCTGAAAGGGTAACGCCCCAAGTTTGGATTGAACGCCTCTCGCGACTCTCTCGCGCGGGGCAGCTGGCGATGGAATCAATCGCTATCCAGTCCTCTTGAACTTCCCGCGGTGGCCAGTAATCATCGCTGTAACCGTCGTGCCTGTGCGGCGGTCCTCGTTCGGAGTCCACGGCTTCGATGGATCGGGGCAACGCCCTTTGGGCGACGCGGGCGACCCGACCTATTGGCTCAGCAGTGTTGTGGTGACCGTGGATCGCCGAACAAACGACACTGCGATGCTTCGATAGGGAGGTAGCCGTCATGGCTCCCACGTCCGAACGTAAGCCGCGCAATAACGCGCGGAAATCCGCTGCGCGAGAGCTTCAACGGAAGAATCCAGGCCTGGGCTATAAGGAGGCCTTGTCGCTGACTCCGTCGTCAGACTCTCTGGCGGCTAGGCGGTTTCTGCACCGCTCCGGGCAGTTGCTTGTCGCGCTGGAGAGCGTCGAGAATGCGGTGTTCCGGGATATGCGGGTGCGGCGCTCGGCGCCGGGCAATGAGTATCTGACAGTCGAACTCGATGGCTGGGGAGAGCTGACGCGACTGTGGTTCGCGGCTGTCGCCCGCCATACCCCGGAGCAGATCGGCGCAATGACGATGGCAGCCATTGCCGAGTGCTACCACGCCCTGGGTGAATGCCAGCGCCGTGCGATGGACGCGGTGACCCTGGCCAACGGCGTCTGTGAGCTCCGAGGGGACGGTGAGTGGGGCGTTCCTGACTGGAGCGCGGTGGCGCCGGAGCCCGATGCGGAGCAGAGCTTCTCCGCGAGGGAGTTCACTGTCGTCAATCCCACCCGCTCAGTGTCCGTGTCAGTCTCCGGGCGGGGCCGGTTCACGGCTGTCACCGTCACCTCGGCTGACGTTGATCACGAGTCATTGGCGCGCGAGATCGTTGCGGTGGCGGGGCTGGCAATGGCCAAACGCCGTATGGAGCTTCGGCTGTGGGCGCTGGCCAACTATAAGGGTGAAGGCCGCGCCCGTGATCGGTTCGACCGCATCTTCCGTGAGTACCGAAAATGCCCCACATCCGAGGAGTACCGGACTTTGGAAGATCGCGTGTTCGCCAGCGGATCGGCCTGAGGTCGGTGCGGCGGCGGGTCCGGGCGGGAGACGATCGGCCGCCGCGGCACCGACTGCCCCTGGGCCATCCTGAAGCCGAAATCGCCCCTCGACATGCACGAGATACCGTCGCCCATCAAAACGGTATGTAATACATACCGTGCGGATGGTACGGTACACCCATGGAGAGTCTTGGTGATCTGGTCGATCGGCTGATCAACGAGCGCGGCGAGACGTTGACCGCGTTCGCGGAGCGGATGGGAACCAACCGTCAGACTGTGCGCGGCTGGCGAATGAGTTTCCCGGCGCCGGCCACACTGCGCCGGATCGCTGAGGCGCTCGACGTGCCGTACTCGACGGTGCTCACCGCAGCGCTGTACACCGCCGACTACATCGAAGGCCTGGAAGACGTCTTAGCGAACCAGACCGTCCATGTTGTCGTTCGAAACGAAGGCGGCGCCTATGACCGGGGCGAGGCGGCACCCGTTGCGGTGTTCACAAGTGCCGACAGGGCAACGGAATTCGTCGAGATCTCCGACGCGGTGACCCCGGACGCGGACTTCGTCGAGGGCCCCATCATCGTCGACGCGGCTGAACCGCCGCCGGCGGTAAGCGTTCACACGCTGACGTGGTCACACAGGGCAGACAAGATCGCCGAATCGTCGATGCTGTACGGCAGCGTGCCGACCCGTGTCGGTAGCGACGGCGTGAGCGCCGTTGAAGGCCTCGAATTGAGTGACACGGGCGAGATCTACCAGCTGCGGGTGGACAGCCTCGACATGGATGCGGGACGTGAAGTACTCCAGGCGGCCTTGCGGAAGCTTCGGGGTGGCGGCCGGCTGCTGCCACCGGAGGTCGACGTCACCGGCGGGCACAGCGGGCTGTCCGCGTGGGCGTACGAGCAGAGCCTGTTGAGCCCGTTCGATATGTCACCGTTGCAACGCATGGACTCGCCGCTGCAGCGCATAGATTCCCTACGCCCGCAGCGCATGCCGGCGACCGTGGCTCGCGGCGGCGGTATGGGGCCAAGTCCTGCGAGGTTTGTGCCAGTCGAGATAGATGATCTCCAGGCGGGCGATCTAGGCATCTTCGACGATCACGCGGTCCTGGTTGCCGAGCCCGGACGGCTCATTGGCGCCGGCGGTCAGGTCGTGCCGCTGAATGAGGTTGTGGACCATCCCGGATTCAAGGGATTCGTCCGGCACACCAGCGCCGCAGAGGCTTCATCGCCGACTGATGGTGGTTCTGAGCAAGAGGCGCACACCCTGGCGAAGGCGGCCGAGCGCGCACTGCGAATGTCTTACGTCTGGGGCGGTGGTGCGATTGCAGAACGATTGCGCGCGGACGTGTTTCGTCCGCGACGGCGAGTGATCGTCAACATGGCAGAAACCGACGAAGGAGATGGCGGAGCATGACAACCCGAGAAACGGTCGACCGAACAAGCGAGCGGTTCGTGATCGACTACGGCGACCTGGAGCACAGCCCGGCCCGCATGGTCGACGTTGAAGAACTCACCGAACGGCTGGCCCGTGATATCGAAGCACATCACTACGGGTATGCGGACTCCGACGCAGCGACTGTCTACCGTTACGTCCCAGGCAGCCCGCCACGCCTCGAACAGCTCACCCTGACCTGCGTACAGCGAGGAGAGTACGACGAGGACGACTGGGCGTACCCAGCGTGGGAAGTGACCGGCCCGGACGGCGCGTTATGGGCCACGGTTGGAGTCCGATTAGACGGCCGGGCCTGACCGGCACATAGAGCAACAGCGCGAGCGGGCCGGGAAAATGGGAGTTATGAAGGTGTCCATGGAACCTGTGATCATTGAAACGGACTCTCGGAGCCGCGCTGTCATCCCGGGGCAACCGAATACGCGTTTCCTGATGCGTGTCAATGAAGACGGGAGCATTCTGCTGCAGCCCGCGCGCGTCGTGACGGAAGCGCAGCGCGAGTACGATTCCACGCCTGAGTTGCGTGAGCTTCTGTCTCGGGCTGCGGGTTCGGCCACGGTCCGGCGGCGTCGGGCACAACGGAGGTGAGTGGGCCGCTGATGTGCGAATACGTTGTCACGGCTAGAGAATTTGCGCACCATGCGCATGCCGGGCAGCGAGACAAGGCGGGCCGGGAGTACTTCGACGGGCACTTGGTGCCGATCGCTTCGGCGGCGCAGGTGTTTGGACCTGACGTGGTGGCCGCTGCGTGGCTACATGATGTTCTCGAAGACACCGCGGCGACGGCGGAGGATCTGGCCCGGGCGGGCATTCCTGCGGATGTTGTTGCTGGGGTGGAGTCGGTGACGCGCAGATCAGGGGAGTCGTATTCGGAGCTGATCCAGCGGGCGTGCGCTGACTCTGTCGGCCGGTTCGTCAAGCTGGTTGATAATGCATGGAATATCACCGCGAATCCCAATCTGGCGGAGGTTGATTCGGCGCGGGCGGAGTCGTTGTTGAGGCGACGTTACGAGCCGGCGCGTCGGGAATTGCTGGCTGCTTGCGGTTTGGATCTTGCCGCGCCGGCGGTCTTGGAGATCCAGCGCGTCCTCGACACCTACATGGGCTGATCCCGTGGCATTTGTAGTGGGTGGGGTCAGAGAAGGCGTTGGCGGCGCTGCACGGCTCTACGCATGTCGCGCATGGTGTAGATGCCGCGTCTGAGCAGCTCGCGGTAGGCCAACGGGGTGTCGGGCGGCGGTGTTTCGGCGAACCTGTCTACGCAGTGCCCGAGTCTGCGATATTCGTCTGGGCTGCAAAAGGTTTCGATGTGTGCGTGCATGGAGCGCAGGTCGGCGAGCATCGTGAGGTGCGGTGGTGTCATGAACCGGACCGTAGGGAGTGGGCGACGACGGCGCAACTCACCCTCTGTCGGTCCACTTGGTCACTTTGTTCTGGCTTGCAGGGTGCGACGTTCGTAGTCAGCTACCACGTCGAGAAGCGACGTGGATGCGTCGAATTTCGACTTTGCAACCCGCGGGGTTTGCTGCATAGTCGAGATGATGCTTGTCGGTGTGCTGGACGTCTGACTCTACTGTGCTGGTCTTCTGGTCGAGCGAATCTGCTATATCAATGTTTGCTGCCTGCGGGTGGTTCTGCATCGTCGTCTTCGGATGGTGCGTCGAGTCGACCTGAGTTTCCCGCCAGCCTTGTGCGATCATCGCAGATTTGCGATGATCGCATATATGGATGGGAAGGAATATTGTGCCCAGGTTGCCGACCTGGTAGTCCCCGTAGACGACTGGGAACTCGGCAAGCAAAGCGATTGGGGCGGCGACGAACTGATCGCCCAGGCCGACCAGGAGCGCGAAGACTACCTGCAACGGCTCGCCGATCGGTGCGGCGCCGACGACGAATGGGCCGGGCCATGGAATGGCGACCCCATCCTCATCGCACTAGAGCAGGCCGCCGTGCAGATTCAGGGCTTGCAGAACCTCGTTTATGAGCTGATCGCCTATGCGCGGGAGATACCTCCACCCGGACGCAAGTACACCTTCGAGCAGCTAGCCGCGGCAGCTCGAATGTCGGTTTCAGGGGTGCGGTCCTGCTACACGGTGGGCGATATATCCTCGGCCGCAGGGAAACTCGTCATTGGGGCCGGCAAGCGCGGAGCCTCGGCGGATCGGCGTTGGGATAGTGCGCGGGTCTGGCGGAAGCAATGCCATTCAAAGGCCATGGAAGACGCGTTGGACAAGTTGGTGGCAGACGGCAGCGTAGTAGCGGGGTCACCCGAGGAGCTGCGCGCCGGCGAGCATGATTCGTCGTACGCGATAGTGGAAGCATTCAGCACGACCGACCGAGCCTACCTGGTGCCCAACAACACGCTCAGTGAACTCTTGGGGGAAGAACTGTCCCGGAGGCCCGGGCTCGGCGGCGCTCCACTGCGCCGGCCGCGTCGCGTGGCTGACCGCGACCATCCGCCGTTCTGAACGGCGATAGCCCCGGCGCAGCTCAGCTGTCAGCACGGTCAGGCTCGGCGTATCAGGGCCGATCGCGACCCCAAGCTTGGAAGTGACCACCGAGTACTCTTGCTGCGCAACGAACCTGTGGCTTAAGGGGTCTCGCCGACGGCCAGTTTGTAGCAGTGGGAAGCAATGCGACCACAAACGTCGTAGTGGTACCGATAGATTCGTCGCTGCTCGGGTTCGAGGGCGAGGTAGCGCTCGCGGTGGCCGCCAGTCAGTCCGACTGGAACGCGATCGGTGTCCGCGGCGAATTCTGCCGGGACCATCGTGTCACTCATGGTCCTCAACCTCTATCTGTGTTCTTGCGTACGCGTTTCGGGCGTTTCAGCGGTCGGACGTTCGCCGTGGCGTGGTCGTCGTCGAGCTGGTCAAGCGCGAGTGTGTCGCCGGCTTCGAATTCGTCGAACGTCTGGATGAGCGACTCCCACTGTGCTGTGTCGTCTTGGTAGCTGCGCTCCAGTTCACGCCGGAGAGTTCCGGGCCCGAGCAAGCGCGCTTGAGCGAGGTCATCTGGCGACGGGGGGGGGCGGTCGGCCGGCGGTTGCCCAGATCATCCACTGGTCGCTCCATTTCCATGGCTTGGCGAAGAAGTCGACGACATCGTGTGGTGTGCTAAGTCGATCGGCTTCGACCAAGACTGATGCCAGGGCGACGACGTCGTCATGGTGTGAGTACCAGGGGTCGACGTCACTGAGGGCTGTCGTCGGGGCGGCAGAGTCCATGGTGGTGTCTTCTTTGTCGTTTTCAGGTGTGGATCGGCCTTTGCGCCAGCCGCGGCCGGGGCGGTTCTGGTGGTGTTGCCACACGAGTTCGGCGGGGTAGGTGTTCTCGCCGCTGCGTCCTGGGCCCCGGCTGATGGGCTTAACGCCCCAGCGGCGCAGGGTATCCCGTGCGGCGCGGGAGTCTTTGACGCCGAGGACGGTGGCGACCTCAGTGGCGGTCAGCAGGGATCGCATTAGGAACTCGTCAGCGGCGAGGGGCGTGAGTCCGCGTTCAACAAGGGTTGCTCGCGCTGCTGGCCGGTCGAATGTTGCTATTCCCACGCGATCACGATACGGCGTAATGCCGTAAGGTGGCAAGGGGCGTTTCGGCACCGGGGCAGATGGTTCGCGTAGGTGCTGGCGCGTCGCGGCGGTCACATGAGAGGACTGCGTGTCCCCTCTTGAAGGTGACCGGCGACTCGTAAAGCATTGCAGTGCAACCCAAAAAAGGGGGGGGGACTGGCTGTGTGCCGAACCGATAAGGAACCTGGTGGTCCCCGGCGCTGTCCGGGAGATGCCCGCGCAGCGTACGGACGGGCGGCGTCGACGGTGGCCATGCTGGAGGCCGAAGAGGCTTCGGTACTGGCTGACCTCGGCGAGCTAGAGAATAGTGATCGCGTCGACGGTAGCTCGGCGCCGCAGGCGTATTTGTCGTGCTGTCCTCAGACTGCGGGGAAGTTGAGTCGCCGGCGGATCGTCGAGATCATCGCCAGCGCCGGATTGAATCTGCGCGACTGGGACATTGACGCGATCACTAAGAGCGCGAACTCGTCGATTGCAGATAGGCTTTATGACCTCGGGCCTGAGGATGATTGGACTGACGAGGATACTGCTGCCGCATACGCGGAGCATGGCGAGTACGCGGCGGTCGACTTTCTTGAGTTGGTCGCCGAGAATCCGGCACACGACGCCGCGCCGAACTTGTTCGAGAACGGGTTCGGACTGCGGTACCTGGGCCCGACGCGCTTCGACGCCTGGCCGCCTGTGTGGCGGGCAGCCCCAGCCACCACGAGATGACCGCAGTTGGATGCCGCCGTTGTCCTCCTATTGAGAACCGGCCGACCGAGGCCGACGATCAACATCGTGGTGACTACGAATGCTGACCGAGCGCGGCGAATTGCCGAAGGCCTTCTCGCCGACACGTTGCCGCGCAGATGGTCGCACACCATCGGAGTGGCGGCGGCCGCCGCGGACCTCGCTGAGATCCTCGCGCCGGAGAACACTGACACCATCGTCGCGGCAGCTTGGCTGCACGACATCGGCTACGCACCCCGCCTGATCAACACGGAGTTTCACCCGCTCGACGGCGCGGCCTACCTGGCCACCAACACCGCTCCCGGCGGCGACATGCCAGCTGAAGTGATCCGCCTGGTCGCCCACCACACAGGTGCAGCGTTCGAAGCGCGAGAACGAGGCCTCCACGACGTTCTGGTCAGCTATCCCGTGCCGCCCGACGCCTTGTTGGCGATTCTCAGCTGCGCTGACTTGTGCACCGGCCCTGACGGAGTACCGGTGGATCCGGGAGCCAGGATCGCAGAAGTCCTTACCCGATACCCGGCCGGCCATCCGGTGCACCGAGCGATCAGCACATGGGGGCCCGGCCTTATCGCGGAGGCCCGCGCCATCCTCGACGCGGCCGCGACCGCCCGGGCAAGAACAGCGCGATGATCCTCAAGCCTCTGCTGCGGCCACGACGACTGCAGCCGGTTGCCGATCTCGGCCCGTACGAGATCAACGTCGGTGCGCTCTCGGCGCGACATGTCGGGCTGACGATCGCCGTGCGCCGTGGTCGAAACATCCTCACCGGACCGTTGATGCACACGCCCGCCGAGTCGATGACCAAACCGTTCCTCGTGCTTCGAGTCGGCGACTTCGACGTCGCACTTCACCCCGGCGCAGTTGTCATGGTTGTTCCCGAGGACTACAAGGCGACGATCACGATTGGCCCGAAGAGCGAATCGGCTGATAGTTCCGAGCAGTGAATGCATCAAACATGTTGGTGCGTAGGGCGGTTCGTGCGGCAGCGAAGAGCGGGCGCTGAGTTGGTGACCGTAGCGGCTGGTCGGGCACGGCGTTGATCGTCGGAGCCGTCAGCTAGCCTTCGCCCATGTCGGCGGCTGAATTCGAGGTCTGGGATGTCACCGAATGGGAGATTCACAGCGACGAGACCGAGGGCCAGGAAGAGAAGTGGTGGCTGATCGATCCGTCGACGAGCGAGATCTGGTTGTTCAAACCGCCAGTGATCAAGAACGGCGTGCGTCAGGGCGAAGACTGGGCTGAACGAGTCAGCACGGAGTTGGCCGACCTGATCCGGGTTCCCTGCGCTCGGGTGCAGTTGGGGGTCCGGGACGGCCGGCGAGGCAGTATGTCGCGCGACCTGAAGCCGCCCGGATGGGAGCTGCAGTCCGGCCAGCTTCTGCTGGCCGCGACCGATCCGAGCTACCAGACCAAGCGCAAGGGACGGCCAGGTCATTCACTGCACCGAATCCGCGAAGTGCTGCTCGGGGTCGACCCACCGCACAGTCCCGCCATCCCTTCCGGGTTCGATGCGTTCGACGTGTTCGCGGGCTACATGGTGCTCGACGCCTGGATCGCCAACCGCGACCGCCACGACGACAACTGGGCCATTCTGCTGCCTCCACCCGGCAGCACCGAAAACTATCGGCTATCCGATTCCTACGACCAGTCCAGCAGCCTGGGCTACAACGTCCGAGACTCCGAGTGCACCGCGCGCCTCAGCCAGGACGGCGGCGTGCAGCGCTGGGTACAGAAAGGCACTGCGTGGCGTTTCGAGCACGACACGGCGGTCGGACCTCCGACGCTCGTCGAGCACGCGGTGGCGGCATTGGGCATGTGCCGGCCGACGGTCGGAGAATATTGGCTGGACAATCTGCGTAGCGTCAGTCACGACACGGCTACCGACGTGCTCCTGCGGGTACCGGAATTGTCGGAGCCTTGCCGTACGTTCGCAGGTGAGATACTGCGGATAAATCGAGAAAGGTTGTTGGGTCATGCGGGCCGCCACTACTGACACCCACGTTGCGGGTGTGCGCGCGCCGGGAGCGCTGCGCCAGCTGGTGGTGACGTGGCAGCACCCGATCGAGCGGTCGATCTCCCCGGTGGGCCTACTCGGCTTCGACGGCGAGACGTACAGCTTCTGCTACATCCGCAACGCCCTGACTGTGCCTGGCTTCCGCCCGTTTCTTGGGTTCCCCGACCTTGACCGCTGGTACGAGTCGCCGATGCTGTTCCCGCTGTTCGCGCAGCGTGCGATGGGTTCTCGTCGGCCCGACTTCGCTCGCTGGGTGACCCGCCTCGGGTTGGGCGCCGACGCTTCACCATGGGAGCAGATCACACGCTCCGGCGGCCATCGCCAGGGCGACACTATCCAGCTTTTCCCGGTCCCCCGGATCACCGCTGGCCGCCTGGAGTGCGGATTCCTGGTCCACGGGATGCGGCACGTCCTTGAGCGGCCCATAGTCGTTGGGGACACCGTCACCACAGTGTCTCGGGAAGAACTTGAGCGGACTCTGTCGGAGCTTCACCCAGGCGACGAGCTCGGCCTGTGCGACGAACCGACGAACCGGGCCAACCCGCGAGCCATCCTGACGACCTCCCGCGGCGAAGTGCCCATCGGATGGATACCGAACTTGCTCGTCGAGGAAGTCCACCGGATCCCAGACCGGCGCCAGGCCACCGTGACAGTGCGGGCGGTCAACGGTCCCGACGCCGGCTGGCACCTGCGGCTCCTGGCGAAACTGTCCGCGGCCGTGCCGCCTGGCTTCGACGTGTTCATCGATCCGATGTGGGAACCGCTGGCCCACGGGACGATGGGAACCGCTGGGATCTGATAGCGCTCAGCCCGCGCCCGAGTTCGGTATCGGGAGGCCGACAGCGGTGGCCGGAAAAGTTGCTCGGGAAATGTCGGGGCCCGCTGCTACCGTTGAATCCGTGACCATGATCCGCCGCGACTACTACGCGACCGCCGGGATGCACAAAGCATCATCGGCGGCCTTGTCATGCGCGGACCTCACCAATGAATTCGTCCCGTCGTGGACGGCCCAAGCTGAGCGGCGCGGCGGCATCAGCCAGCCCAGTCGCTTCCGGTTACTCCGTCATGAGCAGCCTTCCGCCCCATCCGTGGGCGTGCGCCCCGACCGGAAGCTAGGGCCAGAAGAACAATCTTATATATCTCTCACTATCGGTGTTTGCGCTGCTAGGAATGTTGCCTGACATTCCTATAGTTCAGTGCACCCAAACACCATGTGCGCCAACTAATTCCGGCGAAATAATCCCCTAGACAGCACCCGTTGACAGGTGCACCATGAGTAACCAGCAACGCACACCACGCCCGGTGTGCAACGCAGACCAGCAGCGAATTGCGTTGCTGCGTCGGCCCCTTGAGAACTACACAGTGGTGGCATCCGCGCTCGTGGCGGAACATCTGGCAGACGCGCCCGGCTCAAAACCGGGTGCCCAACCGGGCATGCAGGTTCAAATCCTGCCGAGCGCACCACGACCCAACTGAATAATGTGTACGCCAATTTCCTCGTCACAAACAAGCGTCCGTAGCCCAATTTGGTAGAGGCGCCGGATTTAGGTTCCGGTCAGTGCAGGTTCAAATCCTGTCGGACGTACTTAGCGTCGCTAGCTCAGAAGCGCAGAGCAACTGGCTCTTAACCAGTGGGTCCAGGGTTCAAGTCCCTGGCGGCGCACCACAACTCGCGCCGTAAGCATTGAAGCGTGATGCTCTGGCCTTTTAAGCCTGAGAGCAGGGTTCGAGTCCCTGGCGGCGCACGACACCATTTTCGCCAATGCCGTTGAGGTGTAACAGGAAATGCACATCAGTCTTCCAAACTGACAGAGCGGGTTCGAGTCCCGTCAACGGCTCCACGCGGCTGTGGCCGAGCGGCAAGGCAGCGGTCTGCAAAGCCGTCCACGCGGGTTCGAGTCCCGCCGGCCGCTCCAAAGGGGTGTAGCTCAACTGGTAGAGCGGCGGTCTCCAAAACCGCAGGTTGCAGGTTCGATCCCTGTCACCCCTGCCAGGCATCGCGACGGCGACGCCGAAATCCTGCACAAGCGAATCCGAAGTGCACGCCGGACCGCAAGCAAGTCGCCCACCAGAGGTGGGTGGACAGGGCGCACGCGGGCACGCAGCGTCAGGCAGGGCAGCGGGATGTAGCTCAACTTGGGAGAGCACCTGCTTTGGGTGCAGGCCGTTGCACGTTCAAATCGTGTCATCCCGACCAACATTCGCCCTTGTAGCTCAGTGGGAGAGCGCCTCGCTTACAACGAGGACGTCGGGAGTTCAATTCTCTCCAAGGGCACGCTATGAAACACACTGCGCGGTAGGACAGTTAGGCAGTCCGCTGGGCTCATAACCCAGAAGTCGGTGGTTCAAATCCACCCCGCGCAACCGAACAAGTCCGCAACAACGAACCTAGAGAGGAGGCACGCGGCATGAGGCAACTTCGTCAACGCACCACCCACCGCCGGCAAACCGTCGCGGTGTACAACGCCGACTACCGCGTGCTGACCCACGTGACTTGGCAGGAGGCCGTACGGCTGCTGCTGCGGGGATCGGTCTATGTGATCGAGCGCCACAGCCCAGCCGTGCACATACGCAGCCCCTCGACCATCGTCGAGCTGCCGGTGTCCGTCGCGCTGCGTGAGTACATCCACGTTCCGTACCGGCCCACCAACCGGGTCACCCGCGTCGGCGTCCTGCAGCGGGACAGGTACACCTGCGCCTACTGCGGCGGCTACGGTGACACCCTCGACCACGTGATACCGGAATCCCGTGGCGGCCAGAACACCTGGGACAACCTGGTCGCCGCGTGCGCACAGTGCAACGGCCGCAAAGGCAACCGCATCCCAGCCGAGGCCGGGATGCGCCTGCGCTGGGAACCGTACGAGCCACGCGAACGGGACCGCTACCGCGTTCCCGCGATGGCCTGACCGGACCCGGTATCCACCATGCGGCGGGGCGGACGAACTTCATCACCTCGTCCGCCCCGCCCGCCCCGACATTCCCCGGTCGCCTAAACGGCATGGCAGCGGCCTGTTAAGCCGCCGAGCAACGCTCATTCCTGGTTCGAGTCCAGGTCGGGGAGCCCAGCTGCGCGCGGTGACGACGGCGTGTCACGACTGACTGTAAATCAGTTGCCTTTCGGCTCAGGGGGTTCAAATCCCTCCGCGCAGACCATCCTTTTGCCCCGTGGTGTAATTCGGCAGCACAGCTGATTCTGGATCAGTCAGTCTAGGTTCAAATCCTGGCGGGGCAGCGCAAAGACAATGCCTCGTAGGGTAATTCGGTAGCCCACCGGATTTTGGTTCCGGGTGTTCAGGTTCGAGTCCTGACGAGGCAGCAAGGGTCCGTTGGTGTAATTCGGCAGCACACCTGGGTCTCAACCAGACGGAGCGAGTTCAAATCTCGTACGGACTACCCACGCCGTTGTAGCTCAACGTTGGCAGAGCGCCCGAGTGAAGTCCGGGAGGCTGCGAGTTCGATTCTCGCCGACGGCACCAAGCAGCCCAAGCCCCGTTCCGATATGGGTTAGTCAGCCGCCCTTTCAAGGCGGCAGAGCCGGGTTCGAGTCCCGCACGGGGTACCCACGGTCCGGTAGCTCAGTCGGTGAGAGCGTCGCTCTGATACAGCGGAGGCCGGAGGATCAATACCTCCCCGGACCACCAAACACATTGGCCCTGTAGAGCAGTCGGAAGCTCGCCACCCTGTCACGGTGGAGGTCGCGGGTTCAAGCCCCGTCAGGGTCGCCATGGGGTGCTAGCTCATGATGGCAGAGCGCCTGCCTTGCAAGCAGGAGGTGCGAGGGTTCGAGACCCCGGCACTCCACCAGGATCGGGAAGTGTGGCAGAACGGTAATGCAGCGGCTTGCTAAGCCGCCGTCGCGGCCTCCGCGACTGAGGGTTCGATCCCCTCCACTTCCGCTGTGACGGTAGCTCAAATCTGGCAGAGCACCGGGTTGTGATCCCGGCGGGTGCGGGTTCAAATCCCGTCCGTCACCCCAACATTCCCAGGCCCCTGTAGCTCAACGGACAGAGCATCGCCCTCCGACGGCGAAGGCTGGCGGTTCAAGTCCGCCTGGGGGCACGCCTCACGCCCACGTAGCTCAACCGGAAAGAGCAGCGGTTTACGAAGCCGCAGGCTGCTGGTTCAAATCCAGCCGTGGGCACCGCACCGTCCCCGTAGCCCAACCCTTGGTAGAGGCGGCCGGCCTAAACCCGGCACCGGTGCGGGTTCGAATCCCGCCAGGGACACGGGACACCCACCCAGCCTGCGTAGCTCAACGGACAGAGCGCCGGTCTCCTACACCGGAACCGTGCGGGTTCAAATCCCGCCGTGGGCACTACCGAAAACAACAGGCGCCGGGAGCACGGACGGTCAGTGCAGCACTCTTATAAGGTGACGGTAGCGGGTTCAAATCCCGTCCGGCGCACCACAATTGCCTCTATGCCGGATTAGCTCAACAGGCAGAGCACCTGTCTAGTAAACAGGCTACGCGGGTTCGAGTCCTGCATCCGGCTCCACAGCCACCACTGTCAGGGAGGGCAGCGCCCAGGGCGGCAAAGCGGCGTCGAAACCCGTGCCGGGCATAACGACCCGATGGTTCAATTCCATTGTCCTCCGCCAACTGATCACCGCCTCCGTAGCTCAAATGGACAGAGCGGCGAGCCTCTACCTCGCGCTGCTGCGGGTTCGAGTCCCGCCGGAGGCTCGGCTACCCAGGAACCCGACCCATGAATACATTGCGTTCCGGTCACGAGGGAATCGGTCGGCGCCCGCCAACTGCGCCACAACACCGCGGACATCATCAGTGCCGCCGAAGCCTGTCAAGAATTCCACGTCGCCCGATCGCGAGTACCGGATGCGCCTAATAGTCAGCGCCGGCGACTGAAAATCTTGCGCAGAATCGTGCCGACCGTGGGAAGGTTTCGCCAGCCGAACCCGACCCCACCAGGCCCAGCACTGATCCGAGAAAGCAGCGGCCTGTTGGCGCATAATCGCTCGTAGTCCGACATGCTGACGATTACGGCGACGTCGGTGTTGTCGTCGGCAATGACCACTGCCGCCCCGGTCGCGGCAACCTCGCCGACCACCGATCGAAGCGTCCAGCGCAGGTCACGCAGCTCGTGCCTGGTCATGAGGTTCGAGGTGCGTGAGAACGTGCGGCGACGATGGTCATTGCTTGGTGTCCCCCGGGGAATCATGATTTGCCACACAGTATCGATGACCCGCGACAGATACGACTCGCTGGTAGCGGTAGTTTGCCGCCCGGCCTCGCGGGGTGGCGGCGGGTGGAGTCTCCGGTACCGCGCCACGGGGGCACCCGGGTGGTGCGCATCACCGCGATCAGTCCGGGTAACGATGAGATGTCAGACCCGTGAGTGAGGATGTTCGTCATGGCACCGATAACTCGCTCGGCGCCGGTTCGGAGGCTGAGGGCGATCGCCGGCGCGGTCATGATGCTCGCCGTGATCGTCCATCTGATGGCGACCGGCGTCTCGATTTTGGCGGGCGTGATCGGCCTGGGCATCTGGGGATACCTCGGTGCCGTGGGCTGGCTTGGTCTGGTTGCTCCACTCCCCATTTTTCTGCTGGGCAGCCGCGGTGCCGGGCGGGTCATGACGGTCGGAGCCTTGACGATCGCGGTTGCCGGCATGGGAAGCGAGCAGCAATGGCCAGGATGGGCAGTGGCGGTGTGGCTGGCCGCCGTGCCCGGTGGATACCTGGTGGCACGCGCCATCCTGTCGATGCCGGCACGGCTGACTCATCGGCGCGCTGCACAACTCCTCCGCAACGAAAGTGGAACCGGGACCGACGCATCGTGGAGCCTCGGCGATTGGGAGCGGGCCTACACTCGTCTCGGAACCCCGATCGCGCTCAACGAAGCCGCCTTGTGCCGAATGCTGCAGATGCGCATTCCTCAGAGGATCCAGACCGGAGAAACGCGTGGGTGATCACGAGCCGAAGCGTGGTCAGGAATTCACCCACTTAAGCTTTCGACGACAGCTCCCCGACGGTACGAATGCCCTCGCTGTGATGAAGGTGACTGCGGTCCGGCGTGGCGAGGTGTTCTACACCTACGCTGACAGCCCGACCAACAAGGGCGATTGGCGGATGCCAATTGATAACTGGATCAAGCGATACGGAACTGCCGTCAACCCTTCCGAATAGGTTCGCTCGCAGCTGTCAGAGGGCATCCTTCGCCGGGCATGAGTTGCCGCCAGAGTCTGGTCCTCTTGAAGATCGCAGTCGTGCTGGTTGATGCTCACTACGTACGAAAGGCCGAGATCAAACGATCGTGACGGCCCTTGGACACCAGCGCTTGGCGGCGCGGACAGGCTGGAGCATGACCGGCATCGAACGAGGGAGTTTCAGAAGCATGGCACAGGATCTGAACGGCACCGGCATCGGTGGAGCCCTGTTTGAGGCGCTGATCCATGAGTGGTACAGCGAGCACGGCGAGTTCGATGATCTGACAATCGATAGCGCCGAAGATCTGCGTGACTACATCGACCGTGCAGTCGGCCACTCCGCGCTAGCCGGAGATGTCGTGTTTGCAGTTGCAACTCGGTTGGGCGACGGGAGTATTCGTGCCTTGTCGAAGTCGTTCGCGTCACGCGGTGAGGCAGAACAGGAGTTGGCGGTCCTGCTGGGCGACGATTACTACCGCGACCAACGGCCGTTCGTCGCTACGAGCTGGAAGCCGCAGTGGTTCCCAACCGGATGCGACGACGTCGCTCAGACGCCCGCACTTGTTGCGCTGAAGGGGAATCCATGAGCGGAGACGCTTCGGCGGTCGCCGATCCGGTCGGGGGGATAGGTGCGCAGGTCGATGCGGACCTGGAGCGCGCCGTCGATTCCATCGGCGCCGGGCGGCTCCTGTTCAGCATCGCTGACGCACTCGCCAAGGCCATGAAGCACCCCGACTCTGCCGCTCGGGCCTATGGGATCCTGCTCGCCCGGTTGGAGGGCCAGTCGTTGGATCAGATCGCGCGCCGTGAGGGAATCTCGCGTGAACGTATCCGGCAGGTGGTACGCGACATTCGTCGGATCGTTGTCGCACGACCTGGCCTGTTTGTCGGCTTCGACGCCCTGGAGCAGGCTGTCCGAAACGAAATCCGTGACGACGCAGAGCGTTTCCAGTCCTGGCTTGAGCGCAGGGGCTCTGGGTGAAACGCGAAAGCCGCCCAGATGGGCAACGACGCTGCACACGATCGTGGACTGTTTTCGCCGAGCCCGCAGGGGCGGGGAGAGCGCAGGAATAGCTCTACGGTAGAAGGAGATTCGAGACAGGTGAGCGGAACGGTCAGTCTGACGACGACGGATCAGCAGATGAGGATGACCGGGCGGTGGGTCGACTGCACCATCAGCCGATGCCCTGAATCCGAACTGGGGGAGCTGACGTCCGAAATCGGCCACCTGATCGACGTGCTCAGCTCGCTTGTCGAACGCCGGCAGTAGGCCAGGCTACACGGGCGAGTGGGGATGTCCTCACTGCGATGGTTGAGCCCTCTGCGCTATCCCGGCGGGAAAGGGCGCATGGCGAGCGCGCTGGCCGAGGTCTTTCAGGGCCAGCCAGTTCGGTCTGCTCGACGTCGAGGTGTTCGCCGGCGGTGCGGGAGCGGGGCTGCATCTGCTCGAACGCGGAGTCGTCGACGAGGTCTGGCTCACGGAGAAGAACCGGGCACTGTCGGCGTTCTGGCGCACCGTCGTGGGCGACGGTGGCGAACTGGCCGAACGGGTCCGGGCCTGTCAGCCGGATATGTCCACCTGGCATGCTGCGGGATGTGCTGGCCGCGGCGGAAGACGGCACCGACACTGACGATCCGGATCTTGCCTTCGCGGCGCTGATCGTGAACCGGTGCTCACGCTCGGGCATGGTGAATCCGCGCGCCGGCCCGATCGGCGGCAACGATCAGGACGGCCGCTGGCACCTTCGATCTCGTTGGAACTCCGAGGGATTGGCTGATCGCATCGACTTGATTGGCCGCCTCAGTCCCCGCATACGTGTCTCCGAGGGCGACGGCATCGAACGTATCGCTGAGCTGAATGGATCGGTCGGGATTGAAGAGGAAATCCTGATGTTCGTTGACCCTACCTGGTGCAGGGCAACCGGCTGTACGCCGATGGCATGTCGCTCGACGATCACAAGAACCTCGCCTACGCGCTCACCGGCTGTGCTGCGCGTTGGTTGCTTACCTACGACAGCGACGAGCGCATCCTCGGCCTGTATCCGGGTCACCGCGTCCTGGCCTACGAGATTGCGTACACGGCGCAGCGGCGGCGCGTTGACGTGGAGTTCGCGGTGCTATCGGACAATCTGGAGGTCCGCGACGATCAGAATTTGCTCGCCGCCGGCGCCTCCCGCTGGGTTCAGCATGGGCCGGCTCGCAGGGGCCGAGCCTCGCTGGCGTGACGCTGTCCCCTCAACTGGGCGTGTCGAGCAAGCCTCCTGTGCGAAACGGTGCGACGCGGGCGAGAAATTCCTCACGCCGGGCTGCGCCTTGCGGCGTTTCCTCGCGGAGCTCTTCGAGGTCGCTGCGGGAGAGGATGACGCTGCCGCTGCTGTCGCAGATGGCTTCGTAAAGACCTGTGGCCTCGGTGTCGAGGACATCGCGATCGTGGTCGGCGCGGAAGATGTCTCTGGACGCGTCGTCCATGAGCGCGAGGATCGTTGCGGTGAGCCGCGTAGCTGAGCTGCCATCCGTTCGGTAGATAGCACCGTCGGCGGACGGGACGGGGAAGGTGTTTCCCGCGCTGTCGCGGAAGAACGGCCGGCGGTCTTCGATGGCGAGCTCCTCGATGCGTCCCCGCGCCGGCATGCGGGTGCCCAGCGTGGCGTAGGTGGTGCCGTCGGCGGCGCTGATCGCCCACACCGTGGGATTGAGCGGATCGCGCCACCACTGGTATGGCTGCTGATCCATGGTGTGGGTGACCCAGTGATAGCCGATCTCGTTGCAGTGCGCCGGTTCGACGGCGGTGAGGCGGTGGCACCATTCGTGCGCCAGGCGTGAGCAGTGATCGCGGTCAATGGTGAGTAGTTCGTGGGTGATGGCTGGATGCACAACCTCGAAGCCGCGGGCGGTGTCGACGGCGCGGACCGCGAGGTCTTTATCGTCGACGCGGTGGCGGAGGGCGTCGCGGATGACATCGGGTGATACCGGCGCGGGCGGCCGTGGCCTGAGGACAGCGATCGCGGCGTGCTGCAGCCCGGGGCGGTTCGGGATCTGGTCTTGGCCGGAGGGCCAAATGCCGAACGCGGCCGCCAGGGCGCGGTCGGTGGCGTCGGCGATCTCGGCGAGCGCGCGATCGGCTGGGGAGCCGTCGCGGGGGCGGCAGCGTTCGAAGTGGTCGGCGGTGAAATCGGCCGCGCGAGGCCGGATCTGGGCGACTGGGGTACCGGGGCGCCAGCGGTTCATGGCGTCGACGTCGGTCAGTCCGTAGGACCACCATGGCAGGTCGACCTGTAGGAGGGCGGTGAGGTCGAGCCAGCCGATTTCCCATGGATACCAGTCGGTGCCGGCGTGGTCGGCGACGACGATCCGTGGCTGGCTGGGAGGGTGCAGGTTGGTGGCGTTTTTCGCCAGGGCGACTGCGGACAGGTGGGGGCGCAGCGACAGCAGATGGGCGACCGCGACGTCGTCGATGCGTTGGAAGTCCTTGGCGTAGGCGACACCGATCCGGCCGCGGCGATCGCCGGGTTCCCACGTGTGCAGGACATAGGTGAGGCCCCGGGTCTCGATGACCTCGCTTTCAATGAATTCGGCCGGAGGAATGTCGTCGGCGAGGGGGCATAGCCGCGGAATGCGTTGACGCTGCTGCGGTTTGGTGTCCCAGACGTGGCGGTAGATCGCTGCGGGTGTCCAGAAGTTGCGGTTGCCGCGCTGCTCGGCCGGCTCGGGGAACCCGGAGTGATCGGTGAGGTAGCGGCGCACCGAGGCGGGTTGGATGTCGAGGAGTTCGGCGACGCGGTCGATGCCGAGTGCCGGCTGAAACCACGCGGACCCCTGCTGCCAAGGATTCATCAATCCATAGTAACCATAGAATCCATAGTTAGTGTAGACAGCACGGGCGGCGGGAAACGCGGCGTCGGCTATCGAACAGGTGTTCTATGGTTATGGCGTGACGTCGTTCAGCGTTCTGCAGATCGAACCGGCCGTGCACCCGTGCGTGGTGGCCGTGGCGGCCACACGGGTCTCGGCGGGGTGGCCGTCACCAGCCGACGACTACATCGACGGTCACATCGACCTGTCGCAGCATCTGATCCCGCGGCCGTCGTCGACATTCCTGATTCGTGTCTCGGGCTGGTCGATGCGCGATGCCGGCATCGCCGACGGCGACGAACTCATCGTGGACCGAGCGATCGAGGCCCGCGACGGCCAGATCGTGGTCGCCGTCGTCGACGACGAATTTGTGGTCAAGACGCTACGCCTTCGGCCACCCCCGCCGCGGCTGGTCGCCGCACACCCCGACTTCCCCGACATCGTGCTCCCGGGCCGCGATGTCCAGGTATGGGGCACGGTGACCTACGTCCTGCACCATGCGCCCTGATCCCACCTCACAGATGACAGTCCCGGCCGGACATGCCGTGGCGCTGGTCGACGTCCAGTGCATGTATGTCTCGTGTGAGAGGGTGTTTGATCCGCGGCTACGAGGCCGCCCGGCGGTCGTGCTGTCCAACAACGACGGATGCGTGGTCGCGAGGTCGCCGGAAGCGAAAAGCCTTGGCATACCAATGGGTAAACCCTGGTTTGAGGTTCGTGACGATCTCGCTCTGCTGGACGTGATCGCCAGGTCGTCGAACTACGAGCTCTACGGCGACATGTCGGCACGGTTGATCGCGGTGCTGCGCGAGCTGGCCGCCGCAGTGCACCCGTACTCGATCGACGAGGCGTTCGTACTTCTGCCGGCCGACCGGGCGTTGCGCGATGCCGCCGTCATCCAGGACACGGTGCTGCGCTGGCTGGGCCTGCCGGTGACGGTCGGGATCGGCCCCACCAAGACGTTGGCCAAGATCGGTTCCCACCACGCCAAGCTGGACCCCTCGGGGATCTGTGACATCAGCGGGCTGGCGCCGGCTGAGCGCACCGAGCTTCTTGAGTGCACCGCCGCCGGCGACGTGTGGGGGATAGGTGCCCGACTGTCCGCCCGGCTGGCAGCCCTCGGGATCCACTCTGCCGCCGACGTGGCAGATATGGATCCGGCGTGGGCCCGTCGGCTCTTCACCGTCACCGGCGAACGCACCGTGCGCGAACTGGCGGGCCTGCCGTGCATCGCGTTCTGCGATGACCCGGAAAGCCACCACCAACTCATCTACTCCCGGCTGTTCGGGACACCGATCGACGATCCGGCAACCATGCGAGAAGCGCTGACCGACTACGCCGCGACCCTGGCGCGACGGCTACGGCGCAAAGGCCTACACGCCACCGTGCTCACCGCCAGTGCCTCCACCAGCGGCTACGCACGGAGCCCGGCCCATCACCCCTACGTCAGTGCCGGATTTCTCGCGCCAACAGACGCAACCGAACACATGATCGCAGCCGCTCACCGGCTGCTGCCCAAGCTGCGCCCCGGCGTGCGCTACGTGCGGGCCACCCTCATGCTGACCGGTCTCACCGACGCCGGCGCCACACCCGGGCTACACGGCGACGACAAGGCACCCTCGGCATCGGACGTGGTCGACGCGATCCAGAACCGTTTCGGGCGAGCCTCGATCGGCTACGGCCGCTCGGGACTCAAACGACCACCCTCGTGGACGATGCACCGGCGAATGCTGTCCCCCCGCTACACCACCTGTTGGGCCCAGCTCCCCACCGCCCGGTAACCGGCCCCTGGCGGGCCGAACCCGAGAGGACCAAACATGCACGCCGCGAATCTATTTGAGCGATACGCAGGCCCGTGGCATTCGTTGACAGTGCGCCGGGCGTTTACTGCTCGGGCCGCCGGCGCGCCTTGATGAGATCGGTTCGGGCGCCTTGGCCGGGTCGCTGCCAGTTGTCGATGGTGTCGAGCAGCCATCCCGGGTGGCTGTGGACCTGATCGTCGGGGAGATCGCCGCCGGCGTCGTCGGTCAACACGCCGTCCGGGTCTGGGAGGCGGTTCTCGTGGTGATAGCGCAGCACCGTTCCGTAGGACAGTCCACGCCGGCGGGCGAACCCGCGTAGGGAGAGCAGCCTGAGCACGCGCCAACTTTACAATACTTTTGACTATACAATCAGAACATTGTAAAGTCGGTCGCGGCGATACCCCCATCCCACGGAGGAGTGCGAAATGGCCACAGTGAAGGCCTTGACTGACGAAGAGATCTACTACACGCTCGCCAAACTGATGACCGGTGACGACGACGTCGACGGGATCGCGATCGACGACATCGAAGCAGACGACACCGGCGTCGATGTGATCCTGACTGACGACGACGGCGAGCAGCGCCGAATCACCTTGAACATCGCAGCCCGCTAGTCCACGGTGGTCTTCAGTCGAGGCATGGCCAAAAGCCCCTCGGCTGAAGACCACCACCAAGCATCGCCGGAATGTCACACCCGCGGAGGAGTATCGAATCCATGAGCAACACACCGGAGGCAGGCCCGGCACGTTATGGCTGGTGTGACACCCGCGACACGCATGACGGACGGTACGACCACGCCAGGCAACCGACCTGCCGGAACTTCGTGTCAGACGCCGAGCACACCGCCCGACTGATGGCCGAGGCCCGCGAACACGATCGCCTCGTGCAGCACCGCTACCCCAACGGAGAGACCAACGCGGCAGCCGCCTACATCGCCGAATACCGCCCCTACTGAGATCAGAGTGAGCGCGCAGTGACTAAGACCAAAGCCGCCGAGATCGTGGCAAAAGAGGTGCTGGTGTTCGCGCGCAAACACGGACGCACACCGAACAAGGAACTAGTCGAGGCGCGCATCTCTGAGCTGCGCGGCACCGCGGCCGGTTCGCTACTCGGGGATGCGGCTGAAATCGCCCACTGGCGTACGACTCTCGGCTTTGCGCAGAGGTGGTTCTGACGGTGAGCGCGCATCCCGAGGATCTCGGTCCCATGACGCTTGACGATGTGAGCGCCGTCAGCAACACCCGCGTGCGGCGCCTGCTGAAGTCCGCGCTTGGACAGGGCCTGGAGATCTACATGGCACGAAACGTCGAACGCTGCTGGACGATCAGCAAGCAGCGTTACGGATCGGAATCTCTCACCGTATACGGGGAAGCCAACAACGCCGCCCACGTCAGCTACGATTCTGGCCGCGGCCGCTGGCTGGAGGAGGTCACGCAAGTGCGCGCGGTGGCCATCATGCAGGAAATGGCGCTGACATGACGACGTCGGCACTGGCTCGGCGGCGCGATGCAGTCGTTCGCGCGTACACCTCGGGCGGCATCGTCCGGCACAAGAGCTCAACACAGACCGAAGGCCAGAGGTTCCGATGGTGACAAGCAAGGCTGCGCTATGGGTTATCAGCACAACCGCCCCGCTGCTTGGCCGGCTGCGGCCTATCACCAGGCGCGACCGGGCACTGACGGCTGAGCTCGACAGCCACCATCTGGGGTCAGGATCGGTACGGACCGACCGGGAATTGGCAACCGTGCTTATCGGAGCCATGGAGCACGGTGGCCTGACGGTCAGCGAGGTGCTCGACAACCTGCCGATGCACGACGAGTGGACCCGAACGCAGCAGGCAGAGTTCCTGCGCATCGCAGTCTCCATTCATCGCCCCCAGGAACTCGCTCGTGTCGAAGCCGCGCTACTCGACTACCAGCACCGCGGCCGGCCACCCGGGCAGCCCTGACGCCCCTCGCGCCGCAAGCAATTGTCGGACCTGCAAAGGATGATGCGACGATGACCGATACAGAAGGTGGCGTTATCGGGCTACGCCGGGAACCCAGCTACCGCGAGCTGGACCGCGAGGAACAGCAACGCGCGGGCAACGCTGTCGATGAGCTGTGCTCAGAAGTGGTGCCCGACAACGTGTTACCGAAAGTAGTGGTGCCGTCGGCGCTGGACGTCACGACGCGGCAGGTTCTGGAGCTGCGGCGCCGTCATGGCTACCAGGTTCGTGAGTTCTTCGAGCTGAACGGTTACGCCCGTAGCCGAGTCGAAGACGGTGCCGACCCCGATGTGTTCGTGTCCGACTGGCGTGTGGTGAACAGTGACGGCGAGGCGCCACCGTGTCGGCTGTGGACGACCGGAGAGTACGTCGTCTTCGCCGGCACCGCGTTTGTCGGAATCTTCCTACTGTGCGCCGCGATCGGAACTCTGCTCGCCGTCTTGGGCTACGGGGTCGGCATCAGCGATGCCGCACTCGGCAAGCTGTTCACAGGTGTTCTCCTGGGAGCGCCGGTGCTATCGGCCGCAGGCAGCGCCGCCACAGTCGTGCGGCTATATCTCGATAACCGCGCAGTGAAGAACCCACAAGTAGACGCTGAGCGCTACGAGCTGACGCAAGACCAGATCGATGCCATGCGGCGGCACGCAGTGCCGGTCGACCCGCAGTGGCCGGAGATCAGGCTGGCCGCGGTCGCCGAGCACCTCACGAAGAAGATCGAGGCGTCCACGGCATGGACTGACACTGTGCTCGATGAGCACCGGATCGTGTTCTCGCCCGAGCGGGAGGCCGAGCAGCTCAGGGCGCACGCGATGAGGATCGCATCTATGCGCGCCCGCCTGGGTGAGGCTCCCGCCGGCGACACCAGTGACCATGAGCAGGCCCGCGCCGCCCTCCGGCTGGAGCACGAGCTGCTCGAACGGATCGTCCGGTCGCTGCACGAACGTGTAGCTGCGCTGTGGTCGTACGCCGTGAACGTCGAAGAGCTATCGAGTCAGATTGCGGCGCTCAGAGCGATCGAGAACTCGATGGCCCTGGCCCCTGAACTCGATGCGCTGGCCAGACAAACCGGCGTCGATGAGCTGGCCACCCGACAACTGCGGGCCATGTCGGCTGACGCCGAGACCATTTCGGTGAAGATCGCCGCGATCACGGCGACACTGACCAACGTGCTAGCCCCGTTGAGCCCCAACGAGTCTCACACCGGAACCGACGATTCACCGGCCGCTACGGAATAGGCAGGCGGCACCGAAAGTCCTCGAATAGATTCGGCAGCATCCAACAGTCATTTAGGCCGACGCGCAGGCAGGAGCTGAAGATGGGACGTAATCCGACGCCCGACTGGGTTGAACCGGTTCTTTGGGCGTGCACTGCTGGATTTGTGATTGTCGGTGCACTGCTACTCGTGTGCTGGGTCTGCGTCCTTTTCAAAAGCAAACGCGCTCTGCTGAATACGCGGACAGAAGATCGGCCGTCCGGCCAATTCGCTGAGTCACCTTCGCGATCATCGATGCCGTTGCCGGATCCCGAGGCTGTACCGACAAATGAAGCGCTGGAATGCGGTCGGAACGCGCCAGAGTTAGTCGGTATCCCGACTGATCCTCGCGATCTCGCGGCGCTGCGACTTCTCAAAGGGGCACGCTTCGGCGACGGTGGCCGTATCGTACTTCCTTCAGGGTATTCGATCACCAGTCAGCAAGCTCGCGAGCTGACCCAAGACAGCTAGTGCTCGATGTCGACACTCCCTTCGAGGTCCAGCTAGCCAAGATTGGGCACGCTGCGGCGGATCGCACTACTTTCCCGGTGCGGAGTCGTTGGACTGGCTGATGCGGTGCGCCAGGGCAGTTGGGTAGTTCTGGCCCCAGGTTGAAAGTCGAAGCAGGCGTTAGGTCTGCCTCGCGAACGAGAACGCTGCTATCGGATCCTTGCCGCAAAGCCGCAAAGGGGCGCGCTTGTCGGCAATGTCGACTATAATAGACATATGTCACGATGCGGTAATCCGATCGCCGCCCGGCTTCGTGCGGAAGGCACGGAACAGGACGAATACGCCGTCCCGAATGAGGTCGACGATGATCCGTTTGCTGGATGGACCCAAGGGCGAGTTGGCTGCTACTGGACCCGACCGCTGCCAGACGGCCGAATCGTTCACATGACCACCTGGCAGCGCGGGGCCGAAGACGGATACTCGCTGACCATCAACTACAACCGAGCCGAGTATCCCGATCTGTCATCAGCGCTGGCAGCGTTCGACCTGCTGGAAAACCAAGCCAAGGCGTCCAGCCCGAAGTCGGAGACACCGACCATCGCAGACGTACGAGCACGGGTGGAAGGGCGCCGTGAATACGCCGAACTGAAGGCCAACCTAGCGGCTGCCGACGTCGACGTGGAGACCGCAACGGCGCGGCACCGCAAGCTATCTGAGCGCATGGACGCACTGTGGAGCGAGGAGGCCGCGGCCGTCGGCTACGTCGGGCGCCTGGAAGGGGAGGGGCAGAGATGAACAGGCAGCAGGCTACCGCGGTGAAACCCGGTCAGCGCGTCAGCTGGAAATGCGGACGGCTACGCCGATTCGGTCGTGTTCTCGATCAATCGCTTCACCCTGAAGCTGTCGCCGCGAACTGCATTGCCGTGAGCCACAACAATCACGACGTCTCCTGGGTAGAGCCGCGGAAGCTGAAGCTGGAGGACGAACCGCCGTCGCGAGAGGCGACAAACATCACCCTTCACGCAGTGAAATCCTGCGAAGACACCAAACTCACGGAGTGCCGAAAATGACGGAACGCCTGGTCTATACGGGCATCAAGAAGTCGGGCGCTGCAGGCGGTGGCGCTGTGGAGGATGTGACACCAGCCTCCCTTACCGAACGTCTCTATTACCAGGGTTGGCGCACAGCCACGATCAGGACCAGTGAGGGCGCCATCGTCGGCGAAATCACTCGGCGTCTCGACGCGCCAAGGTGGCGCACATGGTGGGCCGAGAGATGAACCACCGGCACGATGCAAAGGAGATCACGATGACAGTCTCGAAGGCCGGCTGGTGCCAGCGATGCGGGCATCCCTACACGACCCCGGCTCGACCCACCTGCGAATGCGCCGGCGAGCCGCCAGTCCGCTACGACGGCAGTCCTCAGCCGAACTTCCACCCAGATATGCGGACGTACCTGCGTCGGGTTCGAGTACTTCGCTATGCGCCGAGCGCAGCCGAAATCGCACGGCTTACTCGCTGAACATCAAGCAGCGCAGGAAAATCGATGACGACGCGGGCGATACAGTACGACCTCTTCGGCGAGATTGAAGCCGCTGAAGAGGAGCGCGCCGGCTCCGCGCGCGACGCGTCCTCGGCAGCCGGTCGCTTCCTCACCGAGACACCGTGGCCGGGCCTCATCGGCTGGTGGCTGCACTCGGATGCGATCGAGCGCAAACTTGATCGCGGCGAGGCGAAGGCAAGCTTCCGTCGCGGGCCGGCCGGCAAGCCCGGTTGGGCGTGGGCGATCTGGAGCGACGGCCTGAGATTCGAAGCCGGCGACACCTGGCAGGGCTGGGATCAGCGGCCACGCTGGTGCATCTCATGGCCGGAGCTGCATCGAGTCCGCGACTCGCACCCTGAGGTAACCGCACGATTGCACCACCTCGCTGACGGACGCGGACACCCCAATTCGATCGGATGGCGCTGGTGGCTGGACCCATTTGTACTTCACCCGGATGGCTGGCATTCCAGCTACTTGGAGTGCGAGCAGCAGGCGGACTGGTATGACGGCTGCGCGCGCCCTGGGACCGCTTACAGCGACCGGCTCGAAGCGTGGCGGCTCGCGCTCGGTGTGGTCGAGTCGGCCACCCTTGTGGTCTAGCAGAAGAGCTGCTGATGGCCGCGGGGCTACCGACTGCGACGGGAAGTGGTTCTGCGGTTGTCGTACCTGTGGCGCAGAATCACGGGATATGACGCGGACGCCGACTGATTTCCCGACCCGAGCGCGGTACTACCGCGGCCGTGCCGCCGAGTACCGGACAGGCGGAGACGCCGAGCAAGCCCAGCAGTGCGAGGAGTTCGCTCGGCGTTGCGACGCGCTCGCCGCCGCTACGCGCTCTTGACCGGCTGCTGGGCATCTCCAAATGGAGAGGTGAGGCGCCCCGGATCGCTGCTGGTGTGGCAGGCCAAGGAGCGGGAATCGTGATGGTTGCCCTGGTAGCGTCGATCGCGGGTTGTCGCAGGTGCGCCCCAGATCCCCTCGAATGGAAGCGCCTGCGACACCCGCTACGGTCTGCCGAGGCGACCGAGGGGGCGCTGCAGCGTTAGTTGCCCGCGTATTGGTCCTGTTGAAAACAGGTATGGCGGGCTGAACGATCGAGAACATGGAGCTGGCTGCGAGCGCTGTCGACATCGTCGACCTGGATCAGCCGGCCGTGCAAGAGGCCAACGAGTGCGCCTGCGGCATGCGGCGGACGATCTTGCGGTCGTGGGAGCTTTCGCCCGCTCCCGGGCGTGCCTTAGCGCGGCTGCGCGAAGCGCATCGTGAGGAGTACGAGCAATACCTTGACCAGGAGCGTGCTTCGTCGCTGGCTGTATTCGAGGAGAAATGGACTGCACATCTGGCCGGCGACCACGGTGGTCGTGATGGCTGAAGCCGCGCAGGGGGAGCTGGACCTGTGGCCGCGCACGCATGATCTGCCGCCACGGTGGGACGGACTGCCAGTGCAGTGGGGCGCCTGGTCGAGCACGGGCGAGGTGTTCATGTGCCCACCAAGGCGAGGGCGGTCTGAGTCGTGCGATCGCTGCGGGTCCACGGATACGCGGATGATCAACGTTGGACATGTCTGGACCGATCCCGACACCGCCCCGCCGGCGATCGGCCGGGCGCGGTTGAGAAGGGGCCGCCATCCCGTGGGGGTGCTATCGGCGTTCCGGTGTCCGGGCTGCGGGCACGACAGTGTCCTCGACTCGAATGGGCAGCTGTGGAACTTGGATGGCACGGATTACACCGACGACGGGTCGTGGAATGTAAATGCCTGCGGCGCAGGCGATTCAGGTAAGGCGCAAGGGGGCCGCGGTCATGGCCGATGAGGCGATTCGGTTGCCGGCCGCGGTGTGGCTGGATTCCATGCGCATCGACTGCACCAACGATGACGGCCCCGAACCACAACTGTTGGCCGAGTGGTCCTGCGTCGACGGCTGGGTGGAAATCTCCGTCCCCGTAGACCTGGGAGCACTCGGGGAGACGGTGACGGTGCGGTTCCCCGGTTGGCTGATCCCAGGCATCGCTCAACCACGCTCCGTTGTGGATGTGGGATACGAACTCATCGCACGGCAAGCAACGAGCGGCGGCAGTCGCAGACCGGATACTCCCACGCCGGCAGCCGAGGCGGGGCTACATGCGCAGGATCGAACAACCGACCCGAAACACAAGTCAGGAAAAGCGGTTTGATGAACATCCACGTACATGCGCCGGACGGCGGGAGCATCCCCGGAGCGCTTTGCGAACAAGACGGCGACCTCACAACGTTTCGTCAGGACGTCACCTGTCCCGACTGTGACGACATCCTCGACGCCGACTACACCGTCGGCGACTGGCCGAAGCTGACCCACGGGTTCTCCGAGCAGCTCCGCGCGCAGCACCAGCTATGGACGCGTGCGCGATCGCCACGACGTACCCCGGGTGTTAATCGCGGCCACAAACCGGAAACAGGCAAGAGGCTGAGCAGTGCGTGACCAGACCTTCGATCGAGCAGACCGAGATCCGCAACAACGTAGTTAGGGAGCAGAGATGAACGCAACTGAAGACGGTACCGAGCCCCTGGGTGAGGCTCCACCAGAACTCTCCCGGCAATGCGGCCCGGAACTGAAGGACTTTGTGCGCCAGGCGATACCGCTGATTATTGATGGTGAACGGCGCCGAACAGTGTGGGTACCTGCGCAGCCCACGGTCTGCCCACAGTTGGTGATCGCACCAGCGGTAGGGTGCAGCAAGGACGGTCGCAATCTGCGATTCCGCGGCACGTTTGCCTTGACGCACACGCACACCGGCGCGCAGCTGGTCGAAAGCACCTATGTGAGCGGCCTGGAGAAACTGGCCGACGTCCTCAAACACTTCGACTGGGATTTCGACACGCGAAACCACTTCGCCAAACCGGAGAACGCAGACCTGGGCGACGCTGTCCGCGGAGCCATCCGAGACTGGCAAATGGATGAGGGCTACAGCGGCCCAGTGTCGCTGTGGGGCGATGATGAAGACAAGCGCGCCGCACGCGAGCGTGAACCCGCGATGACGCTGCTGCGGGAGCAATTGGACTGGTGGCCAGCGCAATACAAGTCGATCCGCGAACGCGAATTGATCGCCAAGAACCGGGATGCTTGGCATGAGGCGATCTCGTGCAGCGTCAACGGCTGGGGAATGACGTATCTGCTGGCTGTGCTGCAGCGTGTCGACCCAAAGGTCGCCGACATCGCAGCGCGCCGTCTCGTTGCGGAGTTCGACGCGGGCGATGGTCTGGGCGAATGGGTGTTTCAGTGGAGTCAGGAACTGGATTCCGGAAGGCCTCTGACGCTTCACGGCATTCCGGACGTCGATCCGCTGGCCCAGTTCGAGGCAAGCGCATGAATCGGCCGTACCCGCTACAGGCGCGGGCTGATCTCCGGGCTGCCGGGGTGCGCGGAACTCACTGCAGTGAGGGGCGTCTGAAAGTGGTCCGCAGGTATTGCGTTTGGCTGCTTGAGGGTTCGTTGGGAGGGAAGTGGTGAGTACCGCCACGTCCATCGAATGGACCGAGGCCACGTGGAACCCGACAACTGGGTGTGACCGAATTTCACCTGGGTGCGATCGCTGCTACGCGATGACGATGGCCCGTCGACTCAAGGCGATGGGATCGGCGAAGTACCAGAATGACGGCGATCCACGCACGAGTGGTCCCGGCTTTGCAGTGACAATGCATCATGAGTCGGTCCTGGATCCGATCGTCAAGTGGCCACGCAAGAGTCAAATGGTGTTCTTGGACAGCATGTCTGACGTCTTCCACGCGCGAGTTGTCGCGGACTTCCAAGGGAAGATATTCGCCACGATGGCACTCACTCCGCAGCACAGCTACCAAGTACTAACGAAACGGCCGGGCCGGATGCGAGAGCTTCTCGCACACGGGGGCCGAGTCCACAAGGCGATGATGCAGGCACTGTGGGATCTTCGTCGAAACGGTCCGAACATCCCGGCATGGAACATCCGTTGGCTGTTCGAGCGGACCGACGGGGAATGCCCGTGGCCCCTGCCCAACGTGTGGCTGGGAACCTCGATCGAGTCAGATGACTACACCGGGCGCGCCGACGATTTACGGGAGACCCCTGCAGCGGTCCGGTTCTTGTCGCTGGAGCCGCTACTGGGCCCGTTGCCCAGCTTGGACTTGAATGGGATTGACTGGGTGATTACCGGTGGCGAATCCGGTCCTGGCGGCCGCCCGATGGATCCACAATGGGCGCGCACGATTAGAGACCAATGCCTAGCCAAAGGTGTTGCGTTCTTGCATAAGCAAAACGGTGAATGGGCAAGCACGAGACGTTACGGTGTCGGGGTTCTCGACGGTCCCCGGATCTATGGCTCAGCAACACAAGATGCCCCCCATGGATTCGTGTTGCGAGAGATCCTCCAACGTGTCGGTAAGAAGACGGCCGGCCGCGAATTGGATGGCCGAACATGGGACCAGTTCCCGACGTCGGTAGGCGGGGGCAAGCGGCCCTCTCAATCCGTATTCGCCAACGCCGCAGGGAAGAGTGGGTGAGTCATGACCGGATTCTTGGATCGGCCGACAGGCACATTAGAGGACGCCATCGCGGGGCGGGATTTCGATGCAGTCGCGGACTGGGCCCGATATCTCGATGAATGCAACCACATCCACATGGGCTCGCTGCTCAGCGTGTGCCGGGTCGTCGAAGAGATCGGCTATGTGCTGTCGGGAACCCGATACGAGGAGACCGAAAGCGTGTGGAATGTGGCTGCGCGGATCGCCCGCGAGCGCGGCGCCGGCGGCCTGGTCGACGAGGTGCAGGCTGGGTATGAGGCCGAAATACGCCATTGCGAAGCCGATTTCACATATGTTGCCGCGCCTGCGGGCAGGCCCCACCCGTGACGGATCTCGTCGGTATCGTCAGCGACCATCCCGCCGCTGTGCTAGCCGGTGTCGCTGCTGGGCTGTTCGCCGCCGCGGTGCTGAGAATCATCCGCCGCGTACGGCGGCTATTGGTGAGCGCCGCGGTGCTCGCGCTGGCTGGTGGCGCCGGCGCCGGCGGGACGTCCGAGCTCGTGCACGCTGTCGCTGGTTGGCGATGACCCGGCTGGTGGACGCGGATGGATGAGCTCAAGACGTCCTACCGTGTTGTTGGCGAAGACAAGGTCGACGAATTCGCGGCGCTGTGTTGCGCCCTGCGCGTCCGACCTCACCAATTGGTCAGTCTGTTAGTCGCTGAAGGCATCGCGCGGTATCGCCAGGATCCGGCCACCGAGGAATTGGTCCGGTTGGTGTGCGACGGCCGGCGCCAACATCGTCGGCAGCAAGAGATCAATAGGCTGAACCAGCTCTTTGAGTCCAGCTGAATCGAAAGAGGGGCAAAGGGGGAGTTGGCCGTGACCGAAGTTGTGGTGTTGACCGGGGCTGGGATCAGCGCCGAGTCCGGACTCCCGACGTTCAGCGGCGCCGACGGTCTTTGGGAGGGGCATCGCCGCGAGGACGTGGCGACACCGGACGGCTTCGTCGCCGACCCGGTCACCGTGCAGCGGTTCTACAACCGACTGCGCCGCCGTCTGCACGAGGTGGAACCCAACGCCGCGCACCACGCGCTGGCGCGCCTGCAGCGCCACCTCGGTCCGCGCATGCACCTGGTCACGCAGAACATCGACGATCTGCATCAACGTGCCGGCACGGTCGAGCTGACGGCGATGCACGGCGAGCTACGTAAGATCCGCCACGTCGACACTGGCCAGGTGCTGGAGTGGACGCACGATGTTGTTGAGACCGATACGCAGTGGCGACCGCACGTGGTGTGGTTCGGCGAGCGCACGATCGGTTTGAGCATGATCGTGGAAAAGCTCGCTACCGCGAGTGTTTTCGCGGCGATCGGCACCTCGGGAACGGTGTATCCGGCCAGCCAGTTCGCGGCGATCGCGAAGGCCGCCGGCGCCGAGACCTACGAGATCAATCAGGTTGCCACTGACGGGGGGCGGTTCGATCACCATTGGATTGGCCCGGCGTCTCGCCGAGTTCCCGAGTTCGTCGAGCACCTCATCCAGCGAGCCTGATCAGGCGCCCCGATCGGCGGCGGGCTGAATTGATCGACACCGAGGCCCGACAGAGGCGACAATCACACATGTGTTCGAAGATTGGCCAGTCGCGATGCACCCTCCGACGCGTCGAGTGGTGGATCCGCCGAAACCCGTCGTGGTGGATCTGAGCCTGCTGATCACCAATCCCGATGACGCGTTCCGTCGCGATGAGGTGGCGATGCGCGTGAAGACCGAAGGCCTGGTCTTTCGCGGTCAGGTTCCGGGCCGCCTGCATGCCTGGGCGCAATCGGCTGCCGGCGGATGGCTGGCGCTGGTGAGCTGCGAGGTTCCGACCGGGAACGGCCGCGGGAAGCTCGCGATGTCACAGTGGTGTTCGGCCAGAGCGGTGCGACCAGCCGACTCCGCGACGTAGTGTCATCACATACGAGTAGGAGGGAGGCGGCGATGACCAGTGGATTCGACGACGAGGCACAGTGGTCTGTGCCGGTGACCCAGCTGGCCCAGCTGTCATCGCAGCATGCCGCGCAGCTGGTCTCGCTGCCGCCGCAGCAGGCTCGGCAGTGGCCTGGTGGATCCGGGCCCGAGACCGCGGGGCAGACTCCGCCGCCCTGACTCGCACCAGCGGGTCGTGTGGCTATCGTCGGCGCTGGTGCTTGTCGATCCACGCCAGGCCGCCGCGGTCGAGCAGCATGCGGGCTCGGGTGACGGCGACGTAGGCGACCATGGCGTCGCTCTTGACGGTGTCCTCGCGGCTGTCGTCGGTGGGGTAGTCGTCGCCGACTTTCACGGCTTCCCATTCCCGGCCCTTGCTGGCGTGAGCGGTGGAGACCGTGACGTCGGCGATCTTTTCGTCGACCAATGCGTCGATGGCGTCGATGACGGCATCGGTTCCGTGTTCGTCGATCAGATCGACGAACGGCTTGAGATCGCGTCCCTCGGACTCTTCCTCGACATAGGTCTGTAGGTCGGCCCAGCTGGTGAACACGAATAACTCGGGGTGACTGGTGCGGCCGGTCTCCTTGAGTTCGGCCGCGGCGAAGGCCAGGCGCCGGATCGTGTCACCTTTGCCGACGAGGGCCACCTTCAGTCCCTGGCCGAGCAGGCCCATGACCTCGGACATGGCGCCGGCGTTGGTGCGGCAGAGCATGGCTGTGGGGGCGTCGAGATCGGTGAGGCGCGACCGTAGCGCCGGGTTGCCGGTCAGTCGCAGTTCGGCGCCGATCCAGGCGAGCCACTTGTTGGCTTCATCGGCAATCGCGGGCCCGAACCGCCACGACTGTGACAGGAAGAGGCGGTGGTCGGCGTCCCACTGGCCGAGCGCATCGACGGCGCCGCGCCAGCCGTAGAGGGACTGGTTGCTGTCGCCGACTGCGATCTGCTGCGCGTCCTGCTGCTGAACAAGTGCTGCGACAAGGGGATTGGAGTCCTGGGCTTCGTCGAGCAGCACGACGTCGGTGTCGAGTCGTGGCCGGGTGAGAGCCCACATCTTCAGGTAGTGGTCGTGGTTGAACCGCAGACTCCCGTCGGGGTTGCGCAGATCCGACCATGCCTTGCGTGCGTAGGGCAGGACGGATAGGGCGAGGGCGTGGTGGTTGTCGTCGAAGACGCCGTTCTGGTGCGGTACATGGTGGTGGCCGATCTCGTCGTCGGCGGAGTAGCAGAATCGCTGGACGGTGTCAGTGGCGATGCGGGCCATCTGCGCCGGGGTTATCCGAAGAGTTGCCGAGAGCTCCAGCCACGACGTGCCGAGTATTTGTGCTGCGTCCCTGCTGGTTTGGCGGCCGCCCTTGAGGCGGTGTGCATATCGTTTCCCGACGACGGCGAAGGCCAATCCATGGGAGGTCTTGCAGTTGACATGCTTGGGGAAGCTTTTCTCGGCTTCCTTTTTGATGGCCTGGTTGTAGGCGATGTAGAGCATGGGGCTGTTGATCTCGGAGGCGACCATTCGCAGGGTCGAGGTCTTGCCGGTGCCTGCGCCGGCCTGGATGACCAGGTGACTGTGAGTCTTGGCGGCCTCGATGATCGCCTGCTGTTCGGGGGTCGGCTTCATCGTGGCGGACCTCTTTCTACTCCTGGTGGATGTATAGCCCAGGGCACTGACGTGTCTGGGTGATGGGGACGATCGCGGGTCTTCACACCACCCGCAATGTCTACTATAGACGACATTCAACGTGTCGGCTATAGTAGACATATGCCAGATGACGCTACTGCCACCGGCCCTGATGTCGTACAGCTGCCGTACATGCCGCCCGCTGAGATCGACGCGAAACTCAACGCCCTCGGCCGCGAACGTGCGTTGCTTGTTTCCCGCCACGAGAGCCTGCGGGTGGCTGCTCGGCGGGCCCGCGAAGGGCGTCACCCCAACATCCCTGCGGCGCAGCGATGGGAGGGCGAGGCCGCAACGTGCGAGTCGAAGGTAGACGCACTCACGGCGCAGATGGTGCCCTACGAGCAGGAGTACCGCCGGCGGGGCGGATGGCCGCGCGCCTTCCTTGTGCAGAACGTCAGCGGCCACGTGCACCGATCGACCTCGTGCACATCCTGCTATCCATCGACACGGTATGAGTGGCTCACCCACTACAGCGGGCGCAGCGAGGACGAAATTGTCTACGCAGCTGGCGAATTGGCGTGCACGGTCTGCTACCCGACGGCGCCGGTGCAGGTTCTCACGCGCGTGGGGGAGATTCGTCGACGCACGGACGTGGAGCGCGAACAGCGAGCCGCCCAGAAGGCAGCCAAGGCCTCAGCCGCATCGGCGGCCTCGGTGACCGATCCCGCCACCGGCATGACGCTCTATCGCACCGAACGCGCTGCCAGTAACGCGATCGCCAGCGCGCTGAACAGTCTGTTCTGGTATGGCGACGAGCACCCGTCGGCCAGCGAGTGGCGGGCCACCACGGAGTCCGCTGTGCGGGCGCTGGCCGCAAGAAATGGCCAGGATGCTGAGGCCCTGATGGCCGAGTATCGCGCCAAGGCCGACAAGAAGTTCAGCGCCGAAGCGCGAAAAGCGTTGCGGTCGCAGGTGGCACACGGCGACATCGTCGTCGAGGATCTAGTTCCCGGCCTGCAGGCATGGGTCAAAGCCAACGGCATCCCAGCCTGACTGACACCGGCAGAAACAGGGTCGCGACACGGCAAGGCAGGTTCAACGATGTTCTCACAAGGCGTCTCCCACCGCACCGATCCGATGCGCCAAGATCGAGTTTTTCACATCTTGGTACGCGACGACTCCGCGTCCACCGGATGGCGCACCTGGTGCGGGTACGGCCTGGCCCGCGAAGACACCCCGGGCCCCTACCTCGGAACGACCAACTCCCGGCTCTGCGGCAAGTGCAAGGGGCTCGCTCGTGACGCGATCGCCGACGAGGCGATGAGCGAATCAGAGGCCGCCCCATTCGCCTACGAGGCATCTCGATCGGCGTAATGATCAACCAGGAGAAAGGGATTGGAATGCCACGTTTGATGAGTGTGGCCCTGACCACCGATCAGGTGCGCCGTCGAGAGAAGACCCAGACACGACGTGTCAACTGGTGGATGGACAAGCGCGGCAACCGCATCCTGTACCCGGGCGACTTGCTCACGCTATGCAAGAAGGTGCGTGGGCGTCGACGCGGGGAGCCCCTGGAGGTGATCGAGACGGTGGAAACACTCGACGTGCGACGGGAACCGCTGGAAGCGATCACCGCCGCAGATGTGATTGCCGAGGGCTTCCCCGACTGGACGACCGGCCGATTCATCGACTTCTACTGCGCCACCCACCGTGGCGTGACCGCAGGCCAGGACATCACGCGGATCGAATGGGCGTATCCGCGGGTATGCAGAGTGTGCGGATGCACCGACTACGACGCTTGCGAGACGATCTGCGGTCCGTGCGCCTGGCGTGTTAGTTTCGCCGACAACACCGGAATTTGCACCGGCTGCCCGGCCTGACGATGCCAGCAGCGACCGATTCACCATGAATCGCTGGCCGAGGCGTTGGGTGGGGGAATGCGCGGTGGGCCCCGAACGGATCAACGGCGAGCGGGGCGGGCGGCCAGCGGCGTGACCGCGGCCGTGAGATCGCCGCTGAAACCGCCGACATAGGCCACCTTGGCCGGGTCCATTTCCAGATCCTGAACGAGGCTGGGATCGGTCACAACAGCAACACCGACTCCGATGTTGGGCTGGTCCACCGTCATCGGCGGGCTATCAGCCGGGAACGCGACGATCAGCTCGCGGGCGATATAGACCAACCGGCCGCCGTCCCGGCGCAACCAGCCCTGCGGCACCTGCGCCGGGTCGACGTCCTCAGGCAAGCTCATCCGCCACGGCACCTCCAGGCTCGCGTACCAGTAGCGGAACTCCCCGGTGTTATCCATAGCGATCGCCAACCGCGCCAACGCGGGCAGTTGATCGGTCAACTCCGGGGGGCCGGAATGCATGGTGTGCAGCGCAAGCATGGGCACATCAAGGAACGTAGCAAGATTCCCCGCAGTCTTCACCGGGGCTGCCAGCAGCAGCTCGCCGGCCCGGTCAGGAGCCTGGTCCTCTGGAAGACGACCACTCGGCCTTCTACGTTCAAAATCATGATCACGCTCATCGCCGCCGGGCACTACCACCAGCACAGCCTGCTCGACACGTTCGCCGACTCAGCGATGTGGCGATTCGGGTCCATCGTCGTCTCCGATGCGGCGCGGTCTGCGCCATTGCTTATCCCGATCGGACTCGGCCTGCTCGCCGTGGTGTTGGTCAGAGGCCTGCGTCGGCATCGGCGTGGTTAGAACCCAAGGAGGGCATCATGTCTGCACGCCAGGCGGCGGTGATCGTCGACTACCAGAATGTGCACCTACGAGGTCATGAGCGATTCTGTGGTGAACGCCCGCTGCACGAGTGCCTGATTTCCCCGGGAGCGTTCGCGCGACGACTGCTCGATGTGCGCGCTGCCGCCGGGCGCGGCAGGGCAGAACTCGCTGAGGTGCAGGTGTTCCGCGGGCTGCCGGAGCCTGAGTACGACCTCGCCGGCTACCAGCGCAACCTCGCCCAACAATGCGAATGGGAGACCGACCCCCTTGTCACGGTGACTCACCGCCCGCTGCGTTATCGCGTGGTGCAGCAGCGCTACAGCACTGGGCCGGGCCCAGCGCTGCATTCGGACGTGGAAGCGCGCGAAAAAGGTATCGACGTTCTTTGCGCGCTGGCGGTTATCTCCGCCGCTGACAGTGATGCGATCGATCTGGTCATCATCGCCAGCCATGACAGCGACCTCGATCCGGCCGTGGCGGCCGTCCAGCGTGCACACCGCACAGAAATCGAGGCATTCCAATGGGTCGGTGGCAGGGCGCCGGACCATGGTCGCCTGCACGGCGACGGGCGCCTGTGGTGCACACGACTTGGTGAACGCGATTTCACTGCGTGCGGTGATAGCCGCGATTACAGTGCGCCACAACAGATTCGGCGGGCGGGCTGACACCGCCGCCTGAATGTTGGCTTTATGGCCGCCGCGGTGCGCGGCGGTAGTAGTCGGCGATGTCGCGTCCGTCCCGGGTGTGGGGGCGGACCCAGACCTCGCCGGGCCGATGTGGGGCGTGATCCGGTGGTCGCCACGCCGATGCGCTGTGGTCCCAGATGTGTTCTGCCACAATGCTGCCGGAGAGAACGGGCTGTAACCAGGCGTTGACGACATCGGCGGCGGTGGCGGCGTCGCGAAGGGGTACTGGCAAGCTGGTCGCGGCTGCGGTGCGGGCGTAACCGGCGTCCCAGCCTGGGGGAATCTCGATCCGGTCCGGCGGGGGCTGGGTACGCGTTGCGGCGCGGTCCGCAAGCGCAGAGCGCAGCGCGGCGGCGCTGACATCGACGGACTGTGCGTAGAGGGCGAGATCGACGAGATCTCGGTAGCGGTTGGCGGAGCGGTTCTTGTCGTCGCGGTACATGACGCCCACGACCTTGTCGGCGATCTGGCTGGCCAGGGGGAACAACGGAACTGACGGCAGGGGAGGTAGCCCTCGCATGCCGGGTACCGCGGGCTGCATCTGCTGGTGTTCGATATCGCTGACGAGGATGGTGTCGGCGGCGACGTCGAGGCCGAAGGTGGCGGCGCGATCGGTTGAAACGGTGGCGGTGATCCGGAGCTTGGTACCGCGCACCGCGCCGGTGAACGGCTTTCCCGTGTCAACGGTGTAGATGAAGGGGTCGGCGTCGTGGGCGCCGGTGGCGGTCGACAATGCTTGCTGGACGGCATGGGGTTCGCCGAGGTCGGGAGTGAGCGTGGTCAGGTCGAGATCGCGGGTAGCGCGGGCTCCGGGCATCCTGATGAGCATTCCGGTGCCGCCGGCAACAACCCACGGGGAGCTGTCGGTGTCGGTGAACAGCCGGGCGATGAATCTCTGGATCACGAACTGTCGGATGAGTTCCTGCGACGAGTGTGTGTGGTCGGTGCGCGACTGCTGGGTGGCGCGGGTCCGCAGTGCGACCCAGAAGGCGCGTTCGGAGCGGTAGTCGCTGGACCAGCTCATCGTCGGCTGGCGAACAGCAGCTCGTTGGCTTCGGCGAGGGACTCGGGCGCGCCGACGACGGACAGTGCGTGCAGGATGGTGTCTCGGCCGTTGTTGTCGGTGAGCGGGTCGAGGGCGGCGGTGATGGCGGCCATGTCGGCAGCAGCGCTGAGCAGTGCGTCGGTGAGGATGTCGCCGAGGTGGCCGGCGTCGATGCCGTCGCTGTAGAGGTCGGCGACGGTTTGGGCGATGGTTGTCACGGGCAGGCCGGCCACAATCTGGAACGAGGTGTGTTTGGTGACACGGAAGCGGACCAGGGGGTTGTTGCTGCGTCGTGGGGCAACGACGGTGAAGTCCAGATAGTCGGGGTGCAGGCTGCCCAGGCCGTGGACGTAATGTGCTGCGGCCAGATGCGAAACGATGGCGTCGGTGCCGCCGGTGTGCAGCCGACGTATTCGCTCGCCGGCGAACGACCCCGGATCCAACGCCAGCCATAGTGCCCTGAGGGTGTCGAGGGTGATGTCCTCAGGCGCGCCGGCGAAGCGGTAGACGCCGCGAGCATCGGCGTGGTGGATGCGTCCGGCCGCTGTCAGCTGGGTGAGCCGTTTGCGGGTGAGGCCCAGACGAGTCGCCTGGGCGGCAGTGAACATGCCCCACTGGCCGGCCGCTTCGATCGCGAGGTCGGCTTCACAGGCAGCACTACTTCCCATGACTCCCGATGATACCCACAGAGGGGATTAAACGGAATGCTCAATGATAGTCGCCGGGTCCGACAGGTCAGCGGTCTGTCCGCTCCCGTCCGGGGGATGTTCGGGCAGCTCGTCGTCGCTATCGAGGCCCGTTGGCGCGCGGGTCTGGCACCCAGGTGCCGGGCACCAGCTCGGTGTAACCCGATGGTCCCAGCTGCCCGGCGGGCACCTGGACGATCTTGCGCAGATCGATCGGCGATTGCGGTGGACCCGGATCAGGGGTGACGACCAGAGAGCTGGGGCTGGGAATCCACGTGCCGGAGCCCGGCACGAGCTCGTCGTAGCCATAGGGGCCCAGCTGTCCGGGCGCCAGATGGACGACGCGACTGAGGTCGATCGGGCTCTTGCTTGGCGCCCGGTCGACCCCGACGGGGAAGTTGCGAGGATTGGGCACCCACACTCCGGAGTTCGGTGCCAGCTCCATGTAGCCGTGGGGGCCTAGGGCGCCGGGTTCGAGAGTCACGATGTCGTCAGTGCCCAGCCAGTACTTGCGCGGATCGTCGGCCTGTGGGCGTTGTGGCAGGTCGGTGAAATCCACTGCTTGGATGGTGGGGTCGGTGGAGTCGCCGCCGAGTTCGGTGGTGTGGGTCTGGAGTTGTTGTGCGGCGCTTTGGTACTGGCTGGCGGTGTCTTCGACGATTTGAGTGGCTTCGGTGATGCGCTGCTGGCCTGCTTGCAGTAGGGCGGCTTGGCCCTGGGCGGTGGTCGGGGTGAAGGTGCTTTTGTCTTGTTGCCAGGCGGTCTCGACTGCGGTGAGGTTGTCGCGCGCGCCTTGTCCGATGGTGTTGGCGGCGGCGATGGTGTTGGCGGCGTTGTGATGGGTGCTGCGTAGTTGGTCGCGCTGGCCGTCGAGGGTGGTGCTGGTGGTGGCGGCCTGGGTGCTGGCGTCACCGTCCCAGCTGGTCGGGTGTTGGCTGGCGAGGTTGGGTTCACCGAGGGCGGCGGGTTCGGGGTCTGGTGGGGTGGAGCCGCCCAGCAGTTGGCGCGCTTGCTGCAAGAGGGCGTCAACGGGGTCCATGTCTCAAAGTATCGCCCATGCTGGTTGCTTTGAGAGCAGCAGAGGGAATCGGGAGGGTGGCCAACCGCTCGGCGCAGGTCTACGCCGGCGTGCCGGGCGGCCGTGTTCGGACGCGTTCGAAGGCCTGCTGGTAGGTCTGAGGGCTCAGTTTGAGTGCGGCGGCGATGGCCTGGGCGTTGGCATCGGACAGGGTGACTTCGCCGCGCTCGATGGAGCCGATGGTAGTGGTGCTCAGGCCGGTCGCGTTGGCGAGCTGGGGTTGTGTTAGCCCGCGTAAGACGCGCAGATCGCCGGGATATCGCTGGTTGGCGGGGATGTTGACGAACGTGTCGAGGGGGGCGTTGAGAGCCTTGGCGGCGCGGACGAGGACGTCGATCTGTGGGGTGACTCGGCCGGTCTCCCAGTTGTCGATGGTGGCGCGGCCGGTTCGAGCGAGGCGGGCCAGATCTTTGCGGCTCATGCCGGCGGCTTCGCGGGCCTGGGAGAATGCGGAGGGGTCGAATCCGCGCAGGACACGGCGGCTCACGGGGCGGCCTTGGGGGAGGTTATTGATGTGTGCTCGCAGGGGGTGGCCGTCATAGATTGGCAGTGTGACCGATGGCGCCCCATACAGACACATGTTAGCGTAGTACATTATCGGTATAGATTAGCGAGCAAAGAGGGGAGTGGACTCATGTCCGGTGTCGCGACGGCAGTTGCTGAGCAATCCGTAGTGAGCGGTGGCAGGCCTGTTGAAAACCCCTATAGGCTGAAAGATCATTACCGCATGAGTTCAGAGCGCATTTCCGTTGATCCCGCATCGCTTCGCACCGCCGCCGACGGCAACGCCGCGGCGGCGTCGCAACTCGATGACTACAGCCGCGCATGCAAACAGTGGATCGCCGACGTCGAGCAGGAATTCCTGCGCTGCCACGGGCCGGTCGCTGCGCCGGTGGGCACCGCGATGCGGGCGTTCTTCGACGGCGTCGGCGAGCAGGCAACCGGTGCCAGCGGTGAACACTCCGCAATGGGGGACAACCTCACCAACGCGGCCGGCCGATACGAGGAGGCCGACCATGCAGGGGCGACTGCGGTGAACGCCGCGGCAGGTGGTGCGCTGTAAGTGGCTGGTGTACGCGTCGACCCTGCCGAAGTTGGACCGCGGCTTGCCGCGGCCCTGTCGGCAGCGGCCGCGGCACTGAGCGCTCCGGCGGCCATCCCGCCGCCGCTACCGCCGGGCTCTGACCCGGTGTCCGTCGCGGCGACCAACCGGGTTGCCGTCAACGCCGCCAAGCTCAGCTCTCAGCTGGCGGCCGGCATCCCTCGGTTGTCCGAGGGCGGCCAAGCGGTGACCGCAGCCTTGACCGGTTACGTCGTCAACGACGCCGAGGGCGCCGCGAATGTGGGCGGTCAAGGAACTCCGGCAGCAGCGGCTGCTGCCGTGACCCCGTCCGACATCCCCGCTCCGCCGGCGGTGACGATCCCGGACCTGCCTTTCGACATGCCGGCGGCGCTGGCCACTGTTCCTGCTGAACCTGACATGGTCGACCTGGCTTTGCGGGCCGGCGCCGGTGAGAGCGGACTCGAAGCGCACGCCACGGGCTGGGACACCGCCGCGACCAATCTCACCCAGGCCGCACAGTCGTTGCAGCAGATCGCCGGAGGGCTTCCCGCGTCGTGGCAAGGCAGGGATGCTGAGGCATTGTCGGTGAAGCTGCAGGATTTCGGGCGCTGGATGGAGAATTCGGCGACGGCTGCTGGTGCACAAGCTAATTCAGCACGTCAGGTCGCTAGCCACTGGAGCACGGCTGTCGCCGACCATCCTCGCGCCGAGGACTACGAGCAGACCCGCCAGCTGTTCCTGGCGGCAGCGGCCAGGGCCAATGCGGGGGATCCTCGCGGCGCGTCGGACGCCGCTCAGCATGAGGGTGAGATGACCCAGATGAAGGAGGTGTCGGCAAAGACGATGACCACCTTCGGGCAAGGTGCTGGGGGGACCAACGAGGACGTGAACCACCCGGGGGATTCTCCCCGCATCGGTGGTGACGGTGACCCTCACCTGCCGCACCAAGGCGCCAAAGAACTTGGGACAGTTGATGACCCGCTGTCTCAGGCTGCAGATCCGACGGGGCAGGGCGATCCGGCCAACCAGACGGGGCAGCTGGCCGGTCAGATGATGCAGACGTTGATGTCGATTCCCACGCAGGTGGCCAGTGCGATCGGTCAGTCCCTCGGCCAGGTCGGTCAGCAGATCCAGCAAGCCGGACAGCAGGCGACGCAGGCTGCCAGCCAGGCCGCGAGCCAGCTTGGCAACGCAATGGGTGGTTCACCGTCAAGCGGTGCCGGTGGTGGATCACCGCGAAATCCTCTGAGCAAGCTCGGTTCTGGAGGCGACCCACTTGGTGGTCTCGGCGGTGGAGGTGGCGCCGGCGGCGGCCGCACCATGCCTGCTGGTCTACCGGAGCAGGCCGCGCCGCCAGCTCCCGCTCCGCCGCCCGCTAGCACCACCGCGGTGCCGACCACCGCGGTTCCGCGCGGTGGCGGCACGCCAATGGGTGGCGGAATGATGCCGATGGGAATGATGCCCCATGGCAACAAGGGATCCGACGGCAAAGAGATCGACCGAAACCCCGAGTGGTTCCCCGACGAACCCTTGGTCAAAGACAACGTCGAAGTGAGCGAACCGATCGCGGGCCAGCGCAAGCGCTCCCGGCCGACAGAAACGTAGGGGGACGACGGGTGGCATATCATCCTGCGGTAGAGGAATGGCTGGCCAAGAGCCAGCGCCTGGGCGACGCGATCGGTGCCGTCCAAGACGCGGCATTCAACAATCTGCGGGTGCGGCGGGCAGCACCGGACGATCCGGATGTCATGCCGGAAGTCGACGGATGGGGCACGGTCACCGACGTCTATCTCGGCGAAGGCGTCACTCAGCGGTACAGCGCGTCGCAACTGGGCGACGTCATCATGTCTGGCCTCCGCGAATGCTATGCGGTGCTCAACGACCGCCGCAGAGAGGCCGCCCGCGAGGCAGCACCCGAACTGGACACGGAGTTATGGTTCGGCTCGGCCGACACCCCCACAGATGCTGCTGACGGCTCCGACGATCACAACGGTTCGGCCGAGAGGTCGCACGCATGACCGCTGCGGTCATCACACCGGCGGAGCTGGTCAGTGAATGCCTCACCGGTGCCGCACGCCGGCTCCTGGGAGGGGTGCACTCATTGACCTCCTCACGGGTGATCGTCGTGCGCATCGACCCGAACTGGATCCGCGTGAAATTTTCCGCCGAACCAGGGCGGCTGCCATCCCCCTGGGAGCCGGACGACGAGCCGGGCTGGCTGCGCGCGCCGCGAGGCAGCGAGCCCGGACTGCGTGATTCCTCAGCAGATCCGGTTCTGGTTGTGGTCGGTGTCGGAGAACACGAGGTCATCGCCGTCAACGCATTGGCCATCGACGAGATCGGTGTGCTGTGCCACGGTCGCGCTGAGTTGATCGACAGTTGGGTACTGCAGGCGCAAATTCAAGGCGCCGAAGGGGACGACCAGACACTGGCAGGCGTGCGGCTCAGCGAGAGCCCGGACGCGACGGTCGTCATCGCTGATCCGCTCATCGACGGAGCACAGCCAGGCTGGGTCGACATACTCGCCGCCGGAACTTCCTGGCCCGTGCGTCCGCTGCGGATACCTGCAGAGTCGGCAGTGACGTCCCCTGGCACTTCTGAACCACTTGTCGCCACCGAGCAGGCGGAGGGCACCCATGAGCACACGCAGGGGCCAGCAGGCGCACCGACGACGCCAACGGTCGCGTCCACCGACGACGGAGAACCGACCGTAACCACTGACTTTGATTCAACACCAACCGAACCCAGACAAGACCCGACTGCTCAGACCGCCGAACCGGCGGCAGAGGACTCCACCGGCACTGCCGATGATGCTCCCCACGGTGGACTGATGACGGTGTTCGGCCGTTTCGAGGTCACTGACTCCGACGGGGTAGCGCTGCAACCTATGCAGCAGCAGATCATCGGGGCGATCGCGCTGCTTCAGCCGATCACCACAACGCAGCTGTGTGAACTGCTCTACGGGCCGGAACGCCAGAAACAGAAGAGCTTTCACGTGGCGATGAGCAAAATCCGGCGCCGCGGGCTGCAACCCGTGGCAACCGAGGACGGTTACCGCATCGAAATCGGCGGCGACTGGGCGCGCTTCGTCGCTTTGGTGGGATCCGATCCAGTGACCTCACCCACCGAGAACCTCGCGCGCGCCGCCGAACTCGTCACCGGGCCACTGTTCGGCGCCGAATCGCCCCCATGGGTCGTCACTGAGGCGCTGCCGACGATGACAACCCTGGTCGCGAACGTGTGCCGCGAGCTTGCCGCCCGGCACGTCGAGCAACCCGACATGGCCCTGGCCTATGCGCGCCGCGGGCTCACTGTCGCACCCGGGCACCAAGAACTCGGCGAGATTGTGTCGATGCTCGCTAACGGTACGTGGCACCAGGATTCAGACAGGGACGTGAGCGCGTGACAACCGAGAAGGCCATACCTGACATCGAAGACTTCTATCCGCGGGAATTCTCTGTCTACAACCCGTCAGGATCGGTTGGAGTGAGCTGCAACGGACGGGGGCAGGTCAGCGCGCTGATGCTCGACGATGACGCCTTGGACCTCGGTGATGTCGACCTGGGTCGGGAGATTGTTGCTCTGGGACAGCTTGCTCGGGCGAAATACCGTATGGAACTGCGGCTGTGGTCGCTGGCGACGGTGGCCGCTGAGGGGCGTGATCCCGACCGGATGGACCGTTTCTATCGCCGTGTGCAGAAGCTGCCGACGCCCGAGGAGTACCGGGAGATGGAAGCCGCCGAATTCGCCAGGAGGTACGCCATATGAGTGCGGCAACAGAGAACTTCGAAGCCGGTGTGGCTGCTCTGGGGCTGCTGGACGGCGGTCATGCTGACCACCAACAGGCGATGCGGTACTTCACCGCTGCCTCCGATCTCGACCCGGCGATGTGCGACGCTTGGCTGGGCCGAATGCTGTGCGGCGACAACGCGTCCGGCACGATGTACCGCGCGTGGCGCGCTCGCCAGCAGATGCACGCGCAAGTCAGCCGGATGGGAATCACTGCGGCACAACTGTGGCCGCGATTCGACATCGGCATGGGTATCGTCGCGCTGGAGCAGCCGATCTATGACCAGTCGGCGCTCGCCGCGGCGCTGGCGAGCTCCTTGGCCACGGGCAACCCTCCCGACTATGCCGAGGCGATCGACGCCTTGGCGGAGGCCACACCGACCTCAGTGACGGCGTGGGTGAAAGCCGCAATCTATTACCGGGCTCAACGGTGGCCGGACGTGATCGATACGCTGAGCGAGCACCTTGCATTGTTCGACAGAGATGCGGTGCTCAAGGTCGCAGTTGAATTAGCGCTCGGTATTGCCCACGCATATCTCGGTCAGTTCGATAAGGCCGCCGGCTATCTGAGGACCGTTTCCGAGCAGACGACGTTGTCCGAGGCAGTGCCAGTGGCGCAGTGGTTTTCGGCGCTGATCGCGCGGGAGCGCGGAGACGAAGACAGCGCCAAAGACCTCATGCGAAAGGTCAACGCCGCCGCGCCGTCGCCCGAGGTGAGCGCTGCCCTCGAAGACAAGGGCATCCGTCTTCAGCTCACCACCGTCGAGGCGATCGCAGAACGTACTGATCCCTGGGATCCGGCCACCGGTCCCAGTTCCGCCGATCTCGCCGAGGCGCGCGCAGCCACCGAACGCGCCGAGAAGCTCGCTGAGGCGACCGCCGAGCTCGACGCCCAAGTGGGCATGTACGACCTCAAAGAACAGGTCCGGACCTTCCGGTCGCGGATCCGGATGGCCGAGAAGCGACGCAAACTTGGTCTCAAGACCCCGGCTGCGGCCAACCACATGATCTTCATCGGGCCGCCCGGCACTGGTAAAACCACAGTGGCCAACGTCATCGCGAAGACCTTATGCGGTCTCGGAATCGTCAAGACCAGCAAAGTTGTCACGGTGTCGGCTAAGCAGCTCATCGGTCAGCACCTTGGCGATTCGGAAGCCAAGACTGAGGCATACGTTCGTCAGGCCATGGACGGTGTTCTGTTCATCGACGAGTTCTACTCGCTGGTGAGCGCCGAAAATAAGGGCTCCAACGCAGATGCCTTCGGCAAAGCTGTAATCGACACCCTCCTTACCCACATCGAAAACGAGCGGCACCGGCTCGTCGTGATCATCGCCGGCTACGAGAACGAAATCGACCAGGTGCTGGCAACCAACGAGGGCATGGCGACACGATTCGCGCATCGCTTCCGGTTCACCACCTATACCCCAGACGAACTCGTCGAGATCGCGCAAGCGCTGGCCGCAGGTCGAGATGACACGCTCGCTGCTGACACGATCGAACTTCTGCGTACAGTCTGTGAGAAGCTCAGCTCGCTGTCGACGACCGCGCAGAATCGCGACCCAGTCGAGCTGCTCGATGGTGTGCTCGCTGCGCTGCGTGACAGCGGCGCGGACACGGAGCGCCGCAACGCTCTGATTCGCTACGCCCGTGACCAACTGGCGGCCATGACCACAACGACGCGCAGCGCGATCGACATCGTTGGAAACGGCCGGTTCGTCCGAAAGGCGCTGGAAAACGCCGCCGACGCCCGCGACGTTCGCAACGACGAGGCGCTGTCCAGCGACGACGACGTTGACGAAGAACTGCTCATGACCATCGCGCGTCCTGACATGGTGCGGGCGCTGCAGAAGATCCTCGACGCTGAATCCAGCACCAGCGGAATCGATCTCACCGCCGTGTTGGCCGAGGTCGTCTGATGCCCTTCATCCCCACCTCCAAACTTCAAGTCAGCGGTTACAAGTTCCTGGTGGCCCGGCTCAACCATGCGCTGACCCGGTACGACACGACTATGCGTCACGACCCGGCGCGGTCCACAGCGATGGCGCAGCTCAGCGGATTCGCTCTGGTCGCCTTGATCTGCCTCGCGGCCGTCGCGCTGGCCTACTTCAAACCACAAGGGCTACGGGACAACTCACGCATCGTTCAGGCGCGCGACTCCTCCCAGCTGTACGTCACCATCGACAACAAGCTCTACCCGGTCCTCAACCTGGTGTCAGCCCAGCTGATCATCGGCAACGCCGACAAGGCCGCGCAGGTCAAACCCCAAGAGGTCCAGGACATGCCGCGAGGACCGCTGGTGGGCATCGCTGGAGCCCCCGAACAGGTTTTCCAGCCATCGCAGACCGACTCAGTATGGAGCGCCTGCGATATCATCGACCGGCCCGGCACCGCGCAGCCCGAGACGCACACAGCGGTCATCGCCGGCGAACAGCAACAGATCCTTGAGGCGGATCCATCGGCGGCCCGCATTGTCCAGGGCCCCGACCAGGCCACGTGGCTGCTCAACAACGGCGTACGACGCAAGATCAACATCGACGACACCGCGCTGGTCCTCGGCCTGGGGCTGCAACGATTCCCCAGCATCGACATCATCAGCGAGGATCTTTTCAACGCCATACCCGCGAGCCGTCCAATCACCTCGCCGGTCGTTCCCGACGCAGGTGCCCCGCCGGCATATCCCGTCGCGGCGGGCGTGGTGATCGGCTCGGTCCTTCGCGTCCCGCAAGCAAATTCAGTGAGCTGGTACGTCGTCCTGCCCGATGGGGTCCAGCAGATCCCCGAAGTGATGGCCTCGGTTCTACGGAACACCAACGCATTCGGTGCCAACGTCGCTCCGACGGTATCGCAAGACGTTGTCGCGCGGCTGCCCGCAGCATCCCCGGGCCTGGACACCTCGATGTTCCCCGAGAAAGCTCTGCACTCGGTGGCCAGCCTGACCGATCCGGTGACCTGCTGGCAGTGGAAGAAGAAGGCGGGCGAACAGCAAGCCACCCCGGCTCTGGCGTTCCTGCCCGCGCTTCCCCTCACTGAACAGCAGCGCACCCTGTGGCGCCATGACCTGGTATCGCGGCCCACCGTGTCGATGTATGCGGCACCCGGATCCGGATTCTACGTTCGGACAACAGGTTCGGACCCACGCTCCCCAGCGACGGAAACGCAATGGTGGGTGTCCGATCGCGGCGTCCGCTACGGCTTCATGAACCAGGGAGACACCGGAGGTACCTCGCCGGCGTCGGCGTTGGGCCTGTCCTCGCCGCTGCCTGCGCCCTGGGCGATCCTATCGATCCTGGCGGCCGGCCCCGGACTATCCAAAGAAGCGGCACTTGTAGCGCAGGACACGGTGCCACCCTCGCCGCTGGCGGTGGTTCTCAACGGAGGGAAGAGCGGGAATTGAGCACAGAACCATGGATTCCGCCGCGCCGCCGTGTAGAAGTACCCGACGGCAAAGAGGTTAGTGTCGAAACAGAGGTTCCGCCACCCCCGGAGATCAAAGAGGTTGTCCCCCCGAGTAAATGGCAGAAGCTACTGCCAATTCTCATGGTGGTCGCCATCATTGGCATGATCGGCATCTTCCTGGCCTCTGGAGTCAGGAAGATAACCAGCCCGTACATGTTGATGTTTCCGCTTATGTTCGCCGCGTCAGCTCTGGGCATGATGGGTGGGTACGGCAACAGCGGTGGACCGAAAACCGCTGAGATCAACGCGCTTCGGCGCAAGTACCTGGAGATGCTGTCGAACCTGCGAACGAAGGTCTACAAGCGCGCCGTCGCACAGTATGACTATCTGGCGCACTTTGCGCCTCCGCCTAGCGCCCTGGCGGCGATGGTCGGTGGACCGCGTACCTGGGAACGTTCGCGTCCTGCCAAGGATCCGACCTACTTCTTGTCCGTACGAGCCGGCGTGGCACGTCAGCGGCTCGGCGGCGGCATGAAGATGGTCGATGCGCCGCCCGAAAACGTGACCGAGCCGGTATGCCGGGTGTTCGGTGAGCGGTTCTTCCGCGCTCATCGCGCCGTCGAAGGAATGCCGACCATCATCGACCTCAAAACCCACCGCAGCGTGCAGTTCTTCGGGACCGGCGACGTACTTGGCGTTATCCGGTCGATGCTTCTGCAGCTGGCGGTATTTCATCCACCGAATCTGGTGCTGGTGGCAGTCATCACGGAGCATCCCGAGACATGGGACTGGATCAAATGGCTTCCGCACAACCAGAACCCGCATCGGCGCGACGCAATGGGCACCGAGCGGATGGTCTACACCCCCGCCGACGCACCCGCCGCGCTGGAGAAGATCCTCGCCGGCCGAGGCGACTTCTCCGCCGATGAAGCGTTCACGGGTAATAAGCCGTGGCTCATCGTCGTCGCCGACCGGGTCGAGCGGGGCATTGGCGAAGGCATGGAAGCCGTTACCGTGCTGCGTCGCGGTGGTGAGGACGAGGACGGGCTCGAAGTCATGGGAGCCCGTGTAGAGGTCGCCCCGGACGGGCGGGCCCGCAAACGGAAGATGACCGCTGATGATCCGCTGACCAACTGGCTCAGTGCTGTCGACAACGTGGGGGTCGCGCAGGCACGTCAGATTGCGCGGCAGATGGCACGCTGGCGTGCATCGACCGATAAGTCGGCCGTCGTGGGACCGTCCAGTGATGGCAGCAAGGCCGTTCACTCATGGGCCAGCCTGCACGGGGTCAACGACCTGGGGGTGATGGGCAACAGCCTGTGGCGCCGTCACCCCGAAGGCGACCGGGGCCGGATGCGCACGCCGATCGGGTGGGACAAGGCTGGGGCGCCGGTCGAGGTGGACATCAAGGAGGAAGCCGAGCAAGGCATGGGCTCGCACGGCCTGATCCTCGGATACACCGGCTCCGGAAAGTCCACGCTGCTGGTCAACCTGCTTCTGGGGCTGGTCGCTCTTCACACCCCCGAGGAGCTGAACCTGGTCCTCATCGACTACAAGGGTGAGTCCACGTTCGACGGATTCGAGAAGCTCAAGCACACCGTCGAGATCATCTCCAACTTGAGTTCGCAGGACATGATCGATCGCCTCAGTGCCGTGCTGCGCGGTGAGGTGGAACGTCGGCAGCGACTGCGCAGCGAGATGGGGATGGCGACGACCGGCAAGAAGTTCCGGGACGCGCGAACCTACCTCAAGGCCCGCGAGCGGGGCGCGCAGATCCCACCGTTCCCGACACTATTGATCGTCACCGACGAGTTCACCGCGCTGCTCAAAGACCATCCCGAGTTTCGCGACGACTACGAGCACCTGGCCCGCCAGGGCCGCGCCGACCGCATCTGCCTAATGCTGGCGACCCAGTCGCTGACCGGCGTATCGGTAGGACAGCTGTTGTCCAACTGCGGATGGAAGATCGCGATGAAGACGGCCAGCGGGCAGGACTCGCAGGCCGCGATCGAAGATAAGGCGGCTTACTACCTCACCGAACCCGGTGAGGGCTACCTGAAGGTCGGCGGTGCTGAGCCCCGCTACTTCCGGGCTGCCAACCCCACCGAGCTGTACTTCCCGCCCGACGAGCTGACCGTGGGGCGTGGGGATCGCAGCGCCGTCGGCGGTATCACCGGTGTCGCGCCATTCACCGTGACCGCCGTGCCCATCCCAGGTCAGGACGACACCGACGATGAGGTCGAGGCGGCGCCGGTAGAACGCACGGCCGAAGAGATGGACAACGCGCCCGAGGTTGGGAGCGTCATCCTCAACCAACTTGCCGGCCATGGCACCGACTGCCTCAAGTTGTGGCTGCCGCCGCTGCTGCAGCCACGGCCGGTGGGCCGTCTGGTCGCCGACAGCGGACTGCACGCCGGCGACAAGGCGGTGCTGACCTTGCCGATCGGGCTGCTCGACGTGCCCTACAAGCACGCCCAGCAGGTGTTCACCGTGGACCTGGCGGAGAACAATTTGGCGATGCTGGGCCGCACCAGATCCGGCAAATCTGTGGCGATGCAGACCCTGGCGATCGCCGCAGCCAAACTCAACAGCCCGCGGCGGCTGCAGATCTACGGTCTGGACTTCAGCTCCGACAGCAAGCTGCTGGCTCTGGAGGAGCTGCCGCACGTCGGCGGTGTTGCGCTGCGCCGCGACAACGACGCCGTATCGCGCGTTCTCGCCGAGGTCACGGAGGTGATCGAGAAGCGATCAGAGCTGTTTCGCAAGCTCCGGATCACGGGCATGGCCAGCTACCGCGACAAGGTCGCGGAAGGAACAGCGCCCGATGACGGCTTCGGCGACGTGCTGTTGCTCGTGGACGGGTTCGATGCGTTCAAGGAAGACCACGACGATCTTGTGCCGGCACTCGCCGAAATCACCAACAGCGGTCTAGCGGTCGGTGTGCACGTCGTGGTCGCCGTGCAAGTGTTCTCGACGCTGGGACGCAGCCTCAACCAAAGCTTCAGCACACGCATCGACTTCAAACTGAACTCGCCCGAATTGTCCGGAGTCAACAACAAGAAGCTCGCCGAGTCGATCCCCGCCGATGTGCCGGGTCGCGCACTCGATCTGGCCAGTCACCTGCACCTAATGATCGGTGCACCTCGGCTGGACGAGGTCGAAGCCGTCGATGACGCCGGGCTGGAGGCCGCGATCGCTGAAATCAGCGCGACGTGGCAGGGCGAGGGCGCCCGACAGGTGCGGGTTCTTCCCGAGAGGGTCGAGGCGTCGAAGCTGCACGTGCCCGCCGACTGGACGGGCTCGAAGTGGACGGTGCCGATCGGTCTCTACGAAAAGGATCTGTCACCGGTGCTGTTTGACTTCATGTCGGGCCGCCACCTGAACATCTTCGGCGGCCCCAAGTGCGGAAAGACCCATCTGATCGCCGCGATGATGAAGTCCCTGACGTCGCGTTTCACCCCCGATGAGGTCAGGTTCTTCGTCGTGGATCTCAAGGGATCCGAACTTCTCGATGCCATCGACGAGGATTACCTGCTGCGCTGGGATGCCGTCGAAGAGGTTGCCAACCCGCAGTACAAGGCAGGGGAGTATTCGGCGCCGCCGAAGATCCAGAAGACCGTGGCACGGTCAAGCCTGGTCACCAGCCCGACCGACCTTGCGCCGGTGATGATGGGCGTGGCCGGGTCGCTGGAGAACCGGCGCCTCAAAGGCACCGAAACCATTCAGGAGCGGCGGGCACGGTCCTGGTGGAGCGGCCCGGAGATCTTCTTGTTCGTCGACGACTACTCGTCGGTGGCCAACGCCGCGCCCGCGGGGTTCGCGCCGCTGGCCGAGCACTGGGGCAACGCACCCATGATGGGCATCCACTCGGTGGTGGCCTGTCCGATGGTGACCGCCAACCGGATGCTCGGCTCCGGGAACTCGCTGCCCAAACTCAACAACGAGGCCGGCGGATCGAACCTGATCATGGATGGCATTCGCAGCGAGGGGCCGGTACTGACGGTGCGGCTGGATCGCAAGCCGAAAGGTCGCGGCATCCTGCTGAGTTCAGAGGGGCAGGAGGTGATCCAGACGCCAGTGGTGCCCGAACTGGAGAAGGCTTTGCCGGGCACCGGCTCGTTCTGAGGATGGCGAATGTCGAACTGAAGGGTATAACGGTCCTATTGCAGGTCATTGACCTACGTGTAAGGCTCTCATTCATGGGTGTGTTCCGAGGGAAGGAGTTTTCGACATGTTGCAGGTGAATTCCGAAGCACTGCTGGCTGGAGGGGTTGGCGTCACGGGTGTCACCGCTCAGCAGGGCGCCACAACGGCCGCCGCGATGCCCGTGGTATCGGGGCTGGTCCCGTCCGGTATCGACACGGTGTCGATGCTGGCCTCCACTGCGTTCAGCGCACAGGGAGTGGATTTCAGCGCCACCTCGGCCGAGGGCACAGCGATGCTGGGCTTGGCCGCCGAAGGCATGACGTCGGTCGCGGCCGCCTATGAGGCTGTCGACGCTGCCGGCGCTGTCACGGTGCTCTAACCGAGAGGTTTTCCCGACGGGGGAATAGCGGTCAATGGAATGGCATGGGATGCCGCCCGAATTCAATACCGGGCGGCTGATCGCAGGGGCGGGCGTCGAGCCCTGGATGCAAGCGGAGGCCGGCTGGCAGGCGGTCGCAGCCGACTTCACCGCCGCCATGGCCACGCTGCGCGCTGAGATCGCCATGGTGACAGCGGCCTGGCAAGGGGCGGCGGCCTCCAAGGCTCAGGCCGCGTTCGAGCCCTATCTCGCCTGGATGGCGTCGATCATCGCGATGGCCGAACAGCGGGCGGCGGCCGCGGCCGCCCAAGGAGGCAGCTACGGAACCGCTGTGGTCGAGACTCCCACACTCGGTGAGATCGCCGCCAATCACATCACCCACGCGGTGCTCGTAGGGACGAACTTCCTGGGTGTGAACACCATTCCGATCGGGATGAACGAATTCGAATACCTGGTGGTGCTGTGGAACCGTGCCGCCGGGGCGATGGATGGGTATTCGGCGGCCACCGGGGTGAACACCACGTTCCCGCCGTTCACCGTCGCACCCAGCATCATGGCGGCACCGGGTATGCCCGAAGCAGGTCTGGCGCAGATTCTTTCGCAGACAGCAGCCCAGCTGCCTGCCAGCATGGGCCGCGACGCGTTGCTGGCAGAACTGCAGGTCGCAGCGACAGAGGGTGCCGCCCGGGGGCAGGCGCAACAGATGAGTCAGCTCGTGGCGACGGCGGGCAACTTGGCAGGCCAGCAGGCCAGCACGCAGGCCGCGCAGGACGGGGCGGGTCAGACGACTCAAAGCACCCAGATGGCGACGCAGATGGCAACCCAGATGGCGTCTCAGGTGCCCCAGCAGTTGTCCCAGGTCGGTCAGGCTCCGCAACAGCTGATGCAGACGGCATCCCAACCGCTGCAGCAGATCACGTCGATATTCCAGAATATGGGAGGCGGGGATCTGGCCAATCAGAACATCTCCCCGGCAGACCTTGTCTCGCATTTCGGCTCCACCGATCAGCTCGGCGCCTACGGTACAAGCCCGGTCGGCTCCGCGGGTGGCGGATACGGCGGCGCGGGCCTGTTGTCGGCGGCCAATTCCGGTGGCACATCAACTCTTCGCTCACCGGCCGGTTGGGCGCAGCCCGCGCCGGCCCCCACGGCGTCGGCTGAAGAGGTTGTGCGCACGACGGCGACGCCCACCGGCGGCTCCAGTGCAGTCGGCAGCGGAACGGGGATGATGGGGCCCATGGCGGGAGCCCATGGCCGCGGAGAGAGTTCCTCGGTCGCCCTCGACGAACCGGTGGCCGAGGAGAAGCCGGTGGTGGCGGCATTGGGCTTCGAAGTGTTCGACGAACGGTAATGGCCAGTCGACCTGGTCAAACGAGCGAAAGGGGGGTGCCTGGCGGTCCTCTTGCGTATGCCGCGGAGATCGTTTTGGCTGGTATGAGAGACGGGATCCACTGTAAGCCTCCGCGTCGTCACTGTCTCTGGGCGCGGGCCTACCTCTAGAGGGGGTTTGATCACCGAGACAGTGACGCGCGGATCAACGGCTGATCTGCAATATCGACAATCGCATCACACGGCACAAACACAAAAGGAGTGAAATTCCATGGCCCTTCAGGCTTTGAACACCGACACCGCAGCCCAGAAGGCCGTGGCCGACTCGATCGGGTCGACCGCGCAGGCCGAGCAGGCAACCCTCACCTCATTCCTCAGCGAAGTGCAGGCGCTGCAGGGCCGGCTCGTCGGTGAAACGGGTACCGCCACCCAGGCAAAGGCCCAGCACCTCCACGAGGTCGGTATCCAGCTGGTCAACCAGCTCAACAGCATCTCCGAGCGGGTCGGTCAGTCGGCCGGCGGCTACGTCAACGTCGACTCCGACGGCGCCGGAACTGTCCAGTCCAGCGCATCGCTGCCCTTCTGACCATCACCCCATCAACCTCTCAAGACAAGGAGCTAAATAGCTATGGGACAGCAAGTTTGGGATTTCGCCTCGATTCACGGGGCTGTCGGTGTCCTGCGCGGGCACGCCAACACCATCCAGGGGCAGAACGAGGCGCTCGAAGGCGACCTCGCCCAGGGTGCCTCCGTCTGGCAGGGCGAGGCGTCGGACATGTGGACGCTGGAGCAGCGCACGCTCAACCAGCACGGCCAGGACTTCAAGCTGGCCGTCGACTCCTACCTGACAGCGGTGGAGGAGTCGACCAACAACACCGCGCACCAGGAGCAGATCAACGCGTCGTCCTTTGGTGGCTGACGCGGACACACCACCAGATAAATATAGCGGCACGGGTATAAGCAGCCCGTGCCGCTATATTTTTACCTGGGGTTTTGTGCCCGTGTAATTCGGCACAGAAGGGTGTTACGGTAAAGCTATGAGCAACGAACAAGACCCGTATTACGGAGCCTTTTCGCGGGGCCCCGCCGCCGGCGGGCCGCCGCAAGGGCCCCCCGTAAACCCGCCGCAGAACCCACCGCAACAGCGTCCAGGGTCAGCCGCTGAATCACCGGAAGAGATGACCACGATCGTCGACCGCAGCGACTGGCAAGGTACCCACAACCAGGCGCCGCCCCACCCCTACGAGCAGGGCCGTCCCTATCTGCAGCGACCGCAGCCGCCCGGGCACCACCAGCAGCCAGCCCAGTACGCGGAGCCCGAGCAGGTCCGTCCCTATTCGCCGCCCCCCGGGGTGTCGGTTCCGGCCACCCGGGTGCCCGCTCGCCGAGACGTTCGCGACGATTCGGAATTCGTCGCGCTCGATAAGACCGATGTGCGGCGGATGTCGGTCCCTGCCGAACACGGATGGCGTGCCGGGTTAAATAAGATCCTTCCGGGTATAACAATCGGACCTGGCAAAGACGAACGATACGAAATCAGCCTTAAAGAGCGCGTGATTCGCCCTGTTCGCACAACATTCACCGTCGCTGTTCTGAACCTGAAAGGCGGCGTCGGCAAGACGACGGCCACCAAGGCGCTCGGCTCGATGATGTGCGATGTGCGCGGCGACAAGGTGATCGCGGTCGACTTGGACAACGACTCAGGAAACCTCACCGAGCGCCACGGCCGCGAGACCCACCTGAGCATCATCGAACTCGTCTCCGACCCATCGGTCAGCCGCTATCACGACGTGCGGGCCCACACCTCCTCCGACAAGGTGTCAAAACTGGAGGTGCTCGCCCAGCCCGACTTCGCCCGTGCAGAGCGCACCGTCGAACGAGAGGACTTCGAGGCGGCGATGGCGTTGCTGCAGGAGTACTACTCGGTAGTGCTGCTGGACTGCGGCACCGCGCTGAAGTCCGACCTGATGAAGGCGGTCCTCAACGAATCTCGTGCCGTGGTGGTCGTCACCAACGCCTCCATCGATGCCCTACAAGAGACCGATCACACGCTGGACTGGTTGCGCCACAACGGATATCTCAAACTGCTGGAGAACCTGGTGCTGATCATCAACCACACAGAGGCCGGCAAGCCCAACGTGGTGGTGGACAAAGTAGTGGAGCAGTTCACGCGCAAGATTCCACAGGAACGGATCTTCGTCACCCCGTTCGATCGGCACGTGCACGAGGGCCGCGAGATCAACCTGAAGCTGCTGTCGAAGAAGAGTCGTCGGCGATACCTCGAAATCGCTGCAGCGGTCTCAGACCTTTTCCCCAAGACCGCCAGCTAGCGCACCCAGCGTTCCTCACGGGCAATCCGGCCCTCAAACGGATCAGGAGGCATGATGGCGCCGACGACCAACGGGACGGCTCTCTCGCGTGTCGCGGTGTGGTACGGCGATTCCGAGCAGGAGGCTCGCCAGCAGGATCTTGTGCTGCCGACCCAATCGCCCATCAGCGACTACATCGGCGAAGTCGTCGACCAGCTCAGCGACGGTGACCCCATCACCGCCCCGGCCGGCAGCCAGTGGACGTTGGCACGTACCGGCGGACCGCTCAAGCCCGACCAGTCCCTTCACGACGCTCGCGTCACCGACGGCGCGGTTCTCGAACTGCGGGCGGTCAAATCCACCGAGCGGTACCGCAAGGTCACCGAAGACGTCATTGACGCCGCAGCGACCGCGGCAGCGGCCGCGGGCCGGCCATTCAATGTGCACGCCGCCCGCCAGGCCGGGCTCGCCGGCCTAGCGTTCGGGGGCATCGCGGTCTGCGCTGCGCAGTGGCTGCTGTGGATTCGCAGCTCCTACTCATGGTGGTGGGTGCTGGTCGGCGGTATCGGCGCCGTGGTGGCCTTCACCGGAATGTGGTCGGCGTCGCGCCGATACGAGAGCAGCGACGCCGCCACTGCCTGGACTGTAGTGTGGGTAGCGGCCACAGCTGTTGTGGGACAAGTGATTCCCATCTCGGAGCGCACTGCGTCGCCAGGGATCCCGCACGTCATGGTGTCAGCAGTCGGTGTTGCCGTCGGTGCCGTCTGCGCGCTGCTGCTGACCCGGCGCCACCTGGCCATCACCACGGCGCTGAGCGCGTTGATGGCCATCGTGGCCGTGATCTGTGCTGTGGCCGAGTACACAAATCTGCGTCCCTCGGCGATCGGCGCCGGCGTCCTCATCGCCGGCCTGATCGGCCTACAGAACGCGAGCGGTATCGCGGCGGGGCTGGCCCGGATCACCCTGCCCAGAGTGCCGGCCGACGGCGAAACGATCGAAGTCGGTGGCGAGATCGGAGAGCGGGAGCTTGCGACGGTGCGACTAAGGTCGCGGCGGGCCGTGGAGATGACCACCGGGCTTGTCGTTGCCTCGGCCGTGACAACGGCCGCAGCCGCCGTGTTCACGATGGATCCGCACTCCTACCACCACAAAATAGAACTGGTCATCGTGTCGTGCGTCGCGATCATTCTGATCATCTGGGGTCGCACGATGTCAAATGCGCTGCAAGCCTTTTCGATGCTCGCTGGCGCGGCATTGGTCATCGTGGGATCCGCGGCGCGGCTCCTGCTGGCCTGGCATGACGGCTGGAAACCCGCGGTGGTCCTGGCCGTGGTGGTGGGATCCATAGTCGTACTGGTGACCATTGCGGTGGTAGTGACCCCACGAGGCGTCAATCCGAGAGTTGCCCGGTTGATCGAGATCTTCGGCTGGATAGCGTTGGTCACCGTGTATCCGCTGGCCGCGTGGGTCACCGGGATCTTCGCGGTCCTTCGCGATCTGAGGATCGGGTGAGCGCGGTGCGGCACCTCCTTTACCGACTGTTCATGGTGTGCGTCATCAGCGTGTTGATGGCGGTGTTCTCCGGCGCAGGACTTGCCCACGCGCTGACTCCACCGACGATCGACGCCGCGGCGGTGCCGCCCGACACCGTCGGGCCGGAACAGCCCATGCAGCTGTTGGCGGAGTGCCAAGTACCCGGCGTGCTGCCTGGATCGAATTTCGCCGACCCGCCCCCAGGTTGGCGGTTACTCAATCTCGATGCGACAAGGCCGTTCGCCACAGGCGCCGGGCAGACGGTGGCCGTCATCGACACCGGAGTGACTCCCAATCCGCGGCTACGCAACCTCCGTCCCGGAGGGGACTACGTCACTGATGGTGACGGGCTCACCGACTGCGATGCACATGGGACGTTGGTCGCCGGAATCATTGGCGCAGCACCGAATCCGGGTGACGCGTTCGTCGGCGTCGCACCTGATGCGGCACTCATCAGCATTCGGCAGTCATCGGCCCATTACCGGCTGCAGAACCCAGACCAGTCCGACGATCCCAACCTCACAGAAACGGCGATCGATCTCCGCGCGATGGCCCGCGCCGTGGTCCATGCCGTCAACCTGGGCGCCACGGTGATCAACATTTCGATGGTCTCGTGCATGAAAGCAGTGCGCCATGCCGACGATCGCGAGCTCGGCGCCGCGCTGCACTGGGCGGTGGCCGAACGCAACGTCGTCGTCGTGGTCGCTGCGGGTAACACCGGTGGCGACTGCCGACAGAACCCGCCGCCACCCGGCACCGACCCGGCGAGCTGGGCCAATGTAGTGACGATCGCGTCACCTGCCTGGTGGGCCGACGACGTGCTGGCCGTAGGGTCGGTCCAAAACGACGGCACACCCTCCACCACGACTCTGCAGGGGCCCTGGGTGGACTTGGCTGCCCCTGGTGAAAACATTGTCAGCACAGGCAATTTCCCCGACGGGCACCTCGTCAACGGTCTACCCGGCCAAGACCAGATCCTGGTGCCGATGTTCGGTGACTCCTACTCCGCTGCCTACGTCAGCGGGGTCGCGGCGCTCGTACGGCAAAAATATCCTGAATTGAACGCCTACCAGGTGATGCACCGGCTCAAAGCCACTGCCCACGCGGGGCCGACCACACCGGATCCCTCGGTCGGTTGGGGCGTCGTGGACCCGCTCGCCGCATTGACCTGGAATGTCGCCGATCCCGCGCCGACGCTGCCGGTGAACAACATCATCCATCCGGCCCCGCCGCCACCCCCGCCGGATTACACACCACGCCGTACCGCCACCTACCTTGTGCTCGGCATCGCCGGCGCCATCCTGCTGGCGATCGGCGCCTGGGCGGCCCTGCGTCGAAAGAGCCATCCATGAGCAGCAACATGTCCTCAACCAGCGCACAGGGTTTCACCAAACCGCCGATGCTCGGCGTGCGGGTCACAGTGACCCGCACAGTACTGACCATCCTTGCCGGGATGGCCTGGGTCATGTCCACCGGTGGTCGGCTGCACCCCGCTGCAGTAGCTGCCGTGCCCATCGTCTTGACGCTCATCGTCTTCATCACGATCTATCACGTCGCTCTCACTCATTGGATGTCCACCTGGTGGGCATGGCTGCGTCATCGACGTTCGGTCGCGGCCGAGCCCCCGCCGCCGGCCCGCAACGTCTTCATCAATGGTGTGCCTATCGGTGTTGTAGCCGAAAACGAGCAGTTGATCACCCTTGTCGAATTGCACGGTGACCCGCTGTCACCGTCGGTGGTCACCGACACCGAAGAACGAACAGCCAACGTGCTCGACATCGGCGAGATCGCCGGTCTCGTTGGCCGAGTCCTCGATGTCGGGGTGAACACCGCGGACATCATTAGCGACGGCTTCCGCGCCGCCGGCGGATTCGCCGATCTGTACCAGCAGATAACTGGCCCCACCGTGGCGCCCGCCGAACGGCGCAGCTGGATCGTGGTGCGGACCGACCTGCACGACAACCTCGCCGCTATCGACCGGCGGGGAGGTGACGCCGAGGCAGCTTTACGCGTCGCCGCGGTGACGTGCCTGCGGATCGCGGACACCCTCGCAAGTTCCGGCCTGGACGCCCGCCCCGCCAGCGCCGAAGCGATCGATGCTGTCAACGCGCTGCTGCATGTAGATGCGCCGATCGCTGACCACTGGTCGCACCTGGAGGGCCGCAGTGGCTTCACCGGGGTCTACTACGCAGACCCTGCACATATCGGTGACGATGCCGCGCAGTGGTGGACCTGGCCGCTGTCGCAGTCGGTCACCACGCTGGTACGGCTGACACCAGGAGCCAATGGCACCACGAATATCGCCGCGTTGGTGCGATACCGCACGGATGCGCGACCGCCGGCGCCTCCGGTGTCGCGACTCGGGCCGCTCTACGGCGTCCAGAAAGCGATGTGGCAGCAGTTCCGGATCGGTTATCTACCCGTCACGGCGCCCTTGCCGGCGGCGGCGCTGGGCCCGGCTGCCCCCGTGCTGCCCTTCGGGCCCGCCGGCCCACTGATCGGGTCGATCGGCGATCCCCGCGACCACACCTCGGTCCACCTCTCGTTGTCCGGGCCGATCACCGTGTTGTGCCAGAGCTCAGTACTACTACGGCAAGCCGCTTTGCGGGCAAGCGTCACCGGCCGGCCGCTGGTGATCATCACCGATGAACGCGACAAGTGGCAGCCCATCGTGTCGTTGGCTGTGTCGGGCGACATCCTCGATGACTATCCGGTTGGTTGGACCGCTGACGACGAAGACGATCTGAGTGATGACGACACCGCGATCGCGTTGCAACATGGTTCCGGCGGACTAGGCTTGGCAGGGCTGGACCCCGATACCGTCCTGGTCATCGACACCGACAAGGACTGGCCCGAGCACCTACCGCAGGTCACCGTCCTGACCGACGACGAGGCATGCGATGCCGATATCGAACTCGTCGACACCGACGATCAGTTCGGCTTCACCCTCAAGATCAGGACCGGGCTCAGCGCGCGAGTACGCTCCGTGCCCGCCCACGAGGAACGGCGGATCTTGGGTGTCAGTCCTCAACCGACCACCGCCAGGGGCCCAGTGCGGCAAGCCGACCGTCCAAAAGCCCCCATCCGGCCTCGCCCGCCCGCCACCCGGCCGCGGCCCACACCAGCGCGGCCTGCCCAGCAGCCAAGCGGACGGGCCGCCCCCCAGGGCACAAAGCCGCAGACAGCGGACCATACAACCCGTACCCGTATCGACCTCGCCGACGATCTCGCGAGACAACCGGGGACCGCCCCAGAGCCCGTCCTGCCGGCACCCCTGGGAACGGCGGCACCTGCCGAACCGCCTCCTGCTGCTCAGCCCAGCAGTCCGGTCACCCCGCCAGTACGTGAGCCCGGCCCTCCACCGCCATCGCCGCCACCACAACCGATCCGGCCCCCGGCCGCCGCACCGTGGACCGAACCGCCGCCCCGTGGCGCCAGCACACCGCGCATTCCGCCGCCGAGCCCCTTACCGCCACGGCGCACACGGAACGGGCAACAGGAACCTGAAACCCAACCCCCGCATGACAATCGGGCCACACCCGCCGAGTCAGCGCCACCGACGTCAGCCCCGGCCGGTCAGCAACGTGATTGGGCGCAGGCATTCGGGAGAAGCCCTCGGCAACGGCCCCAGCCGTCCGCACCTGACGGGGCTTCATCGCCGCTTCCTGAAAGCAACGGCGACTCCAACGGGCGCCACCGCGCACCTGATGGCACCGACGAGACAAGCCGCGGGCCAGGAGGTGTGGCACCTCCACCCCGCAGCGCCGAACGTCGCGAGGAGTCCTAATGGCCAAGAAAGTCACCATCGAACTGGTCGATGACATCAGCGGCGAATCCGGCGCTACCACTACACAATTCGGGCTAGATGGGATCGAGTACGAGATCGACCTCGTGAACGACAAAGCCTTGCGCGAGCAATTTGCACCGTGGATAGCCAAGAGCCGCAGGGTCAATGGCCACGGCCAGAACGGGTCACTACCCATCAACGGGCGGCACCGTCACGACATGCATCTGATCCGAGTCTGGGCCAAACAGAACAACATGACGGTGCCAGCACGCGGCAGAATGCCGGCGGCGATCATCGAGGCCTACGACAAGGCCCAATCCGCGAAGTAGCGCAACGGCCATGTAGCAGCCGGCCAGCTATAGCCCGAAAGCACACAGCCAGGATCGCGATCGCGCCGTGGCGCCCGGTCTGCTGCACGTGATCCCGCCGCCGGCACTTTGTTTTCACGATCCAACGGACGCGCCGTGCCGGACCGGGAGCGTCTCGTCGCGCACAGCCGCTACTTCATGCTGTCACTGAAAAAGGCGTGAGCCACGGCGGTTTCGGGTGAACACAAGCGCCTACTGAACAATGCATTTGTCGAATGCAAGCGTTGCCCACCGGCCGCAGGACACCACCAGCCGCAGGTGGTCTTGAAAACAGCCCCAGCGCCCATGACGGTTGAGGTCATGGTGATGACCCAAGTTGACGACGCCGCTCCCCCGAGGGCGGTCAACACGATGAGCAGCGCAACCGCCCCGAAAGAGAGTGCCGGACCATACCGGCACCCCTCCGGCATCATCGGCCACCCAGGTAAGCATGCCGTGAACAGTGAAACCCCCTCGGGAGGCAAGCCGAACGACGACACCGCTGCCAGTGAACGTGAACAACGAGCGCCGTGGGTCGCGCTGGCGTGTTACCTCGTCGCAGTCGTATCCCTGTTGGTGTCGCTGAACACATCCTGGCGATTCTTCGAACACGTACTCCACATCCCTACCGCCAACGGCGAACGGTGGGTGATGTTCGCAGTCGCCGAGCTGGCACTCGTGGTGTGTGGCGCAGGCATGGCCGTGAACGTCCAGCGCACCGGCCACCCCGGAGCATTTCGGGCGCCCGTGTGGGCTATGTGCGCAGCCATGGCTTACATGGCGTGGGCCATGTCAACCACCGACGAAGCCGTCGGACGAATCCTGCTCGGCCCGGTACTCGGCACCGTCATGCTCCACCTCGGGCTTGGCCTGGAACTTCGTGCCCGCCACCACCGCACCAGCACCGCCGCCCGGATCGGCCGTGAACTACGGGAACGCTGCTTGTCGCGGTTGGGCCTGGGCGACGATGACCGCGATGCCGCGCAGCGCTCCCGCGACCGCAAGGCATACCAAGCCGCAGCACTGTCACGACCACGACGTTGGCCGTGGTCGCGCGCAGCCCGCCTGGAGCGCGCGCTGCTGGCTGCCGGCGTCGCCGACGACCCGGTGATGCGCGAGCGGATGCTGGCACGACTAGCTGTCCTCAACCACGCCGGCGAACTAGCCACCCACACCCAACCGTCGCCATGGACACAACCCAGCCGGCCACCGGAATCACGTAACGGTGCGCCCACACCGGACAATCACGGCCACGTCGGGGAATCTCAGCTCAACAGCGACGCGACTGGGCACGATGGGGACGAATCCGCGCGGCCACGTATCGGCGACGGCACCGACACATCGATACGAGACGCATCAAACAGCCATGCCCTCAACACTGTTCACCCACTTGATGCTGTGAAACTGCGCCCGACCCACCTCTCTCAAGCCAACGAGGAAATGTCGAACAACAACGATGGATGGGTCGATGTCGCCGAAACTCTCATACGAGAAAAGGTGACGGTGAAATCTGTTGAAGAGACTGCAGATGTCCTACGCCTATGGGACCAGCGAGTACCGGTTACCACCATCGCGACCCGCACCGGTGTACACCGCGACACCGTCACCAACATCACCAAAGCGGCAGAAGCGCTCATGTCGACTGCCGACCAGATGCGGGCCTGAGGAAATTCCGCAAGCATGACCCATCCGCCATCTGAGCCGGCGCGCATCGTCATCCCACAGACCTTGCGCTCCACAGCTGAACGCTGCCTGGCCGCGATCGCCACCCTGCACCAACCCATCACGTCGATCAGCGACCTGAGCGGCCCTTCGTGCGGACAGTGCGCCGAACGCTGGCCCTGCTCCACAGCCCTCCTGCTGGGCCCCTGGCCCATCCAGGACAACACCGGCCCGGTCGGGCAGCAGATCGTCATCCCGGAGGGCAAGACGGCCGCAGAAATCCGGACGACAGCGATCGGCGCATTACACCAGCCCATCCTGGAGGCGGGCGCGCTCGCCGCGCTGTCTGGGCCTTCATGCCGCCAATGCTCCCGGTGGCCGTGCGCGACAGCACAACTCATCGGAGCATGGCCCAGCCTGCAACCCAGTGAGGACACCGCTGCAGTCAAAGACGGTCACGACGTCGCCACGGGCGTGCGCCCCGCATCCGCCCGCTCTCACACGAGACGGGAAGTGATGCCGAATGACGTTGGGGGAGAGGATCATGAATAGCGCAGCAGCTATAGCAGCACCGGCGACGGCCGCCGGCCGCTTCGGCATCGGCGCAGGGCGGCATCGCCGACACGCGGTGGACATGTCGATCGCCGCCAAGGCGGAATCCGGCACGCCCGAAGGCCGCCATCCCGTGATCTTCGGTGTGTGCGGAGAACGCGTCACACTGGCCCGAAAGTGGGGCGCATACGGCGACCAGAACGGCATGCTCGCAGAACGGCGGTGCGAACAATGCAGCTGGATCGTGGCCCTACACCAGGGCACGACAGAGCGTGAAATCGTCCGCTATTCGCCAGATGAACTGCAGCGCAACCGCATCGCGAATAGTGGGCACAATCCAGACCTGTTGACAACATTGCTGCGTGCCGTCCTGGCCAACCACAGGGACGAGTTGAACTACGAGCGCCCCGAACCCGGTGTTGTCTCCGAGCTGCTCGCGCACCTGTGTCGGCACCGACCCGTCGTGATCGTCTGCGGCGATTGCTGGGATAGCAGCCCGCAAGTGCACGGGCCCGACATCTCCGTGTGCCCAGACGCGACTGTGGCATGCATGGCCTGCACGTTCCTGGCCGGAGCATGGGCGGGAGAATTCGAAGACAGCGTAGGCGCGCCAGAGTGCTTCGTGCACTCTCCGTGCTCGGTTCTCACGTCTGTCGCCGCCCACTTCCGAATCACGGCGACGACCTCATGCCCAGGAAGCGAATCCCCATGACAGCTGAGACCGCGCACCTCACTGATGGAACCCACGCTGAGGTCACCGAGTCCGAAACCAGTCGGCACGTCGATGTGATGTCCCATCTGCCAATGCTTTTGATCGGATTGAGGTGGCTGTTCGACACAACTCAGCCTGATCTGGCGCTGCAACAACACCACGGACAACAGATCGGCTCCGTCGACAACCGCACGCTGCGGTTCATCCCATCCGGTTGGAACGGCCACGCGATCGTCGTAGTCGACGTGACACACGTCGACTACGGTCAACCGGACCAGCCACCGCGCAACCCCTTGGCCCCTGGTGAACTAGCTGCCTTCGCGGACCTCCTGGATGGCATGGGGGAGGATGTCGCCGCGACGTGGAACGGGCACCCAGCCATCACCGGAAGCCTGGCGCTGGCCACACCTGCCCACCCGTCGCTGCTAGCCGCCGTGAGCCGCTACACCGCGGGTTGCCAGCGACACGGCGGTGACCGCTTCTGCCCGTGTGACTGGTACGTCCGCGGTAACCGCCACATCGTCAGCATTCAGGATCTGCATCAGCAGGCATTGCGACGCCGAACAACTGGTCACAACGGACACGATGCCGCGGGAAACCTGACGGCTCTGGAGACCTACGCGGCCGAAACGACCCGATCGCATCATCGGCAGCGCGCATGACCGTCGGCAAAGGGCGCCACTGCTCACTGCGCCAGGTTCACCTTGAACCACCGATGTCACCCCAATCTGACGGCGGAAGTCGCGCCGGGCTCCACTGCACACCAACACAACACGAATCCGTATCTCCACCCACTGCAGTCACGTCTCTTGAGAGGACCATTCCGATGACCACGACAACCGCCCAAGCCAAGCGCTCCGGATCCCGTCGACGCGGCGCCAAGCCTAGGCATTCCCACCGCAACAGCAACGCCGTATCTGTGCACCAGATCATCAACCCCCAGCTCGTCGCGGCCCGACCCAGCGGCTATCACCGCGGCGGTGGCACTGCACTCGCCGCTGCCTCCCCATTGAAATCCGCGGTCGTGTTGACCGCGGCAAGCGTCATCGCGCTGACACCGCTACAAGCGAGCCACGCTCTCCCACACCACCTTTCCCTCCCCACTGTGTCCGTCCCGACAGTCCAACTGACCTCGGTGGTCTCTCAACGCGATATCGACGCACTGGTGTCGAACCTCAAAACCAGCCTCGACGGCGCATCGGCGACTGTGAGCGCACTGGCTGGCGTCCCCGGCCAGACCCTGCAGAGCGGACTAACCACTGCTGTCTCCCTCAACGATTCCCTGTGGCAGGGTCTGACGACCGCCACTGCTAACCCGGTGCTCGACGACGTCCTCAAGGCGCTGCACACCGTATCCCGCGGCGGGCTGACACGGCTGGCGGACGCGGTAAAGGACGCCGACGGCACTATCGTGCTGACCTCCGAGCAGCTCTCCGATCTGCTCACGTCCACCTTGACCGGCTCCCTGTCCACCGCACTGACTGCAGTAGCGGGAGTCGCCAACGATCCGCTTAATGCCGCGAAGTACATCGCGTTGCTCAACAGTCCGCTGTCGATCGGCGGCCGAGTGCTCAACCAGAGCATCATCGCGGCAGCCGACCTGGCAACCAACGGGATCGCTCTGGGCGGCACGTTCGTGACTGCGGTGACTGCCCAGATCACCAACGCACTCAATGGAGTGAATAACCTCATCGACGCCGCCAAAGGCGTATTCCCGGGTAATGCCCTGATCGGCGGTGTCCTCACCGCGGTTCAGGGCATCGTGTCCGCTCCGATCCATGTCGCGGTGGCGGGAGTCAACGGACTGACCACGACGGTGACCGACGCAGCGGACGTCGTGGTCTCGCGGCTGGCCAACGGAGCATCCTCGGCGGTCAGCACCTGGCTCGGGAACGGCACCACTGAGGGCGCAGTGCAAGATGCCATCAGCACCATTGGGGCAGCGCCGCTGTCACCGTCCAGCTACACCGCCGCACTCACCACGCTGGTCGGCGCCGGGATCACCACGGTAGCGACCGTGGCCCACACTGCCGGCAGCTTCGCATCCCTGCCGTTCACAGTCGGCGCCAACCTCACCGGCACCGGCGCCGCCATGATCACGGCGTTCGTCAGCGACGCCGCGGCCGCCACCAGCGGCATCCTGCGCGCGATGGGCATGCCTGCGCTCGTCTACAGCATGCCCAAGGTTCTCGCCGCAGGTGTCAACGCGGCGATCAACGTCGCCGCGACCGCGGTGAAGATCGGGCTCAGGACCGTCGCTGGCGCACTCGACCTCGGCTCAACACTCACCGAAGAACTGACTCCACACGCAGCCGCGACGGTGGCGACCTCCACCCCGGAACGCAACAGCGTGGCGCTCGCTGGGACCGAGCGCGCCACCAAGGACGCCACGGACGAAGCGGAAGACATTGCCGCGGAGGCTCCCGCAGCCAAAAAGTCATCCACGTCGAAGAAGGCGGGAGCCACCGCGCTCACCGACCCCGCCGGATCGACGATCGCCGACGACCCGCAGCCGAGCGCGACGAACGAATCCACGGTGGCCAACGAGTCCACCGACCCGACCGTCACGACGACACCATCGGAGACCCCCGACACGAAGACAACACCAGCGGCCACCGCACCCCCCGCGACGCGAACGACCTCCGGCAACACAGACACCAGCCGCGGCGACACTGACGCAGTGGACAAGACCACTAACCCTGGCCGCAACGACACCGACACCCGCAAGGACACCGCCAGCCCCCGCCACGGGCGCGGACCGGAAACCGCGCACACGCAGCGCGCAGTGGGCACGCCGAGACATGCTCGGCCCGACACCGCGGAGGGGGCAGCATCAGCGCGCACCAGCCCAGTTGCCAGAACCCACCGCGACACCGCAGCGACTTCACCGGCTCGCCGGGCGGACCCCGGTGACGCGGCGCCGCACCCGCACGGAAAGTGACCTGTGGTGACCACCCGTTCCGAAGACCCCGCGCCTCTTGCGGCGCCGGACCTCCTGAATCGACTGCGCCGCCACTACATTGACCCGGCGAGGCGCCTGCCCGGCGGCGTATTCGTCTCAGAAGTCGGCCTCAACGGCGGGTACGGCGCCGGGAGCCGGTGTGACGCCATCTACGTCGGGTTCACCAGCGCCAGCGGCCGCCACCTGATCGGCCATGAGGTCAAGGTGTCCCGGTCGGACTGGCTCGCCGAGATCAGCAGTCGCAAGACTGGCAAAGCCGACGCCTGGGCGAACCAATGCCACAAATTCTGGTTGGTCGTCCCCAACCCTGCCATCGTGCGCGACGGGGAACTGCCGCCCGGGTGGGGCCTCATGTCGCCGGGCCGATCGACCAGCCGCATGACCATTCACCACGCTGCGGCCGCAAAGAAGGATCACGCGCCTTCCTGGGATGTCGTGCGGTCGGTGTTCTCGCGGTACGACACTCTGCGCGCTGAGGAACTGGAGGCCGGCTATGAGGCCGGTCTGGTGAAGGCGCGGCTGAAAGCGAACGAGGAGGCGGAGAAGACCGTCGCATACCGGATAGCTCAGCTGCCCGATGTCACTGAGCTCCAGGAGCACATCGACGCGATCGAACATGCGTTGGGGGCACGCATCGACTGGACCTCGGAGAACAAACCGCCGCGCGAAGGAACCGTCGGCCTTGCAGCGTTGCGCGAGATCGCCGCCCTCGCACGCGCTCAGGGCGATCTGCACCGCATAGCTCAGCGGATCACCGTCGGCTACGCCAACCCTGTCTCGGCGGCGGAGAAAGCGATCAGCGATCTGAAAGCAGCGCTCGAAGGCATTGCCGCGGCCCCTGGCACCGGCCTGTCCGCAGCGCAGGAGCCGCCGCCACTGGGCGCGCTTCGTGCCTCGTAACACGGGTGGTGGTGGTCTGCCAGCGCCGAACACACGACCGACACAGTGAACGGAGACAAGATGTCCACAACCGACACCCTTGAAGACGCCCGCCGCGATCTTCAGACGGCACGTGACTGTGTCGACGACCCGTACCGCCGCCGCCAATATGCCCTCGCCGCGATGGATCTCGCTGCCACGGTGCTGCTTTCAGACGACGTGACACCTGAGCAACGGCGCGCCGCTAGCGAGTGCCTGGCCGATGCCTCGGCAATGTCGGGCCGCTCGTGTCCGGCCAGCGGCGGGTTCCCAGGGACGCAGCGATCACCTCACCGTCATGAACCCGCGCCCGGCAGGGACAACACTGTCGCTGCCGAAACTGGAGTACGACGATGACGTCCGCAAGTGATCGAGACCTAGCCCAACACCAGCACCGCTTCGACAATGCGACGGGCAACGGATCCCTGGTCGATCCGTCAGTGAGACCACACGCTCATCTCGCCTTGGATCAGCCACTCAAGGCGTTGGACTCGCTGGCCGAAGCAGTTGGTGTCCACCTGGACTACCTCGGCGTGCAGAGATCTGATTGGCAGCGCGTAGCCAAGGTGGGCGAAGAGGGCGGGGAAGTGGTTGGCGCTCTTCTCAAACGCGCCGAAGGCCGAGCAGACACCGCGCATCTTCTGGCCGAACTCGGTGACGTATTCCTGGCTGCACTCGCCGCCGCCGACCAACTGGGCGTCACACCGTCGGCGATCATTGCCGCGCGGTGGGCCGATGTATCACAACGAACACGAGACGAGATCGGAATTCACTGACATGACCACCGACACCGCACCCGTTCCTCTCCCCGCCGGCGCGCTGCTGTTCGGTGTCAGCGACACCGACGGCCGCCACCACATCGTGGCCCGGGACTCGGCAACTCACGCACTCGATCTCTCGGCAGATCCCCGGGTGGTACACGCAGTTGCGCTGTGCGAGAGAACCGTAGGTCTTGCCCCTATGTGGGGTGCATACGACCGCGAAGCGGCCCACCGATACGGTCGCCCATGCCACGACTGCCTATGGATCCTCGCGCTGCACCGTGGCACCGTCGCCGACGAGCTCGGCGCCGCTCGCCCAGATGACGTCGACGCCGCCGCCATCGGCGCGGCCGGAGTCGACCCACACCTCGGGCCGAACCTGCTGTCCACGATCGTCGGCGACCCAGCGCTGATGCGGTCCCATCACCCGCTCGGGCCGACACACCAGACTCAACTACTCGCCCTTGCAAGTCGCCACTTGCCGGCCGTCAGCGTCTGTGAGGAATGTTTGGACTTCGGGATCCACAACGCCCACGACGACACCTCCATCTGTCCCGCCCAAAGCGTCTTCTGCCCGGCCTGCACACCGGCTGCTGGACAGTGGGCTGGAGAGTGGGAAGGAACCCTGCTCTCAGAGTGCCTCGTCGAAGCGCCGTGCTCCGTGCTCACCACACTGGCAGCGCACTACAAACTGGACACCCATCTCGGGCATCACCGCAGCGGTGGCGTCGACGAACGGCAGCGTGACCAGTGACCGTCTACGTCGACGACGCGCGGATCCCCGCGCGCATCGGCCGCTACGACACCCGATGGTCGCACCTGTTCGCCGACACCCCAGGCGAACTCCATAGGTTCGCCGCCCGGCTGGGACTGCAACGGCGGTGGTTTCAAGACCCAACCAAAGTGGGCAAGCCCCTGGCGAAACCCGGAAGCCGGGCCGCCGAGAACTGGCACTACGACGTCACCGACGCCAAGCGCAAGCAAGCGATCACGCTTGGTGCAGTTGAAGTGACGTGGAGAGAAGCGGCCGGGATCATTACCGCGCGTTACGAGCTGAGATGTCAGGAAACACTCGACACCTTGGACAGCGCGCAAGACGGTGTCGGCCACTGACGGGTGATCACCGTGATCACCGGCAGGCCGGCAGGTGCAGTGGTCTGGAAGACCGTCCCGGTCGATGTCACGCTCGGACTATGCAGCAAGGGCCTGCCTCCAATCGACGCACCGCGGGAGTCGGCGCCGACGAGATCGCCCTGGGCCTCAGGCGCGACGCTCGGCTGGCTAAGAGTTTCATCGCGCATCAACGACGGCGGTCAATGCCGGGAGATCCCGCGATCGCCGCGGCCGAAGACTACCGGCGGTGGTGTGAAAGCTCGTGGGAGGCCTTCGTTTACCGCCAACCCGATGCAACGTTCGACCTAGAGGCTTTTGCACAGCAATGGCGCCTCATGGCCTACGCGTCTGATCTACGTGACCCCGCACATCGGTTACGAAGGCGAGAACGGCTCACGCTGGTGGTGATGGGTGTCGCGGCGGTCGCCATCCTCATATCGCCGCTCGTCGGGGTAGCGGCAGGCTTAGTGTGTGGCGCAGCTACTGCCTACTTAACGTGGCGTCGAAACCCCGACAGCGCAGAGGATCTCGTCGTCGGACCAGACGCATCTCTGAAGGCGCAGAGGCGCGCATCCTGGCATTGGAACAATTCCGAGTTTCGTTGAGCAGGCACAGGGACCACCTGGGAGGTGCGATGGAGTTCGCCGAACTTGTCGATGCGCAACTGCGCGAGGCGCGGGCGCTGGTCGGCACTGGGAATCCCCCGCAACCGCCGGCTGCTGACCAGCCCTTGCCGCAACCCGATCCGCCAGCAGGGTGGTCCGGGGTCGCACAACACCGCGCCGCCGAGCAATCTATCGATTTAGGTCGCACACGCAACGTGGTTGACGACGCAAAAGTTCAGGTACACAACGCCGTTGCGCGTGTCGAGTCCGTTGGCCCGCGGGCACTGCAACAACTGAACTCCGTGGAGGCGGGCTGGGCGCAGGACCGCGCGGCCCTGGGTTCGCAGCGAGGTACACCGGAAGGGATGATCGGTCTGGCCCAGGCTGGGCAGCACCGCGTCGCGGAGTCGAGGCAGATTGTGTCGAACGCGGCGGCCGAGTATGCGCAATCCGCTGAGGCGGTGCGTGTGGCAAAGCGGCAGCTGCCGGGAGATGTTGCCGCACCGTTGGCGCATGTCGACCCCAAGCCTCCGCCGACACCGACGGACAGCGACAAGGGCGCCCCTGACCCTGACGATGTGCGGCCGTACGCCTGCTACCTAGGGTCGAAGGACAATGACCCGGTGACGATCTGCGGCCCGACGCCGGCGCTGCACACCTGGTATGTCGAGAACGGGCGGTTCGTACAGGTCGAGGGCGACAAAGTCACCCCGGATGCCAAAGTGGAAATCTCGGCGGGGCCGGGCGAAATCATGGAGACCAGCATCGACCCGGCGGGCAACGTCGGTGAGGTCAAGGTGTGGCTCTCAGGTCCACCGTCGACGCAGGACTTCCAGAAGTGGAGCGAAGGCGGCCAGCGCGACGTCAACTTCTGGTGGCAAAACCCTGACGGATCGATCGGCGTCGATCGGCGATGGGGCAACGGCGAGGTGATCTACCAGGGAAGTCTTCCGCCAGGACCAGAATGGGGCTACTGACACGCAGCAGCAGAACGCTCGCGATCGTGGGGCTACCGCGCCGGGTGGGCCGCATCGGTTCGGCTGAACGGGTGCAAGTAGGGCGGGCGAATAGCGCCAAACCCGACTTCGCCGGTAACCATGCCGGATTTCAGACAGCGGAGCGGGACGGTCCTGCCCAAGACACCGGGCTCGTGCTCGTGGCCAGCCGACCAGGCCGCGACGTCTGGAGCTTCGGTGACTGTCCATCGAGCCACGACACCTTCGCCGGTGCCGCGATGCTTCCCGATCGACGGCAATTCGGCGAGCAGTTCGCGGATACCGTCAGGATCGCCGACGGCATGCCACGTCAATGTGGCCACGGGATGGGCGATCACGGGAACGGTGCGCTGCAGATAGCGGCCCGATGTGTCCGACACAACGTTGCCGGTGACGGGGGCGAGCTGCTGAAGCCGCCGGCGGTCCGTGCGGGATGTGCGCCAACGAATATCCGGCTCGCCGCCACCCGGCCGCAGATCAGCGAACGTAGCCATCCAGTGCCAGGCCGCCTGGTGGTCGGGGTCGTGGCATCGGGCGAGGGGAAGCTCGATCGCTTCAGGCTCAAGATCCGGGTGATAGGCCAGGTGATGGCCGGCGGCGCGAGCCTCCCACTTGCGCCGATGCCACAGCACCGACGACAGCAACGCGTCCAGCGGTACACCCCAGGGTCGAGATGTAGCCACCCCGTGCGGTGTAGCGGCAGTCACCAGAAGCGGGATCATCAGGTCAGGTCAGTGAGAGCTTTGATGGCGGCCCGGCGCTTCCTGCGCAACTGGGCGGCCCAGTCGAGGTCCGGGTTTGGCAGTTCGCCCCGAAGTGCCGTGGCATGAACAGTCGCGCTGATGGCGCCGTGGCCGGCGGCGGAGCGACCGCCCAGGTGACCGCGCTCGGCGAAGGCGGCCAGCACGCTGTTGAAGAACGCGAGCTGATAGTCAGTGGCGTGCGAGATCTGCACCCACGACTGCATCCGCGTGCCGGCCGATAGGGCCTCGAATCCGAAGATGCCCAGCGGGCTGTCTTCCTTGTCCTCGGTGTTCATCACCGGTGGCTCACTGGTGCTCGGCCGGTGATCGGCCAGGTGGGTGTAGGACTCGGCGGTCATGCCACGAATGGCCGAGGGAAGCGGCCCGCTCGGTGGTCGCGGCAAGATGTGGGCGAGCTCGGCGACCTCGGGCAGCACTTTGCTCACGGTCAGCAGACCCGACATGACCCTGCCCGAGGCGTCTCCACCAAAGATCGCAATCTGCGGAATCAATTCCTTCAGTGTGCGTTCCCGGTCATCGGTCATCGGTTTGTCGGTCTTTCCGAGCCGACCACCGTTGGTCAAGAGATGAGCTGCAGGGATCGGCAGAGACTGTTCGTATCTGAGCACATCGGCGGTGAGACCCTCACCGATCCGGCGCAGTACACCGCGGAAACTGTTGCCCGACACCACCGGTACCCGAATCATGTCGCCGTCGGGTGTGATGATTTTTTCGCGACGAAACACGCTCACCGTGTCGGCCCGGCCAGAGGAGCGGCCCTGTCCGTGCACGATCGACGATTTGGCAACGATGTCGATGTCGAAACGGACGGTAGATAGCGTCATTCGGCGCTCCGCCTCGATGAGCTTCTCCGCTGCTGGGAGACCGCCTCAGCGATGATCTGCACTCGCAGCAACAGAGCGTGAAGTCGATCGTGGAACGCGGTGATGACTTGAAGGGAGGGTTGGCGCAGCAATAGGGCCAACTCGATACGGCGCTCCTGGTTGCGCGGCGGGTCCGCTTCGAGCTCATGGGCGGCAGCAGACCACCAGTCGTCGAGGGTGTCGCTCTGATAGGCGGCACGCAATACCCGGGAGGGAAGTATGTCGGTCCAGTATGTCGCGCGGTGGTTGGCCACCCAACTCTTGTCCCAGTTGATGGCGTAGTGCAAATGCAGCAGCAACCGCTCAGCGAGGTCGTCGGCTTCGTCGAGCGTGCCGAGCTCGGGGACTGCGGCCTGCCATATGCGTGAGGGCGGCAGGTCGTCGGCAGGCATGATCGCAACTGTAACGGGCGATCATCGGTGTGACGTGCACGTATCGACGTAGCGGGTTAAGCGATGGAGCCTAGAGCCGGCGTCGCACCGGTTCGGGTCTGTCTCCCGGCGGGTCGGTGATCTCGCGTGCGGCTGCCCACACCATCGGGGTGGACCGCCACGAGGCGAACTGTTCCCAAGCGTTGATGATCCGGGGCCAGTGCTCCCGAGGTTGCCCGGTGATGAGTTTGGCCGGCGGTGCATCGCGGGATAACTGCGGCCATGTCGCGCCGACGGCGCCGCGCAGCCACACGAGGTCCGCAAGCCGCGCCGCGTCACTGGACTCCCAACGCAGCACAAGCTTGTCGATCGCCAAATGTCCCCACTGGGCGGTCGGCAACAGGTAGCGACGTTTCAGCAGTGCGCGTACCGGCAGGACTGCGGCGCAGGTGGTGGCGAGTGGACCCGCGGTGAGCACCCCCACGAGTCCGCGCCCATCGGCATATTCGGTCACGGTGTCGCGGGTGATGAGCATGGGAACCTGGGCGGTCGGCCGCCGGTCATAGGCCCATGCGCAGGGCACGCACAATCTGCGCCACCCGTAGGGCCAGTCCTCGAAGCCGGTGAACTTGTCGCTGAGGATCCGGGAGACCGTCACCGTTGGGCCCTCGGTGCCGCACCGGGCGCAGCGGCCGGGAACGGGCGCAGGTGCGTCGACGGAGGGTTTGCCCGCGACGATCCACGCGGCAGCGGCAGGATCGGTATACATACTGACCGCCACGCTATCCCGGTATGGCTTACGCTCAGGGTACGAAACAACCGCAGGGGTTGGGAGAGGGTGTCCCAGGGTGGCCTCGGAGCGGCCAGCAGTGGCCGTCTTCGGGGCCACCTCCTGTTTAACGTCGCCAGGATCTTCTCTAGCCTGAGCTTATGCCCCGTATTACGCCTGGTAACGGCACCTTCCTATGGTGCAGTCACGGGCGGAACCGGGAGAATGTGCCGCCGATGATCTGCCTAGGTGGAGCTGGTGGGCGCGAAAACCAATAGACCCAATCGCGAACGGGCACTCGTCGTCGATCCCGAAGCCGGCACGATCGGCGAACGCGATGTGAAGGCCGCCCGCGAGATCGCCGCCGAGGTAATGGGAGAGCGGGACTTCCAACGATTGAGCAACCGCATCACCGACGAGATCCGGGACACCGACACCTCGGCGACCCGGGCCGCGCGGGATCGTTACCGGTCGACGCCGCGTGATGTCAGCGCCGTTGAGTCGCCGCGACTGCGCGGTGAGCTGCCTCCACCCGGCGACTTCCGCACCGCACTGAGTGGTCGTCAACGCAAACTTCGGTCCGTTGTCAAGAACAAGGTCATGGCGTCTGCCCCCGCATCACAGCACCGGGCTATGCGAGCGATGATCTCCGACGAGAACCCCGAGGAGTGGCGGCGGATCAACCGCGCCCTGCACACTGGCGCCGGCGACGTGCAGCAGCTCGCCGACGTCGATCGGGCCACGGTGCAGCGCCTCGATCGCGCCATCCAGTCCTATGAGCGGCTCAACGACCGGACTCACCGCGTATATGTCTCGGTGCGTCTGCCGGACACCCACCGTGACGTGACCAAGCTGGAGGATCTGCCGGCTAACCTGCGGCCAGGTTCCCTCGTGGCCTTCGACCAGTTCACGCTGAGCCGACACAACCTGCACGAGATGTCGGGCCACGACAGTTCGCGGCACGTGGTCTTTGAGATCGTCACGAGCCGCGGTATGTACCTCGGTCGTTCCGACAGCGTCGAGGACACAACACATCTGTTGCCGCGTGGAATGCAGTTCGCGGTGACCTCAGCGGATTACGCGGTCTACGACACCGGCGACGGTGGGTTCGGCGACCGTATCGTCGTGCAGTTGAAGGAGTGGTAACCGTGGCGGACACATGGATCGTCCATCCCAGCCGGCTGGAGCCCAGCGACGATCAACCCGGGCGCAACGGCCACTACAGGTCGGTGAAACGCGCACCGATAACCGTCTCTACCTGTCTTGCCCGAGTGACGTTGCCGCAGCGCCTATCTCGACTCGGAGACAACGGCACGGGCACGATCACCTTCGGGGGCCTGGATTGGTATTTTGTTGTCGGGGCTGCTCGCATCTTCGCGCGCGAAAAGCTCGGCGGCCCGGTGCCGCCGCCCTTCGGATTCCGGCGTCAAGGAGTGTGGTGGTGGTGGGATAACACCACCACGACAGAGTCGATCCTGGAAACGCCCGAGGCCCTGGACTACGTCCGCGAGTACCTGGAAAAGGTATTCCCGCGCATGCGCATCGAACTTGTCGATCGACGATGAATACGCCTCCCGGACTTGATATTCAGGCTCTGCGTCGGATCGCCGTCCGACGGCGAGGGGCGAATGCCTATGACCATCTGCTGCATCGGATCGCCGGGCACTTGGACTCCCATGACGGTTTCGTCTCGTGGTCAGGCGGCAAGGACAGCACTGTCGTCGTCGATCTGGCCCGGCAAGTCGACCCGAACATTCCCGTCGTGCATTTCGACAGTGGCCTGCAATTCCCGGAGACTGTCCGGTACATCGAAGAGCTGGCCCAGCGGTGGCGACTCAACCTGACCGTGCTCGCAGCCGAACCGGATCTGCTGACCTTGCTCATCGCCGGCGGTGGATTCGACCACCACGCGCCAGACCGGGTACTGCGCGGCAGCCTTGCCGACATCATGATCACTACACCCGCCAAGGCTGCCCACTCGCGCTTCGGCCGCGGCTCGATGTGGGGTGTTCGTTCCTCGGAATCTCCCGGGCGGCGCATGCTGTACCGAAGCAGGCTGTCGAGGGAAACAATGGCGCACCAGACCTACTCACGCGAAAAGGCCCGCGCGCAGTTCGGGGGCGTTGTGCGCCGCAACGACGGCACAGTCACCTTCGGGCCAATCTGGGATTGGCAACGCGGGCACGTCTTCGAATACCTCGCCGGCCGCGACATCCCAGCGAACCCGATATACGCCAAACTCGCCGAGCTCGGCATGCCCGCCCACCAGATCCGCGTCGACTCAATCATCGACGCCGCGCTGCTTTCCAACGGGCACGTGTCCTGGCTGGCAAAAGGGTGGCCGACATTATTCGATCGTCTCGCCACCGCGCTTCCTCGGCTCACTGAGTGGGTGTAGCGGATCACTGATCAGGGCCGTACCCTGGCTGACGTATGGGCAGGCCACACGGGCAGGCGCCGAGGAGGAAAGTGTGATGACGGACATGCCTGTCTTCAGTGGTGACGACGGGCGGGAATACCTCTGGTCGGATCTCTTAGCGCGCCGACTTGCACTTGGTCTGCAGGTCGAAGAATCCGCGCGCGCTATGAAGGTCTCCTATGAAGATTACGACGAGGTCGAGGATGGCGAGAAGCCACCTGACCCGCAGATGGTCGAAAGCATCACTGCGATGGAACGATTCGTCGCGCAGGAGACAGATCTCGCCGTCGCAGCAGCTGAGGGAACAGGTGACAAGGCCGTCCAGTTCATTGCCCTCGCCGACCAAGACGCCTTTAACCAGATGTACCCACACGCAAGGACTCCGTGGGGAACGCCCTACCCATTCACTCTGCAACATGTCGCGGTTGGGCGCGCCGCCGGGGAGCTGAGCCGGCGGGGCATCGACGTCGAAGTCTTCGGTGGCCAACAGAGCGATCGTCGGGTCGACCTGGCTGTGCGCCGGCAAGCCGTCGGCTTGCTCAAAACGATGGCCGGTGAACTATTGGGAATCCCGCAGAAGCGGTACTACAGGTGGGAGGCAGGCATCAAATGGGCACCAGGACGCGCCGGTGATCCAGGAGGATCTTCGGTGCCAGCGGGCCTGATCGCCGAGATGCAGGCTCTCGACGACTTCATCGTCGTCACCGCCGCAGAGCTGCCGGTCGAGACCGTCGACGGTGTGAGCGTGGTCTACATGCTCGACGACCAAGCCGACTTCGAGCAGCTATACCCGGAGGCACGGACATTGCGCGATCGGATCCCGTACCCGATACGCGTTCACCGAGTCGCTGCAGCGCGGCGTGCAAGCTCCCTGGCGTCCGCCGGCCAGGACGTTCGCATCGCAGTCGAAGACTGAGATGAAAGACGTCGTGGGCCCCGCTCCTCTGGAATCGGCGATTCGGTACTGCCATCCTTGGCGTCATGACCGAAGCGTCCGTGAATGAAGTGCCCGCTCCGCTGCGCGTCGAGGTCGACGAGTATGCCCAAGTCGTCGATCCCGCCGGCGCGGCTGAGCGTCTGAGTCTGGAGGCATACAGCCTCCGCCAGATACTCGAGCTCGCCCGCGCCCACCCAATTCGGATCGTGACGGCCGGCGGTCCCGTCAATCGGCGTTAGTCGTTGACTTCTCTGGTTCGTCAATCGTGGATAGAGAAGTCTGTGGCATGGCATGTGCTGTCTGTGCAAGAATGCCGCCACTGATGGAAATCCCTGGATTACATTCGCAGACCTAAAATGGTTGGCGTACCTCTAGTTTCCCTGTTGTTCGCGGCTTGCAACCCGAGGTTGATCAGCCGCCGCGGTTGGCGGCACATGCCGTTCCGCTCCCTACCGCTCGCTGCGTACCCCGCACCCCTCCCAACCCGCCGCAGGGGTTGGGAGGGGTGCCACTTTCACCTGCGATGGCTGCTGCTGCTGCTGGTGTGTCGAGAAGCGCGCAGGAATTGAAAGCGCCATACGTCGTTGCTAGAACATTGGGGGTTTGTGGCGTCGCGTTCTGAGGTAATTGGGTTGAACGACAACCGATTACGGCAGTTTGCGGAAGTGGACGGTGCACTCGCGACGGCGACGTTTTGTCAATATAGGTGGTCGGTTCTGTCAATCTTCGCTGCATCTCGCTAGGAGGGGCGACGGGTTGTCACCGTGCACGAAGTTTGTCGGTGGCTGTTGTTAGGGTGAGCGGTGTAAGGGCACGCCATAGGGGTGGGCCTGGTTCACTCAAAGGGATTGTGTGATGGCTGATTTGGCTACGACGGTGACAGTGATTGATGCGGCGGCGCGGGCGGGTGTAGCCGTGCTTCTGTGGAGCGATCCGGGTACTGGCAAGTCCAGCGTTGTGCGGGCGTTGGCGGCGGCGGATCAGGTTCCAGTGGAGACGCTGATTGGTTCTCAGCGTGAACCTGTTGACATCGCGGGATGGCCGGTGGTGGTCGATGGATCGGTGCAGACGGTTGCACTGCCGGATTGGGCGAAAACGCTTGTGGACGCTGGTGGCGGGTATCTGCTGCTGGACGAGTTGACCACGTGCTCTGCTGCTACGCAGGCAGCGATGTTGACGGTGGCGCTGGAACGAATGGTCGGTCGTCACAAGCTGCCTACCGGGGTGCGAATCGTTGCGGCGGCCAATCCGCCTGATCGTTCTGCCGGTGGCGTAGACCTCACTCCGCCGATGGCTAATCGGTTCCTGCACATCATGTTTGAGCCATCCACGGACGAGTGGCTCACGGGCATGCGGGCGGGATTTCGCACGCTCCCGGCGTCTCGGGCGATTGCCGCCGACGAGTTGCGGACGGCTGACGAGGTGGGGGCGGTCTGTGCGTTCATCGAGGCCCGTCCTGAACTGTTGCACCATTACCCCGATACCGACGAGGCGGCTGGACGGGCGTGGCCGTCGCGGCGGTCGTGGGACGCGGCGGCGCGAGTGCTGCCGTTCCTGCGGGCTGACGACACTGCCAGCATCACGGCGGTGGTGCTCGGCCTAGTAGGGGATGGCGCTGGCAGTGAGTACTTGCAGTGGAAAGCGAGTATGGATTTGCCTGCGGTGGCCGACGTGATCGCAGACCCGTCGATTGTGGACTGGGCCTCAGCCAGGCCGGATCAGGTGTGGGCGGTGCTGTCGGGAGTGGTCGCGTGGGCGTCGAGCAAGGGCACTACCGAAGCGTGGGTGACCGGGTGGGGTCCGCTGGTGGCGGCGGCGACCAGCGGAGCGCCCGATGTGGCGGGCGCGGCTGCCAGAGCGTTGGCCGTCGCGCGCCCAGCAGGCGCGAAAGTGCCTGCGGCAGCGCGGAAGTTCCGCGATGTGCTGGTCGCGGCGGGACTCGATGCTGAGCGTGCCGCATGAGTGCGGCAGTGCGGGTACTGACCTCCGACGAGTGGAGGCGGGTGCGGTTGGCGCGCATGGCGGCAGTGGAGGCGATGCCCTACTTCGCGCGGGCGGTGTTCGCGATGGTGCCGGTGGCCATGCCAGGGCTGGGTACCTTTGCAGTGGACCGGCATTGGCGTCTCTATATTGACCCGGCGATGCTCGGTAGCGCCGATGGGTGGACGATTCCGCAGGCCGGTGCCGTCTTGCTGCATGAGGTCGGGCATCTACTGCGGGAACACGCCGCGCGCGGGGATGCGGTGGACATGCCTGTGGACCGGGCGATGTGGAACATCGCTGGGGATGCGGAGATTAATGATGACCTGTTGTCGGCTGGCCTAGGATTGCCCAGCGGGGCGGTGACCCCGGCTGGGATTGGCTGCCAGGACGGGCATGCTGCGGAGGTCTACTACCGCCATCTCGTTCCGCCACAGGCGGCGCGGGCATTTCCGGGAGCCGACCAGGCCGGTGTGGGCTGTGGTTCCGGGGCCGGTGATACCCCAGTTTCGGGTGAGTTGCCCGCGGAGGCCGACTTGGGCGGTGGGGCCGGATTGTCGAAGGCGGCAGCCGATCTGGTGCGCGCAGCGGTGGCGCAGGCGGTGCAGACGGCGGCGAACTCGGGCGGTGCGGGGCGAGGCACAGTGCCCGCAGGTGTGCAGCGGTGGGCGGCGGCGCAGCTTGCCCCTGCGGTTGTGCCGTGGCCGAAGGTATTGCGTGCGGCGGTACGACGCGCTGTCGAGGATCAGGCGGGACAGGTGCATCACTCGTGGCGCAGGCCGAATCGGCGTGCGATGGGAGGACTGATTCTGCCGACGTTGCGAGCGCCGAAAATTGCGGTCGATCTGATTGTCGACACGTCGGGGTCGATGGGTGATGACGACCTGGCGTCGGCATTGTCCGAGACGCGAGGGGTGCTGCGCCAGACTGGTGCGTCGACAGTGCGGGTTACGTGCTGCGATGCTGCGGCGACGACACCACGGCTGGTGCGGTCGATCCGTGAGGTCAACCTGACCGGTGGTGGGGGAACCGATCTTCGGGTGGGCATTGCGGCAGCGTTGGCAGGTCGACCGCGCGCGGACGTGATCGTGGCGTTCACCGATGGCGGCACCCCGTGGCCGAACCGTCGTCTGCCGGTGCCCCTCATCGTGGCTCTAATCGGGCAGCACGCGGCCAACACCGCGCCGGGTTGGGCAAAAACGGTGCGGGTAACCCCGGCCTCGGGATCGGTGGCGGCGTGAGCACGCGGGGAGGGTTCACGGCGTGGGCAGACACGGTGCTGGCCGGAACGGGGTGGACTGTTGCGACCGTGCGCGAGGCGGCGCGACGGACCGAGGACGACCGCGCCACGGCGGCGCTGGCCGACGGCTTTGCCGCTGCGGCACGCGGCGTAGCTGTCGAGCAGGGCGGTGACGTGGGATGAGTGCGGCCCTGTTCGATCTGGCGCTGCGGGTGTGCGCGCGCGACATGGGTGCGGCGGTGCCCCGGCTGTTGCACAATCCTGCACCCAGTCGGGAAGTGACCGTGGCGGTGAGCGCCAGGCGAGCCGGAGGGGCGATACGAGTGCAGGCCATCGGCCCCAACGGGCGTGCCGAAACCGCCAGTGGCGCGGCCGGTTTGGCGGCGATAGCGCGTGCGGCAGGTTGTGCTAACGGTGACTTGGGCGGGGGACCGAGTGCGGTTGTCGAGGGCGGTGCGTCCCTTCGTTTTCTCGCGATCCTCGCGACTCGGTTCGCGGACCCGGCGCGCTGCGACTCGGTAGCCGTGGCGGCGGGATCGGCGTTGGCCGGGTGGTGGGTGGAGCGAGCGGCGCATCCCGGTACGACGGCGGTGGCTGACGTACTGGCCGTGTCGCGGCAGCGGTACGTGCTGGGGGTGCCACCGGGCGCGGATCATCCGAATCTGTGGCGGCGGGCGTTCGGGGCAGCGGGCGGACTGGCCGGGGCGCACGCGTGGCACCGGGCAGTCACTGCGGGGCCCGTGCTGCCCGGTTTGGAGCCGACGCGTGAGGACGATGATTGGCTGCTTGGGACATACCAGGATGCATTGAGCAATGGACGGTCGTGGGATGTGCCTGAGTCGCTGTATCTGGCAGCTGTGCGGCTGCGCAGCCGATGCGACGCGGCGGATGTCTTTGAGGCGGCACTGCTGTGTGACCCACTGTGGCGGGCGCGCGGGATACATACCGGCCATGTGTGTACGGGTGACGTAGTGGTGGGCGTGTCCTCGGCAGGTACAGGGCGAGTGATCGTGCACGCCAACCGGTTAGACACACGGCTACGCGCCGGGACAGCGGTTATCGGCTGGGCGGGTGCCCCGATGGCAGACATGCCGGCTGTGGACGCCCGCTTTAGCGGGGAAGTCGTGACGACCAGCGTCGAGGACGGCGCGTTAGCGGTGGCCATCGGCGGTCTGCGGCGCAGTGGTTACCGGCCCGCAGCGGGTGAGACCGTCACGGTGATTCCCGCGCCACCCAGCCCGTCGACTATCCGGTCAGGGCGTCGGGTACTGGCCAGGCTATACCGTCGTCGGTTCTCCTGGCTGTCACAGGGCGTGACACCTACGCCGGTGCGTCGAGATGTGCCGCTGGCGGTGGTGATCGCCGCAGCCGAAAACGAGGAACACGACAACGAAGGGGATATGTGATGCGCACGCTGCCAAAGGATTTCACTAGGCGCGGCGCTCCGGCGGCTGGTGGTGCGCCGGGGTCGAATGTCCCTGCGGTATCAAGGCCTGCGGTAGTGGAGGCTTGCAATGTCAGCGCGAATTGGCCGGGTCGAGAGTTGCTCAACGATACGATGCTGGCGCGGGTTCTGCTGGCGGTGTGGAGCGGTGATCCATGTGTGGTGTGCCCAGCAGCGCCGGGAGCCGGGAAGTCGAGGCTGGTGACGCTGCTGTCAGCGGCGCTGGCGCACCGAGCAGGTCTACGGGTGGCGGTTGCTGCCCAGACGCGTGAGCAGGCTGCTGAATTGGCCAGGCGGATTGGGGCGGTCAGTGACCGAGCAGCGCTGATCGTGAACAGTAAGTCCAAAGCCACGGCAGCGGAGAGCATTCCGACTGTAACAGGCCGTCACGTGCGGTGGTCGCATTCTACGGGTGGTGCGATTCTTATTGGCACTGCGGCTCGTTGGCTGTACGTGGACCCGAATGTGGGTGCGGCTGACGTGCTATTGATCGATGAGGCTTGGCAGGCGACCTATGCGGACGTGGGAGCGCTCGGCGCACTGGCGCGGCAGGTCGTGCTCGTTGGAGATTCGGGTCAGATCGCGCCCGTTGTGACGGGTTCGACAACACGTTGGAACGGGCAGGCCACTGGGCCGCACCTTCCGGCCCCGGCAGCCTTGCTGGCCGCGCATGGTGCCGCCGTGACGGTGCACGAGCTGACTCACTCCTGGCGGTTGGGGCCGCAGACTTGCGCGCTGCTCTCAGAGCACTTCTACCGGGACATGCCGTTCACATCGCGCCGTCCTGTCGAATCGATCCTCGATGCCAACGGGATCGAGCTTCCAGAAATCGTCGGCATCTCTGTACCCACCCGACATGGTCCGACCGACCCCAACATGCTCACGGCAGTCGCTGACCGGGTGCGCGAATTGCTCGGGTATCGCTACTGCCGCTCCGGTCAGTCCACAGTGCTGACCGGCGACGACATTGCGGTGGTCACTCCACACGTCGCGCAGGCCGGTGCCGTGCGGGCGCTGCTGGCCGATGTTGACGGCGTACTGATCGGCACGAGCAACTCCGTGCAGGGCCTTGAGCGACCAGCAGTGGTGGCGCTACACCCGATGGCAGGCTACCGCAGTGTCGAGTCGTTCCCGATGGACCCAGGCCGTGCATGCGTGAGCCTGAGCCGCCATCGCGCACACTTGAGCCTGCTCACCGATCCGGCCACAGAGTCTCTGTTGTGGGAGTCGTCGGACCCGCTGGCGGTCCGCGCGTCTATGGTCCTGTCGGCGCTGAATGGGAGGTCGTGAAACCCGGTGTGGTTGATCTGAAATCAGGCCTCACACCCCCCCCCCCGCCGCGGGGGTGGGGAGAGGGGGTACTTCTGAGGGTTCTGAGTCGTCGTCGTCGCCGCCGTTCGACACCCCCCGCCGCTCGACGTCGTGGTTGTCGGTGGTCGGCGGTAGTGTGCGAGGTGTCGGGCACGCCACCAGGGTGGGCCTGGGAACGGAGTGGACAGTGGGATCTCTGGATGGTTTCTCCGACGAGGAGTTTCTGGACCGATTCGATGCTGATGAGTGCCTCGACGGGCCGGTGGGTTGCGACGGGCCGGTTGTGGCCTATCTGGCGCTATCGGGTTCAGGGGCGCGGTATCCGCGGTGCGAGCGGCACCAGCAGGCAAACGTGGAGCGACTGACACCGATCATGGCAGGAATTCGCGAGAGGTATCCGGACCATCCGCTGGCTGATTGGGATCCCATGGACTGCGGCGAGAGCTGGTACGAGGACGAGTAGGAAGCGTTCGGGGCCTGCGTCTTTGGGCGTCGCCGAATGTTGCCCCCAAGGGCTGGCTAAACCCTAGCTAAACCGCCCCCTCCCAAACCCGCGTGGTTGTAGGGGAGGGGGCGGTTTTGATTAAGAGCCTACCCAAAGGCAAGGCGGCGGCGCCGCTGCTGAACCGCTGCACTGGCTGTTGTCGGTGGCCGCCGGTAGTGTTCGCAATGTTGGGGCACGCCAAAGGGGTGGGCCACCGAGACTACCAAGGAACTCTCATGTCGAGATTGACGATCACCCATTCACACGCAGACGGCACCTTGATCGAGGGGACTGCTCGCGGTGACGGTTCGGCCGACATCTTGAAGTCGGTTATTGACCCGTGGACCGGCCGGGCTGGCGCCTGGAGGTGGTCACGAAATCTGGGCAGCTGGTATGTAGCTCGTTCGCGCGACACCCGTGCAAAAATGCCTTTGATCGAGGCGACTAAATCGGCCCTGGAGACAGCAGGTTTCGAAGTGGCCGTCGAGGTAGACGACACTTACCGGGCCGCGGAGGATGTCGAAGCGGATGCAGTGAGACAGCAGGCGCATCGGGTGGACGCGCTCAAGACCAAGGCCGAACGCCGGTCGGCCGCGGCGGATGCGGCTTGGGAGGCCGAGAAACACGCTCGGGATCTCCTGCCGCCACTGGGACAGCCGATCCTCGTCGGCCATCACTCGGAACGACGCCACCGCAAAGCAATCGAGCGTGCAGATAATGCGATCCGCAAAGCGTTCGATGCCACGGACGCGGCAGAGGAGACCGCCAGGCGTGCTGCGGCCGCGGCTGGAACGACAGCCTTCCGGTACAGCCCTTCGGTAATACGCCGCCGTATCGGGCGATTGGAGGCCGAGCTGCGCCGCTTCGAGCGGGCACGCGACGGGCATACCCGGACCTTGTTCACCGATGGCCGCGGTGTCAAACACGTGGAGACCCAGCCGCCAGCTGTGGGCGACCATCGGGAGCGAGTAGTCGCGGAGATTTCGCGGCTGACCGACCAGATTGGCTTCTGGAAAAGGGAACTCGAACAGGCGGCTGAGTCCGGTGCATCCATCTGGGATGCTCACACGGTGATGGTGGGCGATCGTGTCCTGCTCGGTGTCGGATGGGGAGCTGTCGAGCGCGTCAACGCACGGTCGGTCCGGGTGGCAGGTTGGACGTGGCGTGTTCCATTCGACAAGATCAAACAGGTCGAGACGGCCGAGGGGCAGCCTGTCAAGGTGGTCGAGGGCCAGCGCGTTATCACCGCGACCGACCCAGATCAGGATCACGATTAAACGAAGGCCGCGATGTCCGTATGCCTTGTCGGGACTCACCGATTTCTATGGCGAAGTGCCGGCGGTCGACGAGCATGAGGTGAGGAGGCCGAACTGACCGGCAGAACAGGAACTGTCGGTGGGGGCCGGTAGGTTGTGGGTGTCCGGGCACGCCATAGGGGTGGGCCTAACGTCCCGATTGGGGAATAACCATGAACACAATCAGCACTGTGCCGCAGCTTATTTCGGCGATCCCGTCACTAGTTGGCTTCCTACCCGAATACTCGTTGGTCGTCGTGACCTTCGCAGCGGATGAGATCGGCGTGGTGTTGCGGATTGATCTGTCCGATGCCTCCGCTGGAGTCGACCGGGTGGCTGAGTTGGCCGCTCAGCAGGAGGGCGCGGATACAGCGGTCGCGGTCATCGTCGATGGAGACGGTGCGTCATGCTCAGCGTGTGCAGGCACCCATCAGCGGCTCGTGGAGACGGTGAGCGACGCGCTGGAAGAGCGGGGCATCATATTGGCCGGCGCATTCGTCGTCGACTCGATCCGCACCGGCGGACGTTGGCACTGCGCGGACGGCTGCGGTGACCAGGGCGTCCTCGACAACCCCAGTTACGACGCACTGCTCGTTGCAGCCAAGACTGGGCGACGGATCTATGGGAGCCGCGCGGAGCTGGAAGCTGTAGTGGCTCCTGACATGGCACGCCGTGGCAACCTGGAACCGCTCATGGCCAATGTCGGGGCATCTACAGATGCCGTCGCGACGGCGATCGCGGCCGCACTACAGCACCGCGAGGGGGTCGATCCCTCAGATCTGGTGCTCGCCGCCATCGCAGGGGCGACCGACGATCCACGTGCGCGAGATGCCTTCTACGCGCTGGCAGTCTCTGAGGTGGCAGCCCCGATGGAGGATCTGTGGGCGCTGCTGGCGCGAGTGCTGCCGGGCCGTTGGAGAGTAGCGGCACTCGGACAGCTTGCGTTCTCGGCCTATGTGCGGGGTGACAGTGTGATAGCCGGCATCGCCGTCGATGAAGCGGCGAGGGAGGGAATCAACCACCCGATGGTGGAGCTGCTCGGCACGGCCCTTGATCACGTGGTGCCGCCTGAAGAGGTGCGCGCCTTGGTCACGGGCCTGGCGGCATGACGTCGGCGGGGTGGCCGATCACCGGGGCCACCCCGCACACGTATGCCCAAGAACACTTTGGCAGACGGGTAACCCATTGGCGGGCAGCAGAACTGAAGGCAACCACCCTATCGAATGTCGGTACCCGCGATTAAGGTGGTTGATGTAGGGGCAGGCCATGTGGGCAGGCCCGGAATAGCATCCTCGAAAGGTGGGGAAGATGAGCTGCATGACGGACTTGCTTGACGGAGCAGTGGTTATCGCCGGTGACCAGAAGGGGATCGCGCTGCGCGCGATTGCCGAAGCACTCGGCGTCACGGCGGGAGACAGTGCCCGTGCCGAGCTTTCGGCTATCGGCTTTAGCGTCGACGATCACCAGGTGCCTGGCGCGCTAGTTGTCAACGGCTTTCGAGGCGTATTCGACGACACCGTTGAGAAGGTCTTGGCCACGCTGGCACCCTACGCAGACGAAGGAGCCGCCCTGATGTGGGAGGACGACAATGGCAACCGGTGGCGGCACCTCCTCACTGGCGGCGACATCATCGAACAGTCGCCCGTGGTCCTGTGGCGAGACGCTGGCGATAGGACGACCAGAATTGGAGGCGTCGTAGCCGAGATGACCGTGGTACGAAACCACGAAAGGTATGAAGCATGGTGGGCCGGTCTACTGCCGCAGCGCGACGACGTCGTGGAGACGATCGAGATGTTGCGCAAGTCGGAATCAGCCGATCTCGGGTACGCCCTGCACTCACTCATGCTGGATGTATTTCAGAATGGAGCCACGATTGACTGGCTTTACATCGGAGGAATGAGACGCGGTGTCGAACCGTCGTACATCGTCCTAGACATCGACCTAGCGCACGATAGCGACGGCGTCTATGACGGCGTAGACATTGTGCTGTCCCTGCACGCGCCGGGTGAAGATGGCTCACTCATGGGTTCTTCGGTCTCGGTGTATGTCGATCGGCCCGAGCGCATCCTCGTGCCCGACGTCGGCAACCCAAGCGGCGCTTTAGCCGAATTGATCGACACGGCACTAGATCTGATCAATGCGGAAATCGCCGAGCGTGACCGGTTCTGCTTCGCCGTCCGGGATGTGCTGCTCACCTGAGAGCTAGTTGGAGTGCCTGGCGACCTTTGGCCGGCGGGCACTCCAACTCGCCCGCAACTCCCCCTCCCAACCCGCCGCAGGGGTCGGAAGGGGGAGTTGCTATTTGCCTTGTGAGGGTTACGGTTTCACGGGGTGATTGTCGGCTTTGATTGGTAGAATCGTGGTGTCTGG
>JBFXJE010000010.1:0-214197 GCA_050175175.1 Mycolicibacterium sp. | reverse complement strand
CATCAAACACACCGCGATCGAGTCACTGCCCTCCGTGGAAGCCGATCGTCAGGCAGACTCAACCTCGTAAACCTGCTCACTTTTCAACCGGAGCAGGCTGCTCAGGATTCAACCGGAGCCGACAGCGGGAACGGCCGGTCGTGGATGGTCAGCATCGGCTGCTGGAAGCGGCCCCTTCGGCGCTGCTGGCGGTGGTGTGCTCGGCGGTGGTCCCGACCGGTGCGCAGCGGTGAGCGTCTGTGCGGGGCCAAGCGTGACGGGCGCAGAAACCTCGAATTCGGTTGGTAGACAGCCTGATATATGCTTTCGTGGCACAGCCGCATCGACGGGTCGTCGGGGGAAACGCAGCTGCAGATGACGGCTGACCTGTTGCGGGCTCCATCGCTGCGCGAGCAGCTCGCCGACCACGCACCGAGCTCGTCATTGGTGTCCACTCGGCGCTGATGCCGACGTGCTCTTCGGACGGTGGCGCGTCGATGGGCATCGAACGGGCGATATCCGCGCCCAGGGCCGGCATTGCGCCGTAGCTCTCGCGAAATCGTCGACGGCGAACGGCCCAATTTCTGGGCGATCGCCCGCAGGCTGAGCCCGGCCAGGCGCAAAATCGGCGATCCCTTTGCGTTCGTCCTGAGACAGGTATCGGGTGCTGATCTGACGGACCGCCAGCCGATCCAGCGGCGCGACGAACCCGACGACCACGCCGTTGCGGTAGACCTTGTCACCGCGTGCCCAGTTCGTCCCAGAGGGCCGCGAAACCCCGACTTCGCGGGCCGCGCGCGCACACTCCACCACCGAGCCCGTAGCTCCATGAACCGCTGACGCTTGGCCGACTGCGGACGACGCCCCGGCCCCTTCTTCACCCGACGCGACGATGCCAACACAACCTCCAGAATGTAGAGAAGTGTTGCAACCGCGCCTAGAAACCACCCCGTCGTCAACATGGAGGAATCCCAGAGCCGACCATGTCTAATAACATCCCTAACGTGGAAGACGCATTCTCGCCATCCATCGTTCAAGTCATGGGCTGGCGGTCGCAGCAATACGGCAGCTTTGAGCACTTCCTGGTCAACTTGGCTCGTGTCTGCTCCGCGCGCGGCGCGCAGGTGCATTTCGTATTCCCAGACCCTCCAGCCTCGGAGGTCTTCCGGGCTGACGCATCTGCGGCAGGTGCCGAGTTCCACGAGATCTCTTCGCTGCGCAATGTGCTTGACCTGAGGTTCGATGCCCGACTTGCGCAGCTCTTCAGGCGCGTCGGCGCGACGCATCTACAGGCACATTTCGGTCCAGAGTCTTACCATTCGCTCGCCACAGCCCGCGCAGTCGGTGTTAGGCGACGTTACATGACGAAACACATCGCTCCCGAACAGTCGGCAATCTCCGAGCTACGGCATCGTGTGCTCGCTGCACAGGTTGAAACAATGTTCACTGTCTCTGACGATGTGGGTCAACGACTCATAGGGTTAGGCGTCCCGACGAATAAACTTGAAACGGTTTATCTCGGCGTCGATGTTGATGCGTACTGCCCTAATGACCCCGCTATACGAGCGGATGTGCGACTCGAACTTGGCCTCGCGGAGACCACTCGGATTGTCCTCTCCACCTCGCACCTGCGACCGGGTAAGGGGGTCGAATTGCTCGCTGAATTAGCATGTGCGTTGACCCGGGACCCTGGTGGCGTCGCGATAGTCGCTGCTGGCGACGGACCCCTGCGTGCAAAACTCGAAAAGGAGTCTGCTGGTCTCATCCATTTCCTAGGGGTGCGTCAGGATGTGCCGCGGCTTTTGGCAGCAGCGGATGTATTCGTGCTCCCAACTACAGGCACTGAAGGGATGCCGCTCGGCGTATTCGAGGCACTTGCTGCAGGAGTACCTGTTGTGGCGTCAGACGTAGCGGATCTGGGCCGAGTCCTTGGCGGTACGGCGGCGGTGGTACCGCCAGGAGATGGTTCTGCACTCCTCGCGGAGATACGACGTATCTTGTTGTCTCCCTTGCTTGCAGCCTGCCGTGCGCGGGAGGGGTACAAACTGGTCAACCAGTCAATGGGCGTCCAGCGAGCCGCCGAGACCTACGCGGACCACTACTTTCGTCCGCGACCGGCCATCGGCAGACGTGGATTCGCCACACTTTTCACCCCAAAGAGCTGATCGGAAAGGGCTTTCCAGTGACTCGCTAACGACCCCTGTTACTGCGGAGCACCTACGACCGGATGACCGGACCCTCCCAGCTAAGCGCAAATTACCCGGGCCAAAGCGTGTGATTTGGGTGTAGTTGGTCGCGCGGATCGCGACCAACTACACCCAAATTTGCGGATTAGACGTCGTAGTAGAGCGCGAACTCGTACGGGTGGGGACGGATCTGCACCGGCATGATCTCGTTCTCCCGCTTGTAGGTGATCCAGGTCTCGATCAGGTCGGTGGTGAAAACCCCGCCCTCGGTGAGGTATTCGTGGTCCTCCTCGAGCTTGTCGATCACCGAGCTCAGCGACGTCGGTGCCTGCGGGATGTTGGCGGCCTCCTCGGGAGGCAGCTCGTAGAGGTCCTTATCGACCGGAGCCAGCGGCTCGATCTTCTTCTTGATGCCGTCGATTCCCGCCATCAGCATGGCCGCAAACGCCAGGTACGGGTTGCCCGAACTGTCGGGGCAACGGAACTCCAAGCGCTTGGCCTTCGGGTTGTTGCCCGTGATCGGGATACGCACGCAGGCCGACCGGTTCCGCTGGCTGTACACCAGATTGATCGGGGCTTCGTACCCAGGCACCAGGCGCTTGTAGGAGTTCACCGTTGGATTGGTGAACGCCAGCAGCGACGGCGCGTGGTGCAGGATGCCGCCGATGTAGTGGCGCGCCAGATCCGACAGGCCCGCGTAGCCCGCCTCGTCGTGGAACAGCGGCTTGCCGTCTTTCCACAGCGACTGATGCGCGTGCATCCCGGAGCCGTTGTCGCCGAACAGCGGCTTGGGCATGAAGGTGACGGACTTCCCGTTGGCCCACGCCGTGTTCTTGATGATGTATTTGAACAGCAACACGTCGTCGGCCGCGTGCAGCAGAGTGTTGAACTTGTAGTTGATCTCGGCCTGACCCGCGGTGCCGACCTCGTGGTGACCACGCTCAAGGGTGAATCCGGAATTGATCAGGTTGGTCGACATCTCGTCGCGCAGGTCCACGTAGTGGTCGTAGGGCGCGACCGGGAAGTAACCGCCCTTGGGGCGGACCTTGTATCCGAGGTTCGGCGAGCCGTCGGCTTCGAACGGCTCACCGGTGTTCCACCATCCCGACTCGGAGTCGATCTCATAGAACGTGCCGTTGATCTTGGAGTCGAAGGACACCGAGTCGAAGATGTAGAACTCGGCCTCGGCCCCGAAAAAGCAGGTGTCGGCAATGCCGGTACTTGTCAGGTAGTTCTCCGCTTTGCGGGCGACGTTGCGCGGGTCGCGCGAGTACGGCTCGCGGGTGAACGGGTCGTGTACGAAGAAGTTCAGATTAAGCGTCTTGGCCGCGCGGAACGGATCGATGCGTGCGGTTTCCGGGTCGGGGAGCAGCATCATGTCCGACTCGTGGATGGACTGGAATCCGCGCACCGACGACCCGTCGAATGCGAGGCCGTCTTCGAACACGCTCTCGTCGAACGCCGAAGCCGGGATCGAGAAGTGCTGGACGACGCCAGGCAGGTCGCAGAATCGGATGTCGACGTACTCGACCTTCTCGTCCTTGATCTGCTTGATGATGTCGTCGGCAGTCTTTTCAGCCACTGATTGGTCTCCTTATGTGTGGTAAGTCCGCGTTGACGCTAGGGATACCATGTTGCACGGTCGTCAACCGAATGTTGCGGCGACGTTACGCATGATGGCCCGCACGGCCGGTTCGGGCAGTTTCGCGACGCGTGCATATCCTGGCTTCATGGCCCGTACCCCCGGCTCCGGTTTGGGGTCCTGGCTATCCGGCCCGGATCCGTCCGGATCCGGCAATCCGGACCCCGCAACCAGCAGCTATCCGGGTGAGAGGCTGGGATTCCCACCCAGCGGGCCGGGCTCGATCGCCCGTTTCGGACGTCGCATCGCCGCCCTCGTCGTCGACTGGCTACTCGCTTACGGGCTGGCGGCGTTGGCGATGTCGTTGGGATTGGTGAGCCTGGCCGGGCTGTCCACCGCGGTGCTGATCTGCTGGTTGGCGCTCGGTGTCATCTCGGTGCGGCTGTTCGGATTCACCCCCGGCCAGTTGGTGCTCGACATCAAGGTCATGCCGGTCGACGGCCGCACCCACGTGGGTGCCGGCCGGGCGCTCGCGCGTGGCCTACTCATCGCACTGGTCATCCCCGCGCTGTTCACCGACTCCGATCTGCGCGGCCTGCAGGATCTGGCGACCAAGACGGCCGTGATCCGGCGATAGCCCCCGTGCCGGCTGGTGGCGACTATTTTCGCCGGACGGTGCGCTGTATCCCGCGCATCTTGGCGGCCGCAGGAAGTGGGCCTTTCGGCATCGCCGCCGGGCCGACCTTGGTGCCGAGCGCTGCCAGCCGAGACTCCAGCGAGTCCATCTGCTTGACCGTGATATTGGCGGGCAACCTGGTCAGATGGCGCTCGAGTTTGGCCAGCGGTACCTCTCCCTCGCCGTTACCGATCACGATGTTGTAGATAGGCACCTCGCCAACCAGACGGGCAGTGCGTTTCTTCTCCTGAGCGAGCAGCGGCTTCACCCGCGCCGGCGAACCTTCGGCGACAAAAATGACGCCCGGACGCCCGATCACTCGGTGCACGGCGTCGAAATGGCCGGTGGCCGCGACACCGGGAGTCACCCGCCACTTACCGCGCAGGTTTTCCAGCGCCCAGGCCGCCGCCCCGGTCTGCCCCTCGGCCTTGCGGTACACCGACTTCTGCGCGCGACGGCCGAAAATCATGAATGCGACGAGGGCCCCGAGTACCACCCCGAGCGGAATCATCATGTACATGGTGAACCCGCCCGCGAAGATTCCGGCTGCCACGGAGGCGCCCACGATCAGCGTGAACGCGAGGATCATGTACGGCAGGAGTCGCTTGTCCTCCTTGCGCTGAATCTGAAATGCCTGCCACAGCTGGCTGCGACGCTGCTTGGAGGCTGCCTTGCGGTTGGCCTTCGCCTCTGCCTTTGCGGCCTTGACCTCAGCGGGATTACGCGATTTCGCCATTGGGTCAGGATACGGAATCCGAGGTCGCCGCCGTAGCGGCTCGCGGTTCCGAGGTCGGCGCCTTGGCGGCTCGGGGTTCCGAGGTCGTCACCGTGGGGGCTCGGGTGGCTCCGGTGGCGCGGGATGCGATCGTCTGGGCGTACAGCCGCCCAGCACGGTACGACGAGCGCACCAGTGGCCCGGCGAGTACGCCCGCGAACCCCAGCGCTGCGGCGTACCGCTCGTGCTCGACGAATTCGTCCGGATGAACCCACCGGTGCACCGGATGGTGGCGGGCCGACGGTCGCAGGTACTGCGTGATGGTGACGACGTCGCAGCCGGCCTCGTGTAGATCCCGCAGGGCGGCACGGACCTCGCCCGGCGTCTCGCCCATCCCGAGGATGAGGTTGCTCTTGGTGACTAGACCGCGCTCTCGTGCGGCGGTGAGCACCGAGAGACTGCGTTGGTAGCGGAACGCGGGCCTGATCCGCTTGAAGATCCGCGGCACCGTTTCCAGGTTGTGCGCCAGCACCTCCGGACGTGACTCGAATACCCGGTCGAGTAGCACGGGGTCGGCGTTGAAGTCGGGAATCAGCAACTCCACACCGGTGTTCGGGTTGAGCGCCTTGATCTGGCGCACGGTCTCGGCGTACAGCCACGCTCCGCCATCGGGAAGATCGTCACGGGCGACACCGGTGACGGTCGAGTAGCGCAGACCCATGGCTTGCACGCTCTCAGCCACCCGACGGGGCTCATCGCGATCCAGGTCGGCCGGCTTGCCGGTGTCGATCTGGCAGAAGTCGCAGCGCCGGGTGCATTGCTGGCCACCGATCAGGAAGGTGGCCTCGCGGTCCTCCCAGCACTCGAAGATGTTGGGACAGCCGGCTTCCTCGCAGACGGTGTTCAGTCCCTCGCGGCGCACCAGCGATTTCAGTTCGGTGTATTCCGGGCCCATCCGGGCCCGGGTCTTGATCCACGGCGGCTTGCGTTCGATCGGCGTCTGAGCGTTGCGCACTTCCAGTCGCAACAGCTTGCGGTTACCGGGATCGACGCTCACTGCATCGATGCTACTGCGTCGGTACCGATCCGGGCGTCGTCGGCGACGGCACCTACCAGTCGGCCGTCCAGGGCGTCACACACCGCATCGGCGACGCGATCGACGACGTCCTCGACACCGACCCGGTGACCGAGTTCGGTGCTCAGGGAGGTCACCCCGGCGTCGGCGATGCCGCACGGAACGATGGAACCGAAGGCGCTGAGGTCGCAGTCGCAATTCAGCGCGAAGCCGTGCATGGTGGTGGCCCGGGCCACCCGGACGCCGATTGCGGCCACCTTGCGAGCGGGCCCTCCCGCGCCTTCCGGAACCCATACCCCGGACCGACCGTCGATCCGGACTGTTCGAAGACCCAATCCGGCGCACACCGAGATCAGCGAGTCTTCGATGCGCCGAACGAAATTGACGACGTCGAGTGGTTCGGCAAGGCCGATGATGGGATATCCGACCAGCTGCCCGGGGCCGTGCCAGGTGATCTTTCCGCCGCGGTCGGTTTCGATCACCGGTGTGCCGTCCACCGGACGTTCGTGGGCCAGGGTGCGCCGGCCGGCGGTGTACACCGCGGGATGCTGCAGCAGCAGCAGGGTGTCGGGGCCGCCCCGGGCCCGGGCGTCGGCCAACTGCCGCTGCCGATTCCAGGCGACCTGGTAATCGAGCACACCCAGTCGCTCTACGTGCACGGGTGCTTCGCTGGATCGGATCGATGCCGCCATGAAGCCGACGCTACCCCGGTGACCGATCAATCGTCGGTGCCGGCGGTGGCATAGGCCAAGGCCTCGCCGATGGTGTTGTGGTGGAAGTGAAAGCCGGCCCGCTCGAGAGCCGCGGGAATGGCGCGCTGTCCCCCCAGTAGACCCTCGTCGGCGAATTCGCCGAGCACGGCGCGTAATGCGAATCCGGGAACCACCATCGGGGTGGGGCGATTGACCGCACGCCCGAGGGTGGTGGTGAATTCGGCATTGGTGACCGGCGCGGGACCGGTGAAGTTCACCGGTCCCGCAAGGTCGTCCTGCCTGATTGCGAACAGCAGAGCGCGCACCTGGTCCTCGAGGCTGATCCACGGCATGTACTGGCGACCGTTGCCCAGTCGGGCCCCCAGCCCCAACGAGAACAGCGGTTTGAGGCGGCTCAACGCGCCTCCGGACCGGGCCATCACCAGACCGGTGCGGGCCAGGACCACACGCGTCCCGGCCCGGGCCGCCGCGGTAGTCGCAGCTTCCCAGTCCACGGCGAGCCGGGCGAGAAAGTTGTGCCCGGGGCCGGCGCTTTCGTCGACCGGGTGGCTACCGGTGTCGCCGTAGTACCCCACGGCGCTCGCATTCACCAGGACGGGCACCCCTGCGTCGGCCACGGCGCCGGCCAGCACCTCGGTGGGTCCGATCCGGCTGTCGCGCAGGCTCTGCTTGAACGCCCCCGACCACCGCTTCTCGCCGATGTTGACCCCGCACAGGTTGACGACGGCATCCACCCCGTACAGCGCTTCGGGATCGAATTCGCCGTTGTCGGGATTCCAGTACACCTCGTCGGCGCTCGAGGGGGCCCTCCGCACGATGCGCAGCACCCGGTGGTCGGTGGCGCGCAGCGCGGATACCAGCGCGGTGCCGATCAGGCCGGACGAACCCGCGACAGCGACAACCGAATCCGAGGTCATCGACACGGTTGCCTACAGACCCAGATCTGCCTCGAACGCACCTTCTTCGAGACGCCGTTTGATGGTGGTGACGAAGCGCCCGGCGTCCGCACCGTCGATCAGGCGGTGGTCGTAAGTGAGCGGCAGGTAGCACACCGACCGCACGCCGATCGATTCGTTTCCGTATTCGTCTGAGATCACTCGCGGCCGTTTGACGATCGCCCCGGTGCCCAGCATCGCCGCCTGCGGCGGCACCAGGATCGGCGTGTCGAAAAGCGCGCCCTGGCTGCCGATGTTGGTGATGGTGAACGTGCCGCCGGACAGTTCGTCAGGCTTGAGGTCACCGGAGCGGGCCCGGGCGGCAATGTCGGCGATCGCTCGCGCCAGTCCGCCGAGGGACAGGTCCCCGGCGTTCTTGATCACCGGCGACAGCAGTCCCTGCTCGGTGTCGACCGCGAAGCCCAGATGCTCGGCGTCGTAGTAGGTGATCTCCTTGGCGTCCTCGTTGTAGCTCGCGTTGACGTTCGGGTGGATCTTCAACGCGTCGATCACGGCCCTGGCGATGAACGGCAGATAGGTGAGATTGACGCCCTCACGCTCGGCGAACTTCGCCTTCGCTTTCGACCGCAGCGACACGATCTTCGTCATATCGACCTCGTGGGTCTGAGTCAACTGAGCTGTCGCCTGCAGAGATTCGCGTGTTTTCTTGGCGGTCAACTGACGAATGCGGTTTGCCTTCTGCGTCGTGCCGCGAAGATGGGCTAAGGCGCCTTCGGGTGGCGCGGTCGACGACGCAGTCTTGCCGGGCGCTTCGGTGGCAGGTGCGGGCTTGTCGTCCGCGGAGTCTTTCGTGGAGGCTGCCGCGAGCACATCTTGCTTGCGGATGCGTCCGCCGACCCCGGTGCCCTTGACCGACGCCAGATCGACGTTGTTCTCGGTCGCCAGCTTGCGCACCAGCGGGGTGACGTACGGGTTGCCGTCACCGTCTGGGGCGGCCGCGGCGGGCGCGGCCGGCTTCTTCGATTCCGGTGCGGGTTCTTTGGGCGGCTCGGGCTTGGGCTCCGGCTTGGCTTCCTTGACCGGCTCCGGTTCCGGCTCGGCTTCCTCGACCGGCTCGGGTTCCGGCTCGGATTCGTCGGCGCCGGCTGAACCGGCATCGCCGATTTTGGCCATCTCACCGCCCACCGCGACGGTGTCGTCCTCCTCGGCGATGATGGAGAGCAGGGTGCCCGCTACCGGCGACGGGATTTCGGTGTCGACCTTGTCGGTCGAGACCTCGACGAGGGGCTCGTCGACCTCGACGCGGTCACCGACCTTTTTCAACCATCGGGTCACCGTTCCCTCGGTGACTGACTCGCCTAACTCCGGCATCAGCACCGGCGTCCCAGAAGCCGCTGCACCCGAGGAACCCGACTTCTTCGGAGCCGGTGTCGGCTCCGGCCCGGACTTGGCTTCGTCTTCCGGTTCGGGCTCGGGCTCCGGCTCCTGGGCAGAGGTCTGGCCGCCGCTGTCCCCGGCGCCGCCCTCCTCGTCGGCGTCACCGATGACCGCGAGCTCGCCGCCCACCTCGACGGTGTCGTCCTCCTGGGCGACGATCTTCTTCAATACTCCCGAGGCCGGCGACGGTATCTCGGTGTCCACCTTGTCGGTCGAAACCTCCAGTAACGGCTCATCCTCCTCGACCGTGTCGCCCTCCTGCTTGAGCCAGCGGGTGACAGTCCCCTCGGTGACGCTCTCCCCGAGTGCGGGCATCTGGACGGAGATGGCCATATGTCGTGGCTCCCTTGCACAGTCAGTCGCAGGTGATTGAGGTGTCGCTGACCATCCTGTCACGACTGCCGTCGCGATTCGGCGTAGACGGGGCGACTTATCGTTCTGGCACTATCGGAACCAACCCAAAACCAGTACGTGGTGGGGTGCCGGGAAGGAGTAAGCCGACGTGGGACTGTTCGACAAGCTGCGCCGCCGGCGCCGCGGCGCTCGTGCCGCAACCGGCGATGCGGCTGCTGACCTGCGCTATCTGCGGCAATGGGTTGCCGAACACCACGGAGTGGAGGCTTTTGTCGAGCCGAAGACGACGGTCACCGACGTCACGGTCGTCCTGGTCGCGGCCGACGGGCAGTGGACACGGCGGCGGGCCGGGGGAGACTCCGGGGCGCGGCGTCTGTCCGACCGCCTCAAGATTCCGGTGTACGACGTGCAAAAAGTCGGTTACCCGCAGCGCATGCGTGACTACGACGCGCGACAGCGAGTTCAACGCAAACGCGCCCGGCTGGGTGAGTTCGACGAAAGCTAGCCGTTCTCGCTGATGTCCTGGAGCACCGCGAACATGGTCCGCGTCGGCACCCCGGTCCCGCCTTTGGGGGTGTAACCCCAGGGTCCGGTTGAGTTGTACGCCGGGGCGGCTACGTCGATGTGCGCCCACTGCACGCCCTCGGCGACGAATTCGCGCAGATAGGTGCCCGCAACCAGCATGCCGGCGTAACGGGACCCGCTCACATTGGCCAGATCGGCGACCGTCGACTTGAGGTCGTCCCGGAGCTCCTCGGGCAGCGGCATCGGCCAACCGTTCTCGCCCACCGTCTGGGAAATCGCGGCGACTCGGTCGCGGAACTCGTCGCTGCCCATCACCCCGGGCGTGCGTGCGCCCAGCGCCACGGTTTGAGCCCCGGTCAGGGTCGAGGTCTCGATCAGATAGTCGGGCTCGTCCTCGCAGGCCCGAACGATCGCATCGGCCAGAATCAGTCGGCCCTCCGCGTCGGTGTTAAGCACCTCGACCGTGATTCCGCCGTATTGGGTCAACACATCGCCAGGACGTTGCGCGGTGGACGACGGCATGTTCTCGGCCATCGGCACCGTCGCGACCACGTCAATCGGCAGTTCCAGCTTGGCGGCCAGCACCACGGTGGCGATCACGGCCGCGGCGCCACCCATGTCGGAGGTCATGTGGTGCATGTTGGCCGACGGCTTGATCGAGATTCCGCCGGTGTCGAATGTGATGCCCTTGCCGACCAGCGCCACCTTTTTGATCCCGCCGGTCTTGGTGGCTTTCTTGTTCTTGGCGCCCCTGTGCGTCAGCCGCACCAGCCGCGGCGGACGCGACGATCCCTTTCCCACTCCGATTACCCCGCCGTACCCCTGCTTCTCCAGGTCTTTGTCGTCAAGCACTTCCACGGCCAGACCGGCCGCCTTCCCCAAAGCTTCTGCCCGCCGGGCGAATTCGGCCGGATAGAGATGACTGGGCGGGGTGTTGACGAAGTCGCGCGCCGTCGCGACGGCGGTGGCGATCGCCTCGGCCCGGGCCGCCGCGTCCCTGGTGGCAGCTTTGGTATCGGGTGTGAGCACGGTGATCGTTCGCAGGCCGGTGTCTTTGGGTGCCGTCTTGTCGCTGCGGAATTGGGTGAACCGGTAGGCCCCCAGGATCAGGCCTTCGATCGTCGCCTCCAGGTCGAGGTCCGACAACGTGGTGACCACGGTTTCGACGCCGTTCAGCGAGCGTGCCGCCACCCCGGCGGCTCGCCGCACCATCTCGGACGGCCATTCGTCGCGGCTGTTGCCCAGGCCGACGGCGAGCACGCTGTCGAACGGCAGCGCGGGTATGACCACGCGGGTCACCTGTTCGGCAGCGCCCTTGGCCCCGAGCGCCTGGAGTGCGACCTCGATCTCGTCGACCGCTTCGGCATCCAGGTACGGGTTGGTCACGACCGTGGCTCCTGAGACTGCCGGGTCGTCACCGCCCGAGCTCACCACCGGCACGACCAATACCGCGGACGCCACCTTGCGTTTGGGCAGCGCGCTGGCGACGGCGACGGCGGGGGACTGGTAACCGACTGGAGTGCTCACGGTGAATCACCCTATCCATCCCGGCCGCTACTGTTGTTGGCCGTGAGCGACAACCCACTGCATGGCCCGCTGGAGGACCGCCACCGTGAACTCGGGGCGAGCTTCGCCGAGTTCGGTGGCTGGCTGATGCCGGTCTCGTATGCGGGCACGGTCGCCGAGCACACCGCCACGCGCACGACAGTCGGCCTTTTCGATGTGAGCCACCTCGGCAAGGCGCTGGTGCGCGGTGCGGGCGCGGCGGCGTTCGTCAACTCGGCGTTCACCAACGACCTGCGTCGGATCGGGCCGGGCAAGGCGCAGTACACGCTGTGCTGCACCGACTCCGGTGGCGTGATCGACGACCTGATCGTCTACTACGTCGGCGACGACGAGATCTTCCTGGTTCCCAACGCCGCGAACACCGCCGCTGTCGTCGCCGCGCTGGCCGAGCGGGCCCCCACGGGGCTGACCATCACCGACGAGCATCGCTCGCGCGCGGTCCTCGCAGTGCAGGGGCCGGAGTCGGCCGCGGTCGTGGGTGCGCTGGGGCTGCCCATCGGCATGGACTACATGGGCTATGCGGACGCGGTGTTCGACGGTGTCGAGGTCCGGGTATGTCGTACCGGCTACACCGGTGAGCACGGCTACGAGTTGCTTCCGCTGTGGGATCAGGCCGCAGTGGTCTTCGACGCGCTGGTCGAGGCCGTCGCCACCGCCGGCGGCCAACTGGCCGGGCTCGGTGCGCGCGACACCCTGCGCACCGAAATGGGCTATCCGCTGCACGGTCACGAGTTATCGCTGGAAATCACACCCCTGCAGGCGCGCTGCGGCTGGGCGGTCGGCTGGCGCAAGGAGGCGTTCTGGGGCCGCGAAGCGCTGCTCGCGGAGAAGGAAGCCGGACCTCGGCGGACGCTGCGCGGGCTGCGGGCGATCGGACGCGGTGTACTGCGCGGCGATCTTCCCGTGCTGGCGGGCGCCGAACGACGGCCGATCGGCGTCACCACGTCGGGAACGTTCTCGCCAACCTTGAAAGCGGGTATCGCACTGGCCCTGATCGACAGTGCGGCCGAGATCGGGGACGGCGAGCGGGTCCTCGTCGACGTGCGCGGCCGGATGCTCGAATGTGAGGTCGTCAAGCCACCGTTCATCGACCCGCGCACCCGGTGAGCGGCGGTGCGGATGGCGGCTGCCACGGCCAAAAATCGCTAGCCGGCCGGTTATACAATCGCTTTCATGACTGAAGGCCTCGAGTTCACCGTCGAGCGCAACGCGAATCCGGCGAGCGATGAGGTACGAGCGCAGATTCTGGCGAACCCCGGCTTCGGCAAATTCCATACCGACCACATGGTCTCGATCGATTACACCGTCGGTGAGGGTTGGCACGACGCCAAGGTGCTCCCGTACGGCCCCATCCAGCTCGACCCGTCGGCCAACGTTCTGCACTACGCGCAGGAGGTATTCGAGGGGCTCAAAGCGTATCGCTGGGCCGACGACGCCATCGTGTCCTTCCGGCCGGAAGCCAACGCCGCGCGGCTGCGTTCATCGGCGCGACGGCTGGCGATCCCCGAGTTACCCGCGGAGCTGTTCATCGAGTCGCTTCGACAACTGATCGCCGTCGACGAAACGTGGGTGCCCCCTGCCGGCGGCGAGGAGTCGCTGTATTTACGGCCGTTCATCTTCGCTTCCGAGCCCGGCCTAGGTGTTCGGCCGGCCAATGAGTACCGCTACCTGGTTATCGGCTCGCCGGCCGGCGCCTACTTCCCGCGCGGTATCAAGCCGGTCGACGTGTGGTTGTCGACCGAGTATGTGCGTGCCAGCCCCGGGGGTACCGGCACCGCCAAATTCGGCGGGAACTACGCCGCCTCGCTGCTGGCGCAGGCCGAGGCGGCCGAGCAGGGCTGCGATCAAGTGGTATGGCTGGATGCGATCGAACGCCGTTACGTCGAAGAGATGGGCGGGATGAACTTGTTCTTCGTGTTTGGCAGCGGGGGCACCGCGCGGCTGGTGACGCCTGAGTTGTCCGGGTCACTGCTTCCGGGCATCACTCGGGATTCGTTGTTGCAGTTGGCATCTGATGCGGGTTTCGCGGTCGAGGAGCGCAAGATCGATGTCGATGAGTGGCAGAAGAAGGCCGCCGCCGGTGAGATCACCGAGGTGTTCGCCTGCGGTACCGCGGCGGTGATCACCCCGGTGTCGCGGGTCAAACACGGGGACGGTCAGTTCACCATCGCCGACGGCGAGCCCGGTGAGATCACCATGGCGCTGCGTGACACATTGACCGGTATCCAGCGCGGCACCTTCGCCGACACTCACGGCTGGATGGCCCGGCTCAGCTGATCGCCATCCCGAGCGCGGCGACCGTCGTCGTCGTCTCGACCGCGGCGCCGAGTACATCGCCGGTGATACCACCGAATCTGCGCACGCAGTGCGCCACCAACCCGACACCGCAGGCGATACCGACCAGAGTCGCCAGCGGACCCTGCCAGCGCGGTGTGCACGCCGGGATCGCGATGGCGCTGACTGCGAGAGTCCACAACGCGGCTACCCAGAACGGCTGGCTGCCCGCAACCCGTCCACCCAGAACACTTTCGGCGGCCGGGGGTACCGATCGGCGGCCCGCGGCCACCGCGGCCACTCGGCCGGCGGTCACCGCGACGATCACTGCCACCCAGCTCAGCTGGGTGAAAGCAAACGCCTGCAGCAACAGCGCAACCACCACCGCGGCCACGCCGAACGGCCCGGCAGCACCATCCCGCATCACGCTCAGCGCCCGCTCCGGTGGGCCGTAACAGCCCAGCGCATCGGCGGTGTCCGACAGGCCGTCGATGTGCAGGCCACGGGTTGTGGCGAGCAGGACCGTCACCGCCAGCACGCCGGGCAGGGCGCTGCCCTGGCCGAATGCCTGGGTGCCGACCCACAGGACGCCGGCGGCCAACGCGCCGAGCGCCACTCCGACGACGGGAAGCGCGGTTAGCACACCCCGACCTACCGGTGCGCAGCGGCGTTGCGGCGTCGGCAGGACCGTCGCAAAAGCGAATGCACCTGCGACAGAGCGCATCACGGCTCTATTCCGGCTTCTTCGAAGGTTGCCATCGAGGCGAGGGTTCCGACTGCGGCGCGCAGAACGGGCAGCGCAACCAGGGCGCCGGTTCCCTCGCCAAGTCGCAGGCCGAGATCGACGATGGGATCGAGTTCGAGGTGTCGTAGCGCCAGTGCATGGGCCGGCTCAGTGGAGCGGTGCCCGGCCTGCCACCATTGCTTGGCGCCCGGTGCGAGCCGCTCGGCGACCAGCGCTGCAGCGGTCACCACGACTCCGTCCAGCAGCACCGGGGTGCGCCGCACCGCGGCCTGTGCGCAAAAGCCGGCAATGGCGGCCAGATCTGCGCCGCCGCAGATCCGCAGCAGTGCAACGGGATCGGCGGCGGCGCGACGCGATCGATAAAGGGCGTCGCGTATCGCGGCGGTCTTGCGCGCCCACCCGGCGTCGTCGATGCCGCTGCCCCGGCCGACCACCACGACCGGCTCGGTGTCGGTCAGCGCGGCGACCAGCGCGGCGGCGGGGGTGGTGTTGCCGATCCCCATGTCGCCGGCGATCAGCAGATCGGCTCCGGCGTCGACTTCCTCGTCCGCGATGTGCCGCCCGGCCTCGATCGCTTCGATTACCTCGTCGGGTGACAGTGCGTCGGTGACGGCGATGTTGCCGCTGCCGCGCCGCACCTTGTGGGCGCCGATGGCAGGGGATAACGGCTCGGCGGTGTCCACTGCGATGTCGGCAATTCGCACGCCCGCTTCGGCCAGTTCCGCGAGCACGTTGACCGCGGCGCCACCGGCCTCGAAGTTCGCCACCATCGCGGCGGTCACCTCGGTCGGGTAGGCGGATACGCCCGCGGCCGCCACGCCGTGATCGCCGGCGAACACAACGACTCGGGCTCGTTCGAATTGCTTTGGCGGACAACATCCCTGGCATGCCGCCAGCCACGCCGACAGCTCTTCGAGTCGTCCCAGCGCACCGCGCGGCTTCGTCAACCTGGTCTGCCGGTCCCGCGCAGCGGCCGCCGCTCGGGCGTCCGGCACGGGAATCGCGGGAAAGGAGGTCACCGACGGTTTCACACGACGGCGGCGCCGCGCTCGACCTGGGGCCGCGGAGCGCGCATCCGGCGCAACTGTGAGGCGCGGCTGGCAGCGTAGAAGCCCAGCTTCCAACCGGATTCGGTGTTGTCTGGGAACTTCTCGTCGGCCAGCCGGTTCACCCGGCGGCCAAGTATGAAGCCGTCTATGACCATGACGACCACCAGCACCAGCATCGCCGGTGACAGCAACTGCTGTACCTGGACGGACGGCACCGCCAGCATGACGAACACCAGCCCGAGCGCAGACGGCATGAACAGGCCGAGAATATTGCGCCGCGAATCCACCACGTCGCGGACATACCGCCGAACCGGACCCTGGTCGCGCGGCAGCAGATAGGCGGCCTCGCCGGCCATCATCCTTTCCCGGCGCTCCGACATGATGGTCCTACGTTCGGCGCGCTGCTCCTTCTTCTCCGCCCGGGTCAGCTTCGGGCCGCCGAGTTCCTTGCGGCGTCGCCGGGCCTCCGCGGTGGTCATCGGAGCGGGCGCGACCGGGCCGCGCCTGCGGCTGGCCTCACTGCGTTTGGGCGTTGGCCTGCCTTTGGGGGCCGTGGTCGCTCGCCGGCCGGCCGGCGTGTCGTCGGATTGGACATGGTCGGCGGAATGGTGATTGTCGGCGGCGGGCTCAGCGCGGCCGTCATCCCGGGAACCCTCGGAATCATCGCTCTTGCGGCCCAGCAGTTTCACACCGCCAGGTTACTTCGCCGCACTTCTCGCTCGGTCGAGGCGTGCTCTTCCCGGCATGCGGTTCGTCGTTGCAGGCCCTAGTCTGCCGTGATGGCGGGCACTGGCGATACACACTGCGCACCCGGCGACGCTCGCCCGCGCACCGTGCTGATCGCCCCGGACTGCTTCGGCGACACGCTGACCGCGGTGCAGGCGGCCGAGTGCATCGCGCGGGGTTGGCGCGCTTCGGCGCCCCAGGACCGGCCCATCCTTGCGCCACAGTCCGATGGGGGACCGGGGTTCGTCGACGTGCTTGCCAGCCGACTCGGCGAGGTGCACAGCGTTTGCGTCAGCGGGCCGCTCGGTGCGGATGTCCGGGCGAGCTGGGTTCTGGACGGTGCCGCACCGGTCACCGGATACATCGAATGCGCACAAGCCTGCGGGTTGGCACTGCTCGGAGGGCCGCCGACGGTGCGTACCGCGCTGGACGCGCACAGCCGGGGCGTCGGTCAGCTCATCGCGGCCGCTCGACATGCGGGTGCGAACCGAATCGTCGTCGGCCTGGGCGGAAGCAGCTGCACCGACGGGGGCCGGGGCATGGTCGACGCGCTCGGCGGGTTGGCCGCCGCGCGAGCCTTCCTCGAAGGTGTCGAGCTCATCGCCGCCACCGACGTCGAGCACCCACTTGTGGGCCCGACGGGCGCCGCGGCAGTGTTCGGCCCGCAGAAGGGTGCCGACCCGGCATCCGTGGCGGTCCTCGAGGATCGCCTCACGGAGTGGGCCGAGGAATTGGCGGTGTTCGCCGGACGCGACGTCCGCCACGATCGGGGCGGGGGCGCCGCCGGCGGCCTTGGCGCCGCGCTGATCGCACTGGGCGGCCGCCGCGTGCCCGGGGCCGCGATCATCGCCGAACACACCGGGCTGCGCGACGACGTCGCCGCCGCTGACCTCATCGTCACCGGAGAAGGTCGATTCGACGACCAGTCGCTGCACGGCAAGGTCGTCAGCGCGCTTGCCGCCGGTGCTCAGGCGCGAGGCATCCCGGTACTGGTGCTGGCCGGCCAGGTGACTCTGCCGCAATCCGCGCTGAGGTCCGCCGGCATCACCGCGGCGTTCTCTCTCACCGACCACTGCGGCTCGGTGCAGCGTGCCGTTCAGGATGCAGCCAACCAGCTCTCCGACATGTCATCGGTAGTGGCCACCTCGCCCTGGTGAGCGATGGGGAATAGCGGCCGAACAAGGTACCGTTGAGAAAGTGGAGCTAGGAGCTAGTCCACCGTCCATTCACCAAGGTCCATTGACCAACGTCCATCCACCCAGGAGATTCCATGACTGTCCAGGACGAATCGGCAGTGCAGGCTGGTCAAGCTACCGAAGGCCACGGCGTGATCCTGACCGATGCCGCGGCGGCCAAGGCCAAGGCGCTGCTGGACCAGGAGGGTCGCGACGACCTGGCGCTACGAATTGCCGTTCAGCCCGGCGGGTGCGCCGGCCTTCGATACAACCTCTTCTTCGATGACCGCGCTCTGGACGGCGACTTGACCGTCGAGTTCGGGGGAGTGGCGCTGACGGTCGATCGGATGAGCGCACCCTACGTACAGGGAGCCAGCATCGATTTCGTCGACACCATCGAGAAGCAGGGCTTCACGATCGACAACCCAAATGCCACCGGCTCGTGTGCCTGCGGCGACTCATTCAACTGATCCGCGCCTCTGATTGGGGTTAGGGCCGGTCACAGTCGGCCGATCAATACTGACCCGTGGTTCGCGGCAGGTAGGAACACACCAAGATCTCGCCGTCGATCGACACCAGCTGCGCGATGGCCTGCTCTTCTTCCTCGGGCGGCTGATTTCCCCTGGAGCGGCGTGCCGGCTCCACCCGCATCGTGAAAAGCACCTGTGCCTGCGAGGGCGACCACATGACCAACTTGTCGATCGAGGTGACCTCGGCGACGCTGTACTGCCTGCGGAACGCTTCGCTGGACAGGCCGGCCAGGGCGAGATCGGCGCGGCGTTCCTTGGCCGCGTCGAACAGTCCGCAGAGGGTGTTGCGGGCAACCGTCTCGTCGTCGCCGTTGGATAACGCGTCGAGATAGTTCTGGATCGCCGTCTGCGCCGAGGCCTCGGTCAACACTCCGGCCGAGACCGGCTCGTCCCGGGTGCGGGTGAGCGTCGTGGCCAGGATGACGCCGACGACCGCGATAACGGCCAGCGCGGCGACCGAGGCGATGATCCACTTGCGGCGTTTGCGGCTCGGATAGGGAACAGGTGGCGGCAGCGACCCGGGATACGGCGAACCCATAGCGTTGACGCCGCCTTCGGGGTAGGGCTGCGCCGGTGGATAGGACTGCTGCCCGAACGTCTCGGGCTGGATCTGCGGGCCGCCGGGTCCGGCGCCATATTGGGGCGGATACGGACCAGACATGAGATGGCTCCCGGGTAGGTTCAGCCGGATTCTGGGCAGTCAGATCGGGCGGTGGGCACTTGTAGGCAGGTTAGCGCAACGGGCCGGGGCGCTCGCGCCGCCGACGGTGGACGGCGGGGCGACCCGGGATCGCAGCGACCGTCGCCAGTAGGGTGAACGACGTTCTCGACGCGCGTCACCGAATCCGTGGGCGAAATCGTCGGGAATCCACACGCGTTTACTTCGAACATGAAGGGCGGGCCCTGTGACCATCACGGTTACCGGATCGATCGCAACCGATCATTTGATGCGTTTCCCCGGTCGTTTTTCCGAGCAGCTCCTCGCCGACCACTTGCAGAAGGTGTCGCTGAGCTTCCTCGTCGACGACCTTGTCGTGCACCGCGGCGGTGTTGCGGGCAACATGGCCTTCGCGATGGGCGTGCTGGGCGGCAGCCCGGTACTGGTCGGAGCGGTGGGCAAGGATTTTGATGAGTATCGCCAGTGGCTGGCCTCGCACGGGGTGAACTGCGACAGCGTGCTGGTCTCCGAGTCCGCCTACACGGCCAGGTTCGTGTGCACGACCGACGAGGACATGGCTCAGATCGCGTCCTTCTATCCCGGAGCCATGTCGGAGGCCCGCAACATCAAGCTGGCCGACATCGTGTCCGGCTCGAGCCCAACGGATCTGGTGATCATCGGGGCAAACGACCCGGAGGCGATGTTCTTGTACACCGAGGAATGCCGTTCGCTCGGGCTGGCTTTCGCCGCCGACCCCAGCCAGCAACTGGCTCGGTTGTCCGGGCAGGAGATCCGCCGCCTGATCGATGGCGCGACATATCTGTTCACCAACGACTACGAATGGGATCTGCTGCTGCAGAAATCGGGTTGGTCGGAGGCCGAGGTGATGAAGCAGATCCAGATGCGAATCACGACGCTGGGTGAGAAGGGCGTGGATCTCGTCGGCCGGGACGGGACATTCATCCACGTCGACGTGGTCCCCGAGACTCACAAGACCGATCCGACCGGCATCGGCGACGCGTTCCGTGCCGGATTCCTCACCGGGCGAGACGCCGGACTCTCTCTTGAGCGAGCGGCCCAGCTGGCTTCGATGGTGGCTACCCTGGTACTCGAGGCGCCCGGCCCGCAGGAGTGGAGCTGGGACTCCGTTACCGCGGTGCAACGGCTGAGCGACGCCTACGGTGCGACCGCCGGCCAGGAGATCGCCGAGGCGCTTGGTCCGCGCTGACCCGAATGGGTCGGCGACTTCGCACTGTTGAGTAAGCAGCCCGCAGGGTCCGCTCGACGTTTGGTCCGCGTGCTTTCTGATCGGGGGGAGCGTTACGTTCCACCGATACGGCGGGCTGTGGAGCGTTAGACTCGGCAAGGCTCAGGTGCATCGAAGATCTGAGGGCAAGGGGCGATCGCCGAGATGGACGGGGCGACGAGAGAACCGGGTCGTTCGGCCCGGATTGCCGGCGAACTGGTGTACATCCTGGGCCTCGGGATCGGGGCGGCAGCGCTCGGCACGGGGGTCGCCACCGCGGACCCCGATGCGGTGTCGCAGCCGAGCAAGGATTCCTCCAGCACGTCGATGGGCACGTCGGTCTCGGGGGACCGTTCCTCGCCGTCGGCGGGGTCGAATCCATTCGGTGGGCGCGACGTGCCTGGGCCGGCCTCGGCGGAACCCAGCCCACGGCCCGGCGACATCGACACCGCGGTCGGCCTCTCCAACACCGCGGACCCCGATGCGGTGTCGCAGTTGAGCAAGGATTCATCGAGCACGTCGATGCGCACGTCGGTCTCGGGGGACCATTCGTCGCCGTCGGCGGGGTCGAGTCCCTTCACTGGGCGCGCCGAGTCCGGCCGGCGATCGGCGCTGTTGGAAAGGCCGGCCCCGGTGGGGATGCGCGACGTGTCTGGGCCGGCTTTGGCGGAACCCAGCCGAGGGTCCGGCGACATCGACACGGAGGCCACCTCGGGGATTCCGGATGCGGTGTCGCGAGTCGTAGCACCGCAGTCCGCCGCCCAGTCGCCCGCCCAACCCATGGCGGGGTTCTTCGCAAGACTGAACGCGCTGTTCAACAACCAGACCCCGACCCTCCACCCGACCCAGACCGGCCAGGACGAATCCGGTGTGGTCACCGGCGAACTCAACGCGGTCGACCCGGACAGCCCCCGGTTGACATTCTCAGTGTCACGAAATCCCAGTCACGGAACCGTCTCGATCGATCGCGACGGGGGCTACACCTACGTCACCGACCGGGCCCTGTCCCAGACCGGAACGGTCGACTCATTCGCGGTGACCGTCAGCGACGCGTCCAGCGGTTTCGCCATCCACGGCCTGGCCGGCCTCATCCACCTGCTGAGTTTCGGCCTATTCGGCCAGCGAGGCGACAGCAGCACGAAAGTCGTGACGGTAGTCGTCGCCCCATTCACCCCCGAAGACATTCCACCCTCCGTCCCGACCGCCAGCGATCACGTTCTGATCACCGGCGCGGATCTGATGTCCAAACCGATCAGCGGGCCGGACTGGGAATTCCTCAAATCACAGGCCGACAGCGTGTGGGACGCGCCGAATCTATCGGCCGACAACACCAAGACTCCGGCGCGGGTGCTGGGCGCTGCGCTGGTGTATGCCAGAACGGGAGATTCGGCATACCGCGACAAGGTGATCGCGGCGGTGAAGGCGGTCCCGGGTACTGAGACGGCTGCGACGATCGTGCTGCCTTTCGCCAGGAATGTTTTCGGATACGTCGTCGCGGCGGACCTGGTGGACATGCCCCTCGACACGGTCTGCGGCAACGGTCTGACCTGGCGGGAGTTCCTCGAACAGGCCAGGACGGCAGAGTTCCCTGGAAACGTCCGCTGGATCAGTCTGGAAAAGACCGCAGGGGAATCGTCGAGCAACTGGAATGCCTACGCGTTGTCCAGTCATCTCGCGGTCAGCATCGTCCTAGGCGACGAGGCCGCGGTGCAGCGCGATATCGACATCTACAAGAGATTCCTGGGTGACGCCGCATCACCGGCTCCGGTGTTCAACCCCACCGCCGGATACCGCTGGAACAACCTTGGCCGCACGTGGGACATGACACCGACGATGCAAGTTGGAATCAACCCCTACAGTCCGGCAGACCAGCGCAACGGGGCGATCATTCTCGACGCATCCCGGAGTACCCTCTTCCCATCGATAGCATGCTGTCGGATGGACTTGGCCGGGCGGGCCTACACCGAGGAGTCGCTCGACGCGCTGCTGGCGATAAACATGGTGCTCAAAGCCCGGGGCTATGACTACACCGACTTCGAGCACCAGGCGCTCCTGCGTGCCTATCAATTCCTGGTCGGTCACGGCGGGCCCTCGGGGTATTCCAATGGGCGGTATCTGGCCCTCGCCATGAACGGTTGGTATGGAACGGCATTCGACACCTCAGCCGGTGATTCTGTGGCGAGGCATCTTGGATACGGCGGCTGGTTGTTCTGAGCGCCGGACGAGTAGTTGAACCCAAGTTGTTGACACGGTCGGCAGTTCAAGCATCAGCCGACCACGCTGCCTGCCGGCGGCCGTTAACGGACCCTCGGGTTGATTCACCGATCGAGGCGCGTGGGCTCTAAAGCTGTACCGGGTAGCTCGGTTCGCTGATCTGGGGGGTAACGCTTTCCTCAACGAAGATCGCGTGCCAGAGCATGAAGATCAACATGGTCCACAGCCGGCGACTGTGGTCTGTTGCCCCGCGTCGGTGCTCGTCCAGCATCGACCGCACCGCGGTCAGGTCGATCAGGTCGCCTGCGGCCGAGGTGCGGATCATCTCCTGCGACCAGTCCAGCAGTTCTCCGGCCCGTAGCCAGTGTCGGATCGGCACCGGGAAGCCGAGCTTGGGCCGGTTGAGCACGTGTGCGGGCACGATCGGCTCCAGTGCGCGGCGCAGGGCGTATTTGGTCGTCGCCCGGGTGATCTTCTGGTTGTAGGGCAGCCGCGACGCCACCGCGAAGACCTCCGGATCCAGGAACGGCACCCGCAGCTCCAGTGAGTTGGCCATGGTCATCTTGTCGGCCTTGACCAGGATGTCGCCGCGCAGCCAGGTGAACAGGTCGATGTGTTGCATCCGGGCCACCGGATCCCAGCCCTGCGACTGTGCGTACACCTGGGCCGTCACGTCGGTGTGAATCCAGTCGTCGCGGAAACGAGGCAACACGGCGCGCAGTTGTTCGTCGGAGAAACTGCGAGCGTTGCCGTAATACCGCTCTTCCAGGGTGAGTGAACCGCGGTGTAATAACCCCTTGCCTCGCATGCCCTGCGGCAGCGGCCCGGCCATCCTCCCCATCGATTTGCGAAGGCCCCGCGGCAGATAGTCGAACGGCTTCAGCGACAACGGTTCGCGATAGATGGTGTAGCCGCCGAAAAGCTCGTCCGCGCCCTCGCCGGACAATACGACCTTGACGTGCTTGCGTGCCTCGCGAGCGATGAAGAACAAGGGCACCAGGGCGGGGTCGGCGACGGGCTCGTCCAAATACCAGACGATTTCCGGAAGCGCGGCGACGAACTCCGCCTGGCCGACGACCCTTGTCACGTGCCGGGCGCCGATCGCTTCGGCGGAGGCCACGGCGACGTCGACCTCGGAGAACCCTTCGCGTTCGAAGCCGGTGGTGAACGTGATCAGCCGCGGGTTGTGCCGCATGGCCAACGCCGCGATGGCCGTGGAGTCGATACCACCGGACAGAAATGCCCCCACCGTCACATCGGCCCGCATGTGTTTGGCCACCGAGTCCTCGAGCACGGCGGTGATCTCGTCGTAGCGCCGCTGATCGCTGCGCGGAGTGGAAGCCGTCGACATCGACGACGAACCGGGCGCCGCACCCGAACCGAACGGCACGGCATCGAAGCGTGGCGTGAAGTAACGGGTGACGCGCGGCTGACCACCGGGGCGTAGCCGTGCATAGCTGCCAGATTCCAGCCGCCGGATGCCCCGGTGCAGGGTCTCGGGTTCGGGCACGTACTGCAGCACGGTGTAGTGCTGCACGGCGCGCCGGTCGATTCCGAGGTCGATGTGCAGCCGATCAGCCAGCGCGAGGAGGCATTTCTTCTCGCTGCCGACTACGGTGCCCCCGGGCCCGGTCGCCATGAACAGCGGTTTGATGCCGAACGGGTCTCGCGCGCAGACCAGCTCCTGTTCGACGTTGTCCCAAAGCGCGAAGGCGAACATGCCTCGCAGCCGGTTCAGTGCCTGGGTGCCCCAGCAGTGATAGGCGGCCAGGATCGTCTCGCCGTCGCCCTCGGTGTGGAAGACCGCACCGTGCTCGGCGCCCAGTTGCTCCCGCAGCTCGAGGTAGTTGTAAATCTCGCCGTTGAAAACCAGCACATAACGGTCGGGCGACTCGGGCGGCCCCCACCGAAGCGGCTGGTGACTGTGCGCGATATCGATAATCGACAGCCGGTTGAAGCCGAGCACCACGCGGCTCGCCGTTTGCCCGGAGCCGATCGTGTCATTCCAAGTCCCGGGTTCGTCCGGGCCCCGGTGGCGCATCAGGCCGGCGGCGCCGGAAACCGCGTCGACGATGCCGGGGGAGACCTCGTGGTCGATTCCCGGGTCGGTAACCAGCGCCAGCAATCCACACACCGCGCCAGTATGCCTAATCGCACCAGTCCCCAGACATCGGCACCGGACACGGTTTCCCCGGTCGCCCTGCTCGTCGGGCGGGGGCCCAGCGCTTCGGGCTCCCAAAGAAAGTTTCCCGGTCGTCCCTGGCCTCCGGTCCTGGGCCCAGCGCCCCTGCCCCGACAAAGTTTCCCCGGTCGCTGCGCTCATACCCCATGGCGTGGTCTACGCTGCGTAGTATTCAGTGCAGCCGTCTGACCACCCGTCGGTCCCACGACTGCCCCGAGATTTCGAGGAGGCGCCAACGTGTCCGCTCGCGGCCTGAAGTTGGTGGCAATGTCCGTGCTCCTGGGCGGGACGGCAGTCCTGCTCAGCGGGTGCAGTTGGTCTGAGGTGCTGGGCTTGGGGTGGCCCAGAGGCATCACTCCCGAGGCGCACCTGAACCGTGAATTGTGGATCGGCTCGGTGATCGCCGCCCTGGTCGTCGGGGCGCTGGTCTACATTCTGCTCTTCTGGACGGTCGCATTTCACCGCAAGAAGAAGGACGACACCGAGCTGCCGCGCCAATTCGGCTACAACATGCCGCTGGAACTGGGTCTCACCGTCGCCCCGTTCGTAATCATCTCGGTGCTGTTCTACTTCACGGTCGTGGTGCAGGAACGGATGCTGCACAAGGATCCCAACCCCGAGGTCGTCATCGACGTCACCGCCTTCCAGTGGAACTGGAAGTTCGGCTACCAGAAGGTCGACTTCGCCGACGGAACTTTCAGCTACGACGGCTCCGACAACGAGCGTAAACAGACCATGGTCTCCAAGCCCGAAGGTCTGGACAAGCACGGCGAGGAAATCGTCGGCCCGATCCGCGGTCTGAACCCCGAGGACCGCACCTACCTGAACTTCGACAAGATCGAGACGTTGGGCTCATCCTCAGAGATTCCGGTGCTGGTGGTACCCGCGGGTAAGCGGATCGAGTTCCAGATCGCCTCGGCGGACGTGGTGCACGGTTTCTGGGTCCCCGAGTTCCTCTTCAAGAGGGATGTGTTGCCCAACCCGGCGCAAAATCACTCCGACAACGTCTTCCAGGTCAGCGAGATCTACCAGACCGGCGCGTTCGTCGGCCGGTGCACCGAAATGTGCGGTACCTACCACTCGATGATGAACTTCGAGCTGCGCGTGGTCGAGCCCAATGATTTCAAGGCTTACCTGGAACAGCGGATGGCCGGAAGCACCAACGCCGAGGCACTGGAGGCCATCAACCAGCCGCCGCTGGCGGTCACTACCAAACCGTTCGACACCCGCCGCGGAGAGCAGGCACCGCAGATTCCACAGGCGAGCAGGTAGGACACCACATGCATATCGAAGCCAGGTTGTTCGAGTTTCTGACCGCGTTCTTCGCGCTGGCATCCGTCGTGTACGGCGTACTGACGGCGATGTTCGCTCGCGGCGGCATCGAATGGGCCGGTACCACCGCTCTGGTGTTGACCACCGGCCTGACGTTGATCACCGGCACGTTCTTCCGGTTCGTGGCGAGGCGCCTAGACACCCGGCCCGAGGACTACGAGGATGCCGAGATCGCCGACGGAGCCGGCGAGCTGGGGTTCTACAGTCCGCACAGTTGGTGGCCGATTTTCATCGCGTTGTCGGCCTCGATCACCGCGGTCGGAATGGCGATGTGGCTGCCATGGCTGATCGTCGCCGGGGTCTGCTTTGTGCTGACGACGGTGGCAGGTCTGGTTTTCGAGTACCACACGGGGGCCGAGAAGCACTGAGCGCCGCCGGTATTCTCATCGGCGTATGGGTCCGGCGTATGGTCCCCGGGAAGGTCACAATCCGGGCATGACTTCGTCCGGAACGCGCGGCGGGCTCCCTGCTCCGTTGGCTTCTTTGGGTAGGGTTGCGCAAGCATCGTGGGCCGCGGACGGCACCACCGCCGTCGAAGAAGCAGTCGAGAAGGATAGACGTAGATGAGCGGGCCGAATCCCCCAGGGCGGGACTCTGGCGCAGCGGACCTCCCAGACGGGGAGTCCGTCGGCCAGCCCTACTCGGACGAGTCGGCGCGGGAATCACCATCGTCACCGCATGACACCTATTCCCAGGCATATTCGGCGCCCGAGTCCGAGCGATTTATCAGCAGTCCCTACATGCCGGCCGATGCGTCGTTGTACGACTACGACAGCTACGACCCCCCGGCCGCGGCGCCTGGTGAGCCGCTGGATCCGCCGCGTTGGCCCTGGGTGGTCGGCGTCGTGGCCATCATCGCGGCGGTCGCCCTGGTCGTCTCGGTCTCGGTGCTGGTGACACGCACCGAGACGGACAACTTGGCGACGCCGGAGACGACCACCAGGTCGGTCCCACCGGTTCAGGACGAGATCATCAGTACGACGCCCCCGCCGCCCCCGCCGCCACCTCCCACGACCGAGGAGCCGCCACCTCCGCCACCTCCGGAGACGGTCACCGTTACCGAGCCGCCACCCCCGCCGCCGGTAACTGAGGAGCCGCCACCGCCACCCCCGGCCACCGAGGCGCCGCCCCCGTCGCCCGCACCGACCACTCGGGCGGGGCCGCGACAGGTCACCTATGCGGTCACCGGCACCAAGGCACCGGGGGACATCATCTCGGTCACCTACATCGACGCTTCCGGCCGCAGCCGCACGCAGCGAAACGTCTACATCCCTTGGTCGCTGACGGTCACACCGATCTCCCAGTCCGAGGTGGGGTCCGTACAGGCATCGAGCCTGTTTCTGGTGAGTCGGCTGAACTGTTCGATCACCACAAGTGACGGCACAGTGCTGTCGTCGAACACCAACAACGCTGCACAGACGAGTTGTTAGGCAGAGCGCCCCGCTGATGACATATCTCACCGATAGAGCCGACGACCGTTCCCGGCAGAATTCCGAGTTCGATCTCTCTGAACTGGACCGGACAGATCGCATCCTGCTCGGCAGTTGCGCGGGAATCTGGCTGGCGGCGCTCGGCGTAGCCGTGGCGGCGGTGGTGGCTCTGATCGACCTGGCCGGCGGACACAAAGAAAGCGGCGGCGAGTCCGGCACCCCCTGGATTCTCTACACGATCATCGCAATTTCGGCTGCTGTGATCGTGGCCGCCGTGCCACTACTGCTGCGGGCCCGTCGTGCCACCGCGCAGGACACTACTGCCGCGCCACAGCGCCCGGCAGCCGCCGAGGCGGTTGACCCGCAACCCTCTCCGGTCCCGTTGCCCACGGCTGAGGCGCCCACCGAGAAGCTGCGGATAATACCGCCCGCGACGGTCGCTGCGGAGCCTAGCGGCCCTCCGGGGGCAGACCCGCGACCAGCGGAGCCGGGGGCACCCAAAGTGCCCGCCATCGACCGCATCTGGCTCCGGTGCGCGACGGGAATCGCCGGCGCCATGGGTATCGGCACGTTCCTGACGGCAGTGTCGACCTATCTGATGGCCGTCGGCAGCGATACCGTCGCCTGGGTGCTCTATGTGATCGCGGGCATGGTCACGGTGTCGATGGCGGCCATCCCGTGGTACGCCGTGCGCGATCTTCGGGCCCTCATCGACGGCGACTGACGCCGACGGACCCTGCGCGTCGCCGCTGGCTTCTAACGCCCGCTGGGCTAGTGGCCGTTGGTTCGTCGGGGGTGCGCGCGCGACTGTGGGTGTTGTGCACGGTAAGGCGGGCCGAATCCGTGCATAAGGCCCACAGTGGACGCCATCAGCGACCAACCGCCTGGACTCATACCCCCGACGAATTTACGAGCGAGACCTCTAGTGTGCTTGGCCGTTGGAACCGTTGGACGCGCTGGTGGCATCCTGGTGTTCCTTCAGCGCGGTGAGGGCTCGGCGTTCCGCTGCATGTTCAGCTGCGGTGAGCGCGTCGTTCTCGGCGGGCGGGTCGGGGAACAGGAAGTTGCCCGAGCCCGGCGCGCCGCTGGAGCCCAGTTTGTTCATGCGCTTGGGCAGCGCCGCGCCCTGGTACTCCAGTGGAACGGGGTGGCCGTGGTCGTCCACCGGCCCCAGCGGCTGGTGCAATTCGACGTATGCGCCGTGAGGCAGGCGTTTGATGATGCCGGTCTCGACGCCGTGTTCGAGCACCGCGCGGTCGCTGCGCTGTAGCCCGACGGCCCAACGGTAGGCGATGAAGTAGACGATCGCGGGGAGTAGCACCATGCCGATACGGCCGATCCAGGTGGTCGCGTTGAGCGACACATGGAACTTGAGCGCGATGATGTCGTTCATACACGCGAAGGTCAGCAGGATGTAGAAGGCGATGGCCGCTGAGCCCACGGCGGTGCGGGTCGGGGCGTCCCGCGGCCGTTGCAGCAGGTTGTGGTGCGCGTCGTCCTTGGCAAACTTCTTCTCCATGAACGGATAGGCGATCAGCAGGGTGAAGATCACCCCCATGCCCACCGCGACCCAGACGCCCTGAGGAATGGTGTGGCCGAACGGGTAGAACTCCCAGGCGGGCCACAACCGGATCAGTCCGTCGGTCCACATCATGTAGAAGTCGGGCTGGCTGCCGGCCGAGATCTGCGACGGTTTGTAGGGTCCCAGCACCCAGATCGGGTTGATCTGCAGCAGCCCGCCCATCAAGCCCAGGATGCCGACGGTGACGGCGAAGAATGCACCGGATTTCACCGCGAACACCGGCATGACGCGTACGCCGACCACGTTGGTCTCGGTGCGTCCGGGCCCGGGGAACTGGGTGTGCTTCTGGAACCAGACCAGCGCCAGGTGCACGCCGATGAGGGCCAGGATGATGCCGGGGATCAGCAGGATGTGCAGCGCGTACAACCTCGGGATGATGATCTCGCCCGGGAAGTCGCCGCCGAAAAGCGCCCAGTGCATCCAGGTACCGATGACCGGAATGCCCATCGTGATGCCGGAGAAGGCCGCGCGAAGACCGGTACCGGAGAGCAGGTCGTCGGGCAGCGAGTAGCCGAAAAAGCCTTCGAACATCGCCAGGATCAACAGCAGCGAGCCGATCACCCAGTTGGCCTCACGGGGCCGGCGGAATGCGCCGGTGAAGAAGATTCGCGCTAGGTGCACCATGATCGATGCGGCGAACAGCAGCGCGGCCCAGTGGTGGACCTGGCGGACGAACAAGCCGCCCCGGATCTCGAAGCTGATGTCCAGTGCCGTCTCGTAAGCCCGCGACATCTGCACACCGCGCAGCGGCTGGTACACCCCCTCGTAGGTGACGTGTGCCATCGACGGGTCGAAGAACAACGTCAACCAGACACCGGTGATGAGCAGTACGACGAAGCTGTACAGCGCGATCTCACCCAGCAGGAACGACCAGTGGGTGGGGAACACCTTGTTGAGCTGCCGCCGCAGTGCGGCCGACGGATGGTACCGGGAATCGATCGCGTCGCCCTGTTTGGCGGCGATCTCGGCCATGTTCAGACGTGGGCTCATGACTTGCGCTCCCAGAATGCCGGTCCGACGGGTTCGATGAAGTCGCCGTTTGCGACCAGGTAGCCATCCTGGTCGATGGTGATGGGCAGCTGCGCCAGGGCACGCGCGGCCGGACCGAAGATCGGCTTCGCGAAGTGCAACGCGTCGAACTGCGACTGGTGGCACGGACACAGGATGCGATAGGTCTGCTGTTCATACAGCGAGGAGGGACAGCCAAGATGCGAGCACACCTTGGTGTAGGCGAACAATTCGCCGAAGTTGAAGCTCTCCTGGCCCTGGCGCTTGACGACGCGGGACATGTCGCCGGGCCGGATCCGGATCAACATGACCGGGTTGCGCACGCCGTAGGCGATCTTCGTCAGGCGGTGCTCGGATTCGACCGTCGTTCCGTCGCCGTCGGACTCCCGCCACGGAAAGACCGTTTCCATTCCGCCGGCGTCGATGTCTTCGGGCCGCATCTTGACATAGGGCGACTCGCCGGGGTTTCCGGTCGCCCGGGCCAGGTATATGGTTTCGCCCTTGAACCGCGGGGTCCAGCCCGAGGTCCACAACACCGCTTTCATGCCTTCGGCCGTCGGTACCACGGGCTTCCACGGATTCTTGATCAGCCCGCCGATGAACGCCACCAAGGTGCCCAGGCCGAATGCGCCCAACCCGATGCCCAGTGACAGCCCGATCAGCTTGCGGCGCTTAAGTGTTGAGCCCTCCAGAGCATCGCCGAGGTTGGCTGCGATGGTCTTGCGGTCGATTTCGGGAGACCTACCGTCGTGGCGGTCCTGGACCGAGATCTCTTCGGGGATGAATTTCTTCTGGAAAAGAACCGCACCGACGCCGATCGCCAGGACGGACAACCCGAACGTGAGCCCGTAGAGCGGGGTGGTCAGCGAATAGACGAACTCGCCGGGCGATCCGTACGGTTTGAATTCCCAGGGCCAGAACAAGAAGATCAGCAGCAGCGCCAGACCGGAGAAACCGGCGAGCAGCAGCCAATAGGCCACCGTCCGTTCGGCCCGCTTCTCGGCTTTGGTGTCCGGAACCGGCCAGCGCTCTTCTTTGTAAATGGTCTCGACGCCATCGAGTTTGCCGCCGAGCTCTACCAGCTGCTCTCGAGACATCTCGGCAAGTTCGGCGTCGGTGGGCTGGCCGGGTACGCCGATCTGACGTGGTTCTCCGGCCTGGGGGCCGGCGCCTTGCACGTCCTGGCGGTCGTCGCTCATGCCCGTGCTCCGATCCAGAGGGCCGCCGCGATGATGGCGACCATTCCGACGATCCACGCGACCATACCTTCGGAGGTGGGGCCGAACCCGCCCAACCCGAGGCCGCCGGGGGTACGTGTTTCGGCCGCCTCGCGAACGTATGCCACGATGTCCCGCTTCTCCTCCGGCGACAGCTGCCGATCGGAGAACTTCGGCATGTTCTGCGGACCCGTCAGCATGGCGGTGTAGATCTGCGCTGGAGTGGCCTCGCCGAGATCGGGAGCGAACTTTCCGGAAGACAGTGCGCCGCCCTTGCCGGTGAAGTTGTGACACGACGCGCAGTTCAGCCGGAACAGGTCACCGCCCCGGGCGACGTCGTTGCCGATCAAGGACTGCGACGCGACCTGGCCGTTCTCGTCGCGGGGTACCACCGGCCCACCGCCGTTGGCCTGAACGTATGCACCGAGCGCGTCGATCTGCGCCTCGTCGAACTGCTGCGGCTTGCGCGGTGCCTGGGCTTCGCCCCGCATCGCCGGCATCCGTCCCGTCGACACCTGGAAGTACACCGCCGCCTCGCCGACCCCGATCAGGCTGGGGCCACGATCGGCAACCCCCTGCAGGTTGACGCCGTGGCAGGTGACGCACGAGGTGTCGAAGAGTTGCTGGCCGGTACGCAGCAGAGCCGAGGCCGACTCGTCGGCGACGGCGACCTGTGGTGACGGCGTAAGGGTGGCCGCCAATCCGCCGGCAACCCCCAGTCCGGTCAGCAGCAGCACCGCCGCCGATAGACGCCGGCGCATACGACGGCGCCTGGCTGTCGTGGGCGGCGTCGTCCGTGTCGCCGGTGCGCTCGCCGTCGGCGGGTTCGCCGGCTTCCCGGCTCCGCGGGCCATACTTGGCATCGAACCTCTTCTCATCGGCTGGTCCTGAGAGATCGGCTGTCCTGGAGAAGCCCCGCCACCATCTTCGTCACCGAACGAAGTAGATGACGGCGAATAGGGCGATCCACACGATGTCGACAAAGTGCCAGTAATACGACACCACGATCGCCGCCGTGGCCTGCGCGGGGGTGAACTTGCTCATCCGGGTGCGGAACAGCAGCAGGATGAACGCGATGAGACCGCCGATGACGTGCAGGCCGTGGAATCCGGTCGCCAGATAGAAGACAGTCCCGTAGGCGCTGCCCGGGATGGTGGTCCCTTCTTCGACCAGATGCAAATACTCGTAGCCCTGCCCCAGCACGAAGAACAAGCCCATCGCGAAGGTCAGGGTGTACCAGCGCCGGAGCCCGAAGACGTCGCCGCGTTCGGCCGCGAACACGCCCATCTGGCAGGTGAACGACGACGCGATCAGCACCAGGGTCACCGGTACGGCGAGCTTGAGGTTCAGTTCAGTGGGGTGCGGCGGCCAGTCCCCGCCGGCTTGGGCGCGCGCGGTGAAGTACATCGCGAACAGCCCAGCAAAGAACATCAGCTCACTGGAAAGCCACACGATGGTGCCGACACTGACCATGTTCGGTCGGTTCAGCGAATGTACGCGCGAGGTGATAGCCGTCCCCGAAGTCCCAACAGCGCTCGTCACAGCTGCAAGTATGACGCTTTGTAGTTGTTGAACTCCACCCGGGTGGAGCAATTCGTCATAATCTTTCGGTGACTTCCCCTCCACCCGGGTACCGGGTATCGCTCGAGGAACCGGGTGCGGCACCCACCTGGCCGGTGATTCTCGGCAGGTTGACCACAGATCAGGCCCTGCTGCCCGGACAGGCCGCCTGGGCGATGGATCAGGTGATGACCGGCGCCGCCACGCCCGCTCAGATCGCCGCCTTCGGCGTGTCGCTGAAGATGAAGGGCCCCACCGCGGCTGAGGTTACCGAGCTGGCTGGCATCATGCTCGAGCATGCCCGCCGGGTGCCGACGGACACGATCGGCACTGCCACCGTGGATGTGGTGGGCACCGGGGGTGACGGCGCCAACACCGTCAACCTCTCCACGATGGCTGCCATCGTGGTGGCCGCGGCGGGGGTGCCGGTGGTCAAGCACGGCAATCGTGCGGCGTCGTCGCTGTCGGGCGGTGCGGACACTCTTGAGGCACTCGGGGTACGTATCGATCTCGGACCCGATGAAGTGGCCCGCAGCGTGGCCGAGGTCGGTATCGGTTTCGCGTTCGCGCCGCAGTTTCACCCTTCTTATCGGCACGCGGGCGCGGTGCGTCGTGAGATCGGTGTGCCGACCGTGTTCAACCTGCTGGGCCCGCTCACGAATCCGGCTACACCGCGCGCCGGCCTGATCGGTTGCGCATGGGGCGAGCTGGCAGAGGTGATGGCCGGGGTATTCGCGACCCGCGGGTCCAGTGTTCTGGTGGTGCACGGGGACGACGGCCTGGACGAACTGACCACCACGACGACGAGCACCATCTGGCGGGTGCAGGCCGGCACCGTCGAGCGCCTGACGTTCGACCCGGCTGCCTTCGGCTTCCGGCGAGCCGAGATCGCGGCGTTGGTCGGCGGCGATGCGGAAACGAACGCGGCGCAGGCCAGGGCGGTATTCGCGGGGGCGACGGGGCCGGTGCGCGACGCGGTCGTGCTCAACGCCGCCGGTGCGCTGGTCGCCTATTCCGGGCTATCCGGCGACGCTCAATGGGTTCCGGCCTGGGAGGCCGGCCTCTCCCGCGCGACCGAGGCGATCGACTCCGGCGGAGCCGAGCAGTTGCTCGCGCGTTGGGTGCGGTTCACCCAACAGCTCTGACGCGGCGAGCTGTTCGCTGGCAAGCCGCGCCGAACGAGCCGTGGTCGCCCACTGTGACCAGCGCCCCGCCGCGCCGATCGGTGAGCAGTAGCCCACGTCGGCGCGCACGATCCGGACGCCGGGCTGGGCGAGCCAGCGGGCCAACAACGCCGTCTCCTCGACCAGCGCGCCATCCGGGTGCCACCAATCCAGCTCGGGAGACTGGGTCGCGCTCGCCGGGATCGACTGTGCGCCGGCGCTGAGTCCGTCGATCACGGGCATCGGCGGTACCCCGCAGGGAGCGGTTCCAGCCGCCGCGAGCTGGCCGTGCCGGATCACCGCGAGGTGCCAGCCCCGGTTGCCGTCTGGTTTGGCGGCCACCAACTCCGGGACCGACGCGAGCGCCCGCAGCCGCTGACTGCGCCACAGCACATCGATGGTGGCCGCGGCCTGGTCTCGCAGGCGTGCGGCGGTCTCGTACCGCCGGCGCCCGGCCAGATCTTCGATGTGCGCCAGCACCGCCCCCAGCGGCCGGTGGTCGTGACCGTCGATGAGTGCCCGCGCATCCCGGACGGCTGCGGCGTATTCGGCGGGGCCGATCCCGCGGGCGGCCGGGCACCCGGCGACCTCCCGCTCCGGGCAGGCGGGCCCGTGCTGGGCCGTACGGGTCAGCCGGTTGGTGCAGGTGCGCACACCGGTGAAGCGGGCCATCAGGGCAGCGGATTCCAGAGCGTCGGCGCGCGACCGGAACGGCCCTACAGCGCTGTCGCCGCGCGGTGTCCGTACCGCGCGGAAGCGCGGGAAGGCCTCGTCGGTAAGGGCCACCCACCACCAGCGGCGGGGGAACTTAGACCGTCGGTTATAGGGGGGCGCATGAGCGGCGAGTAACCGCAATTCCCGGATGCTCGCCTCCAGCTCGTGGGCGCATTCGACATGATCGACCGCGGTAGCCAGTGAGGCCATCTCCTTGATCTGCGTCCGGGGGTCGCTGCCGTTGAAATACTGCATGACGCGCCGGCGCAGATCGGTGGCCTTGCCCACGTATAGCACCTCGCCCGACGGTCCGCGAAACAGGTAGACGCCGGGATCGTGCGGCAGACCGCTGGCGAGGTGACGGTTCTTCCGCTGCGCCGGTGTCACATCCGGCAGGTACGACCGCAGCTCGGTGTAGGAGTGCACCCCTTGGTTGCCGACGCGCTCGATGAGGCCGTGCAGAACGTCCACGGTGGCCCGGGCGTCGTCGAGGGCCCGGTGGGTGGGTCTGGTGGCTGCGCCGAACAACTGGGCGAGCGCGGACAGCCGAACGCTGGGCGCCTCGTCCCGGGTGAGCGCCCGGCGCGCCAGCCGGACCGTGCACAGCACCGGCGGGGTGGGCCACGGCAGGTTGTTGCGCTCGGCGGCAGCGCGCAGGAACCCGACGTCGAAGCCGGCGTTGTGGGCGACGAGCACCGCGCCTCGGCAGAATTCCAGGAATGAGGGCAGGACCGCTCCGATGGTCGGGGCGTCCGACACCATCGCCGAGGTGATGCCGGTCAATGCCACGATCTGGGGCGGGATGCGTCGCCCCGGGTCGATGAGGGTGGCGAATTCGCCGAGTACCTCACCGCCGCGCACTTTCACCGCGCCGATCTCGGTGATGGAGTCGTGGTTGTCGCCCGAGGGTCGGCCGCCGGTGGTTTCGAGGTCCACCACGACGAACGTGGTCTCCCGCAACATCGGGTCGGCCGACGGATCGACATCCGCGAAGCTCAACTGAGCCATGCGCTGAACGTAGGCGCTCCGGGTGACATCTCGGGGCACCGGGCACATCCACGCCCGCAGTGTCCGGAAAGTGTCGAGGTGATTCGGCAGCCGGGGCGGAATGATGTCGGTGCCCGCCGATACGGTGCCTGCGATGCCGATCGAGAGGACGAACGCAATGGCACAGGATCAGGTGCGCGAGGAGTGGCCGCAGAAGGCGCAATCCGCCCCGGAAAGCGATACGGGGTCGGTCAAGATCGACTGCGACGACTGCGCTGTCCGCGGTGTCGGATGTCGCGATTGCGTGGTGAGCGTTTTACTCGGCGTTCCGGAAACTTTGCTCGTGGACGAGCGTCGGGCCCTGGAAGTACTCGCTGACGTGGGTCTTGCTCCGCGGTTGCGGCTGGTGCCGATTCGCCGGCAGAACGGTTCCGGGGTCGCCTGACGACACGCGTGCGCAAATCGGCGAACCTGTCACAGGAAGGCCTGCTAGATTTGCGACTTCCGTTGGACAACGCCGTTGCCGTTTCGTAACCTATTCGAGACCTAAGTGAGTTCGAAGCGGCTCGTTACGGCGGTTTGTGGCTCGTTACGGCAGTTATAAGGACAAAGATCTTGAGGCTCGATCGCGCGCACCAAAGTATCCGTGATTCTTGGCGACCCCTCGTCGGCATGGTCGCCGGGTTGACAGTCTTGCTTTCGATAGTGGCTGGACAGGCATCGGCCGACCCGGCCGACGAGGCGCTGGCCAAACTCAACGAGCTGTCCCGGCAGGCCGAACAAACCACCGAGGCCATGCACTCGGCACAGCTGGACCTGGACAACAAGTTGGCTGTTCTGCAGGCGGCGGAGACCAAGCACGCCGACGACGTCGCCGCGCTGGAGTCGGCCAGGGCGCAGCTGGACTCGTTCCAGAACTCGGTCGACACGCTCGCCGCCGCTCAGTACATGGGTGGGCGCACCTCGGGCTTCGACGCCATCCTGACGGCCAAATCCCCGCAGGGCCTGATCGATCAGCTCGCAGTGCAGCGGGTGATGGCGCACCAGATGCAGATTCAGATGACCGGCTACCGTGAGCTGGGTCGGCAGACGCAGCTCGCCGAGCAGGCCTCGGCGGCCTCGGCGGCGGAGGCCAAAACCGCCGCCGAGCAGGCCGCGGCTGTGCGTGCCGATCTGCAGTCCAAGCAGAGCCAGCTGCAGGTGCAGATCGCCATCGTCAAGGCCCAATACGAGGCGCTGACTCCGCGCCAGCGGGAGATTCTCGCGGAGTTGCCGCCGCCACCGCCGGCCCCGCAGGCCGTGCCCGGTGCGCCGCCGGCGGACCCGGCCATCCTGGCGGCTCCACCGGCTCCGGCGCCGCTGCCCGAGCCGCCGATAGCAATCCCCCCGGGCGACATCGCGCCTCCCGCGGCGCCGCATTCGCAGACGGTGATTCAGGCCGCACTGAGCCGGATCGGCTCGCCCTACTCCTGGGGCGGATCCGGACCCGGCGCCTTCGACTGTTCGGGCCTGGTGATGTGGTCGTTCCAGCAGGCCGGGATCGCGCTGCCACATTCCAGCCAGGCTCTGGCCAACGGCGGGCAGCCGGTTTCCACGGATCAGATGCAGCCCGGGGATCTGGTGACCTATTACTCCGACGCGTCGCACGTCGGTATCTATATCGGCGACGGAATGATGGTGCACGCTTCTACCTATGGCATCCCGGTTCGCGTCGCCCCGGTGCACAATGCGCCGATCTTCAACGTTCGGCGCTACTGAGACGGCCCGCGCGGTAGGTCGGCGAAGGCTCGGCGCGGTTCTCGGTGCCGAGTTGCTTTGCGCGGTATTGCTGGTCGCTGGGCCCCAGGTCGGCCCTCCCGTCCCAGCGGTCGCCGGGGCCCCTGCGGGTGCGGTTGCCGATGCCGCTGGCTCGGCCGCGCGCGACGTGGCTTTGCCCGATAGCCGGACGGCGCGGCTCATCGACCTGGGCGCGCCGGGCGGTTCAGTTCTGCTCGACCGCATCGCCGCCGAGCTGCCCGGCGCAGCAGGGGCGGTAACCGCCTTCTGGGGCCCGCGGTGGCGCCGGGATGTGCTGATCGTCGTGGCAGGGTCGGCGCACCAGTTCGCCACCGTCGGCGGCGGTGGTATCGGTATCGCCGCGACGACCAGCCCGGACCGGATCACTTTCGCGCCGGGAGCCGTCGCGATGAATTCGGCCGACCTGCGGACGGTGTTGCGGCATGAGCTTTTTCACTATGCTGCGCGGCCCGATACCGCCGTCGATGCCCCGACGTGGCTCACCGAAGGTGTTGCCGATTTCGTGGGCCGTGCGGAGGACGCAGAATCGGTCACCTGGGCGCCGGCCGCGAGCTCGGGGCGACTACCGACCGACGCGGAGCTGAGCACGCCCGGACCTGGCCGCTCGCTCGCGTACGACCGGGCCTGGTCGTTCGTCTCGTACGTGGCCGACAGATACGGCATCGACGGACTGCGGGCGCTCTATCTTCAGGCCGGTGGAATCGGCCGTACCGACGTAGTCACCGCGGTGCGGAATGCGCTCGGCGTCGAACTGCCGGTGGTGCTTGCGGGGTGGACGCACTGGCACGGCGCTTCGAGCACCCGATGAGCGCCCACGCGGTGAGCCGGAGGTCCCGATGAGCCGGGTTCTCTTGGTCACCAACGACTTTCCTCCTCGCCGGGGTGGTATCCAGTCCTACTTGGAGGCTCTGGTCACCCGTCTGGCTGGACCGGCGGGTCGATCCGGGGCGGCCGGGGGTCACACGATCACCGTCTACGCGCCGAAGTGGAAGGGTGCCAGAGAGTATGACGAATCAGCCGCGGCAGCAGAAGTCGCCGGATTCGAGGTGGTGCGGCACCCTGGAACGCTGATGGTTCCCGAACCGACGGTGGCGTTGCGGATGCGCCGGCTGATCGCTGAACGTGGCGTAGACACGGTATGGTTCGGCGCCGCCGCGCCACTTGCGTTGCTGAGTCCGATGGCGCGCGCGGCTGGAGCGGACCGCGTAATCGCGAGCACGCATGGTCACGAAGTCGGATGGTCGATGTTGCCGCTGGCGCGAACGGCGTTGCGCCGCATCGGTAATGACGCCGATGTGGTGACCTACATCAGTGCATACACCCGTGGACGGATCGCTTCGGCGTTCGGCCCGCATGCCGCCTTGGAACTGGTGCCGCCCGGTGTGGACACCGATCGATTCAGTCCCGACGAGGTTGCGCGCGCCGAACTGCGCGCCCGCTACCGTCTCGGTGCGCGCCCGGTGGTGGTCTGCGTGTCGCGGTTGGTGCCACGCAAGGGGCAGGACATGTTGATTCGTGCGCTTCCGGCGATCCGGGAGAGGGTGCGCGGCACCGCACTGGTGATCGTCGGGGGCGGCCCTTACCGGACCTCGCTGCACCGCCTGGCGCACTCGTTCGGGGTTGCGGACGCCGTGGTGTTCACCGACGGAGTGCCCGGCGATCAGTTGCCCGCATACCACGCGATGGCCGACGTCTTCGCGATGCCGTGCCGGACCCGAGGGGCGGGGTTGGACGTCGAGGGCCTGGGAATCGTGTATCTGGAGGCATCGGCATGCGGTGTGCCGGTGGTGGCCGGACGTTCGGGCGGGGCGCCGGAGACGGTGATGGACGGGGAGACGGGCCTCGTCGTCGATGGGTGGGACCCGGGCGGCATCGCCGAGGCCGTCGGCGATCTGCTGGCCGACCCCCAGCGCGCGGCCGCCATGGGGGCGGCCGGTCGCCGCTGGGTGGTCGACCACTGGCAGTGGGATCGTCAAGCCGAACGGCTGGCCCGGTTGCTGTAAAGACCCTGGTGCAAAGGCCTTGGCCGCTTAGCCTTTGTCGGTCTTGGCGTAGAGTGCCTCGATTTCGGCCGCGAACTTGCTCGCGACGACGTTGCGTTTGACCTTGAGGGTCGGCGTCAGCTCACCGGTGAGGACGGTGAAATCGACCGGCAGGATGCGGAACTTGCGGATCTGCTCGGCCTTGGACACCGCCTGGTTTGCATTCTTCACGGCAAGGTCGATCTGGGCCACCAGGTCCGGGTCGTCCGCCAGCTCTGCTACCGAAGCGGTTGGCGCTTTGCCCTGGTGTTGCTTCCACACCTCGAACGCCTCCGGATCGATCGCGATGAGCGCAGCGATGAACGGTTTGGCGTCGCCAACTGCCATGGCTTGGCTGATCAGCGGGTGTGCGCGGAGCTGGTCCTCCAGCACCGCGGGGGCGACGTTCTTACCACCCGCGGTCACGATGATCTCTTTCTTGCGGCCGACGATGGAGAGAAACCCATCATCGTCGATGCTGCCGAGGTCACCAGTGTGGAACCAGCCGTTGACGATCGCTTCGCCGGTGGCGGTCTCGTTACGCCAGTAGCCCTCGAATACCACGCCGCCTCGAACCAGCAGCTCGCCGTCATTGGCGATAGCCATGCTGTTGCCCGGTAGCAGCTTTCCGACGGTCCCGATCTTCAGCTCGCCGATCCGGTTGGCAGTTATCGCGGCACTAGTCTCCGTGAGACCGTATCCTTCGTAGATCGTCAAGCCTATGCCGCGATAGAAATGACCTAGGCGGGCGCCTAGGGGGGCTCCGCCGGAGATAGAGGCGCGACAGTCCCCGCCGGTCGCCGCGCGCAGCTTGGTGTAGACCAACCGGTCGAACACCGCATGTTTGGCTCTCAGCAGAATGCCCGGCCCTCCGGCGTCCAGCGCTTGGCTCCACTCGATCGCGGTCTGGGCAGCCATAGCGAAAATCGCGCCCTTTCCGCTGTCCTGCGCATTCAGTTCGGCTGTGTTGTATACCTTTTCAAATACCCGTGGCACCGAGACGATGACGGTGGGCTTGAACTGTCCGAACATCGGGACCAAGTTCTTGATGTCGCTGGTGTACCCGACGGTGACGCCGTTGGCCACGGCCGTCATCGACAGCGCCCTGGCCAGAACATGGGCCAATGGCAGGAACACCAGCAGACGCTCACCTTTGTGCAGCAGGCTGGGGAAAAACTCCGTCGCGCCGCGGGTTTCGTACAACAGATTGGAGTGCGTGAGCTGGCAGCCCTTGGGGCGGCCGGTGGTGCCGGAGGTATAGATCAGCGTGGCAGGATCGGCGGACCGGATGGCCTTCAATCGGAGGTCGAGGTCTCCCGGGTCGACCGACGCGCCGGCTTCGGTAAGCGCGTTCAGCGCCTTTGACTCGATGACGGCGACCTTGCGCAGCGCCGGCAACTCGTTGAGCAACTGATTGACCATCTGGGCGTGGCTCTCGATCTCGACGAACGCCATGACCGCAGCGGAGTCCTCCAGCACCCAGCGGACTTGCTCGGGTGATGAGGTTTCGTAGATCGGAACTGTCACCGCGCCGACCGAGAGGATCGCGTAGTCAAGAATGACCCATTCGAAGCGGGTCGCCGACAACAGTGCGACCCGGTCTCCCGGCTGCACCCCTTCGGCGATCAACCCCAAGGCTGCTGACCGGATCTGGCCGACAGCCTCGCGGGCGGTGACGTCCACCCAGTCGCCATCGACCAGGCGTTGGAAGATCACATGGTCCGGGTCGTCCCGCTCGTGGGAGTAGACCGAGCTGACGACGTTGTCGTGCTCGCCGATGGTGAATGATGCGGGGACGCTGAACTCGCGCACGGTGTGGGGCCCTCTCGTAATCCGCTGGTGGCTCGACCGGCTAGGCCGTTTCCGGCCGAGTCGTTCGTGTCAGCTGAATCGAACCGGTCGTCCGCCATGTGTGAAGCTAGTCTGTCATGAACAGCATCCAGATCGCCGACGAGACCTTCATCGCGGCCGACCCGGTCGCGGTGGGTGAGGCCGTGGCCCACCGCGCGGACTGGACACGCTGGTGGCCCGACCTTCGTCTCACGGTGGTCGAGGACCGCGGTGCGGCGGGGCAGCGCTGGACGGTGAGCGGTGCCCTCACCGGAACCATGGAGGTCTGGCTGGAAAAGCTGCGCACCGGTCCCGACGGGGTCGTTCTGCACTACTTTGTGCACGCCGAGCCCACCGGTGTTGCAGCGTGGGAACTGGCCAAAATGAACCTCGCCAAGATGACGCACCGGCGCCGAGTGGCCGGCAAGCAGATGGCTTTCGAGCTGAAGCGCGCCCTCGAGGCCGGGCGTCCGGTGGGTGTATCGCGACTCGCCTGACACTCCGGCATCCCCAATGAACCCAATCGCGGGTATGGGGGCCATGCCCATCGGGGAGGAGTACATTTCTGGCCAGCGACCAGACTCAGCGGGGAAGATGCGGGGAAATTGAGTGGCGGACAAAACGGCGCAGACCATCTACATCGATGCCGATCCCTCGACGGTGATGGACGTCATCGCTGACATCGCCGCATATCCGGACTGGGTCGCCGAGTATCAGGAAGCCGAAGTCCTAGAGGCCGATGAGTCCGGTTACCCGAAGGTGGCCCGGCTGGTGCTGGACGCCGCGGTACTCAAAGACAACATGGTGCTGGCCTATGAGTGGCCCGCCGACCGGAAGTCGGTCACCTGGTCGCTGGTGTCGAGTTCGCTGCTGAAGTCGCTGAACGGCGCCTATCGACTTGCGCCCAAGGGCTCCGGCACCGACGTCACTTACGAACTCTCGGTCGACCTGTTGATCCCGATGATCGGCCTGCTGAAACGAAAGGCTGAACGGCGCCTGACGGATACCGCACTGAAGGACCTCAAGAAACGAGTCGAGGCTGATTGAGCGGGGACACGGCGCTTTTGCGGGACGGTCGACCGGGAATTCCCGGATAAATCTGTTCGTCGGCAAAGGCGGCGTGGGAAAGTCGACCCTGGCCACCGCCACGGCGGTGCGTGCATCGCGCGCCGGGATGCGAGTGCTGATCGTTTCCACCGATCAGGCCCACTCGACCGGCGATGTGCTGGGGGTTGCGGTGACTCCCACCGGCCGGCGGGAGCCCACCCGAATATCGGCCGATCTGGAAACGATGCGATCGGAAGGCGGATCCCTCGACGCGCTCGCCCTGGACACCTTGGCGCTGCTGGCGGCCCGGTGGCGTGAGGTAGCCGGTCCGATCGCCGCGAGATTCCCCGAATCGGATCTCGGCGATGTTGCCGCGGAGGAACTTTCGTCGCTGCCGGGGGTTCAGGAGGTGCTCGGTCTACACGAGGTTGGTGAGCTGGCCGAGTCGGGGCAATGGGACCTCGTCGTTGTCGACTGCGCTTCCACGGCCGACGCGATGCGAATGCTTACCCTGCCCGCGGCGTTCGCCCTTTATCTCGAACGCGCATGGCCGCGGCATCGTCGGTTGTCCGGCCTCGACGACACCCGGTCGGACGCGATGATCGATCTGCTCGAGCGCATAGCGGCAAGCGCCGATCGGCTCGGCAGCATGCTCACCGACGGGTCGCGGGTAACCGCGCACCTGGTGATGACGGCGGAGAAGGTGGTTTCCGCCGAGTCTGTTCGCACCCTGGGTTCGCTGGCACTGATGGGGGTACGGGTGGCCGAGCTGATCGTCAACCAGATTCTCGTCGAGGACGATTCCTTCGAGTACACGAATCTTCCCGAGCACCCGGCATTCGACTGGTACTCGGAGCGCATCTCAGAGCAGCGGGCGGTTCTCGAGGAACTCGATCACCTCGTCGGGGACGTTCGGCTGGTGATGGTTCCGCATCGTGCGGGCGAGCCGATCGGAGCCAAAGCGCTCGGCGAATTACTCGAAAATGCGCGCCATCGGGACGGCGCACCGCCGCCCGGTCCGCTTCGTCCGGTAGTGGACCGGGAATCCGGAAGCGGTTTGGACGCTGTGTATCGACTGCGGGTGGAACTACCGCAGGTGGACTCCGCCGCGCTGTCATTGGGTAGGGTCGACGACGACTTGATTATCGGCGTCGGCGGAATGCGGCGCCGCGTTCGGCTTGCGTCGGTGTTGCGGCGGTGCTCGGTCATCGACGCCGCACTCCGAGGCGGCGAGTTGACCGTGCGATTTCGACCGAACCCGGAGGTGTGGCCGGTTTGAGTGAGTTCCACGCCGACGAAGGATCTGCTGGGCGGCATTCGGAAGTCCCCCCCGAACTGCGTCTACTTGCCGAGTCGATCCTCGGCCGGCTCGACCCCGTGGTGAGGCTGCTTGCATCCAGGGTGCAAGCCGCTGGTTCCGGCAAATGCGAGCAAGTGTGGTGTCCGGTGTGCGCCGGTATCGCGCTGATCTCCGGCGAGCAGCACCCGTTGCTCGATACGGTCGCCGAACACAGTGTCGGTCTGCTGACCGTCGTCAAGGCGATGCTCGACAATCTCGACGGTGCGGGCGCACCGTCAAAGAGCCCCGGCCAGACTCCGGATGACGCGTCCGCGAGTGAGCCGGCGGAGCCGGGCGGCCCGGCGGGGCCGCCCGGGTCGGCCGAACCGAAGGACCCGGGGCGCTATCAACACATCACCGTCATCATCGATGAGTAACGCGGAGTTGAGTAACGCGGAGCTATAGTCGCCTGCACTCTGCGTAGGTAAGGTTGTCCGGACGGCACCGTGCCGGCGGTCGGCCAGAGTGACCGCACCGCGGTCGGGTGATGCGGAGGTCCCATGTGGTACTGGCTATTCAAGTTCATCTTCATGGGTCCGCTACTGAGCTTTCTCGGACGTCCGAAAGTTGATGGGCTGGAGAATGTTCCGCAATCCGGAGCCGTGATCCTGGCCAGTAATCATCTGGCCGTGGCGGACAGCTTCTACCTACCGCTGGTGGTCAGCCGACGGATCACGTTCCTGGCCAAGGCCGAGTACTTCACCGGCACCGGCATCAAGGGCTGGTTCACCCGGTGGTTCTATACGGTCGCCGGCCAGGTGCCGATCGACCGCTCCGATGCCGACAGTGCACAGAGCGCGCTGACCACGGCGGAGCGCATCGTCGGGGAGGGCAAACTTCTGGGGATGTACCCCGAAGGCACCCGCTCCCCGGATGGCCGGCTCTACAAGGGCAAGACCGGGTTGGCGCGGCTGGCGTTGAAGACCCAGGTGCCGGTGATTCCCGTGGCGATGATCGGAACCGACAGCGTGAACCCGCCCGGCAGCAAGATGTGGCGGTTCGGCCGGGTCCGGGTCAGGTTCGGCAAGCCGATGGACTTCAGCCGTTTCGAGGGAATGGCGGGGAATCGCTTCATCGAGCGGGCCGTCATCGACGAAGTGATGTACGAGCTGATGCAGCTGTCCGGTCAGGAGTACGTCGATCTCTACGCGGCAGATGTCAAGGAGGGGGCTGGCGCAACCCCGGGAAAAGCACCGGGAGCGGTGAAGCCGCCGGCACGGCTCCCTGAGGCGGCTGCCGGCTGATCCGGTCAGGACCGCCCGGCGGGCATCACGGGTGCGGCATCCACAGAATCCAGGGTGCGGCCGGCGCTGCGGTTCGCGACGACGCCGGTGACGACGATCACTGCGATTGCCCACCACAGGTACGAGCCCCCCGCGAGTTGACGCCACAATGACGCCGCGGTCTCGCGGTGCTCCGGCAGCAGGGTGATCGGGGTCCACACCATCAGGGCCAGCCCCGCGAGTGACACCGCCCCGAGGGCGATCTGGCGCTGGCGTATTGCCAACACCGCCGTGACCAGCACGGTGGGCAGCGCCCACACCCAGTGGTGCGACCAGGAAACCGGTGAGACCACCAGGCCGAACATCGCCACGCAGATCAACGCGAGTACAGGTTGCCCATAGCGCAGCGCGCCGCGACCCGCCCACACGACGAGGCCGAGTACGACGAAGCAGGCAAGCGCCCACAGGATGAACCGCGCACCTTCGCCGAGGCCCAGCCGGGCCAGCGCGCCGGCGATGTTCTGGTTGGTGTTCAGGGTCGCGGTACCGATTCGGTCGGTGTTGCGGACCGTCTCGGTCCAGTACTCCAGGGAGTCGCGCCACGCCAACGCGAAACCCGCCAGCGTCGCGACAGCAGCCGACAAGGCGGTGACGATCATGGCGCGGGTGTCCCGCTTCAACAGGAAATACAGCAGAAACACCGCCGGTGTCAGTTTGAGGGCGATCGCGACACCGAGCAGCAGGCCGCGCGGCCAGGGCGTGCTACGCGGCACACAATCGGCGATGACCAGCGTCATCAGCACCACGTTGACCTGACCGAAGTCGAAGTTCGACCGTATCGGCTCGAGATAGATCACCGCGGGCGCGACGATCGCGGCGGCCAGCCAGACCCGTCTCAGCCACGCAGGCTCGCCCGTGATCCGGGTCGTGGGCCATACGTCCAACCGGGTCAGCAGGATGACGGTCGACGTCACCAGCAAGATCAGCGTGGTCAGGGTAATGGCCACGCTGGCGCCATCGAGAGACAGCAGGGCGAACGGGGAGAAGATCACTGCGGCCAGCGGTGGATAGGTGAAGGGCAGGTCCAGGCCGCCCTGGGTCTGGAAGATTGCGCCGTCGGCATACAGCGGCTGCCCGTCGAGCCAGGCCTGACCGCCCATCCGGTAGACGTCGACGTCGATCCGGTATGGGGTGTGTCCGAGAAGTTGCCACACCGCCCAGGCCCACGCCGTGGCGGCCATCAGCTGAAACAGTCGCCAGCCCAGGATTGGTCCCCAACCAGCCCTGTCGGGCGACCGCCGCGTACCCATGTCGCAGACCAGACTATCGCCCGCCGGCGGGTCGGCGGGTATTAGCACAAGTCATCTGCAGGTCGGCGTATGTTTCTCCGGTGCGACCAACCTTGGACTTCGGTATGGGCTTTGCCATACCGCATTCGCGGTTACCGCTGTTGTGTTGCCTTATCGCGTTCATCCTCACCTTCGCCGTAACCCGCACGATCGTGCGCTACATACGCAGCCAGGCCGACAGCGAAGCGCCCCGCAAGTGGTGGCAGCCGCGCAACATCTCGGCCGGAGACGACCTCCATATCCACCACGTGGTGATCGGGGTGGTCCTGGTCATGGTTTCCGGGGTCACCATGGTGACGCTGGCGGTCGAAGGCGGGGTTCCCGAATTCACGGCCGCCGCAATCCTTTTTGGAATCGGAGCCGCCCTGGTGCTTGATGAGTTCGCGTTGATACTGCATCTGTCCGATGTGTACTGGGCTGAGGACGGGCGGACGTCGGTGGACGCGGTATTCGTGGCGGTGGCGGTGGCAGGCCTGCTTATCCTGGGTTTCAGCCCGTTGTCCTTCTTCGACGTCGACATCTGGCGCAGTGAACAGTCGCTAACGGCACGGACCATCGTGGTTCTCGCTGCGGCGTCCACCCTGACCCTCGCGGTGATCGTCTTGCTGAAAGGCAAGGTGTGGACCGGCCTGGTTGGCATGTTCATCACTCCACTGCTGGTCATCGGTGCGGTGCGGCTCTCGCGGCCCCATGCGCCGTGGGCGCGGTGGCGGTACTCGAACCGACCGCGCAAGATGCGGGGGGCACTGGCACGTGAGCGTCGGCTGCGCAGGCCGGTGGTCCAGGCCAAACTGTGGTTACAGGATTTCATCGCCGGCAAGCCGAAATTCCCCGACGAGACAATGGTCGACGAACAGCTGGATCGCGAGATACGAGCGGCCCCCGCCCCCGCCGACCGCGTCCCCGCCGGGTGAGGAAGTCACGTCCCAGTGCGCTACTTCTATGACACCGAGTTCATCGACGACGGACGCACCATCGAGTTGATCTCGATCGGTGTCGCGGCCGAAGACGGACGCGAATACTACGCCATCTCAACGGAATTTGATCCATACCGGGCCGGCCGGTGGGTGCGAAAGAACGTGCTTCCGAAACTGCCGTCACCGGCTTCGCCGCTTTGGCGTTCCCGGAAGCAGATTCGCGGGGAGCTCGAGGACTTCTTCGGCGTGGACGGCGATGAAACGATCGAGCTGTGGGCGTGGGTTGGCGCCTATGACCACGTGGTGCTCTGCCAGTTGTGGGGCCCCATGACGGATCTGCCCCCGGCCATACCGCGTTTCACTCGTGAGTTGCGCCAGTTCTGGGAGGAGCGCGGCTGCCCGAGGATGCCGCCGCGTCCCCGCGACGCTCACGACGCACTGGTCGACGCCAAGCACAACCTGCATCGATTCCGGCTGATGACTGGTCGGTGAGGCCGCTCGGCGGGTAAGGCCAGGTGCTTCAGCCCGTTACCATGGACGGGTGAACTGGACCGTCGACGTGCCCATCGACCAGCTGCCGGATCTTCCGCCGCTGCCCGAGGATCTTCGGCACCGGCTGGACGCGGCACTCGCCCGGCCCGCGCTGCAGCAGCCGAGCTGGCCGGCCGATCAGGCCAAGGCGATGCGGACGGTTTTGGAGAGCGTGCCTCCGGTTACCGTGGCTTCGGAGGTCGAGCGGCTCAAGTCGCATTTGGCCGACGTCGCCCGCGGCGAAGCGTTCCTGCTGCAGGGCGGCGACTGCGCCGAGACCTTCGTCGACAACACCGAACCCCACATCCGGGCCAACATCCGCACGCTTCTGCAGATGGCGGTGGTACTCACCTACGGTGCGAGCATGCCCGTGGTCAAGATGGCCAGGATCGCCGGGCAGTACGCCAAACCCCGATCGGCCGATATCGACGCGCTCGGCCTGAGGTCCTACCGCGGCGACATGATCAATGGTTTCGCGCCCGATGCGGCCGTTCGCGAGCACGACCCGTCTCGGCTGGTGCGCGCGTACGCCAATGCCAGCGCTGCGATGAACCTGGTTCGCGCCCTGACCTCGTCGGGGCTGGCATCGCTGAACCTGGTGCACGACTGGAATCGGGAGTTCGTACGCACCTCGCCGGCCGGCGCCCGCTATGAGGCGCTGGCCGGGGAGATAGACCGGGGGCTGCGTTTCATGAGCGCTTGCGGGGTCAACGATCGCAACCTGGACACGGCCGATATCTATGCCAGCCATGAGGCTCTGGTACTCGACTACGAACGGGCCATGCTGCGCCTGGACAGTGGCAACCCCGAGGCCGAAGGGGTCAGCCCGAAGCTGTATGACCTTTCGGCGCATTACGTGTGGATCGGCGAGCGCACCCGTCAACTCGACGGCGCCCATATCGCGTTCGCCGAGGTGATCGCCAACCCGATCGGTGTGAAGATCGGTCCGACGACCTCTCCGGAGTTGGCGGTCGAGTATGTGGAGCGTCTCGATCCGGACAACCTGCCCGGTCGTCTCACCCTGGTCAGCCGGATGGGCAACGGCAAAGTGCGCGACGTGTTGCCGCCCATCATCGAAAAGGTGCAGGCGTCCGGCCATCAGGTGATTTGGCAGTGCGATCCGATGCACGGCAACACCCACGAGTCCTCGACCGGGTACAAGACCCGGCACTTCGATCGCATCGTCGACGAGGTACAGGGTTTCTTCGAGGTGCACCGTGGGCTGGGTACCCATCCTGGCGGCATCCACGTCGAGATCACCGGCGAGAACGTCACCGAATGTCTCGGTGGAGCGCAAGACATTTCGGACACCGATCTGGCGGGTCGCTACGAGACCGCCTGCGACCCGCGATTGAACACCCAGCAGTCGCTGGAGTTGGCCTTCCTGGTTGCGGAGATGCTGCGCGACTGATCGTCGACGAGCGTCACAGCAGCGTGCTCACGTTGCCGCCGAGCGTCCACGCGCCGGCGGCGGCCAATCCGGACAGGGTGAGCACCGCGACGACCCAGAAGAACAGCACGCGCTTGGCGCGCTGGCGCGCCCAGTCGAACTCCGCCAGCTCGATACCGGCGAACCTTCCAGTGGGCGAATGGTATTCGGTTTCTATGTGATGGTCGTCACCGAACGTCGCCGGCGGCTCGGCACGGGCCAGCGCTTTGGTCTGCCGCCCGGCCGGCTCGATTGTGGAGTCGTGCAGCGCCGAGCGGCGAGGAGCGGGCACCCGGAAGTGGGGGAGTCGCAGTTCGTCGACGATCACTTCGAGCTCCTCGAGCATTTCACCGGCGTCAGCGAACCGCTGGCCCGGAATGCGTGCGGTGGCGCGGACCACCAGTTCATCGAACTGCTCCGGAACGCCCTCGATTACCGACCCGGGCCGCGGCACGTCGCGTTCCAGCCTCTGATAGGCCACCGCCAGGGTGGTATCTCCGGCAAACGGGGTGCGGCCGGTGAGAAGCTCATAGACGAGCACTCCGACTGAGTAGACATCGCCACGCGCATCCATGTCGCCCGTGCTCACCTGCTCCGGTGCGAGATACGCGGCGGTGCCCAGAATGATGCTGGTCGACGTGATCTTGGCCTCGGCGACCGCGCGGACCAACCCGAAGTCGGCGATCTTGACCTCGCCGTCATCGCTGATCAAGACGTTCTCGGGCTTGATGTCCCGATGTACCAGGCCGGCGCGGTGGGCCACGGCCAGCCCTCCGAGGACCGGGCTCAGCACGGCGGCGACCGCGTGTGGGGGCATCGGGCCGCGCTCGCGGAGCAACTCCCGCAACGTCCCCCCCTCGACCAGCTCCATCACCAGGAAGGGAGGATGACCACCTGGAGTTCCGGCGCCCTGGTCGTACACCGCGACCACTGCCGGATGCTTCAGTCCGGCAGCCGCGCGGGCCTCTCGCGTAAAGCGGGTGAGGAAGTGCTCGTCCCCGGCGTAGCGCGGATCCATCACCTTCAGCGCGACCGGACGCTCGAGTCGCAGATCCAGACCGCGATACACCTCGGACATACCGCCGACCGCGACCAGTCCGTCCACCCGGTATCGACCGTCCAGCACCGCCCCGCAGCGCAGATCGGAGGGCCGGTGGGTCTCCATCGCTGACATGTTACGAGTCGCGGCCGTTACTGCCATACAGGTGTGGCAGGTATCTAGACTCAGCGGGTGAGCAGCATTCCGACTGCCGAAGACGTGTTGGAACCCGACGAGGCGGTGTACGACCTGCCCACGGTGGCGGGACTATTGGGTATTCCGATCACCAAAGTGCATCAGCAGCTACGGGATGGACACCTCGTCGCGGTTCGGCGTGGAGATTCCCTGGTGGTCCCTGAGTCGTTCTTCGACGACACCGGCAAGGTGGTGAGGAGCCTGCCCGGCCTGTTGGTGGTGCTGCGCGACGGCGGATACGACGAAACCGAGATCATCCGCTGGCTCTTCACCCCGGACCCGTCGCTGACGATCACCCGGGACGGCTCGGCCGAGTCGAAGGTCAACGCCCGTCCGGTCGACGCACTGCATTCGCATCAGGCGCGTGAGGTGGTTCGTCGCGCCCAGGCGATGGGTTATTGACCTCCGCCGGTGTCGGCCGGGGCGCCGGGTCGGCTCGTGCGAGCCACAGCCATGCCCCGACCGCGCAGCAGAGGGCCAGTAACACATGGGCCCACGAGTACATGCCATGCGAACCATCCGGTTTCCAGATCACGGTGATCCACGTCGACAGCCCGGCGATGAGCGCGATGGCCCGTTGCGATTGCGCCAGTGCGGCGGCGACCGCCAATGGCCAGGTGTAGTACCAGGGCAGGGCTGCCGGCACGAACAGCACGACCACGGCCATTAGCAGCGCGATACCCGTCAGTGCGTCCCGGTCGGTGCGGCGGAACCGCCACCACAGCAGCGGCGCCGCGATCGCGATGGTCGCGATTCCGATAATCCGGGTCGTCTCGAGTACCGCGTAGAAGTTCACCGGAGTGAATGCACCCACGATGACGTTGATCAGATTTGCCGTTGCGGTGGGCACCGTCAGCCAGTTGATGATCTTGACCGATCCGGCCAGGGCGGTCAGCCAGCCCAAGCCGACGCCTGCGGCCAACGACAGGACCGCAAACACCGCAACAAAGATCAGCGACGACGCGAGGGTGGCTACCGCGAACGCCGTTGCACGGGAGTGGCCGCGGCGTTCGTGCAGGCTGCGAGCCCAGACCCAGACCATGAATGGAAGCGCCAGTCCTGCTGTCGCTTTGACCGCCACGCCGACGGCGATCAGCGCGACTCCGGACACGTGATGGCCGCCGAAGGTCAACGCGATACCCGCCATCATCAAACCGACCATGAGCATCTCGTTGTGAACGCCGCCCATCAGGTGAATGATCACCAACGGATTCAGCACACAGATCCAGAGCGCGGTAGCGCCATCGGCGCCGAGGTGACGAGCCACCTTGGGTGCCGCCCAGATCAGCAATGCCAGTCCGGGGAGCATGCACAACCGAAGCAGTATCGTCCCAGCGACGACGTCGTCTCCCACCACCAGCGTGACGAACTTCGCCACCAATATGAACGCCGGACCGTATGGCGCGGTCGTGGTCGTCCAGATCGGACTGACGTTATCCAGCAACGAGTTCGGATTGTCGATCGGTCCGACAACGTAAGGGTCGAAACCGTCGCGCAGTAGTGCGCCCTGGGCCAGGTAAGAATAGGTGTCGCGGCTGAATATCGGAACACTCGGCAACAGCGGAATGAGCCAGAACCCCGTGGTGGCGACCATGGTGTACTGGTCGGCGGAGCGATCCACCACCCTTCTGCCCAGCCACAGCCAGGCGATCAACATCAGGGCCACGCCACCCCACAGCAGCACCGAGGAAAGCACCAGGCCGTGTCCGAAGCGCAGCCAGGACAGATGCATCGTTTCGAGCAACGAATCGTGTAACTGGGTGCTGCCCGCCCCGAGTCCGCCGAGTGTGATCAAGACCGCGCCGAGCGAGCCAACCAATGCCGGCCGGGCCTCCGGTGACAGCGCGAAATCCCGCAGTCGCCTCAGTTGCGCGCGAAGTCGCAGCGAAAAGCTCTGCGACAGACCGATCCTCGGGGTCTGCGCGGGCGCGGGAGTCGTCATGCTCCTAGGCGGACCGGTTCGCGGCCAGCTTTGCGAGTTCGGCGATCCCTGCTTTGGCCCGGTCGTCGATGGGCGCGGCGTCCAGGATGTCCAGCGCGCGACGGCAGAGGCTGTCGATTCTGTCCTCGACGGCCGCGAGCGCACCCACCGAATCGATGACCTGGCATACCTCCTCGACCTGTGCGTCCGTCAGCGCGGTTCCGATCGATGAGCGAAGCAGCCTGGCGGCGTTCGGATCCCGTCTCTCGGCCAGTTCGACGGCTTCGGCCAGCAAGACCGTACGTTTGCCGCTCCTCAGGTCGTCCCCGGAAGGCTTGCCGGTGACCGCCGGGTCGCCGAACAGCCCGAGCACATCATCGCGCAGCTGGAAGGCGACTCCCAGGCTGGTGCCGAGTTCGTGAAAGGCCTCCAGGACTTCCGGGCGATCGCCGGCCGCGGCGGCCCCGAGCTGCAACGGTCGCGAAATGGTGTAGGAGGCGGTCTTGTAGATGTTGACGGTCAGAGCCGAGGCGACGGTTTCCCCGCCACTGGACTCGGCGACGATGTCGAGGTATTGGCCGCCCAGCACTTCGGTGCGGATGGCCGCCCACACCCGTTGTACTCGTCGGCGGGCGTCCTCGCCGATGTGGGCCGTGGCGACGATGTCGTCGGCCCATACCAATGCCAGATCTCCGAGCAGGATCGCCGCGGAGAGGCCGAATTGCTCCGATGAGCCGCGCCAGTTGTTACTGCGGTGCCGGTCGGCGAAGATCCGATGCACGGTGGGTAAACCGCGGCGGGTGGCGGACGCATCGATGACGTCGTCGTGCACGAGGGCGCAGGCGTGCAGCAATTCGAGCGCCGAGAACAGTCTGAGCACTTCGGATCCCGGCTCGGAGCCGGCCACGGCGCGCCAGCCCCAGTACGCGAACGCCGGCCGGAGTCGTTTGCCGCCACGTAGGACGAACTCTTCGGCGGCACCGGTCAGCACGCCGTAATCCGCGCCGATGTACGCCGCATCGCGGCGGCGGTCACGCAGGTAATCCCGCAGCTGTTCGGTGACGGCCGCGGCCAGTTCGACGGCCGACGGTGCGGCAGCATCCACGCTCAGCGCGCGCCCCTTTCTGTGCCTGTCCCGGTTAGGCCCGACTCCGTCTTGAGTGTCTTCAGAGTAGAGCCTGCGGCAGAAGTTGCGGCAAGTGTCGGCAAGTGTCGGCAAGTGTCGGCAACCCCGCGGGTCGGGCGCCTACTGCGGCTGGTCCTGCGGCGCTCCGATTCGTGGCGAGCGATCCCGGTTCGCATATGCCAGAGCGCCGATGATGCCCGCGACCACGAATGAGCCCACCGTCAGCCAGATCGCGGCACCGGTGAAGGACCGGGCGCTGGGGTCGGTATACCGCGCTTGCGCGTTCATCGTGCTGACCACTCCCGGGCGCAGCTTCCACTCCACCACTTCGGTGGAGATCTGGTCACCGTTGGTAGAGGTCACCTCGCCGGGGAAGGAAACACTCAGCGACACCTCGGCCTCGGAATCACTGAGCGAGGTCAGGTCCGCGCGCCCTTCCAGGATCACCAGGTCGCCAGCCCGGCGCAATGAAATGTCGACGCCGGCCGCATCCCGATTCATGTTCGCCAATTGGGGCAGTTCGGCGAAGGTGAGGTCGGAGAACACCGCCTGGGTCCCGACGTAGTCATCGCGGTTGTATTCCGAGACCGCGACCTTCTGCGCGAAGGGCAGGTTGTTGAGCAACTGCGGACCCTTGTCGTCGGCGTTGCGGGCGATCGCGGCGGCGACGATCTGGCCCGACACCCGGTCGTCGGGGGACACCGTGATGGACGCTCTGACCCGAACGCAGCCGATCAGCGCGGGAGCGACCACCAGCAGCAGCAGAATGAGGGTCAGGACGCGTTTTCGGGTGCGGTGACTGGTCGGCACCAGGTCATCGTGCCAGATGGGTTACTGCAGTGGGAGGGAGCGACCCAGCACTGCGAATGCCCGTGGATCGCCCGAGAAGTGGTAGTCGCGGATCACGTCGGTAAATCCGAGACGGCGGTACAGCCGCCACGCCCGGTTGGCTTCTCCGTTGCTCTCCGGTGTGGACAACAGGACGTAGCGCTCGCGGCGATCCTGCAGCAGTCGGCGGGCCAGCGCTTCACCCAGCCCGCGACCCTGGGCCCGGGGATGGATGTGAAGTTCGGTCAGTTCGAAGTAGTTGTTCATCAGCTCGTCGATCTGCGCGGCGCTGGCGCCGGTGCGGCGCAGTCCGGCGACAACCTGCCGTTGCCACCACTGGTCCGGAGCGCCGCAGTAACCGTAGGCGATGCCAAGTATCGGTGCCGCGGCTCGGCCCGAGTCGGCGGCTTCACCCGCGCGGGACTCGTTCGGGCCACGCTTCCTGAAGTCATTGTTTCGGGACTCGTCGGTTTCGGGGGCGCTGATTTCAGGGCCGCTGATTTCAGGGCCGCTGATTTCAGGGCCGCTGATTTCAGGGGCGCTGATTTCAGGGGCGCTGCCTTCTAGGGCGGCGACGGCCTTCCAGCCGCGCCGTCGGGTGTGTTCGATCCACATAGAGGCTCGCTGATCCTCGGTGCCACGCGGATAACCCATCGCATCCACGTACACCCGCAGCGCATCGCCGAGTCGGTGCGCCATCTCACTCGGCGCGAGATCGACGAGGGTCATCGCCACGTATCGGTCCTCCCGCCGCGATGGTTCCAATGGTGACGACCATTATTCCGGTGCGGGCCGCCGCTGGGCGCCGACTAGGTGAGTTGCGGGCCTCGTGGCCAAGTACGTCATAGAATCGTGGGCACAACTAGGTGGTACGGGTCAGACCGACCTCGTATCATTACTGGCAAGTGCCCGCACGCGGACACACTGGACATTGCACGACCGACTTTGAACGACCGATTTTGAACAACCTTGGACTTATTTCGAGAGGCCCACGGCAAGAGGAGGGACACATGCCACTCTCCGATCATGAGCAGCGCATGCTCGACCAGATCGAGAGCGCGCTCTATGCCGAGGACCCCAAATTCGCATCCAGTGTTCGTGGCGGAACCTTGCGCACACCCTCGACTCGGCGCCGGCTGCAGGGCGCGGCGCTTTTCGTGTCCGGTTTGGCGATGCTGGTTTCGGGCGTGGCGTTCAAAGCCACGATGATCGGTAGCTTCCCGATCCTGTCCGTGCTCGGCTTCATCGTCATGTTCGGCGGGGTGGTATTCGCGATCACGGGTCCCAGGGTCAGCGGGACACGGGTCACCCCGATCGACTCCGGTGCTTCACGCCAGAAGCGAGTCCGGGGCGGCGGTTCGTTCACCAGTCGGATGGAGGATCGCTTCCGCCGGCGCTTCGACGAGTAGCCGACTTCTCAAAAGGGCAGTCCCGCGGGGGCTGCCCTTTTTTGACCTATTAACACACCAGGCCGTCGGAATAGGCCTCGCTACCGAGGTTGATCTGGGCTTTCGCCGAGCGTTGCCAGCCTCCCGGGCACCACCCTGTCATCGTGTCGTCCCTCTCTTGTCCTTCCCGTGGCTGCCAGTGGGGAAAAAGGGGAAACACCGCCCTTCATTTGGAGCAAAGTGGGGAAATGTGGGGTAAAGTGGCGGACAACGGAGCGACCGGGGCTCCGTTCGAGTCAGGCTTAGCGAGGTGGCGCCATGTTTTTCGGCACCTACACGCCAAAACTCGATGACAAGGGGCGACTGACGTTGCCCGCCAAGTTCCGTGACGCGCTGGCAGGAGGGTTGATGGTCACCAAAAGCCAAGATCACAGCTTGGCCGTCCACCCGAGGGCAGAGTTCGAGGCGATGGTGGCCGAAATCTCGGGCAAGGCCAAACGCGGAAACCCGGAGGCTCGCGCCTATCTCCGAAACTTGGCGGCGAGCACCGACGAGCAGTACCCCGATACCCAGGGCCGCATCACCCTCTCTGCCGAGCACCGCCGCTACGCCAACCTGACCAAGGAATGTGTGGTCACCGGAGCCATCGGTTTCCTGGAGATTTGGGACGCCCAGGCTTGGCACGACTATCAGGAGCTTCACGAAGAGAACTTCTCCGCGGCCAGCGATGAAGCACTCGGCGACATTTTTTGATCTGGCCCACGGCCCGCAGGCCCGTGCGGTGTGGCCTCTGCCCGAACCGACCCTGACGTACTTCCCCGACGTCAGGTTCGGGTACCCGGGCAGGGACCTCGCCACACGGACCGCCACAACCTCCCGGGGTACTGCGATGGTGGACGACGAGCCTCATATCCCGGTCCTGCTGGACCGTTGTGTCGAATTACTCGCCCCGGCGCTGACCCGGCAAGGCCCGGACGGTCGCGGCGCGACGCTGGTGGACGCCACCCTCGGGGCCGGCGGCCACGCCCGGCGCTTCCTCGCCCAATTTCGGAAGCTCCGGCTGATCGGTCTGGATCGAGACCCCGCGGCGCTGCGAATCGCCGGTGCGCGGCTCACGCCGTTCGCCGATCGAATCACATTGGTGCACAAGCGCTATGACGGAATTGCGGACCTCGGCGATGCGGTGCTCGGTGGCCGCAACATCGATGCGGTCCTCTTCGACCTCGGTGTGTCCTCAATGCAGCTGGACCGTCCAGAGCGTGGATTCTCCTACTCGACAGACGCGCCGTTGGACATGCGAATGGACACAGGCACCGAGCTGACCGCGGCGCGAATCCTGAATACCTATGACGAGCAGGCACTGACTCGTCTGCTACGGGATTTCGGCGAAGAGCGTTTCGCGGGCCGGATCGCCGGCCACATCGTCCGGCGCCGCGCAAACGCTCCCTTCGTCACAACCGGCGAACTCGTCGAGCTTCTCTATCGGGCAATACCCGCGCCCGCGCGCCGTACCGGTGGGCACCCGGCGAAACGAACCTTTCAGGCATTGCGTATCGCGGTCAACGCCGAATTGGAGTCGCTGCACCGTGCGTTACCCGCGGCGCTGGCGATGCTGCGTCCGGGCGGGCGAATCCTCGTGATGTCCTACCAGTCGCTGGAGGACCGGATCGTCAAGACCGATTTCGCTGCTGCGACCGCGTCACGCACGCCGCCCGGACTGCCGGTCGAGCTGCCCGGACATGGTCCCGAGTTCGTCGCGCTCACCCGAGGCGCCGAACGAGCAGGTTCCGACGAGATCGAACGTAATCCACGAAGCGCCCCGGTTCGCCTGCGCGCATTGCAACGAGTTGGGGGGGAGTAACCGTGAGGGAAAATAGGCCGGTACGCGGCACCGCGGCGACGAAGGCGCAGGCCCGCGGCGGCGGTGCCAAGGCAGCGCGCCGAACGAAGCGGAAGGGTGACGAGCCACCGCCGCGCAGGCGCAACCCGACACGGGAGCGGCGCCCGCGGCAGTCGGTTCCGCAGGCCGGCCCGATCCGGCGCCGTCGTACCGACGGCGCCGCGCAGCCGAAGAGCGCAACCCAGGCTAGAGCGCGGTCAAAAGCTCGTAAAGCTAAGGCGCCAAAGGTAGTTCGCACCCCTCTACGTCAACGCCTGGTGGTCAAGCTGACTGCTATCGAGCTAAACCCGCGTGCCTTGATCTCGCGGGTTCCGTTCGTCGTGCTGATCATCGCCGCGCTGGGCACCGGCTTGGGGGTGACTCTGTGGTTATCCACCGACGCCGCGGAACGTTCGTATCAACTCGGTAATGCTCGCCAGTTGAATCAAGCGCTCGTGCAACAGAAGGAAGCGCTCGAACGGGACGTGCTCGAGGCGCAGGCGGCCCCGGCGCTCGCGGAGGCCGCGCGGGAACTGGGAATGATCCCGTCCCGCGATACCGCGCACCTGGTGCAGGATGCGGCGGGAAACTGGGTGGTGGTCGGCACGCCTAAGCCAGCCGAGGGAACTTCGCCGCCACCGCTGAACGCGCCATTGGCGGATCCGGCGCCCCCCGCGCCAGCGGCTCCGCGGGTCGCTGAACCCCTCGAAGTGCCGGTCCGGGTCTCGCCGGTCACCGGGCCGATCGGGGATCCGGCGTTGCTGCCGGGTCCGGTCGGGGGCGTACCAGCGGTTCCCGCTATCCCGGGAACTCTCCCGGCGCCAGGGCTGCCGGCCAACTCGCCGGTGGCCGCGCTGCCGGCCGTGCCGCTCGCCGTCACCCCGGGACTGGAGATTCCGCACGCCGTCGCCGGGCCGGCGCAAATCCCCGGGCCCGCCCCGCTGGTGGTACCCGGAGCGACCCAACAGCAACCCGCACCCCTACCCGCACCCCTACCCGCACCCCTACCCGTACCCGGTGCGCCAGCGTGAGCCGTCATGCGGGCCGCCGGCAGCAGCCGGAGAAGCCGGCCAAGACCGCACGGACCGGAAAGGCTGCCGCAAGCCAAGAACGTTCGGCCGTAGAACATTCAGCGCGGTCACGCCGCATTCGGCAGGCGGCGCCGCAAGCCGGCCTGCGCAGCGCATCGTTCGTCTTCCGGCACCGCGCGGGCAATGCGGCGATCTTTCTGCTCCTGGTGGTGGCGGCAGCTCAGTTGTTCACTCTGCAGGTACCGCGCGCCGAGGGGCTGCGTGCCGAGGCTGCCAGCCAGCTCAAGGTGGTCGACGTCGACGCTGCGGTGCGCGGCGCGATCGTCGACCGGCGCGGTGACAAGCTGGCCTTCACCATCGAGGCTCGGGCCCTGACGTTTCAGCCGGTCAAGGTGCGCGAGAAACTTGAGGAGGCATTTCGGAAGGGCGGAGCGGAGGCGCTGGGCGCGCCCGACCCGGAAGGGCGGCTGCGCGATATTGCAGCCGAGGTCGCCGACCGGCTGAACAACAAGCCGGACAGCGCGACGGTGCTCAAGAAGCTGCGCAGCGACGAGACTTTCGTGTACCTCGCGCGGGCCGTCGATCCGGCGATCGCGGATGCGATCACCACCAAGTTCCCCGAAGTCGGTTCGGAGCGTCAGGACCTGCGCCAGTATCCCGGCGGAGTGCTCGCGGCAAACATCGTCGGCGGCATCGACTGGGACGGCCACGGCCTGCTCGGACTGGAGGACTCGTTGGATGCGGTGCTCGCCGGCACCGACGGCTCGGTCACCTACGACCGGGGTTCCGACGGTGTCGTCATCCCCGGCAGTTACCGCAATCGCCACCACGCGGTGAACGGGTCCACGGTGATGCTCACCATCGACGACGACATCCAGTTCTACGTGCAACAGCAGGTGCAGTTGGCCAAGGACGTCTCCGGCGCGAAGAACGCCTCGGCCGTTGTGCTCGATGCCAAGACCGGGGAAGTGCTGGCGATGTCGAACGACAACACGTTCGACCCCAGCCAGGATCTCAGCCGGCAGGAAGACCGCGAACTCGGCAACCTGCCGGTGTCCTCACCTTTCGAACCGGGTTCGGTCAACAAGATCGTCACCGCCGCATCGGTGATCGAGTTCGGCTTGTCCACGCCCGATGAAGTGCTGCAGGTTCCCGGCTCGATCAGGATGGGCGGCGTGACGGTCGGCGATGCCTGGGAGCACGGGGTGATGCCGTACACCACCACCGGGGTCTTCGGAAAATCCTCGAACGTGGGAACCCTGATGCTCGCGCAGCGGATCGGCCCCGAGCGCTACTTCGAGATGCTGCGCAAATTCGGGTTGGGCCAACGCACCGGCGTCGGCCTCCCGGGCGAGAGCGACGGACTGGTTCCGCCCATCGACCAGTGGTCGGGCAGCACCTTTTCCAACCTCCCTATCGGACAGGGACTTTCGATGACCCTGCTGCAGATGACCGGCATGTACCAGGCGATCGCCAACGACGGTGTGCGGATCGCGCCACGCATCATCAAGGAGACGATCGCGCCGGACGGCACCCGCTCCGCGGAGCCCCGGCCGGCCGGCGTGCGAGTGGTTTCGCCGGCGACCGCCCGGACTGTGCGCGATATGTTCCGCTCGGTCGTGCAACGCGATCCGCGCGGTATCCAGCAGGGCACCGGGCCGCAAGCGGCTGTCGAGGGATACCAGATCGCCGGCAAGACCGGCACTGCCCAACAGATCAATCCGGCCTGCGGTTGCTACTACAGCGATGTCTACTGGATCACCTTCGCGGGAATGGCCCCTGCCGACGACCCGCGCTATGTCGTCGGGGTGATGATGGACGCACCGCATCGCGCCGCCGACGGCTCACCCGGGTCGTCGGCCGCACCCCTTTTCCACAACATCGCGTCCTGGCTGCTGCAGCGCGAGAACGTGCCGTTGTCGGCGGATCCGGGTGCCCCGCTTACCCTCCAGGCCGGCTGAGCCGCTTCGGGGCGACTGAACGGGCCGCCCAGGCCGGTACTGTGTCTAGGCCATGAATCTGCGTCCCTCCCGCCCGGTCGGCCTGCCGCTCGCCGGTGTCGTCGATCTGCTGGCCGGGGTGTCCGTGGAAAGTTCCGCGGCATCCACGGTGCCGGACATCCGGATTACCGGGGTCACGCTGCGTGGGCAGAACGCCGAGGCCGGGGACTTGTTCGCGGCACTCCCCGGCGCGAGCGCGCACGGCGGCCGTTATGCCGCGGACGCGGTTGCGCGCGGCGCGGTGGCGGTGCTGACCGACCGACAGGGCGCGGCCGAAATCGGTAACAGGCTCGGGGTGCCGGTTCTGGTGCACCCCGCGCCGCGCGCCGTGCTGGGATCGGTGGCAGCCGCCGTGTACGGCAATCCGTCGGCGCGGCTGCGGGTCATCGGTATCACGGGTACCTCGGGAAAGACGACGACGGCATACCTGGTCGAGGCCGGTTTGCGTTCGGCAGGTCGAGTGCCCGGGTTGATCGGTACGGTCGGCGTCCGAATCGATGGCCGCGAGCTGCCGAGTGGGTTGACGACGCCTGAGGCGCCGCAACTGCAGGCGCTGCTGGCGGTCATGCTCGAGCAGGGGGTGGACACCGTCGTGATGGAGGTCTCCAGTCATGCGCTCACTCTCGGACGAGTCGATGGCGTCTCGTTCGCAGTCGGCGGCTTCACCAACCTCTCGCGAGATCACTTGGACTTCCACGGTTCGATGCAGGACTACTTCGAAGCCAAAGCCCGGCTCTTCGACCCGGCGTCGCAGACCCATGCCGCGCTGTCGGTGGTGTGCGTCGACGATCAGTGGGGCCGCGCGCTTGCCGCTCGCGCACACCTACCGGTGACGGTGAGCGTGACGGGGACTGCTGATTGGACTGTGGATGAGATCACCAACGGCGAGGCGGGGGTGCAGGACTTCGTCGCCGTTGATCCGGCCGGCGTCCACCACGGTGTGCGAATCGGACTGCCGGGTGGCTACAACGTGGCCAACGCCCTGCTGGCGGTGGCCCTTCTGGATGCAGTGGGCGTGTCACCAGAGCAGGCATCGCCGGGGCTGCGCGAAGCCGCAGTGCCCGGCCGATTGGAGGCGGTGGACCGGGGGCAACCGTTTCTCGCCCTGGTCGACTATGCCCATAAGCCCGGTGCGTTGCGTGCGGTACTGCATACGCTGCGCGAACAGGCTGCCGGTCGGATCGCGGTGGTGTTCGGCGCCGGCGGAAATCGTGACCGGGGCAAGCGGGAGCCGATGGGGCAGGTAGCGGCCGAACTCGCCGACTTGGTCGTGGTGACCGACGACAATCCCCGCGACGAGGATCCGGCGGCGATCAGGGCGGCAATCGCGGCGGGTGCTGCGGGTGGCGGCGCCGAGGTCGTCGAAATCGGCGACCGGCGTTCCGCGATTGCGCATGCGGTGCGGTGGGCCCGAGCGGGCGACATCGTCTTGATCGCCGGTAAGGGTCACGAAACCGGGCAGACCAGCAGCGGTCACACCCGCCCATTCGATGACCGCGCCGAACTTGCCGGTGCGCTGGAGGCCATCGGGGGGGCTCGACGGTGATCGAGATGTCGCTGGCCGAGATCGCCGAGATCGTGGGGGGCCGCCTGGTCGATATCGGCGCAGCGGACGCCGCCACCACCATGGTCACCGGCACAGTCGAATTCGACTCGCGGGCAATAACTTCCGGCGGGCTGTTCCTGGCACTGCCCGGTGCGCGTTCCGACGGCCACGACTTCGCGGCGGCTGCCGTGGCCGCGGGAGCGGTGGGGGTGCTGGCGGCCCGCCCGGTGGGCGTGCCCGCGATCGTCGTCGATCCCGGGCCGGCTGCCGGCGCGACCGAGGGCGGCTCGGCCGTCCTGGAACACGACGCCGACGGCTCGGGCGCCGCGGTGCTCGACGCGTTGGCAAAGCTCGCTGCCGCGGTGGCCGCCGAGTTGGTCGCCGGAGGGCTTACGGTGATCGGCCTTACCGGCTCCTCTGGCAAAACATCGACCAAGGACCTGATCGCGGCCGTGCTCGCGCCACTGGGTGAGGTGGTCGCACCACCCGGTTCGTTCAACAACGAGTTGGGTCATCCATGGACTGTGTTGCGCGCCAACCGGGCCACCGACTATCTGGTACTCGAGATGTCGGCCAGGCATCCGGGCAACATCGCAGCACTTGCTCGAATCGCGACGCCGTCGATCGCGGCCGTCCTCAATGTGGGTACCGCCCACCTCGGCGAATTCGGATCCCGCGAGGCCATCGCCGAGACGAAATCCGAGCTCCCACAAGCCGTACCGGCTTCGGGGGTGGTGATTCTCAATGTCGACGACCCGGCGGTGGCGCACATGGCCGATCGCACCGCAGCTCGGATTGTGCGGGTCGGCCGGACCCCCGACGACTCGGTCGCCGACATCCGAGCCGAGGACGTCGTCCTGGACTCGCTTGCGCGTGCCGCCTTCACGCTGCGCGCCGGTGGTGCCGGGGCCGCCGTTTCGCTTGCGGTACACGGTGACCACCAGGTGTCCAACGCGCTGTGCGCCGCGGCCGTCGCCCTGGAGTGCGGTGCCGACCTGGAGCAGGTTGCCGCCGCACTGAGTGCTGCCGGTCCGGTGTCACAGCGCCGAATGCAGGTCAGCACACGGGCGGACGGAGTGACGATCGTCAACGATGCCTACAACGCGAACCCGGACTCGATGCGCGCCGGGCTCAAGGCGCTCGCCTGGATGGGGCGTCAAGGTGCTCCGCGGTCGCGTAGCTGGGCGGTGCTGGGCGAGATGGCTGAGCTCGGTGAAGAGGCGATATCCGAGCACGACCGCATCGGCCGGCTGGTGGTGCGATTAGATGTCTCTCGACTCGTCGTCGTGGGAACCGGGAGACCTATGAGCGCCATGCTGCACGGGGCGGTGATGGAGGGGTCGTGGGGATCCGAGGCCGCCGCGGTCCCCGACGCCGACGCTGCGCTGGCCCTGCTGCGGGCCGAGCTTCGGGCCGGTGACGTGGTATTGGTGAAGGCGTCGAAGTCGGCCGGCCTCGGGCGTTTGGCAGAGGCGCTTGCCGCCGACGCCCCCGCCGCCGGAGAGGGCCGCCGGTGATTCAGATACTCATCGCCGTCGGAATCGCGCTGGCGGTTTCGATACTGCTGACTCCGGTGCTGATCAAACTGTTCACCCGGCAGGGCTTCGGTCAGGAGATCCGCGAGGACGGTCCGCCCAGCCATCACAAGAAGCGCGGTACTCCCTCGATGGGCGGGGTCGCTATCGTCGCCGGAATCTGGGCCAGCTACCTGGGTACCCACCTGGTCGGTGTGCTGGTCGGGGGTGACGGCCCCTCCGCGTCCGGGCTGTTGCTGCTGGGCCTGGCCACGGCGCTGGGCGCGGTCGGATTCGTCGACGATCTGATCAAGATCCGGCGGGCCCGGAACCTGGGACTGAACAAGACCGCTAAGACAGTCGGAATGCTGCTCGCCGCCGTGCTGTTCGGCGTGCTGGCGCTGCAGTTCCGCAACGCCGACGGGTTGACGCCGGGTAGCGCCGAGTTGTCCTATGTGCGCGAGGTGGCGACGGTGACGCTGGCGCCGGCCGTCTTCGTTCTGTTCTGCGTATTGGTCGTCAGTGCCTGGTCGAATGCGGTGAACTTCACCGACGGATTGGACGGACTGGCCGCCGGCGCCATGGCGATGGTGTGCGCCGCCTATGTTCTGATCACTTTCTGGCAGTTCCGCAATGCCTGCGCCACCAGCCCCGGTGTGGGCTGTTACAACGTTCGTGACCCGCTGGACCTGGCGATCATCGCCGCTGCGACGGCAGGAGCGTGCGTCGGATTCCTCTGGTGGAACGCTGCGCCGGCCAAGATCTTCATGGGCGACACCGGCTCGCTGGCGCTGGGCGGCATCATCGCGGGCCTGTCGATCACCAGCCGGACCGAAATGCTGGCGGTCGTGTTGGGCGCCCTGTTCGTCGCCGAGGTGACCTCGGTGGTCGTACAGATCCTGGCTTTCCGCACCACCGGCCGCCGGGTCTTCCGGATGGCGCCCTTTCACCACCATTTCGAGTTGGGCGGTTGGGCCGAGACCACCGTCATCATCCGGTTCTGGCTGCTAACCGCCATTGCGTGCGGCCTGGGCGTCGCGCTCTTCTACGGCGAGTGGCTCACCACCGTCGATGCCTGAGGCCCTGGACCCGATCGTGCCGGGCGCGGCAGTCCTGGTCGTGGGCGCCGGTATTACCGGTCGCGCGGTGCTTGCCGCGCTGGAACCGCTGGGGGCACGGGCAACGCTCACCGACGACAGCCCGGCTGCGCTGGCGTCGTACGCGCGCCAGGGTGTGACCGTTGTCGACCCCGCCGCCGCAGTCCGGCAAATAGCGGACTTTGCGCTCGTCGTCGCCAGCCCCGGTATTCCGCCCCACGCGCCGGTACTGGCGGCTGCTGCCGCGGCCGGGGTACCGGAATGGGGCGATGTCGAGCTGGCGTGGCGGCTGGACCAGTCGGGCAGGTTCGGTCCGCCGCGGCGTTGGCTGGTCGTGACCGGCACCAACGGCAAGACCACGACGACCTCGATGCTGTACGCGATGCTCGAGGCGGCGGGGCGACGCGCGGCGCTGTGCGGCAACATCGGTGAACCGGTTCTCCAGGTACTGGACCAGCCCGCCGATGTGTTCGCCGTCGAACTGTCCAGCTTCCAGCTGTATCGGGCGCCGTCGCTGCGCCCCGAAGCCGGCGCAGTGCTCAACGTGGCCGAGGACCATCTGGACTGGCACGGTTCCATGCAGGCGTATGCGCAGGCCAAGGCGCGGGCGTTGGCCGGTGGGGTGGCCGTCGGCGGCCTCGACGATCCTGTCGCGGCCCGTCTGCTGGCGGTGGCTCCGGCCCGGCTGCGGGTGGGATTTCGGCTCGGCGAGCCCGCGCCCGGCGAGGTCGGTGTCCGTGACGGGGCGTTGGTGGACAACGCGTTCGGCGAAACGCTGGTGCTGGCTGCGGTCGATAGCATTCCGGTCGCCGGGCCGGTCGGGGTGCTCGATGCGCTGGCCGCGGCCTGCCTGGCACGCTCGGTCGATGTGCCCGCGCCGGCGATCGCCGATGCGCTGGCGACGTTCCGGGCGGGCAGACACCGCGCCGAGGTGGTCGCAACCGTCGATGACGTCACCTACGTCGATGACTCCAAGGCCACTAATCCGCATGCCGCGCAAGCCTCGATCAGCGGGTATCGGCGGGTCGTCTGGATCGCCGGGGGTCTCCTCAAGGGCGCCTCGGCCGACGAGCTGGTCGCGGCGATCGGCGACCGGCTGGCCGGTGCCGTGCTGATCGGCACCGACCGGAGTGTTCTGGCCGAGGCGTTATCGCGACACGCACCGGATGTACCCGTTGTGGAGCTTGCGACGGGGGAGGATTCTGGGATGCCTGTGAAAGTTGATTCTGCTGGGGCAGATGTGACTAATGTGACTCGAGGAGTCGATATCGGCGATGGGCCCCTATCCGATGCCGTGATGGCGGCCGCGGTCGACGCCGCCCGCGGGCTGGCAAGTCCGGGGGACACCGTGCTGCTCGCCCCGGCAGGAGCCTCTTTCGATCAGTTCCGCAGCTACGGGCACCGCGGTGAAACGTTCGCTGCAGCAGTCCGCGCCATCCTCGGTTGACGGGCGGAGTCGGGTGGACGGGCGGACTCGGGTCAGCATCGCGATGACGGGTCAGATCCCATGACCGGCATCATCGCCCGGTTGCGCAACCGCCGCGCCAACACGGCCGGCGACGGTGGGACCGTGCAGCAGAATTCCGGCGACGCCAAGGCGCGTGGGCCGCGCACCAGATTCGGCGCGTGGCTTGGACGACCAATGACCTCTTTCCATCTCATCATCGCCGTCGCCGCACTGCTGACCACGATGGGCCTGATCATGGTGCTGTCGGCATCCGGTGTCTACTCCTATGACCAGGACGGCTCGCCATGGGCGGTTTTCGCTAGGCAGTCGCTGTGGACCGTCATCGGATTGGGCGCTTTCTACATCGCCCTGCGGATGAAAGTGCAGGTGATGCGCAGGTTCGCCTTCACCGGGTTCGCGATCAGCGTCGTTCTGCTGATCCTGGTGTTGATCCCGGGTATCGGCAAAGTGGCCAACGGTTCGCGCGGCTGGTTCGTCTTCGCGGGTTTCTCCATGCAGCCGTCGGAGCTGGCCAAGATCGCCTTGGCCATCTGGGGTGCGCACCTGCTGGCTGCCCGGCGAATGGAGCAGGCGTCGCTGCGCGAAATGCTGATCCCCTTGCTTCCGGCGGCAGTGATCGCGCTGGGATTGATCGTTTCCCAGCCCGATCTAGGCCAGACGCTGTCGATGGGCGTCATCCTGCTCGGCCTGCTGTGGTACGCCGGCCTGCCGTTGCGTGTTTTCCTGACTTCCCTTGGCGCGGTCCTGGTTTCCGGCGCCGCTCTTGCGATGTCGGCCGGTTATCGATCGGCGCGGGTACAGTCGTGGCTCAATCCCGGTGCCGACGCGCAGGGGTCCGGCTATCAGGCCCGCCAGGCCAGGTTCGCGCTGGCCAACGGCGGAATCTTCGGCGACGGACTCGGGCAGGGCGCGGCGAAGTGGAATTACCTGCCCAACGCCCACAACGATTTCATCTTCGCGATCATCGGTGAGGAGTTGGGCTTCATCGGTGCCGCGGGGTTGCTCTGCCTTTTCGGACTGTTCGCCTACACCGGCATGCGGATCGCGCGCCGTTCGGCGGACCCGTTCCTCCGGCTGCTCACCGCCACGGCCACGTTGTGGATTCTCAGTCAGGTGTTCATCAACGTCGGATACGTGGTCGGGCTGCTGCCCGTCACCGGGCTGCAACTGCCGTTGATCTCCGCTGGCGGCACCTCGACGGCGACCACGCTGCTGATGATCGGAATCATGGCCAACGCCGCGCGTCACGAACCCGAAGCCGTTGCCGCACTGCGGGCGGGACGCGACGACCGGGTGAACAAATTGTTGCGGCTGCCGCTACCGGCGCCATACGTACCGAGCCGCACCGAGGCCTTGCGTGACCGGTTGCGCTCGCGTTCTGACCGTCCAGCCACACCGATCCCGCCGAAGCAGACCAAGAAGAGTCACCGCGCCCCCCGAGCGGACGACCGGCAGGTTCGCCGCACCGCGAACGCGCGCCGCAAACAGCCGGTGTCGGTGGGTCGGCCTTCGGTCGGATATGGTGCTGGCCAGCGTAAGCAGGGCCGACGGGCCCGCACACTGGAAGGTCAGCGTTACGGGTGACGGCGATCTCTGTGGTTCTCGCCGGGGGCGGCACGGCGGGCCACGTCGAACCGGCGATGGCGGTCGCCGACGCCCTCACCGCGATCGATCCAGGGGTGCGCATCACCGCACTGGGCACCGAGCGAGGCCTGGAAACCAGGCTGGTCCCGGAGCGGGGCTACCACCTCGAGTTGATCACCCCGGTGCCGTTGCCGCGCAGGCTATCTATCGACCTGCTCCGGTTGGCCGACCGGGTACCTCGCTCGATGAGGCAGGCGAGGGCGATTCTCGATGACGTCGGTGCCGACGTCGTCGTCGGCTTCGGCGGCTACGTAGCGTTGCCCGCCTATCTGGCTGCCCGCGGTTCCCGACCCGGGAGGCGAGTGCCCGTGGTGGTCCACGAAGCGAACGCCAGCGCCGGCTGGGCCAACCGGGTGGGCGCCAGGTCGGCGAAGCGAGTGCTCTCGGCGGTGCCCGACTCCGGCTTACCGCGCGCCGAAGTCGTCGGCGTTCCGGTGCGGGAGTCGATCACCTCGTTGGACCGGATGGCGCTGCGCGAGGAGGCCCGCAGGTATTTCGGCTTCGACGAAGGCGCTCGGGTGCTGTTGGTTTTCGGCGGCTCGCAGGGAGCTCAGTCCCTCAACGAGGCGGTATCGGAGGCCGCCGAAAGCCTTGCCCGCAAGGGCATTTCGGTGCTACACGTGTATGGTCCGAAGAACACCCTGCCGCTACGCGTCCCGACGGCCGGCGGGCCGCCCTACGTCGCGGTGCCATACCTCGACCGGATGGCGCTCGCCTATGCAGCGGCCGATCTGGCTATCTGCCGCTCCGGGGCGATGACCGTCGCCGAGGTAAGCGCGGTCGGACTGCCCGCGGTTTACGTGCCGTTGCCGATCGGAAACGGCGAACAGCGCCTCAACGCCCTGCCCGTCGTCAAGGCAGGTGGCGGGATCATCGTCGACGACCGGGACCTCACCGCGCATTTCGTCGAGGAGACGGTGTCGGCGCTGCTGCAAGACCAGGCCAGGTTGTCCGCGATGACGGCCGCCGCCGCGCTGGCCGGTCACCGCGACGCCGCGCACCGGGTGGCCCGGGTGGCCCTCGACGTCGCCCTGGCCGAACGGCTCAGGCGGCGGCGATGAACACCATGGATCTGCCCGAGGAATTGCACCGGGTGCACATGGTGGGTATCGGGGGCGCCGGCATGTCGGGTATCGCGCGCGTACTGCTGGATCGCGGTGGCCTGGTGTCAGGGTCGGATGCCAAGGAATCGCGTGGGGTGATCGCGCTGCGGGCTCGCGGCGCCGTCATTCGCATCGGACACGACCCCTCGTCGCTGGACATGCTGCCGGGTGGTCCGACGGCGGTGGTCACGACCCATGCGGCGATCCCGAAGACGAACCCCGAACTGGTGGAGGCGCGCCGTCGGGGCATTCCGGTGCTGCTGCGGCCCGGGGTGCTGGCCAAACTGATGTCCGGGTACACCACGCTGATGGTGACCGGAACCCACGGTAAGACCACCACGACGTCGATGCTGATCGTGGCGTTGCAGCACAGCGGTTTCGACCCGTCCTTCGCGGTGGGCGGTGATCTCGGGGAGGCGGGCACCAACGCCCACCACGGCAGTGGACGATGTTTCGTCGCCGAGGCTGACGAGAGTGACGGATCACTGCTCGAGTACCGCCCCGACGTGGTGGTGGTAACCAATATCGAGGCCGATCACCTGGATTTCTTCGGCAGTGTGCAGGCCTACATGGCGGTTTTCGACCAGTTCGTCGAGCGAATCCAGCCCGGCGGCGCACTGGTGGTGTGCGCCGACGATCCCAATGCGCGGGGGCTGGCCGATCGTGCCGAGGAACGTGCCGAGGAGCTCGGTATCCGGGTGTTGCGCTACGGAAGTGGCGATCAACTGGATGCGACGCTGAGCGACTGGGCGCAGCAGGGGACCGGCGCCGAAGCGACGGTCTTGTTGCGCGGCGAGGCTCAGCCGCGGGTGATGCGGTTGGCCGTTCCTGGTCGCCACATGGCACTCAACGCGCTCGGCGCGTTGCTGGCGGCAATAGAGGCCGGTGCCGATCCCAGCGTCGTGCTCGACGGCCTGGCCGGTTTCGAAGGGGTACGCCGACGTTTCGAATTGGTCGGAACGGCCGACGGGGTGCGCGTCTTCGATGACTACGCGCACCATCCCACTGAGGTCCGCGCCACCTTGACGGCGCTGCGCACCGCCGCCCGACAGCACGGTTCCGGCCGCACCATCGTGGTCTTTCAGCCGCACTTGTATTCCCGCACAGAGGCTTTCGCGTCCCGGTTTGGCGAGGCGCTCGACACCGCCGACGAGGTTTTCGTGCTGGACGTGTTCGCCGCGCGTGAGCAGCCGCTGGCCGGGGTCAGTGGAGCCACCGTCGCGGAGTTCGTCACGGCTCCGGTGACCTATGTTCCGGACTTCTCTGCGGTGTCCGCGCTGGTCGCGGCGGCCGCGGAACCCGGTGACGTGATCGTCACCATGGGTGCCGGCGACGTGACCATGCTCGGTGCCGAGATCCTGGCGGCGCTGCAGGCCAGGAACGAACCCGGCCCGCCGGATGTGGTTCGGCGATGACCGAGCCTACTCACGACGGGCCCGAACGGTCGGCCACCGATCGAGATCCGAGTTCACCGGTCGCCGGGCCGGAGGGCCCCGAGTCGGCCGTCGGGCCTCAGGCCCCCCAGCCGGTGGCCGACCCGCAGGCCGGCCCGCTAACCGAGTCTCGGCCCGCTGACCCGGAGGCCGGCCCACTGCCCGAATCTCGGCCCGCCGAGTCGGAAGCCCATCAGGCCGGCCGGTTGGAGGCCGATCAGGCCGCCGAGCCCGAGCCCCCCCAGCCGGTGGCAGAGCCGCAACAGGATGAGGGCGGAGCGGATCGGGAAGGCCCACGCCGCCGCGCCCGCCGGGAACGTGAGGAACGGCGGGCCGCGCAGGCAAGGGCCACCGCGATAGAGGAGGCTCGCCGAGAGGCCAAGCGCCGTGCGCTGGGAAAGGTGCCGCAGGAGACGCAGACGCTCGGTCGCGGCGCCGTTCGTGGGCTGAAACTACTGATGTGGACCGCGGTGATCGCGGTCCTGGTAGTTGGTTTGGGGTTGCTGCTGTACTTCACACCGCTGATGTCGACTCGCAGCATCGTTGTCACCGGTGCGGATGCGGTCACTCAGGAGGAGGTGATTGCCGCGGCGGCGGTCCTTCCGGGAACCCCGCTCTTGCAGGTGGACACCGATGCGGTTGCCGAACGAGTGGCCGAGATTCGCCGCGTGGCCTCGGCTCGAGTGCAGCGCCAGTATCCGTCGACGTTGCGGGTCACCGTTGTTGAGCGGGTTCCGATCGTGGTCAAGGATTATCCGGACGGGGTGCACCTTTTCGACCGGGATGGCGTCGACTTCGCCACGGCGCTGCCGCCGCCAGGGGTGCCGTATCTGGACACCGAAAACCCCGGCCCCAACGATCCGGCGACCATGGCCGCACTACAGGTGATGACCTCGTTGCGGCCTGACGTCGCCGCTCTGGTGGGTCGGGTGTCGGCACCCTCGGTCGCTGCGATAACGCTCACCCTGGTCGATGGTCGCGTCGTGGTGTGGGGGACCACCGACCGCAGCGAGGAGAAGGCGCTCAAGCTGGCTGCGCTACTCACCCAGCCGGGCCAGACCTATGACGTGTCCAGCCCGGACCTGCCGACCGTCAAGTAGTTGCCCGTCCTCGGCGGTGCCGCCGTGGAGCCGATCTTTGGCTCTTCCAAATCTCTTGTGTCACTTTGGTTTCAGTAGTGACAATCGCGGCGATGATGTCAGTACTCGAATGTATGTTCGATTCATGTCCGGGGCGGCAGTTCACCAAGCAGTAGCGGCGTTGCGCGCGGCGCATGATGCGCTGGCCGCCGCCGATATCGAGACGCTGCCGTGCGCCGAATTGCTGGCGGTCATGGACGAGCTCGAGGCCCTGTCCTGCCAGCTGCCCACCCAGTCGCACCGGATGCTGGCCCGCGTGCAGATCGAGACCACACCCAAGGCGATGGGAGCCAAGTCCTGGAAGGACGTCCTGGCGATCCGGTGGCGGATCTCGGCCGGCGAAGCCGGTCGTCGCCTGGCCGAAGCCGCCGAGCTGGGGCCGCGTCGAGCGTTGATCGGCCAAGCCCTGGCGCCGATTCTGCCGGCAACCGCCGTCGCGCAGGCCGCCGGGCTGATCAACCCCGAACACGTCAAGGTGCTGCGCGAGGCGATGACGAACCTGCCCGGATTCATCGACACCATCACCGCTGAGCAGATTGAGGTCGACCTCGTGCGTATCGCGGTCGGGGTGGGGCCCCGCGAACTCAAGAAGGCCGCCGAGCGGACGCTGTTCCTGCTCGATCAGGACGGCCCGGTACCCGACGACACCGAACGCGCCAGAAAACGCGGCCTGCACATCGGCGCACAGGGCCGCGACGGCATGCGGCCGATCACCGCCACCTTGACTCCCGAGGCGTGGGCCACCTGGGAGGCGATCCTGGCGAAGTACGCCGCACCGGGCATGTGCAACCCCGACGATCCCTAACCCTGCGTCTCGGGCACCCCGAGTCAGCAACAGATCGACACCGACCACCGCAGCCTGAGCCAGCGTCAGCACGACGCGCTGATAGCGGTGGGACGGATCGCGTTGATGAGCGGAGAACTCGGTCAGCTCAACGGACTACCCGTCTCGATCATCATCCGCACCACGTTGCAGGATCTCGAATCCCGCGCCGGGGTCGGCACCACCGGCGGCGGCTCGCTGCTGCCGATCAACGACGTGATCCGATTGGCCGCCCACGCCCACCACTTTCTGGCGGTGTTCGACAAGGCGACCGGATCGGCGCTGGACCTGTTCCGCACCCGGCGCACCGCCTCACCGGCCCAGCGGATCATGCTCATCGCCCGCGACGGCGGCTGCACCAAACCGTGCTGCAATGTCGGCGCCTACGGCTCCCAGGTCCACCACGCGCTGCGGGATTGGGCCCGCGGCGGACACACCAACATCGACGACCTCGCCCTCGCGTGTGGAGCCGACAACCGCCTCGTCGGCGACGACGGCGGCTGGACCACCACCATCAACACTCGCGGGGAAGTCGAATGGATCCCGCCACCCCAATTGGACACCGGCCAGACCCGACTCAACTACCACCACCGACCCGAAGCCCTGCTGCGGCCACCACAACACCAGCCACCACCACACACCCCACAACCACCCGAAACGCCCGCCAACACCTACCACACCGATGACGGCAACGAAATCCGCGGACCGTAACCCGTGCGGCAGGCCATGCATGCGGTTCGAGTTCGACTTCGGCGACGTTGGGTCAGCGATATACACCTGATGCCACCATGCGCGTCGAGGATCGCTCGAGACCAAGGATCGCGAGTCGCCCGCAGAGGGTCAGGCTGCCGCAAGTGAAATTAATCGTGTCGTATCGGCGCGCCTGCCCGCAATGCGTGCGACCCGGCTCTAGCGTTCTGTTTGCGCGGAACAACTTGACATAACTCTAAGCCTATGGTTGAGGTTGAGGGTTTGATCAGGAGGACATTCCGGGGTGACACAGGCAACCAGGCAAGAAGGGCGACCGCTGATGACCGCTGGCGCGAAGAAGGTGTGGCGATGACTCCTCCGCATAACTATCTTGCGGTGATCAAGGTGGTCGGCATTGGTGGCGGCGGGGTGAACGCCGTTAACCGGATGATCGAACAAGGTCTGAAGGGTGTCGAGTTCATCGCGATCAACACCGACGCGCAGGCGCTGTTGATGAGCGACGCCGACGTAAAGCTCGACGTCGGACGTGACTCGACCCGCGGTCTGGGCGCCGGTGCCGACCCCGAAGTCGGCCGCAAGGCCGCTGAGGACGCCAAGGACGACATCGAAGAGCTGCTTCGGGGTGCCGACATGGTGTTCGTCACCGCCGGCGAAGGCGGCGGCACCGGGACCGGCGGCGCTCCGGTGGTGGCCACCATCGCCCGCAAGCTCGGTGCACTCACCGTCGGTGTGGTCACCCGGCCGTTCTCCTTCGAGGGTAAGCGCCGGAGTAATCAGGCGGAATCCGGTATCAGCGCATTGCGGGAGAGCTGTGACACGCTCATCGTGATCCCCAACGACCGGCTGCTACAGATGGGCGACGCCGCGGTGTCGTTGATGGACGCCTTCCGGAGCGCCGACGAGGTATTGCTCAACGGTGTGCAGGGGATCACCGATCTGATCACCACTCCGGGGCTGATCAACGTGGACTTCGCCGACGTCAAGGGCGTCATGAGTGGCGCCGGCACTGCCCTGATGGGTATCGGTTCGGCGCGTGGCGACGGGCGCGCCCTCAAAGCTGCCGAGATCGCAATCAATTCCCCACTGCTGGAAGCATCGATGGAGGGCGCCCAGGGCGTGCTGCTGTCGGTGGCTGGAGGCAGCGATCTGGGCCTGTTCGAGATCAACGAGGCCGCGTCGCTGGTGCAGGACGCTGCACATCCGGAGGCCAATATCATCTTCGGCACCGTCATCGACGACTCGCTCGGTGACGAGGTGCGGGTGACGGTGATTGCCGCGGGCTTCGATTCGAGTGGTCCTGGACGCAAGCCGGTTACGGGGGAGTCGATACCGGCAACTGCACCGGCTCAGCAGATCGCGCCGGGCAGGGCCGGCCGGCTGAGTTCCTCGCTGTTCGAGCCGTCGGATCCGGCGAGTGTGCCCGTGCACACCAACGGCGCTACGGTCCGGATCGGCGGAGGTGACGACGGGGGCATTTCCGACGACGACGTCGATGTGCCGCCGTTCATGCGCCACTGACGCGCGGCGCGGACGCTTCATGCCCGATCCCGCGTCCCCCAGGGCCCGCCGTGCCTGATTCCACGTCCTCCGACCGCAGGGCGAGGTTCCGGGTGCGCCGGGTGACCACCACCCGGGCCGGCGGTGTGTCCGCACCGCCGTTCGCGACCTTCAACCTGGGCGATCATGTCGGCGACGACCCGGCCGCCGTTGCAGCCAACCGGGGCCGCCTGGCCAGGGCGGTCGGGCTTGCGTCGCCCGATGCCGACCGCATCGTGTGGATGAACCAGGTGCACGGCGTGCACATCGAGTTCGTTGACGGCCCGAGAGAGACCGTCGCCGACACGGACGGATTGGTCACCACCACGCCGCGGCTGGGGCTCGCGGTCGTCACGGCCGACTGCGTACCGGTGTTGATGTCGGACGTGTGCGCAGGCGTTGTCGCCGCCGTTCACGCCGGCCGGGTCGGCGCCCAAGGTGGGATCGTGGCGCGGGCGCTCGAGGTCATGTTCGAAGTAGGTGCCCGGGCAGCGGATGTGTCCGTTTTGCTCGGCCCGGCGGTCAGCGGCGCCAATTACGAGGTGCCCGCCGAAATGGCAGCCGATGTCGAGCGAACCCTGCCGGGATGCCAGACCACCACCGGGCGCGGTACCCCGGGCCTGGACCTGCGCGCCGGTATCGCTGCCCAGCTGCGCGGCCTCGGGGTCACCGCGATCGACGTCGATCCACGCTGCACCGTGGCCGACGACACCTTGTTCAGTCATCGGCGCGATGCGCCGACCGGCCGGTTGGCCTCATTGATCTGGTTGGAGCCGGGTCCGTGACTACCGCGCGAGAACATCAGCTAAGCCAGGCACTGGCTGAGGTTCGAGAGCGGCTGGTACGCGCGGCACAGGCCGTCGGACGCGGCGTCGACGAGATCGAACTGCTGCCGGTCACCAAGTTCTTCCCGGTCGACGACGTGCTGGCGCTGTACCGACTGGGGTGCCCGGCCTTCGCCGAGTCGCGCGATCAGGAGGCCGTGTACAAGGTCGCCGAAATCAGCGCCGTCGAGGGCGGAGACTCTATTCGGTGGCACATGGTGGGCACTATCCAGCGGAACAAGGCACGTTCAGTTGCGCGGTGGGCTTACGCCGCGCACTCAGTCGACGATGCCAAGCTGATCACCGCGCTCGATCGTGGCGCCACCGCGGCGTTGGCCGAGGGGTTACGTGCCGATCGGTTGCGGGTTTACCTGCAGATCAGCCTGGATGGTGACCAGCGCCGGGGCGGGATCGACATATCGTCCACCGGTCGCATCGACGAGTTGTGCGCTGCCGTGGATGATTCGGCCGGCCTGAGGTTCGTCGGCCTGATGGCCATCCCCCCGCGGGACGCAGACCCGGGCGCCGCCTACGCCCGATTACAGCAGGAGCGCGACCGCCTGCAGGCACGCTATCCGCAGCGACTCGAGTTGTCCGCGGGAATGTCCGACGACCTCGAGGCGGCGGTGGAACATGGTTCGACGTGTGTGCGTGTCGGTACCGCGCTAATGGGACCGCGACCGCTAACGTCAGCCGAAGTAGTCACTCCAGTCACACCTTCATCACAGACACCAGATACCGCTGGCACTCCCAACAGCTTGAATACTTCAGCACCGCGAGAAGGGTCCGCACGATGAGCACACTGCACAAGGTCAAGGCCTACTTCGGCATGGCGCCGATGGACGACTACGAGGACGACTACTACGAGGACGACGACCGGGGTCCGGCGCGCGGCTACCGTCGCTCGCGCGAGGATCGCTTCGACGACGAGGGCTACTCCCGCGGCTATGACGGCCCGGCCGACGACCGCCGCCGCGACTACGACGAGCCAGCAGGCTATCGCGGTGGCTTCGAGGATCTGCGTTTCGAGCCGAGAATGCGAACGCCACGTGAATTCGACCGCACCCCGCCGCGATTCGGGTCCTTGCGAGGGTCCACCCGGGGAGCTTTGGCAATGGACCCGCGCGGGATGGCCGAGTTGTTCGAGGCTGGCAGCCCGCTGGCCAAGATCACCACGCTGCGGCCCAAGGACTACAGCGAGGCACGCACGATCGGTGAGCGCTTTCGCGACGGCACCCCGGTGATCATGGACCTCGTCTCGATGGACAACGCCGATGCCAAGCGTCTCGTCGACTTCGCCGCCGGGTTGGCGTTTGCGCTGCGGGGCTCCTTCGACAAGGTCGCCACCAAGGTATTCCTGCTCTCGCCTGCCGACGTGGACGTAACCGCGGAGCAGCGCCGCCGCATCGCCGAGGCCGGCTTCCACGCCTATCAGTAGGGTCCTGCCGATCGGGCCTCCCCGCCTCTATCAATGCTCGGATCCGAGCATGACGTCGGTGGCGGGTAGGCTGGCGACGTCGCATCCGCGCCGCCGGCGCTGAGCGGCGCACGGCTCTATCGAATGTCACACTGCCTGGAATGAGGACGGCCCAGTTTGTCGCAGTTCTTTCAAATCCTGGGTTTCGCGCTGTTCGTGTTCTGGTTGCTGCTGATCGCCCGGGTGGTGGTGGAGTTCATTCGCTCATTCAGTCGTGACTGGCACCCCAGGGGAGCGACGGTGGTGGTGCTCGAGATGATCATGACGCTCACCGATCCGCCGGTTAAGCTGCTGAGACGGATGATTCCGCAGCTCACCATAGGTTCAGTCCGGTTGGATCTCTCGATAATGGTGCTGCTGCTCCTTGCCTTCATCGGTATGCAGTTGGCGTTCGGGGCCGCAGCCTGAATCGACGGCCCGGGTGGTTCGGCATGAGGCCTGGCAGCTTTTGACCCGGTGGCCGGTGCCGGTGAGGGCTTGGCATGGCCAGTCGGAAACGTCTCAGTTTTGTTGAATTTCGCCCTTAATTACGCCCTCGCCTGCAACCGCAGGGTCTGGTGTGACAGGATGTGCGCCAGTTACTCTCCACCCAGGCTCTACACTTTGAGATCGTTTGACGGTCCAGACTTCAAGGGGGCAGACAATGCCGCTCACTCCTGCCGACGTGCACAACGTCGCGTTCAGCAAGCCGCCGATTGGTAAGCGCGGCTACAACGAAGACGAAGTGGATGCCTTCCTCGACCTCGTCGAGAATGAGCTGTCCCGTCTCATCGAGGAAAACAGCGACCTCCGCCAACGGGTGGCTGAGCTCGACCGGGAACTGAGTTCCGGGCACGGCGGTGTTGTTCAGCCGACCCAATCTGCGCCCGTCTACGAGGCGGAGCCGGAGCAGGCGCCGCCACCGCCGGTTTACGAAGCGCCGGCGCCGGCGGCGGCTTCCGGCGAAGACGTGCACATCCGGGCAGCCAAGGTGCTCAGCCTCGCCCAGGACACCGCGGACCGGCTGACCGGAACGGCCCGTGCCGAGTCCGAGAAGATGTTGTCGGATGCGCGTGCCCAAGCCGATGCGATGGTTACCGAGGCCCGCGAGACTGCCGAGTCGACGGTCGCGGAGGCACGTCAGCGGGCCGACGCGATGCTCGCGGACGCGCAGACTCGTTCGGAAACCCAGCTGCGGCAGGCGCAGGAGAAGGCCGACGCACTGCAGGCCGACGCGGAGCGCAAGCATTCCGAGATCATGGGCACCATCAACCAACAGCGCACCGTTCTGGAAGGCCGCCTCGAGCAGTTGCGTACCTTCGAGCGCGAGTACCGCACCCGGTTGAAGACCTACCTCGAGTCGCAGCTCGAAGAACTCGGTCAGCGCGGATCGGCCGCACCCGTGGATTCGGGCGCCAACAACGACGCCGGGGTCACTCAGTTCAACCGCGGCAACTAGTCGCGTGTATCTCCGACTCAGACACCTCCGACTCAGACACTGCGGGGCAGGGCTATGTTGATCGTTGCGCTCGTTCTGGCCGTAGTCGGCCTCGCGGCACTGGTGACAGCCGTCATCACCAGCAACGAGCTCATCGCCTGGGTGTGTATCGCTGCGAGCGTCATCGGGGTGCTGCTGCTGATCATCGACGCAGTGCGCAGCCGGTCCACGCAGGCCGATGAGGACGACGACGTCGGTGCGGCGGCAGAGCCCCAGGTCACCTACGACGAGGACTACCCCGAGGAAACACCGGTCGAGCAGTACGAGGAAGCCCCCGCCGAGGCCGCCACGACGGCCGAAGGTGCATACGACGAGCCGGCCGGGAACGACTTCCCGAAGACCTGAACCCGACCCAACGGGCTTCAGCTGCTGGCCGGCCCGCTTCCGGCGGTGGGCGTGGCAAGGAGGGCGCGCACCTCGTCGTCGCCGACCTGATGAAAATCCTCGAAGACCTGCCCCACGGCGCCGAAATCGGCGGGCATCGTCGAACACACCACCTCGTCGGCATCCCCGAGTAACCGTCGGCAGACCGACTCCGGCCCGACCGGCACGCCCACGATGATCCGGCTCGGCCCGGCTTCCCGAACCGAGCGCACCGCTGCGGTGATGCTGGCCCCGGTGGCGATCCCGTCATCGACCAGCACCACGGTCCGCCCGGCCAGCACCAGCGGCCCTCGATCGGCCCGATAGGCCTGCCCTCGCCGGTGAAGCTCACGAGTCTCGCGGGCCACGGCGTCTCGGATCTGGTCGTCACCGATGCCGAGATTGCGAATCAGGTCATCGTTGAGGACGACACCACCGCCGGTGGCGAGAGCTCCCATCGCAAGCTCGGGCCACTGCGGCACACCCAGCTTGCGTACCAGGCACACATCCAGTGGAGCCCGCAGGTGGGACGCGACCTCCCATCCGACCGGGACGCCACCGCGGGCAAGTCCCAATACCTGGAGGTCTTGCGGGCCGATTCGGTCCAGTCGGCCCGCCAGTTCGACAGCCAGGACTCGGCCCGCTTCGCGGCGGTCCCGGAACGTTCGGGGGGTGTTGCTCATGTCCCAATCTTGATGTGCCGGGCGAAAATCTCGCCGGCACGGTGATACCCGCGTCCAGGGTTGGGCAATCTATGCCCTGTTCGGTGACGAATCATTCACGCTGCCGGAGAGATGGGAAATCGACATGGGCATCGATTACGAGTGCGTTATCGACCATCCACGCGAACAGGTGTGGGATTGGCACACGCGACCTGGCGCGATGAGACGGCTGATTCCGCCGTGGCAGCCCATGTCCGTCCAGCGGGAGGCGGATTCATTGGCCGACGGCGTCGCCGTTCTCGGTCTGCCCGCGGGATTGCGATGGGTGGCCCGTCACGACCCGTCGGCGTATGTGCCGGGCACCCGGTTCGTTGACGAACTGTCCACGAGCGGCCCGGCTTCGTGGCCCGCGCGCATCATCGGCGCGTGGCGCCATACCCATGTCTTCGCCGATGTCGGTGAACAAACCCGGGTACGCGATCAGATCGAAACCACGGTGCCCGCCGCCGCGCTGCGGTCGACGTTCGACTACCGGCATCGGCAGCTCGTCGGCGATCTCGGCGCCCACCGGCGCGCCGCCTCCGCGGGATTCAACCCGTCGGTGATCGCGGTGACGGGGTCCTCGGGCCTGATCGGTTCAGCGCTCTGTGCATTCCTGAGCACGGGTGGGCATCGGGTGATCCGGCTTGTCCGCAGGCCGGCGCGCGGAAATGACGAAAGGCAATGGAACCCGCTGGCGCCGGCTGCGGGCCTACTCGACGGTATCGATGCCGTGGTTCACCTGGCCGGAGCCTCGATCGCCGGCCGTTTCACCGAAGCCCATCGAGCGGCGATCCGGGACAGCCGCATCGAACCGACTCGCCTGTTGGCGACCGCGGCCGCCCATGCCGACAACGGCCCGGCCACCTTCGTCAGTGCATCGGCGATCGGCTTCTACGGGTACGACCGCGGTGATGAGCGGTTGACCGAAGACAGCGCCCCCGGGGATGGATTCCTCGCCGGCGTGGTCGGGGACTGGGAGCTGGCGACCGGGCCCGCGGTTGACGCCGGACTGCGAGTGGTGACGGTGCGGACGGGAATCGTGCAAGCGGCTGCGGGCGGAACCCTGCGTCTGCTGCGCCCGCTGTTCTCCGCCGGACTGGGCGGCCGGGTGGGCAGCGGTGAGCAGTGGTTGTCCTGGATCGGGCTGGACGATCTGCTGGATGTCTATCACCGTGCGTTGTACGACGACCGGCTCGCCGGTCCGGTCAACGCGGTGGCACCCGAGGCCGTTCGCAATGGGGAATACGCCAGGGAGCTTGCCCGGGTGTTGCACCGGCCCGCCGTGCTTCCCGTCCCGTCGCTGGGACCGCGACTGATATTGGGGGAGCAGGGGGCACACGAGCTCGCCGAGGCGAGCCAACGGGTTCGGCCGACGAAACTCCTGGCGGTCGATCACCCATTCCGGCATTCCCATCTGGGAGAGGCGCTCGCGCATCAGCTCGGCCGGGGCTGACCCGCCAGGTAGGTCAGAAAACCGGCTACCAACCGGCGGACCCGCGCTGCGGTATCCACGGCGAGTTCCTCTGTGCGGGTGAGTAATTCGTCATGAGTGATACCGGCTTGCAGGGCCTCGCCATTGCTGTCGGCGGCCAGCCAGACCTTCAGCAGCTCCGTATCGACCTCGGGATGGAACTGTAGAGCCAGAGCCCGGCCGAGAACGAACGCCTGCGATGAGTCGGCAGTCCTGGCCAGTTCGGTGGCCCCTGGTGGCAACGACCATCTGTCGAAATGCCATTGGAACCACGGCCCGCCCGGGACGATGTCAGACCGGTCGCTGGTCACCTCGCACCAACCGATCTCCGGACGCGGCGAACGCGCCACGCTACCCCCGAACGTCTGCGCCAGCAGCTGGCCGCCGAAACACACTCCGAGCAGCGCGGTGCCGCCGGCGGCCGCGTCCCGCATCAGCTGCATCTCGTCGCCGACCCACGTGTCGCGCAGCGCAGGCTCGTATACCGGCCATGTCGCGCCCAAGGGAGCGATGACGTCGTAGCCGGCTGGGTCGGGAAACGTCACATGGCCCGCCGGATCTTCGGCTCGCTCGGCCGGCACCACCTCGAACGTCTCGACGTCGAATCCATGATCGGTGAAGGCTTCACCCAGCAGCGCCTCGGTCGCGATGTGCTCATTGATCAGGAAGAGGACTGTTGGTGCCACAGGCACCATTGTTCACGCCCGCATCTCGAACGTCAGGTTGCGGCTACCATGGCGGCACGCATGCAATTCCTCGATTCACTGCCGTACACGATCGTCGTGCTTTGCGCGGTCGCGGTGCATTTCGCGTTCATCGGCTATCTCGTGTTCGGCGGCTTCCTGGCGTGGCGCTGGCCGGCCACCCTCGCTCTGCACGGCGTGGCCGTGCTGTGGGGTGTGGCCAGCCTGACGTTCGGACTGCCCTGCCCGCTGACCGACTTGGAACGCTTCGGCCGCGCGGGCGCTGGGATGGCGGAATTGCCGCCGGAGGGTTTCATCGAGCATTACCTCACCGGCGTGTGGTACCCGGCCGACTCCGCGGTCGCGGTGCAGCTGCTGGTCGTCGCCGTTGTGGCGGGGTCCTGGCTGGGGGCGGTACGTCGACGGCTGTGGTCGAAGTCAGCCGTCGTGCCGGGCTAGACGCACTGCCACCGTCGTTGTGACCGATCGTCCGCTAGCAGCGATTGGGCCCTCTCGCAACCCGGCACCTGTCTCACGATGAGCTGACCTGCGTTGTGAGGCCGTGTTTTCGTCGCGGTCACGAATGTGCAATCGACGCGGAATCCCCTGCCATTAGACCTAAGGGGAGCTTGGACAGCGTCGTCCCTCGTTGAGGCCCACCGTGCCCGCCCGGCCGCGCCGCGGCACCCATCACAGGAGACGTCATGACCGTTACCGACAGTGACCCGGCCCAGACTCTCGCAACGGCGACACCCGCGGCCCGGGCGCGTCAACACGGTAAGCACTGGATCGATGACTGGCGTCCCGAGGACCCGCAATTCTGGGCCACCGTCGGCAGGCCGGTCGCGCGCCGCAATCTGGTCTTCTCGATCTTCGCCGAACACATCGGATTCTCGGTGTGGCTGTTGTGGAGCATCGTCGTCGTGCAGATGACTGCGGCTGCTGATGGGAGTCCGGCCGCATCAGGGTGGGCGTTGTCCACCACCGAGGCATTGTGGCTGGTGGCGGTACCCAGCGGGGTGGGCGCGTTCCTACGGTTGCCCTACACGTTCGCCGTGCCAGTGTTCGGAGGACGCAACTGGACGGTGATCTCGGCCCTGCTATTGCTGGTCCCGTGCCTCGGTTTGGCTTGGGTGGTGAGTGACCCGAGCATCGGGTTCTGGCCGCTTCTCTTGGTGGCCGCAACGGCCGGGCTAGGCGGGGGCAACTTCGCCTCATCGATGGCCAACATCTCGTTCTTTTACCCGGAGAAGGAGAAGGGCTGGGCACTGGGACTCAACGCGGCTGGTGGAAACATCGGAGTTGCGGTGGCGCAGAAAGTCGTTCCCGTCGTCGTCACCATCGGAGCCGGCGTGACGTTGTCTCTGGCGGGACTGTTCTACGTGCCGTTCGCCGTGGCTGCCGCCGTCTGCGCGTACTTGTTCATGGACAATCTCACCGAGGCCAAGGCCGATGTGAAACCGGTGTGGCAGTCGCTGCGGCACGCGGATACCTGGATCATGTCCGTGCTCTACATCGGTACTTTCGGCTCCTTCATCGGCTACTCGGCGGCGTTTCCAACGCTGCTCAAGGCCGTTTTCGACAGGGGTGACATTGCGTTGGCCTATGCGTTCCTGGGGGCCGGCATCGGCTCGGTCGCCCGTCCGTTGGGGGGCAAGCTCGCCGATCTGATCGGCGGTGCCCGCATCACCGCGGTGAGTTTCCTGATGCTTGCGGTAGGCGCGGCCGGTGCGCTCTGGTCGGTGCAGGCTGTGAACATGCCGGTGTTCTTCGCCTCGTTCATGTTCCTGTTCGTCGCGACAGGCATCGGTAACGGTTCCACCTACCGGATGATTTCCAAGATCTTCCGGATCAAGGGCGAGGATGCCGGCGGCGACCCGTTGACGATGCTGCACATGCGGCGCCAAGCCGCGGGTGCGCTGGGCATCATCTCATCGGTTGGCGCGTTTGGCGGATTCGTCGTACCGCTGGCATACGCCTGGTCCAAATCACGGTTCGGCAGCATCGAGCCCGCACTGCAGTTCTACGTCGTGTTCTTCGTGGTGCTGTTGGCGGTCACCTGGTTCTGCTACCTGCGCAAGAGCACGCGGATGGGCCAAGTCGGTGTGTGAGGGACCGGGGTGTCATTACCCCAAGCCGCGACCATCGGTTTCCGCCAGATGCTGACCCGGACCGTCTGTTCGTATTGCGGGGTGGGTTGTGGGATCTCCGTTCAGACCCGCACCGACCCCGCAACCGGTGCCCCGGTCATAGCCAAGGTCTCCGGAGATCGGCTGCATCCCGCCAACCTGGGCCGGTTGTGCACCAAGGGGGCCACTCACGCCGAGATGATGGCGGCCACCGACGGCCGGCTGACGACGGCATTGCTGCGTCCGTCGCGCGACGCCGATCCAGTGGCCGCCGACGTGGACGACGCACTGGCCGAGGCGGGCCGGCGGCTACGCCGGATCGTCGACGAGCACGGCCCGGATGCCGTCGCGCTCTATGTCTCCGGTCAGATGTCGATCGAGGCACAGTATCTCGCCACCAAGCTGGCCAAGGGATTCCTGCGCACGGTGCATCTCGAGTCCAACTCGCGTTTGTGTATGGCAAGTGCCGCGGCTGGCTTCAGGCAGTCGCTGGGGGCCGACGGGCCACCGGGTTCGTATGACGACTTCGACTGCACGAACCTGTTTTTCGTGATCGGGTCGAACATGGCCGACTGCCATCCGATCCTCTACCTCAGGATGGCCGACCGTCTCAAAGCAGGCGCCAAACTGATCGTCGTCGATCCGCGCCGCACCACCACCGCTGAAAAGGCGGACCTGTTCCTGCAGGTGCGTCCTGGTACCGACCTTGCCCTGCTGAATGGCATTCTGCACCAATTGGTTTGCGACGATGCGATCGATCGGGAATTCATAGCAGAATACACCGAAGGTTGGGACGTGATGCCGGCGTTCCTTGCCGACTATCCCGCCGACCGAGTCGCCGGCATCACCGGCGTTTCAGCCTCCGACATCCGCGCTGCCGCGAAAATGATCGCGGCGGCCGGGGATTGGCTGAGTTGTTGGACGATGGGTCTGAATCAGAGCACCCACGGAACCTGGAACACCAACGCGATCTGCAACTTGCACCTGGCCACCGGGGCCATCTGTCGGCCGGGAAGCGGGCCCATGTCGCTGACCGGGCAGCCCAATGCCATGGGCGGACGCGAAATGGGCTATCTCGGGCCGGGCTTACCGGGACAACGCAGCGTGCTTTCGGCGGACGACCGGGCCTTTGTCGAGCGGCAATGGGAGTTGGCGGCCGGCACCATTCGCGCCGACGTCGGTCCGGGCACCGTGGAGATGTTCCGTCGACTGGGTACCGAGCAGATCAAAGCGGTGTGGATCATCTGTACGAATCCCGTTGCCAGCCTTCCTAACCGAGACAGTGCCATCGCAGGTCTCCGGTCGGCTGAGTTGGTGATCACCCAGGACGCGTACGCCGACACCGCCACGAATCGGTACGCCGACATCATGCTGCCGGCCGCCCTGTGGGCCGAAGCCGACGGGGTCATGGTCAATTCCGAGCGAAACCTGACACTGCTCCAGCAGTCCATCCCGCCTGCCGGCGACGCGCGGCCGGACTGGGAGCTGATCTGCGGAGTAGCCCAGCATCTCGGATTCGGCGATCAGTTCTCTTACAAGTCCAGTGAACAGATATTCGACGAGATCCGCCGATTCCACAATCCGAGCACCGGGTACGACCTGCGGGGCATCAGCTACGAACGACTGCGCGAAGGTCCGGTCCAATGGCCTTGTCCGCCCGCCGAGGTTCCCGCGGGTTCCCGTGATCGCAATCCGATCCGGTACCTCAACGACGGTGTATCGCAGCATCTCCATACCGACGGCGACGGACGGCAACCACGGCTGGCATTCGCCACCGAGTCGCGGCGGGCGGTTTTTCACCCCCGCCCGCACGGCGATCCTGATGAGCTTCCCGATCCGGCAACCGATGATTATCCGCACGTCCTCAATACCGGTCGGCTGCAACATCAGTGGCACACGATGACAAAGACCGGCACCGTGCACAAGCTCAACAAGCTCAATGGTTCGTCCTTCGTCGAGATTCACCCCGACGATGCCGGTATGTTGGGTATCTCCGAGGGCGTCGAGGTGGAGATCGCCTCGCGACGAGGTCGTGCCATACTGCCTGCCGTCGTTACCGAACGGGTGCGGCCGGGCAACGTCTGGGTGCCCTTTCACTGGAACGATGCGCAGGGCCCGCACTTGACGGTGAACGCCGTCACCAACGATGCGGTCGACCCGGTGTCGCTGCAACCGGAGTTCAAGGTTTGCGCGGTCCGGCTCAAGCCGGTGCCCGCCCGGTCGCAGTCGCCGGTCCTGCGGGCCCGCCCCGAACTCACCGAGGACGAGGAGATCTACCTGGCAGGGTTTTTCGCGGGAATCGAAGGGGGCCAGTCCGGTATCCCGGTCCTGCCGGTGGACGCACCGTTACGTCGGCACTCCCGACTTTGGGCGGATGGGCTTTTGGCAGGTCGGTTTTCGCGGTTCGGGCACTCCGTCTCGGAAGCTGAGTCGACCGGCGATGTAGCGCCCGAGTCGGGGCCGCTGCTGCTGTGGGCCTCGCAGACCGGCAATGCCGAGGCCATCGCAGTCAGGCTGAGCGAACGCCTCCCGGGCGCCCGCATGCGGGCGATGGACGAGATCTCGCTATCGGAACTTCAGAGCGCCAGTGGGATCGTCTTCATCACCAGCACCTTCGGCGATGGCGGGCCCCCGGATAATGGTGCCGCCTTCTGGGATCGCCTGCAGTCACCGGAGTCACCGTCACTGGCGGGCCTGGAATTCATGGTGCTGGGCATCGGGGACCGGTCCTACGCCGATTTCTGTGGCTTCGCGAAGCTGCTCGACTCCCGTTTGGCGGATCTCGGCGGATCCAGGATGCGTGCCTGTGCGGTCCTTGAGGCTCACGATGACCGGTCGTTGGACCAATGGGCGCACGCCGCTCTCGATCTGATCACATCCCCGCGACCGCAACGTGCATCCCCGCTCTCGCAACCCAGTGCTCTCCCGTTAGCCGAGACCGCGGCGGAACCCGCGCGATTCAGTCGCGGATACCCGATCGCCGCACCGCTGTGTAGAAAACTTCGGCTGACACCGACCGCCGCGTCCAAAGACGTGCGGCAGTTCGGTTTCGACATCAGGGGACAGGATGTGGCGTACTCCGCCGGAGACTCTTTGGGCATCTACGTTCGCAATTCCGGCGAAGTTGTCGAGAAATGGCTTACCGCAACCGGATTGAGCGGGTCAGAATCCATAGTCGTCGACGGCGCCGCCGTCCCCTTTCGGCAAGCCCTGACCTCGCACTACGACGTATGCAAGATCACCCCCAGCGTCGTCGACTTCGTCACCGAGCACTGTGCGGATCGACTGGCGGCCAAGCGGTTACGCAAGTGCCGTGGTGACCTCGGCGGCTGGTTGAGGAACCGAAATGGGCTAGACCTGGTGACCGAATTTGCCGTGCGCGCCGAACCCCAACTGTGGCAAGAGGTTTTGGTGCGGTTGACGCCGCGGCAGTACTCGATCTGCTCGAGTCCGTTGGTCAGCCCGCACGAGGTTCAGTTGACGGTATCGGTGGTGCGCTACCGGGGCGCCGAGTCACAGCCCCGCGGGGGCGTTGCCTCCACCTATCTGGCCGACCTGGCCGAGGGCACCCCAGTGCCCGTGTTTCTGCAACGATCACCGCATTTCCGCCCCCCGCAAGACAGCCGGACGCCAATGATCATGGTGGGGCCGGGCACCGGTATCGCCCCGTTCCGCGGCTTCCTGCAGGAACGTCGGGCCCTCGGTCACGCCGGGCCCAACTGGCTGTTCTTCGGCGGCCGGCATCGCGAGCAGAACTTCTACTACCGTGACGATCTGGCCGACATGCTCGATGACGGCTTCCTGAGCCGGTTGGACCTAGCGTTCTCCCGGGATCAGTCGCGCCGGGTGTATGTGCAGCACAAGATGCTCGACTACGGGGCCGACGTGTGGCGCTGGATAGCGGACGGGGCTCACTTCTTCGTCTGTGGTGACGCCGGTCGGATGGCCAGGGGCGTCGATGATGCGTTGACCGAGATCATTCGATGCCACGGCCGAATGAGCATGGAATCGGCTCGCGACTACAAGCGGGAACTCATCGCGGAAAAGCGCTATGTGCGCGATGTTTACTGACGATGGGACGACGTGCCGCGGGGACGGACGGCGACCAAGGGCGCCCCGGCTGCCAGCAGCACCATCGCCAGAAGCGGAAGCCGGCCATCGGGCGCGAAGCCGCTGGCCGAGAGTACCGCCAGGCCCAGAGCACACGCGCCCGTCCCCGTAACGAGTGCGGCCGCTGCCACACTGGGTCGCACCGGTGCCACGAAAGTCGGTATCGGCGCGGCGAAAAGGTTGCGCTGCCAGGAAAGCAGGGTCAGCAGGACCACCGTCACGACGGCCAGCACCAGCTCCCATTCGAGGCGGGCTAACCACCAGGCGCCCGAACCGAGAGAGGGCTGGGGAAGCAGTCCCGTCGGGTATCCGACCAATGTCACGATGATGACCGGCAGCATGTGCCACAGGTAGAGCACCATGACGTTGTCATTCGCTATCGAGATGATCCGCGGCCAGCTGCCCCGTGTTAGCACGCGGTTCAGCACTGGCACCATCGCGAACAACACGCCGATCTGCACCATCGCCAGCGCCAGCAAGGCGACCGACGGGGGAGCGCTGTTCTCCACGCGATCGCCCGGAACGCCGATCATCGCAACGGGGTAGGGGCCCCAGGTCACCAGAAAGGGCAGTACCAGGGCCGCAACAACGGCCATCGACAGCAGTAGTCGCCGACCCAGAAGTCCACCATGCCAGGCGATGCCCAGTTGGTATATGGCCGCCCAACAGAAGAAGTAGTTCGCCATCCGGATCTCGGGGTGCCCGGTGCCGATCCCCACCGCATCGACCAGCACTACGCAAACGGCCAGTACCGCCGGAACCGCGAGTCCCCAACGCCGATGCGCGGCCATCGCGAGGGGGGTGAGCGCGACCACCATCAGGTAGACCGCCAGAAACCACAGGTGCATGGCGACGGCCCAACCCCCCAGGGCCAAGACCGATCCGTCGATGCCGGCCAGCATCAACGTCGCCACCACGGCGAGCACGAACACGGCGTAGATCGAGGTGGGTCCGAGAGTGCGGGCCACCCGGCGACGAATCCAATCCTGTTGTGATGAAAGATCGTCGGCGCCTAGGCGCCCCCACGACACCGCACTTGCGTATCCCGCAACCGCGAAGAACACCGGGACAACTTGGAAAAACCAGGTGATCCACTGGGTCCAGGGCATCAGAATCAGCGGGTTGTCCCGGCCGAACTCGCCGTCGCGGTAGGTCATCACCGACAAAAGCCAGTGGCCGATGACGACGATTACCACAGCCGATGACCGGTAGAGGTCGAGCGCGAGTGCCCGCCGGGGCTCAGGGGCTTTCATTTCAAACTTTCGAGCCTGGTGCGCAACATCTGTGCAAGGCGCTCTGTTTGTCGGTCGTCAATACCCACCTCGCCACATCTATCCGGCCATGCAATTGCGACGTCGATCATGAAGTCGATCATGTACATAGTGGCGCATTCCAAGTCGTTCGCCCGCCTCGATGAAGCTGTGCGCGTGAGGTGATTTGCTCGTCCGTACAGCTTGAGCGCAATAGGGTCGTTCCACCCGGCGTATGGCTGCGTGCAGAGCAGATCGTAGGCGGGGTCGGCCGCCCCAGTCCATCTGTGTTATGGATCGACATGTTCTTTCCGGGTAGGCCCCGTTTCGATCAGCCAGCTGAAGACAACAACTTTCAGTAACTCGACGAGTGCTATCACCCGCGACCTGCGCCGGTTCCAGGCTCTAGGGTTTGGACGCTGTGGCGCGACACTCCGGCCAGGTCGGCCAGCGTCTCCTGGGTGAGCTGCCGGGCGCTCAACACAGTGGTGGCAACCTGCTATCTCCGGCACATCCGCCGCAGCGTCGTCGAGGTGGCAGACAGGGTTCAGTGGCGGGTGCCGACAACCACTAGGTACTCCTGTTCGAATCGAGCATCGTCATCTGTTCCGAGGTTCCACTTGTCGCAGAAAGCGTTGAGGGCAACGTCGAGTTCCCCCTCTCGGCCGTCCCTCTCGGCGTTGGCGCGGGCGGCGATTGTAGGCCCGTACTTTGCCTTGAAGTGCTCGCCATAGTCGCGCGGGCGCTTGAAGGCCTTGATTTCGAGCAGCTCGCGCTCAAGGGTGTGCAGTTCGACTCGGTCACCGAACAAATCCCGCACGTGATCCTCACTGCCCCAGAGCGGCGGAGGCCGCCCTCCGGGCGGTGGCGGTGGCGCAAAGGGCCCCATCGCCCTGAACAGCGCGCCGATCATCCCCTCCGGCGTCCAGTTGAGCATGCCGATCGTGCCACCCGGCTTGCAGACGCGCACCAACTGGTCGGCCACGTCCTGATGGTGCGGGGCGAACATCGCGCCGATCGAGGACATCACGACGTCGAAGGACCCGTCATCGAACGGCAGGCCCTCGGCGTCTGCCTCGACCCATTCCAGTTCCACGCCCTCGGCCTGGGCGCGCTTTCGGCCGGCCTCGAGTAATTCGGGCGTCAGGTCGCTGGCGGTCACTTGCGCGCCTGACTTCGCTGCCGGGATCGATGCGTTCCCGGTCCCCGCGGCGACGTCGAGAACGCGCATGCCCGGGCCGATCCCACACGCCGCGATGAGACGCGGTCCCAGCGGTAGCAAGAAGGTCTCCACCATCGACGGGTAGTCGCCGGTGGCCCACATTTTTCGGTGTTTTTGCCTTAGCTCAGCGTCCATGAGGCCAAAGTAGTCCGCGCCCAACCTTCCAGATCGCTTAACGCGCTTTAGTCCGCGTCGATGTGGGGCGGGATGCGGACTGCGAATCAACGCGCATTGGCGATCATGCGAATAGCCAATCGATTTAGGGCGAATCAGCCCATAGAGTGATGCAGCGCGGTGACGCTGATGGTTTCGATGGTGCTGATAGCCGAGTCAAGGGTGCGCTGGGGCCGCAGCGCTGCCGGAGCGGTTGCTGCGGCGCACGCTGGCGCACTCCGGCGTAGCTAACAAATCGTGTGTCCGAGGGGGGACTTGTCCGTCTACGACACGGGTCGTGGTCTGGCGATTGGGGCGCTGACCGCTTCGGTCAAGCACCGGTCCACCTTTTTCGCTCAATCGCGACGCCGAGGAGCTCGCCCATCGGGCGGCCAGCCGTCGGTACCGGACTCAAGCGGAATATTCAGAGATCGAAGCAGGATCGAAAAGAGCCGCCAATTGGCGATTGCTCCGACAAGTTCGACCAAAACCGCGTGATCGCTATTGAACGCCTTCTGGCACCCAGCCCAGTTTTCCTCGGAGATGACCCCGTCGCGTACCACATCATCGGTCGCTGCGAGGACCGCACGCTCGACTGGCCCGAGGCTTTCGGAATTCTGCCAGTCGCGCACCGCGAGGAGATCACGCTCAGGCACGCCGAGCAGTGTGGCGATTCGCCAATGTTGAGTCCATTCGTATTCGGAGCCAGTGATCCAGCCGATGCGCAAGATGACCAGCTCGCGTAGCCGCGCGTCAAGGGAACCGCGGAAGAGTAACGCGTCCAGCAGCCCATACAGCGCAACCGCCACACGCGGCTGATGAAGTGCCACGCGGAATACCGACAGCTCTGCCAACTCTTCGGGCAACCCACATTCGGCAGCTCGCAGCTGGGCCTGCTCACGGTCGAGCATCGGTACGCGTTCCGCCATGGTCACGGGTGGCCCTCTCTGTTGAACCTCTGCACCGCCGTTAGGGCGTGGGCAAAAAGACGTTGTGGAGCGCCCCACTTGATCGGGCACTTTCATCTGCAAGCGAAGTGAGCAGCTGTGCGAGCCCAGCGAATCCGGTTGATTCTCTGGTGATCCGGTCGAACGGCCAGCGGCCCATGGCGAGAATCTCGAGGGCTGCCCGGTAGGCGGGATACTCCACGCCGAGTGCGCCTACGACGTGTAATTCTTTATAGACCAACAAGTCTGGTTCAAACCGGGGCGCGCCGCCTCCTCCGCGGGTGCCGGCCACCACAATTGTGCCGCCGGGCCTGGCAAGGCCGACGGCATCGGCGAACGCGGAGGGTGCTTTGGCGGTGACGTCGACGACCACGTCGGCAAGCCGTCCGCCTGTCTCACGCTGAAGCGCGGTCGCTGCATCGTCCTGCGATACATCGATGGGCAGGTCGACACCGAATGATCTGGCGATGGCCAGTCGTTGTTCGTCGCGTGGGCCGACGCCGGTCATCGCGACGAACGCGGCTCCCGCCTCTTTGGCCGCCACCGCCGCACAGATTCCGCGGATGCCGGGCCCCAGGATCGCTACGACGTCCCCGGCCTTGGTGTCGGGAAGAGTCGCCCCCCATTGGATACCGGCCCCGAGAGGGTTGAACAACGTGGCGAGAACGGGGTCCATGTCTTCGGCAATCGGGAGCAGCATCGCGTCCCACGGAAGCTCCACATGGGTGGCGTATCCGCCCCATAAGCCCGCGCCGATCTCCACGTCGACGAACCCGAACATGGTGGCGATGCCGTTCACCGCGCACCGCCGGTATTCGCCGCGGCGGCACTCGGGGCAGTCTCGGCAGGACCGGAACACCTCAACGGCCACGCGCTGGCCGGCTTGTACACCCCAGCGTTGGCCGGCCGCAGCGCCGACATGTTCGACGATGCCGACGATTTCGTGCCCTGGAACGAATGAGAAGCCGGCAGGCAGGTGTCCGGTGAATTGTTCGTGATCTGTTCCGCACAGACCGCATGCTTCAACTCGCAGGATCGCACCCCGGTCGCCGACGTCGGGGATGATCATCTGGCGCCGCTGCAGACTCCGCGGTCCGGTCAGCACCATCGCCTCGGCGATCATGGAAGCTCGAATCCGGTGAACGACCCTGTGTTTCGGAGGCACACCGTTTTACCTACATACATTTCCCCGCCCATCGCCTCGGCAATCTGCGGATCGTCGCTGCGTGCGACGACTCTTCGCCCGTCGGACAGGTGCGCGATGATCGGAGTCCATCGAGGTTGCCCGTCTCGGTCGTAGACGACGGTGTATCCGTCCACTGTCGCGCAACCGGTCGCCTCGTCGACGCCTGCGACACCCAACCTCGATGAATCGATCTGAGCTTGCTCGACCGCCGTGTCGAGCAGTCGCCACCCGGTTGGTGGCGGGGTGGCCGACCACAGACCGACCGAATGCTTCGTCGAATACCACCCGAGGCCGGTGACGAGTCCGACATCGGTTGGGTCGCGTCTACACCGTCGGACCATCTCAACGATCGAGTGGCTGACGTAATTGTTTCCGGGACCGCCGTGATACGGCAGGCCTCCGGTTACTGTGAGGCCTCTGTCGTCGAGGGGGTCCAAGTCGAGAGCCTCGGCAGTCATCTCAATTGCCGACGGGAAGCAGGAGTAGAGATCGAACCACCGGATGTCGTCGATGGTCAACCGCCCCGCATTGAGAGCCTTCCGTGCCGCTACCTCGATACCCGATGAGCGACTGAGGTCCGGCCGTTCCACGGGGAAGTACACGTCGTTGCAAGTCGCTGCTGACCAGGGAAAGACCCAACGATCGCGCGCGACGCCCAATTCGTCCGCCACCTCGGCCGCCATGAGAATGAAGGCGGCAGCCATGTCGACGGACATGATGCTGTTGAGCAACTTGGGATAGGGCAAGCAGACCATGCGGTTTTCCGCGGTGACTTCGCTGAGTTCGGTGGCACTTCGTGCGCGTGGGAACCAGGCCTGTTCCGGATGGCGTGCCGCCTCGGCTGTGAACGGTGCCATCAGCGTGCCCAGCCACTCCCGTTGAGCATCGAAGTCGCGGCCGTGGCGCGCGGCGATCGCGGACTCGAAGATGGGATACACCTCGTGCGGCCAACTCAGACCCACCGACAATTCGGCTTGACTCAGCCCGGGGCGGGCGTCGCCCAGGGATTCGTCGCCGGAGCGGGGTGGGGGCGGCGAGTCGAGAAGTGCCCTGCCCTGAAGCTTGCGTGCGGAATGCCCGCTCTCCGCCCCGACGACCAGGACGACATCTGCACGGCCTTCGCGTATTTCGCCACCCAACACCTCGACGAGATACTGCGGGGTGTTTCCGCCGACGGGACAGCTGATGCGGCGGGCGGGACTGATGTGCATCGCTTCGGCGATCCTGCTGGCGGGATTGTCGCGCGGTATGACCAGGATGCCGGGAGTCGCGACGGTGTCGATGCGCCGCTCGACCGGGCGACCTGCGTCTTTGACCGCGCGGCGTGCGGCTTCTACCGCCAAGTCGATCGGGTCCACGAAGTCGTTCCCGCGATGGGTAACTTCGCCCACGCCGACGACAACCGGGGTACGCGCTTCTACCAACATCGGCATCGGCATCCGCTCAGGGCCACGGGGCTGACTTGAGACATAACTGCGATGGTGTCATGTGCGTGGGCAAGTCACAATGGTGTGCGCGCGCGGCATACTGGCTGTGTGTCGACGAGGTTGTTGAGATGGGGCGCCGCCGCGCCGACAGATCGTGGGTCCGCTCGCGACCGGTTGCTCGATGCTGCCGAGCGGTGCCTCGAGAGTTGCGGTGTGGTGGGCACGACTATGGAGGACATCGGCAGAACAGCGGGTGTGTCCAGGGCAACGGTGTATCGCTACTTCCCCAGTCGGGAGGCGGTGATGTCGGGCGTCATCATTCGCGCCGCCGAGCGCTATCTCGACCGCATCAGCCCGCGGATCGCGGCGCACGCCGACCTGGGCTCCGCGCTCGTCGACTTCGTGGAATACACGGTTGAGGCCGCGCGCCGCGAAGAGATCATCGGATTGTTGTTCGGCAGCGACGAGGAACTAGCCGGCGTGGGTCTCGCGGCGGGGACCTCGACGTCCCTCTTCGAAATCGTCACCGAATTTCTGCGTCCCATCTTCACCAGACACTGGAGTTGCGTGGAACCGGGCGTCTCCGTCGACGACGCCGCCGAGTGGGTTGTCCGCACGATACTGAGCCTGCTGACTGTTCGAGGGCCGCGGGAGCGCAGTCGTGACGGACTCCGGGCGTTTCTGTCGAGGTTTCTCCTTCCGGCGATCCTGGCGGGTGACCACGCTCGACCGATGTGACATCTATGGAGTAATGTCTCGACGGCAGATGAGGTAGGAGGGCCTGTGCAATTCACCACGTTCAACGAACAGGTCGCTGAGCAACTCAAGAGCGCAGCAGAAACCACGGGCGGGTTGGCCGGTTACCTCGGCTTCCGTCACACCGAATTCGCTGCGGGACGGCTCGTCGCGGAGATGGACGCACGCGACGACCTGAAGACGCCGTTCGGCAACCTGCATGGGGGCTGCTTATCGGCCATGGTCGACCACTGCCTCGGCGTGGTGTTTTATCCCGTGATTCCACTGGGATCTTGGGTCGCGACAACGGAGTTCAAACTGAATCTGCTTCGTCCGGTCTCCAGCGGCACCTGTGTAGCCACAGCTGAGATCATCGCGCTGGGCAGAACCAGCGGGGTGGCGCGGATCGACATCTGCAACGACGGCAGAGCGGTGTGTGCGGCCCAGGGAACCGTCACCGTCGTCGCACCGAAGACGAGCTCCTGATGTCGGCAAAGAGAACAGGCGATTCGTCGGCTCCTGTGGTCGAGCGCGTGCCCACGGCAGACGGGCTGGCGCTGGCCGTCGACCTCTACCACTGTGACGCACCGCGGGCGGTCGTGTTGCTCCTTCACGGCGGCGGTCAAAGCCGACACGCCTGGGACGTCACCGCCCAACGCCTGCACCAGCGGGGATACACGGTGGCCGCGTACGACACCAGGGGACACGGGGACAGCGACTGGGACCCCGACGGACGCTACGACATGGACCGGCTGGGGTCCGACCTATTGGCCGTGCGCTCATACGCCGATTCCGGCCGCCCCGTCGCCGCGATCGGCGCATCTCTGGGCGGGTTGACCATTCTCGGAACACACTTGCTCGCCCCGCCGGATCTATGGCAGGCCGTCGTGCTGGTTGACGTCACTCCGAGAATGGAGATGGACGGCGCCCGACGAGTCGTAGCGTTCATGTCGGCACACCCCGAAGGTTTCGACAGCCTAGAGTCGGCCGCTGACGTGATCGCCGCCTACAACCCGCACCGCCCTCGCCCCGAAAACCTCGACGGGCTCCGAAAAGTCCTCGCCCGTCGCGAAGACGGTCGCTGGTCCTGGCGATGGGATCCAGCCTTCGTGACGTCGAATTTCCAGTTCCTGCAGGGTGATCCAGACGAGGGCGCTGAGTACTTCGAGATGATGAGCGCCTTCCTTCTCGATGGTGCGCGGCAGGTGTCCGCGCCAACGCTGCTGGTCCGGGGCCTACTATCTGACATCGTCTCCGAAGAGACAGTAAGGCATTTCCTGACCGTCGTTCCGCACGCGCAAACCGTTGACGTGTCGGGCGCGGGACACATGATTGCCGGCGACAACAACGACGCATTCTCGACGGCGGTCGTCGAATTCCTCGACAGGACCATATGAACCCTGCTGTCGGTTGACTGCCCATGTAGGGCTGGCGCCTATCCTGCTCCTATGCCAACTGAACCAGTGCGGGTGTCTTTCCGCCGGCATGTGCGCGAAAAGGTTTTGAGGGCGACACGAGAACTCGCCATCGAGAAGGGCTGGGATCAGGTCCGGATGAGCGAGGTTGCCGAATCGGTCGGCGTCTCCCGCCCGACGTTGTACAAAGAGTTCGGCGACAAACAGGGGCTCGGCGACGCGCTTGTGGTGTCGGAGGGCCAGCGCTTTATGGAAGGCATTCTTGCCGTCCTTGCCGAACACGTGGGCGACGTGCGGGGCGGCATCACCGCAGCGGTGCAATTCACCCTCTGTGAAGCAGAAGACAGCCCGCTCCTCAAGGCAGTTCTGACGTCCAACGCTTCGGGGAATGATCGCGGTGGCTCGTCGTCTACTGGAGTCCTACCTCTTCTGCCGACGTCGGCTTCCCTGCTTCAGCTCTGCTCCGCGGCTCTGATCACGTGGTTTAACGACCACTTCGACGATCTCGATCCCGAAGACGTTGAGGAGGTCGCAGATGTTCTGGTGCGACTGACAGTGAGTCATGTTGTACTCCCCGCCGCGGACATCGCCACCACCGGTGAGCGGATCTCCCGCGTAGCACTCAGGTACCTGGGAGTTGTCCACAGTTTGTAGCCAGCAAGCTCTCGTGTCAGATCGAGCCGGCGAGGAGCTCTGAGCGGTCAACTCGGAGCTGCTGGCTGATGGCCCGCTTACTGGACATGAAATCGCGAGGACGATTGACGCAGTCGGCGGCGATGAGTTCGCCCTCGCGGAAGTAGAAGCAGCTGAAGTCACGGTCACGCGACGGGTCACCACTGAGCAACAGTTCGTCGTATCCGGCGTTGAGACCGGCAATCTGGAGTTTGAGATCGTACTGGTCGGACCAGAACCACGGAAGCGCAGCGATTGCGCTGTGTTTTCCGCAGATTGTCGCCGCAGCGATCTTGGCCTGCTCGCCGGCGCTCGATACGGATTCCAAACGAATACGCGAGCCGTATCGAGCCATGGTGTGGCTCGTGCAGTCGCCGGCGGCCACGATGTCGGGGTCGCTGGTGCGGGCCTGGTCGTCGATCACGATGCCGTTGTCGACGGATAATCCTGCGGCCGAGGCGAGCTCGGTGTTCGGCACCACACCGACGCCGACGATGACCAAGTCGGCGGGGATCGATTCGCCGTCAGCCAGCACGACCTCCTGCACCCCACCGTTACCGGAGAAGGCTTCGACGAGGGCGTGTGTTCGGATCTCCACTCCCTCGCCGCGGTGGATTCGCGTGTAAAACGCGGAAACCTCCGGCGCGGTGACCCTTTCGAGTACACGCTCGGTTGCCTCGAGGACGGTGACGTTCATGCCGAGCGAACACAGCGAGGCCGCCGTTTCCAACCCGATGTAACCGCCGCCCACGATCACAACCCTCCGACCCGGTGTGGCGGCGGCACGGATCAACTCGACGTCTGCAGCGGTACGCAGGTAGTGAATTCCGGGAAGATCCACCCCTGGTGTGGGGAGTCGTCTGGCCCTTGCGCCGGTGCACAACGCGAGCTTGGTGTACGTCAGCGTGTCGCCGGTGCTCAGAGACACACGCTTGGCACTCCGGTGGATCGCCTCCACGGTCGCATTCAAGAGTCGAATGTGCTGCTTTTCGTAGAAATCAGCGCCGCGAATCAGGAGGTCGTCGAGGCCGTTCTTGCCGGCCAGGTATCCCTTCGACAACGGAGGCCGGTGGTAGGGCAGTCCCCCCTCGTCGCCGATGAGCACGACCTCCCCAGACCACCCCTCCCTTCGAAGATTAGCTGCCAACTGCGCGCCGGCGTGGCTCGCGCCGACGATCACCGCTCGTTCGGGAGTCATGCACTCGGCCTGGGAGTGAGGCGAACCATCAGCTTGCTGATACCCCTGACGAAATTCGATTGCACATACTCGGGTTCGCCGACCACCTCGATGTTCTCAAAGCGAGGGAGCAATTCCTCCCACAGGATTCGAAGCTGCAACTCAGCAAGTCGGTTTCCCATGCACCTGTGCACGCCGAACCCGAACGAGATGTGATTGCGGGCGTTGCTCCTATCGATGATCAACTCATCGGCCCGCTCGAAGACACGCTCATCGCGGTTACCAGAGGCGTACCACATCACGACCTTGTCGCCCTTGCGGATGAATTGCCCGTTCAACATGATGTCTTTTTTCGCGACTCGGCGCATGTACGCCAACGGGGTCTGCCAGCGAATGATCTCGGACACCATGTTGGGAATCAGGTCAGGGTTCGCCTTCAACTTCTCGAACTGATCGGGGAACTGGTTCAAGGCGAGAACCCCTCCGCTCATCGAGTTGCGAGTCGTGTCGTTTCCCCCGACGATCAGCAATACCAAATTGCCGAGGAATTCCATCGGGCGGTCGATGAGATCCTTAGTGTCCTCGTTGGCCTGCAGCATCGTGATCAGATCGAAGCCCGGTCGCTCCCCGTTGGCGGTACGGGCCGCCTTGTCATGCCAGAGAGCGCTGAGCCCCTTCGCCATGTCGACCATGCCACGAAACACTCTGTCGTTGTCGGAAGGACCGCCATTGGCTTGCTCCATGGAGGTGGCGAGGTCCGACCATTCCACGAGCTTGTGCCGCTGCTCGTACGGGAAGTCCAGCAGGGTCGCGAGCATGCGCGCTGTCAGTTCGATGGAGACGTGGTGCACCCAATTGAACGGCTGATCCACCGGTAGATCGTCCAGCACTTCCTGGACACGCGAGCGGATCAGCCCCTCCATCTCGCGCAGGTTCTTCGGCGCGACAACCCCTTGGACGGAAGCGCGCTGCAAGTCGTGTTGTGGCGGATCCATCGCGATGAACATGGCGATGTCCATAAAACGAGGCGGTCTCCCGATGATGATGAACGGCTCTGCGGAGAAAGCCTCGTGGTTCTTGTCGACGGCGATGATGTCCGCGTGGCGGGTCACCGACCAGAACGGGCCGAACGGACTGCGAGCCTGGTAATGCACCGGCGCCTCGTTGCGCACGCGTTCGAAGTAGGACTTCCAGCGGCCTTGGCGGTAGAGGAACGGGTTGCTGAGATCGATGTCGGCGATATCGACGTCCTCGACCGGAGGAATGGGCGTCTCGGTGAAGATCTTCTTACCATTGGTTCCGGTTACCCACCGACGTGTCTTGTCGTAGAGGTGTGCGCCGCGGATTTGCAGCTCCAGAGGCACGGCAGACTGGGCTTTGGCGGCCACTGCCGCGGGAATACTCATTATTGTTTCCTCCAAATCCATGACGTTGTTTCAGAGCTGGAACTCAGGTAGCTCGACCGTCAAGCCATCCCATGCCTCGGAGGCGGCCATCTGGCAGGACAGCCTCGACGTCCGCTGACGCTCGGGGTTCATCGCGAGCATCTCCTCTTCGTTGGCGCCGCAGAGTCCCACCGTGTCCGACCACTCGGGAGCGACGATCACGTGGCATGTTCCGCATGCGGCTTCCCCTCCGCAATCGCCGTCGATGCCGGGCACCGCGTTATTGACCGCAATCTGCATCAAGGACTGCCCTTCGGCCAAGGGGGCTTCGTACTTCTCGCCGTCATGAGAGACGAAGGTGACGACTGCCATGATTAACTCTCCTCAATCTGGAACTTCTCTTTTTAGTGTTGTCGCGCGTGACCAGCGTCGCTAGACTCGCAGGAGTCAAAGAGTTGTGTTTTTAGCTCACGCGCAGGGAGGCACGTGAAACTCGACGACTCGGGTATGCCAGCGCTGGCTTTCCTGCAGATGCTGGACAGTGAGGCGCTGGGGCATGACGCCAGCATTGCGCTGCGCAGCATCATGGTTCGCGAGCACGTCACCGAGTCGATGTTGGTGGGCCGCGACGCGCAGGTCCCCTTACGGTGGTTCAGGGAGATATATTCCGATTTCGATTGTGATCAGGGAACCCGTCTGGGTTTCGCGTTCGCTGAACACGCCAAACTGACGTCCTTTGGGGCACTCAGTGTTCCCTTGGTCAGCGCGGGCTCGGTAGCCGAGGTTGTCGAGTTGCTTGCTTATCTGCCGGTGATCACCACAGCCCTCAGCCCGTCGTTCCATTCGACGGAACGCGGCCTCACGATCGGGCTCACCGGTCGCACCGGTGACGCGGGCCTGAACTGCCTGGCCGTCACCTACGGTGGGCTGGCGCTGTTGCGTCTGCTCGACATGCTCGCGGGTGCCGTACCGAATATTGAACTGCATCTGAGTCATTCAGCGCCGGAGTCGTGGGTTCTTCATGACGAAGTGTTGGCGGGTCGGATCTTCTTCGACGCCCCCAGCTCGTTCGTCCACGTTCCCGCGGCTACGCTGGAGGAGGTCTGTCGATTCTCCGATCCTGTGGCGTACCGGATTGCCGTCACCGATTTGCAGCGAACTCTCGATCAACGACGTGACACGTCGGTCTCCGAAAAAGTAAGGGACCTGCTCGAGAAAGATCCCGGAAAAACGAACATCAGCCGGACGGCGGGCGAGCTCTCGATATCCCCGAGCACGTTGAAGCGGCGCCTGCGCGAAGAGGGGACCACCTTTCGAGAATTACGTCAGTCGTTCTTGCAGGAGCGAGCAATTCTGCGAATTCTCGACAGATCGGTGTCTGTAAGCGAGATCGCGGCAGAACTCGGGTACGCGGACCTCACGAACTTCACACATGCGTTCAAACGGTGGACCGGTCGGTCACCGCGCCACTTCAGAAAAACGCGCGACTGAGCGCGCAAAGTTCCGCCCGGGCGCGTGCCGGGCGTCCACCGGAACCAGCGGGCTTCGCGATCGGCCTCATCTGTCACCTGGACATCGTCGAGAAACGACACGATCGGCGCGGGTTTCGGTCATCGCAGCACCCTCTTGGGAAGAGGCGCAACGACATCCAGAGAATCCATACCGCGCTGGCGGCGGGTGCGGGCCGGGGGTGACGCGGACCCCCTAGTCACGCTATGCTAACCGTCGTTCACGTCGGGACCGGCGTTGAACGCGTGGTCGGAAGGAGTCCGGATGCCACACGACCAGCCGGCCATCATCGGTGCCGCCGAAGTCGCTCCAGGAAGAAACGTTCCGTACACCTCCACTGAATTGCATGTGCGCGCCGCGGTCGCGGCTCTCGCCGACGCAGGGGTGGTCCCAGACGAGGTCGACGGTCTCGTGTGCGCCGGGCCGATGACGAACGAGGGTTCGATCTTCCTGTCCGAGGACCTCATGGACTATCTCGGGCTGCACAACCTGAAACTTCAGATGACCTGTCAGCTTGGCGGCGGGACCCATCTGGCCATGACGCGCATGGCGAGTAACGTCATCGCCCGGGGCGAGGCCGAGACGGTGCTGGTCGTGTCGGCGGGCAAGTTTCCACCGATCCGCGATGGCGGGCGCGAACTGATGGCGCTGGTGTGTGACCACGCGTTCGAGATGCCCTACGGACCCTCCGTGCCGGCGCTGTACGGTTTGATCGCGCAGGCCTGGATGCACGAGACGGGACAGGGCAAGGCGGACATCGCCGAGGTCACCGCGTCGCAGGACCGGTGGGCCGCGCTGAATCCCGCGGCGATCGCGCACCGCTCACAACGCCTGACTGTGGAGGACGTGCTGGCGTCCCGCCCGATCGCCGGGCCGTTCCACTTCTACCACTGCTCGATTCCCTGCGAGGGCGGTGGCGCGCTCGTGCTGGGCTCGGCCCGCCGGGCTCGCGCGGGCAAACACCGGCCGGTACACCTGCTCGGGTTTGGAGAGGGTCACACCCACGGTTTTCTGACCTCGCTGGCCCGCCCGGGTCGTACCGGGGCCGCCCGTTCGGGTCCGATGGCCTTCGAGCGCTCCGGACGGGCGCCGGCCGACATCGACATCGCCTTGCTCTACGACGCCTTCGCCTCAAACCCGGCGATGATCCTGGAGGAGGCGGGCTTCGTGAAGCCCGGCGGGGCAGGCGATTTCTACCGTGACGGCCGCGCCGATCCGGGGGGCGACCTTCCGGTGAACACCGACGGCGGCCTGATCCGGTTCGGGCACACCGGGACCTCCTCTGGCATTTCGCAGATCCTCGAGGGTTATTGGCAGTTGTCCGGTCGCGCCGAGGGCCGTCAGGTCTTCGGGGCGGACACCGCGTTCGTGCACAGCTACGGCTCGATGCTGTGCAGTCACGTCAGCATGGTGATGGAGGGAGCGTCATGACCGCAGCTTCGAGTTCCCTCGACGGTCTGCACGATCCTGAGGCGCTGCCGCCGCTGACCGATGTCAACCGTCCCTACTTCGCAGCAGCGGCCCGCGGCGTACTCGTCTTCCAGCGGTGCGCGAACGGCCACCCGTTCCTCTACCCGCGGCTGGTGTGTCCCGTCTGCCATGACGGTGAGTTGGCCTGGGAGACCGCGGCGGGTACTGGTGAGATCGTCAGTTTCGCGCCGGTGTACCGCCCCCCGTGGGACTCGTTCCCGCGCAGCGAGCCGTACGTCGTCGTGCTCGTTCGTCTGGACGAGGGGCCGCAGTTGTTGGCCAGTCTCGAGGGCGTGGCCCCCGATGAAGTTGCGATCGGCGCAAGAGTGCGCGCAGTGTTCGAGCGGGTGAACGAGGACCTTGGGCTGGTCCGATTCAGGCCGGCGGCGTCGTGAGCACGTACGGGGTCTCGGTGCTCGGCGCGGACTTGGCCACCCTTGTCGAGACCGCCGAGGCTACCGACCTCGCCGGCTTCGACGCCGCCTGGGCCTCGGAGTTCTACTCGCGCTCCGGCTCGATCTCGATGGCCGCGATGGCCGCGCGCACAAAGCGCTGCCGCATCGGGTCGTCGATCCTGTATGGCGTCGGGCGCAGCCCGCTCGTGCTCGCCACCGAGGCGCGTGACCTCGACGAGCTTTCAGGCGGGCGCGTCGTGCTCGGGCTCGGCAACGGCACACGCCGCATGATGAGCGACTGGCACGGCGTGGAGGACACCTCCGCTCCCGCTCTGCGCATGGAGGAGCTGGTCCCGCTCGTGCGTCGGATCTGGAACCTGCACGAGGGCCCCGTGCGCCATGAGGGTCGCTTCTATCGGATGAATCTCGTCCCGACCGGCGACGTCGCGCCGCCGCAGCGGGCCATCCCGATCATCACCGCGGGCGTGCGTCCGCGGATGTGCGAGGTGGCAGGGCGCGTCGCCGACGGGTTGGCCGGTCATCCGCTATTCACCACGACCTACGTCGAGGAGGTCGCCCGCCCAGCCGTCGTGCGCGGTGCGGAGCGGGCCGGACGCGATCCCGCCGACATTGAGATCGTCTCGATGGTCATCTGCGCGGTGCACGACGACCCACAGATCGCACGCCGTGAGGCCGCGCAGCAGATCGCGTTCTACTCCTCGGTGAAGACCTACGAACACGTTCTCGATGTGAGCGGCTTCGCCAGGCAGGGGGCGGCGATTCGCGACGCGTTCGCGCGGCGTGACCTGCCGGCCATGTTCGCAGCCGTCACCGACGACATGATCGACGCGATGGCGGTGGCCGGCACCGCCGCCGAGGTCCGAGAAGGGCTGCGCCGCTACGAGGGCGTGCTGGACCACATCGTTCTCTACTCACCCTCGATCGGCCTCGCGCCCGAGCGCATCGCCGAGAACCTAGGCAGCCTCATTCGCGATTGTGTACCGGCCTTCGCCGGCGGGAAAGGTGACCAGAGTGGCTGACGCATCGCTCATCGGGACGCAACTCGGGAGCACCACATTTCCCGTCGACCGGTCCAAAGTGCGCGAGTTCGCGCTGTCCCTCGACGACCACGACCCGATCTACCAGGACGCCGCAGCGGCCCGCGCCGCCGGCTTCGGCGCGATCCCCGCTCCGCCGACCTTCGTCGTCTCCTCGGCTCACTGGCGCGCCGACGACGACATGTTCGGCGCCCTCGGGCTCGACCTGCGACGCGTACTGCACGGTGAGTGCGGCTGGGAGTATTTCGCGCCGGTGGTCGTCGGCGACGAGCTCACCGAGACGCGTCGGGTGTCGAACGTGACCAGCCGCGAGGGCAAGCGCGGCGGCACCATGACAATCGTGACGATCGAGACCGACTTCACCAACCAGCGCGACGAACTCGTCGTGCGCCAGACCGACGTCTTGATCGAAACCGGAGGCTCCACCCAATGACGACATCCCCCGCGCCGGTGGCGTTGGCCGCCGGCGACGAGATGCCGAGCTCACAGTTCGGCCCGCTGACGCGCTCGCACATCGTCCGCTACGCCGGGTCCGGCGGCGACTTCAACCCGATCCACCATGACGAGGAGTTCGCCCGCGCGGCCGGCATGCCCGGTGTGTTCGGTATGGGACTGCTGCACGGCGGTGTGCTCGCCCAGCGGCTGACCGCCTGGGTGGGGCTGGCCAACATCCGCTCGTTCCGCATCCGGTTCACCGGTCAGGTATGGCCCGGTGACCTGCTCAGCTTCGGCGGCAGGGTCACCGGCGTGCGCGAGGCCGGAGGGCAGCAGGTGGCAGACCTCGAACTCGTGGTCACGCGCCAGTCCGGCGAACCCGCGATAAAGGGGAGCGCCGTCGTGCAGGTGGCCCGGTGAGCGCGCCAACGAGCGACGTCACCGGCCTCGGGATGACATTCGGGACCTTCGACGAAGGCCGGGCGTGGGTCGGTCATCGCTCCGAACCGCGGCGTGCGTGGTTCCCGATCGACCGCTCGATGGTGTTGTACTACTGCTCGCTCGTCGAGGACGCGAACCCCCGTTACTGGGAGGGTGAGGACTGCCCGCCCGGGCTGCTGATGAGCCTCGGCTTCGCGCCGCAGTGGGTGCCCGGGTACCTAGCGCGTGCCGACATGATGTTCGCGCTCAGCGTCCCGTTGCCGGGCCACCACATCATCAACGCCTCGACGACGACGGAGTTCGAACGCCGGCCCCGGGTAGGCGATCACGTGTCGATCGTGGAGGAGATCGCCTCGATCTCCGAGCCGAAGACGACGCGGGTGGGCACCGGCGTGTTCATCACCACGGTGAGTACGTTCTCCGACCAGCACGGTGAGGTCATCGGCCGCAACACCAACGTGCTCTTCCGATACGACACCGCCGATAGTGAAGGCGCATCATGAACGGATCCACCGAGCACAGCATGGTCCGCTTCCCCGTGCGGTTCGAGGACATCGCCGTCGGCGACACCCTGACGCCCGTCTCGATCGAGATCAGCTACAAGCGCATCTGCATGAACGCGGCTTCGACATGGGACTGGTTCCCCGGTCACCACGACCCCGACTACGCGCGCAGCCAGGGCCAGCGCACAATCTACCTGTCAACCCTCTTCTTCCATGGCTTCATCGACCGCGGCCTCAACGAATGGGCCGGACCCGACGCGCTCATCCGGCGCCGCAGAATCTCAATGATCCGGTCGATCTACCCGGGCCAGACCGCGACCCTGAGCGGCAAGGTCGTGGCCAAACGCGACGATGGCGGACGGCGCCTCGTCGACCTCGAGTTGCTCGTCTCGAGCGAAGATGGTCCGTGCGTGCCGAGTGAAGCCACCGTTGAGCTGGCCGACCCGTTTGTCGAGGTGCCGGGGTGAACTGCCACTCACATGCGAGACGACGGTGAGGGACGGAGGCTCGGTGGCCGAGCAACCGATTCGCTACGAGGTCGTCGACAGCGTGGCCTGGCTGACGATCAACCGGCCCGAGGCGCGCAACGCGCTGAACAACGCTGTGCGCACGGGGCTTATCGACGCGGTACTCCGCTTCAATGACGACGACGCGGCGAAGGTGCTCGTCCTCACCGGCGTGGGCGATAAGGCGTTCTGCGCCGGCGGGGACTTGAAGGAGATGGCGCAGAACGCGCTCAAGGTGCCCCCGAAGGACTTCGCTCCGCAGTTCGGCCGCAACATCGATGTCGCGAAGCCGACGATCGCGGCCGTCAACGGTGTCGCGTTCGCCGGGGGCTTCCTGCTCGCGCAGCAGTGCGACCTGGTCGTGGCCGCCGAACACGCGACCTTCGCCGTCAGCGAGGTCAAGGTCGGCCGCGGTTCGCCGTGGGCGACACCCCTGTCGTGGCTGGTGCCCCCGCGCGTTGCCATGCAAATCCTGCTGACCGGCGACCCGATCACCGCCGCGCGCGCCCACCAGGTCGGCTTGGTCAATGAGGTGGTGCCGGCCGATCAGTTACGCGAGCGTACCCAGCAGTTGGCGCTCAGCATCGCCGCGAACGCACCGCTGTCCGTGCTCGCGTCCAAGCGCACCGTGTACCTCTCGGCGCAGCACCACCTCGCCGCCGCGTACGACCTGGCCGACGAGATATGGGAGCCGGTCTATCTGAGCGACGACGCGCAGGAAGGCCCGGCGGCGTTCCGCGAGAAGCGCGCGCCGCAGTGGAAGGGACACTGACATGGCGGTGAGCATGCAGTCGGTTATCACCGACATCGAAGCGGAGACGGCAGCCCTACGCGGATTGGTCGCGCCGCTGACCGAAGGTCCGCGCGGCTGGGACGCGCCGACTCCGGCCGTGGGCTGGACGATCCGCGACCAGATCAGCCATCTGGCGTTCTTCGACGACGTCGCGGTGCGCTCGGCCACCGACCCCGACGGGTTCAGCAGCGACTACCTGCCGATGATGGCCGACGGAGCCATCTCACCCGACGTCATCGCCGAGCGCTACCGTCAAATGCCGGCTGCCGACCTGCTCGCGTGGTTCGACACGTCGCGTGCCGCCCTCGTTGCGGCGTTCGCGGACATTGACCCGGCGACCCGCCTGCCGTGGTTCGGGCCGCCGATGAGCGCGGTCTCGTCGCTGACAGCGCGACTCATGGAGACCTGGGCGCACGGCCAGGACGTCGTCGACGCGCTCGGCGCGACCCGCGAGGCCACGGCACGGCTGCGTCACGTGGCCCACATCGGGGTGGGTGCACGCGCGTTCAGCTACCTGGCCAACGGTCTGGACCTGCCCGCGGACCCGGTACGCGTTGAGCTGACCGCTCCGGACGGCAGCGTCTGGACGTGGGGGCCAGCCGACGCGGCCAACCGCGTGAGCGGGCCGGCGCTCGACTTTTGCCTGTTGGTCACCCAACGCCGCCACCGCGACGACACCGCTTTGGTCGCCGACGGCCCGCTGGCCGACCAGTGGCTCGCGATCGCCCAGGCCTTCGCGGGGCCCCCTGGCGGCGGGCGCGTGGCGGGCCAGTTTGCAGGGCGTCAGCGGTGAGCGTCCCGGTCCGCATCGGCAACTGCTCCGGCTTTTACGGCGACCGCATCGCCGCAGCCCGCGAGATGGTCGAGGGCGGACCGATCGACGTCCTGTGCGGTGACTATCTGGCCGAGCTGACCATGCTCATCCTGGCCAAGGCCCAGGCCAAAGACCCGTCCGGCGGGTACGCGCGGACTTTCCTCACCCAAATGGAACAGGTGCTGGGCACCTGTCTCGATCATGGCATCAAGGTCGTCGCGAACGCGGGCGGGCTGAATCCCGCCGGCTTGGCCGCCGCGTTGCGCGAGCTGTCCGCCCGTCTCGGCCTCACCGCGCGCGTCGCTCACGTCGAGGGCGACGACCTACGTGGCGACCTCCACGCAATCACGCCGCCCGTCGGCGACATCAAACCGGTATCGGCCAACGCGTACCTCGGCGCCTGGGGCATCACCGAGGCGCTGCGTTCGGGCGCCGACGTCGTCGTGACCGGCCGGGTCACCGACGCATCCCTGGTCGTCGGTCCAGCCGCCTGGTGGCACGCCTGGGCACCCGCCGACTGGGATCGGCTCGCGGGCGCGGTCGTCGCCGGGCACGTGATCGAGTGCGGCCCTCAGGCGACGGGCGGCAACTACGCGTTCCTGGACGAGATCACGGACCGCCGCTACCCGGGGTTTCCGATCGCCGAGGTCGCCGAGGACGGCTCTTCGGTGATCACGAAGCATCCCGGCACCGGGGGACTGGTCTCAGTCGGCACGGTCACCGCCCAGCTGCTCTACGAGACCGCTGAACCTGCCTACCTCGGCCCCGACGTCGTCGCCCACTTCGACACCATCCGGCTGGCTCAACAGGGTGAGCACCGCGTCGCGATCAGCGGTACGAAAGGCAGTCCGCCGCCGGACACGTTGAAGGTGGCGTTGAATGAGGTGGGCGGCTTCCGTAACACAATGACCATGGTGCTCACCGGCCTCGACATCGGGGCCAAGGCGGCTTTCGCCGAACAGCAGCTCTTCGACGTTCTCGGCGGACGCGACGCCTTCGACGAAGTCGACGTGAGGCTGTTGCGTTTCGACGTCTCCGACGCACCGACGAACGAGCAAGCCTGCGCGCACCTGCGTGTGACGGTGAAGGACGCCGACCCGCGCAAGGTGGGCCGAGCCTTCTCCGGGGGGGGTCATGGAGATCGCCCTGGCTGGTTTCGCCGGCTTCCACACCACCACGCCACCGTCCTCGGAGACCGCCTTCGGCGTCTACCGGCCGGCCTACGTAGCGCGGTCGGCCCTCACGCACGTACTCGTCGACGCCGACGGCACACGGCACGAGATCCCCGACCCGCCGACCGGTGCCGTCCCGCCGGCTAGGATCGCCGCGCTCGCGAAGCTGCCAGTGCCGTCCGGGCCGACACGTCGCGCGCCGCTCGGGTCGGTACTCGGCGCGCGGTCCGGAGACAAGGGCGGCAACGCTAACCTCGGCCTGTGGGCACGGGATGACCCTGGGTACGCGTGGGCGCGTGACTACCTCAGCGTCGAGCGGCTGCGCACTCTGCTCGGGCCGGAGACGGCGCACCTGCCCATGGAGCGCTTCGAACTGCCGAACCTGCGCGCCCTCAACGTGGTGGTGCACGGCTTGCTCGGTGACGGGGTGGCCTCCTCGACCCGGCTGGACGCACAGGCCAAGGGGCTCGGGGAATACGTGCGGTCCCGCATGGTGGACATTCCCCAGTCGCTGCTCGACACACACTAAATCCGGTGCGGGGCGCCGTCTACCTGCTGTGTAACCGCGCGGCTGAACAGCGCCGCAACGGCCGCGGCGGCCAGCATCGCCTCAATCGTCGCGTCGTCCAGCGACGCCGGCATGTACGCGGACGCGTTGAGCAATGACAGCACGGCGGCGACCAGGCCCTGTGCGCGCTCACGGTCCAGATCGCCCCGTGCTCGTACGAGTGCCTCGACCCAAAAGGACTCGTAGCTGTGCTGTCGGCGTCGCAGGGCACGGGTCGCCAGCGGCGACAGCGAGCGGTGCTCGCGGGCGTAGACGGCCAACAGGCCGCGTCGTCGCGCGCCGAAGGCCGCGTGCAGGTCGACAAGGGCGTGCAGGACCTCCGTCGGTGTGCCGGCCGTGGTGGCGCGCCGGGCGCCGGCCAGCAGCTCAGTCATGGCGGCGTCGCATAACTCGCGAAGGATCGCGTCCTTGTTCTGAAAGTGCCGGTAGACGGCCGGCCCGCTCACCCCTGCTGCGGCACCGATGTCGTCGATGCCCACGGCGTGAAAGCCTTGCCGCGCGAACAGGTCGGCGGCGGCCTCGAGGAGCAGTTTGCGGCGCAAACCGGCCACTTTCAGGCCTCCTGTCGATTTGTGGTTACGTTGTTCGCCGTCCGATCCGCTGGGCTGGGATCCTACCGACGCTGGGGTTGCCTGCGTCGGCACCCGCCGCACCGAATCGAGGGAGGTGAACGAAACCGCTAGCCCCCGCCGATGCTGTCGATCCTTTTCTCAGTTCATGATTTAGGGGCCCTGCTCCGAACCCGCGATGTGCAGCGGCACGACTCAGCGCAAAACGACTCCGCCCTCGATGCCCGTGAACTGCGCGCGCAGCTCGGTCTTGAGCAGCTTGCCGGTGGCGTTGCGCGGCAGTTCGGCGACGAAGTGCACGTCACGCGGACACTTGAAGTGTGCCAGCCGCTCCCGGCACCACGCCACGATCTCCTCGGCGCTCGGCGCCTGCGTCGCCGGGTCGGCAACCACGACCGCGACGACGCGTTCGCCCCACTTCGCGTCCTTACCGCCGATCACGGCGGCGTCGAACACCGCCGGGTGGCGGAAGAGGACCTGCTCGACCTCGATCGGGTAGACGTTCTCGCCGCCGGAGATGATCATGTCCTTCTTGCGGTCGACGAGGGTGATGAAGCCCTCCGCGTCCATGCGCCCGAGATCGCCCGTGTGGAACCAGCCCCCGCGCAACGCCTCGGCGCTCGAATCGGCCTTCATCCAGTAGCCGGTGAACACATTCGGACCGCGCACGATCAGTTCGCCCACGGTGTCGGTCGCGACGTCGCGGTCGTCGTCGTCGACGATGCGGGCGTCGACATGCATCGCGACGCGGCCGATCGACCCGGCCCGCGTGCTGATGTTCTCGGCGTCGAGGACGGTCACCAGGGGAGCGGTCTCGGTCATGCCGAAGCCCTCGGTGAAGGGCACGCCTCGCTCGCGCATGAAGTCGATGACCGTGAGGGGGACGGGCGACCCGCCGCCCATGGCGAAACGCAGCGCAGACAGGTTGAAGGAGTCGAAGTCGGACACCTGTGTGAGAGCGGTCCACATGGCCGGCACCATGAACTGAACCGTGACGTGGTGGTCGGCCATCGCCTGCAGCGTAGCTCGCGGCTCGAAGGACGGCATGATGACGCTGGTGCCGCCGACGTAGAGCAGCGGCAGGGTGTGTACTCCCAGCCCGCCGATGTGGAACAACGGCGCCACCGCGACGGTGACGTCCTCGCCCCGCAGGCCGATGTCGGTGCCGAGGACGTTGATCGCGTTCCATAGCAGGTTGTCGTGGGTGAGGATCGCGCCCTTGGGTCGGCCCGTCGTCCCCGACGTGTACATGATGAACGCGGGGTCGCTGCCGTCGACGTCACCGTTGAGCGGTTCGGGCGCGGCGCCCGAGACGACGTCTTCGTAGCCGAGCTCGCCCGGCGCCGGCGCCCCACCGGCGCGTACGACATGGCGCACGCGGACTCCGGACTCGGTGACGGCGCTCTTGGCCTGCGCGGCGAACGGCTCGTGGAAGACCAGAACATCGGCGCCTGAGTCGGCCAGGATGTAGCCGATCTCGGGTCCGGCAAGGCGCACGTTGAGCGGAACTGCAAGTGCGCCGATTTTGGCGCAGCCCAGCAGCACCTGGATGAACTCGGTCGAATTGACCAGCAGCATCGCGACCCGATCGCCCTTGCGCACGCCGAGGGCGATGAGTGCGGCGGCGACCTGGTTGGTGCGCCGATCGAGGTCGGCGTAGGTGATGTGCGCGCCGTTGCTGATCAACGCGGTGCGCCCGCCGTTGAGGAAGGCGCGCCGGGTCACCCACTGACCGATGCCGAGTTGCATGCGATTCCCTTTCCGTCCGCGGCGACTCAGTAGGACGCGGGCAGTTTCAGGCTGTGCTGCGCCACGAAGTTGAGGATCATTTCGCGGCTGATCGGCGCGGTGCGCATGAGCCGGGCCGGACCCCACAACGTGGCGAGGCCGTACTCGGTGGCCATGCCGTTGCCGCCGTGGGTCTGAATCGCCTGGTCGAGCGCCAGGATGCCCGCCTCGGCTGCGGCATATTTCGCCATGTTCGACGCCTCACCCGACCCCGGATCGCCGGCGTCGTGCAGGGCGGCGGCACGCTGGGTCATCAACCGGGCCAGCTCGACCTGGATCTTGGCGTGGGCGAGGGGGTGCGATACGCCCTGGTGCGAGCCGATCGGCGCTCCCCACACGTGGCGGTTGCGGGCGTAATCGGCGGCTTTATCCAGCGCGTAACGGCCGATGCCGTTGCCGAGCGCTGCCCCCATGATTCGCTCCGGGTTCAGGCCCATGAAGACCTGGCGCAGGCCCTCGTTCTCCGTGCCGATAAGGTTGGCGGCCGGCACGCGGACGTCATCGAAGAATAGAGTGAACTGCTTCTCTGGAGTGACCGCCTGGACCGGGATGAGTGACTTGGTGAGCCCGGGGACATCGGTGGGCACGACGAGCAGGCTGAGTAGTCCGCGACCACTGTCGTTGGTAGACGTTCGGGTGACGACCAGGATCGCTTCGGCTTCGTCGACACCGGAGATGTAGTACTTGGTGCCGTTGATGACCCAGTCGTCGCCGTCGCGTTTCGCGGTCGTGGAGATGTTGTGCGAGTTCGAGCCCGCGTCCGGCTCGGTGATTGCGAATGCCATGATCGTCTCGCCGCTGGCGATGCCCGGCAGCCACTGCTGCTTGAGTTCCTCACTGCCGAATGCCTGGATGATCGTGCCGCAGATGGTTGGCGAGACGACGGTCATCAGCAGCGGGCAGCCCGCCGCGGCGAGCTCCTCACCGACGATCTGCATGTCGTAGATGCCGCCGCCGCCGCCGCCGTACTGCTCGGAAAGGTTCACCCCGAGGAAGCCCTGTTTGCCCACGGCCTGCCACAGCTCGGTGCTCTTCGCGCCGGCCAGCGATTTTTCCAGGTAGTACTCGTGTCCGAAGTCCTTGGCGATCTCGGCGACCGCCTTGCGCAGGTCCTGACGTTCCTCTGTCTCGTGCAATTCCATGACACTCCTCACATCGGTATCGACGCGCCACCGATCGGGAGCGCGCCGGGTTCATTAGAGCTCGGTGGCGTCCGACGCCACTTCACCGCCGTCCACCGCCTCGACCACGGCGAGGACGTCACCGCTCGAGACCTGATGGCCGACCTGGACCGGCAGGGCGCTCAGCACCCCGTCGATCGGGCTCGCGACGGTGTGCTCCATCTTCATCGCCTCCAGGACGACAAGGGTTTGGCCCGCCGAGACCGTCTCGCCCTCGGCGACCGGTAGTCGGATCACCGAGCCCGGCATCGGCGCGGTGAGCGACCCGGGCGGGTTGAGAGTGCTCGGGTCGACGAAGCGTGGCGCCAGCCGCAGGGCGGAGTAGCCGGCGACCGAGTCGAGGTGGGCAACATCGCCGTCGAGGACGACATCATAAGTGCGGCGCACCCCGTCGACGCGCAGCACCACCCGCTCGCTACTGCCCTCGACAACCTCGACGTCGGCCAACGGCTCGTCGTCGACCTGCAGGCAGGTCCCTGTCGAACCTAACGTGTACCCGACGCGCACTTCGCGCCCACCCTGGGTCTGCCAGGTCGTGGTCTGCGGCTGCGAAGGGTTGTTGCGCCAGCCGGCGGGCAACGTGGCCTGCAGAGTTGCGACGGCACGCCGCGCGGCCACCCCGGCCACGGTCGCCGCGACGGCGTGCAGGCGCTCGGACTGCGTGTCTGGGAGGGCAGCGCCGAGTTGGGCGACGTCGTGTCGGTCAAGGAACCCAGTGTCGGTGCCCCGCCCGGCGAACTCGTCATGGCGCAGGACGCGAACAAGCAGGTTGCGATTGGTGGTCACGCCGTGAATACGGGCGCCGGCCAGCGCCGCCGAGAGGCTGGCAAGTGCCTCGTCGCGCGTTGGTGCCCACGCGATGACCTTGGCCAGCAGCGAATCGTAGTAATGACTGATGACCGAACCGGCACGAAAACCCGAGTCAACCCGCACGCCGGCAAGCGCCGGGACATCCAAGGTGCGCAGGGTGCCGGTACAGGGCCGGTAGTCATCGGCCGGATCCTCGGCGCACAGACGGGCCTCGACCGCGTGACCGCGAATTCGCGGGTTGTGCATCTCCTCAGGCAGCGGGCGGCCCATGGCTACGAGCAGCTGGGCACGCACCAGGTCGAGGCCGGTGATCAGCTCGGTAACCGGGTGCTCGACCTGCAGCCGGGTGTTCATCTCGAGGAAGGCGAAGGAGTCGGCTTTGCCATCCTGAGCGGCGTCGTAGACGAACTCGACCGTCCCGGCGCCTACGTAGCCGACGGCGCGCGCGGCGGCGATGGCGGCCTCGCTCATCCGAGCGCGCAACGCGTCGTCGACGACCGGTGACGGCGCCTCCTCGATCACCTTCTGGTGTCGACGCTGCACGGAGCACTCGCGCTCGAACAGAGAGACGACGTTTCCGTGCGTGTCGGCCATGATCTGGATCTCGACGTGGCGTGGGCGCTGGACGTAACGCTCGAGGAAGACGGTGCCGTCGGCGAACGCGGCGGCGGCCTCACGCGAAGCGGAGGTGACCGCTTCGTCGAGCTCGTCCGGCGACGCGACAATGCGCATGCCTCGGCCACCGCCGCCGGCGCTGGCCTTGACCAGCACGGGGTAGCCGACGTCGGCGGCCAGCTTCGCCAGCTGCTCGGCCGATAGCCCCGTCGTGTCGCCACCGGGCAGCACAGGCACCCCCGCGTCGGACATCGTCTTCTTGGCCTGCAGCTTCGAGCCCATCGCGTCGATCGCCCCGGGCGGCGGACCGATGAAGACGAGGTCGGCGGCGGCACAGGCGCGCGCGAACCCGGCGTTTTCCGAAAGGAAGCCGTAGCCGGGGTGTACTGCGTCCGCGCCGGTGAGCGAGGCAGCGGCGATGATCCGGTGGATGTCGAGGTAGGTCTCAGCGGCAGACGAGCCGGGAAGGTGCACGGCCTCGTCGGCGTCGGCGACGTGCCACGCGTCGGCGTCGGCGTCGGAATAGACCGCGACGGTGGCGATGCCGAGATCGCGGCAAGTGCGGAACACCCGCCGCGCGATCTCGCCACGGTTGGCGACCAGGACCTTGCGGATCTTGGGCATCGCCATCACATCCGGAACACGCCGTAGCCACGCTGGCCACGGACCTCGCCGTTGTGGATCACCGACAGGCAGAACCCGAGAACGGTCCGCGTATCGCGGGGATCGATGATCCCGTCGTCGTAAAGTCGGCCGCTGTTGGCCAGTGCGACGGATTCGCGCTCGATCTGTTCCTCGACGGCGGCGCGCATCTGGGCGTCGGCCTCCTCGTCGAAGGGCAGCCCGCGGTCGGCGGCGGACTCGCGCGCCACGATGGACAGCACTCCGGCCAGTTGCGCCGGACCCATCACGGCCGACTTCGAGTTAGGCCAAGCGAATAGGAAACGCGGCGAGTACGATCGCCCGCACATGCCGTAGTTCCCGGCACCGTAGGACGCACCCATGGTGATGGTCACGTGGGGGACCGTGCTGTTGGATACGGCGTTGATCATCTTGGCGCCGTCCTTGATGATGCCGCCCTGTTCGTACTCGGCACCGACCATGAAACCGGTGGTGTTCTGCAGGAAGATGAGGGGGGTGTCGATCTGATTTGCCAGTTGGATGAACTGCGAACCTTTCTCGGCCTCCTCACTGAACAGGATGCCCCGTGCGTTGGCGAGGATGCCGACTGGGAAGCCGTGGATCGAGGCCCAGCCGGTGACGAGTGACGTGCCGTAGAGAGGTTTGAACTCGTCGAAGGCCGAGCCGTCGACCACTCGGGCGATGACGTCGCGGGGGTCGAAGGGCACCTTCGGATCGACCGACGCGATGCCGAGCAGCTGATCGGGGTCGTGCACCGGTGGGTGCGGCGGCGTGGTGGGTCCGGGGCCGTTCTTCCGCCAGTTGAGCCGCGCCATGATGCGACGGCCGATGCGGATCGCATCCTGCTCGTCCTCGGCCATGTAATCGGCCAGCCCCGAGGTGCGGGCGTGCATGTCGGCGCCGCCGAGCGACTCGTCATCGGAGACCTCGCCCGTGGCCATCTTGACCAGCGGCGGACCCCCGAGGAACACCTTGGAACGGTTGCGAACCATCACGACGTAGTCGCACATGCCCGGGACGTACGCACCTCCAGCGGTGGAGTTGCCGAAGACCAAGGCCAGTGTCGGCAGCCCCGCTGCGCTGTGCTGTGTCAAGTCGTGGAACAGCTGTCCGCCGGGCACGAAGATGTCTGCCTGTGTGGGCAGGTCGGCGCCGCCAGACTCGACGATGTTGATGATGGGCAGTCGGTTCTCCCGCGCGATGGCCATGCCGCGGAACACCTTGCGGAAGGTATAGGGGTTCGATGCGCCGCCGCGGACGGTGGGGTCGTGGGCGATGATCATCGACTCGATGCCCTCGACTACGCCGATGCCGACCACCACGCTACCGCCGACGGGGAACTTACTGCCCCAGGCGGCGAAGGGACATAGTTCGAGGAACGCCGTGTCGGGGTCGAGCATCAGCTCGATGCGCTCGCGGACGAGCAGCTTGCCCCGCTTGCGGTGGCGCGCAACGTATTTCGCGCCTCCGCCGCCGTTGACCAGCGCCAGTTGCTCCACGATGGTGTGGAGTTGCGCGCTCAGTCCTTCGCGGTTCTTGAGATACCCGGGCGCGGTGTCGTCGACCCGGTCGGGCAAGACCTGTACCAAAATTTTCCCTCCGGGCGAGCATCGACGTCATCTGCTAGGCGCTGATGTTAGCCGCAATTAACATCAGGTGACAACGGCGGCAGGGCTTGCGTCAGATTTGTTTCCCGCGCCGCGATTCCGTCGAAGCGCGATGGATCGAAGCGGTGCGCTTCGCTGCAGATCGAGCGATCAAAGGAATTGACTGCGGGCGCGACGGCACACACAGGGCCCTTGCTAGGTCGTATCGAGTTCCTCGTCCGGCGCGCGTGGAGTCTACGGTCGCGATCTCGGGTGAACGCCAGCAGTGATTATCAGCGTCGCGCCATGCGCCTCAGCCAACCGAGTCGTATATAAATCCGGGTCGGTCAGAATCTATCGGGTCTCGTCAACTGCGGCCAGCCGCGGAGCGGCCTGATCAGGCGCCTGCCCGAGGGTATATAGGCCGAGACTGCCGAGAAAACCCGCACAGTGCTCGATAAGCATTTCAGTCGAGAGGTTCAGTTGTCCGTCTATCCAGCGACGGAGTATCTCGAACAGGCCCCCGACACCGTAGGTGGCGGCGAGATCTGCGACTTGAAGCACCTCGCTGGGTATATCGAGGTGCAAGCGGGCCTCTCTGAGCACCAGCTCCGCAAAATCGGTCATCAGCTCGCTTCGCAGCTGCCGAAGGAGGGGTTCTGCGCCCGATTCGACAAACAGTATGCGGGCCATGCTGGGATCGTTCTCGATCACCTGAACCAGGGCCTTGATCGGAGCGTAAGCGAGTTCTTGAGGAGCAACCGTGTCGTCCGGAATGGCGCTGGTTATCACCGCCTGGAAGGTGGCGGAGATCTTGGCAAATACCGCGCGCAAGAGTGCGTCTCGGTCGCGAAACTGCTGGTAGAAGTACCGGCTCGTCACTCCTGACTTCGCACACACGGCGGTCACGGTGCACGCGGTAGCTCCGTGGGTGCCCATGATTGAGACCGCGGCATCAATCAACATCACGCGGCGCTGCGCATCGCGTTGAGCTGCGGACAGCCCGCCATAAACACGTGCTGGACTCATGTCCTACAGTCTGGCAGTCTTATCTGACAAGGCATAAAGTCAGATCCAACTTCGAGGAAGGACCTCCAGTGTCGGAAGATCAAGCCCGGACCAGGACCCGCGTGCTGCCAAAACCCAGGCGTGTTCGTTTTCCGATGCCGACCTCCACGAAGCGGCAACACTTCGTGGATGGCGACCTGGTGATGAGCCATTTCATCTCGGTGCTTTCTGCGACGTTCCCGGAAGGCGAGGATTTCTTCATCCGATCGGTCAGGAACTTCCAGAGCTCCATCGACGATCCCCAATTGGATACAGCGGTCAAGGGTTTCATCGGACAAGAGGCCACACATCGACACCAGCATCGTCTCCTCAACGAGCGACTCCAGGTCATGGGGTATCCGACGGCGCGAATCGACCGTCATGTCGCACGCCTGATCAAGCGATTGGAACGGCGCTTTTCGCCGGAAATGCGGCTGTCCATGACCTCCGCGTTGGAGCACTACACCGCTACGCTGGCAGAAATCATTCTTACCAGCGAAGACGCCCAGAAGCTCATCGGACAGACAGAGGTTCGACCGATTCTGCTGTGGCATGCCTTCGAGGAGTCGGAGCACAAAGCGGTTGCCTTCGATGTCTATCGGCTCGTGGGAGGAACCGAGCGCACCCGTGTACGCGGCATGCGGATCGCTTCAGTAATTCTGTTCGGCGAACTCATTCTGCAGACTGCCCTGTCCATGGCCGCTGACAAAGCCTCATATAACCCGGTCACGTTGGTGCGCAGTCTGTACCGCTTCAGTCGCACCCCGATGTTCACCGCCGATGCGCTGCGGCGTTTCCGTTCCTACAATCGCCCGGGTTTCCATCCTGATGATTGGGACAGCGCCGCGGTCCTGGAGCATTGGAGCAAAGAACTGTTCGACCAAGACGGTTCACAGCGAGTTATCGCTTCGTCGGGATAGCAAAGATGCGGAAGTGCGGCGACGCAGGAGCACCGTTCCTGCGTCGCTCCTTCCGAACAGGGTGCGACGCGTCGGTCGACTCACGGATTCGGTGCTCGGTGGCCGGTGAAGGTGGCGGTCGGACCCGCAAATGCGGTTCGCAGCGATCGCCACGGGGCTGGCTGGCCCTGTTGTGAGCCTCGATCAGTCGCTGATGACATAGCGTTGAGCCAGGGTTTCAGCAAGTCTGCTGGTGTGCGCGACCACTTCTTTCTCGGTCACCGCAAGCAAACCGGAGTGCCAGGCGGTGATGACTTCGACGAATCCCCCGACAGCGATCAGGGTGTCCATGCGAAGGGCTATCTCGTCGGCATCTTGTCGGAGGTGTGGCCGGCTTGCCTCAACGACCAACTGCGTTGCTTCCTGTAGCGCCACGGCGCGGCGGTCTTGTAGCGGTGAGCTACCGACATGCTGAGCGAGGAGGATGCGTGCCCGGCCGGGATCGCGTGCGATCCGGTCGACCACGATGGTGATCGCCGCGGTGATGGTTTCGATCGGCGGCCGATTCGCACGCTCGTTGAAGAGCGCGGCGACCTCGCCGAGCATGTCATTGCGGACGCCATCCCACGCAGCAACGAGCAGCTCATCGCGCGTCTTGAAGCCCTCGTAGAAGTATCGATCGTTCAGCCCTGTGCGGGCGCATACGCCGCGCATAGTGACCGCGGCCCAACCGCTCTCACTCCAAATCTCGGTTGCGGCCTCGATCAATTGCTGCCGTCGCTCGGCACGACGCTCGGCCCCGGTCCGACCACCCCAGCGCTTGTTTCTCGACCGCACCTCTCCATCTTGACAAGGTGCTCGTTCCACCACCAAACTGGTGGCATGCGACACCAATGGTGGCTGGTGCCCCCAGATGAGAGTTTCCCCACAGCAGACGTCCATGTCGCGACCCGAAAGGCAGACGGATGAGATTGCTGCCCTTCGGCGGCGCACCAGGCAGAACGCACCGCGCCGATGCAGTCGTCACGGGCGCAGGAAGCGGTATCGGCCGCGCATTCGCCGTGGAGCTTGCGCGCCGAGGTGGACGCGTGGTGTGCGCCGACAAAGATCCCGTCACTGCAAAAGAGTCGGCAGAGTTGGTGAGGCAGGCTGGCGGCGAGGGCTTCGACATCGCATGCGATGTCACCGATCTTGAGCAGGTCCGCAACCTCGCTGATGTGAGCGAAGACTGGTTCGAGAAGGCTGCGAGCCTCGTCATCAACAACGCCGGAATCGGTGCGGGCGGCAACCGCATCGGCGCGACGTCGATCGAGGACTGGAACGCGGCGATTTCTGTCAACCTCTGGGGCGTTATCTACGGCTGCGAGACTTTTGTGCCTCGGCTCCGCAGCAATGGGCATGGCGGAGTCATCAATGTGGCGTCGGCAGCGAGCTTTGGCTCGGCCCCTCGGATGGCGGCTTACAACGTGAGCAAGGCCGGGGTGCTCGCTCTGTCGGAGACATTGGCGGCCGAACTGAGCGGTACTGACATCAACGTCACAGTGCTTTGCCCCACCTTCGTGAAGACGAACATCGTCAACAATCCTCAAATCGACGAGGCGGCTGCAAGACTCGCGGCCAACCTGATGAAATGGACCGGCATTTCGCCACAGCACGTTGCTCGAACGACGTTGAACGCGCACGATCGCGGACAAATTTATGTAGTACCCCAACTCGATGCCAAAGTCTTGTGGCAACTCAAGAGAGCCCTACCCGGCCCCTTTACTCGCACGCTGGGCCTCGTGGAGCGCATGGCCTCATGGAACGATTCAGCCGAGTAGAGGAGCAGGGAAAATGGCTTTCGCATACAGTGACATGCTCGAGACAATCAAAAACAAGCAATGGGCTCTTGCCGATATCGATTGGAACGCCCCTGGCGCGGAACTGATCACCGATGAACAGCGTCCCAAACTCAAGCAATTCATGTCCGACGTGGTGTGGATTGAGCATGTTGGAGCACGTGCCTTCGCCGCGATGGCTCCAAAGGCGCCATTCGAAGCGCTCGGAGACATTTACCGTTACTTTCACGCCGAGGAGCAGCGTCACGCCAATGCCGAACTTGCCTTGATGCGTCGCTGGGGCATGCTCGAGGAAGGCGAGAAACCGGTCCCGAACAAGAATATTCGGCTGGTCATCGAATGGCTGGACCGTTATGCGGAAGCCCTGCCCCTGACCGTCATCGGGGCCGCGATTCCGGCACTGGAGACTGCGCTCGATGGAGCGCTGCTGAAGTTTCTCCTCGATGAGGTTGACGACCCTGTGTGCGGGGAGGTGTTCAACAAGGTCAACAGCGACGAATCAAGGCATCTCGCGGTTGGCTTCCAGGTCTTGAATGACCTGGGCGCCAGCCCGATGCGAATCCACGCCATTCAAACTGCGGGTGCTCTTGTCGACCCGCGAATTCTCACCGGCGCTTTGCTGTATATCCCGCTCCTGACGCGCATGTTGATGAATCTCAACGCTATGGGTCTGTCCGAGGAGAAGTTATACAACTGGCTATGACAGCTTGATTCAGGACCGGTGTGACGGCCTGATTCAGGACCATGTTTCGTCAGACCGGTGTGTTGTGACGGTTTGATTCAGGACCACCCTCGACGGTTGGCGTGTCGATTATTGGCTCGCTGTCGGAGGGTTCCGGATGGGAAGTCGTGTGGAGCTGTTCGCCCAGATCCGTAGGGATGCGCGGGTCGGGGGCTTGGGTATTCGGGCGCTTGCTCGGAAGTACAAGGTCGGCCGGGATACGGTGCGGGCGGCGTTGGCGAATCCAGAGCCCCCGAAGCGGAAGACGCCGGTGCGGGAGTCCCCGAAACTCGGCCCGCTCAAATCAGTGATCGACGTGATGTTGCGTGCTGATCTGGATGCGCCCCGTAAGCAACGCCACACCGCGAGAAGGATTTGTGTTCGTCTGGCTGATGAGCACGGTGCGGCAGATTTGTCGTATTCGTCGGTGCGTGACTATGTCCGTGTCCGTCGTGCGGAGATCATCGCCGAATCGGGTAGACAGGCGCAGGAGGCGTTCGTGCCGCAGGACCATGCACCCGGCGCCGAAGCTGAGGTTGATTTCGGTGAGGTCTACGTCATGCTCGCTGGTGTCAGAACCCGCTGCCACATGTTCACCTTCCGAATGTCGATGTCGGGCAAGGCGGTCCATCGGGTGTATGCGACACAGTCGCAGGAAGCGTTCCTCGAAGGGCATCTCGAAGCATTCGACGTGATCGGCGGCGTCCCCGTCCGGCATATCCGTTACGACAACTTGAAGTCTGCGGTCACCTCGGTGGTGTTCGGCCGCGGTCGAGGCAGGGTTGAGAACGACCGGTGGGTGCTGTTCCGATCGTTCTACGGGTTCGACCCGTTCTACTGCCAGCCGGGAGTGAAAGGCGCCCATGAGAAAGGCGGAGTTGAAGGCGAGATCGGCCGTTTCCGCCGCACCTGGCTCACACCCATGCCGGAAGTGGATTCGCTGTCCGAGCTCAACGACCACATTCGCCGCTGTGAAGCACGCGACGATCATCGGCGTATCAGCGGCCGACTGCACACCGTGGGCCAAGACTTTCAGGCTGAACGAGCCCATCTCGCGCCTCTGCCCGCTGAGCGGTTCGACCCGGGGTTGGTGCTGCATCCACGGGTGGATCGCTGCGCACTGATCACGGCACGGTCAGCGAAATACTCCGTTCCCGCCCGGTTGATCGGACGCAAAATCAGGGTCTCGCTACGGGCCTCGGAACTGGTCGTCTTCGACGGCCGCACCATCGCTGCACGCCATGAACGCGTCACGACCCGCAACGGGCAATCGATCAACCTCGACCACTACCTCGAGGTCCTGCACTACAAGCCCGGCGCGTTGCCCGGCTCGACCGCACTTGCCCAGGCCCGCGTATCGGGTGCGTTCACCGCAGCCCATGAGGCGTTCTGGCAGCAGGCCCGCCGCGTCGACGGTGACGCCGCCGGAACCCGCTCGCTGATCGAGGTATTACTCCTGCACCGCAGCATGCGCGCCGCCGACGTGATCGCCGGGATCCAAGCAGCTCTGTCCGTCGGTGCTGTATCGGCGGACGTGGTCGCGGTCGAAGCGCGCCTGCATGCCGCCGGGGGTGGTCCCGAATCAGACCGTCACCCCGGTAACCAAGCCGATGCCGTCGTTCACCGGGTTGTCAGTCTGACCCAGCGCCGCCTGGCCGATCCGGCGACCGTCATCGCCGGCCTCCCACCCGACACTCGGCCGCTGCCCGACGTCGCGGCCTATGACGAGCTTCTCCAACGCAGACCCGCAATACCGCCACCCGACGACGGAATGGAAGGAACAGCTAGACCATGAGCACGGTCACCAAAGTCACCAACACCCTGCACCGCCAACGAGGGATGACCCAAGAGGCGGCGCAGGCAGCAGTCGATTCCGCGTGTCGACGCCTACGGTTGCCGACCGTGCGTGCAGTCATAGACGAAGCAGTGAAAATTGCTGAACGCGAACAGCTCACCTACCACGGCTTCCTAGCCGAACTACTGCTGGCCGAATGCGATGACCGAGACCGCCGATCCACGGTGCGTCGGGTCGCAGCAGCCGGATTCCCGCGTCAAAAATGGCTGGGCGACTTCGACTTCGACGCCAACCCCAACATCAACGCCGCAACCGTGCACACCGTCGCCCAAAGCGATTGGATACGCCGCGGCGACCCGCTCTGCTTGATCGGCGACTCGGGCACCGGCAAGTCTCACCTGCTCATCGCTCTGGGCACCGCTGCCGCCGAACAAGGCTTCCGGGTCCGCTACACACTCGCGACCAAGCTGGTCAATGAACTTGTCGAGGCCGCCGACGACAAGCAACTCGCCCGCACGATCGCCCGCTACGGTCGCGTCGATCTCCTCTGTATCGACGAACTCGGATACATGGAACTCGATCGCCGCGGCGCCGAGTTGCTGTTCCAGGTCATCACCGAACGCGAAGAGAAGGCGTCGGTAGCCATTGCATCAAATGAGAGCTTCTCCGGCTGGACCAAAACATTCACCGACCCACGTCTATGCGCTGCGATCGTCGACCGGCTCACCTTTCACGGCACCATCATCGAAACCGGCACCGCCTCATACCGACTCAGCCACACCCGCGCCACCAACTAACACCGCAAACATCCAGCTGGTCCTGAATCAAGCCGTCACATGGTCCTGAATCGGATTGACAAAGACATACAACGCAGTGACGCGGTATGCCAATGTCGGCGATCGCAGTGAGCATACGCGGAGGGTGCCCGGCTATCACATCTTGAAGGCGCACATGTCGTCGTCCATCAAGCGGTCCCAGCCTCTGCACTTCGTGTCTCAGCGCCTTGGCAATGCGATCGATGTTTTCCCTGTTCAGATTTTCGGTCGGCCGCCATCCTGGACGGACGAACTGACCTACGAACCGGTTGCCAAATGACAGGCACCACGACGACGTTGATCGTCGGCGCCGGGTTCGCAGGTATCGGTGCGGCGATCAGACTGCTTCAAGAGGGCACGGATGACTTGGTCATCCTGGAACGGTCAGATCGCGTCGGAGGCACCTGGCGAGACAATACTTATCCCGGTGCGGCCTGCGATATTCCCTCGCTTCTCTACTCCTACTCGTTCGAGCCGAATCCGGGCTGGACTCGTACCTACTCGGGGAGCGCTGAGATCCTCGAATATATCGACGATATGGTCGCCAAGTACGATCTTGCCCGGTTCATCCAGTTTGATACCGACGTGACTGCCTTGGAATTCGATGAGAGTGCCGGCATCTGGATGGCCGACACGGCAGATGGAAAGCGGTATCACACCCGGTCAGTTGTGATGGCCAGTGGACCACTTGCCAACGCCAGCTTTCCCGATATTCGGGGTATTGACTCGTACGGTGGAAAAAAGATCCACAGCGCTCGATGGGACCATGGCTACGATCTCGGCGGTAAGAGGGTTGCAGTCATCGGGACAGGCGCGAGCGCGGTTCAGATCATTCCCGAGCTCGTAAAGTCGGCTGCCTCGGTCAAAGTCTTCCAGAGAACGCCCGGCTGGGTGTTGCCCAGGGTGAACTTCAGGCATCCGGCCTGGGCGCGTTCGACCTTCACACACCTGCCGGTGAGCGAACAAGCGCTCCGCGACGCGTGGTTTTGGGCCCACGAAGTGATGGCAGTGGGTATGGTCTGGAACACCGCCGCGACGTCCGCGATACAGCTGGCGGCCAAGGCTCATCTCCGTCGGCAGGTGAAAGACTCCTGGTTGAGACGTCAGTTGACGCCCCATTTCAGGCCTGGATGCAAGCGCATGCTCATGACCAGTGATTATTACCCTGCGCTACAGGCGGATAACTGCAAGCTGATCAGCTGGCCGATCGCCACATTGTCACCCAACGGTGTTCGGACCGCCGACGGTGTCGAGCACGAAGTGGACTGTATCGTATTTGCCACTGGCTTCGATGTGGCCAAACGTGGCACCCCGTTCCCGATTAGCGGCCTCGGCGGTCGGAAGCTCGGCGATGAATGGTCTCAGGGGACATTTGCCTTCAAGAGCGTGAGCGTGGCCGGGTATCCGAACTTATTCTTCACTTTCGGACCGAATTCGGGGCCAGGCCACAACTCGGCGCTCGTATATATGGAGGCTGCAATTGACTATATAGTCAAGGCGATCAAGCTCCTTCAGCAAAATGACATCGGCACTTTGGATGTGAGGGAGGATCGTCAGGACCGCTATCACTCCGAAATTCAGCGCCGCCTTCGACGAACGACTTGGAATTCGGGGTGCAGCAGTTGGTATTTGACCGAGGACGGCTACAACGGCACGATGTACCCAGGTTTCGCGACCCAGTTTATGAGAGAACTATCCCGCTTGGATCCTCATGATTACGTGATAACCCGGCGCGACGATACACACGTCGAGCTGACGCAATCACTCTGAATACAAGTTTGCAAGGCTGACCGTCAGAACGGTGAAATACAGGAATGGATCGCAAGTCCGACCGTAATTACGAGATAATTATCATAGGAGCTGGATTTTCCGGCATCGGGTCTGGCATTAGCTTGATGAAGGCGGGATTTACCGACTTCTTGATGGTTGATGACGCCGATGGCGTAGGTGGTACGTGGCACTGGAACACCTACCCGGGTATCGCTGTCGATATACCGTCGTTCAGTTATCAATTCTCATACGAAATGCGGCCCTCTTGGTCGCGCACGTACGCCCACGGCAATGAGCTCAAAGCCTATGCCGAGCGATGTGTTGAAAAGTATCGGCTCTGGGACCATATTCGTTTCAACACAACCATTACCGAGGCTTGTTTCGACGAGAACGCAACACGGTGGCATTTGACCAGTGCCAATGGTGAGGAGTTCACGGCACGCTTCGTGATAAATTGCTCCGGCGTTCTCAGTCGGCCAAAGTGGCCTGAAATCAAGGGGGTGCGAGATTTCGCCGGCGTTACGCTCCACACGGCTAGATGGGACAATGCCAAAGATCTCAGCGGGAAGAGGGTTGCAGTAATCGGTACCGGTGCATCGGCGGTGCAACTGATACCCGAAGTCGCAAAGAAAGCAGAGAGTCTGACGGTATTTCAGCGAACTCCAATTTATTGTCTGCCGAAGCCAGACTTCCCCATACCGACGTGGGGTGGAAGGCTTCTACATTTCCTGCCGGGGGCACAATTGGCGACCCGGACCGCCAGCCAGGCGTTCGTGGAAATCACTTTCCCAATCGCCGCTCACTTTCATACGGTGATACCGTTCGCCGATGTCATGGAGAGCGCCGCAAAGCGGTACATGCGGCGTGAGGTCCATGACCCGACGACGAGAGAACAACTCATTCCGCGCTACTCGTTGGGCTGTAAACGACCCAGCTTCCACAATTCCTATCTCGCAACCTACAACCGGTCCAACGTTTCGCTCGAGACGAGCGGCATAACCCATATCGACCATGCATCCGTCCATACTCGAGACGGCAAAGCTCATCCCATTGACGTCTTGATCCTGGCCACCGGCTTCAAAGTGATGGAGTCGGGCAACATGCCTACTTACGTATTGAAGGGACGCGGCGGGCTGGAGCAGGCTACATGGTGGGGCGAGCATCGACTGCAGGCCTTCGAAGGGGTGAGCGTCCCGGGATTTCCGAATCATTTCAACATCTTCGGCCCGTACGGCTACAACGGTTCCTCGTACTTCACGCTCATCGAGGCGCAGAGTCGGCACATCGTCCGGTGTCTTCGTCGCGCGCGGGCGCTGGGTGCTAACTGGGTGGAGGTCAAGAAGGAGGCGAACGACCGTTATTTCGCCGAAGTGCTAAGGCGGCGTCACAGACAGGTTTTCTGGCAGCCGAGCTGTTCCAGTGCCAACAGCTACTACTTCGACAGGCACGGTGACGTTCCACTCCGTCCATCAACGACTCTGGAGACCTATTGGCGGAGCCGCACCTTTCGCCTCTCGGACTACCGATTCGAGAATCGGCCCGAAGAGGTGTGTCCCCGGTGACCAGAATGGATGCCCCTGACTGGCAGCCCAGTCTTGCCAGTCATCTCGTCGCGATGTCCTCGCGAACCACGCTGCGGCCACTGGCGCAGCTGATGCCATCAAACGCCTACGGACTTGCGGTGATGGATCGCGTGCTTCGAACAGCGCTCGTAGCCTCACGGCCTCGGCGCGGCGTCACAGTGCGCAAGGTTGACACTGTATTCGCCGGAGGCCCGGTTCGTGGGGACTGGATCACCACGCCTGCCATTAATCCGCATGCCAACCCTTTGCTGTACATCCACGGCGGCGCCTATTCTATGTGCTCGCCGGAGACGCACCGCGGTCTTCTTGGTGAACTCGCCTCGGCGAGCGGGCGCCCCATCTTCGCAGTGAAGTATCGTCTTGCCCCGCGGTATCCCTATCCCGCAGCCGCGGACGATGCGCTGAATGCGTATCGCTGGCTTACCAGCGGAGGGTCCCCGGGTTCTTGTCAGCGCACCGTCGCGGTTGCCGGCGATTCAGCGGGCGGTCAGCTCACGATGGCCACGGCCTTGGGCGCTCGTGCAGTTGGATTGCCGCTCCCTGATGCGATGCTGCTGATGTCTCCCGTCCTGGATCTCAGGTGCGAACTTGCCAGAGCGCGTGAACTTCGCCGCCGGGATCCTTTTGCCTCCGCTCAATCAGCGGCGCGCGCTCTTGACCTCTACGTAGGTGGCGCAGATCGCGGAGATCCGCGCCTCAGCGTGCTTGACGCGGACCTCACCTCGATGCCGCCGATCCTCATTCAGGTGGGCGGGAGAGAAATGTTGATCGATGACTCGCGCCGTCTCGCCGAGCGACTTCAATCAGCTGGATCCCACGTCGACATCCAGGTATACCGGGGACAGATCCATGTATTCCAGGCTATGTTCCGGATTCTTCCCGAAGCCCGAGACGCGATTCATCGAGCGGGACGCTTCCTTGAAGCCTCGGAAGTCAGGTGAAAGTGTCCGAACAGGCAATGCTCCTACACCTACACCACCTCGACCGCCGCAGCGTGAAGTCAGTCGTCTCTGCCTCATGAGCAGCAACTTCGCGACGGCCTGTCGCGCGTACGATCCGTCGATCGTGATCATCGGGGCCGGCTTCGCCGGGGTTGCGATGGCCCACCGGCTGAAGAAGGACGGGTTCACGAACTTCACGATCCTGGAAAAGGCTGCAGACATCGGGGGTGTTTGGCGTGACAACACCTATCCGGGAGCGGCCTGCGACGTGCCGTCAGCGTTGTACTCACTCTCGTACAAGCCCAATCCTCGTTGGTCACGGCGATATGCCGAGCAGCCCGAGATACTCAAGTACCTCCAACAACTCGTGGAGAGTGGCGGACTGGCCGCGCATCTGCGTACCCAGACCGAAGTTGTCGCAATGACCTTCGATGACCAGCCAGGGCGTTGGACCCTGGTTACGAACTCGAACGAGACAATAACCTGCGATGTCGTCGTCTCGGCCGTGGGTCAGCTCTCCTTGCCCCACGTACCCGTTATTGCCGACGCAGACACCTTCCAGGGGCCGCGCTTTCATTCGGCGCGTTGGGACCGATCGGTTTCGCTTCGCGGCAAGCAAGTAGCCGTCATCGGCACAGGAGCTAGTGCCATCCAATTCGTGCCACACATCGCCCAGGAGGCGGAGCATGTCACGCTATATCAGCGCACGGCTCCGTGGATCTTGCCGAAGTGGGACAGCAGGTATGGAGTCCTTCACGACAGGGTGAGCGAGTTATTGCCGATGGCGCTGCGCCTCGAGCGTTTCGCGGTATGGCTAATTTTCGAGTTGCTCGCTGTGACGCTAGTCGACGCGAAGCCCCTCTCACGCGTCCTCGGTGCGATCGCGCGCCGCCACCTACATCGGCAGGTTGCTAGCCCATCTTTGCGCGAGCAATTGATGCCTTCGGACGCGCCAGGGTGCAAGCGAGTGCTGTTCTCGAATGATTACTATCCAGCAATCGCGAGTGATCGCGTGTCGTTGGTGCCGAAGGCTATCGCAGAGCTCTGCGACAACGGTGTCAAGACCGTGGATGGAAAGTTTCGTCCTGCAGATGTCGTGATCTACGGAACCGGGTTTCGCGCCACCGATTTTCTCGCCCCGATGTCCGTGCGCGGCTCTCGCGGAGTCTCCTTGGCCGAGGGTTGGAAGACCCAGGCGTACGCATATCTGGGCATCACTGTCCCCATGTTCCCGAACCTGTTCCTGCTTTATGGTCCCAACACGAATGTGGGCTCGGGGTCGATCCTCTACATGATCGAGTCACAAGTCCGTCACATCGCAACGCTCATCAAAGCCGTGGCTGCTCATCCGGGTCATGCGATCGATGTCAGGGCGGAGAGCGCGCAACGCTACAACACGCGCTTGAGAAGGCGACTACGGAGGTCGGTGTGGGCGCTGTGTGCGAGCTGGTATCGAACCTCGAGCGGGGAAATCCCGACGAACTGGCCGGGGCCTACCTTGGTTTATCGACTCCTTACCCGGAAGCCGCACAGCGGCGATTACGTCTTGAGAAACGTCGGGCGTCTAAAGGTCGGAGACCCTGCAGAACCGAGCCTGGCCGACTAAGGGCACGAGACGCGCACTTAACCGCTAGGCCAATAATGTCTAGATATTGACATCAATGGCATCTTTGTAAAGACTGGTGGACGCCGTCAAAGCGGCCCAGCGTCCAGGAGGAACCATGACGAATCACCTTCTCGCACCTGCGCACCACGTGAAGGAGCGGTTGTCCTCTGTGATCATGGTCCCCGCGCCTCACGCCGTCGACGACAGATGGCGTCGATGGAGCCGGGACTGGCCGGTTCGTGAACTGGCACCGGCACCCGCGGGCAGTGGATTGAAAGCCGTCCGGGGGGATGCCGGACTGCCCTTCGTAGGTCACACGCTCGACTACATCCGATTCGGCTCGGATTTCAGTCGAGAGCGCTACGACCGTCTGGGTTCGGTGTCGTGGATGGGCGCGTTCGGCACCAAGATGGTGGTCATCGCCGGCCCTGACGCCACTCGAGAGGCGTTCACGAGCGAAGCGAAGGCATTCTCTCAGGATGGCTGGTCCTTCCTGATCGACGCCTTCTTCCATCGCGGTTTGATGCTCATGAGCTTCGACGAGCACTTGATGCACCGGCGCATCATGCAGGAGGCGTTTACGCGTCCGCGCCTGACCGGATACGTCGAACAGGTAACGCCATGCGTTCGCTCGGCAGTGCCTGCGTGGCCGGTGGGCCCGTCGGTTCGAATCTACCCACTGTTGAAGGAACTCACCCTCGACATCGCTACCGACGTCTTCATGGGCGGCCGCGGCAAGGACGAGAGCGATGCTGTCAACAAGGCGTTCGTCGCTACGGTCCGGGCGGCGAGTTCCCTTGTGCGTGCTCCGCTTCCGGGAACCAGATTCCGCGCTGGTGTGCAAGGGCGGCGCGTTTTGGAGGACTACTTCTTCCGGCATCTGCCGGCCGCGCGAGCCGGTGAAACGGAGGATCTGTTCGCTGCTCTCTGTCAAGCCACGACCGAAGACGGGGAGCGGTTTTCCGACGAGGATGTGGTGAATCACATGATCTTCTTGATGATGGCGGCCCACGACACCTCGACGATCACCACCACAGCGGTCACCTATTTCCTTGCCAAGTATCCGCAGTGGCAGGAGGCTGCGGCTGCGGAAGCCGCGGCCATCGGTGACGGGTTGCCGGACATCGAGGCCCTGGAGAAGATGACGGTCATCGACCTCGTGATCAAGGAAGCGCTCAGACTGCTTGCACCTGTTCCGCTGGTGATGCGCAAGACGGTTCGAGATGTCGCCATCGATGGATATCACATCCCCTCGAACACGTTATGCGCTATAACGCCTGCCGTAAATCACTTCGATCGAACGATCTGGAGTGATCCGGGGCGGTTCGATCCCTCACGTTTCGACGAGCCTCGGCGCGAAGACCAACACCACCGATTCGCCTGGGTTCCGTTCGGAGGTGGAGCGCACAAGTGCATCGGCATGCAATTCGGGACGCTCGAGGTCAAAGCAATCCTGCACAGGATGCTGCGTTCGCTCACCTGGACGGTGCCGGAGAACTATCACGTCCGATGGGACAACACCTCCCTGCCCATTCCGGTGGACGGACTTCCGTTGCAGTTGAAGCGCCGATGACCGTCGACCACAGGCCCTACCTCGAACCCACGGAGTTTCTTGACTGGCAACAAGATTCGGTACGTGACTTCGTGTCATCGACGATCCGTGATGCCTGCGGCGACACCGAGAAGGCCATCGCCATCTTCACCGCGGTCCGTGACTCCATTTGGTACGACCCCTACACGGTGACCGACAACCCGCACGCGTATCGCGCCAGCACCGTCGCGACCGCAGAACGGGCCTACTGCGTCCCGAAGGCCGTGCTCTTGACTGCAGCGTGCCGAGCGGCGGGAATCCCGGCGCGGCTGGGGTTCGCCGACGTCCGAAACCACCTCCAGACCAAGGCATTGCGCGAGCGGATGGGTGGTAGCGACGTTTTCGTCTACCACGGCTACAGTCTCATGTTCCTCAACGGTGCGTGGGTAAAGGCCACCCCGGCGTTCAATCGCGAGCTGTGCGCACGCTTCGGTGTCTCGCCGATCGAGTTCGACGGCCGTAGCGACGCGCTACTCCATGGTTTCACCGCTGACGGCACCCAGCACATGGAGTATCTGCGCGACCGGGGAGCCTACGACGATCTACCCCTAGCAGACATCCTGCAAGCACTGAGAACGCATTACGGCACATTCATCGATCAGCCGAACAGCCGTCCCGACCTCTTCGCCTGAAAGGGCACTACACGATGCAAAGCACAATGCAAAATGTTCCGCTCACGGTGTCGGCGATCGTCCAGCATGCGGCAGCCATACACGGTGACAGCGAGGTCGTCACTCCGACCGGAAATGGATATCGGAGAACGCCTTACCGCATTGTGCTGGCGCGAGTGGCTCGCCTTGCCAATGCGCTGCGCAGTCTTGGCGTCACGGCAGACCAACGCGTGGCCACCTTCCAGTGGAGCAACCAGGAACATCTGGAGGCCTACTGTGCGATTCCCTCCATGGGCGCGGTCCTGCACACGCTCAACATTCGTTTGGCCCCAGAGCAACTGGCGTACATCGCCAACCACGCGAGCGATCAGATCGTCCTAGTCGACGCTTCGGTTGCCCCGTTGTTGGCGCGCGCGCTCCCAGCGATGGCGTCGGTGCACACCGTCATCGTCACCGGAGAGGGCGACCTTGCCCCGCTACAGGGATGCGGGAAGACCGTTCTGCGTTACGAGGAAGTGCTTGCCGGCCAAGAAGAATCATTCGACTGGCCTGAGCTCGACGAGCTGTCCGCCGCGGCCATGTGTTATACGAGCGGTACCACCGGAGATCCCAAAGGCGTCGTCTACAGCCACCGTTCGACGTACCTTCACTCCCTGACCGCCTGCACAGCTAACGCTTTGTCAGTCAGCGAGGCCGACCGTCTGCTGGCCATCGTCCCAATGTTTCACGCCAATGCGTGGGGGCTTATTTACGCAGCGTTGATGTCCGGTGCGGATCTGGTACTGCCTGACCGGTATCTCCAAGCCGAACCGTTGGTGTCGATCATCGAAGACACCAGACCGACCTTGGCCGGTGCAGTGCCGACGATCTGGAACGATGTCGACCGATATCTGGATTCGCACCCTGAGCGGGACATTTCTTCGTTACGGCTGGTCGCGTGCGGGGGGTCTGCTGTTCCGCTTTCGTTGATGCGGGCATTCGAAGAGAAGTACGACGTGCCCATTGTGCAGGCCTGGGGTATGACCGAAACCTCTCCGTTGGCGACCGTTGCACGTCCGCCTCACAGAGCCGACGCGACGCGGCGCTGGGAGCTGCGCGCATCCCAGGGCCGGCCGATCTGCGGTGTCGAAATCCGGTTGCGGGACGACGACGGGAAAGACGTGCCGTGGGACGGGCAATCAGTTGGGGAGATCCAGGCGCGCGGTCCCTGGATCACCGGGTCCTATTTCGGAGACAACGATACGGAGAAGTTCGACGAAGGATGGCTGCGTACCGGTGATGTGGGCAAGATCGAGGCCGAGGGCTATCTGACACTGACCGACCGCTCGAAAGACGTCATCAAGTCAGGTGGCGAATGGATCTCCTCGGTGGAGCTGGAAAACACGCTGATCGGCCACCCTGCCGTGTACGAAGCGGCGGTAGTCGGCGTCGCGGACGATAAATGGCAGGAAAGGCCGTTGGCGCTTGTCGTCGTCCACCCCGGAACCGATGTTGACATTGACCAACTCCGATCGTTCCTTGCGGACAAAGTCGCCAAATGGTGGATTCCCGAGCGATGGAGCTTCGTGTCCGATATTCCGAGAACGAGCGTCGGAAAGTACGACAAAAAGGCCATCCGTGCGCGCCACTCTGCCGGCGAATACCTCATCGAAATCGAAACGTCATAACGTCAAATCCCTGAAATTCCAACTGTCGGAAGGTAATCATGTCCTCACCAATCTCTCCCTGGATGAATGCCGAATTACTCGAGCTTCGTGACCTCGCTGCGAAGTTCTTCTCGGCCGAATTGGCGCCGCATGCGAACCGCTTTGCAGACCAGCACCACGTCGACCGAGAACTGTGGAACCGAGCAGGCGAGCTGGGCCTGCTCTGCATGTCTATACCTGAGGAATACGGCGGAGGCGGTGGCACTTTCGCGCACGAAGCGGTCGTGCTTGAAGAGCAGGCCCGCATAGGTGACAGCTCATGGGGCGCGGGACTGCACAGCGGAATCGTCGCCCACTACATCCTGCAGTACGCGACTGAAGAGCTGCGCGCGCAGTGGCTTCCCAAGATGGCGTCCGGTGAAATGATCGGGGCGATCGCCATGACAGAACCGGGGACCGGGTCCGATCTGCAGAGCGTCAAGACAAAAGCCCTCCTGGACGGTGACGAGTACGTGATCACCGGCTCCAAGACTTTCATCACCAACGGCCAACAGGCCGACCTCATCATCGTTGTTGCCAAGACAGATCCGAGCCAGGGCGCTGCGGGCATCTCTTTGATCGTTGTCGAGGCTGACCGGGCGGGATTCCGGCGCGGCAAGGTTCTCGACAAAATCGGCCAGCGCGGCCAGGACACCTCCGAGTTGTTCTTCGATGAAGTGAGAGTTCCGCGCTCGCATCTACTGGGCCAGTCTGAGGGACAGGGCTTCATTCAGCTGATGACGCAGCTGCCACAAGAGCGACTCATCGTCGCGGTGGGGGCTGTCGCAGCGATGGAACTTGCCCTGGAGCAGACGCTCAAGTACACCCGTGAGCGGGAGGCGTTCGGTCGGCCTGTCTTTGGCTTTCAGAACACTAAGTTCACGCTGGCTGAAGCCGCGACAGAAACGCGCATCGCACGAGTGTTCCTCGACTACTGCATCGACCTGCACCTTGCGGGTCAACTCGACGTGCAGACCGTCGCCATGGCGAAGTGGTGGACCACTGAGCGAGCGATGAAGGTACTCGATGACTGTATGCAGCTTCACGGCGGATATGGCTACATGACCGAGTACCCCATCTCGAGGTTGTGGGTGGATCAGCGCGTGCAAAAAATCTATGCCGGCACGAACGAGGTGATGAAGGAAATCATCTCGCGTTCCCTATGACTCAGAGGAGTTGCCGCCCGCACGTTAGTCATCTAGAGGAGGAGGACTGATGGCATCGATGGTGGTGCCGTATCGCCACGACATGGGCGGCCACTGCGGATCGGGGGCTCTTCGGGATTTGACCGAATGGGCCGGGATCCGTTGGGGTGATGACACCCCGGACGAAGGCATCGTGTTTGCTCTCGGCGGGGCCCTCGACTTCTCGTATGTTCGCTCGGCCCACCTACGTCCACCGATCTACCTCGTTGGACGCAGCGCGGACCTCGAAGACGAATACTTGACCCGGTTGGGCGCGCGCTTCGAGTGTCGTTCGACAGACGACCCCGATCTCGGGTGGAAATGGGTGACCGAACAGATCGATGCCGGTACGCCGGTCATGGTGTGGACTGACATCGCCGAATTGCCCTATCTGAGAACGCGTCTGAGTATGAGCCGGCACGATGTCGTGATCGTAGGGTACGACGACGACGAGGAACTCGCCTTCGTGGTCGATAACGATCGCGATACACCTCAAGCCGTGCCTTACGAGAATCTACGGAAGGCGCGGGCATCGACGGGATTTCCCGTCCCCACGCGGCACACCACCTACGTAGTCGAGTGGCCCGGCGCGGCACCAGATCTCGGCAATGCTGCCCGGTCGGCCTTCCGTAGGTCCGCGGACGCGATGCAGGGTTCGTGTGTGAGCGCGCCGATCACCGAGGACTCCGATTGTGAAATTCAGGTGCGTGGGCTACCAGGGGTATCGACTTTTGTGGAGGATCTCAAGCGGTGGCCGAAGATCTTTGACGACGACACCCTCGACGGAGCCTTGTTTGCGCTGAGCGCCTTCATCGAAAAAGCCGGAACCGGAGGCGGTCTGTTCCGAGATCTGCAAGCACGTGGATGTCGGCGCGTCGCTGAAGAGTTGAGTTTCGAACCTGCGTTTAAAGCAGCGGAGGCTGCAAAGACCGCATCTGAGTTGTGGACCGCGGTTGCGCACGCCGCTTATGACCGCGGTGCAGATCCGCACCGAAGAGCGAGCGGCGCCGCGTCCGTGGCTGCGCAATTGCCGACAGCCGAACGTCGACTCGCGGAGGCGCTGAGGGAGGCAGGAGATCTACTCCTATGAGTTCTGATTGCTTCGGAGCAAGCCGAACTGGTTGCGACCCAGCAGATTTATTTGAGCGCTTTGAATTGTGTCATAAGAAGGGAGAATCACGATGGCTGTCTTCGCTGATGCGGAAGAGGTTTACCGCTACCTCGCCGGCATCTTTCGACGAGGTTTGGAGAACGAAGACCTTGCGAACAGACTTGCCGGGTCCGGGGTGGTGTTACGGATCCACTACACCGATCCGGATGCGGTACTAACCGTGGATATGCCGGAGAAGGTCGTAGAGACCGGCGCGGACAGTGGCGTTACACCGAATGTCGAATTGTTCATGTCCGCGGATACCGGCAACAGGTTCTGGTTGGGGAAGGTGAACTTGACCATGGCGATGGCGAAAGGAACTGTACGAGCGAAAGGTCCTGTCACCAAACTGATCAAGCTCATACCGCAGGCAAAGAACCTCTTTCCGGAATACCGGGCAATCCTTGAGGCCGACAAGCGTCACGACCTGCTCAATGTGTGATGTCGGTGCGGTACCGCGCCCGGGCACGGGTGAGCGGCGCGGGCCTCTGGGCGATGTGCCCGGAGATCATCCAGGACAGTTCGCGCGACCACCGTGCGCGGTCGGGATAACTACTCGAGAAGCGTAATTCGATAGAAGGGACTTCAACATGAAGACACGTGCGGCTGTTTTGTGGGGCTTGGAGCAGAAGTGGGAGGTCGAAGAAGTCGATTTGGATCCGCCAGGTCCCGGGGAGGTCCTCGTGCGGCTGGCGGCCACCGGCTTGTGCCATTCCGACGAACATCTGGTGACCGGCGACCTCCCGATCCCATTGCCGGTAGTGGGGGGTCATGAGGGTGCTGGCACAGTCGTGGAGTGCGGCGAAGGGGTTGAGGAACTGTCCGAAGGTGATTCTGTCATCTTGACCTTCCTTCCCTCGTGTGGGCGCTGCTCGTACTGCGCGCGCGGCATGGGCAATCTCTGTGAGTTGGGAGCGGCGCTCATGATGGGACCGCAGATCGACGGCACCTATCGCTTTCACGCACGAGGCGAGGACGTCGGGCAGATGTGTTTGCTCGGGACGTTTTCCGAGTACACAGTGGTGCCGCAGGCGTCCGTGGTCAAGATTGACGGCGGAATCCCCCTGGATCGGGCAGCCTTGATCGGTTGCGGCGTCACGACCGGTTACGGATCTGCGGTGCGGACTGGGGAGGTGCGCGCCGGGGACACCGTCGTGGTAGTGGGAGCGGGCGGAATCGGAATGAATGCGATTCAGGGCGCGCGAATCGCGGGAGCGCTGGCGATTGTGGCGGTCGATCCGGTGAAGTTCAAGCGAGAGCAAGCGAGCGGGTTCGGTGCGACGCACACCGCGGCCTCGATGGATGAAGCTTGGTCGCTGGTCAGCGATATGACGCTGGGCAAGCTGGCTGATGTCTGCATCCTCACCACCGATGTGGCTGAGGCCTCCTACACCGCGGAAGCGCTGGCCTTGGTCGGAAAGCGCGGGCGCGTCGTGGTCACGGCCATCGGGCACCCCGACGACTCATCGATCTCAGGATCACTGCTTGAAATGACGCTTTACGAGAAGCAGATTCGTGGCGCTTTGTATGGCTCATCCAATGCGCCGCACGATATTCCGCGACTGGTCGAGCTGTACTCCGCTGGGTTGTTGAAGCTCGATGAATTGGTCACCCGCGAATACTCCCTCGACCAAATCAATGAGGGCTACGAGGATATGCGTTCAGGAAAAAACATCCGAGGGCTGGTCCGGTTCTGAAGAGCATCATGCCCACTGCTGGTCTTCATGTCCTTGCGTCGCTGCAGATCATGCGGCCGGGCCGCTTGGGTGGTTGGCGTCGCGTCCTTCTTTCCCGTCGTGAGGACGGCAAGCATCAGACACCTCATAGATCATTTATCAAATTCTCTGGAGGCTGAGATGACGGACGCTGGCACGACCACGGCAAGCGGGGATGGGGCTGCTCGTTTCGCTATCGCCCCGGAGGTGTGGACCACGCCGGAGCGACGAGCGCTGAGCCAAATGGCGCGGTCTTTCGTGGAACGTGAAATCGCGCCGAAGCTAGCGGAATGGGAGCACGTGGGTGAGATTCCGCGCGACCTGCATCTCAATGCTGCCGAGGTGGGGCTTCTCGGAATCGGGTTCCCGGAAGAAGTCGGCGGCAGCGGCGGCAATGCGATTGACTCTGCACTGGTCACTGAGGCCATCCTGGCCGCAGGCGGGTCCACTGGCGTCTGCGCCGCCTTGTTCACCCATGGCATTGCCCTTCCCCACATTGCCGCCAATGGCTCCGACGCCCTGATTGAACGATATGTCCGTCCGACGCTCGCAGGAAAGATGATCGGCTCGCTGGGCGTTACCGAGCCTGGGGCAGGTTCAGATGTCGCGAATTTGCGCACACGCGCAGTGCGCGACGGCGACACCTACGTGGTCAACGGAGCAAAGACGTTCATCACCAGCGGAGTTCGGGCGGACTTCGTTACTACGGCGGTACGCACCGGCGGACCGGGTTACGGTGGAGTTTCATTGCTCGTGATCGACAAGAATTCGCCTGGATTCGAAGTGTCCCGCCGGTTGGACAAGATGGGATGGCGATGTAGCGACACCGCCGAGTTGTCTTTCGTCGACGTTCGCGTACCGGCTGAGAACCTGGTGGGGGCAGCAAACAGCGGGTTTTTGCAGATCATGCAGCAATTTCAGGCTGAACGGCTCGGCATCGCCGTCCAGGCGTACGCGACGGCGGGTCGGGCTCTCGATCTCGCCAAGAGTTGGGCGCGGGAGCGTGAAACGTTCGGTAGACCCTTGACGGGGCGCCAGGTCATTCGCCATAAGCTCGCGGAGATGGCTCGACAGGTCGACGTGGCGTGCACCTATACCCGTGCGGTCATGCAGAGGTGGCTAGCGGGGGAGGATGTCGTTGCCGAGGTGTCGATGGCCAAGAACACCGCTGTGTATGCGTGCGACTACGTGGTCAATGAGGCGGTTCAGATCTTTGGTGGGATGGGCTACATGCGTGAGTCTGAGATCGAGAGACACTACCGAGACTGCCGGATTCTCGGAATAGGCGGCGGCACCAACGAAATCATGAATGAGATCATTGCCAAACGTATCGGACTCTAGTTCTTGATACCAGTAAAGAAAGTTCTCACATCGCAGGTCAACGACGGTCAGGCGGCTGTTGGTCCAGCCTGCCGCTCGCGGCGTCTCGATGCGGCGAGGAGCGAGGGCAGCTGCGCTTCGTCGTGATGCCAGAGCTGTGGTGGCCTGCGACTTAGTTCCGGCGCCGGTCGTGGGTGCATGTGTGCGTGGCGGCGGACGGAGGGCGAAGCGCAGGGAGCGGCGCGGACGGGAGCGCCAGCGTACGGGAGCAGAGCGAGCGTAGCGAAGCCTGCAGGTAGCCGCCGTTCCTCGCAGATCCTGGCCTCCAGGATCTACGTCATAAGCTGCGAGGGGGCTGCGTCATGGTGCTGTGGCTCGTAAGCTGGCGGCTGTGAGCGGGGTTCTGACGCAGCGTGCACGGCGCGAGACCGAGACGCGGCTGGCTGAGCAGCCGCGGCGGTTGGCGCATGTCCGGGGCGTCGCGGCGACTGCCGAGCGGTTGAGTCGGCGTTTCGATCCCCAGACAGCGGACTGTCTGGTCGCAGCGGCGTGGCTGCACGATATCGGTTACGCATCGTCGTTGCGCCGGACCGGGTTTCATCCGCTCGATGGAGCGGAGTACGTGCGAGCGGCCGGCTTCGGGGAGCTGGCCGCCTCCTTGGTGGCCTTTCATACCGGAGCGCACGCGGAGGCTGCCGAGCGGGGCTTGTCAGGCTTATCCGCGTTCAGTGATCCGCCCAGCGATTTCCTTGATGTGCTGACTTTTTGCGATCTGACGACCGGACCTGACGGGGCGCCGATATCACCGCGCGATCGGTTACGCGACGTGCTGTCGCGTTATGGATCCGAGGACCCGGTGCACCGGGCGGTCGACGCGGGCCGCGACGAATTGTTGGCGGCCGTCCGGCGAGTACGCGACTGGCTATAAACCCAGCCGGTTAGCCGAGGTAGGGGCCGTCGCGGTGTTGCAGGTAGTGCTCGATGCGCAGCCTCATCGACGGATGCATATCCAGGTTAGGGATCTCGTCGGGTGCAGTCCAGGCGATGTCCGTGCTTTCGTGGTCGATGGCAAGGGTGCCGCCGAGCACCGTGGTGGTGAACAGGAGCGAGAATTGCTGGCGGACTTCGCCATCGGTGAACGCGACCACGTGGCGGGGATTGGTGTAGACACCGACCAGACCCGTGACTTTGACGTCAAGCCCGGTTTCCTCTTTGACTTCCCGCACGGCGGTGTCGGCGATAGTTTCGCCGATGTCGTGGCCGCCGCCCGGTAGCGCCCACAGGGTGTTGTCGCGGCGTTTGATCAGCAGAATGCGACCGTGTTCGTCGGTGACGATGGCCGAGGCCGACGGAACGACACTGTTGGGCGCCGGGGCGTTGGGGTCGTTGTAGTAGTCGGTGCGCATCGGGGTCAGCCTTTCGAGGTCAGCGGTCTGGCATGGTCCCAGACCTGGGTGAAAGCGTCTTCAAGGGTGGCCCAGAGCCGTGGCTCGTGGTGACGTGACAGAACCAGCACAGGGTTGTTGCGCCCGGCTGAGCCGTAGATGTGGAAGTTGACGATCATGGCGTCATCGACCCGAAAGATCGACGTGTAGAGCGCGGTGTCGTGGGTGCGGATGTCCAGCCCCGGGGTGCCGGCGTGAGGGGCGAGCAGTTCCACGGACGTGCGGCAGCGGGCGATGACGGCCTCGCCGATCCCTTCCTCCTCGCCGCGCAGGATCGTGGTGGGGGTGTCGGGGTCCCCGACGAGAAACCGCACCGTCACACCGCGGGCGGCGGCGGCGAGCAGGGTGTCGAGGAATCCGTCGAGGGTGTCGAACAGGAACGTGGCCGCCAGGACGAGGATGTCGATGCCGGTGGTGGCGTCGGCGAAATGCTGCTGCCACATGGTGATGGGTAGCTGGGTGCGGCTGGCATACAGGGTCGCGGTGAACGGCCCACCCGCAGACGCTGTTGCCACTGCGCTCGCGGTGGAGGGTGGGTACTGGTTGGGCCACAGGTCATGCGGGGTGCAGTCGAGCACCTCGCTGGCTCTGTGGGCGTTGTGTTCGCGAATTCTGTAGTCGCTATCGGCCAGCCAGCGTCGCACCGACTTGATATCGACACCCACCGCGGTGGCGAACCGCTGCGAGGACAGACCTTTGGCGTGTAGCCGCTGCACGAGGCGATCGTTGGGAGTGATGGCGGCCTCGGTGCCGTCCTGCTCGTCCATCGTGCCAGCGCACATCTTCCCGTGTCGTCCGTATCCATCCCTCAGCGCGTGGTGTCTAGTTTGCCATGCGACTGCCGCCACCCGGCGGCGATAGTGCCGGTGTGATGTCCGTGGGTATGTCCGGGCCGTGTCCGAAATGCCCGTGGATGTGTCGGAAATGTCGGCATATGTCTCTCGCAACGTCCGTGATGTCCACGTGAACTGAGTCCAGCGCCGGACCGGCGTCAACAGCTCACGAAAGGACCAGTAGGACAATGCGTTTGAGAATCGATACGTCTGGGACTCGTTTTATCGTCACCCGCGCTCCTGAGCCACGGCTGAACTTCGAAACCGGCGCCCCGAAAGTCGACACCGCCACCGGGATGCCGATGTACGCCACCCAGGTCCTCGCGCTGGATGACTCCGGCGGCGAAGTGCTCATTGTCACTGTGGCAGGAGACCCCAAAGTGACAGTCACGCAGCCTGTTTCGGTAGTTGGTCTGGTGGCCATCCCGTGGGCCCAAGGTGATCGCAGCGGGGTGGCGTTCCGTGCTGATGCCCTCACCGCCGCCACCGCCAGTGGTGCTGCGCCGAGTGAGCAGACACGCCCGCAGAAGTAACAACCCCCAAGCGGGTGTGGGGTGCGGTGAGCAGATCATCGCACCCCGCCACCCCGACACCCCGGGCATTGCTGTTGACCACACGCTCACGGAGGGCATCTCTCATGACATCGAACAAGAAGAACACCACCAACAGTGGATCAGGCGATGACGACTGGTTCGGAGAACTGGTCATGTCGCTGTTCACCGCATCCGGGTATGTGCTGTGGTGGGCGGTGCTGTTCCCGGCGATCAGCGTGCCCATCATCGCCAGCCTCGTCCTTGCTATCAGCCACGGCCCACGCGTGGGCCTGATCTGCGCGATCGTGTGCAGTGCCGGGTATGCGGGCTGGGCCTGGCTCCAACCGGGGTCATTTCGCGCCTGGGTGACCGAACCGGTACGGCGGCGCTGGCTCACGTGGTCGCGCTACACCCGCACCTGGGAATCGACCTGCACCTTGCACGGCCTGACCGCCACCCTCGGCGGACGCACTCTCACTCCCACCCTGCGCACGGTGACGATCGGTAAAACCACCGATGTGCTCGTGGTGCGGATCGTCACCGGCCAGTCCGTGGCAGATTGGCATAAACAGTCCGACGCGCTGGCCGCCGCGTGGCGCGCCGGCCGCATCAGCATCACCGCCATCTCGCCCGGCGAACTGCGCATCACGTTAATGCGCGCAGACGTGCTGGCTGAACCGATCGCCCTGCCCATGCCAACCCCGGCCACCCCGGTCGATCTGGTGTCGGTGCGGGTCGGGATCACCGAAACGCGACATTGGTGGCAGGTGCCGCTGCTCGGTCACCACGTGCTGATCGCCGGGGCAACCGGCGCAGGCAAAGGCTCAGTGCTGTGGTCGTTGATCGCCGGCATTGCCCCCGCGGTGAAGACCGGGCTGGTCCGGTTGTGTGTCATCGACCCCAAAGGCGGCATGGAACTCGGTGCCGGAGCACCCCTGTTCACCGTGTTCACCCACGACGCCACCGACACCACCCTGGAGTTGCTACGCCAGCTCGTCACGGTGATGCACGCCCGGGCGAATCGTCTGCGCGGCCACACCCGCCTACACACCCCCACGACGTCGGAGCCGTTGTTCGTTGCGGTGATCGATGAGATCGCCGCACTGACCGCATACGTGACCGACCGCAAGGTCCGCACCGAAGTCGAACAACTCCTGGGCCTGCTGCTCTCCCAAGGCCGCGCAGTCGGCATCAGCGTGGTCGCCGCGGTCCAAGACCCGGCCAAAGACACCCTGCCGGTACGGCAGCTGTTCACGGTGCGGATCGGGTTGCGGCTGACCGAAGCCACCCAAACCACCATGGTCCTCGGCCAAGGGGCGCGCGATGCCGGGGCAGAATGCGACCGCATCCCCGACACCACCCCCGGGGTGGGCTACATGATGGTTGACGGCACCGCCCACGCCCAGCGGGTGCGGGCCTTTCACGTCACCGACCACGACATTACCGCCCTGGCCAGCCGGTTCCGCCGAACCGCGAGGCGACCGAACAAGCCCCACCAGCCACACAACACCGATACCGGCCACACCGCGAGTGAGGGCAGCGGTGAATAGCTCCACGACATCGGCGCAGCTTGTCCTACCGGGTGTTCCGGATACAGCTGACACCGCCCGGGTGGTCGAGCAGATGGTGCGGCGCGCCGCCTCGATGGGATACGAATCCTGGTGGCGACGAGCAGAATCCGTCGGATTCTGCGCCCACCCCATCCAGCTGATCGGTGCCGATGAGTACGGGCGTCAGCGGGTGGTATGGACGCGCTGCAACAACCGTCGCGCCCACATCTGCCCCTCCTGCTCGGATCTCTACGCCCGCGACACCTGGCAACTCGTGCACGCCGGTGCCGCTGGCGGTCACCACGGCATGCCCACCACGGTGGCCGATCATCCGCAAGTGTTTGTCACTCTCACCGCACCGAGCTTCGGGGCCGTCCACACCGCCACGAAGTCACGGGAGAAGGCAGCGCAGGTGTGCCGCGACCAGCACCGGGTCGGCGGCTACCGACGCTGCCCGCATGGAAAACAATTGTGGTGCAGCATGTCCCATGATCATGGCGACGAGCGGGTCGGCCAGCCGCTGTGTCCGGAGTGCTACGACTATGCCGGGCATGTGCTGTTCACGTGGCACCTGCCCGAACTGTGGCGACGCTTCACCATCACCCTGCGGCGCGCCCTACGCAAAAGCCTGAAAGCCGCCGGAGTTGACCCGGATACGGTGCGAGTGAGCTTCATCAAGATCGTCGAACTGCAAGCCCGCGCTATCCCACACATCCACGCACTGATCCGCCTGGATCCCCACGACGACCTTGACCGCCCCGGGTGGGAATCACCTATCGGTGCAGTCGAACTCGCTAAGGTCATCCAGTACGCCATCCGCACCGTCACACTCACCGTCAACGACCCGACAGCCGATGGCGGTGGGCAGACGATACGGTTCGGCACACAGATCGACACCCAACCGCTAACCGCATCGGTGGATCCGCCGCCAAATGAGCACAATTCAGGCTCAAGCCGGTCCATGTCTAGCCGGCTGGTGGCGCGCTATCTCGCCAAGTATGTCACCAAATCCTTGGCAGCCCTCGGAATCAGCGCACGCCGCCTATCTACGGAAGCCATACCCGACCTGGACGTGTCCGAGCATGTGCGGACCATCCTGACCACCATCAGCGATCTCGCGGACAAAGGACTGTCCGGCATCGGGCGGTGGTTGCACACCCTCGGATTCCGCGGCCACATCACCAGCAAATCCCGCCGTTATTCGACTACCATGACCGTGCTGCGCGAACAGCGCGCCATTTGGACGCGTCAGGAAAGCTCGAAAAGCACTGCATACCAATACGATCCCGACTGTGACTTCGCCGGTGGCGATGATCTGGTGGCGTGGGAGTTTGACCGTGCCGGCCCCGGCAGCCTCGGCGATCGCAGTCTCGTCTATTCCGCGGCCCTCCAACGTATTCACATCCGCCGCATCGGACTAGTGGAAGCCCGTCGCCACACACGCAGCCAGCATTGGGATCCACCAGGGGCAAGCGATGGCTGAACGATGCCCAACCCCACATGCTCGCTCCGAATGTGACGCTCGAATTAATGCACCGAGCATGTCAGAGGGAGGTGTTCAAATTGACCTGCCGAACCGGAATCGGCTTCCGCGCGAGGCCAACCGCGCGCTGGTAAACGTCATACTGGCTGTGCGGGACCGGACCCGCGGATCACGAAGGGAAGTGGCATGAGCCTCAGGTTCGCTTTCTATGGCCGAGTGAGTACCGAGGACGCTCAAGATCCCGAGGCGAGCCGCAGCTGGCAGAAACGTCGTGCCATCGATCTGATCACTCCGCATGGCGGAGTCCTCGCTGTCGACTACTTCGATATAGGTCAAAGCCGTTCGCTTCCCTGGAAACGCAGACCGGAGGCTTCACGTCTGCTTGCAGATGTCACTTCTCGTGACCGTGGCTTCGATGCCGTGGTGATCGGGGAACCTGCTCGCGCGTTCTACGGACCGCAATTTGCGCTCACTTTCCCGGTGCTCACGCACTACGGGGTTGGCCTATGGGTGCCTGAAGTCGGCGGAGCGGTTGATCCCGGATCCGAGGCACACGACCTCGTGATGACGCTCTTCGGCGGTATGAGCAAGGGAGAACGCGCACGAATCCAGATGCGCGTCCGTACCGCGATGTCGGCACTCGCGCAGGACACAACCAGATACCTCGGCGGTCGCCCACCGTACGGGTATCGACTCGTCGATGCCGGCCCGCATCCCAACCCTGCCAAGGCAAGTCTTGGGCAGCGGCTCCATCGTCTCGAACCCGACCCCGCGACATGTTCGGTCGTCGAGCGGATCTACCGCATGTACGCCGATGGTGCTGGCTTGCGCTTCATCGCACAGCAGCTCACCGACGATGGAGTGCCATCACCAAGCCAATATGACCCGGAGCGGAACCGGCACCGTGATCCGCGCGGATGGTCCCATTCGGCGATCCGCGCAATCCTCGACAACCCGGCGTACCGCGGTATTCGTGTGTGGGGCAAGCAGGAGAAATACGAGGTCTTGGTCAACCCCGACGATGTCGCTGCCGGGTACGAGACTCGCATGCGGTGGCGTGACGAGGTCGACTGGATCGCACCTGACCGGCGAACGCACGAAGCGCTGATCACTGACGAGCTGGCGCGGGCTGTCCGACTTCGGATGCAGGCGCGGCGGGGTCCGGGTCTTGTGTGTAGCAGAGAATCGACGGTGCCATATGCGCTGCGCGGGCTGCTGTTCTGTGCCGCATGTGGACGCCGCATGCAGGGCGCCGCCCGGCCGGGGAAGCAAACAACGCGGATCCTCTACCGTTGTGAGTTCGGCAAGTCACGTTCTGTACCTGTGGACCTGAGTGATCATCCGCGCACCGTCTATCTCCGCGAAGACGCAGTGACAGCGCGACTCGACGAATGGATCGCCACTCTGGCCGATCCAGAAGACCTCGCACGCGGGCAAGACGTGGACCCGGCGGCCGGACCTGGCTACGCCGCCTTGCAGCGCCAGCTGAGCGAGGCGAATGCCAAAGTGGCTGCCTTGATCACCGCCGTGGAGTCTGGCGTGGCCGTTGAGGATCTAACTGCTGCGTTGCGTCAACGTACCGCCGAGCGCGACGAGCTGAGGGCACGCGTTGAGCGAGTGGCGCGGCCCCGCGCCATGTGTGCCGCCGAGATCAGTGAGTTAGTTAAGGAGTTAGGCGGACTGTCGGTCATCCTCGGCGCGGCAACCGGAGCTGAGCGCGCCGAGGTGTACGCAAGCTTGGGCCTGCGTCTCGACTACGACCCGCATCTTCGGCGAGTCACGGCGACTGCCGACCTGAGTCGTGTCGCCGGATGTGTCCGAGGGGGGACTTGAACCCCCACGCCCGTTAATAGGGCACTAGCACCTCAAGCTAGCGCGTCTGCCATTCCGCCACTCGGACCAGATCGAAGGCAGCTTAGGCTATCGGATCGGCGTGCACGGACCCAAACCGTGGCGAGACCCCGCCCGAAGGCCGACCCGCGTGAAGGCTGGCCCGGGTAAAGGCTGGCTCGCGTAAAGGATGATAGGAAAGTGACTGTGAGTTCCGCGCCGACACCCAGCGACGAGGTCGTGGACCTGGTCAGCGCTCTCATCCGGTTCGACACTTCCAACACCGGCGACCTGGCCACCACCAAAGGGGAGGCCGAATGCGCACGCTGGGTCAGCGGCCAACTTGAGGAAGTCGGTTTCAGCACCGAGTACATCGAAGCGGGTGCCCCCGGGCGGGCCAACGTTTTCGCCCGACTCAAGGGCGCCGACCCGGCGCGTGGCGCGCTGATGCTGCACGGGCACCTCGACGTCGTTCCCGCCGAGGCCTCCGACTGGAGCGTGCACCCCTTCTCCGGCGCGGTCGAGGACGGCTATGTATGGGGCCGCGGCGCAGTCGATATGAAGGACATGGTCGGGATGATGATCGCGGTCGCCCGGCACTTCAAACGGTCGGGCATCGTGCCGCCCCGCGACCTGGTTTTCGCCTTCGTTTCCGATGAGGAGGCCGGCGGAACCTACGGGTGCAAATGGCTGGTGGAGAATCGCGCCGACCTGTTCGACGGAGTCAGCGAGGCGATCGGCGAGGTCGGCGGTTTCTCGCTGACCGTTCCGCGGCGCGACGGGGGGGAACGCCGTCTCTACCTGATCGAGACCGCCGAGAAGGCGATGATGTGGATGCGATTGACCGCGCGCGGCCGGGCGGGCCACGGGTCGATGGCGCACGACGACAATGCCGTGACCGCCGTGGCGGAGGCGGTCGCCAAACTGGGCCGTCACCGGTTCCCGATCGTGTTGACCGAATCGGTGGAACAGTTCCTGGCAGCGGTCAGCGAGGAGACCGGGTACACCTTTGATCCGAGCTCTCCGGACATCGAGGGTGCGGTCGCCAAGCTTGGGTCGATCGCCAAGGTGGTGGGCGCCACCCTGCGCGACACCGCCAACCCCACGATGCTCAAGGCCGGGTACAAGGCAAACGTCATCCCCGCCACCGCCGAGGCCGTCGTCGATTGCCGGGTGCTGCCGGGTCGGCTTGCCCAATTCGAACGCGAAGTGGACGCGCTCATAGGTCCCCAGGTGAACCGCGAGTGGATCACCAACCTGCCTTCCTACGAAACCCCCTTCGACGGCGAGTTGCTGGAGGCGATGAACGCCGCGATCCTGGCTGCCGATCCGCAGGCCCGCATCGTGCCGTACATGCTCTCCGGTGGAACCGACGCAAAACACTTCGCCCGCTTGGGAATTCGCTGTTTCGGGTTTGCGCCCCTGCGGTTGCCCCCCGATTTGGACTTCGCCGCGTTGTTCCACGGCGTCGATGAACGGGTACCGGTGGACGCATTGACCTTCGGCACGCAGGTCCTCGAACACTTCTTGCTGCACTGCTGACAACTGACCGGAAGACGAAAGGAATGGCCGACTGTGTCTTTTCCGTACAACCCGTACGACTTTCTGCCCGAGCTGCCCACGTTCACGGTGACCTCCGAATCGTTCGCCGACGGGCAACCGCTGGCTAATGACCAGGTCAGCGGGATCATGGGGGCCGGCGGGTCCGACATCTCGCCGCAGCTGAGCTGGTCGGGTTTTCCGGAGACCACTCGGAGCTTCGCGGTCACCGTGTATGACCCCGACGCGCCGACGGCATCCGGTTTCTGGCACTGGGCGGTCTTCAACATCCCGGCTACGGTCACCGACCTTCCCGCCGGCGTCGGCGACGGAAGCGCCAGCGGGTTCCCTGGTGATGCAGTCACTTTGGCCAACGATGCCGGACTCAAACGATATCTTGGGGCCGCGCCACCGGCCGGGCACGGGACCCACCGATATTTTGTCGCGGTGCACGCCGTCGGGGTGGAGAAGCTCGACGTTCCCGCCGATGCAACCCCGGCCTATCTGGGTTTCAACCTGTTCGGTCACGCCATCGCCCGCGCGCTGATCCACGGCACCTACCAGCAGCACTGACCAACACGGAGCGTCAGCACTGAGCCTCAGTGCGCTGCTGACCCGACGGCGTCGGCAAGACTGTTGAAGCCGTTCTCGCGCAGGCGCAGTGCAATCCCGTCGTGGATGTTCTTTGCCCAGAGCCCGCCGCCATAAACGAATCCGGTGTACCCCTGCAATAGTGAGGCGCCCGACACGATGCGCTCCCACGCGTCCTGCGGAGTCTCGATCCCGCCGACGCTGACCAAAACCAGGCGGTTCCCGACCCGCCGGTAAAGCCGGCGCAGCACCTGCGCCGAGCGTCGGGCCAGTGGGGGGCCGGAGATGCCGCCTGGTCCCATTTCCGACACTCCCGGCGTCGCCAGCCCCGCACGCGACACCGTCGTGTTGGTGGCCACGATCCCGGCGAGGCCGAGTTGCACTGCCAGATCGGCGATGTCGTCGATGTCGCCGTCGGCGAGATCGGGTGCGATCTTGACCAGCACCGGGGTGGACGTCTCCGCGAGCACCGCCGTGAGAATGGGACGAAGCGATTCGACGGACTGCAGGTCGCGAAGGCCCGGAGTGTTCGGCGAGCTCACATTGACGACCAGGTAAGCCGCCAGCGGCCCCAACAACCGGGCGCTTTCGGCGTAGTCCTCGGCTGCCCGTTCGGGTGGGATGAGCTTGGTCTTGCCGATGTTCACGCCGATCGGCACGTCGGGGTGTTGCCGGGTGAGCTGGATCGCGAGGGCCGCGGAGCCGTGGTTGTTGAACCCCATCCGGTTCAGCAGCGCGCGGTCGGCCGGCAGCCGGAACATCCGCGGCCGGGGGTTGCCGGGCTGCGATCGTGCGGTGACGGTTCCAACCTCTGCGTAGCCGAATCCGAGCGCACCCCAGGTGTGTATCCCGAGCCCATCTTTGTCGAAGCCGGCCGCCAATCCCATTGGGCCTGGGAAGGGGATTCCGAAGACCGTGCTGGCCAAAACCGGATCGGCCGGAGCGAGGCGGCCGACCAGCTGTTTGCGAACAAGGGCGGGAGCGGTGACGGCGCGCAGAGCCGCGAATACCCCCGTGTGGATGCGTTCGGCCGGTGCCAGGAAGAGCGCCCGCCGCAGAACTCGGTACATCGCTGTCCGCCTACAACGCCGGCTGGTCCGAATCGGCCGGCCTGCCCAACCGTTTCTTGCGCCGCAGCAGCACCCGTCGGCTCCCGTCGGTGTAGAGCCGAACGCGAGTCAACTCCCATCCCCGGTACTCGGCCTCGATGGACAGCCGGATGGATGCGCTGATCCGGGTCACCTCGGGCGGCAGCCGCAGCGGGATCCACTCGTACTCACCGGAACGGTCCTCGGACACCACCTGATTCCAGGCTGCCGGCATCCGCGCCCGCGACCCGGCGCTCACTTGCCGGCTCCGGCGGCGGGGATCACCTGCACACCCGCCCCGGCGCCGGAAACCACGTACAGGGTTCCCGAGGCGTCGTCGAAGACCAGCGAGTTGGGCTGCCGCACGGTTCGATATCGCACCTTCTCGATGGGGATGCCGGTCGCCAGATCGTAACCAACCACGGTGTTGACCGCTGTCTGGGCGACCCACACGAGGCCGGACGGGATGTCCGAGGTGGCCAGGCCGTAGGGCGAGTCCGGCACCGGAAAACGCTGCCGCAGAATAAGCGGATCGACGCCGAACACCAGCAATTCGCCGCCGCGGGTGTCGGTGACCAGCACCCGCCCGGCGCCGTCGGCGGCCATCGTGGTGGCGCCCTGGCCCGCGCGCAGCGCCTGCTCGGCCTTGCTGCCCTCGGTATTCAAACTGGTGACCGAGGTCTGTCCCCGGTCCAGCACGACAGCGGTATTGCCCCGGGTGACGATGTCGTCCACCCGCGCGAAGATCTGCAGTCGTTCGCCTACTGCGGTGTCGGAGGACAGCGTGTACACCGCGCCGTCGGCGCTGCCCAGGACCAGCCGGCCGTCGGCGCGCCGTGCGATCGCGGTGAGATCGACCTCGTCGAGGCCTTGCACGCCAACTCTGGTCGCAGTGCCGGCGGCGATGTCGAACCGGAAGTAGCCGCCCCTGGTCGACAGGAACAACCTGCCCTGATCATCTCCGGTCATCGCGGTGGCGGCCCCGCTCAGCCGGGTCGGAACTGCTGCACCGGCCTTGGTGAACACCGTAACGATCGAGGGATCGCCGCCGAGTACGACCAGCGCGCCCGTCCTCGCGTCGAATGCTGCGGCCTGAGCAGGGCCGGCCAGCGGGCGCACCACTCCCGCGGGAGTGGCGGTCACCGGCGGCGATTCGGCGGCCCGCGCCGGCTCGATGGTGGGGGGCGGCATTTCTGTGGGGTTAGATGAACAACCGCTGAACAGCGCCATCGCCAGCATTGCGGCGCCGAGGCGAACGAGTCGAGCTGTTGGGGCGATTCGACGCAGCAACGGATTGCTCTCGTTTTTGGGGCGGAAACTGATCGGAACGTCAGTCTATTCAAGTTCGGCAGTCCGAAACGCCGCCATCTCGGCGAAAATTGACGGGGGCGGCGGTATCGTACGGCCATGACCCTCGCGGCGGACAGCGACGTGACCGATCGAGAATTTGCAGTCGAGGACATCACCACCGGTGTGCACGCCAGTGGGTTTGGCCACCTGGCCGACGGGCGGCCGTTCTCCTTCCACATCGAACGTCAGTCCTTGGTCGTGGAGATCTACCGTCCGGGGCTGCGCGATCCGGTCCCGCAGGCCGAGGACATCGTCGCCGTGGCCACTCGGAAACTCACCGAGATCGATCTGTGCGACGAGCGCAGCCTGGCTGCCGCCGTCCGCGATTCCATCGCCGAAGCCCAGCCGGTACCCCGTACCGGCCGCTGACCGACCCCGAGTCCGTCGCGAGGTACGGTCGTCGCCGTGACGGACGTGCTCCCGATGTCGTGGTTGCAGGTCGTTGTCCTCTCGGTTCTGCAGGGCTTGACCGAATTCCTTCCGGTGTCCTCGTCCGGACACCTGGCCATCGCGTCGCGGGTGTTCTTCGACGAGGACGCCGGAGCCTCCTTTACGGCGGTGAGCCAACTCGGCACCGAGGCCGCGGTGTTGGTGTACTTCGCCCGCGACATCGTGCGGATCGTCAAGGCGTGGTTCGGCGGGCTGTTCGTGGCCGCTCAACGCAGCGTCGACTACTGGTTGGGTTGGTGGGTGATCATCGGCTCGATCCCGATCGGCGTGGTCGGTCTGGTCTTCAAGGACGAAATTCGCACCGGCGCCCGCAATCTGTGGCTGGTGGCAAGCGCGCTCATCGTGTTTTCGCTGGTCATAGCGGCGGCTGAATACTTCGGCAGGCAGACCCGCCGCGTCGAGCAGCTCACCTGGCGCGACAGCGTTCTCGTCGGTCTGGCGCAATGTCTCGCGCTGGTACCCGGAGTCTCCCGGTCGGGGGCAACGATCAGCGCGGGTTTGGCACTCGGGCTGGAACGTGAACTCGCGGCACGCTTCGGCTTCCTGTTGGCGATCCCGGCGGTGTTCGCCTCGGGATTGTTCTCGCTGCCCGACGCGTTCAACCCGGTCGGTGAAGGGATGAGCGCCAGTGGCGCCCAGCTGTTGGTCGCCACCGTCATCGCGTTCGTCGTCGGTTTTGCCGCAGTGTCCTGGTTCCTGCGTTTCCTGGTGCGGCACAGCATGTACTGGTTCGTCGGCTACCGCATCCTGCTGGGCTCGGTGGTGCTGATACTGCTGAGTACCGGGGTGGTGGCAGCTGCATGACGGTGCTGCTGTTGCGACATGGCCGGTCCACCTCGAACACGGCCCACACGCTGGCCGGCCGTTCCTCGGGTGTCGACCTCGACGACCGGGGCCGCGAACAGGCCCGTGAGCTCGTCGATCGGATCGGCGGACTGCCTATCCGGGCGATCGTGCGTTCTCCGCTGCTGCGCTGTCAGCGAACGGTGGAACCGCTGGCCGCGGTGCTGGGGCTGGACCCCGTCGTCGATGACCGCATATCCGAAGTCGACTACGGGTCGTGGACCGGTCGCAAGATCGGCGAGCTGGTGAACGAACCGTTGTGGGGCGTCGTGCAGCAGCAACCCAGCGCCGCGGTGTTTCCGGACGGGGAGGGCCTGGCCGGTGTCCAGGCCCGTGCCGTGGCCGCGGTCCGCGAGCGCGACCGCACGCTGGCCGACGAGTGCGGCGGTGACGTGCTGTGGGTCGCCTGTACGCACGGTGACGTGATCAAAGCCGTGGTGGCCGATGCCCTCGGTTCGCATCTGGACAGCTTTCAACGCATCAACGCCGATCCGGCATCGGTGAGTGTTATCCGCTACACCGCGCTGCGGCCGGTGGTAATCCATGTCAATCACACCGGTGCCACGCTGAACTCGACGCTGTCCGGATCACCGTCGGACGACGCGTCTGGGGGCGACCGGGAAGGGGGCAGAGTGCCCGATGGGGACGGTGTGGTGGGCGGTTCAGCCGGATGATCGCGCCGCACGGTTTCGGGTGAGCGGAACTTTCCCGGTATTTTGGACTTGCCATGGCCCGCGAAATCCACGTCTTCCGTACGCCCGACCGCTTCGTGGCCGGGACGGTCGGTCAACCGGGGAACCGGACGTTCTACCTGCAGGCCGTCCATGACAAGCGAGTTATCTCGGTGGTCCTGGAAAAGCAGCAGGTCGAGGTGCTCGCCGAACGGATCGCAGCGCTGCTGTTGGAAATCAATCGCCGGTTCGGCACCCCGGTACCGCCCGACACCGGCGAGATCGAGGACCTCAGCCCGTTGATCACGCCGGTGGAAGCCGAATTCCGGGTGGGCACCATGGGGCTGGGATGGGACTCCGAGGCGCAGACCGTTGTCGTCGAACTGCTCGCGGTCTCGGACGCCGAGTTCGATGCGTCGGTGGTTCTCGACGACGCCGAAGAGGGCCCGGACGCGGTGCGGGTCTTCCTCACCCCCGAGTCTGCTCGCGAGTTCGCCACGCGATCGAATCGGGTTATCTCGGCCGGGCGTCCACCCTGCCCGCTCTGTGATGAGCCGCTGGATCCGGAAGGACACATCTGCGTTCGCACCAACGGCTACCGGCGGGGTGCGCTGGCCGGTTCCGACGATGCCGACGACGCCTGAGCAGGCCCTGCAGCGCGGTGAGCTGACCCTCATCGGCCGAATCCGATCCGCGAGTAACGCAACCTTCCTGTGCGAGGCGAAGCTGGACGACCAAGTTCAGCATTGTGTGTACAAGCCGGTCAGGGGTGAAGCGCCGTTGTGGGACTTCCCCGATGGCACGTTGGCTGGACGAGAGCGTTGCAGCTATTTGATATCTTCGGCGTTGGGCTGGAACATCGTTCCGTACACCATCATTCGTGACGGTCCGGCCGGTCCTGGGATGGTGCAGCGGTGGGTCGACCAACCCACAGACGATCGGGCGGACAGCGCCCACTCGGCTACTGGAGGCGACGCTTCTGAGGAGCGCCCGGACCTGATCGACCTCCTGCCCTCCGGCCGGATTCCGGCCGGGTACCTGCCTGTTCTGCAGGCCTACGACTACGCCGGGGCCGCGGTGACCCTGGTGCACGCAGACGATGACCGATTACGCCGGATAGCGGTGTTCGACCTGTTGATCAACAACGCCGATCGCAAGGGCGGACATGTCCTGACCGGGACCGACGGGCAGCTGTACGGTGTCGACCACGGCGTCTCGCTGCACGTCGAGGACAAGTTGCGGACGGTGCTTTGGGGTTGGGCGGGCAAACCCCTCGACGACGGCACGCTCGCGGCGGTCAGCCGGCTGGGCGACGAGCTTCGCGGTGGGTTCGGCGCCGAGTTGAGCGCTCACATCACCGTCCGAGAAGTGGCTGCGTTGCAAGCCAGAGTCGTTGCCCTGCTGCGAAATCCGGTAATGCCGACGCCTGATCGACGCCGGCCGATACCGTGGCCCGCGTTTTGACGTGGTGTACTTGCGCGGTGACCCTCACCGATGCGGCCCTGGCCGCGATCGTGGCCGCCGAGGCCGGTGCGTTACTGCTGGCGATACGCGAGGAGATCGGCGACGGGGACTTCTATGACCCCTACTACCTAGGGGACGCCGGCGACAAGCGGGCCAACACGTTGATCCTGCAAAGGCTACAGAGCGAGCGGCCGCATGATTCGGTGTTGTCCGAGGAGGCGGTCGACGACTTGTCGCGGGTGGATGCGGACCGGGTATGGATCGTCGACCCGGTCGATGGCACCCACGAGTACTCGATGCCCGGCCGCACCGACTGGGCGGTGCATATCGCCCTATGGCAACGTTTTTCCGACCGTCCGGGAACCATCACCGACGCAGCGGTCGCCTTGCCGGCGCGCGGCGAGGTGTATCGGACCGACACCGTAATCGCGCCGCCCCCGCGAGCCGGCGGTCCGATCCGCGTCACCGCGAGCTCCAACAGGCCCCCGCCGGTGTTGTGGCGGCTCCGCGAACAGCTCGACATCCAGGTCGTCCGGATCGGGTCGGCGGGAGCCAAGGCGATGGCCGTGGTCCGTGGCGACGTCGATGCCTACTTGCACGCCGGTGGCCAGTGGGAGTGGGACTCGGCAGCTCCTGCTGGAGTCTTGTGGGCCGCGGGTATGCACGCGTCCCGGCTCGATGGCTCCCCGTTGGTTTACAACCGTCGTGATCCTTATCTCCCGGATCTATTGATGTGCCGACCGGAGGTGGCCGACACGCTGTTGCACGCGATCCGGGCCGCCTACGGTGACCGCTGACGCGATATGCGGGGCGGCAGTGTTTAAAGTCGAGCCATGCAAGCATGGTCGGCGCCGCCTGTACCGGAGCTGGCCGGGCGTGGCCCGCAGCTGAGGCTCTACGACAGCGCAGATCGACAGGTGCGTCCGGTGACTGCCGGCGCCACGGCCACCATGTACGTCTGTGGAATCACGCCCTATGACGCCACCCACCTGGGGCACGCCGCGACCTACCTGACCTTCGACCTTGTTCACCGCCTCTGGCTGGACGCCGGTCACGAGGTCCGATACGTGCAGAACATCACCGATGTCGACGATCCGCTGTTCGAGCGCGCCCAGCGGGACGGCATCGGATGGCGCGAGCTCGCCGATCGCGAGACGGAGCTGTTCCGCGAGGACATGGCCGCGATGCAGGTGCTGCCGCCCCACGACTATGTGGCCGCCACCGAGGCCGTGTCCGAAGTCATCGAGGTGGTCGAGAAACTGGTGGCTTCCGGGGCCGCCTATGTCATCGATGATCCGAATTACCCCGACGTGTACTTCCACGCCGGTGCGACCCCGCAGTTCGGTTACGAGTCGGGCTGCGACCGAGAGACGATGCTTGCGCTGTTCGGTGAGCGCGGGGGGGACCCCCAGCGGCCCGGAAAGAGCGACCCGCTCGATGCGCTGCTCTGGCAGGCGCAACGACCCGGTGAGCCCAGCTGGCCGTCACCGTTCGGCCCCGGACGGCCCGGTTGGCACGTCGAGTGCGCAGCGATCGCCCTCAGCCGCATCGGAACCGGCTTGGACATCCAGGGCGGCGGCAGCGACCTGATCTTTCCGCATCACGAATTCTCAGCGGCGCATGCCGAATCCGTGACCGGGGAGCGGCGTTTCGCGCGCCACTATGTGCATGCGGGAATGATCGGCTGGGACGGGCACAAGATGTCGAAGAGTCGCGGAAACCTGGTGCTGGTTTCGCAATTGCGCCGCCGTGGTGTCGAGCCGTCGGTTATCCGGCTCGGACTGTTCGCCGGCCACTACCGCGCCGACCGGTTCTGGAGTCAGGGCGTCCTCGAGGAGGCGCAGCAGCGGTTGCGCCGCTGGCGCGCTGCGACGTCCCTTTCCGAGGCGCCCGATGCCACCGATGTCGTGGCGCGGGTTCGCCGCTACCTGGCCGACGATTTGGATACGCCGAAAGCTATTGCGGCTCTAGATGGCTGGGCTACCGACGCATTGAGTTACGGAGGGCATGACCGCACCGCCGGGCGGACGGTGGCTACCGCCGTCGACGCGCTGCTCGGAATTTCGATCTAACCCGACTTGTTGGAGTAGGTTGCCCGCCATGGGTGCTGTGGCTGGGAAAACCGTGTTTATCACCGGCGGCGCTCGTGGCGTGGGCGCGGAGGCGGCTCGCCGCCTGCACGGTAAGGGTGCCCGGCTGGTACTGACCGACCTCGACGAGGCTCCGCTCGTCGAACTCGCCGGACTTCTGGGCAACGACCGAGTGCACACCGTCGTGGCCGACGTTCGAGATCTCGGAGCGATGGCGAAGGCCGCGGAGCAAGCCGTCGATCGATTCGGCGGAATCGATGTGGTAGTCGCCAATGCCGGAATCGCGACGTACGGTTCGATACTTCAGGTTGACCCCGAGGCGTTTCGGACCCTGCTGGAGGTCAGTGTGATGGGCGTGTTCCACACCGTGCGCGCGACGATCCCGTCGGTGATCGACCGGCGAGGCTATGTTCTCATCGTCTCTTCGCTGGCGGCCTACGCCGCCGTGCCGGGTTTAGCTCCCTACAACGCCGCCAAGGCCGCCGTCGAGCAATTCGCCAACGCCCTTCGCCTCGAGGTGGGGCATCGTGGGGTCGATGTCGGATCCGCGCACATGTCCTGGATCGACACGCCCTTGGTTCGGGAAGCCAAGTCCGACGTGCCTACCTTCGCCGAGATGTTGACCAGGCTGCCGTACCCGATGAACAAAACGACGTCGGTCGAGGCCTGCGGGAAAGCCTTCGTCGCCGGTATCGAGGGCCGCCGCAGACAAGTCAATTGCCCGGGCTGGGTGGGTGTGTTGCGCTGGCTCAAGCCGCTGCTGTCAACACCGTTCGGCGAACGCCCGGTGGTCAAGTTCGTGCCCGAGCTGTTGCCGAAGATGGATGCAGAGGTGGCTGCCCTCGGCCGATTCATGAGTTCGCGAACCGAAGGGCTGGAAGAACGGTAATCCGCTACCGCCCTCGGTGTCGTCTGTCGGGCGCTACCGCCCTCGGTGTCGTCTGTCGGGCGCTACCGCCCTCGGCGCCGAAGGTAGCGCTCGAACTCCGCCGCGAGCGCGTCGCCGTCGATCTTGCCGATCGCCTCGTTCATGTCCACCTCGGCATCGCCGCGCTCCTCCAGCGATTGGACATACTCGGCGATCTCCTCGTCCTCGGAAGTCATCTCGGTGACCGCCTGCTCCCACTCTTCAGCCTGCGCGGGCAGATCGGCTAATGGCACCTCGATGTCGAGGACATCTTCGACCCGCCTCAGGAGGGCGACTGTTGCCTTGGGGTTCGGCGGCTGCGACACGTAGTGCGGGATGGCCGCCCAAAACGTCACCGCCGGAATCCCGGCCTGTACGCACGCGTCCTGGAACACCCCGGCAATACCGGTGGGCCCCTCGTAGCGGGTCTCCTCCAGTCCGAAAGTCTTCGCCGAATCGGCGGAATAGGCCGCGCCTGACACCGGCACCGGCCTGGTGTGGGGGGTGTCAGCGAGCAGTGACCCGAGAATGACGACCGTCTGGACATTGAGTTTGTCCGCGATCGTAAGCAACTCCGCACAGAAGGTCCGCCACCGCATGTTGGGCTCGACCCCGTGCATCAGCACGATGTCGCGGTCGCTGCCGGGCGGACGGCAGTGCGAGATTCGCATCGACGGCCAGAGCAGCTCCCGCGTGACTCCGTCCACCTGACGGATCACCGGCCGATTGACCTGATAGTCGTAATAGGCCTCGTCGTCGATCTCCACGAGGGTGTCGGCCTCCCAGATGGACTCCAGGTGTCCGAGCGCATCGCTGGCCGCGTCACCGGCATCGTTCCACCCCTCGAAAGCTGCGACGACGATGGTGTCGCGCAGCCCTGGAAGGTCGGATGGCTTCGGACCGCTGAAATCCGAGGGGGTCACAACCTCAGCGTAAGCCCTGCATGGACCGGATGACGGGCATCGACCCGCGGCCGAGTTTGCGGCGGCGATTAGACTTTCGGGGGTCGAGAGGCGTTGCAACGGCTTTCCGGTTCCGAACCGGTATCCGCCACGCTCGGCAGAGTTAAGGACGCCTTCCGCCTCGGAAGGAGCGCACATGAATGCCGGCGAGCCGAACTTCAGCCCGGAACCCAACGTCCGTCCTGACTGCACGGAGGCCCTGACGGCCGAACTCGGACGGCGCATCCTGGTGATCGACGGCGCGATGGGTACGGCGATCCAGCGGGACCGACCGGACGAGGCCGGCTATCGCGGGGAGCGGTTCAAGGACTGGAGCAGCGATCTGATCGGCAACAACGACCTGCTCAACCTGACCCAGCCGCAGATCATCGAGGGGATCCACCGCGAATACCTCGAAGCGGGTGCCGACATCCTGGAGACCAACACTTTCAACGCGAACGCGGTGTCGCTCGCGGACTACGGCATGGAGGCACTGAGCTTCGAATTGAACTACGCCGGTGCCGTCCTGGCACGTGCCGCCTGCGATGAGTTCAGCACCCCGGAAAAGCCCCGCTACGTCGCCGGGGCGCTGGGGCCGACGACCCGCACCGCGTCCATCTCCCCGGACGTCAACGATCCGGGGGCCCGCAACGTCTCCTACGATCAGCTGGTTGCCGCCTACCTCGAAGCTGCCAACGGCCTGGTCGACGGTGGTTCCGACATCATCATCATCGAGACGATCTTCGATTCGCTCAACGCCAAGGCGGCTGTGTTTGCCGTCGAGACGCTGTTCGAGGAACGCGGCCGCCGCTGGCCGGTGATCATCTCGGGCACCATCACCGATGCTTCGGGACGGACGTTATCCGGCCAGACGACCGAGGCATTCTGGAACGCGATCCGGCACGCGAAACCGCTCGCGGTCGGCCTCAACTGTGCTCTCGGCGCGCCTGAGATGAGGCCCTACATCGCCGAGATGGCGCGGATCGCCGACACCTTCGTCTCCTGCTACCCGAATGCGGGCCTGCCCAACGCCTTCGGCGAGTACGACGAGTCCCCGGAGCGCCAAGCCAGCTACATCGCCGAGTTCGCCGAGTCCGGACTGGTCAACCTGGTCGGCGGCTGCTGCGGAACTGCGCCGCCGCATATCGCCGCGATCGCCAAGGTGGTCGAGGGCAAGCTGCCGCGTGAGCGCCCCAAGATCGAGGTCGCGACCAGACTCTCGGGCCTGGAGCCGCTCAACATCACCAAGGACTCCTTGTTCGTGAATATCGGTGAGCGCACCAACATCACCGGTTCGGCCCGGTTCCGCAACCTGATCAAAGCCGGTGACTACGACACCGCGCTGTCGGTCGCCCTGCAGCAGGTCGAGGTCGGCGCCCAGGTCATCGACATCAACATGGATGAGGGCATGATCGATGGTGTCGCCGCGATGGATCGGTTCACCAAGCTGATCGCGGCCGAGCCGGACATCAGCCGGGTCCCGGTGATGATCGACTCCTCCAAGTGGGAGGTCATCGAGGCGGGCCTGAAGAACGTGCAGGGCAAGCCGATCGTCAACTCGATCTCCATGAAGGAGGGCGAAGAGAAGTTCATCCGCGAGGCGCGGTTGTGCCGCAAGTACGGGGCGGCCGTCGTCGTGATGGCTTTCGACGAGCGGGGGCAGGCCGACAACCTGGAACGCCGCAAGGAAATCTGTGGGCGCGCCTACCGGGTCCTGACCCAAGAGGTCGGCTTCCCGGCCGAGGACATCATCTTCGACCCGAACTGCTTTGCGCTGGCGACCGGAATCGAGGAGCACGCGACGTACGGGATCGATTTCATCGAAGCCTGCGCCTGGATCAAGGCCAACCTGCCTGGCGTACACATCTCAGGCGGCATCTCGAACGTGTCGTTCTCATTCCGCGGCAACAACCCCGTCCGCGAGGCGATTCACGCGGTCTTTCTGTTTCATGCCATCAAGGCAGGCCTGGACATGGGGATCGTCAACGCCGGCGCATTGGTGCCCTATGACTCGATCGACGCCGAGTTGCGGGAGCGGATCGAGGATGTCGTGCTGAACCGTCGCCCGGATGCGGCTGAACGGCTATTGGAGATCGCGGAGCGGTTCAACAGTAAGGACGAGGCGACCGGCGACTCCAATGTCCAAGAGTGGCGCAGCATGCCGGTCCGGGAGCGGATCACACACGCGCTGGTCAAGGGCATCGACGCCCATGTCGACGGCGACACCGAGGAGCTGCGGGCCGAGATCGCCGCCGCGGGTGGACGCCCGATCGAAGTGATCGAAGGTCCGCTGATGGACGGCATGAACGTCGTCGGCGACCTTTTCGGGGCGGGCAAGATGTTCCTGCCCCAGGTCGTCAAGTCGGCCCGGGTGATGAAAAAGGCTGTGGCATACCTGCTGCCCTACATCGAGGCGGAGAAGAAACCGGGTGATGGGTCGCGATCCAACGGCACCATCGTGATGGCGACGGTGAAGGGCGACGTCCACGACATCGGGAAGAACATCGTCGGGGTGGTCCTGCAGTGCAACAACTACACCGTGATCGACCTCGGTGTGATGGTGCCTGCCCAGAAGATCTTGGACGCGGCGAGGGAGCACGACGCCGACATCATCGGACTGTCCGGCCTGATCACCCCATCGCTGGACGAGATGGTCAACTTTGCCGTGGAGATGGAACGGGAGGGACTTCAGATCCCGTTGTTGATCGGTGGCGCGACCACCTCGCGCGCCCATACTGCGGTGAAGGTGGCGCCGCGCCGGTCCGGTCCGGTGGTCTGGGTGAAGGATGCCTCCCGCTCGGTCCCGGTCGCTGCCGCGCTCCTCGATGACAAGCAGCGCCCGGCGCTGCTGGAGGCGACCGACAAGGACTATGCCGCGCTGCGGGAGCGACACGCCCAGAAAAACGAACGGCCGATGCTGACGCTCCAGATTGCCCGGGCTAACCGGACCCCCATCGACTGGGACGGGTACACGCCGCCAGTGCCCGCACAAGGCTTGGGGGTGAGGGACTTTCATGATTACGACCTCGCCGAGTTGCGCGAGTACATCGACTGGCAGCCGTTCTTCAACGCCTGGGAGATGAAGGGCCGGTTCCCCGACATCCTGAACAGCCCGGCCTCGGGGGAAGCTGCGCGCAAGTTGTACGACGACGCCCAGGAGATGCTCGACACGCTGATCAAGGAGAAGTGGCTGAGAGCCAACGGCGTGATCGGGTTCTTCCCGGCCAACGCGGTCGGGGACGACATCGAGGTCTACACCGACGAGACCCGCACCGAGGTGCTGACGACGCTGCACAACTTGCGTCAGCAGGGCGAACACCGGTCCGGCATTCCGAACCGCTCGCTGGGTGACTTCGTCGCGCCCAAAGACACCGGCTTGGCCGACTACGTCGGCGCCTTCGCCGTGACCGCCGGGTTGGGCAGCCAGGACAAGATCGCCGAGTTCAAGGCGTCGCTCGACGACTACAGCGCGATCCTGCTGGAGTCGATCGCCGACCGGCTGGCGGAGGCGTTCGCCGAACGGATGCACCAGCGGGTCCGCGAAGAGTTCTGGGGATACCAGCCCGACGAACAGCTGGACAACGAGGCGCTCATCGGCGAGAAATATGTGGGAATCCGCCCCGCACCCGGTTACCCGGCGTGCCCGGAGCACACCGAGAAGGCCACGCTCTGGAAGTTGATGGACGTATTGGAGCGGACCGGCATCGAGTTGACCGAGTCGATGGCGATGTGGCCCGGTGCAGCGGTCAGCGGCTGGTACTTCTCACACCCGCAGTCCCAGTACTTCGTGGTCGGTCGACTGGCCCAGGACCAGGTCGCGGACTACGCGAAGCGAAAGGGCTGGACGCTGCAGGAGGCCGAACGCTGGCTCGCCCCCAACCTCGGCTATAACCCGGAGGACTGAATCTCCCGCGTCTCTCGCCCGGCGGGTCCGTTCAGCATTGGTGCGGCTGGGCTCCGCCGAGCAGGGCCTGGTCGAATCGGTGCGCCACCGCCTTGACCGACTCCATGAAGCCGTCGAGATCGACTTGACGGCCGGCCAGCCAGGTTCCCAGCACCCGCATGGTCTCCTGCAGATGGGCGGGATCGACCGTGTACGGATCGGTATTGAGCAGGACGAGGTCGGCCAGTTTGCCCGCTTCCACCGAACCGATCTCATGGTCGCGTTTCTGCTGCCAGGCCGCGTTGCTCGTATGCGCCTCGAGTGCCTCGTACAGCGACAGCGCCTGTTCGGGCGCGTGCACGGATCCCGAGGCGCTGCGCCGGGTGACTGCATTCTGAATGTTCAACCACGGCAACGGCGGTGACAGGTATCCGTCATTGTGGAACGTCGGCCGCACCCCGCCGTCGTAGGCGTCCCGATAAGGCTGCCAGCGCGCCCCGTACGAAGGGTCGAAGATGACCCCGTCATAGAGGTCGCCCCAGTACAGCGCTTGAAACGGCGACATCGAGGCGGTAATTCCGAGCTCTCCGGCCCGGGTACATTGTCCGCGGCTGGGCGTGGCGAAGTGCTCGAGCCGCCACCGGTGGTCGGTTCCGGTGAGCCCGTGCGCCTCCAGCGCCTGTTGGTAGCCGTCGAGCACGACGTCGATGCCGGCGTCACCGTTGATGTGGGTGGCGATTTGAAGGTCCTTGTCGACGAACCGACCCACCAGCTCGAGGAATTCATCGGGGGTGTAGTTGAGCGCCGACAATCCCGGCGCCGTTCCGACCGGAACATCGGCGATGCGGGCCCGCGCCGAATCAAGGTAGGGCACGCTGATCGCCGCCGTGCCGATGGAGGGGCTGCCGTCCATCCAGATCTTGTAGCCGACCTTTCGGATCATGCCGGAAAGGTCACCGAAATCCACATCCGAGTGAGCCGCGGGGTCGTAGGTCGTTTGGTACAGCGAGTAGCGCACCGGGCAACCGGGCAGCGCCGCCAGCTCTTCCATGGGGGCCCGCAACTTGTTGAGGAACCCGAGGTCGCCGACCGCGGTGAAACCATTGCGCGCCAACGTGGAATACCACGCCCCAAGGTTCACCAGCGGTGACGGGACGACGCCGGGCAGGAATGCGGAGAGCGCCATCAGAGTGGCCTGCGTCTCGTAGCCGACGCCACCGGCGCTGCCGTCCGGCCGGCGACTCCACCGTGCGTCGGGAGTGTCCGGCGGCGGGGTTGCGTTGGTCCAGCCGAACAGCGTGGTGGCCCGGGAGTTGAAGTACAGAGCGTGACCCGTGATGTCGAAGATGAGCACCGGGTGATCGGGGAAGTACTTGTCCAGGCTTGCGCGGTCCGGCATCGGGATGGACAGCAGCAGCCGGTCCAGACCATTGAACAGCAATGGCTGGCCGGCCGGTGTCTGCTTGCGTAGCCGGTCGAAGAGGGCTTCGACATCGGCCCAGTCGGGAAAGCCGACGAACGGCGCGATCCACTGCGCCGGCTGCTCGCAGAGAACCGCCGCCGGCACCGGATGATCGTGGGCCTGGATGAATCCCGGCATCAGAACCGACGAGCCGAGGTCGGTGACCGCTGCCTTCGGCGCGGAGGTCCGGCACTGTGTCAGCGAGCCGACGCTCGCGATAGTCCCGGAGTCGTGATCCACCGTCACGGCCTCGGCCCGCGGTTGGGCGGGGTTCATCGTGATGACCGATGCGGCCTTGAGGATCGTCTGAGCACCCACGGGGGCTCCTCTCGCAGTGTGCACCCGATCTTGCCCCGGCCTGGGGGCGACTTCAGCGCTTTCGGCGTGATCGGAGCGGCCCGGGGCTAGCATCACCCGGATGGCGGAGCAACCGCATGTCACCGGACTGGCAGCAACCATGACGATCGTGGCCATGGGCTTGGGCTACAGCATCACCGCCGCCGATCCCACCATTCTTTCGGCGAACCTCGCCGAAGTGCGCCGCGGCCTCGAATTCACTCCTGCCACAGCCAGTTTCTTGGCTACCTTGTGCACTTTGACGCTGGCCGCCGCTGTGCTGGGAGCAGGTGCACTGGGCGATCTGCACGGGATGAAACGGATGTTCGTGCTCGGCGTCTACGGCTCGATTGCCTTCGGAGTCCTTGGTGCTTTCGCTCCGCACGTGAGCGTGCTGATCGTGGCGCGCGGCGGTCTCGGTGTGGCGTTCGCATTCCTTCTGGGGCTATCGCTGGCCATCGTCAATGCGGTATTTCCGCCCGGCCGCCGCGGCGCCGCCATCGCGGCCTATCTCGGCGCGGGCCATGCGCTGGCGGTGTTCCAGCCCGCGCTGGGCGGCTGGCTTACCAGCCACTTCGGCTGGCGGGCTTGCCTTTTGGTCACGCCCGCGCTAGCACTTCTCACGCTTGTCATCACCGTGCGTTACGTGCCCGAGACGAGTCGGGACCAACGCAAACTCGACGTGCCCGGCATTCTGCTGATCGCCGCCTCACTGATCACCGTCATTTACGGACTGACCGAATTGCAGGGTGGCTTCAACATCGGCGCGGTGGCACTGATCATGCTGGGTCTAGCCCTCGGGGTCGCGTTCGTGCGCTGGGAACTGCACACCGACGCCCCTGCGCTGGACATGCGAATCTTCCGCTCCGCGCGGTTCAACGCGGCACTGACCGCCGGTGCCACCTTCAACTTCCTGGGTGGCGGCGGCACGATCTTGTTCGCGTACTACCTGGTGACCATAAGGGGAGAGTCACCCGAAGTGCTCGGCCTGCTGCTCATCCCGGCCATGCTGATCGCGTCGGCGGCCGCCGTCGGGGCCGGCCGGGCCGTCGCGCGGTTCGGCGAACGGGCGGTGCTGGTAGCCGGACTGGCCATCCTTTTGGTCGGCATGCTGATGCTGGTGGCCCTGGATGAGAACACGCCGATCGCGGTGCTCGGGATCGCTGTCGCGCTCAACGCGATCGGGGGAGCGGTGGTACAGACGCCGCAGTCGACGATCATGATGTCCAGCGCCCCGCCGGAACTCGGTGGTGTGGTGTCGGCGGTCAAACCCGCCGTCGGTCAGGCCGCCTACTCGCTCGGTCCGGCGCTGTTCGCGCTGGTCGGCACGACCCTGTTCTTGCGCGACGGCCGTCGCAAGCTCGAAGGTTCGGGCATCAGCGAGGAGCAGGCCCGCGATGCGCTGCAGGTGGCACATGGCGGGGTGCCAAACCCAGCGGCCGACGGCGCGGTGCTCGATCCCGAACAGGCCCGATGGGTGGTCTCGGAGGCGACCGACAGCTGGCTCAACGCGATTCATGAACTCAGCCTCATCATGGCGGTCGTACCCGCGGTGGCCATTGTCGTGGCGATGGTGCTGCTGCGGCCTCGGCGGGATGTGACTGCCAGCGTGCCAGAATAACCGGGTGCGTGCGGTGCTATGGGACATGGATGGCACCCTGGTGGATTCCGAGAAGTTGTGGGATGTGTCGCTTTCGGCACTTTATCGATCCTTCGGCGGCACGATGAGCCGTGAGACACGGGTGGCGCTGGTTGGCGCCTCTGCTGAAGAGACCATGGTGACCGTATTCGCGGAACTGGGTCTGCAGCCGGACGCCGAGGCGATGGCGGAGTCGGTCCGCCGGCTGCATGATCACACGGCGCTGCTGTTCGAGCAAGGTCTGCCGTGGTGCACTGGAGCTCCGGAAATTTTGGAAGCGCTTGCAGTCGAACATATTCCGATGGCGTTGGTGACAAACACTCAACGTGAGTTGACCGAGCGTGCTCTTAAAAGCATTGGCCGCCAATATTTTTCCATTTCGGTGTGCGGTGACGAGGTTCCAAATTCGAAGCCGGCTCCCGACCCCTACCTTCGGGCGGCGCAGCTTCTCGGCTTGCAGCCTCGGGACTGCCTGGCGGTGGAGGACTCGGTGACCGGCGCCGCCGCCGCGGAGGCGGCCGGCTGCGCTGTGCTGGTTGTTCCCAATGATGTTGTAGTGCCCGGCGGGCCTCGGCGGCACCAGGTCGATTCGCTGGCCGGTCTCACCGCGGTCGATCTGCAAACGATTCATCGCGAGATAGAAGGACGATCCGAGGGCACCTGACGGGTGAGTCCGGTGGACCCCGCGCGGTTTCGGGAACGCTCGCGGCGACGAGATGCGAGTGCTTGAATGTGATCTATATCACCCAACGGCGGAAGGATCTTCGGATGGCCGGTCAAGGGGGTCCAGTCAAGGACGGCCCGGAGGTTTTCGCGGAAGGTCAGGACTTCGCATCCGGTAAGACCGCGGTTCGTATTGCGTCGGTAGCCGCTCTCGGCGGATTGCTGTTCGGCTACGACAGCGCCGTGATCAACGGTGCGGTGTCCTCCATCCAGGAAGACTTCGGGATCGGAAACGCCGAACTGGGTTTCGCCGTCGCCTCGGCGTTACTTGGCGCCGCGGCGGGCGCAATGACGGCCGGCCGCATTGCGGACCGGATCGGGCGCATCGCCGTGATGAAGATCGCTGCGGTGCTGTTCCTGGTCAGCGCCTTCGGAACCGGATTCGCGCACGAAGTGTGGACCGTGGTGCTGTTCCGGATCGTGGGCGGTATCGGCGTCGGGGTGGCGTCGGTGATTGCGCCGGCCTATATCGCGGAGACCTCACCGCCTAGCATCCGGGGCCGACTGGGCTCGCTGCAGCAGTTGGCGATCGTCTCGGGCATCTTCCTGTCGTTCGCGGTCAACTGGCTGCTGCAATGGCTGGCCGGCGGCCCCAACGAGGTTCTCTGGCTGGGGCTGGACGCGTGGCGCTGGATGTTCCTGGCCATGGCGCTGCCGGCGGTTCTGTACGGAGCACTTACCTTCACCATTCCCGAGTCCCCCCGATATCTGGTTGCCAGCCACAAGATCCCGGAAGCGCGCCGGGTACTCACCATGCTGCTGGGTCGGAAGAATCTGGAAATCACGATCAGCCGGATACAGGAGACGCTGGAGCGGGAGGACAAGCCGTCCTGGCGTGATCTGCGCAAGCCCACGGGCGGTGTCTACGGCATCGTCTGGGTGGGTCTCGGGCTGTCGATTTTCCAGCAGTTCGTCGGTATCAATGTGATCTTCTACTACTCCAACGTGCTTTGGCAGGCAGTGGGATTCAGCGCCGACGAGTCGGCTGTCTACACCGTCATCACCTCGGTCATCAACGTGCTCACCACGCTGATCGCGATCGCGCTGATCGACAAGATCGGCCGTAAGCCGCTGCTGCTCATCGGTTCCAGTGGAATGGCCGTCACGCTGATCACGATGGCGGTGATCTTCGCCAACGCCACCGTCGGTCCCGACGGGACACCCAGCCTGCCGGGCGCATCGGGTGTCATCGCGCTGATCGCCGCCAACCTGTTCGTGGTCGCGTTCGGCATGTCATGGGGACCGGTCGTATGGGTGCTGCTCGGCGAGATGTTCCCGAACCGGATTCGCGCCGCAGCACTCGGTTTGGCCGCTGCGGGTCAGTGGGCGGCCAACTGGCTGATCACGGTCACATTTCCGGGGCTGCGAGAACACCTGGGAATGGCCTACGGCTTCTATGGGATATGTGCGGTGTTGTCCGGACTGTTCGTCTGGCGCTGGGTGATGGAGACCAAGGGTGTGTCGCTCGAGGACATGCACGGCGACATCCTCAAGGCCGAGCAGAAGCCCGCCGGCGGTTGACGGCTTTCTGGCGGAGGAGGTCGGGTGAGCGCCGCTATTCGCGGCGGCGATGAGCGACGTGGAACAATCGCGTCCCGTGAAGACCTTCGATGCGCTGTTCGCCGAGTTGAGCGAGCGCGCGCGCACCCGCCCGTCCGGCAGTGGCACCGTCGCAGCGCTGGACGCCGGAGTGCACAGCATCGGTAAGAAGATCCTGGAAGAAGCCGGGGAGGTCTGGCTGGCCGCCGAACATGAGAGCGATAACGCGCTGGCCGACGAGATCGGCCAGCTGCTGTATTGGACGCAGGTGTTGATGGTGTCGCGCGGTCTTTCGCTCGACGATGTGTACCGGAAGTTGTGATGGTGGCCGGGGCGGATGCCGTTCGCGAAGAAGGCACGTCGATGCTGCGGGTTGCCGTACCGAACAAAGGGACGCTCAGTGACCCGGCCGCCGAGATGCTTGCCGAGGCCGGATATCGCCGGCGCACCGACACCAAGGACCTGACCGTCGTCGATCCCGCCAACAACGTCGAGTTTTTCTTCCTGCGCCCCAAGGACATCGCGATTTACGTCGGCTCCGGAGAGCTCGACCTCGGCATCACCGGACGCGACCTGGCGCAGGAGTCGGTTGCCCCGGTGCGGGAACGGCTGGCCCTCGGGTTCGGATACTCGGCGTTCCGTTACGCAGCCCCGGCTGGGCGATCCTGGCGGGTGGCAGACCTTGAGGGCAAGCGGATAGCCACAGCGTTTCCCAACCTGGTGCGAAAAGATCTGGCCGCCCACGGAATCGACGCAACGGTGATCCGGCTCGACGGTGCGGTGGAGATCTCGGTACAGCTGGGCGTCGCCGACGCCATCGCCGACGTCGTCGGTTCCGGGCGAACCCTGGGCCTGCACAACCTGACGGCGTTCGGCGAAGCGCTGTGCGACTCCGAGGCGGTGCTCATCGAGCGCGACGACGCTAACCAGGGTGCTGGCGAAAAGTCTGCTGCCAGAAACCAATTGGTTGCCCGTGTGCAAGGTGTTGTGTTCGGCCAGCAGTACCTGATGCTGGACTATGACTGCCCTCGCGACCTGCTCGACGAGGCCACTGCGGTGACACCCGGCCTGGAGTCCCCGACCATAGCGCCGCTGGCCGATCCACACTGGGTCGCTGTACGTGCACTGGTGCCGCGACGCGACGTCAACGCCATCATGGATCAGATCGCAGCTATTGGCGCCAAGGCGATTCTGGCTTCTGACATCAGGTTCTGCCGCTTCTGATCTCGACGTGCTCGGTGGGCGCGCGTGTTAGCGTCGCGATGTCCCCTCACCGTCGGAGGTCCGATGACTCACGCTCTCGTTCTGCTCCTGGCCCTGTTGATCGGTGTGATAGCCGGTCTACGGGCGATGACCGCTCCGGCCGTGGTGGCCTGGGGTGCGATGCTGGGGTGGATCGATGTCGGCGACAAGTGGTCGGAATGGATGGCTCACCCGGTCACCGTCACCGTCCTGACCATCCTGCTGCTGGGTGAGCTGGTCACCGACCAGTTGCCCAAGACGCCGAGCCGCAAGGTTCCCGTCCAGTTCGTGGCCCGTCTCATCAGCGGAGCATTCGCCGGAGCAGTGATCGGCAGCGCCTTCTTCCACACCTTCAGTGCCGCCGGCGCGGGCGTCGTCGGAGCGGTGCTGGGCACCCTCGGCGGTGCGGCATTGCGCAGCCGGGTGGCCGAGGCCAACAACGGAAACGACCGCCCGGGCGCTTTCGGCGAGGACGTGCTGGCCGTGGGTGGCGGGCTCCTGGTGGCGTTCCTGGTCGGTCTGCTGTAGGAGCGCGGTGATGAATTCGGAGACGGCGCAGCGTTTCGACGCGATCATCGTCGGCGCGGGCCAGGCCGGCCCGGCGCTGGCCGGCCGGCTGACGGCTGCCGGGCAGACCGTCGCGGTGATCGAACGTAAGTTGGTCGGCGGAACCTGCGTGAATTACGGTTGCATCCCCACCAAGACTCTGGTGGCCAGCGCCCATGCGGCGCACCTAGCCAGGCGGGGCCACGACTTCGGCGTCGTCACCGGCGACGTCACGGTCGATATGGCGGCGGTGAAGGCCCGTAAGGACCGGATAAGCGGTGGCGACCGCGAAGGCCTCGAGTCCTGGCTGGAAGGGATGAAGGGCTGCACGCTGATTCGGGGCCACGCCCGCTTCGAGGGCCCGCACACCCTCCGGGTCGGTGATCGACTTCTGGCTGCCGACCGGATCTTTCTCAATGTGGGGGGCCGGGCAGTGGCGCCCGACATGCCGGGTCTGGCTGATGTCGACTACCTCACCAACGTCGGCATCCTCGAACTCGACACCCTCCCTGAACATCTCGTGGTCATCGGTGGTAGCTACATCGCGCTGGAATTCGCCCAGATGTACCGGCGGTTCGGGGCGCGGGTCACCGTGGTCGAGCGGGGGCCCCGGCTGACCGCGCGGGAAGACGAGGACGTCTCCGCGGCGATCAAAGAGATTCTCGAGAACGAAGGTATCGAGATCGTTCTCGGCGCCGACGCGATCAGCTTCGCCAAGCGTGCCGTTGATTCCGGCGACTCCGGTGCTCCGGGCGGGTTCACTGTCACGCCACGCGACGGTGCGGCCCCGATCGCGGGCAGCCACCTCCTCGTCGCGGTCGGCCGGGTGCCCAATACGGACGATCTGGGGCTGGATGCAGCGGGGGTGGAGACCGACGACCGTGGCTACATCGTGGTCGACGATCAGCTGCGCACAAGTGTCGAACACATCTGGGCGCTGGGTGACTGCAATGGACGCGGCGCGTTCACCCACACCTCCTACAACGATTTCGAGATCGTGGCGGCGAACCTGCTGGACGACGATCCGCGGAAGGTCAGCGATCGCGTTACCACCTACGCGCTCTATATCGATCCGCCGCTGGGGCGGGCCGGCATGACGGCCGAGCAAGCCCGCAGAGCCGGCCGGAAAGCGTTGGTGGGCAAGCGTCCGATGACGCGGGTCGGCAGGGCCGTGGAGAAGGGCGAGACCCAGGGGTTCATGAAGGTGATCGTCGACGCCGACACCCAGGAGATACTCGGCGCCGCGATCCTCGGTGTCGGCGGCGACGAGGTGGTGCAGGACATCCTGGATGTCATGACGGCGAAATTGCCGTACACGGCGATCTCGCGGACCATGCACATCCATCCGACCGTCAGTGAGCTGGTGCCAACCGTTCTGCAGGAACTCGAACCGCTGGAGTAGACGGACCTCCCGCCCCTTGACTGTGGCTTGGCTCACAGTAAAATGACCACTGGTCATATCGGAGGATTGGAGGTCCGATGCCGACAGTGACGTGGTCGCGATTGAACGCGGACCGCCGCTCGGCTGTGGTGGCCGCCGCGGAGGCGGAGTTCGCCGCGCACGGATTCTCGGGCGGCAGTCTCAACGTCATCGCGCGTCGTGCCGGGGTCGCCAAAGGCAGCCTGTTCCAATACTTCGTGGACAAACGTGACCTCTACGCCTATATCACCGAGGTGGGCAGTCAGCGCGTTCGGTCCTATACCGAAGACCAGATCCGCACCCTCGATGCCGGCCGGCCCTTCTTCGATTTCCTCACCGATCTTCTCGACGTCTGGGTCGCTTACTTCGCCGAGCACCCGCGCGAACGTGCGCTGCACGCCGCGGCCAGTTTCGAGGTCGACACCGATGCCAGGGTCAGTGTCCGCGCGGTGATTCACCGGCACTATCTGGAGGTGTTGCGCCCATTGGTGCAGGAGGCGCGCGTCCGCGGGGATCTGCGTCCCGATGCCGATCTTGACGCGTTGTTATCGCTGTTGCTGATGATCATGCCGCACCTGGCGCTGGCACCCTACGTGCGCGGCATGGACCCGATCCTGGGGCTGGATGAGCTTTCCCCGGAACAGCCGGCCCTGGTGGTCCGACGGTATGTCGCGGTACTCGCGGCCGCTTTCGGGCCCGCCGCCCCACGACCCTGTTCGAGCACTACCACCGGAGGAGAACACCAACATGGCTAACACGGTTCACACGGCGAGGACACGGTCGGATTCGCTCGCTGCGGGCGGACTCAACTGGGACAGCCTGCCACTGAAGCTTTTCGCCGGCGGCAACGCAAAGTTCTGGAACCCGGCCGATATCGACTTCTCCAGAGACCGCGCCGACTGGGAGTCGCTGTCGGACCTCGAGCGCGACTGGGCGACCAGGCTGTGCGCGGAGTTCATCGCCGGCGAGGAAGCGGTGACCCAGGATATTCAGCCCTTCATGGCGGCGATGCGGGCCGAGGGTCGGCTCGGCGACGAAATGTATCTGACGCAGTTCGCCTTCGAAGAGGCCAAGCACACCCAGGTCTTTCGGATGTGGCTCGATGCCGTCGGGGTCACCGAGGACCTGCAGTCTTATCTGGATGAACTCCCGGCCTACCGGCAGATGTTCTACGAAGAGTTGCCGGCCTCGCTGGATGCCCTGAACTCCGATCCGTCGCCGGCCGCCCAGGTCCGGGCTTCGGTGACCTATAACCACGTCATCGAAGGCATGATGGCACTGACGGGTTACTATGCCTGGCACCGGATTTGCGTGGATCGCAATATTCTTCCCGGGATGCAGGAACTGGTGCGCCGGATCGGCGACGACGAACGGCGCCACATGGCCTGGGGAACGTTCACCTGCCGGCGCCACGTCGCCGCCGACGATGCCAACTGGGCGGTATTCGAGTCCCGGATGAACGAATTGATTCCCTTGGCGCTGCGCAATACCGAAGATGGCTTCGCACTCTACGACGAGGTTCCGTTCGGCTTGACGATGGAAGAGTTCCAGCAGTACGCCGCCGACAAGGGAATGCGTCGCTTCGGTACCATCGGCAGCGCTCGCGGGCGGCCGCTGTCCGAGATCGATGTCGATTACTCACCGCTGCAGTTGGAGGACACGTTCGCCGAAGAGGATCGGCAATCCCTGGCGGCTACCGCCTGATGTGATTCGGCGCCTCCCCATTAGGGCGAGGCGCGGCGTTGTACCAGCAGCGTCTGCGCGCAGGTGCCGATGAAGCCCTGCCGGTCGAAGATCTCTGCGGTCGTCACCCCGATGCCGTCCGGACCGACCGAGGCCTTCGCCCGTAGCCCGAAATCCGCTCCGGTCGGCAGCCGATGGAGATGAACGACGGTGTCGGTGTTCATGAAGACGAAATGCTCCGGATCCAGGACCGCGCCCAGTCCGTTGGCGGAGTCGACGACCATGGCCAACCGCTGCAGCGGCGTCGTCGGCTCCGAATCGACCAGCGGCACTAGAGGACTGAGCCACACCTCGGCGGCGGAGCTTGCAGGTTCTGCCTGCCGGCGCCAGCTGACGGTCTCCAGATATCCGGGGGACCCTTCCCAGGCATGGGCCACCCGGGTTGCCTGCCCCTCGATGAGCGGCGGGTAGCGGTCGGTGGCCGCATCGCGGGTGTCGCTGGTGGCAAGCAGCCAAGCGGTGACGCGTGCTACGACCCGGCCGGGTCCGTGTGCGGGGTCGGCGAACATCTCGGCGGTCATCAGTGAGATCCGGCTTCCCGGCCGGTCCACCCGGGCGCGCACCCGTACGGTGGCCACGGGTATCGGGCCGAGAATGTCCAGTGTGAGCCGCCCGATCCGGAGCGGGGCGCCAGCCGTGTCGTTGCTCAGTTCCTCGATCGCCTTGGTCAATAAGGCCAATGGCGGCGAACCATGCTGGATCTCGGGGTCCCAGTTGCTGCGGGTGCCGTCGGTGGCGGTGAAAACTCCCTCAGCAGTGTCGGCCACGGACTGCCGACGGAACAAGCAGTCGATCACGCCGCCGGCCCCGCGGCGCGCAACATCGCGTCCGGATCATCGTCGTCGAACACCGTCGGCCAGCCCGGGTACGGCGGGGGAGTGCCGCCGAATGCCGGGCAGTGTGCGTGGTGGACGCACCAATCGCACAGCCGTGACGGACTCGGCCGGAAATCGCCTGTCACACCTGCTGATTGGATCGCCCGCCAAATCGCCATCAGCGTCTTCTCGAACCGAAGCAGTTCTTCCATGTCGGGGGTGTAGTCCAGCACCTGGGCGTCGGCCAGGTACAGCAGCCGCAGCCGGGCAGGCATCACTCCGCGCGAACGCATCAGAGCGACCGCGTAGAACTTCATCTGAAACAGGGCCTTGATCTCGGCGAGCGCTCGTGCCTGCGCAGGCGCTTTTCCGGTCTTGTAGTCGACGACCCGCACCTCACCCGATGGCGCGACGTCGATGCGATCGACGAATCCGCGCAGCAGGGTGCCGTCATCCAACTCGACCTCGACCCGATGCTCGCAGTACTGCGGATCGAAGCGAGTGGGATCCTCCAATCGGTAATAGCCGGATAGCAGGTGGTGTGCCTGCTTGAGAAGTTCGGTCCGCAGATCCGGATCGACGTCGCCCGCTCCCGAAGGCTGGCCGGCCAGGACGCGCTCCCAGGCGGGCTCGACCATCGCCGCCGCGGATGCGGGGCCGCGTTCGGCGGCGGGCAGGGCGTACAGCTGCTCGAGCGCGGCGTGCACCACCGATCCGCGCAGCTGGGCGGTGGACTGCGGTTCCGGCAACCGGTCGATGGCGCGGAAACGGTACAGAAGCGGACATTGCTTGAAGTCACTTGCGCGCGAAGGAGACAGTGCGGGGCGACGTGTCGAAGTTGGCGCCGGGCGCCGCTTCTGCTCGTCCATGAGCCAAGCCTATGGCGAGGGGCGGACATATCCGGGCAACCCGCCCTTGGGAAGGGACGCGTCTGCTGGCAGGCTGATGCGCTGTGCCAGAGAAAGCCCCGACCGGTCCGTTCGGCGTCGGTGACCGTGTGCAGCTCACCGATGCGAAGGGCAGGCGCTACACCATGCTGCTCAAGCCCGGCGGCGAGTTCCACACTCACCGGGGCGTCATCGCGCTCGATGATGTGATCGGGCTGCCTGAAGGCAGCGTCGTGCGATCGACAAACGGTGACCAGTTCCTGGTGTTGCGGCCATTGCTGGTCGACTACGTGATGTCGATGCCGCGCGGCGCTCAGGTCGTGTACCCCAAGGATGCCGCCCAGATCGTGCACGAAGGGGACATCTTCCCGGGTGCTCGGGTGCTGGAAGCCGGTGCCGGATCCGGCGCCCTGACGTGCTCGTTGCTGCGTGCCGTCGGGCCGCAGGGCACGGTTGTCTCCCACGAGGTGCGCGCGGATCACGCTGAGCACGCCGCGCGTAACGTAACGACGTTCTTCGGCGTCCACCCGCCCAACTGGCAGTTAGTGGTTGCGGATGTCGCCGAGTTCGCCGGGCCCGAGGTCGACCGGGTGGTCCTGGACATGCTCGCGCCGTGGGAGGTGCTGGAACCGATCGGGGACGCTCTGGTGCCGGGGGGCGTGTTGATGGTCTACGTCGCCACGGTGACACAACTGTCCAAGACCGTCGAGGCGTTACGGGAAAAACAGTGCTGGACCGAGCCGCGGGCCTGGGAGAGCATGCAGCGGGGCTGGCATGTGGTCGGCCTTGCGGTCCGTCCCGAGCACTCGATGCGCGGCCACACCGCGTTTCTGATCAGCGCACGTAAGCTGGCTCCCGGGGCGATCGCGCCGGTTCCGCTCCGCAAGAAGCGCGGCCGCCCCGCGCAGCCCGAGGACCCGGACTAAGCGTCGTCGGTGCTGCGCCGCAGCCCGCGCCTGGTTGACAGCAGTTCGACTTCCGGGCGCGCAGCCACTAACCGTTCGGCGGCGTCGAGTACCGCCACCGTGTGAGCGCGATCGGCCGAGACCAGGGCGATGCCCAAACCTGCCCGACGATGCAGATCCTGGGACCCTGTCTCGGCGGCTGACACCGCGAACCTGCGACCCAGCTCGGCGATGATCGGCCTGATGATCGAGCGTTTCTGCTTCAGGGATCGCACATCACCGAGAAGAATGTCGAACTCCAGCCAACCAATCCACACGATGTCAGCGCGGCGGAGTGGAATTCGGCCCCGGGGCCGTGATCGGTGGCGGTGGCTCGATTGCCGGCTGCGGCGCCGTCGTCGTGGCCGCTGTGTCCCCGCTGCCCAGCCCGAGTAGCAGGTCAGCGGTCTGCCGAGTGAGCTGCCACGATCCACCCGCGTCCGCGAACTCCATCGGAAAGCTGAACTCGCCGTTGGCCGGGTTGGCGCTCCTGATCAGCACGGTTGCCGTTACATTCCCCGGATCGGATTGCGACCAAGCCAGATCTCGCGCCTCGAACGTCAGGGGCAGCGAACCGCTGTCGCGCAGGGCGATCCCGAAGCGATCCAGGTCCGTCGCCTCCTCAGCGGTGCCTCCTTCGATCAGCGCCACCTTTTGCTCGCCGGGCAGCGCCGGATCGGAGAGCTTGCTCATCACCTCGATCAGCGCGAAGTCCGGTGGCAGCGCGGGACCGCCGTGCGGAGCGGCTGTGGACGAAGCGGACGCCTGGACCAACGGGGCGGCGGCCGGATGCGTCGGCTCGGCACACGCGACCAATCCGCACGCCGCCACGATCGCGGCGGCGCCCAGAGTCATCACATCGGTGCGTGGCACCAGCGTCATGATTCCGTAATACTGCCCGGGAATCAGCCCACCGAGGACATCAACGCAAACGCAGACTGCTTCGAGAGCTGCCAGCCCGTCGGGCTGGGCCCGGCGATGAACGTCAGCGGCTGAGTGGCCACAACGCCGGTCGCAGCCGTCGCGGTGACGTTGGCGGTGGCGACCGGACCGTTCTGGTCGATGTCGGCGATGGCGAAGTTCAACGGAAAATACCCCTTCGCCGCGGCGTTGGCGAAGCCGTTGTCAGCCATTGTGGCCTCGATGCGGCCAAGACCGCCCTCGACATAGCTCGCTTTGCTCCCGGCGAAGGAACCCGGCCCCGACAACGCGTTGAGCGTTGACAGTAGCGGTCCTTGCAGGTCGGGTGCGGGGGCCGCAGGCAACGGAACGTCGAAGACGACGGGCTGTACCGCGGGCTGCGCCACGGCCCCGGAGTCGGCGGCGATCGACGTCACGCCCGCCGCCGCTGCGCCCACCACAACGGCTGCCGCCGCTCCAGCTGTCAGGCTGGTATAGAGGGTTTTGAGGGTCACGGCTGTCCTTTCGTTCGGCCCACTGATCATCAGAGGCTAACAGTGTTGCTGGTGTGTCGAATTCCTACACCGCACACAAAGAGTGAATCGCCGGTAGCGTTGAAGTTGTTACCGCCCCACAATCGGGTGCGGGAAAGGAGCTCAGTATGAGTGAGACCGAGCGCTCTGAGACTTCTGATGTCTTGGGTACATCCCCTGAAAACCGCCTGTCTAGCCAGGACGCTGCGGAACTGGAACAGCTGCGGCGTGAGGCCGCCATCCTGCGCGAACAGCTGGAGAATGCGGTAGGCCCGCAGAGTGGGCTGCGTAGCGCGCGTGACGTGCACCAGCTGGAGGCCCGGATCGACTCCCTCGCGGCCCGCAACGCGAAGCTCATGGACACCCTCAAGGAAGCGCGTCAGCAGTTGCTGGCATTGCGTGAAGAGGTCGACCGTCTCGGCCAGCCGCCCAGCGGCTACGGGGTCCTGCTGGCCTCCCACGAAGACGACACCGTCGACGTGTTCACCTCGGGCCGGAAGATGCGACTGACCTGCTCGCCCAACATTGACACCAAGGAGCTCAAGCAGGGGCAGACCGTGCGTCTGAACGAAGCGCTGACGGTCGTGGAAGCCGGTTATTTCGAATCTGTCGGCGAAATCAGCACACTTCGCGAAATCCTCGCCGATGGCCATCGAGCACTCGTGGTCGGGCACGCTGACGAGGAGCGGATCGTCTGGCTCGCGGAGCCGCTGGTGGCGGCCGAGCGTCTGTCCGATGACCAGGACGGCCACGACGAGGACCAGTTGGGTGACGAACGGCCACGCAAGTTGCGCCCCGGGGACTCACTGCTGGTGGACACCAAGGCCGGGTATGCGTTCGAGCGCATCCCGAAGGCCGAGGTCGAGGACCTCGTTCTGGAAGAGGTGCCGGATGTCAGCTACAGCGACATCGGCGGGCTCGGTAGGCAGATCGAACAGATCCGCGACGCGGTGGAGCTACCGTTCTTGCACAAGGAGCTGTACCGGGAGTACTCGCTGCGCCCGCCGAAGGGCGTGCTGCTGTACGGTCCGCCCGGCTGCGGCAAGACCCTCATCGCCAAGGCGGTGGCCAACTCGCTGGCCAAGAAGATGGCCGAGGTGCGCGGCGACGACGCCCGCGAAGCGAAGTCTTACTTTCTCAACATCAAGGGGCCCGAACTGCTGAACAAGTTCGTCGGCGAGACCGAACGTCACATCCGACTCATCTTCCAGCGCGCCCGGGAAAAGGCGTCGGAGGGCACACCTGTCATCGTGTTCTTCGACGAGATGGACTCCATCTTCCGCACCCGCGGAACCGGAGTGAGCTCCGATGTCGAGACCACGGTGGTTCCGCAGCTTCTCAGCGAGATCGACGGTGTCGAGGGACTCGAGAATGTGATCGTGATCGGTGCGTCCAACCGCGAGGACATGATCGATCCGGCGATCCTTCGACCGGGGCGTCTGGACGTCAAGATCAAGATCGAGCGACCGGACGCGGAGTCGGCGCAAGACATTTTCAGCAAGTACCTCACCGAGGAACTCCCGATCCATGCCGACGATCTCGCGGAATTCTCCGGCGACCGGACGTTGACCATTAAGGCGATGATCGAGAAGGTCGTCGATCGGATGTACGCGGAGATAGACGACAACCGGTTCTTGGAGGTCACCTATGCCAACGGTGACAAGGAGGTCATGTACTTCAAGGACTTCAACTCCGGTGCGATGATCCAGAACGTCGTGGATCGCGCGAAGAAGAACGCGATCAAGTCAGTGCTCGAGACGGGCCAGCGAGGGCTGCGCATCCAACACCTGTTGGATTCCATCGTGGACGAGTTCGCCGAGAACGAGGACCTGCCCAACACCACCAATCCCGATGACTGGGCCAGGATTTCGGGCAAGAAGGGCGAGCGGATCGTCTATATCCGCACCCTTGTCACCGGCAAGTCCTCGAGTGCCAGCCGTGCGATTGATACCGAGTCGAACCTCGGGCAGTACCTCTAGGGTGAGCTGGTCGCCAGCGAATAGCTGTTGGTCAGGTCGTCCTGGAGGACTTGGGCAGCCTGACTGCTGGTATCGATCCGCAGATCCTCGATTAGGGTTCGCGCGCGGTAAGACCAGCCCTCGGGCAGCTTGAGCCGGCTGCCGAGGCCGGCAAGGTCGTCATAGGCGAGGTCGGGGTCCACAACCTGGCTCCACGTTTGCATCACCCAATTTCGGCCGTCGGCATCGACGAGTTCGAACACCGGCTTGCCGGAGTTGAACACGAATACGGCATTTCGGTTGACGACGTTGGGGCGGTAAGGCGCCGGATTCATCGATGTCAACTTCACGGTGGCCTGCCGGATCATGTCGATGCCGCCGAAGGTCGCGACCTCCGGCGGACCGGAGGTCGATTTCTCGATGCTGTCCATCAGCCAGTATCTCGGTCCGTTCAATAAGGCGGCGGCCGCGCCATGCTCTCGCGCCAGTGCCTCCGCGTCTAGTTGCGACCATAAATCGGCTGGGCAGTCGTTGAGACCGAACGTGTTGTAGACGGTGGCCTGCGGTCCGTCCCCGGGGTCAGCGCCGACACTGACGAGCAGAACTTCGCCATAGCGTTTGCCTCGGAAATCGCTCACCGCAGTGAATCTAGTGCCTAAGGCATCGCGTCGGACAGGTTCGGACTTCGGAACCCGTTTTGTTCTCGACGGTCCCAGCGGAATCTGGGTAACGGTTCGGATGACCAGGGGGTGCCAGCTCACTTCGACCCGCAACCAACAATCGTCTGCAGTCTGTCGAATCGACCTCTGGTCTAGTTGCCCACATCCTACAAAAAGCGTGACCTCTGGCGATGGTTGATCGCATACTGAAAAACTACGGTGCTGGCCAAGAGCCGGTGAGGAGCCCGAGATGAGTTTGACGCAGGCTTCACAGAACACGTCGAGCGATGGGTGTTCCGCTGCACGTTGCGGCCGTCGGGTGACTGGCGGTTGGTTGAGGGTTCGCCTACTGGTAGCGGACATCACGCGGCCCGTGTCCAAGGTGCGTCGATGGAACGATGTCAGCTATGTAGGGCGGGCGGGCGCGCTTGCACTCGCTTTGGGCGTGGGTGGGGCGATCGCGTCGATGCCTGCATTAGCGATGGCCACTCCGAGCGATTCGACCAGTTCCAGTTCGTCACCCCGCGAAGAATTATCGGCGGGCGATTCTTCGGCTGATTCCCCGGCCTCTTCCCCGGCCTCTGAATCCAAAGTGTCGGACTCCCCGGCCTCCGATACCCAGGTTGACTCCAAGGACGAGTCCGATGAGGTATCGGTGTCGTCGCCGGATGGCTCGGGCGGCGACGTTTTGTCAGATGGCGACGTCCTGTCAGAAATCGAAACAGACATCGATATCGAAATTCCGGCCGACGCGACACCGAATTCTCCGGAACTGGCTGGCTCGGAGTCGTACGTGATCGCGACCCAGGCTTCGACGTCGGTCGTCGCCGATACGGAACCGCTGATGAGGAGCGATCCCGTCGAGGGCACGGTCGGCAGTCCAAGCGGGCAGACTTCGAGTGACGTTCCCACGGCTCCGAAGGTGGACCCGTTTGATTCTGTGGCGTTGGCTTACGTCCGTCGTGAGGTCGGCAATGTCGACGATGCGGCCACGATGGCCGGGGGTTCTGTTGTCCGTGCTGCCGCTGATGCAGTTTGGCTGTTCGGCAATGGCACCGCCGAACATCCCAATGCTGGGATTCTCTTTGGCAATGGATTCAGTTGGGATGCACACTCATGCGCCGGCAGTACGCCATGCCACGGCGGTAACGCCGGGCTGTGGGGGGGCGACGGTGGCGATGGCTTTAACGGTGGCAACGGCGGGTCCGCCGGCTGGTTCGGTGACGGCGGTGACGGCGGGGTCGGTGTGCCCGGCGGCAAGGGCGGTGACGGTGGCCGCGGCGGGTTGATTCTCGGCAGAGGCGGAAATGGTGGCGCGGGCGGAGACGCCTTGGTCTCCTTCGGTACTCCTGGTTTCGGTGGTGATGGCGGAAAGGGGGGATTGTTCGGAGGCGACGGTCAGGCCGGCCGCGACGGGGCGGGGGGCCCCATATCCCCGGATGATCAGAACCCGGATTCAAATTACCGACAAGACATGCGCGCCTTCGTCCTTAAGATTGCTCAGCAGGCGCGCTCGGTGAACCCTGGCTTCATCGTCATCCCGCAGAACGGACAGGAACTTATAACGCAAAACGGGGCGGCGGACGGCCCCCTGGCCACTGACTACGTGGCTGCGATCGACGGGCAGGGACGTGAAGACCTCTTCTACGGTTACAGTTCCGATAACGCTGCTACACCCGCCGCGGACCGCGACCATATGCTTGAGTTCCTTGGACGCGAGGAAGCCGAGGGAGTGCAGGTTCTTGTCATTGATTACTGCTCCTCGGTGACGAAAGTCGATAATTCCTATGCGCAGAATGCGGCGCGCGGCTTCGTTTCATTCGCCGCGAATCGCCGCGGGCTTGACAAGATCCCACTCCATCCGGCCGAGCCGTTTGGAGTCAACGCCGAGGGCGTCGACAGCCTCGTGCAGGTGCGCAACTTCCTCTACCTGCTCGACCCAGTCGGCTTCGACTCCCGCGCAGACTACCTAGACACCCTCGCCGCCACGAACTACGACGCCTTGATCATCGACGCGTTCTACGGAGGCGAGATGCTGACGGCGGAGGAGGTTGCTGCGCTGCAGACCAAGGCCAACGGTGCCCGCCGACTGGCGATCGCTTACATGAGCATCGGCGAGGCCGAGGACTACCGATACTACTTCGAGGCGGGCTGGAAGCAGGGTTCACCGTCGTGGTTGGATACCGAGAATCCGGACTGGGCGGGCAATTACAAAGTGCGTTATTGGGAACAGGGATGGCAGGACATCATTCTCAACGGTCCGGACGCTTACCTCAACCGAATCACCGCCGCCGGGTTCGACGGCGTGTATCTGGACCTTGTCGATGCCTTCGAATACTTCGAGTAACTCGGTAATGCTGATTCGCGACTGCGGCCGCACTCGTCCCCCCTGTTGGGCGGTGCTGTCTGTCCGAAGTGCAACCGTCCGTATTGAAGTTTGAGGACTTCTTTCCATACAGTTTGGGCATTGCTAGCGGTAGCTTTGCAATGTGACAAGTCCGCGCCTGCTACTCGCTCTGCTGACGGTGGTCCCACTGGCTGCCGGATGCAACTTCTCCTTTTCCTCGGGCGGACCGGACTATAAAAAGCTTGAGTCGGCCATCGCCGATGAACTCAACAAGCAGTACGCACCGATGTCGCAGCAGGTGTCATCGGTCGAATGTCCGCGTCCCTCGGGCTCCCCAAAAGCCGGTTCCAGTTTCAATTGCATTGCCGACCTCGACGGCCACGATGTGCGGGTGGAAGTGAAGTTCACCGACGACGACTACAACGTCGACTTCGCTACGCTGGATGTCGTCTTCGACCTAGCCGAGACGGGAAAGGGTCTGTCCAAGGAGGTCTCGCAAGAATACGGCTTCGACGTGCGTGTCGACTGTGGCGACGGTTTGAAAGTGGTGGCAGTCGGTGAGTCGTTCGAATGTGAGGCGCAGGATCCAACGGGGGACAAGAGGCCGGTGAAAGTCACCGCCGGCGGACCGGACAAGGACGACACCTGGGAAGTGGTCGGAGGCTGAGCGGGCGCCCCGGGTGTGCTCACCCCCGACGCACTTTCGGTCGCGACCACTAATGCGCTGGGCTTTCGAGTTCGAGGTATGCGTCCCGACCGGCCAGACTGACCGCGACGTCGGCGATCAGCGGTTCGAAAAACCGCTCCCGGTAGAGCGGGTCGACGCTGGTGCTCACAGTGAAGTACAGCCCGGACAGCACCGCGACGAACAACGAGGTGTGCACGGCGGTCTGCGGAATCGGGATGTGGATGCCGAACCAGGTTCCGGCGCAGGGAGGTGTTCCGACGGCGCAGGTCTGCTCGCCAGACCACAGCATGGTCACCTCGTCGGGAATCGCGATGATGCCCAGCGCCAAAAAGAACGCGAATAGTCCCGTCGTGAACAGCGCGACCTGGATCGCCTGGGCCACCACCATCACCGCCACCACATTCGCTTGTTCTGCAGGTGACAGCGGTGTTCTGGCGGTAGGCCGGCCGACCGAGTGTCCGGCCAGCGGAGTTCCGGCCAGCAGGGCGCCGGGTCCGGGCCCGCTAGATCGATCCTCGCGTAGTGCGTTGACCTCGTCCCGGATGGTGGCGATCATGAACACTAGCGCCACAAAACTGAGGAAACCTATTGTCTGCCAGAGCCTTTCCCGTGTCATCCGGGCTGCGAGCTGCCAGAGTTCACCGGTGAAATAGACGACGACCGTAAGCATCAGCAGCGGCAGGGCTCTGCTCATCAGTGTGCCGAGCGCGCCCAGTTGAACCCACGCGAATCGGAACGCCCATAACAGGATCGAGCCGAAACCCAGATAGGTGAGCCAGATCGCCAGTAGCGAAACCATCAGGAACGCGGGCACCTCGGCCACTGCCGCCGCTGACCAACCCGACGCCGTCACCGGCATCACCAGGACGAAGATCGCCATCACCGCGAGTGCGGCGCTGCGTCTGCCGGCTTCCGATGCCGTGGTACCGCGTTGGTGCAGCACGTGGAGGCCGAACGGGGCAACGGCCAGGATCGCCGCGATCAGCGACAGGCGAGCGATGTAACCGTTGTCCGGGTCCTCGCCGGTCCAGTCGGCGAGCAGCATCGTCACCGCGACGAGGACGCCCACGCCGGCCACCACCGGAGCGGAGCGCGAGATGAGCCCACGGGATCGGACCCGTCGTGTCAGCACCAGTGGCAGGCCACGGTGCAGAAACCACTCGTGGACTTCGCTGGGGTCGACGGTCGAGGCGCTCATCGTTTCGCCGTGACTGCCCGGTACCGGTCGCGAGCGACCAGCGTGAGCCGCAGATTCTCGATCAGTGGATCGAGGTACTGCTGGCGATACTGCTTGTCGCCGATGGCGCGTGCGGCCAGATACATGAAGGTCAGGGCGGTCAGGAACATCGACACATGGATGAGGGCCTGAGGTATCGGCAGCGTCATGCCCAGAATCTGGCCGTCCGAGCGTCCACCGCCGGTCAGCGCCGCCAACATCTCCGGGCTGATCAGGAACAGTCCGAACGCCAAGAACAACATCCCGGTCATCGCAGACACGGTCAGCACCTGAGCGATCTGGGACAACGCCAGCACGAACACCACGTTGGTTCGTTCGGCCTTGGACAGCGCGGCCCGGCGCGGGCGGTCGGGCATCGTCTCGAAGGGCGTGCCGATCAACTGGTGCGCGTCCCGGTCGTCCTTGGCGTCCGGGTGCAGGATCGGCCGGACTGTTCCCAACATCCCAGATAATAGGAATGCCACTGCGATGAAAAAGAGAAACAGCAGCGCCAGCCACAGTCTTCCCCGGCTCACGGTGGCGGCCATCGTCCATACCGGCCCGTTGAAGAACGCCAGCACGGTGAGCAGCATCACCGGCAGCGCTCGGGAGAGCATGCCACCCACCGAGGCCAGGTTGGTCAGCGCCATCTGCGCCGCCCAGCCCAGCACGGACCCGATTCCTGTTGCCGTACAGATGAAGATCGCCGCCACGATCGTTATGGCGGTGATCACGTCGACGAAGACCGCGGCGCTGGGGCCGCCGAGAAAGCCGGATATCGCGACCACGGCTAGGGACCCGGCCGACACGGCGCCGCGGACGCGTCGATCTGTCGTGCGTGAAACCAGCCAGCCCAGTGCCGCCGCCGAGGGAAGTGCCAGCACCAGTGTTGCCAGGACGAACCATTCGGTCCTGGTCGGGGTTCCGTTGATATCGATCGTATGTTTCCCGGTGATCGCAACGATCAGCATCGACCACGCCATCATCGCGGCGAGCCCGGCGAGCGCGGGCGCACAGCGAGTCCACAGATGTCTTACCAGGGCGCCTGGCCGTAGCACCGCCGGCAGCCCCCGCTCCAGGAACCAGCGTTCGCCAGCCAGGCGTTGCTCTGTCATCGTCCGCGTCATCGTCCGCAATCTCATCACGCACTCCGCGGCGATGCCCGCATCTCTGGGTTGTTGGGTCGGGCTCCTTGTGGCCTCGTGCCTCGGCCCCTTCGTCGTCCCTCTGGGTTGTTGGGTCGGGCTCCTTGTGGCCTCGTGCCTCGGCCCCTTCGTCGTCCCTCTACGCTGGTTGGCATGCAGCGGATCATCGGAACGGAAGTCGAGTACGGCATTTCGTCGCCGTCCGACCCGGCCGCGAATCCGATCCTGACCTCCACCCAGGCAGTGCTCGCCTATGCCGCAGCAGCGGGTATCCAGCGCGCAAAACGCACCAGGTGGGACTACGAGGTGGAATCCCCGTTGCGGGACGCGCGCGGGTTCGACCTCAGCCGCACCTCGGGGCCGCCGCCGGTGGTGGACGCCGATGAGGTTGGTGCGGCCAACATGATTCTGACCAACGGTGCCCGGCTCTACGTCGACCACGCTCACCCCGAGTACTCGGCGCCAGAGTGCACCGACCCGTTGGACGCGGTGATCTGGGACAAGGCCGGCGAGCGGGTGATGGAGGCCGCGGCGCGCCACGTCGCCAGCGTCCCCGGCGCTGCCAAGTTGCAGCTTTACAAGAACAATGTCGACGGTAAGGGTGCGTCCTACGGATCGCACGAAAACTATCTGATGTCGCGCCAGACGCCCTTCTCGGCGGTAATTGCCGGTCTGACACCGTTTTTGGTCTCTCGCCAGGTGGTTACTGGCTCTGGTCGGGTGGGTATCGGCACCGCCGGGGACGAACCCGGTTTTCAGCTGTGCCAGCGCGCCGACTACATCGAGGTGGAGGTGGGTCTGGAGACGACGCTCAAGCGCGGCATCATCAACACGCGGGACGAACCGCACGCGGACGCCGACAAATACCGGCGCCTGCACGTCATCATCGGTGATGCCAACCTGGCGGAGACCTCGACCTATTTGAAACTGGGTGCGACGGCGTTGGTGCTCGACCTGATCGAGGAGGGTTTCGACCTCAGCGACCTGGCACTCGCCCGTCCGGTGCACGCCGTGCACGTCATCAGCCGGGACCCGTCGTTGCGAGCCACCGTGGCCCTGGTTGACGGTCGGGAACTCACCGGTCTTGCGTTGCAGCGGATCTACCTCGATCGGGTAGCGAAGCTGGTTGACAGCCGCGATCCCGATCCCCGCGCCGCGCATGTCGTCGAGACGTGGGCGAACGTTCTGGACCTGCTCGAGCGCGACCCGATGGAGTGTGCGGAGCTGCTCGACTGGCCCGCCAAGCTGCGACTGCTCAACGGCTTCCGGCATCGCGAGAACCTCAGCTGGTCGGCACCGCGCCTGCATCTGGTTGATTTGCAGTACTCGGACGTTCGCTTGGACAAGGGACTGTACAACCGGCTGGTGGCCCGCGGCTCGATGCGGCGTTTGGTCAGCGAGCAACAGGTACTCGACGCCGTGGAAAATCCGCCGACCGACACCCGTGCGTACTTCCGGGGCGAGTGCCTACGGCGGTTCGGTGCGGACATAGCCGCCGCCAGCTGGGATTCGGTGATATTCGATCTGGGCGGCGAATCTCTGGTGCGAATCCCTACCCTGGAGCCGTTGCGCGGGAGCAAGGCGCACGTGGGTGAACTCCTGGACTCCGTGAACAGCGCCGCCGAACTGGTCGAGCAGTTGACCTCCTGACCCGGCAATGTCTGACCCGGCAATGTCACTGCCGACCGGTACTGTGAAGGAACCCACGGGCGACACGAGAGACGGGCAGCACACGCCCGACACAGGTAGGACGCGCCCGCAAGAGACGGAAAATACGCAGGAGGCAGCCAATGGCGCAGGAGCAGACCAAGCGCGGCGGCGGGGGCGGAGATGACGACGATCCCACCGGCAGCACGGCCGCCGGCCAGGAGCGCCGCGAGAAGCTGGCCGAGGAGACCGACGACCTGCTCGACGAGATCGACGATGTGCTGGAGGAGAACGCCGAGGACTTCGTGCGTGCTTACGTCCAGAAGGGCGGCCAGTGACCTGGCCGCACCGCGAGCACTCAGCATTACCCCCCGCGTTTGATGCGTTGCCGCGCGGCACGCAGGGCGGGGTGAACCTGTCGTCATTCTCCGATTTCCTGCGCCATCAGGCTCCCCATCTTCTGCCCGGTTCCGGGTTGCCGCCGACCGACGCGCTGCCCCACGGCACCACCATTGTGGCGCTGAAGTTCCCGGGTGGCGTCGTCATGGCAGGCGACCGGCGGGCGACCCAGGGGAACATGATCGCGAGCCGAGATGTGCAGAAGGTGTACATCACCGACGACTACACGGTGACCGGCATCGCGGGGACCGCGGCGATCGCCGTCGAATTCGCCCGGCTTTACGCAGTGGAGCTCGAACACTACGAGAAGCTCGAAGGCGTTGCCTTGACGTTCCCAGGCAAGGTCAACAGGCTGGCCACCATGGTGCGCGGCAACCTGGGCGCTGCGCTGCAGGGTTTCGTCGCGTTGCCATTACTGGCCGGATACGACCTCGATGATCCGAACCCCGAGGGCGCCGGCAGGATCGTGTCGTTCGACGCCGCAGGTGGATGGAACTTCGAGGAAGAGGGCTATCAGTCGGTCGGGTCGGGCTCGATCTTCGCCAAGTCATCGATGAAGAAGTTGTATTCGAGGGTGGTGGATTCCGACACCGCATTGCGGGTCGCGATCGAGTCGCTCTACGACGCCGCCGACGACGATTCGGCGACCGGAGGGCCCGATCTGGTGCGGGGCATCTATCCCACCGCCGTGCTCATCGACGCCGACGGCGCCGCGGAAATACCCGAGCGGCAGATCGCCGATGTCTGCCGGGAAATCATCGAGAGTCGTTCGCGGGCGGACACATTCGGCCCCGACGCCGAGCCTCAAGGTGAAATTTCGTGAGCTTCCCCTACTTCATCTCGCCCGAGCAGGCGATGCGGGAGCGTTCCGAGCTCGCTCGAAAGGGCATTGCCCGGGGGCGCAGCGTGGTTGCGCTCGCCTACGCCGATGGCGTGTTGTTCGTCGCGGAGAACCCATCCCGGTCCCTGCAGAAGGTCAGCGAACTCTACGACAGGATCGGGTTCGCCGCTGTCGGCAGATTCAACGAGTTCAACAATCTGCGCAGCGGAGGAATTCGGTTCGCCGACACCCAGGGGTATGCCTACTCGCGCCGCGACGTCACCGGACGCCAGCTGGCCAACGTCTATGCCCAGACGCTGGGCACGATTTTCACCGAACAGGCCAAACCTTACGAAGTGGAGTTGTGCGTGGCCGAGGTCGCCCATCACGGCGAGACCAAAGCCCCTGAGCTCTACCGCATCACCTATGACGGCTCGATCGCCGACGAACCGCATTTTGTGGTGATGGGCGGTGCCACCGAGCCGATCATCACGGCACTGAACAATTCGTATGCCGAGAACGCCACCCTGGCCGATGCCGTGTCCATAGCGGTCGGGGCGCTGAGCGCGAGTGGCGCTGGAAGCGAGCCCCGGGTGCTGGGTCCCGACACGCTGGAAGTTGCGGTCCTCGACGCCAATCGGCGCCGGCGGGCATTTCGTCGCATCACCGGTGCCGCGTTGCAGACGATGTTGCCCGCGGGCGAGTCAGGCGACCGCCGCCCTTCGGCCGACCCCACCGACGAGGCGCGTTCCTGAGGTTCCAGTAGTCGGCCGAGGTAGTCGGCGTGGTCTGACTGCCGCGCTCACCGGGTAACAAGTAGTCTCGGTGAGGTGCAGCGACGAATCATGGGCATCGAGACCGAATTCGGCGTGACCTGCACGTTTCACGGCCATCGTCGGCTCAGCCCGGATGAGGTGGCCCGATATCTGTTCCGGCGGGTGGTGTCGTGGGGTCGCAGTAGCAACGTCTTCCTTCGCAATGGCGCGCGCCTTTACCTCGACGTGGGGAGCCACCCCGAATACGCCACCGCAGAATGTGACAGCCTGATCCAGTTGGTGACCCACGATCGCGCGGGTGAACGGGTGCTCGAAGACCTCCTGGTTGACGCCGAACAGCGGCTGGCCGACGAAGGTATCGGCGGTGACATATATCTGTTCAAGAACAACACCGACTCCGCCGGCAATTCCTACGGTTGTCACGAGAACTACCTCATTGTGCGCGCGGGGGAGTTCTCCCGTATCTCCGATGTGCTGTTGCCCTTCCTGGTCACTCGCCAATTGATCTGCGGTGCAGGGAAGGTGCTCCAGACTCCCAAGGCGGCGACGTTCTGTCTATCCCAGCGCGCCGAACACATCTGGGAGGGCGTGTCGAGCGCGACCACCCGCTCGCGGCCGATCATCAACACCCGCGACGAGCCGCACGCGGACGCTGAAAAGTACCGCCGCCTGCACGTCATCGTCGGCGATTCCAACATGAGTGAGCCCACCACGATGCTCAAGGTGGGTTCGGCGTCGTTGGTCCTGGAGATGATCGAAGCCGGTGTCGCGTTCCGTGACTTCTCACTGGACAACCCGATTCGCGCAATCCGCGAGGTCAGTCATGACCTCACGGGCCGGCGACCGGTCCGGCTGGCTGGCGGGCGGCAGGCCAGCGCGCTGGATATTCAGCGGGAGTACTACTCCCGGGCGGTTGACTACCTGCAGACTCGAGAGGCGAACGCGCAGATTTCCCAGGTCGTCGAACTATGGGGCCGGCAACTCGACGCGGTAGAGAGCCAGGACTTCGCCAAGGTGGACACCGAGATCGACTGGGTGATCAAGCGCAAGCTGTTCCAGCGCTATCAGGACCGCTACAGCATGGAGTTGTCCGATCCGAAGATCAGTCAGCTTGACCTGGCATATCACGACATCAAGCGCGGTCGCGGCGTGTTTGACCTGCTGCAACGTAAGGGACTCGCGGCACGTATCACCACAGATGAGGAGATCGAGGCGGCGGTCGACACGCCACCTCAAACGACCCGGGCGAAGTTGCGGGGTGAGTTCATCAGCGCGGCACAGGAGGCCGGTCGCGACTTCACCGTCGACTGGGTGCACCTTAAGCTCAACGACCAAGCCCAGCGAACGGTGTTGTGCAAGGACCCGTTCCGGTCCGTCGACGAACGGGTCAAGCGGCTTATCGCGAGCATGTGATCCGCGGCGCCGCCTAAGCTCTTACCCGTGGGGATCACGAAAGTCGAACGGCTGATGAACCTCGTCATCGCGCTGCTGTCGACCCGCCGCTTCATCACCGCCGACCGGATCCGCGAAATCGTGTCCGGGTATCCCGCGGATGCCAGCGACGAGGCGTTTTCCCGGATGTTCGAACGCGACAAGAACGAGCTGCGGGATCTCGGAATTCCATTGGAGACGGGACGGGTGTCGCCCACCGATCCGGTAGAGGGCTATCGCATCAGCCGCGAGGACTATGCGCTGCCCGACGTGCAGCTGACCGCTGACGAGGCGGCCGCTGTGGCGGTGGCGACGCGACTGTGGGAGACGCCCGAACTCACCACCGCCACGCAGGGCGCGCTGCTGAAGTTGCGGGCTGCGGGGGTCGACATCGACGCCGATGATGTGGCTGTCACGATCACGTCGACGACCGCGCTGCCCGGGTTGCGCGGGTCGGAGGAAATACTGGGGACGCTGCTGTCCTCGATCGACTCTGGCCGGCTGGTGCAGTTTCCGCACCGTCCCTCCAGAGCCGAACCCTACGTCGTGCGCACCGTGGAGCCGTGGGGGGTGGTCACCGACCGCGGGCGCTGGTATCTGGTCGGCCACGACCGCGATCGCGATGCCGTTCGCACCTTCCGGCTCTCCAGAATCGGTGCCGAGGTGACGCCGATCGGCGACCCCGGTGCGGTGAGTAGGCCCGATGGCTTGAATCTGCGCGAAATCGTAAGCCGTGCGGTGGGTGACGGGCCGCCGGTGGGGCAGGCCAGAGTCTGGGTTGCCGATGGCCGCGCGACCGCACTGCGTCGTCGGGCCACCGCATCCCTGGGCCCCCGAACATTGGGCGGTCGTGCGGGTGAGGAGATCGAGCTCAACATCGAAATGTTCGATCGGGTGGCACGCGAGATCGCCAGCCTTGGGGCCGACGCAGTGGTGCTGGAGCCGGCGGCGTTGCGGGCAGACGTGATCGCCCGGTTCGAGGCGCAGGCGGATCGCGCATGACGGCCCAGCGAGTAGCGCAGGCGGATCGCGCATGACGTCCGTGAGTACCAGACTGGTGCGGTGGTTGAACATGGTGCCCTACTTCCAGGCCAACCCGCGGGTCAGCTTTTCGGATGCGGCAGCGGACCTCGGTGTCACCGTCAAACAGCTACGCGACGATCTCCGCCAGCTCTGGATGTGCGGTCTGCCCGGATATGGGCCGGGTGATCTGATCGACTTCGAGTTCTCCGACGACACCATCGCGGTCACGTTTAGCGCAGGCATCGACCGCCCCCTCAGGCTGACCTCAGGGGAGGCGACCGGGGTGCTGGTGGCCCTGCGGGCGCTGCTCGACGTGCCCGGCGTGATGGACCCCGAGGCGGCCCGCAGTGCGATCGCGAAGATCGAGTCGGCTGCGGGTGTGGCCGGGCACAGTGCCGAAGGTACGGCCTCTGATGAGCCCGCCCCGGCCGAAAGCGAGGCGGCTGCGGCGGTCCGGACCGGGGTGCACGACAACCGGGCGCTGGCGATCGACTATTACGCGGCGTCACACGACACGCTGTCCAGTCGCGTGGTCGACCCGATTCGACTTGTGCTGGTGGGCGACCACAGCTATCTGGAGGCCTGGTGCCGGTCGGCCGAAGGGGTGCGGTTGTTCCGCCTCGACCGCATCGTCGAGGCCCGGGTGCTCGACGAGCCCTCCTCTCCACCGCCTCCGGCCGCCGGGGCTGCTCCGGACACCTCGCTTTTCGACCCCGACATCGCCGATCCGTCGCTGCCGACGGCGACGCTTCGCGTCGAGCGATCGGCGGCATGGATGTTCGATTACTATCCGCTGCGGCTGATAGAGGAGTTTCCGGACGGCTCATGTGAGGCAACGATGACGTACGCCTCCGACCAGTGGATGGCCCGTTTCATTCTGGGATTCGGCTCGGCTGTGCGGGTTCGTGAGCCGCAACAACTCGCCGAGCGGGTGCGGCAATCCGCGGCAGCGGCCCTGGACGCCTATCGGGTCGGTACGGGATCGGCGGGCGGGTAGACTCGGCCCAGACGTCTGGAGGTAACCAAATTGGGTGGTCTACAACCCTGGCATTGGGTCATCGTCATCGCCGTGTTCGTGTTGTTGTTCGGCGCCAAGAAACTCCCGGACGCGGCGCGCTCCCTGGGAAAGTCGATGCGCATCTTCAAATCCGAGATCAAGGAGATGCAGGCAGATTCGGACTCGGCCAAATCCGGTCAGCCGACCCCGATCGCTTCCGAGCGTGCCGCCGGATCGACCGACGACGCCACGCGGGCATCCGATACGACGTCGGACAAGCGTCCGGCCTGACCAGCCGACTTCACTCGCGGGCGCCAGCTCGCGGCGTGGCATCGTGCCCGTAAGCAGCATCTAGGCGAGCTGAAGTGCAGATTCCGGGATTCCTCAGCAAGCTCGATCCCCGTCGGCGACGGTCGCGGGTCAACCCCGACGGCACGATGTCGTTGGTCGACCACCTCACCGAACTGCGCGGCAGGCTTCTCATCGCAGTTCTCGCCGTAGCGGTCACGACGATCCTCGGGTTCATCTGGTTCAGTCACAGTGCGTTCGGGATGCCGAGCCTCGGTGATTGGCTGCGCGGACCATACTGCGCGCTACCGGAGTCCTCGCGAGCGTCGATCGCTCCAGACGGCCAGTGCCGGTTGCTGGCCACCGGACCGTTCGATCAGTTCATGTTGCGGCTCAAGGTGGGGCTGACGGCGGGCCTGGTGTTGGCCTGCCCGGTGTGGTTGTACCAGTTGTGGGCTTTCATCACCCCCGGGCTGTATCAAAAGGAGCGACGGTTCGCGGTGGCGTTCGTCGGGGTGGGGGCGGCGCTCTTCGTCGCCGGCGCGGTGCTGGCGTATGTGGTGCTTTCGAAGGCGTTGGGCTTTCTCTTGACGGTCGGCAGTGACGTACAGATAACGGCGCTGTCGGGTGACCAATATTTCGGGTTCCTGCTCAATCTGCTGTTGGTCTTCGGAATCAGCTTTGAATTCCCGCTGCTGATAATCATGTTGAACCTGGTCGGGGTCCTCACCTATGAACGTCTGAAGGCCTGGCGTCGGGGCCTGATCATGGGGCTGTTCATCTTTGCGGCGTTCGCGACTCCTGGGTCGGATCCGTTCTCGATGCTGGCTCTGGCCCTCGCGCTGACCCTGCTGCTGGAAGTCGCCATCCAGATTGCGCGCGTGAACGACAGGCGAAAGATGCGCCGCGCCCGGGCCGCCGAACTGGCCGACGATAAGGCCGCCCCGATCGGACCGGTGGAGACCGTTGAGTCTCCGTCGGCCGTGCCCGCTCCGTCCCGGCTTGTGGTCGATGACGACGCGACCTGATCCACCGGGCCCGCCCGCACCGAGCGAGGTTCCGGCGTCGGTCTCGGAATTTTCGGCTGAACTGGCGTTCATACTCGATGATTTTCAGCGGCGTGCCTGCGAGGCACTCGCGCTGGGGCACGGGGTGTTGGTGTGCGCACCTACGGGAGCCGGCAAGACGGTCGTGGGTGAGTTCGCTGTGCACCTCGCACTGGCCGCCGGGCGAAAATGCTTCTACACCACACCGATCAAGGCGCTGAGCAACCAGAAGCACAGCGACCTGGTGCGCCGGTATGGGCCGAAGCGTATCGGCCTGCTCACCGGCGATCAGTCCGTCAACGGTGACGCCGATGTCGTGGTGATGACGACCGAGGTGCTTCGCAACATGCTTTATGCGGATTCTCCTGCGTTACAGGGGCTTGCCTACGTCGTGATGGACGAGGTGCACTTCCTGGCCGACCGGATGCGCGGAGCGGTATGGGAGGAGGTGATCCTGCACCTGTCCGCCGACGTTCGGCTGGTGAGTCTGTCGGCGACGGTGAGCAATGCCGAGGAGTTCGGCGGTTGGATTCAAACCGTCCGCGGGGACACCACCGTCGTCGTCGACGAACACCGCCCGGTACCGCTGTGGCAGCACGTGATGGTCGGCAAGCGACTGCTCGACCTGTTCGACTATCGGTCGTCCGGCCCCGCCGAGACCGGCCGGGATCTGCGGGTGGACCCGGAGTTGCTGCGCCACATCGCACATCGGCGCGAAGCCGACCGCCTCTCGGACTGGCGACCGCGCGGGCGGTCCGGTCGACCGAGCCTGTACCGCACGCCGAGGCGACCCGAAGTGATCGACGTGCTGCACCGCGCCGGGCTGTTGCCGGCCATCACCTTCATCTTCTCGCGGGCCGGTTGCGACGCCGCGGTCAAGCAGTGCCTGCGCTCCCCGTTGCGATTGACAACCGATCAGGAACGGGGCCGTATCGCCGAGGTCGTGGACCGCCGGACGGCCGAACTCAGCGACTCGGATCTGGTGGTGTTGGACTTTCACGAGTGGCGCGAGGCGCTTCTTCGCGGTTTGGCCGCCCATCACGCGGGAATGTTGCCGATCTTCCGTCACATTGTCGAGGAGTTGTTCACCGCTGGGTTGGTGAAGGCTGTATTCGCCACCGAGACGCTTGCGCTGGGGATCAACATGCCGGCCCGGACCGTCGTGTTGGAGCGGCTGGTCAAATTCAACGGCGAGCAGCACATGCCGCTGACGCCAGGGGAGTACACGCAGCTCACCGGACGTGCTGGACGCCGCGGGATCGATGTCGAGGGCCATGCGGTGGTCCTGTGGACCCCCCATGAGAGCATCGCAGATCCGGCCGAGATAGCCGGGCTCGCGTCGACCCGGACGTTCCCGCTGCACAGTTCGTTCCAGCCCACCTACAACATGACGATCAACCTGGTGCATCAGATGGGTCCGCAGCACGCCCACCGGTTGTTGGAACGATCTTTCGCGCAGTATCAGGCGGACCGCTCGGTGGTCGGTCTGGTGCGCGGGGTCGAGCGCGGTGAGCGGCTCCTCGCTGAACTGGAAGCCGAATTAGGCGGATCGGACTCGCGGATCCTCGACTACGCCCGGCTGCGGGCCGAGATCTCCCAGCGAGAGCGAGCCCAGTCGCGCGCATCCCGGCTGCAGCGTCGGCAGGCGGCCAACAATGCCCTTGCGGCGCTGCGTCGCGGCGACATCATCACGATCACCCATGGACGCCGCGGCGGCTTGGCGGTCGTGCTCGAGCCGGCGCGCGACGAGGAAGATCCCCGGCCTCTGGTGCTGTCCGAACATCGTTGGGCCGGAAGGATTTCGACTGCGGACTACTCCGGAGCCGCCGGGCCCATGGGCACCATGGCGCTGCCGAAACGGGTCGAGCATCGTAATCCGCGCGCCCGGCGGGATTTGGCCTCGGCGTTGCGTTCGGCCGCCGCCGGGTCCGATGCCCCAGCCCGGGGGCGACGCAGCGGTCCGCCGCCGGAACCCGACGTCGACCCCGAACTGGCCGTCCTGCGCGACCGAGTGCGGACCCATCCCGCCCACCGGTTGCCCGACCGGGAGGACAAGGTGCGCGTTGCCGAGCGCTACCTCAAGGTCGAACGGGATAACGAACAGTTGCGCAAGAAGATCGCCGCGGCGACGAACTCCCTGGCTCAGACCTTCGACCGGATCGTGGTGCTGCTCATTGAACGCGGTTTCATCGAGGATGCCGGGGACACCCGCGCGGCGGACGGCACTTCTGTGGGTCTCACCGTCACCGCCGATGGCAGGCTGCTGGCCCGGATCTACAGCGAAAGCGACCTACTGGTGGCAGAGTGTCTGCGCGCCGGCGCCTGGGAAGGCTTGGACGCGGCCGAGCTTGCCGCGGCGTTGTCGGCGGTGCTCTATGAGTCTCGGCGTGACGGCTCCGGGTCGACGATCGGCTCCCACGTGCCCAGCGGCCGGCTGCGCAGCGCACTGAATCAGACCCGCAGGCTGTGGGCCGAGTTGTGCGCCGATGAGCAGCGAAATCGACTCGTCCAAAGCCGGGAACCTGACGAGGGTTTCGTGGCCGCGGTCCACGAGTGGGTGCGAACCGGCGATTTGGCCTCGGCGTTGGCAGCCGCCGACACGGCGACCGGGGGAGGAGCGGGTTCGTCCATGTCGGCGGGTGACTTCGTGAGGTGGTGCCGCCAGGTGCTGGACTTGGCAGACCAGGTCCGTAACGCCGCCCCGTCGCCCACCTTGCGAGCGACGGCGAAACGCGCAATCAACGACCTTCGGCGCGGCGTCGTAGCTGTTGATGCGGGGTAGGGTGTGGCAGCAGGCCAGACACCGGCACTTCAGCCGCGGATGACCAAGGAGAGAAATGAGCGGACCGCAGGGATCTGACCCGACGAAATCGGGGGGCGATTCGGCACCCGATTCGAGCGGCGAATCGGCCGGCAATCAGGGGTGGCGGCCGCCAACCTCGAGATCCGAGCAGTCGCAAACCCCTGGGGGTGAGCAGCCAAAAGCTCCCGGTGGCGAACAGCCCCAAGCGCCGGGTGGCGAGCAGCCGTCATGGCAGCCGCCAGCGTATACGCCCCAGCAGTATCCTCAGTACCAACAGCCTCAGCAACCTCAGCAACCCCCTCCACCGCCCCCGCCGCCTTATCCCCCGCAGCAATATCAGCAGGGGGACCAGTTCGGTCAGCAGCCGACCGAATACAGCCCGGCCGGCTACCCGCCGCCCGGTCAGTATGGTCAGCCGGGCACGGGTTATGGCCAGCAGTTCGGCCAGCAGCCCGGCTACGCTCCGCAGCCCGGCCAGTATGGCCAGTACGGTCCGCAGCCCGGCCAGTACCCACCGGGTCAATTCCCCGCCGCCGGTTCCGAGGAGGGGTCGAAGCGGTCGCTGGCCGTCATCGGTGGTGTCGTCGGCGTGCTTGCCGCCGTGATCATCGCGGTTGTGCTGGTGCTTGGATTCTGGAAGCCCGGTTTCTTCGTGACCACCAAGCTGGACGTCAACGCCGCCCAGTCCGGCGTGCAGCAGATCCTTACCGATGAGACCAACGGCTATGGCGCCAAGAACGTCAGCGGGGTCAAGTGCAACAACGGTGTGAGCCCAACGGTCAAGAAGGGAGACACCTTCAACTGCGAAGTCAGCATCGACGGTACGAAACGCCAGGTGACGGTGACCTTTCAGGACGACAAGGGAACCTACGAGGTCGGGCGACCGAAGTAGCGGACCGCTGGCGGATCTCGGTCAGCCGGGGAGGGCGTCCAGCGCTTTCTGCAGTCGCCCGATCGATGACGACACTCCGTAGCGTTGGGCAAGTTCGGCCACCCGGCGCGGGTTCGCGGCGACCAAGGGAAGTGCGTCGGTCTCGGTCGTCATGGTGACGTCGGCGTCGACGGTGACCCGCACTACCGGTTGCGCCTTTTCGATGTAGTCGGCAGCCGCCAGCAACTTGCTGCGATGGGCCTTCGAGATGGTGGACGCCTCGTCTCGGCTTGCCGCCAGGATCTGCTCGAGTGATCCGTGGTGCGCCAGCAGCGTCGCCGCGGTCTTCGCTCCGATGCCTGGAACGCCGGGCAATCCGTCGGAGGGGTCCCCGCGCAGCAGCGCCAGTTCCGCGTACGCCGGGCCGGCCCGCTCCACCGACACCCCGTATGCCTGTGCCACCTCGGCGGGACCGTATGCCGTTGCCTTGGCCAGTCCACGGCCGAGATAAAGCACCCGCACCGGCACCGGCTCGTCGCGCACCAGCTGGAAGAGGTCGCGGTCACCGCTGACCACCATGACCGGGTCACGTCGTTCCCGGTCCGCCAGCGTGCCCAGCACATCGTCGGCCTCGGCTTCCGGCGCCCCCGCGGTGGCGATTCCGAACGCGTCGAGAAGGTCCAGGATCATGTCGACTTGCGGGGTCAGATCGTCTGGCACCTCCTCGACGTCAAGCTCGCTCGCGGGGTCGCCGGGCGTGGCGGGGATGGCGACACGCTGCGCCTTGTACGTCGGGATGAGGTCAACGCGCCACTGCGGGCGCCAGTCGTCGTCGCGGCACACCACGAGCCGGTGCGGTCGCTCCCGGGTGATCAACGTCGCGACCGCGTCCAGGAATCCACGCACCGCGTTCACCGGGCGTCCGTCTGGAGCGGTGATCGACGACGGTACCCCGAAGTACGAGCGGAACCACATGCTGGCGCCGTCGAGTAACAGCAGTTGGCCTTTGCTCATGCGCGCCATCCTGCCAGGGTCGGATTAGCCTGGCTCTCATGACACATTGCCGGTTCAGCACCGACGTGTACGCGAAGCGTGTGGATTCCGCAGTCCATGCCGCCGCCGATGCCGGGCTGGCGGGTCTGATCGTTACGCCCGGCTACGACCTGCGTTACCTCGTCGGGTCGAATGCCCAGACTTTCGAACGTCTGACGGCACTGGTGTTGCCTTCGGATGGTGACCCGACGGTGGTGCTGCCGCGTCTGGAACTTGCTTCCCTCAGAGACAGCGCGCTGACCGATCTCGGAGTTGCGGTGCGTGATTGGGTGGATGGCGAAGATCCCTACCGCATTGTTGCCGATGCGGTCGGGGGCGCGGGCGTTCCCACCGCGGTCACCGACTCGATGCCGGCGCTGCACCTGCTGCCACTCGCCGATGTTCTCGGGCGTGTCCCGGTGCTGGCCACCGATGTGCTGCGCAGGCTGCGGATGATCAAGGATGCCGCCGAGGTCGAGGCGCTGAGAAAGGCCGGCGCGGCGATCGACCGGGTGCACGCGCGGGTTCCGGAATTCCTGGGACCGGGTCGCACCGAAGCCGAGGTGGCTGCCGATATCGCCGAAGCGATTGTCACCGAAGGGCATTCGGAGGTCGCTTTCATCATCGTCGGCTCCGGACCGAACGGTGCCGACCCGCACCACGAGTCCTCGGATCGTGAACTGCGTGCCGGCGATGTCGTCGTCGTCGATATCGGTGGCGCATACGGCCCGGGTTACCACTCCGACTGCACCCGCACGTACTGCCTCGGTGAGCCCGCCGCCGAGATCGCCGAACGGTACGCAGTACTACAGCGTGCCCAGCGTGCGGCGGTGGATGCGGTCAAGCCGGGGGTGACCGCTGAGGACGTCGATGCCGCCGCGCGTGACGTGCTCGCCGCCGAAGGTTTGGCGGAGGCATTCGTGCATCGCACCGGCCATGGCATCGGTCTGTCGGTGCACGAGGAGCCCTACATCGTCGCCGGTAACTCGCTGCGGCTAGAGGAAGGCATGGCCTTCTCGGTAGAACCGGGCATCTACTTCCCCGGTCAGTGGGGCGCGCGGATAGAGGACATCGTGATCGTCGGCACCGCCGGCGCCATACCTCTCAACGATCAGCCCCACGACCTCGGTGTGATCCCGGTGAGGCCGAGATAGCGGTAGAAGTAGTCAGGCTTCGCCGCGGTCCAGCAGATCCGAGGAGCCCAGCACTCGCTGGACGCGAACCTCGATCACCACCCGCCTGGGGTTGACTCGCGGTGTGCGGTAGCGCTGTGCGTAGCGCAGTTCGGCGTCGCGGACCGCTTCGGCGTCGGTGTTGACGGTGGCCTTGCCTTCCAGGGACAGCCAGCGGGCACCATCGACCTGGCTGAGCACCGCGACGCCGCGTTGTTCGGCGTTGACAGCCTTCTGGGAGCCCCCCGAAGTTATCACCCTGGCGATGTGGGTTTTCGGGTCGAAGGTAAAGCCGACAGCCACGACGTGCGGAGATTGGTCCGACCGCAGCGTGGTCAGCATGGCCAGGTGACGCTCGGTCAGAAATGCCAGCGCGTCACTGGTCAGCCGCGTAGTCGTCTTGCCGCGAGATGTAGCCATCGGTGACTACGCTAGCGCAGGACATAATCACAACCGTGAAGGACACGTCCGGCGAGCTCCTCGTCATTTTCGGCGGCCGCAGCGAGATCGGTCTCGCGGTGGCTCGTCGTTTGGCGCCCGGCGCCACGGTGGTGCTGGCCGCCCGCAGACCCGACGAGCTCGATCAGGAGGTCGCCGATCTCAAGCGGGCCGGCGCAGCGGCAGTGCACACCCGGTACTTCGACGCGAACGATCTGTCGTCGCATCGCGGGGTCGTCGAGGCGATCACCGTCGAGTGTGGCCCCATCGACATCGCCGTACTGGCCTTCGGCATTCTGGGGGATCAGGCTCGGGCCGAAACGGATGCCGGACACGCGGCGGCGATCGCGCACACCGACTATGTGGCACAGGTGAGTCTGCTGACCGTGTTGGCCGACACGATGCGGGCTGCAGTGCGAAGAGCAACGATGGCCGATGAGCCGCTTGCGCGAAGAGCAACGATGGCCGATGAGCCGCTTGCGCGAAGAGCAACGATTGTCGCGTTCTCCTCGGTCGCAGGTGTGCGGGTGCGCCGCGCGAACTACGTATACGGTTCGGCCAAGGCTGGATTGGATGGGTTCTGCAGCGGCTTGCAAGACGCATTGCACGGTTCGAGCGTGCGGTTGCTGCTGGTGCGGCCGGGCTTCGTCATCGGAAGGATGACGCAGGGGATGTCGCCCGCACCGTTTTCCAGCACTCCCGAACAGGTGGCGGCCGCGACGGTGCGGGCGCTGAAGAGGGGCGGCGGCAGCCGCAGCATTTGGGTGCCATGGGTTCTGCAACCGGTATTCGCCGGAATGAAACTGATGCCGCGTTGGTTGTGGCGCAGGATGCCGCGATGATCGCTCGCTCGATGATCGTCGTGGTGGGTATCGGCGCCGACGGAATTTCTGGGCTGTCCCCGTCGTCACGTGCCGAACTGACCGGGGCGACAGTGGTATACGGTTCGCGCCGGCAGCTTGAGCTTCTGGACGGGAGCGTGACGGCCGAAAGACGGCCGTGGCCGTCGCCGATGCTGCCGGCACTCCAGACGATCCTCAACGGCGCCGACGGTGACGTCCATGTGGTGGCCAGCGGGGACCCGCTGCTGCACGGGGTCGGCAATACGCTCATCCGCTTGCACGGCCCGGATCGTGTCACCGTGCTGCCGCACCTTTCCTCGGTGACTCTGGCCTGCTCGCGCCTGGGCTGGTCCACCACGGACATCGAGGTGATCAGCCTTGTGACCGCGGAACCCGACAGCGCGGTGCGGCGCGGCGGTCGCGCGATAGTGCTGTCGGCCGACCGCGCGAGTCCGGCTAGGCTGGCACGGCTTCTTGCCGACACCGGGCGGGGGGATTCCGAGATGACCGTGCTCGAACAACTGGGTGGCCCTGGGGAATCTCGTCGTTCGTCGACGGCGCGTGAGTGGGCCGTGCGCCCACCCGAAATGGTCGACAATCTCAATGTGATTGCGGTCCGGTATCTACCCGACGAGCGCCGGTTTGCGACCTTGCCGGACGGGGACTTTCTGCACGACGGGCAGATCACGAAGCAGAGCGTTCGTGCGGTCTCGCTGGCGGCATTGGCGCCGCGGCCCGGCGAGCTGTTGTGGGACGTCGGGGCGGGGTCGGGCAGCATCGCGATCGAGTGGTGCCGCAGCGGACCGGGTTGTCGGGCCATCGCATTCGAGCGCGATGAAGATCGCCGCGACCGGATACTGCTGAATGTCAGGGCTTTTGGCGTGCCCGTCGAGGTGATGCCCGCGGCACCTGAGTCATTCGGTGGTGCGGCAGCGCCGGCGGCGATATTCGTCGGCGGTGGCCTCAGTCGTCCCGGGCTGATGGACTCCTGTTGGGAGGCCCTTTCGGCGGGCGGTCGCCTGGTGGCTAACGCGGTAACGGTCGAGTCCGAAGCGGTCCTCGCGCAGTGGTTCTCCCGTGCCGGCGGAGAGTTGCGGCGGTTACAGCATTACCGCGGTGAACCGGTCGGTTCGCTCACCGGTTGGCGACCCGCGATGCCGGTGACTCAGTGGTCGGTCGTCAAGCCGACGGGTAGGACTGGATCAGTTCGATGACGGCGAGTTCGCGGATGGCACGACAGCCCCGCCGCAGCATGGTCAGGATCATCTCGTCGCCGCGCTCGGTCGACGCGGCGAAGGCGAAGCCTAATGTACTGATCAGTAGCGCCTGGAGCGCCCCGAGGCGGTAGTCCAGCCAGCAGGTTTCGCTGTCATAGTTCCTGACGCCAAAGCTCATCAGTGCCCGGTGGTAGCGCTCCACCAGCTCGCGCTCGATGGCTGAGCGCACCTCGGGCAACAGACTCGTCGCAGTGAAGTACGCAAGGTCCCGGGCTGGCAGACCTAATCCGAGGGTCTGCCAGTCCACTACCGTCACGCGGGTGCGAGCCGGATCAAACAGCAGGTTGTCGAGGCGGTAATCGCCGTGAATCAGCGAGAATCGATCCGGCTCCGCGAGTAACCACGCTGCCACCAGGCCCAACGCGTCCGTGAGTGTCTCGCGGTCTTGGAGTCCGATCGACCGGCCAAGTCTCTCCAGCGTGATGTCGGCGGCAACGACCGCGATCTCGCCGAGCCCCCTGGCGGCACCGGCATCGCCGGGTCTGGGCATGACTATCGACGGCAGGTCAAACCAACGGCGGTCTCCCCAGCTCGGCGCGTGTAATCCGGCCAGCGCCTCGACGGCCAGGGTCGCCTCGGTCTGAGTGCACCCGGCGATCTGATCGCCCTGCTCGGCGGGGGCGAGGTCGGCCATCACAAGCACGAAATCCGTTCCTTCGGAAGATATCTCGCTGTGAATGCAGTCCGGTACTGGGATTGCCACGGATTCGCGGACGGTGGAATAGAACTCCACTTCGGAACGGTAGCTCAGCGCGACGCGCTCGCGCACCCCCGCGTCCTGGGCAGGTAGCTTCACCGCGAAACTAGCTGTTTGCCTAGGTGTTTCGCCATCTGCTGGATATTTGGCAGTCACCCGGTAGGTGGCACCCGTCTGTCCCGTCCCGATCGCCGTCACATGCACGTCGGTGACTTCAACGCCGAGCACAGACCCCAGCCATTGCGGAGTGATATCTGCCGGATGGCGGGGAATGGTCATGATCGCCGGCTCAACTGTGCGGATAGCGGCGCGGCGTGAACACCCGGTCCTGGCTTGCGGCATCGCCGCCGCAGCTGTGGGTATACCACTGTGTCTGGGAGGATCCGACGATCAGCAGGCAGCGCATATCTACCTCATCCTGAGAGAGGTCGGCCAGTCGGACGACTTTGATGCTTTCCTCCGGGCCGGCCACATCACGTCCGATGACCACCGGCGTTCCGGGGTCGCGGTGTTCCAGTAGGAGATCACGCATCGCGACGACCTGCCAGTTACGCGTTCGAGAAGCGGGATTGTAGATGGCCAGCACCATGTCGGTCCGGGCTGCTGCGCTCAATCGCTGCGCGATGATGTCCCACGGCTTGAGACGGTCGGACAGTGAGATCACCGAGTAGTCGTGGCCCAGCGGAGCGCCGACCCGACTGGCCACCGCCTGGGCGGCTGTCATCGCGGGAATCACCCGGACCGTGACGCCGGGCCACTGCTTGGCCTCTTCGAGCACCGCGGTCGCCATCGCGAAGACGCCCGGGTCTCCGGACGACACGACGGCGACGGCGCGGCCCTGCTCGGCCAGCTCACATGCCAGCCGGGCTCGAACCGGTTCATCGGTATTGTCGCTCGGGTACTTTCGCTGGCCCTCCCGGGCGCCGATGCGCTCCAAATACGGGCCGTAGCCGATCAGATCGGTGGCAGCCGACAACTCCCGCCGGCTTTCGGGGGTCATCCAGTCGACGTCGCCGGGGCCGAGTCCCACCACCGCGACGGTCCCGGCGGCTGCCGCAGCCGATCGGCCACCGGCGAGCATCGCCAACGCGAAATAGGGGACGGACCCCTCTTCGACTTCCGCCACCGGCAGAACCCGCTGGCCCGGGGTACTGGCGCGCTCGACGTAGAAGGCCTCGTTCAGTCGCCCAGAGGCTGAAAGAGCCTCGCGCACAGCGGGATAAGAACGCCCCAGCTTCAGGATGACCGCCGCGTCCGTGTCTGCGAGCCGCCGGCGGAGCTCGTCGGGCGGAAGCGTGCCGGGCAGGATGGTGAGTACCTGGTCTCCCTGGACAAGCGGGGTGGCCACTGCCGCCGACGCGGCGCTGACCGAGGTGACGCCGGGTACGATAACCGCATTGAAGCGCTGAGTCAGCCGGGTGTGCATATGCATGTAGGAGCTGTAAAACAGCGGATCCCCTTCGGCCAGCAGCGCGACGTCGCGCCCTGCGCTCAGGTGGGCCGCGATGCGTTCGGCGGACTTGTGATAGAAGTCCTCGATCGCGCCCGGGTAGCCACCGGGATGATCGACCGGCTCTGTGGTCACCGGGTATACGAGATGCTCCTCGATTTGTCCGGCGCGGAGGTAGGGCTGAGCGATCGCGCGGGCGATGCTGCGTCCGTGCCGAGCGCTGTGATATGCGACGACATCGACGGAACCGATGACCCGGGCCGCCTTCACCGTCACCAGTTCCGGATCGCCCGGTCCAAGCCCGACACCCCAAAGGGTTCCGGTATTCTGGCTCATTATGCTTGGGCCGCAACAGCATTGACGGCAGCAGCGGCTATCGCGCTGCCGCCCCGACGTCCCCTGACCACCAGATAGGACATACTGCGCGGGGCGTCGATCAATTCCTGCTTGGACTGCGCCGAGCCCACGAACCCGACCGGGCCGCCGAGCACAGCCACCGGCGGCGGGGCCCCCTCGTCGATGAGCTCGAGCAGCCGGAACAACGCCGTGGGGGCATTTCCGATCGCGACCACCGCGTCGCCGAGGCGGTCGGCCCACAATTCGACCGCGGCCGCAGAGCGGGTGGTACCGACTCGGGCGGCCAGCTGGGCAGCGCCGGCGTCGGCGACGAGGGACACCACCTCATTTCCGGCCGGCAACAGCGCGCGGGTGATTCCGGCGGCCACCATCGAGGAGTCGCACAGTATCGGGGCGCCCGCGGTCAGCGCGGCGCCCGCGCGGGTGACGACGTCCTCGGTGAAGGCCACCTGTTCCGTCACATCCGGCTGGCCGCAGGTGTGAATCAACCGGACCACGACCTGCGCGACGTCTTCGGGGAAGCGAGAAAGATCTGCCTCGTCGCGGATCATCGCGAACGACCGGCGGTAAATCTCGCCGGGGTCGCGAATATAGTCGAGCACCTGCTCACCCTACGTGCTGCGCAGCGTGTACCCGGCCGCGGTCGCGACCATGACGTCGCCTTCGGCGGGACTTCCGCAGGCCCGATCGCAGCCGACAAAGTGCAGGCGCCGTCCCACGGCACCAGCCGCATCGCCGACGGCGCCAGTCGCACCGCCGACGGCCGCCGCCGCATCGGCCCGCACATCGGCTGCGGAGCGTTCACAGCCCGGGGTCCCGGTACATGCCGACACCCACAGCCAGGGCGAATTCTGATCGAAGATCAGGCCGCGCGGAGCAAGAACCCGAAGTGCGACGTCGGCGGTGCCTTCGTCGAGATCGAAGAGCAGTAACGACCGCCATGGAGTGACGGCCATTGGTGTGTCCAGCGCGGCCAGGTAGCGTGCCGACTCGGCGTCGAGAACCCCGAGCGGAACGGCGGCACCCAGCGCGACTCGTCCGTCGCTCTGCTCGATCCAGCCGATTGGCGGGCGGGTCGACGGCGGCCATGTCCTACCGCTTGCCGCGGTGGACGACAGCGGGCCGAGGACCGCTGTCGGGTCATCAAGCTCTCTTATGCGCCAGCAGTTTCCGCGAACTTCTGTGAATCGCCGCGCGACCGCGGCGAGCCCGGCGGCGGCTTCGGCGAGGTCCAGTCGCACGCCGCTGTCCCGACCTGCCAGCAACAGGGCTGCGGTGGAGTCATCCAGGGCGTGAACGCCCACGTCAGCACCCAGGCCCGAGATGTCACCGCGTCCGTCGTCGAGTCCGAACAGGAACCTGCCCGGCAGTCGGCTGAGCTCCGGATCGCTTCGCAGCGCCGAATCCAGGTCGGCCACCAGCTCGCGGATATCGCAGCGGCCGTCGCCGCCGCGTCCCGACAGCGGCGATGCAACGATGTTGCGGACCCGCTCGTGGGCGGGGGAGGGCAGCAGGCCCGCGGCTGACAGCAACCGGGCCACGGCCACCGTGTCGCGCAACCCTCTGATCTGCAGATTGCCGCGAGACGTCAGCTCTATCGTCGAAGACCCGAAATCGCCGGCCGCCACCGCCACCGCGTTGAGTTGAGCGGCGGTGATCATGCCACCCGGCAACCGCACCCGGGCCAGGTGGCCGTCGGCGGCGCGGTGGGTCTGCAGCGCGCCGGGGCAGGCGTCGTCCGCGGTCGACCTATCCATCCGTTCACCGTATCCGCGGGCGGATCCGTCGCGCGATTGCACCATGGGCACAAGACCTGGGTTTGGAGCGGGCAGACCCGGCCGGCCAGACCGCACGGCGCACACCGGATGGGGTACGAATGGTTCGTGCCCGAATCGCCTAGCTTTCCCACGGTGCTGTTGCTGTCGACATCAGACACCGACCTGATCGCAGCCCGGGCCAGCGGCGCGCGCTACCGCTGGGCGAATCCGTCCCGGCTGGTCGATGACGAGCTGACCCGGCTACTCGACGACGCGCAGGCGGTGGTGGTACGGATTCTCGGTGGGTACCGTGCCTGGCAGGGCGGCATCGATCGGGTTGTCGCGGCGAGCCTGCCCACGGTGGTGATCAGCGGCGAGCAGGCGCCGGACGCAGACCTGATGAGCCATTCGACGGTACCGGCCGGGGTCGCGTTGGAAGCGCACCTGTACCTGGCCCACGGTGGCGTCGAGAACCTGCGCCAGTTGCACGCTTTCCTGTGTGACACCCTGCTGATGACTGGTTTCGGCTTCGCCCGGCCGGTTGCCACCCCGACCTGGGGTGTGCTGGATCGCCCGGCGGGCAGGAGCGTTGGGCCCACGCCCGAAGGGCAGGGGACGACAGGGGAATCTGATATTGCGGGCAGGAGCGCCCGCCCGCGGATAGCGGTGCTCTACTACCGCGCGCAGCATTTGGCGGGTAACACGGAGTACGTCGAGGCGCTTTGCGAGGCGATCGAACAGGCCGGCGCAACGCCGTTGCCGGTCTTCTGTGCGTCGTTGCGCACGGCTGACCCCGAGTTACTCGAATTGCTCGGCACCGCGGACGCATTGGTGACCACCGTGCTGGCGGCCGGGGGAGCGACACCTGCCTCGGCTGTCGCCGGCGGGGTTGATGACCAATGGAACGTCGCCCACCTGGCTGCCCTGAACCTCCCCATCCTGCAGGGTTTGTGCTTGACCGGCTCCCGGGCGCAATGGAACGACAACGACGATGGGCTGTCCCCGCTCGACGTTGCCACTCAGGTCGCGGTTCCGGAGTTCGACGGCCGTATCATCACGGTTCCGTTCTCGTTCAAGGAGATCGACAATGAAGGTCTGATCTCATACGTCCCGGACGCGGAACGGTGCGCGAGGGTTGCCGGGCTGGCAGTGCGGCATGCGCGACTTCGCCACACCAAGCCCGCCGACAAACGCGTGGCGTTGGTTTTCTCTGCCTACCCGACCAAGCACGCACGGATCGGCAACGCGGTCGGCCTGGATACACCGGCAAGCGCGGTCGCACTGCTGCGCGCATTGCGGGACGGGGGGTATCACATCGGTCACGGTGACGCGCCCGAGGATCTGCCCACTATCGTCGACTCCGGTGACGGCGACGCGCTGATGCGCGCGCTCATCGCACGCGGCGGGCAGGACCAGGATTGGCTGAGTGACGCCCAGTTGTACGGCAATCCGATCCGGTTGGCGGCCAAGGAATATCGGGAGTGGTTCGAGACCCTACCTTCGGATCTGACCGATGCGATGGTGCAACACTGGGGGCCTCCACCCGGAGAGCTCTTCGTCGATCGCACCCGGGATCCCGAAGGCGAAATCGTGATTGCCGCAATTCGTTCCGGGAATCTGGTGATACTTGTCCAGCCGCCACGGGGGTTCGGCGAGAACCCCGTAGCGATCTATCATGACCCCGATCTGCCGCCCAGTCATCACTATCTCGCGGCGTACAGATGGCTGGACCGGGGATTCGGCGCGGACGCCGTGGTGCACCTCGGTAAACACGGCAACCTCGAATGGCTGCCCGGCAAGACCCTCGGTATGTCCGCCGGATGCGGATCGGATGCTGCCCTCGGCGATCTGCCGTTGATCTATCCGTTCCTGGTCAACGATCCAGGCGAGGGCACCCAGGCTAAACGTCGCGCGCATGCGGTCCTGGTGGACCACCTCATCCCGCCGATGGCCCGGGCCGAAACCTACGGCGACATAGCTCGACTCGAGCAGCTGCTCGACGAGCACGCCAACATCGCAGCACTCGACCCAGGGAAATTGCCGGCGATCCGGCAGCAGATCTGGACCTTGATGCAGGCCGCGAAGATGGACCACGACCTGGGCTTGACGGATCGGCCCGACGAAGACGTCTTCGACGACATGCTGCTACACGTCGACGGCTGGCTGTGCGAGATCAAGGACGTGCAGATTCGGGACGGTCTGCACGTTCTGGGCAAGGCGCCTGAGGGGTCCGTCGAACTCGATTTGGTGTTGGCGATCCTGCGCGCACGTCAGTTGTTCGGCGGCGAGCAGTCGGTGCCCGGTCTGCGCCAGGCGCTCGGCCTGGCCGAGGACGGCTCAGACCCCCGCGGTCTCGTCGACGTCGTGGAGGAGCGGGCCCGCGAGTTGGTGACCCAACTGCAGCGGACGGGCTGGGACTCATCGGCCGTGAGCCGGATTTCCGATAACGCCGACGTCGCCTCGGTACTGCGCTTCGCCGCGCAGGAAGTGGTCCCCCGGTTGCGTCAGACCGACTGCGAGATAGCCCAAATCCTGCGGGCGCTCGACGGCGGCTTCATCGCGGCCGGGCCGTCAGGCTCACCGTTGCGCGGACTGATCAATGTTTTGCCCACCGGCAGGAACTTCTACTCCGTCGACCCGAAGGCGGTGCCGTCTCGACTTGCTTGGGAAACCGGTCTGGCGTTGGCGGATTCACTTCTCGAGCGTTATCTCGCGGATCACGGCCAGTGGCCGCGATCGGTCGGGCTATCGGTGTGGGGCACCTCGGCCATGCGCACCGCAGGGGACGATATCGCCGAAGTGCTTGCTCTGCTTGGGGTCCGGCCGGTATGGGACGACGCATCCCGGCGTGTTGTCGATCTCGAGGCCATGCCCGTTGCCGAGCTCGGCAGGCCGCGAATCGACGTCACCGTGCGAATTTCGGGATTCTTCCGCGACGCCTTCCCGCATGTGGTCACGATGATCGACGATGCGGTCCAGTTGGTCGCGGGTCTGGATGAGCCGGCTGAGCAGAATTACGTCCGTGCTCACAGCGAGGCCGACCTTGCCGAGCACGGCGACCGGAGGCGTTGCACAACACGGATCTTCGGATCGAAGCCCGGCACGTATGGAGCCGGACTGCTACAGCTGATCGATAGCCGCAACTGGCGCGACGATGCTGACCTCGCGCAGGTCTACACAGCCTGGGGCGGCTTCGCATACGGCCGCGGATTGGACGGTGTCCCGGCCGGCGAGGACATGAACAAGGCATACCGGCGAATCGCGGTGGCGGCCAAGAACACCGACACCCGTGAGCATGACATCGCCGATTCCGACGACTATTTCCAATATCACGGAGGCATGATCGCCACCGTGCGCGCGTTGACCGGCAGGGATCCGGCAGCTTATATAGGCGACAACACCCGCCCGGAGGCGGTGCGAACGCGGACGTTGTCGGAGGAGACGACGCGGGTCTTTCGTGCCCGTGTGGTCAACCCGCGGTGGATCAGCGCGATGCGCAGGCACGGGTATAAGGGCGCATTCGAGATGGCCGCCACGGTCGACTACCTGTTCGGGTATGACGCCACCGCTTCGGTGATGGCCGACTGGATGTACGAGCGCCTGGCCGGTGAGTACGTGCTGGACGACGAGAACCGCAAATTCATGGCCGAATCCAACCCGTGGGCACTGCACGGTATGGCCGAACGGCTGCTGGAGGCAGCGGGACGGGGGATGTGGGTCGAGCCGGAGGCGGCCACGCTCGACGGCCTGCGCCGGGTTCTGCTGGAAACCGAAGGCGACCTCGAGGGCTGAGCTACACGAACCAAGAGGTGGCATTCGGCCATCGCAAACATGTGACCCCGGCGCGCGGCCAGTGCCACCGTTTTCGCACCGCGGCGATCTGCACTCGGGCCTTATGCCTTGTCGGTGTCGCGTTGGGCGTTGAGCGGGACGAACCGCCGAAGCTTGCCGCTGCCTTGTTGGCGCGCGAGGTTGGTCACCACCTGGATCGTGACCGCGGGATCGCTGAGGCCGTGTTCGCGTAGCGCCTGCTGGATCGCCGATGTCAGCTGGGTTGGGTCGGGGTTTCCTACGGCGGCGATTTCGGCGCCAGCTTGGGTTTGTTTGACCTGGTACTCCGAGACGCGGGGGTCGGTGCCCAGGACATGGCGGAAGACGCTGGCAGGAACGGTGGCTTGCGGATATTGGAAGTCATCGTCGCAGCGTCCGCCGATATCGGCCACCCGGGCGAATGCACTGCCGCAGGGGCAGTCGCCAGGCATCGGCAGTACTTGGTCGCCGAGGTCGTATCGGATGAACGGAAACGTCCGATTCGCTAGCCCGGTAGCCAGCGTTCGTGCGGCCGGCTCACCTGAGTTCACGGGGTTGCCGTCCTCATCGACACGTTCGAGGATGACCTCGTCCTCGCAGACGTGCAGGCCCTCGCCGAGGCCGCACCCGACAGCCTGGACGCCGATCTCGGTCGATCCCCACAGATTGTGCAAGGTGGCGTTCCACGCCTTGTCGATCGCCTGGCGATCCTCCTCGAAGAGCGGCTCGGAGTTGGTGCTTACGCGCACCGGGCTGATCTGCAGGTCGCCGGCAAGGGCGGCGCGGGCGAGCTTGCCGACTACCGTCGCATAGCCGACCAGATGGGTGGGCCGGGCGGCTGCTACCGCGGCGCAGAGATCATCGAAGGGTTGGCCAGCCGGTATGACCACCGTTGTCATGGTCGGTGTGGTCGGCACGTCGAACAGTGGGGTGCTGGCGTGCGGCGGCTCTCCGGCGGCTAGGACGGCCAGCGTTGCGGGGGAACGGGACGATGCCCGGTATTCCTGGGCGGCCTGCATCCGCCAGGCCAGGCAGATGACCGACACCGAGAACTCCCAATCCCAGACGTAGACACCGCGCACCCCACTGGATCCCCCCGAGCTGAAGATCTGATGATCACCCGGTGTGTAGGAAAACCATTGCTGCTCGGCAAGGACTTCCTCGGCACGTTGACGGTCGAGATCGCCGGCGGTGACGATGTCATCCCAATTCTGTTGAGCGTCTTGCTTGGTCATCACCGGTAGGCGCTGCAGGTCGGTGACAGTCGCCGACGAAGGATCGAGATCTTTGAGGCGCCGGGCGTGAAAAGGCGATCGTTGGCGTGCGTAACCAAGCAGGGCGCGCAACCGATGCTGTTGATAATGCTCGATCTGCTCGTGGGACCAGCTCAGGCGGGCTATGTGATCGTCAAGTGACGCGCCGACGTTGTTCAGATGGGCCACGCGTAGGCGCTCGTACCTCTGGCGCCCCTCGGGGGCAGAATCCGATCGCGACATTCAGTGTCCCCTCAAACCCGCCATCGAGCGTCGGACTTCGGCGATAACAGTAGGGCGTTACTTCACCGGGCCCAATGGTTGGTTGTTGTCCACTACCCATTCGATGGAAACGTTCGGCGTCGCTGCGCCGGTGTTGGTCCAGTCGCATTTGGTGTTGAACGCGTCTCCGGCCGGTGTGCCCTTGGCGCCATCGAAAGCGATGCAGGCAGGATCGTCGGCCAAAGCGCCCACCGCCCAGGGGCTCAGATCGATCGGTCGTGTGTCATACACCGAGGGTGTCGGATTGGTTCCGGGCCCGCGGTCGACCGCGCGGACGATAACTGACTTGTTGTTGTCCTTTCGTGTCACCTTGAGTTGACGTCCGTAGAGCCAGGAAAGGTTGGTCGAGAGCTCGTCGGTGAGTGGATTACCTGCCCATTGGTGGAACGGGCCTTGCGGCGGTACGGACTTGTCATATGCCGTGAAGTCCGTTGTTACGGTGAAGTTCTCGGTGGGTGAGAATCTCATCGCCGCATAATAGGAGCAGTAATTGAGTGCCTTCGGTGAAACATCCTGGGTCAAGGTGCAATTCGTTCCGGGTTGAGTGTTGTCACAGGGCGTAGCGCCGAATTCCTGCCCCTGTGGCGGCAGGGGTGCTTTGGTCGCGCCTATCCACTGTTGAGTGAGCGCAAACGCGTCTGGAGAATCATAGGGGCCACCGAAATAGGATGTCGGACCTTCAACCGTGCCCGTTGTATAGCCGGACTTGCCATCAGTTTCTATCGTGGGTAACGGGGTATCCGCTGGTGTCGCAACGCCCTTGGACGGATAGCCGGTACAAGGGAACCCGCCGGGCGCCGCTGGAGCCAATTTGAACTCGACGTCGGCCGCCGAATCCTTCGACGCCGAGTATCCCGCCAACACGAGCCCGGGCACCAAACCGACAATCGCCAACGCTGTCACTATCCGCACGGAAACTCCTAACTCTGGTTGATCCGAGTTTCCCTTCTTACGCTATCAACGTCGGTCGGCACGAGCGTCCGGAATCGTGAAATAGCATTAACTGCAACGATTGTCGACCAGTGGGGATCGTTAACGACGACCTCCCAGCCAGCCTCGTCAAAGCGAATGCTCGTATGATTCGGGCAACGGCCTCGGCGTTCATATCTCGATTGCCTAGCTAGAGACTGTGTTGCCCTTTCATTGCTGATGTAGAGGGTGTCGTCGTCGGGGCTGATCGCTACTCCGCGTGGACCCGTGGGGTGTGTTTTGGTCGGTATTGCGGTGGTTGGTGGTTGGTGTCGCTTAGTATTTTCGCCGTAACTAGTTTGCTGAATTTATTGGGGGTCTTGGATGACTTCGTTTACTACTGGTCAGAAGATGGTTGGGTCTGCTGCACGTAGTGGTGGGCCTCTTGGGGATTCGGGTGGCGATTCTGGCGGGGTGCGGCGGTTCGTGGTGTCGGGTTATGCGCGGTATGTGGGTCGGGTGGGTGTGTTGGCGGTGGCGTTGGGTGTGGGTGCGGCGGTGGCGTCGGTGCCGGCGGTCGCGTTTGCTGATTTGACGGGTTCTGCGGGTTCGAGTTCATCGTCGGGTTCTTCGGGTTCGAATTCGTCGTCTTCATCCTCGGGTGGGTCGGGGGATTTGTCGGGTTCAGATGACGAAGTCGACGACTTGGCGGGGAATTCGTCGGGTTCGGCCACGTCTGAATCGTCGGGTGGGTCGGGGGATTTGTCGGGTTCGGATGACGACGAAGTCGGCGACTTGGCGGGGGATGCCGACGAGGCTGTGGATGCCGACGCCGAGGAGGAAGGCTTCGAGGGTACTGGGTCTGGTTCGGGTGGCGGTGACGCCACCGCTGGTGACGTCTCTGGTGGTGGGGTGACTTCGGCTGCTGACGCGGTCGCTGGTGATGGTGGGGTCCGGGGTGGTTCTGGTGGTGGGGCGCTCGTGATGTCGGTGCCTTCATCCGGGCCGCTTGCGGTGGGTGGGGAGTTTTCGGAGCAGGGGGGGTCGGGGGCTCCGGTGTCGGGGTTGGTGGTGTCCTCGGTGGTCGGGTCGGCCCGGCGGGATGCCGGGGATTCTGAGGCCGAGTCTGAGCCTGAGTCGGGGGTGGGGGCGGATGCGGTGGGTGCGGGTGCTGGGGTGGGGTCGGGGTCGGTGTGGCGGTTCTTTTTCGGTAACGGGACTGCCGAGAATCCAAATGGCGGGATTTTGATTGGTAATGGGTATTCCTGGACGGCGCAGACGTGCACGGGTGTGAGTGCTTGTGATGGTGGTAATGGCGGGTTTTTCGGTAATGGTGGGGATGGGTTTAACGGCGGTAATGGTGGTTCGGCGGGGTGGTTCGGTAATGGTGGTGATGGTGGGGCGGGTATCGCTGGTGGTGATGGTGGTGATGGTGGGCGTGGCGGGTATGTGATTGGTAACGGTGGTGCTGGTGGGGCTGGTGGGGCTGCGGTCCTGGCTGGTGGTGATGGTGGGGATGGCGGTGATGGTGGTGATGCCTGGTTCATCGCGCTGTCTGGGGATGGTGGTGCTGGTGGTGTGGGTGGTGCGGGTGCTTCGGGTACCGATGGGCAGGACGGCGCTGCGGGTGCTGATGGGGGTGAGGGCACGGTTGGTGGTTCCGGTGGTGAGGGCGGGGCCGGCGGTGATGGCAGCTTGGTGTGGGGTGCTGGTGGCGCCGGCGGTGCGGGCGGTGCCGGGGCGGCTGGTGGTTCTGGGGGGGTTGGTGGTCATGGTGCGGCCGCCCAGATCGCTGGCGGGGCTGGTCAGGACGGCGGCAATGGGGGGTCGGGCGCTAACGGCGGTTCCGGTGGGGGTGGTGGTGATGCCGGGGCGGCCCGGATTCTTTTCGTGTTCAACACCAATGGTGTGAACGGTGATGGTGGTGACGGGGGTGACGGCGGCGGTGCGGGTGCCCCTGGTGATGGCGGTGACGGTGCTGATGGGGATGTGCTGTCGATTGCCGGTGGGCGCGGTGGTGAGGGTGGTGACCCGGGCTTGGGGCTTGGTGGCGGCGGGGTGGGGGGTGCGGCCGGTACTGGTGGTGTCGGGGGCACGGCGGGGGTGAACGGTGCCGGGGGCGCGGCGGTGGTCGGCCCGGCCGGTAATGGTGGTCGTGGTGGCGCCGGGTTCGATAACACCGTTGTGGGTGCCGGGCGCACTGGCGGCGCCGGGGGTGCTGGCGGGGCTGGTGGCGCGGTCGGGGGTGTCGGGG
>JBFXJE010000009.1:0-224634 GCA_050175175.1 Mycolicibacterium sp. | reverse complement strand
TGTAGATGATTCGGCGCGTTGCCAGGCACGTCGATGCTGCGCACCTTCGCGACCGGCCACCAATTCCCTAAACCGGGTCTGCTCGGGAGACGAGCCGAAGGAGACGATCTCTTTCACGAGCCCGAACACTCAGCCGAAAAACGTCGAACCCTCCGACCCCTCCCGAAGCCACCGTACGTGACCACCACCCTTGTGAAAGGAGGCACTACAAGAGATACAAGCCACTTTCCGCCACCCTGGCCGCACTCGGGAACGCTTGGGAAGCGCAGCAAATCGCTATTTTCATTGCCGTGCTTCTGGCATTGGCCTTCGGGGCAGTCGGGGTTCCGGCAGCGGCGGTACTGACAACCACCGTGACCCTGGTCGGCCTCGCTCGACAAGAAGAAGGTCTCGATTCCCTGATGCGGAATCAGATTCTGCTCATGGTCATCCTGCCGGCGATGTACGCCATTGCCGCAGCCATCGAGTCAGAGAGTCGAACGACGCGTGAACTGGTGCGCACCAGTCAGAATCTCGAAGTCGCGAACGAAAGGCTGGCGTTACTGGCACGCACCGACGAATTGACCGGGCTGTTGAACCGCCGCGGGCTATCTCAGACTCTCGAGTTCCTGTGGGCGTGGTGCGTCAGGGAATCCAAACCCGTCGCAATCCTCATGGTTGACATCGACTTCTTTCACCATTACAACGAGGCCTACGGTCACTCCAGCGGTGATGCCGTTCTCATCCGAATAGCCTCGATAATGCGCTGGTCCGCACGCAGGAAGACCGACCTCGCGGTCCGCTACGGCGGCGAGGAGTTCCTGATCGTACTGCCAGACGCCCGACATGATCACGCCCAACGGGTCGCTGACCTGATCCATGAGCAGGTTCGCGATCTGAACATCGAACACTCCGGATCCCCGGTGGCACCGATATTGACCGTGAGTATCGGGATGCTCGCACTGGCAAAAGCAACCGCCGCAGCTGAGACGAATTCCATCGATTGCTGCGACGCTCTCCTATTTGAAGCCAAGGGAAAGGGTCGGAACCGCACCGTTGCCGCACAGCAGTAGGTCCGCAAAACCCGACCCGCTACGGCTTGAACGGGTTGACGGCGAACTGGATGACTCGGTATGGCATGCCGCCGCGGCTGCGCCCAGCGCGGCGGTGACGGTGACGAACTTGCAGTTCATGTTGGAGATCATCAGAGGCGGAAGCACACGACGACACAGATTGATCGACCGGCCCTCAACGCGTCGCGCGGTGCGGTCCCGGGTGACCGACACGGCGAACGCAGGTCGCCCGTGCCCGCGGCATCTCCGCACCACACCGCTGCTCAGTCCGGCGCTTGAGGATGTCAGTCGCGTCTCCGTAATCCGATCGGCTGCGGGCCGCGCGCATCACCGCCATGAGTGCGGCGTACTGGTCAGGCTGTCCCGACTCGTCGTAGCCGTCCCGCATCGCGGCCTCGGCCTCGGCGCGAGACACCGCCGCGGCCAGATCTTCTGGGAGAAGTCCGAGTTGCACCAGTGCGCGGACGAGATGGGCCTCGGCGGGTCGGGGTGCGTAGTCCCAGCCGTCGAGTCCCACCTTCTCGGTCAGGACGTCCAGCAAGGCGAGTGCGTCCCACACCTGCGTGGCCTCCTCCTCGGTGAGCTGTCCCGACCGGACGAGCGCGTTCGCGACGTCGTACACCGCATTCCCGGTGCGAGGGCCGGCGCAGATGACCTCGATGAGGCCGACGCCCCCCTCGACGCGCGCAGCGTAGACCACACGGTGCCTCTTGTTCAGCACCTCCACCGTGTTCAGGCCGGCGAGTCGGTCGGTAGCCGACTTGTTGCTCAACGGGTGCTTTCCGACGGGGTTCCCGCAGAGTGCCACCACGTCGGTGAGTACCGACTCCCGCTCATCGCCCGTCAGCCCGTCGAGATACAGCAGGAAGGGCTCGGAGAAGACGATCTCGGCTTGATCGTCTGGCAGTCGCTCGCTACCGCGCATCCGCCTGCGCGCGCAACTGGTCCGCGCGCTCCCGCACCCGATTCGGGTTCACGCCGACCTTCGCGCACAGCTCGTCGAGGTTGTACCGACGGGAGCGCTGGGAGACCAGATCTGCAGCAGCCTCCACGACGGCCCAGGCGGCGTCCCGGACCTCCCGCACCTCAGCGTCGACACGAGCCGGGGAATCCACGACGGCGACCACGCGACCGTGACTGGTCAGGGCCACGCGCGTTTCCTCGCTAAGCTGCGCGAGGGCGGAGACGCCCTTGCTCGCCGCGAGGGACACGGGCAAGTTCACGGTCGAGGTCATCCTGCAACTCTATACATATCTGTGCAGTACTGCAAACAGTAATACCGGGGCCAGGCCCATTCAGCCGCGTGGAATACGGGGAGGCGCCACAGCGGCTCGGTCCAACCGGAACAGTGACTCACTAAGCAGCGGCACGCTGGCCGCCGGCTCCTGCCGAACGTTATCCGCACGGGTTGCTGCAGCACCACTGGAAGGTCCTTTCAACCGTTCAATACGTCACTGTGATGTTTCTCAGGGATCTGATCTATTGCCTGCCCCCAATCGACTGTCACTAACATTCATGGATAATCGTCATTATCCATGACAATTAGAGCAATTAGTGCCCAGTAAGTGCCGACGTTCCCAGTCTGCCGACTAGCGGGAGGCCAGCCAGTTGCCGTCACCGCCTACTGCCGGCGATGTCATCGCCCTTCTTCGGGACGCCGGCCGCATTGAACCCGACCTGGCAACGCTGTATCGCGACGCCCGGAATCGCGCCGATGACATCCGTCGAGACATCTTCTCGGCATGGAGCCCAGCAGTGCTGCGCCTCGACGTGACGACGGCCGTGCACGTTTATGCCGCCGTGTGCAACATCGACGCGTACACGACCCTCACAGGCGAGTGCGGCTGGTTGAACCGCCCCGTCGAGTCGTGGTGGGTGCACCTACTGCAGCGAGAGCTACTGGACTAAGTCGATGACCACGTCGTACCAACCACGCAACTCGGTCCACCGTCTCGTTTGTAGACATTCAAGAAGGCTCACTTCTTGTCTCGAACCGGGTCCTGGTCACCGATCTCTGACACCGCAAGCGGGGGCATTGCTCCGGCGCACTCGGATCTGAACGCGCCGTGCTTATGCTCGTCCGGGTCGAGGCCCCGCCGCGCCCCGCCCAGAGGCTGAATCCTGATCATCGGGTGGGCAGGTGCGAAAAGTGGGTGGATTCAGCTGGTCGGCGCAACGTCGGGTCGATTTTCTGGCTGTGTCGACGGTCTTTGGTCGAGTGCCTGGTGACTAACGACTCTAGGAACGCCCGACGGTCAACGCGCAATCTGATGGAACGCGGGTAGATAACGCCCAGGAGGTATAGCAACGATGTATAACGACAACGGTTGGATGTGGGGGCACGGCTGGGGTTGGGGTGGCGGGGTCTTGATGGGTGTGTTGATGATCCTTTTCGTGGTGGCGTTGGTCACCGCCCTGGTTCTTGCCATCCGATATCTGACTGTGCCCCAACGAGTCCCGGGACCATCGGCCGGTAACACCGAGGACCGCTCGGAGCGTCTACTCGCCGAGCGGTTCGCCCGCGGCGAGATCGATGAAGACGAATACCGCCGTCGCATGACAGTTCTGCGTGAACACAGTTGATCATGCTTGGCCCCGGGCCGCTACACACCCCGATTTGTGGACGGTCTCGGGGCTTTGGCCCATTCGTTGGGACGGCGTCGTAACAGTAATCGGAGCTAACTCTTCATCTCGTCCACATAACGGAGGAATCGACACATGACCGAATCAACTGAATCCTCGAAGCAATCACCCCCCGCCGAGCCACCCTCGTCTTACGGGCAGCGAAATGATGGGCCCAACCGGCTCTATCAGGTCCTGGCCTGGGTTGGCATCGTCGCTGGTGTGCTGTTCATTGTCTCGGCGGTCTTCTGCTCTGGTCTCTTCATCGGCAGGACATCCGGGGGCTACTACAACTGGCATCGTGGCTACGACGCCGGTCAGATGCAGTCAGGCGGATCGATGGGCAGCTGTCCAATGATGGGACCCGGCGGAATGATGGGACCCGGCGGCAAGATGGGGCCGGGTCAAATGGGGCCAGGCGAACTCTCGCCGAGATCCCCAGCGCCGACCACCCCGCAACGCCCGTAAGCCTCCCGTAGGCGTGTTCCTCTGCAGTGGCGACTTCTGCCGTTCTACTCACGCCCGATATGCCTGCCGGTGCTGTTGCGGCTGTGGCGCGGCAAGGGCACCGCTTCGCCGGTGCGGTTCGCCGGGCGAGCTGATCTCCGTTCTGGCCCAAGCCTTGCCGGACCGCCGCATCCACATCGTGGTGGGCGACCCCGCCGATCATGGCAAGCCGTTGCTGATCGCGGGCACCACCATCACCACCCGGTTTTCAACCAACGCCGCCCTCTATGCGCTCGCGCCTACCGCGCACCGGCAAGCGCGGACGCCCCCGGCGCAAGGGCGACCGGATCGGCCGCTCCGCCGACATCGCCTCCACCGCAAGCTGGCGCAGTCACGGTGACACGCTACGGCCGCGTCGACACCGTCGAGGCCGCAAGGATGGACGCGATCTGGTACGGCGCGGTCGGCGACACACCCAGGCGGGTCGTGCTCGTGCGCGAGCCGGGGCAAGCAGAGGGTGCTCGCGCTCTTCACCACCGACACCGACAGTGGCATCGAAGCGATTATCACCCGCTACACGAAACGCTGGCCGATCGAGACTGGGGTTGCCGCCGCCAACAAGTCCTCGGCATCGGCCAAGCCCGTAACCTCCTGCAGCGTGCGGTCGAAAACCCCGTGCCGTTCCAGTTCACCGTCTGCACAAACACGATCCAGCCTTCGAAGACATGCTCATCAAGCTCCGCGCAACCCTTGTCGCGACACGAATTACCGGCGTTGCCGCAGCACAACCCGACCCCGAGAAATACCGCGACTACGAACTGGCCTGCGCCGCAGCCGCCGCATAACTGCGAAACTCAAGGGACATAAAAAGCCGCAAATAGGTGGGGTTAGTTCGCTTGGCGGGCAACACTAGTCACGATTCGGCAAAGGGACTTGAGCGAATGAAATCAGTAGCCCCCGGCTGGTGATATCACCCGTGGCGCAACGCCACACACGTCTTGCCGACCAGCGTTGTCTCGCATGTAAGCATTCGAGAGGTATCACTTCTTGTATTGGCTTGTATTCGCCCAGCCGAGGCTAGCGGAGCTGGCGATCGGTCAGCCGCCGACTGCTACGCGGGCCGTGACCCTCGTGTCGCGGTGAAGTCGGACCGCTGGTCGAGTGGCTTGACCGCTAGCGTCGCAGCGGGGTCGCGGCGTCGAACTCAGCGGTCTTGCCTGCCGACTGCCACTGGTGCCAGTGCTCCCACCGGTTGAGCGAGAACCGCTGCCAGCGAAGGTCAAGGCCGGGTAGCACGCGACGTGCAATCTCGGTGGTGGCGATCACCGGCGCTCGCAACAGCAGCAGCGCGACGCCGAGGCGCGGCGAGGGCAGGGTATAGCGACGCCGATTCCACGGCAGCATGAACAAACCGGCGTATCCAGCCTGCATTCGGTAGTGGTAGACGGCTCGAATCCGCTCCAGACCGTGTTGGGTGGGCTTCGGCGCGAACGCCGGTAGGAATGACTCGACGAGTTCGGTACCCGTATCGGCCGCGTCATAGCTGCGGGCAGAGTCAGCCATGAAAAGGATGCGCCAGGCATCCAGCACCGTCTGCGGGAAGTAATCGCTGCAGCGCACTCCCACCAAATGCCCGCAGTACCGGTTGAAATGCAGGACCGCGCGCATCTCCCGTGGGGACGTGAGATACCCCAATAGCGTCAAACCAAACGCCGGCACGACACTGCCTCCCAACAGAGTGAGCAGCATCGCCGATTGGCTGATCGGAAGTCCCCACCGATCGAAGTCCCATTCCGGGTGTTGTTTGACCCTGGCGCGGACACTGACGTGCATGATGCGCACGTGCATCGATATGTTGCGCGCCGCCGATCCCGTAGCCAGGATCGCACCGGGCTTGCTCACTTCGATCCACCAGCGCGAGGTCTCCATGTAGCGGTGTAGCGCCCTAGCCCCGGCATAGCCTCCCGACAACGAAAGCGGCAGAGCCAACCAACTTTCGGTGTAGGTGTCCATCGTCCCGGCGTTGCCGACAGCGCCGAGCGCATAGGCCCAGCGTCGCCAGACCGCGGCGCCCTCATCGACCAACTCGGTGTCGACCCACTGCGGGATCTGTTCGAACTCGTCGAAGAGCGCCCGCATGGACTCCGGCGCTCCATCGACGTTATCAATCCCCACCCGCAGCGCCTCTTCGACGAGATCGCGGGCCTTCCGGGCGCCGATATCACCGTGGTAGGTCTCACTGACGAACCGCTCTGCGACCGGGTCGCCCTCGGTCAGGCCGGCCTTGAACGCAGCCGCTATGTCGTCGGACGGGAACAGATCGGTCCCCGTCAGCCGCAGCACGCGGTTGCGCCGTGTCGCATGCGCCGTGCCGGTCCGCGCTGTCGGGTATTGAAATGCAAGTGGAACTCCGCTCGCCAGCGCCGCGGCCTCAGACACTGTGTCGACCTCCCTTGTCGTGCCGTTTGATCCGGCTTTCGCTGTGCGCGGCGTTTTCCTGGCCTCGGTAGAGGTCGAGCATTCCGTCGGCAAATATTACTGCGAAGACGGACGGGCCCGGCTGTATAGCCGGCCCGGCGAGCGGATGGTCGCCGACTGGCTTTCGGCTTAACCGAAGCCTCATATCTACTTCTTCACATCTACTTCTTCTTCGTCACGCTATCCAGGTGTCGAAACCCTGCGGCCTGAAGATTCACAACCTGCAAGTCAACCGAAATAGCGGCAGTCCCCGGCGCGCCAGAACTGAAACACCTACTAACTAAATCCACAGTCCTATATCCGACCCCTGCCGTGGCCAAGAACTTGGCCACCGCGCCGACCACCTGCCACGCCATGTCGGGCTGCATCACCGGTAGCCAGACGACGTCCTGTGGGCGTGCCATCGCCCGCCGGGCCGATGTTGGCGACGAACGACACGCCGAACACATCATCGAAATCGGCCTCGGCATCACCAACTACACCACCACAGATAATCCTGTTCCCCATGGCGAATTCGGTGCGACCAACGACCCTGGGGGACAGTGGGATACACCCCCCAAAAATCCTATAGATAAGCCGACCCCCAGGGGGCTTCAAGGTGTACACGGGGTTGTTACGGTGCGCCGCGCTAGCCTAGCTCGGGGCGTTTTGGATGTCTCAGCCGTGGCGGCGATCCGCCTGGTTTGAGCACCTCTTTGGGACACGGGGCCACCGACACCGTGGCAATCCCTTGGCCTGTGCGGGGGGTTATGCACTCACATCAGGGGTCTCCCGAGACCATGGAATTCATCAGGACGATCGATCCAAAGATGTCGAGCTGCCCTCAGCCGCCTGCCGCTCTCGCCGTCGGGTGCGGACGCGCCACAGCAGCGCGGCGGCGACAAGGGTCGCGAGGACGACGACCAGTGGCCACGCCCCCAGGGTGTCGACGCGGCGTGCCAGCCAGCTCTGCACCGTTCCGGCGGCTTCGATGATGGGGTCGTTCGCGCTGCCGTCGGTGAAGAACAGCCGGATTTCGTAGTAGCCGTAGTAGGTCACGTAGAGCCCGGTGAGCAGCACGATGGTGCCGGCGATCCGGTTGATGTGCGGCAGGATCCGTCGGATCGAGCCGGTGGCCGAGGATCCCAACAGTGCGACGGCCAGTGCGGCCACACCCACCGTCAGCGCCATGCCGACGGCGTAGGCGAGGAACGCCAGGATGCCGGTGACCGTGTCGCCCTGCCGAAACGTGGTGCCGATCACCGCGAGGAACGGGGCGACCGTGCACGACAGTGAGGCCACCGCGTAGGCCACCCCGTAGCCGTACATCGACCGCAGACGAGCTGTCGGTGTTCCGCCGGCGATTTTCGGCATGATCACGGTGACGTCGCGGCCGGAGAGCAACCACAATCCGAGTGCGACGAGCAGCACGCCGATGACCACCGTGGCGAATGGCAGGTACCGCTGCGCCGAGGCGATCAGTGGCGAGACCACCAGGCCGAAGATCCCGAAGACGGTGACGAACCCGGCGGCCATCGCCAGGGTGGCCGCCCCGGCCCGGGCGAGCGCCGCGGGCCGGGTGGTGGGTTGTCCTTCGCCGACGATCACCAGGCCGAGATAGCCGGGCAGGAACGCGAATCCGCAGGGATTGAGCGCGGCGACCAGTCCCGCGCCCAGAGCGAAGCCCAGGGCCGCGGTATCGATCATCGGGCAGACAGTGCCTGGACCCGCTGCGTCAACTCCGGCTCGGACAACGTGCCTCGCACTACTTCGATGTTGCCGTCGGCGTTGAGGAAAGCGAATGCGGGCTGTTGGGTGACACCGAATTTCGTCCAGACCGCGCCGTCGGTGTCGGCGAGTTGGGTGAACGTGTCGACCGGGTACTTGTCGACGAACTCCTTCATGGCCGGGACTTCGGCCAGTCCGGCTACCCCCAGGAAGGTGACATCGGGGTTCGCGGCGGAAATCTGGCCGACCATGGGGGCTTCGCGCTGGCAGGTCGGACACCACGGCGCCCAGAACCACAGCACGGCCGGCTTGCCGGCCAAACTCTCCCCGGAGAACGACTCACCGTTGATCGTGGTGGCGTTGAACTGCAGCTGCGCCGGAATCGCCGGCTGCCCTTCGGCTGGGGCTGGACTCGCGGCTGCAGCCGACGTGGTGGCGACTGCCGACGGGGTGGGCTCGGCTGTCGGGTCTGCTTCGCTGCTGGAACCACAGGCGGTGGCGACTGCGGCGGTAACGGCGAGAACGGCGATCATGGTGCGGGTCAAAACGGTTTCCTCTCGAGATCGGTGGACAAGTTGCGCCCAGTGACGAGTGTTCCCCGGCCGGTGTGATCGATCCTGGCCAACCAGGGTCTGGTCACCGCGAGTATGCCCGGTCGCCAGGCGTGCGGCGCGACCCGATAGTCAGCTCGCTGACACTCACTCCTCGGGTGCCGTCCAGAAGTGTCATCAATGTGACAGGCAAGACGGCACCTGCGTGGCCCGCCGTTACGGTCGTCCTGGGCCCAAGTCGGCGAAAGGCGGTGCGTGGAGATTGGTACGCCTCAGAGGCATACATTGATGACGCTACTTATACGGCAACGCAGGAGTATCGCTCGAGAAATTAGGTAATGCCCCAGACTGTCCACCGAACAGATTGCGAGACTAGTCACATGGTCACGACTCGCTCCGCCCGTCTGATGAGTACGTTCTTGACGCCGGTGTCACCGCAGGCCAGGAGCGGCCAGATCGCGCTCACGGGTCTACGTTTGCTGGTCGGCTTGATGTGGCTGGAGAACGTGGTGTGGAAGGTACCGCCGGACTTCGGTGAGCGGACCGGCCGGGGGCTGTTCTTCTGGACCCGTCTCGCGGTCGATTATCCGGTGTTCAACCCGTTCAGCTGGGTGGTCGAACACATCGTGCTGCCGAACTTCACCCTGTTCGGCTGGGGTGTGCTGGTGGCCGAGTCGGCCCTGGCGATCATGCTGCTGACCGGTACCGCGGTGCGCCTGGCAGCGCTGCTGGGTATCGCCCAGTCGATCGCGATCGGTCTATCAGTGGCCGAGGCTCCCCATGAATGGCCGTGGGCCTACATGATGATGATCGGCATCCACGCCGTCCTGTTGTTCGCGCCGGCAGCTCAGTACGCCGCCGTCGACGCGCTGCGGCAGGGCACGGTCGCATCTGCCCGGAGGCTGCTCGGCGGCTGGGGACTCGCTCTGACGGTGATAGGGCTCATCGCCCTATGGGTACATCTGCGGTACGACCGCAAAGCCCATGTCGGCGTTAGAGATTGGGAGCTCTCGTTCGGAGACTACAACCTGCGTGGCGCACTGGTTCTGCTCGCCGTAGCCGTGGCCATGCTCGCAGCAGCCCTGCTCGGTCGGCGTGTGGTCGCGTTGGCCGCCGCCGCGGTCGCGGTGGTCGCCGCCGCTTCCATCTATATTCAGTACGGCCACGCAACAGTGTGGCTTGGCGGGACCACCAGCACCGCCGTGGTATTCGTCTCCGCAGCGGTGATCGGGGTTGCGACGTGGCATCGATTAGGCAGACCGGAGAGCCCGTGATGCCCGTCGGGGTGCCACTAACGCAGTGGCGGCACGACACGACATGCTGGTCACTTGATCCTTCCTAACCAGTCGGTGGAATGGGTTGCAGCCCCACCGAACTCAAGACGCTCATGATCTCCCGGGAATCTCTGGACACGTCCGCACTGTTCCGGTGTGTCCAAGCTGTCTGGCGCCCGCGTAGCCCCTTCGTCCACAAATGATCGTGTCATCGAGATGACACTCTTCCAGTCGGTCGGCGGGGGCTCGGCCAGGGTATACCGCACGTCAGAAAACGGAGGTTGAGCAACGAATGGGCGACGTGGCGAATGAGGGTCGGGAACTCGGTGAGGTGTTCATCGAATACACCAAGTCGATCTGTCCGGTCTGCAAGGTGGTTATCGATGCGCAGGTGAACATTCGCGACGGGAAGGTCTTCCTGCGCAAGCGCTGCCGTGACCACGGTGAGTTCGAGGCGGTGGTGTATGGCGATGCGCAGATGTACCTGGACTCCACCCGGTTCAATAAACCTGGACTGCTTCCGTTGCAGTTTCAGACCGAGGTCGTCGATGGCTGTCCATCCGATTGCGGGTTATGCCCCGAGCATAAACAGCACGCTTGTCTGGGCTTGATCGAGGTGAATACGCATTGCAACCTCGACTGTCCGATCTGCTTCGCAGATTCTGGGCACCAAACCGACGGCTATGCGATCACCGTCGAGCAGTGCGAACGGATGCTGGACGCCTTCGTCGCCGCCGAAGGCGAGCCGGAGGTGCTGATGTTCTCCGGCGGTGAACCCACAATTCACAAGCACATCCTCGATTTCGTCGACGCCGCCCAGGCCCGGCCCATCAAGGCGGTCATCCTCAACACCAACGGGATCCGTCTTGCCACCGACCGGCGGTTCGTCGCCGCGTTGGCCGAACGGGTGCGACCCGGGCGGCACATCGGCATCTACTTGCAGTTCGACGGATTCGATGAACGCACCCATCGCGAAATCCGCGGCCGGGATCTGCGTGAGATCAAAGCGCGGGCGCTGGCCAACTGCGCCGAGGCGGGCCTGACCGTCACACTGGTCGCCGCTGTCGAGCGCGACCTCAACGATCACGAACTCGGGGCGATCATCCGCTTTGGCATCGAACACCCGGCGGTGCGATCGGTGGCTATCCAGCCGGTCACCCACGCCGGACGACATGTGCAGTTCGATCCGCTCACCCGGTTGACCAACTCCGACGTCATCCACGCCATTACCGCCCAGTTGCCCGAGTGGTTCAAGGTCGAGGACTTCTTTCCGGTGCCGTGCTGCTTTCCGACATGCCGGTCGGTCACCTACCTGCTCACCGACGGATCATCGGTACTACCGATTCCGCGGCTCCTGGAGGTGGAGGACTACCTCGACTACGTCACCAACCGCGTTGTGCCCGACCTGAACATTCGCGAGGCCCTGGAAAAGCTATGGAGCGCTTCGGCGTTCATGGGAACCGAAACCACCGCCGATCGGCTCGCCCGCATCGCAGAAGCGCTGGACTGCGCCAACGAATGCGGCATCGACCTGCCCGCAGCGTTGGCCAGTCTTACCGACACCGCCTTCGCCATCGTGATCCAGGACTTCCAGGATCCCTACACCCTCAACGTCAAACAACTGATGAAATGCTGCGTCGAGGAGATCACCCCCGATGGCCGGTTGATCCCGTTCTGCGCCTACAACTCGGTGGGCTATCGCGAACAAGTCCGGGCCAAAATGAGCGGCGCCCCGGTAGCCGACGTCGTGCCCAACGCGGTTGATTTGCAGCCTATCTTGCAGATATCGCCGCACGGATCGAAGGTCGCGGCGGACACCGGGCGCTCAGGCCCGGCTGCGCGGACCGACAGCACCAACGTCGGTGACAAGGCGGTGCGGCCGTGAACACATCCGAGGATCTCAAGTCGTGTTGTGCGCAGCTGTACTCCTCGGATGTCGTGGCACTGGTGCTGGGCGAGTCCTACCATCCCGGCGGTGCGGCCCTGACTCGCCGGCTGGCCGACCTGCTGGGGCTGCGTACAGGGCAGCGGGTGCTGGACGTGGCGACCGGCCCCGGGGCCACCGCGCGGCTGCTGGTTACCGAGTACGGCGTCACGGTCGACGGTGTCGATCTCGCCGAGACCACGCTGCGCCAGGCGCGATACCGGGCCGACCGCGACGGGATGGGCGCCTCGATCCGATTCCACTACGGTGACGCTGAGGCGCTTCCGCTGCCCGACAATACTTTCGACGCTGTGGTCTCGGAATGCTCCTTTTGCGTCTTCCCGGACAAGGACACCGCCGCAGCCGAGTTCGCTCGCGTACTGCGCCCCGGCGGAAGGCTTGGCCTGGCCGACGTCACGCTCACCGATGACGGCCTGCCCGATGAGCTGAACACAGTTGCGGCCCGGGTGGCCTGCATCGCCGACGCCCGTCCGATCTCGGACTACGCCGAGATCCTGGCCCGCGCAGGGTTAGACACCGGGCGCACCGAACCCCACGACGCAGCACTACTGCGCATGATCGACCAGATCGAGGCCCGCGTGCACCTCGCGCGCATGACCCATGCTCCGATCCTGGAGCAGTCCGGCGTCGATATCGACGCCGTCCTGAGGTACACCGACCTCGCCCGCTCCGCGGTCACCGACGGCCGGCTCGGTTATGCCCTACTCATCGCAGAGAAGCGGTGACGCGGCACCGGTGCCGGCCACGGGGCAACGGGGCGCGTTCAGAGCAGCGCCGCGGCCGCGGCGCGGGCGAGCGCGAGGGCGTCATGTGCGCCATTGTCGGCGCCCTTTTCGAAGTCGGCACCCTCGGTGGCCATCGTGTTGGTGATGTGGGCGAAGCACACCACCGATTGATTTCTCGCCGCGGCGTAGGCGTACAGTCCGGCGGCCTCCATCTCCACACACACAATGTTGTCTTGTTGGGCCGCTTCGATCGCGCACGCCGTTTCGCGGTATGGGGCGTCGGTGGTCCAGGATGCGCCCCTGGACACCGGTTCGGCGAGGTGGTCGAACGCGCCGACAAGCCGCCGCTGCAGCTCGGCGTCCAGCCGGCTCCAGCGTCCCGGTGGCTGGTAGTGGACGCTGGTTCCCTCGTCGCGCAACGCCTTTTCGATGAGTACGAAGCAGGGCAGCTCCTGGACTGCCGCGATCTGCCCCGCGGAAGTGATGCTCAGGATGAGTTCGGCGCCCGAGGCGGCGAGTTGCTCGGCGACCAGGACAGCGAACGGGGCGCCGACAGCCATTCCGACGACTCCGATCTCGATGCCATCGAGGTCGACAGTCCACATCTGGGTGTGATAGCAGGCCCACCCGGGATGGATTCGACCGTGACCGCTGGCGGCGAGGTGGCGCACGATGTCGCCATCAGGATCGAGCAAGCCCACCGTAGGCACCGCGATATCGGGGAGGTTGCGCTGGCGGCGGGCCTCGCGCAGCAGGTTGGCGGGTTCGAACACCGCCGGGGCCGGGTAGTCCTTGGCGGTCAACAGCGGGTAGGCGTCGCAGCGGGGATCCACAACAGCATCACAACATTCCTTGGACGAGGTCACGCCGGCGGGCCCGGGTCGGCAGGCCCGCCGAGCCCCGCATCATCGCCAAAACAATGTCTGCTCACCGACACTCCGGAACATCTGGGCTCACTTCGCTGCTAGGTGTGGAGCATCGAGATTGCACCGGATCAGCATGGAGGGGTGGGTCATGAAATTGGTGAACAGGTTCGGGCGGTGACCGCAGCGGCCGAGGTGCTCGTGTACTGGCGGCCGGGCTGCTGGTACTGCAGCGATCTGCGCAGCCAGCTCGAACGTGCCGGGATCGACTACCGGCCGATCGACATCTGGCGGGATCCGGTGGCAGCGGCCAGGGTGCGCTCCATTGCCGACGGTAACGAGACGGTGCCCACCGTGGTCATCGGCGAGCGCGCCCTGGTTAACCCCAGTCTGGGCGAGGTCCGGGACGTCCTCGGCGAATCCGGCTGCTGGCCGCGGCCTGGTCCGCGCACAGCCGGCGGCGGACAACTGAGCGCTTTGCTCAGCAGGTGGGCAGACCGCGGCCGACGTCGTCGACAGTGTTGAAGGTGTGATCGTGCCCACCGAGCAGACACCGACCCGGCGACAGATCCTTATCGGAGCGGGTGTCGTCGTTGGCGCGGGGGCGCTGGGCGCGACGGGTCTGCTCACGTGGCGCGCGGGCAACCGGACCGGGGGGCAAGCGAAAGCCGACGGTGATGAGCTGGATGCGCTCGCCGACACAGCGATATCAGGCGGTCCGGGCAAGGATGGCATTCCTCCCATCGACCGTCCCCGCTTTGTTCCCGCCGGCGATGTTGACTACCTCGATGACGAGGCGCCTGTCTTCGGGCTGAACCACCGGGGCGAAATGAGGGCCTATCCGCAGTCGATATTGGTGTGGCATGAGATCGTCAACGACACGGTCGCCGGGGCTCCGCTCTCGCTCACCTACTGCCCGCTGACCGGTACCGCCATCGGCTTCGCAAGCCCGGCGGGCGAGGCCTGGACGTTCGGCACCACCGGCAAGTTGGTCAACTCGAATCTGCTGATGTACGACCGCCAGACCGATTCACAATGGCCCCAGATCCTGGGCACGGCGATCAGCGGTCCGCGCAAAGGCACCGTGCTAACACCTGTCCCCCTGGTGTGGACCACTTTTCGGGCATGGCGGGCCGCCCATCCCGACTCGCCGGTACTGTCGACCGACACCGGCGCTCTGCGCCGCTACGGCAGCGACCCCTACGGTTCCTACACTCCCCCGTCCGGCTACTACGTCGAGCCGGGCACATACTTCCCGATCCGGCACACCGACGACCGGCTCGGCGACAAGGACGTCGTCATCGGGATCCGTTTTGGTCCGGATCGCATCGCCATCCAAAAGGACCGCATTTTCGAAGATCGCCAGATTCAAGTGGATGTGGGCGGTGTGACGTGGCGTGCACAGTGGAACGACGAGTTGGCCACGGCCACCGTGGTAAATGCCGGGACCGGAGAAGTCGCCGATTTCCTTGAGGCCATGTGGTTTGCATGGTTCGCCTTCTACCCGCAAACCCGATTGCTGGCATGAGGTGCGTGCGGACGGCTCTGGGAACGATCGGCATCGCGACCGAACGAGGATTCTTCGCGCTGCGCGTCACCCCGCGGAACGTACGTCAGGCGTTGGCGCAAAGGCGGCCCCGACGCTTCGCGATCGCCGCCGGGTTTGCCGTCCTACTGCTATACCTGCTGGCGATCGGTGACATCGCGGTATCAGGCTCCAGGAAAACAGGTTTCGGCCCAAACGTGCAGGTCGCATTCGACAACCTCTTGCAGGCAAGGGCGGCGTATCTCTTCGAGCCGGTGCTCGCTATTACGGCCGGGGCTCACCTGACGTTGTTCGTCAGCCCCGTCAACCTCGTACTGGGCGCCGCAGTGGCGGCACTGGCCGCGGCGAACGTGGCGGTCTCTGTGCACGTCGCGCAAACCATGGCGTGCTCTCGGACCAGGTTCGGGCCACTGCTGGGCGTATTGCCCTCGCTGGGAATCGGAGTCGCCTGCTGCGCCCCGACCGTGCTGATCGCCCTCGGCGCCGGCATGGGCGCTGCCCTGCTACCAGCGGTGCTCATGCTGCGACCGATCTTCTACCCCCTCACCATCGGTGCGCTTGTCATCGCCCTTGTCTGGCAGTCCTTCCGGGGTGTTCAGCCCCGCGTATCAGGGGAGCGCACTCTGTCAGCGCTGTGACACTTGAGCAGCAGAATGTGCGTGTTGGGGGGACCGTAGGTATTGGGAATATTCGATTCCCGACCATATGTCCGGAGGCACCGAGATGACCGGCCAACGAACCAGATTCATTGTTCGCGACGGTCTCGTAGCAATTCCGACCGCACGTACCGCGACGGTGTTGGGAACGCCGCCAGCCCCCAGACCGGCTGAAGACACCGTCAATGGCGGGGAATCCAGCCGCTATCGACTCATCCTGAACGAGGCCGGTATCGGGCCGCTGGTCTTGATGTGTCGTGATTTTGGGCGACGGCATTCAGCCAACATCGAGCCGACGAAAGCGTGTGCGGCCCAGGAGTCGCACGGTATCCCGGCAATAGTCCGAAAGGTGGACAGATCATGAGGTATCAGGGTAGATCAGCACTGGCGATGGCGGGTTTGGCCGTGGCGGCGGTCGTGACGGCCTTCCCTGCCGACGCTCGAACGGGTTACAACAATACTGACGGTACGCCAACCTGTCGGTCCAACATCAGCGGCTCGATCAACAACGCGGTGCCCGGACTCGTGGCTCCCCGTGCCGGTGGGATCGAAATTCCCTGGCAAACCGGCGGCCGTCGAACCTACGGTGGTCGCCGATAGAATCCAGCGGCGGGGTTGTGCAGCAACATGTATCAAGCTCCTGGCGCCTCGTAGTGTTGTCAAGTTTCGTCACGGAAGCGGACGGTCGGAACTACGACGGCCGGACCTACACTGTGTCCGGTCGCTCGGTCAGCAACTCCTGGGCGGCGAGACCAATAAGTGATCGTGGGTCATCGGAGTCGCGGACATCGTCGTCGATTTCCCAGAACATGATGCCGCCCAGCCCCAGTTCCTTGATGTAGTCGAGTCGGTGTTGCAGCGCCTGCGGGCTTTCGTAGCTGATGAAAGTTCCGTCGGCCTCGCTGTAGATGTAGGAGGCCTTAGCCTGGTCGTCCCAGTACACCTGATAGCGATCCGGGTGCTCTTCGAGTAGCTGCACAATGTGCAGGTAGGAGATGTTGCCGTTCTGGTCGCCGTACGACGCTACTCCCGGTCCGGTGCCGATGTCGTTGAGTCCGCCGTCACCGCCGTCGGGTACCCCCTTCCAGCTGTGCCCGTACAGTGGGGCGCCAAGTACGATCTTCGACGGATCGACCTGCTGAAGGTACAGATTGACGGCATGGTCGGTGTTGAAGAGAGGTTCCGCCGCGTCCGGGCTGGCAAACAGGCCGGCTAGATGGCCTGTCTGATTCGACCAGCCGGCGCCGTAGAAGTCATAGGCCATCACCTGGAACCAATCCAGATAGGGTTCCATCCCGTCCAGGTCGAAATTCGCGATCTTGTCGAACCCGGCCGGTCCCGCGATGGTCAGCAGATACTCCTTTCCATCGATCCCGTCGGTCGTGTCGAGCTCATCAAGTTGCTTGCGGATCTCCTCAACCAGCAGGACGTAGTTGGCGCCGTCCTCGGGGCGGTAGATATTGGTAGGCAGGCCACCGGAAACCGGGTATTCCCAGTCCAGGTCGATACCGTCGAAGCCGTAGGTGGTGATGAACGCCACCGCCGACGCCGCGAACTTCTGCCGGGACGCTGCGGTGGATGCCACATCGGAGAAGTTCTTCGACAGCGTCCAGCCGCCGATCGAAATCAGCGTCTCCAACTCCGGGTTTTGTTCCTTGAGCTGCGCGAGCTGATTGAAGTTCCCCTTGACGGGCTGGTCCCAAACGTTTCCGGGGAATGCCTTCTCAATCGCGGCGAAGGAGTCGAAGAGCACCACTTCACCGTTGCTGTTGATGTCGGCGAAGGCGTAGTTGACGTGAGTTAGCTTGTCGGCGGGGATGTCCGCAACTTCAAAACCGCGGGCATAGATGCTCCATTCGGTGAAGTAGCCGACCACCCGGTATTCCTGGTCGCGACCAGCATTCGGGTTGACGTCGTCGTTGGTGATCAACCCCGCCCCCTGGGAGCCGTCGAACTGTGCACCGGCGATGTTCGAAAGCACGAGAATCAATGACTCGTTGCCCTCGAAGACGGTGTCACCAAGGACGGTTACGTGGACCTGCTTGGAGGTCTCGCCCGCGGCGAAGATCAAGCTGCCCTGCGTCGCTTCGTAGTCGGTACCAGCTGCGGCGGTGAAATCTTCGGTCCGGTAGTCAACTCTGACAACCTCATTGGCGGGTGCAGACAAGCTCACATCGAAGACGAGCTGGCTGGTACCGCTGTCACCCTCCCGGACGCTGGAGTTGGCCACCGAAAGAAACGTCGCGCCGTTGAGCGCCAATCGTGTCACCGAACCAGGCGTCGCAGTGAAACCGAACGACGTCGACTCCCCCACCGCAATATCGGAATTCGTGGCGGCGCCCTCGACCACGTACCTGTCACCGGAGCGCGACACGATAGTGGCATTCCAGATCGACTGGATGTCCCCGTCGAAGTCGAACTGAATCTGCCAGTCCGACAACGCCTGGGTGCCGGTGTTGGTCACTGTTACATCACCGTTGAATCCTGAACCCCAGTCTGACGTCTTGGCGAATGACACACTTGCCAATCCCGGGTTCTGCACACCAGTGTCATCCGGGCCACCGGGGTCTGAGCCGGCTCCGCTGCCCTCCGTGTCGGTGGGGGTGTCGGTGGGGTCGTTTGCAGGTTCTTCGGTGTCGTCGTTGGTGATGGTGCCGGTGGCCACACCGTCGCCGATGGTGGCTCCGCTGGGATTGGACAGCGTGACGGTGAACGTTTCAGTCGGTTCGACGGTGCCATCACCGGCGATGCCGATCTGAACCAGCTGGGTGGTCACGCCCGGCGCGAAGGAGACTGTTCCTGCCCCGCCAACAAAGTCAGAACCCGCCGTGGCAGTGCCGTTGGCGGTGGCGTAGCCCACCGTCACCGCAGCATCAGAAGCCTCCGACAACGACACCGTGAACCCCAGATTCGAGATACCGCTGTCACCTTCGGCGCCCGCGGCGTCCCCAATCGACACGGCCGGCAATTGTGGCGCCGGGGCCGGACTCGCTCCGCCATCACCGATAAGGGTCTGCCACCTCGCCACGGTGTTGCTGTCGAGGGCAATGATGTTGCCCATCTGCAACTGGCCCAGCGCCACACCGTCGAGGGTGTAGCTCTGATTGTTGTTGACGATACCGATCCTGGTAGACCCCGCTTGCTCAGTCACCTCGAAATTCGATGGCTGAAACCACCCGAAATCCAATTTGTCGGTGGCCGGATCAAAAGCCAACACCGTGTCAGTCCCCCACTGCCACTTGATGACCGTGGTCGTACCCCCAGAAACCGGCCCACCGGGATCACCGGCACCGGCTCCGCCGCCCTCCGTGTCGGTGGGGGTGTCGGTGGGGGTGTCGGTGGGGTCGTTTGCAGGTTCTTCGGTGTCGTCGTTGGTGATGGTGCCGGTGGCCACACCGTCGCCGATGGTGGCTCCGCTGGGATTGGACAGCGTGACGGTGAACGTTTCAGTCGGTTCGACGGTGCCATCACCGGCGATGCCGATCTGAACCAGCTGGGTGGTCACGCCCGGCGCGAAGGAGACTGTTCCTGCCCCGCCAACAAAGTCAGAACCCGCCGTGGCAGTGCCGTTGGCGGTGGCGTAGCCCACCGTCACCGCAGCATCAGAAGCCTCCGACAACGACACCGTGAACCCCAGATTCGAGATACCGCTGTCACCTTCGGCGCCCGCGGCGTCCCCAATCGACACGGCCGGCAATTGTGGCGCCGGGGCCGGACTCGCTCCGCCATCACCGATAAGGGTCTGCCACCTCGCCACGGTGTTGCTGTCGAGGGCAATGATGTTGCCCATCTGCAACTGGCCCAGCGCCACACCGTCGAGGGTGTAGCTCTGATTGTTGTTGACGATACCGATCCTGGTAGACCCCGCTTGCTCAGTCACCTCGAAATTCGATGGCTGAAACCACCCGAAATCCAATTTGTCGGTGGCCGGATCAAAAGCCAACACCGTGTCAGTCCCCCACTGCCACTTGATGACCGTGGTCGTACCCCCAGAAACCGGCCCACCGGGATCACCGGCACCGGCTCCGCCGCCCTCCGTGTCGGTGCCCCCGCCGCCCGTGTCGTCGGTGCCCCCGCCGCCGGTGGCGAGGTCCATGTTGTTGACGGTGCCGTAGTCGTTCCACACGTCGGCGAAGCTGCCGGCGGGGATGTTGAGCCCGGAGGCGTTGGGGGTGGCTTGGCCCAGGCTGCCCGGAGTGTCCCGGCCCACCGACCACATCGAGATCATTCCCAGGCCCTTGGCGCGGGCGAAGTCTTCCAACGCCTGGGCGTCAGCGACAGTGAACACCTCGGTGAGCACATCGTTGACGCCGATCATGGGGGTCACACCCAACTGGCTCCAGCCGAACTGCTGACCATGGTCGGCGAACAATGACGACAGCTGGGCGTGCGTCGACTCTGCCGAGTCGATCGCATACGCACCCATCGTCTTGGCGTTCGGGCCGCTCGTCGGCGCTGCCGATTCGCCGAAGTCCATCGCCATCACGTTGACGCCGTCGAGTTTCACTCCCGCACGGAGTGCTGAATCCACCACATCCAGCCCGTTATGGGTCAAACCGCTGGGCAGCACCGGCAGCGTGTACCACACCTCCAAGTCCAGCCGGTCCTGTTGCAGCAGGGCGATCGCCTCACTGCGCAGCGCGATCGAGACCGGTTCAGCGACCGCCGCACCCTCGATGTCGAAATCGATCCGATTCAACTCATAGGCGTCGACCACCCGGGCATAGGCATCAGCTAACTCCCGCGCCGATAGCCCACGCTGGGCATACGACTGCGCAAGGGTGGTGCCGTTAGCCCCACCGAACGAGACCATCACATCCCCACCGGCAGCCTTGAACGCTGCGATCGAGGCATCGATCGTCTGCGCCTGAGAATCCGACGAACCCGGGGTCAACGTCGAAAATCCGCCCCAGGCGGCTTGACCGTCCGAGGTGGCTGTAATGAACGCCAGAGTCAACAATGAGACCCCACGATCTGAGGCGATCTGGATCAGATCCGGCGGCGGCCAACCTGCCATATCCACGAAGGGGGCAAAATGCGCCTCCCCCCACAGCTCATCGCCGGGATTTCCCGAATTGAGCCCACCGTCGGCCGTGGCGGCGACCGCCTGAGCAGCTACCTGCATGGCCGAGGGCACCACCGAGGCCCGATTCACTGGGCTCTCAGCGACCGTCGCTGCTGGCGGAGCATCGACGGTCACAGCGACCGGCACCTCTGTTGTTCTGGGGCTGAAGGGATTCAACCGGAAGCCCGCATCGCGCGCCTGCAGGGCAAAGGAGTCCGTTCCGCCGGTGGCGGCCAGCCCCGGATCAGGGATGTAGGTGAACTTTCCGTTGGCATCAACAGCCACGGTGCCGTTGGCCGGGGCCGTGGCCACCTTGTACTTGACTGGATCACCTTCGGGATCGGTTGCTTGCACCAAACCGGTCACTGTGCCTTCGCCGGTGTTGGCGGTCACCACCGGGGCGACAACGGGTGCCTTGTTGTTGAACAGCCTGTCGATTTCACGACGAACAACATCCAGCACAGCAGCGACCAACGCCGACGGAGTCGGCGCGCCGCCACCACCGGTCAATGACGGCCCAATTCCCAACGCCGCCAACAACCGTGATAGGAAGCCAGCGGGGCCAACCTCGACCACCACAGGCTGCGCAACCGCTGCGGCGCTCACCTGCCTCGGCGAGGCCAACACGCCCTCGCGTACCAGTGGCGACCCGGCGGAAAGTGTTGTCTGCTGTGCCGCGTCTGCGGAAACTTCGAGGTCGAACGGCGCATCGGCCACCGCATCCTCTAACCCGCGGGCAGCAGATCCGTCCCCAATAGTCGATACACCGAACGTGGGAACATCGGCTTCCTCGGATCGGATACTCTCGCTGCTTGAGAGGCTATCCACGACAGCCGAATCCGACGAATCCGCTGCATCCGATTCGGCCGACCCCTGCTCGGGTTCCAGTACTGTTTCAACCGCCTGAGGTTTGGCGGGCAACGCGTTTTCATTGCTGGGTTCGGCTACCGGCTCGTCGTCCACCGCCGCGAGATCGGGCACATCGTCGGTCCCCAAATCCGCTTCATCAATTTCGGCGAGTTTCGGATCGTCCGATGCTACCTCGGGCTCCGAGGGTTCGCCGTCGTGCAATCCACTAGCACTGGGCTTACGTGGGTCCCTGGCAGACTCGGCGTCCACCGATGCATCGGACCTGGCTTCCGGTAGCGATTCCGAACGCGACAACGAACCCGCATCCGATTTTGGGGCCGACTCTGATGTCCGCGGTGACGCACCGGAGTCAGATTCGTCGGCGGCGGCCACACCTGGACTTGTCACCACCGCCACACCCAGACCGACGGCAAACGCCGCCGCGCCCAAGCGTGAACCTATCGCACCCTTATCCATGAGTATTCCCCTCTGCCCGCCCGCCCGGACGGACGGCCAACCGCGAAATCGTTATCGACGCGGAATCCGAACACAACCCGATTGTCACCTGGCTTACAGAGCGCAACTCGGCCACGTGTATGCAACACAAATGTTGGTAGCCGCGGTAGCTCCAACGGGGTCTGTGTGCACAGGTGCGGCCGGGATCGGCCGGGTCATCATCGGATCCGGTGGCCGGGACTGCTGAAGCGTCGTGTCGGTGCGGACAGCGGTTCAGGGGCAGGCGCGATGCATTTCCAGCTACGCGGCTTTGGAGCTGAGACCTGCCGTATCGACCAAATCGATTCCCGCGTAGTGGATGGCGATCAGGCCCTCGCGTTCGAATTCTTTGAGAATCTTGTTCAGCGAGGGCCGGCGCACACCCAACATGGCGGCCAGGGTGCGCTGCGCGAGCGGAACTCTGCCGTCGAGAGACTCGTCAAGCAGTAGCTGGGCTAGTTGCGCGGACAGGGGCCGGCCGAGCATGGCCACCAGACGGCTCTGCCCGGCAGAAACCCGTTGCGCGACTGAGGAGAGCCAGCGACGCGCGATGTTGGGGCGGGTGGCCAGGAGGTGCTCGAAGACCGGGCGGTCCAGGTACAGGCACGTACACTCGCTGAGCGCACGTGCGGTGTAAGGGACCGGCATCGCCAGCAGCAGCGCGATATCCCCGTCGACATCGCCAGCGCGCAGCACATCGACCACCACCCGACGACGGCCGGATCCGACCGTGAGTTCAATGTGGCCTTGGCGCACGATCCACACCCCGGTCGATGGCTCCCCCGCGGCGAACACCACCGCTCCAGGATCAAACTGGCGGGACACCAGAGTACCGGCCAGCGCATTCACGTCGTCCCGAGCGAGGGGGGCGGCCGCGCCTCGTCCGACGCATCGGGCCACCCATGCGGCGTGGCGGATCTGGAGTTCCGGTGGGCTCTCACCCCCAGTCAGTGTCCGTAGTACGTTCCGAATCGGGCCACTCTGGTCCGGCATCATTTCCCCTTTCGTGCTCGCGATTCTGTCATCGTGCTGACATTCCGCGGCAAAGCATTGTCAGCACGCTGACAATCAACATCGGCGCTGGGCACCATGCGAGAGACCGCCATCGTCAGCTGGCCGCTGGAAGGCAGTCCTTTCAGCCCCGTTCCCGTGGCGTAGACGCGGCAGGTGATCGCTGGCTCGGCACCAGTCGGCAAGAAGAGATCATCTCCGTTTAGGAGAAACGTGGGCGAGCCGCTGAACCGGCGGCGGGCGGCCTCTGCGTCGGTCCGGATAACAGAAATCCGGATCTCGTCCAGGCATCCCATCGCGTCGAGCACTCCCCGGAAGAGCGCCGCAGCGGGCCCTTCATTAGGACAGTCTGCAATGACGAGTAGTTCAGCGTTTACCGCCGGTGAGCGTGCGAGCACCTTTGGGAAACCCGGCGACGACCATGGGACATTCCCGGCAGGGGATGCGATCGCCGCGGTGTTGTGAGCCCGGAACCGCGACGCGCTGGGCCAAGGACAAACACGCTCACAAAATGGATCAGCAGCTGATCGGACAGCACGGCGGGGTAGAAGCTCTCTTCGATGGCGTATGCGCGCCGTCAAAGATCGCAAACCTTCAGCGGGAGTTCACCCTTCGAACACACCCGCCAGCTGGAATCGGCGCTGCCTCCGCCCGGCTGATGGCACGCCGGTTCAAAGACGCACTTTGTAACTTCTGCGATTCGCGCCGAAATGTGAGGTAGTTGCACGGCGAGTCGGGCGGGCTTCAGCAGAATCCGTAGCGCACAGTTGCTTCGGACAGACCGATCTGGGAGTGCAGGAGCGTACCGTGCGCGTTCGAGGCTTTGGTGAACTCGAGGCGGTGATCATGGACCGATTGTGGGACCGCGCTGAGACCACCACGGTACGCGACATCTTCGACGAGTTCGCCGCAGTACGGCGGATCGCGTATACGACCGTGATGTCGACGATGGACAACCTGCATCGCAAGGGCTGGTTAGCGCGCGAGCGGGTGGGCAAGGCCTATCAGTACTGGCCAACCATGACCCGCGAGGAACACACAGCAAATCTGATGCGCGACGCGATGGACGGGGGTGGGGACGCTGACCTGGTGCTGACCTTCTTTCTCGACCAATTGGAGGCCGAGAAGGCGGCCCAGGTGCAGGCCGCGCTGCGTCGCTTCGCCGAGGACCGGCACAAGGCATGATCGGCGCCGCGTTCCAGCTGCTGGTGTACGGCTCGATGGTGACGTGGCTCGGGCCACGGGCACTGCAAGGGATTACCGTCCGGGGGATCACGCCACGTCTCGGCGTGGCGGCCTGGCTGACAGCGATTCTCGGCGTGATAGGGGCCTGGATTGGCGCGGTCATGATCACGAGCATCGAGGCGGTCCGCGACGGGGGACGCGGCGATGTGCTGACAGTGTGTTTGAACGTGCTCGGGCTCTCCCGCCACATCGGAGTGCCCCAACCGGCGGTATCCATCGCTGCGATCGCGATCAGTGCAGCCGCGCTCACGGCTACGACCATCTTCGGTAGGCGGGTCGTGTTGGCGGCACGACGGCTTCGCGAACACGGCCGCAGACACGCCAGAGCGGCCCAAGTCATCGGCCGGCCCACCGGCCGGCCTGGCGTCGTGGTCATTAATGCCCGGGTGCCCGTGGTGTATTGCGTGGACGGCCACCCGCCGACGGTGGTCGTGACGACTGCTGCGCTGGACGGCCTCGACGGAGCGCAGCTGGATGCCATTCTCGCCCATGAACGTGCACATATAGCAGGCCGCCACCACGATCTACTCGTCGTGCTCCGCGCGTTGGCCGCCGGCCTGCCGAGGATGCCGCTGTTCTGCGCCGCCGCCGAGGCGGTTTCGGACTTGCTCGAGATGTGCGCCGACGACGCTGCGGCGCGCCAACACGGTGCCCGTCCGTTGCTCTCCGGAATCGCGACGCTCATCGGGACGCCATCGGTCCCCGCGCTCGGCGCCGCGCACACTGCAGTACTCGCCCGCGCGCAACGGCTCGCGCACCCGATCGGCCCACGCCTCAGATGGGGTCACCGGCTCGCGCAAATCGCGACGATCGGCGCGACGCTCGCGCTGCCGGTGCAAGCCGCGTTGACCTGCCTGGCGCAGTGAGCACAGTTACCCGGGTTCCGCCCCCGCGCGTGGGCGTCGGCAGGCGCAACGATCGCGGTTCCTTGTCTACGTCTCGATGATGCGGGTGACGTAGGGCGTCATCCCGGCAGTTCGTATCGGTGAGATCTTGACCGGCACTCCGGATTGCTGGGCCTCGAGCATCTGGCCGTTGCCGAGGTAGATTGCTTCGTGCTGGCTGCCGCCAGGTCCCCAGAACAGCAGATCGCCGCGCTTGGCTTGGGAGGGGGGGACATGCCGGCCCGCGTTGTATTGGTCCCCGGACCAGCGCGGCAGCTTGATGCCGACGCCGGCGAAGGCGTAACGCGTCAGCCCCGAGCAATCGAAACCTACCGTGTTGGCACCGGAGTCCACCCCCGGACTCGGGCCGGTCAGGCTGCCCCCGCCCCAGGAGTACGGCACACCGATTTGTGAGCCGGCCCGCCGAATCACGTATTCGATCGCCTGCTGGCCGTACACGCGATTGATTCGGCCCGGGGCCACGTTGGGGGTGGCGTTGCCCAAGATGCCCAAGCCGCTTAGAAATCTGCGTCCAAGGTCCAACGTAGTTTCGGTGGCGAAGCGGGTCGCCTGCAGCGACGCATTGGCGATCGCCACGGGGTCACCCGGAGCCCCGGGGCCGACCTTATGCGGCAACGTCGGGTCCCACTGGCTGTTATCGGCGTGGGAGACTGCCGGCGAGATCAGGCCGATCAGCAGCAGCATCAGGATCAGCCGCGTTATCCGCAAGCAGTGCATGCGATGCACAGTTGACCACCACCTTCGGGGACTCCGCGCAGGGGCCCCTTGTCGTCGGTTTGGAGCGGACCCGCCTCGCTAACCGGTAGAACATGTACCTACGTAGCTGGCTAGTACTACTGTGCAACGTACATCACTGGAGTCTCACCAGAAGCACACGTCACAATCTCAACTCGGTCACCATTTGGTGACGGCGCTGCGCGCCAGCATCGGCCGCCGGTCGGCTGGCTGTATTGGCGGTCCATCCGCATTGTCGACGCGGGCGGCGGCAGCCGACCGCCGTGCTTGTCGATCGCGAATCCACTGCCAGTTGCCCACAACTCAGCCGGTTCGCAACACCCGACCCGCCGGCGTGGCAGAGCGGCGAGCGTCCCAGTCACTTCTGTCAGCTGGCCGACACTTCGAGGATCAACGCGCGCTACCTGGTGCTTGGGTAGAGCGCGCAGGCCAGGAGGTTTCGCCGGTCGGGCAGGCATCGTGAAACGGCGCGGTACCCAGGGAGGCAAGGCACACCATGAAGGTCGGAGTCAGCGACTACACCCCACCGAACGCGTTTCGCCGCAAGCACTTCCTGGATGGCGCGACCATTCGTGGGGTGCGCGCCGTCCGTGGAGCACTGCGATACCTCCTCTCTGTGGCCACGATGGTGGCGATCGGACTAGCCGGTTCGGTCGCTAGCGGTTCGGCGGCGGTCGTTGCCCCGCAGCGCGTTCTAAGCATCCAGCCACTCAGTGGCGAAGTAGTGGGCGTCGGGCACCCCGTGGTCGTGACGTTCGCCCAACCCGTCGCCGACCGCGCACGCGCCGAGCAGACCATCAATATCACCGCCCCGGAGAAGCCTCACGGAAAATTCACCTGGCTTGGCAACGACACTGTGCAATGGAGTCCGGACGTGTTCTGGCCCGCCCACAGCCGGATCACGGTGAAGGCCGGCCCTGCGATGACGGAGTTCGAAACCGCGGCAAAAGTCGTGGGCGTGGCCGACATCGATGCGCACACGTTCACCGTCAGCATCGATGATCAGGTGGTGCGAGAGATGCCGGCGTCGATGGGCAAGTCCAAATTCCCCACTCCGATTGGAACATTCACTGCTTTGGCGAAGAACCGCAACCTCACCTTCGATTCACGAACCATCGGCATTCCGCTCGATGACCCCGAGGGTTATCTGATCGAGGGCGAGCACGCAGTGCGCGTTACGTGGGGCGGTGTATTCGTACACTCGGCTCCCTGGTCGGTGGGATCACAAGGGAATTCGAATGTCAGCCATGGCTGTATCAACCTCAGCCCTGAGAACGCTGCGTGGTACTTCGATACCGTCGGTGTCGGTGACCCGATCATCGTGCAGGCGTGATCGCCGGCTTGGAACGTATCCAGCCATCGCTGCGTGGGTTTCCCGTGGTCGGCCCAAAATTTCCATCAATGGCTGCACGCGGGTGATAGCGGGTTGCCCGAACCCGACGGCGGCGGTAGTGACATGGCCGTGTTGCGGCCGACCCGCAAGGGGAAGGCAGTGTCCATGTTCACTGCAGGGATCGGTAGCCCGCCACCATCCGTTGTATCGCGCTGATCGCCACGATGCCGGCCCACAGCACGGCGATCTGCCATGCCACGGTGGAGAACATCAGCCACAGGCTGTGCACGACAATGGTTTCCGCGCCCTCGGCCAGTCCACCGAGGAAGGACAGCGATCGGCCGTCGTCCAGGGTCCTGCCTGACCTCTCGGCGATGGACGAGAAGGCGAGGAACGCCGTCCCGTTGATGTAGTACGCCAGCAGCACCATCAGAAACGGCCACCACGGCGCCCCGTAGGCCGTGCTCGCGCCGAAGGCGACCCCGACGACCGTGGCGCCGTAGACGAGGAAGTCGGCGGTGATGTCGAAGAAACCCCCTGCACCGGAGTCGGATTGGTCGGGATCGCGTGATCTGCGCGCCCGCGCCACCGGCCCGTCCAGCCCGTCGGCGAGGCGAGAGGTCAGCCACAGGGCCAACGAAAGCCACCACCAGGTGGCAGCCGCGGCGACGGCGCTGCCGAGACCCAGGACCAGGCCCGCGGCGGTGAGCCGGTCTGCGGTGATCCAAACTCGGTCGGCTCGTTCGGCGACACGGGCCAGGGGCCGTTCCAGATGCCTACGAAGGTAGTCGTCGAACATCGGTAGGTTCGCCCTCTACTGGATCGTCGGCCGATTCCAGCGGGTCGCCGCCGTCAGCGGAGCTGTTCTTGAGCCGTCGAGCAGCGTATCCGGCGACTACGGTCACGATCACGACCGCCAGTACCGCGGCGGCGAAGGGCCAGGAAAGCGGCGACGTTCCATAGGCACCCAATGCGGTGTAGCCGACCGTCGCGGGGACGATCCCCACGGCGGTACCGAGCAGGTAGTCGCGTTGGCGGACCGCGCTCAGCCCCGCCGCGTAGTTCACCGCCATGAACGGAAACAGCGGCACCAGGCGCACCAACAGCACCGAAATCAGGCCGCGACGTTCGAGCATGGCGTCGATCGTGGCGATGCGGGCCCACCTGATGCGTGATACCCCGTCGCGGCCCAAGGACCGGGCCAGCAGAAATGCCACCCACGCACCGATCGTCGCGGCGAGCACCACCAACGCGGCCCCGACGGCCAGGCCGAAGAGAAGCCCGCTGGCAATGGTCAGGGCGCTGGCCGGAAATGGTGTCAGGGTCGCTCCGGCATAGAGTACGACGAAGGCCACCACCCCCCAGGCCCCCGCCGCGGCCACCTGGTCGCGCAAGATGGCGGGATCGGGCAGCTCAGTGGTGAGCGCCAGCGTGATCCCGCTCGCGATGAGAAGGGCCAGGATCGCCGCCTTGAGGCGGTAGTCGATTCGCGTCCGCGCTGGCGCTGCGTCGAGTTCCGGTATCTGCATCCCACTCCAATGTGCCGTCGGCATTCACGATGGGAAGGCTTCGAGAGCCTCACCGTGTTCCCGTAAGGAATGATTGGTTCCAATCCACGAGACCGCCCGCGGGTGGCCCCCTGTCAACAGGAGTCTTCAGTGTCTCACCGGCCAACGCACGGCCCATGACCATGCGGTGGCGCCCTTACTCGGCGGTGTCCCTGCTGACCGCGGTGTGCACCCTGGTCGCGTGCGCCGCCCCGGACCCAAATCCGGTCGAGGCTGCGCCGGCGTCGTGGTCCGAGATCCAGGACCAGGCCCGCGGGCAGACGGTGTCGCTGTGGATGTACGGCGGCGACGAGCAGGGCAACACATACGTCGACGACGTCTTGGCGCCGGCCGCCCAGCAGGCCGGAGTGACATTGCGCCGGGTACCGATCGCCGACACCGCAGACGCTGTCAATCGCATCCTCGCCGAGCGTCAGGCCGGCATCACCGACGGTGATGTCGACCTGGTGTGGGTCAATGGTGACAACTTCGGGACCGGTAAACAGGCCGGTGCCTGGCTGTGCGGATGGACGGCGTCGCTGCCGAACATGGCGCTGACTGACCCGGACGACCCGCTGTTGAGCAGTGACTTCGGCACCCCCGTGGATGGGTGCGAGGCGCCGTGGAACAAGGCGCAATTCACCTTGGTGTACGACGCCGAAAGAGTTCTGGACCCGCCGACCGATTTCCTCGGTGTTCTGGACTGGGCGCAGGCCAACCCTGGCCGATTCACCTATCCGGCACCGCCGGACTTCACCGGATCGGTGTTCATCCGCGAAGCGCTCATCGCGGTGTCCGGCGGCCCGCAGAACGTGCCCGTGCAGTTCTCCCGACAGGCCTACGACCGGCTTGCGCCACCCTTGTTCGCGCGGTTGAACGAACTGAAACCGTTCCTGTGGCGTGCGGGATCCACCTATCCGCAGACGTCGTCGGAGCTCAATGATCTCTACGCCGGCGGCCAGGTCGATATGACGATGACCTACGGTCCCGCGACCCTGACCGAACTGGTCGCCAACGGCACCTACCCCCCGCAGACCAGAGTCCTGAGGCTGACGGACGGGACTGTCGGAAATGCGAGCTTTCTGGCCATCCCGGCCACCTCCGGCAACACCGCAGGGGCGCGGGTCGTGGCGAACCTGGCCCTCTCTGCGCAGCAGCAACTCCAGAAGGCCAAGCCTGAGGTGTGGGGTCAGTTCACCGTCCTCGATCCTTCCCGGCTCACCGAGACCGACCGTGCCGCATTCGAGGCACTGCCCGTCTCCCCGGTGGTGCCGGCCTACGACGTCCTGGCCCGTAACGCCCATGCGGAACTGGCCGCCGAGTGGGTGGCACCGCTGGACGAGGGATGGCGCCGAGAGGTCCTCGCAGCCGGATGAGCCGAAATCTCCCGCCGACCAGACCGGGGACGGCTGGGCCACCACTTTCGGCGGTGTCTTGGCGCGCGTCACTGTGGGTGCTTCCGGCGGTGGTGCCGGTCGTGGCCGTCCTGATCGGCGGCCTCGGTTCGGCGCTGTTGCAGAGCCTGGGCCTGATGCCGCTCGTCGGGGCGCCCGCGCTGACGGTGGACGCCTACCGCGCCAACGCCGGCGACATTGCGACATCGGCTGCGTTGTCTGTCGCTATCGCTGCCGCGGCGACGTCCATCGGGGTGCTGGTCGGGGTGACCACCGCCCTGACCGCGGTGGGCGGCCGTCGAGCAGCATTGTGGGCAGCGACGATGACCGTCCCCGTCCCGCATCTGATCGGCGCCGCGACCATGGGCCTGCTGCTCGCCGACTCCGGCCTGTTGGCGAGGTTGTTCGGACTGTCCGAGGGCGGGTGGCCGGCCCTGGTCGGAGGCCGATGGTGGATTGCGGTCGTCCTCGAATACGCCTGGAAGGAATCCGCGTTCATCGGTGTGGTGGTGGCGTCAGTGCTGGCCACCCGCGTCGCCGCCTACGACGAGACCGCCGCCATGCTGGGAGCGTCCCAGCATGCGCGGCTACGGCTGGTGACATTCCCGTTGATTCGACCAGCGGTGGTCGCCGCCGCGACCATCAGCTTCACCTACACCCTCGGCTCCTACGAGGTGGCGCTGCTGCTCGGCCGGGCCTACCCGGAACCGCTTCCGGTGATGGCGATCCGGCTGTTCACGTCGATCGACCTCGCCGCCCGGCCCCAGGCCGCCGCGGCCGCCGTCGTCACCGCGGCACTGGCACTGCTCGCGGTGGCCGGCGCTCTGACGGTGTTGCGGCGATCGGCGATCTGGCGGTGATCAGGTCGATCCGCACCCCGCTGGGGCGAGCGGTGCGCGCAGCGTTGGTGCTGTGGTTTCTGCTTCCACTGATGCCGCTCCTGTTGTGGGCGTTCGCGAATCGCTGGCCCTTTCCGGATTTGTTGCCCCAGCAGTGGGGGCTGGACGGGTTTCGCAGCGGCCTCACCGCGGGCGCACCCCACGCATTCGTCGTCTCGACGGCAATCGGGCTGGCGGTCGCGGCCATCGCCACGCCTGCCGGTGCGCTCGCGGCCCGCGCCCTGTCGTCCGGCCGGATACCCCTCCCACGATTGACCGAAGCCGTTCTCCTCGCTCCGCTGGTCCTGCCCGCCTTTGCCGTGGCGATGGGCCTGGACGTGCTGGTCCTGCGTACCCGGGTTCCGAGTCCATTCGCCGTCGTCGCGGTGCTCTCGGTGGCCGCGATTCCCTACACCACCTATCTGATGCGAGTCGCTTTCGGGGCCTATGACAAAGGTTTCGAGGATGAGGCCCGCACTCTGGGCGCATCCCGCGCGACGGTGTTGATCCGGGTTCAGATCCCGCTGCTGGCCCCGGCCCTGTCCGGCGCGGCCTTCCTGGCCTACCTCGTGGGATGGAGTGACTACGTGGTGACGCTGCTCATCGGCGGGGGACGTGTGGTGAGCGTTCCGATCCTGGTGGGATCATTGGCCGCGGGTACCGGAAACAGTGCCGTCGTCGCAGCGCTATCGCTCACTGCGGTGATTCCGCCGCTGATCCTGCTCATCGTGGTGGCCCGCACTGGACGTCGAACCGAGACGCCGACGTGAGCACCAGCCTTGAGGTGCGTGATCTCACCCGCCATCATCGTGGGCAGCAGACTCCTGCGCTGAATGGGCTCGAGCTGGCGGTCGACGCCGGTACCTGCCTGGCGGTGCTTGGGCCTTCGGGTTCTGGAAAGAGCACCGCGTTGCGCCTGATCGCCGGACTCGACGCACCCACCCGCGGCGCGGTGTTCCTCGACGGCGAGGACGTCACCAACACACCGGCTGAGAAGCGCGGTATCGCGATGGTTTTCCAACGGCCGTTGCTCTTTCCGCATCTGTCGGTGATCGACAACGTCGCCTTCGCCGCACGCGCCGCGGGACTGTCTCGGCGGGACTCCAGGTCGGCATCACGCCGCTACCTCGAGTTCGTCCAGTTGGGCGATTACGCGGACCGCTCCGTTGCCGACATCTCCGGCGGGCAGGCCCAGCGGGTCGCGCTGGCGAGATCGCTGGCCGCCGAGCCCAAGGTGCTGCTCCTCGACGAACCCTTCAGCGCGCTGGACAGCGCACTACGCAGCGACATGTACGCGCTCCTGCGGTCGATCAGAGACGAACTCAATCCGACGATCGTCCTGGTGACTCACGATCAGAGCGAAGCCGCAGTCGTCGCGGACGCCATCGCGGTGCTGATCAGTGGGACGATGGAGCATCACTCGGATATGCGCACCGCCTATGTCCGGCCGTCGACTCTGGCAGTGCACCGGTTGATGGGCGGGCTCAACGAGATTCACGGAAGCGTCGCCTCTGGGGTTCATCATTCAGAACTGGGTTCACACGCCCTGCCAGCCGGCGTCTGTGTCCGGGATGGACCGGCCACGTTGATGATTCGGCAGGAAATGGTCAGGATCGTTCCGGCAACCGCACCGGCAGTCACCGGAACCATCGTCCAGCTTCAGTCCGTGGGCATCCGGCAGCGCGCCCGCGTACGAATCGGTACATCGTCGGTGTTCGTCGACCTCGCGCCGCATGTGGACGTCATGGTCGGCGCGGAGGTCGGACTGGAGCTGCCGACAGAAGCACTCCAGGCCGTCAGCGATGAATCCTGAATCCGCGCCCATCTCTGCAGCGACACTGTCATGTAACTGACAAAACCGATCTACGCGTCCACGGATTGCGGTTCAGTGTTCCGGTAGTCAGGAAATACGGAGAGAAGAAACAGCTTTGGAAAACATCCGCACCGTCCGGCGTTCAGCCGAAGCGATCGCGAGCCGATGCGGCATCGCGGCGATAGCCGCGGTCGCCCTGCTGGGCGTACCGACTCCAGCGTCGGCATCGGCCGCTACTTGCGCAGACGTCGAAGTCCTGTTCGCACGCGGCACGTTCGAGCCACCTGGGATCGGCGCAACCGGGATGGCTTTCGTCGATTCGCTGCGTTCGCAAGTGGGCGGGAGATCGGTCGAGGTGTACGCGGTGAACTATCCCGCCTCTCTGGATTTCGCCACGGCCGCTGAGGGGGTCATCGATACGAGCAACCGGGTACGTGAGCTGTCGGTGAACTGCCCAAATACCCAGATCGTGCTTGCTGGGTTTTCCCAGGGTGCCGCCGTCATCGCCTACACCACCAAAGACGAAGTACCGGCTGGGTACACACTTCCGGTAGGCATCACCGGCCCCATGGCGGCATCGGTGGCTGATCACGTCGCCGCGGTCGCGCTGTTCGGCAAGCCATCAAACGGCTTCTTGCAACTGGTTCAACGAGACGCCCCACCTGTCACGGTCGGTGACCGCTACCTGTCCAAGACCATCGATCTCTGCGTACCTCAGGACCCGGTCTGCTCACCAGCAGGCTCAGACCACAACGCACACAATCGCTATGCGGTGAACGGCATGGTGGGCGAAGCCGCCGCCTTCGCCGCTGAGCACCTGTCGTAACCCGCTGTCGGGCGTCGGTTGCGGCCACGCGCCAGGAGCGCCCGGAGCTGGCCAGGACCCCTGAACCTGTGGGCCCTGAATCCGTGCGCCTGAATCCTGGCGATGCCCTATCCCGTTCAGTGGCGGTGCGGCTCGAGAAGTGCCGCCTGGCCGTTGACGGGATGGCGCGCTGACAGCCAATGGCGCGTCGCTGCGTGCGAACGCTCGATGAGTGACGCTGATTGCGAAAAGTCGATGGGCGAGATCGCGATCGGGCACAGCGGTGGGATGACACGCAGATCGACCGCGTCCTCGAAGCGGGCGACGTCGATAGCCAGGCGCTGGTTGACCGTGAGGGTCACCGCGTGCAGCGCCATCGCCAATGCCGCCCGTGGTGACTTGTGCAGAGCGCATGCGTAGCCGGTCGGCAGTACCCAGATCACATCGGCCCCGAGCGCGACCGCATGTGACAGTGGGGTGTTGTTCACAACACCGCCGTCGAAAAGGTCGCGCCCGTTGATCTTCACCGGCGAGAAGACCGCAGGAATGGCCGCGCTGGCCACGATCGCGTCGACGGCGTCTCCCGACGACAGCAGCACGTCCTCGCCCGAGAGCACGTCGGTCGCCACCACGTGGAAGGGGATCGGCATCTCCTCCAACCGAGAGAGCTCCAGGTGCCCGGTAAGCAGTCGCCGTAAACCCGTGTCGGGTACCAGACTCGAGCGCAGCCCGAGGAAGCCCAGGAGTCCCACGATCGGGCGGGTCGGGAACACGTCTCTTCGCGACAGCGAGCGCCACACCTCGGCGAGTGCACCGACTCCGGCGACGTCGGGTCGTGAGGCGACCCAACCGCCGTTGACCGCGCCGACAGATGTGCCGACGATCAGGTCCGGGGTGATTCCGGCCTCGGCCAGCGCAAGAAGCATCCCGACTTGGATGGAACCGAGGCTCGCGCCTCCGGAAAGCACGAATGCAGTCGTCATGTCTATTTCAACCGGCGCCGAAGGGGCAGGCTGTCGCTATTGTCGCCCTTCTGACAGTCCGCGGCTGCAAAGACACCGCGACCAGCCCGGAGACGGGCCGCATCATGTTCGCAGTCGCTTGACACGCCCGCAACGGTTCTCCGAAGCTCGCCAGCCCACTCGCAACCGCCGTCGCCGTCCCGTGCTGCGTCTCACCTCTCCCTGTTCAGTACCGGCGCCCGATGGCGTCAAGCACGCCTCGGAATTGGCCTCCGCACCGGGCTCTTCATTCTTACGGTCTGCAATGACGACTGGGGTTCAGCGTTTACCGCCCGCGAGCGTGCGGGCACATTTCGGGGCTCGCCACCGGCCGTGTGCGCAACTTTCGCCAATCCGTTGGTGCCACGACGGGACTTGGCGGTCAGGAGTCGGGGCGTTCGATAGCGACTCCGGATGAGGTTGGTGAAGACCGGCTCAACAATGCTTCGGCAGCATCGCGGGCGACCCGGGCCGGCTGCGGGCAGCGGTGAATAGCGGCGGTGACCATCGCCCCGTTTGCGAGGATCAGCAGCTGGTCGGCCAGTGCGGCGGGAAGTTCAGCGGCCTGGACGAGGCCGGCGAGATAGGTCCGTATCGCAAGCTTGTGATCCCGCGCGATCTGGGCGATGTCATCGTAGGTGCCGCCCAGCTCACCGGCGGTGTTGATGAACATGCAGCCGCGGAAGTCGGGCGCCGAGAACCACTGGTACAGGAAGTCGAAGACGGCGAGGATCCGTAGTCGCGGTTCGCTCGCGCGAGCCTCGACAAATTCGGCGATCGCATTTCGGACTTCTCCGTCGCGCCGACGAAGCACGGCCTCAACGAGATCGGCCTTCGACGGGAACTCCCGGTAGAGCCGCTTGAGTGGCACGCCGGCCGCATCGCGAATGCTGTCCATGCCGACCGCTTGCACCCCGCGGTCATTGAACAACTGATCGGCGGCGGCGAGCACCCGTTGTCTGGTCTCGACTTCGTCCACGAAGCCCCTCCCTTGCGCGGAGAACGATTGTTCTCTACAGTATCAGGCAGGTGGAGAACGTACGTTCTCGCCTGTCTGGTAACCCATCCCTGCACACGATTAGGAACTGGAATGACAAGCTTCGACGTTCGGCACAAGACGACCACCATCAACGGCTTGGCGGTGCACTACCGCGAAGCCGGGAACCCGGCCAACCCGGCGGTGCTGCTCCTGCACGGTTTTCCCACCAGCTCATACATGTTCCGCAACCTCATCGCCGAGTTGTCCGACGAGTACTACCTGGTGGCTCCCGACTACATCGGCTTCGGCCACTCCGAGGCGCCCCCGGTCGACGAATTTCGCTACAGCTTCGACGGTCTGACCGAGATCGTTGAGGGCCTGCTGGAGAAGCTAGGAATGAAACGGTTCGCGCTCTACATCCAGGACTACGGTGCACCTGTCGGGCTACGGATCGCCAGCCGCGCCCCGGAGCGGGTGACCGCGTTGATCACCCAAAGCGGCAACGCCTATATGGAGGGTTTCACGCCGTTCTGGGACATCCTGTTCGCCCACGCCCAGGACCGGGCCGCCAACGAATCAGGAGTTCGAGAACTGCTGCAACCCAAGTCCATTCAATGGCAGTACACCCATGGCGTTCCCACCGACCGGCTGGACCGGATCGCGCCGGAAACCTGGCAGCTCGACCAGGCGAAGTTGGACCGGCCGGGAAACGACGCAATACAGCTGGAACTGTTCTGGGACTACCAGTTCAATCTCGACAGCTACCCCGCGTTCCATCAGTACTTCCGAACCCATCAGCCCCCGACCCTGGTGACGTGGGGTCGGCACGATGAAATTTTTGGTCCGGCTGGAGCGCAGGCGTATCGGCGCGACCTTCGCGATGTCGAGATCCACTTGCTGGACGCCGGGCACTTCGCCCTCGAGACCCATGGAACAGAGATCGCGGAGTTGATGCGCGACTTTCTGCGCAGGCGATTGTGAGGGCGCTCAAGCGGTCGGCGTCGGCGTGGTCGGCGGGTAGCCACTGGAAGGCGGGTGGTCCTCCGGTACCGATCCCGTTCGCACTTGGATGTGGGCTCCTCGAAGCGACACGGCGTGAACATCGGCCAGCGATGACTCGACCGCGGTCCATGGGTGGGCATCGATGTCCGATCCGCCCAGCCAACAGGCCAACCGGGCCAGCGGGGTCCACACCGCCGCCCACCCGCGTGGTCGCTGCATATCGACTACCGCGATACGACCGCCGACGCGGGTCACCGAGATCATCGTCGACACCACCTGCGACCAGCTCGGCATCAACGACAGAGCGTAGGTACTGAGGGCAGCATCGAAGCCGTTGCCCTTCCCAAGGGATGCCATGTCCAGCGTGCTCGCATCGGCTTCGATCAGTTGCACGTTGTCCCATCCCTGACTGCGGGTTCGGCGCCGTGCCTGTTGGAGCATCTGTGGGCTGGCATCGACGGCGGTGATCGATCCCGTCGGCCCGATTCGGCGCTGCAGGTACGCAAAGTTCAAGCCGGTTCCACAGCCGACGTCGAGGACCCGCTGGCCGGGCCGGGGCGCCAGCAGGTCGACCGCCGCGAGGCGGGAGGCCCGGTAGACGGGCCATTCCGCGGAGATCAGGTCATAGAAACGCGCCGAGTATCGGTACCGTGCCGGTCGTCTCATCAGCAGTCCCTTCATCAGAATCTCATCAGAACTCCTCAGTCTGGGAACACTGGGGGCATGACGGGGGGTTCCCTCATCGTGGACCCACCCCGGATCGGCGACCAAGACATGCAGGCGCAGGGATTCCGTCGATACGTAGAACCAGAAATCGAGGTGCTACTCAGGGTGGCTCGCACCCTGGTGGGGCCCGCTGACGCAGAGGACCTGGTGCAAGAAACCCTGATCCGCGCGTGGCGCAGTGTGGACCGTTTCGACGGCCGCTATCCGCGGGCGTGGCTGTTGACCATCCTGAGGAACACGAACATGAACATGCATCGACGCAAACGCCCCGACAGCGTCGAGGATGTCGCATCCTGCAAGGGCGCCCGACCCGCTTTCGGCGCCGACTCTCCCGGCACCGAGGACAAGGTGATGGAAGGGTTCCTCGGCCAGGATCTGGAACGCGCCGTCGCGAGTCTGGATGAGAAGTTTCGCACTGTGCTCCTGTTAATCGACGTCGACGAGTTGACCTACGCCGAAGCAGCGGACGCGCTGGGTGTGCCCCTCGGGACGGTGATGTCGCGGCTCAGCCGCGCCCGCGACCGCGTCCGCCATCATCTACGACCCAACTTCGCCGCCGCAGCTACCGGGAGACAGCAATGATCAGGGCACTTCGGATGATGGCGACGTGCCACTGGTCGGCACGGCGAATCCAGCGTTACCTCGATTCCGACCCTGCAGCGCTGCTCGATCCGGACGAGATCCAGCGCTTGGAAGCACATCTGGCTGAATGCGAGAAGTGCAAGGCGGTCGCTGCGGAGTACCGCCAGATCGATTCGGCGCTCTCGCGCTGGGCGGCGCGGCGGATGCCCGACCCCCGCAGCGTCACCCACATGCACGAAGTGGTCGACCGTCTCGTGCGTGGTGAACTGCGTTGAGCCGCACAGACCTATTGGTCGTCGGCGGAGGAACCGCCGGCATCGTCGCGGCGAAAACGGCGGCCACCTTCGGCGCCGAGGTCGTCTTGGTCGAACGTCATCGCACCGGCGGGGACTGCCTGTGGACGGGCTGCGTTCCGTCGAAATCGTTGATCGCCGCGGCATCTGTGGTTGCGACGATCCGCCGGGGATCTGCATTCGGCATCACTGCCTCCAACGTGGCTGTCGATTTCGCCGGGGTTACGGCGCATGTACGGGCCGCGATCAGCGCCATCGCACCCGTCGACTCTCCTGAAGCCCTCCGCGACGCCCGGGTCACGGTGCTCGACGGGGCGGCCCACTTCATCGGCACAAACACTGTTCGCATCGGCGAGAACCGGCTGACCTTCACCCAGGCCGTGATCGCCACCGGAGCCCGCCCGGCGATACCCGACCTTGCGGGCCTGGACACCGTCGACTACCTCACCAGCGACACGATCTGGGACCTCACCGAGTTACCGCGGCGACTACTGGTGCTCGGCGGCGGCAGCATCGGCTGCGAACTCGCCCAGGCCTTCGCCAGGCTCGGCTCCCAGGTCAGCATCGTCGAGTCAGCGAAAACGCTTGTTCCGCGCGAAGACCCGGCCGCCGCGGCCGCGCTCACCGCATCGATGGTCGCCGACGGAGTCACCGTCTGCACCGGTGCCACCGCACAATCGATCAATCCGGGTGCCGTGAGCCTCGCAGACGGGCGCCGCATCGAGTTCGACCAGGTGCTGATCAGTGTCGGCCGCACCCCGCGAACCGACGGGATCGGACTCGACAATGCCGGGGTCACCGTCGATGATCGGGGCTACCTCACCGTCGACGATCAGCTGCGCACGTCGAACCCCAGGATCTGGGCAGCCGGCGACGTCACCGGCCATCCGCAATTCACCCACACCGCCGGAACGCACGGCGCCCTCGCGGCCACCAACGCGATCCTGGGGATGCGCCGCGCCGTCGACAAGACCGGCCAACCCCGCGTCACGTTCACCGACCCCGAAATCGCCGTCGTGGGAATCGACCCGGGCACCGCCCGGCGGATACCGCGGCTGCGGGTGATCACCCTGCCCCACCGCCACCTCGACCGCGCCATCACCGAGGGGCAAACCCAAGGCCTGACCCAGCTGGTCGTCGACCGCAGGCGCCGCATCGTCGGGGCCTGCATCGTCGGACCGCGCGCCGGCGAGACGATCGGCGAAATGGTCCTTGCGGTCAAGCAGGGTTTGCGCGCCCGCGACCTTGCCGCTGCCACCCACCCCTACCCGACCTACAACGACGGGCCTTGGAACGCCGCGATCGGCGATGTCCGATCACAACTCTCCGGCGGGCTGCCGTCACGCCTGATCGCCATGCTGGCTCGCGCCCGCGGCATTCTGCTCCGGATTCGGACGGAGTAGTTCGGGAAACTTCTCCTTCTCGGGAAGGCTCGCCGTCACCCACCGGGTTCCCGCGTCAAGGGAGTTCTACCGAACTCCCTTGACGGACATACCAAGCACGACATACACAACGCGACATATCGAGAAGGAGTACAGCAATGCCATCCAAGACATCCAGCACCGTCCGCGACACCACCACGGAGGTCGGGTTCGGCCGCACGGTGATCGTCGGCGCCGTCGCCGGGGTGATCGCATCCATGGTCATGGCGATGTTCGCCATGGTCGCCGCGGCCACCTATCAGCACACGGGATTCTTCACCCCCCTGTATCACATCGGATCGCTGTTCATCGATCCATCCACGATGATGACGTCGATGGAGCAGGCGATGGCCGGCTCCAACTTCTACTTCTCCTTCGGTCCCGCCGTCGTCGGCGCAATCGTGCACATGATGGTGGGCGCCATGTACGGGGTCCTCTTCGCACTGATAGTCCGGGCCGCCAAGCTCAAGGGAACCCTGCTGGTCGGCGCCGGAATGTTCTACGGTATCGCTGTTTTCGCCGTGAGTGCCTGGATCGGACTTCCGTTGGCCGCGGCGATCTTCTCCGCTGGCGATCCGATCGCCAACATGGCCTCGATGGTCGGGTACGGCACCTTCGTCGCCGAGCACATCATGTTCGGTGTCGCCGCCGCGCTTGTGCTGCTGCCTTTTTCACGCCAACTCGACGCATAGCACCGCTTACACACGAAGGATGGACAGACCATGACCACTGCCAGTCGCACCGCCAGCGCCTATGTCGGCGAGGTCTTAATCGCCTCCACCGACGACCCGGTGATCGTCGAAGGCAACGTGTACTTCCCCGAACATGATGTCGCCGAAGGGGTCCTGGTTGCTAACAAGGCCACGAGCCTGTGCTTCTGGAAGGGCGTCGCCAGCTACTACGATGTGGTAGCCGGCGGCGCCCGGTTGCGCAGCGCGGCGTTCGCCTACCGCCGTCCATCCCCGTTGGCGCGGCGCATCAAGGGCCGGGTCGCCTTCTGGAACGGCGTCGACGTCACCACCGACCGAGACGGTTGACGCCACGGTCGCTCGGGTAGGGCACCGCCAACCGGTGTTGAAGGCACCCGAGCGTGTCAGAATCGAACTTATTCGCTGGAGATGAAAGGTGAAACATTGCCGGACCTCACCGCATTCGGCTACAACTACGATCACTTCGGCCGCGACCATCCGGTGATGGATCAGCTGGGAGGAGTCAGGGTTGGTGAACCGGCACCAGACTTCACCGCGACCCGCCTCGACGGCCAGCAGGTCACACTCTCCGATTTTCGCGGTAGACCAGTGGTTGTCGAAACAGGGAGCGTGAGCTGCCCGATGTACGTAAGTCACGTTGAATCAATGAACGCCTTGGCATTTCGCTTCCCGGACGTATCATTCCTCGTCCTCTACGTCCGTGAAGCCCACCCCGGGCAAAGCATCGGCGCTCATCGCGACACCGCGCAAAAGGCTGCCGCCGCGCGAAGGGTCCTCGACGAGGAATCCGAGGGCCGCACGATCGTTGTCGACGACCTCGCGGGCACCGCGCATCGACTCTACGGAGAGATGCCGAACACCGTGCACGTGATCGACGCCGACGGGATAGTGGCCTTTCGCGCGATGTGGAACGATCCGCCAGCGGTCGAAGCGGCGCTGCGCAAGGTTCTGGCCGGCCAGGACGCCGGGACGGTCCGTTCCCGATTCCGACCGGCCGGGGTGCCCACGGTGCTGCGCGTCCTACGGCGCGCCGGCTCGGGCGCCATCTGGGATTTCGTGGTCGCCTTTCCGCGGCTGGCCCGCTCGCACATTCCGGGTCAGACTCCGTCGCAGAACTGATCGCAACTACCGACTCCGGTCCGGGGTGATCCTGGCGCAGCTCAATGGTCTGCCGATAGGTACCGAGGTAGGTCCAGCAGTCCGGGCAGTCGGCGTCAGGACATTCGGCGCAGGAGGATCGCTGTGAACTGTTGGGTCGAGCCCCACGGGGTGGTGTGGTCCTCGCCGGCTGTCGTGATGAGTTCGTAGCCCGGGAACTGCTGCGCCAGTTCTTCGTGGGTGTAGCGGACAATCGGCAACCCGCTACAGTGCGTCGGGCCGTCGGGGCCGAATGTTGCCACCACTACCCAGCCGTCGGGAGTAAGGCATCGGTTCAGGGATGCGAGGTAGTCGGCTCGTTCGTCGGGTTCGGTGAGGAAGTGGTAGACCGCCCGGTCGTGCCAGAGCCGGTACTGCCGGCTGCCGGTGAGGTCGAGAACATCGGCGACTTCGAGAACGACGTCAGCGCCTGCTGGTCCGAGGCGATCGCGCACGGTCTGCAAGGCGGTGGCGGACAGGTCGATGGCGGTCAGGTCGGTGTACCCACGCTCCAGCAGGTGGTCGACAAGGGTCGACCACCCGGCACCAACATCGATGACCGGTTCATTGCGCCCGATATCGGCTTGATCGACCAGATCCAGTGAAAGCCCGGGCACCGACTGCCACCAGGAAACTCCGTCGACATCGTGTCCGCCGTGCACGTCCTCCCAGAACCCTTGACGCGATTCGTGGTCGGTCGGGCGCCGGGGCATGTCCATAACCCACACCATAGGCTGCGCATAAGCACGCACCGGACCTGAAGTGTCACGTCGCTGACTTTCTTGTGCACGGGTGTACTCGGTTGGCTAACGTGACGTTTCATGTCTGTTCGGAACCAGGGAGATGACGGTCCCGCCGCCCTGGCAGCTGCGGCGCGAGTGGTCGACGGCGGTGACATGGACTGTGGCAGTGGGTTGCTGCTGCTCATCACTCGCGCAATGCGGCGCCTGGAACCGGGCCAGCTACTCGGAATCCGCAGCGCCGAACCGAGTGTCGTGACAGATCTGCCCACATGGGCAGAACTCGTCGGTCATACGGTGGATTCCCGGCATGCCGAAACACCCGACGGGCCATGGATGTTCCTGGTGCGCAAGGCCGCGGTCACCAGCAGACCCTCGACCGTGTTCAGCCTGGGTGAACGAACACCGATCGGCCGGCGATTGTGGGTGTATACGAACTTCGATTGCAATCTGGCCTGCGGGTATTGCTGCGCGCAGTCATCGCCTCAGGCGTCAAAGCGCCGATTCGACCTTGGTACGGCTCGCGAAGTGTTCGCCGAGTTCCGCGTACTCGGTGGGCGGGAGCTGTTCCTCACCGGCGGCGAACCGTTCATGCATCCCGATTTGGCCGATCTCGTCGCAGCCGCCGGCGGACTCGAGCGCACGATTCTCACCAACGCGATGATCTTCGGCCGCGGCCGCCGTCGCGAGGTACTCGATTCGTTGGATCGCTCGGTGACGCTGCAGGTCAGCCTGGATTCGGCGACGCCGGACTTGCATGATCGTCAGCGGGGTGCGGGATCGTGGGCCAAGGCGCTGGCCGGGATCGGGCTGGCGCGATCGTTGGGGTTTCGGGTCAGGGTGGCGGCGACGTTGTATGACGAGGATCCCGACGGGGTGGCGGCCCTGCACCGCAGGCTCGACGAGGAAGGCATCGCCGCCGAAGACAGGGTGATCCGGCCGGTCGCGCATGAGGGCTTCGCCGAAAAGGGCATCCACGTATCGATCGACTCATTGGAACCCGAGCCCACAATCACCGCCGACGGCGCATGGTGGCACCCGGTCGCGGTGATGGATCCGAACATGCGCATTGCTGACTCCCCCTTTCCCATCGCCGAGGTATTCGGAGTGGTGCGCGACACCGTTGCAGTCCAGGATGCGGCGGCCCGGACCGGGCGCGAGGTGTTCCGATGCGCGTGACTCGCCGGACTTTTCTGGCGGGCTCCGCCGGGCTGCTCGTCCTATCCGCTTGCGGGACCGACAACGACAGCGGCGCCGCCGCGCTGAACATCTCGGCCATTCCGGATCAGGACCCGGAAAAGCTGAACCGCCTCTACGATGCGGTCGCCGACCGATTCGCCGCCGCTACCGGACTGCAGGTGCGGTACCGGCCGGTCGTCGACTACCGGGCGGTGGTGCGCGCGTTCGAGGTCGGCGACGTCCAAGTCGCGTGGATGGGCGGCCTCACCGGGGTGCAGGCCCGCAGCCGGGTGCCCGGCGCGAACGCGATCGCCCAGCGCGATATCGACGCCGACTTCCACAGCGTCTTCATCGCGACCCGAAACTCAGGTCTGCGCCCCTTCGACGACGCTTCTGGCCTTCGGCAACTGGCAGGTCACACCTTCACTTTCGGCAGCGAGACGTCAACGTCTGGGCGGTTGATGCCGCAGTACTTCATGGAACAAGGCGGTCTCGCCCTGGCGCAGTTGCGGGGCAAGCCGGGATTCTCCGGCTCGCACGACGCCACGGTCGAGGCTGTCGCGTCGCAAAGCTTCGACGCCGGAGTGCTCAATGAACAGGTATGGGACGCCCGGAAAGCCGCGGTAAAGGCCGGCGAACCGAATCTCGACGACGTCATCGTGTTGTGGCGCACGCCTGGCTACGCCGACTACCACTGGCTGGTCCGGCCGGATGTGGACTCGGTAGCGGGTCAGGGTACGACCCGGGCGATTACCGATTTGCTTCTTGGTCTTGATATGTCCGATCCGCAGGATGCCGAGATCCTCGAGCTTTTCGGCGCCGAGAAGTTCATCCCGACGACGAACTCCAATTACGACCAGATCGAGGCGGTCGCACGGGAGCAGGGCCTGTTGGGATGAGCGACGTGATCGTTCGGCTGACCGGGGTCGGGCGGGTGTTCGCCTCTACCGCAGCAGTGTCGGACGTGAGTCTATGCATTTCGACCGGTGAACGGGTCGCAGTTCTCGGGCCGAGCGGAGCGGGCAAGTCCACGTTACTGGCGCTTATCAACGGCTCGCTGTCCGCCACATCCGGTGTCGTCGAGATTTTCGGGTCCGAGATTGCCGCGCTGCGCGCTCCCCAGCTCAGATCCATTCAACGGCGTATCGGCACGGTCTCGCAGCGCCTCGATCTGGTTGATCAGGTCCGGGTGTTGCACAACGTCAACGCCGGACGGCTCGCACAGTGGGGAACCGCACGGGCGCTGATCGCGCTTGTGTGGTCGCGACCCGACACCATTGCCATGAGTGCACTCGCGCGGGTCGGTCTATCGTGGGCGGTGCACGAGCGGACCGAACGACTCTCCGGAGGGGAGCGCCAGCGAGTGGCCATCGCACGGATGCTCGTCCAGAAACCGGACTTGGTTGTTGCCGACGAGCCAGTCTCAAGTCTGGATCCCGCGCGCACCGCTGCCACCCTTGACCTGCTGTGCGAGGCAGCGTCGGAGGGGACGACGATCGTCAGCCTGCATCAGCCGCAGCTGGCTCGCGAATACTGCACTCGCGCTGTCGGATTGAAGAACGGCAGAGTGGTGTTCGACCTGCCGACCAATCAGCTCACCGATGCGGCGCTCAGCGAGCTATACACGCTGGCGTGACCATACTCACCCCAACAGATGTCGATGCTCGGTCGCCAATCACGGCACCGCGCAAGACCTTTCGCGCGGTCACCGCTCGGCGCGTGGTCGGGATGGCGCTCATCGCTGTGCCCGTCTGCTGGGCATGGCTGCGGGCGACCGGGGATGGGGACATCGTCAACCGGGGCGGATTGGCCCTGTTAGACGATCTGTTGGCATCGGCATTGCACCCCAGTCTTGCGCCGGATTTCCTCGCTGTTGTCGCTGACGCCGCCCTGGTGACACTGGCTTTCGCCGCGCTCGGCACCGCGGGCGCGCTCGTGATCGGGGTCCTGGGCGGCCTGGTACTCAGCGATGCTGTGTGGTCGCGAAGCCCGTCGGCTCCCCTACGCCTGGTGCGAATGGCGCTGCGCGGGGTCCTGATTGTGCTGCGCTCGATCCACGAGCTCATCTGGGCGCTGCTGCTGGTCAGCGTTCTGGGCCTGGACCCGCTGGCAGCGGTTCTCGCGATCGCGGTGCCGTTCGGCGCGCAGACGGCCAAGGTCTTCGCCGAGGTGCTCGACGGCGTGCCCTCGGGTCCGTTGCTCGCGTTGCGCTTCGCGGGATCGCGGCCCGCCGCATCGTGGGCCTACGGCTTGTTGCCTCAGGCAGCACCGTTGCTGTTGTCGTATTCGTTCTACCGCTTCGAGTGCGCGATCCGGTCGGCCGTCATTCTGGGAGTTGTCGGCGTGGGCGGGCTGGGGCAGGAGTTCATGGTGAGCCTGCAGTCGCGCAACTGGGACGAAGTGTGGACGCTGGTGGGTGCCGTCGTGGTCTTGTCGGCGGTAGCGGACCTGTGGAGCACGCGACTGCGCGGCGATCTTGCCATCGTGACGTGCTCGGACTGGTCCGGGGGACACACCGGTGGGTCACCGGCACGGTCGAGCTGGGCACGGTGGTCGGCGGTTATCGCGGTGCCGGGGTTGGTCCTGGCCTGGTTTGCCTCCGGCGTCTCGCTGTCTGGGCTTACTTCCGAGCGCACCCGGGACCTGACGTTTCGGCTGCTCGACGACATGTGGCCGCCCGCGCTTCCGCCTGGCGGCTGGGCCGCCCTTGCCGGCGCGGTGCTCGACACGGTGGCGATGGCGCTGCTGGCGATGGCGATCGCGGTGATCGTCACGATGCTGATCGGGCCCTGGGCATCCAGACTGCCGCGCGGCCCCATGGACGAGCAGTCCAGACCGCTGCGCGGCGCCGTTCGGACTGCGGCCTGGTGGATTTCGCGCTTCGTATTGCTGGTGCTGCGCTCGGTGCCGCCGACCGTCTGGGCTGTTATCTCGCTGTTCATACTGTTTCCGGGCATCCTCCCGGGGGCGCTGGCCCTGGGCCTTTACACCGGCGGAATTCTGGGTCGGCTCGTTGCCGAAGCGTGGGAGGCGATCGACATCCGGCCGCGTGACGCGCTCCGCGCGATCGGGACGCCCCGGTGGCTCGCCGGACTGACCGCAACTGCTCCCGCCTCCGGGCATCAATTGGTGAGCTACACCCTGTACAGGTTCGAGATCTGTGTGCGAGACACCGCAATCGTGGGTGTCGTCGGTGCCGCCGGCCTGGGCCGTCTGCTCGCCGAGGACCTCGCAGCCTTCCGATTCCCCGCAGTCACCACGCTGCTGGCCGCCTTCGTGGCGGTCACCATCGCCAGCGAGATCGTGAGTAGGCGCCTTCGCCGCGCGTTGCGCAGTTGAGCACTTTGTGCGCTTCCAGGTTCGCTCACAACGCTTTCGCGCTCCGTTGACTGACGAATGGGAGCGGTACAGATGACATCTGACATCTCGCCGCACGCTATCGGCCTGGCACACCATGCGATGTCCCCGACAGTTACCCCAAGGCCTCAGGGCACCGAGCCCGTAACGCGTCGATAATGCGTTGGGGGGTGGGCAGGTCGAGTCGGCACGCGTCGCCGATTGGCGCTTCGGCCTGCGGGTACATGACATCGACGCCGTCGATGAGGACCGTGGGTGAAGGATAGTGACCGATGCGTTCGATGATGGGCACGTCGATGCCCAGTGCGTTAACACAATCGGTGAGTGTTTGTTTGGCGGCGGCGGCGTTGCGGCATCCGGGCGCGGTGAGTAGTTCGATACGCATGACGCCCATTCCTGTTTGTTCTTGCACGATGCCCGAAGAGGCTCGTCGCGGTGGGGAAAGGTGTTGCTTGCCTACCGCCGGGACTTAGACGAGATGACTCATCAATGCTGGGTGCACGAGTAACGCGACACCGAGAACGATCAGCGGCGCTGCCGTCCAACGGATAATCCGGTCACCGAACGGGGTGACTTTCTCCAGCCAGATCAGGACTGCCAAAGCCAGCATCCACGCCATCTGCATGGTGCCGAACGCGATCAACAGCACCATCAGCATCCAACAGCTGCCGAGGCAGAAGATGCCGTGGCGCGATCCGGCAACGAACGCAGGTGCCGGTTGGTCGTGACGCTTTCCGTGCGGCAGGAAGGACGCTGGAGTCCGACAGTGCTGCAAGGAGATCCTCTTGAGCGGGGTGAGCTGGTGCAGCCCCGCAGCGATCGCTACCGCGCCGGCGAAACGGGCGGCCCACACAGATGCGTCTGCCAACGGTTGTTCGAGGCTGCTCCATGCGAGGTAGGCGGGGATCCCCACCGCGCTCCACACGATCAGGTATCCGGTGACGAATACGATCACAGGGATGGTCTTGCCGGCCACGGCGCGGGCGTAGGCACCGACGACGGGCACGACCGCGGGAAGCATCATCGCCGCCATCATCGCCACCCACGCGATGAGAAACGCGACGAACGACATCGACGGCGCGGTGCCCATCGCCATGGTGTCCATCGCCATCGACGACGGCATGTCCATCGACATGGTGCCGTGCATGTCGGCGGCGCTGACTACTGACCACCACCAGGCCAGACCCGCCACCCCCAACAAGGCTGCCGGCAACCAGATTTCAGTCCACGAACGTCCACGCGGTGCACTGTTATCCACTCGTCCTCCTATGGGGTCCTTCGGTTGGCGCCATCTTAGGACTACGGCCGCAGACGTACGCGGGTCGAGCGGCGCGGTGCCTGCCGGTCGGGGCGCTCGCAAACAACGCCGCGGACTGCGGGTCGGCATCGCAACGGGTCGGGGTTGGGCCTGAGAGTCATGCGCTACAGCCCCTGGAGTAGCCGCTGGCATCGCTCAGTTCGGCGGCGGTGTGGACGTCGAGGTTGTTTTCCAAGATCGGGCACACCGTGGAGCGGTCGTGTTCGGTCGAGGCAGGATCATCGGGTGCGCGCTCCAGCAGGGTCTGCAGGTGGCCTTCGAGGGCGACTAGTTCGGCAATCTGGGCGCGGACTTGGTCAAGACGGGCGTTGAGAACCTCACGCACGTGCGCGCACGGCCTCTCGCCGCGGTCGTGGATTGCCAGGATTTGGCGCACTTTCTGCAGTGTCAGCCCGGCAGCTTGACAGCGGTGAATGAACCGCAGCCGATCTATGCTGTCGGGTCCGTAGTCACGGTAACCCGATGCGCTACGCGGCGGCGCCGGGAGCAGCCCCGAGTCCTCGTAGAAGCGGATGGTCTTGGTGCTGGCGTTGGTCAGGCTCGCCAGTTCGCCGATCTTCATGCCGCACGCCCCCTTGACTTTCCAGTGCGCTGGAAGGGTAACACTGGGCTGGGCAGCTGCCTGACCGACAGGCAGTAACGATAGCGAGGGAGTACTCGTGCACGCATTCTTGGCGAGAGCGGCGATTGCCGGGGTGGTTGGCGCGGCATCGTTTGAGGCTGTACGCAAGACGGTGGCGAAGGTTCCGCTGCGCAAGGCAACCGTCGTCGCCGCGGCCTGGGGCATCCGCGTTGTGCGCGATGCGGAGCGCAAGGCCGGGGAGGGCGCTGAGCACGCCCGTCTGGGCCTGGCTGATGTGATCGCCGAGGCACGAGAACGCGCCGGGGAGGACGTCGGGCCGCCAGCGGTGACGAATGCAGGCAGCACCACCAGTGACAACTGACGTCCTGCCCGATACCGGCACCGCACTGAGGGTCGTTTCGGATGCCTCGGGCCGGATGCGGGTTCACATCTCCGGGTTTCACGTCGATGCGATCCGTGCCGTGGCCATCGAAGACGCGGTCGCCGACGTGGCCGGCGTGCTGGCGGTGCACGCGTATCCGCGAACAGCGTCGGTGGTCATCTGGTATTCGCGCGCAGAATGCGACACCGACGCGGTGCTCGCGGCGATCGTTGACGCCGAACACATCCCTGCAGAACGGGTGTCCACGCGTGCCCCGCACTCGGCCGGCGCCCCCACAACAGGCGTAGTGCGCGCGATTGTGGGCGGATTCCGTCGCATGCTGGGCCGATCGGAACCCGACACCCCCGCTCCAGCGGCGTCGGGGTGCGGCGGCTGCCCGTCCGGATCGGTCACCGAAAGCTCGTTGTCGCCAGGTGAGCAGGACAAACGTGAGCGGCGCACCTGGTTGCGCCGGGTGTGGTTGGCCTTCCCACTAGGAATGGTGGCCTTGGCCTCGACAATGGTGTTCGGCGCCTACCCATGGGCGGGATGGTTGGCGTTCGCCGCGACGGTTCCGGTGCAATTCGTCGCCGGGTGGCCATTTCTCAGGGGGGCCGTGCAGCAAGCGCGGGCGTTGACCTCGACCATGGACACGCTGATCACGCTGGGCACGTTGACCGCGTTTGCCTATTCGACGTATCAGTTGTTCGCCGGCGGACCACTGTTTTTCGACACCTCCGCGCTGATCATCGCGTTTGTGGTGTTGGGTCACTATTTCGAGGCCAAAGCCAAGGGCAAGGCCGGCGAGGCGATCAGCAAGCTGCTGGAGATGGGCGCCAAGGAAGCCACGCTGCTCGTCGACGGCCAGGAGCTACTCGTGGCGATAGATCAGGTCAAGGTCGGCGACCTGGTGCTGGTACGGCCCGGGCAGAAGATCCCGGTCGACGGTGAGGTCGTCGACGGGCGGGCCGCTGTCGACGAATCGATGCTGACCGGCGAATCCGTCCCGGTCGAGAAAGCCGTGGGTGACCGTGTCGCCGGGGCGACGGTGAACACCGATGGTCTGCTGACCGTGCGCGCCACCGCCGTGGGGGCCGACACCGCACTAGCCCACATCGTGGGGCTGGTTGAGCAGGCGCAGAACGGAAAGGCCCCGGTCCAGCGGATGGCTGACCGGGTCTCAGCGGTGTTCGTCCCGGCCGTCATCGGGGTGGCCGCCGCAACGTTTGTGGGGTGGACGCTGATCGCCGCCAACCCGATCGGTGGGATGACCGCGGCAGTCGCGGTGTTGATCATCGCCTGCCCGTGCGCGCTGGGCCTGGCCACCCCCACCGCGATCATGGTCGGCACCGGGCGAGGGGCAGACCTCGGCATCCTGGTCAAGGGCGGCGAGGTCCTGGAAGCCTCCAGGAAGATCGACACCGTGGTGTTCGACAAGACCGGCACCCTAACCCGCGCCCAGATGCAGCTCACCGATGTCATCGCAGGCAAGCGGCGCCAGCCCGATTCGGTGCTGCGGATCGCGGCCGCGGCCGAATCGGGCTCCGAGCACCCCATCGGCGCGGCGATCCTCGCCGGCGCCCACGAGCAGGGCTTGCAGGTCCCCGCAGCTACCGACTTCGCCAACCTCGCCGGGCACGGAGTACGCGCCCAGATCGACGGCCACCTAGTACTCGTCGGGCGGCGCAAACTCATCGACGAACACGACCTGCGACTACCCGAGCACCTCGCCACCGCGGCCATCGACCTCGAAGAGCAGGGACGCACCGCGGTGTTCGTCGGCCGCGACAACCAGGTTGTGGGTGTGCTCGCCGTCGCGGACACGGTCAAAGACGACGCCGCCGAAGTAGTCGGCCAACTGCAGGCCATGGGGTTGCAGGTCGCCATGATCACCGGCGACAACACCCGCACCGCTCACGCCATCGCCACCCACGTCGGCATCGACACAGTCATGGCCGAGGTGCTGCCCGAAGACAAGGTCACCGAAATTCGCCGACTCCAAGACCAAGGCCGAGTAGTGGCGATGGTCGGAGATGGCGTCAACGACGCCCCAGCCCTGGTGCAAGCCGATCTTGGCATCGCGATCGGCACCGGCACCGACGTGGCCATCGAAGCCTCCGACATCACTTTGATGTCCGGCCGGCTCGAGGGTGTCGTGCTGGCGATCGGGCTCTCCAGGCAGACCCTGCGCACGATCCACCAAAACCTTGGCTGGGCGTTCGGCTACAACACCGCCGCGATCCCCCTTGCCGCACTGGCCCTGCTCAACCCGGTCATCGCCGGCGCGGCAATGGGATTCTCCTCAGTCAGCGTGGTGACCAACTCGCTGCGGCTGCGCCGTTTCGGCCGCGACACCCGGCCAACGCCCCAACCGCATCCGGCCGCGATACCACCAGCTGATCCCCCGGATCTCGGCACGTAACGCCATGACGGTGTTGCCGCCCCCCACCGGCTGGAACCTCGACGGCGGCATCGCACACCGCCGCTCCCCCGACGCGGACCCAACGAAGCGGGCGACGCCACCGCCTGGGGTAACTCGGAACCGGCAGCGTCGACCTCAGACAACAGAAGGACACCGACCCGGAGGCCCTCGACATGGTCCGCATCATCCGGCGCACCGCACTGGCGGCACTCGGCGCGAGCGCCGCATTGGGTATCGGATATGCACGTCGCGGGCACCCCTTGCCGATCCGTCTGGTCGACAACGGCACCAGGGGGCCCCAGCAGACATGAGTCTCTACATGGACATTGCCGCCCAACTGCACCAATGCCCTCACCGTCGCCATCTGCGCCCACGACAACGAGGTGAGTGGATTCGTGCTCGGCGGAAAGCCCGAAACGATGCAAGACATGATGAGCGGCTGGCCCGCTCGCACCTTCGCTGTCAGACTCCGTAGCAGAACTGATCCCGCTTACCGTCTCCGGTCGGGATTGATCGCATCTGCGCCGGCCCTGCCCCCTACGAGCGCGGAGAGCCGTTCGTACACTTGGGCGGGCACCCTCACATCACGGAGATCTTGGCCCAACTCAATAGTCTGCCGATAGGTACCGAGGTAGGTCCAGCAGTCCGGGCAGTCGGCGAGGTGGAACTCGACAGCGCGGCGGCGCATCGGCGGCAACCCACCATCGATGTACGCCGCCAGGAGCTCCGAGACATCTCGGCAGCGCAGTCGGCGTGGCCGCGGCAGAACCCAGCGGTCCGGCCCGACCATCGTGTACGTCGCGGCGACGACCGCCAGCGCGATTTCGCGTTTGACGTTCTCGGCGCCGATCAGCGGGCCCAACGAAATGAGCTTGCCGACGGCGATCACCACCAGCCATCCTGCGATACCACCCATCATGTAACGCGCACCCACCCCGGCCGCAAGCACAACGGCCGCAATAAGCAGTACCGCTTGCGGTACAGAGGAATTCATCGGGTTGGCGAACACGCCGCCAGCGAACAGCGCTGAGGCGCCCAGAGTAAAGACCATACCCAGCCGGATCACCAACAGGCCCCGGTCCCGGTTGCCGCCTCGCGCGACGGCAGTCAGCCCGCCCAGCCGGGCCAGCCTGCCGTACGGGACAGCGCCCCTGCGCAGCAACCAACGGTCAACACTCCAGCGTCCCGCACCCCAGAAGGCCAACGCCAACGCAGCCCCCGCGAGGGCGAGATCACGGGATAGTCGGATCTGCCCGCCCGTCGGCGACAGCACGGTGAACATCACCAGCATCATCGCTGCGACCATCGCAAGGCGAGGCGTGAGGACCCCGGCCAGCAGACCCAGAGCCAACAGCACCTCCAGGACACCCTGAACGAAAAGACCTGTGCTGGCCGAGACGCCGTGGTCGGTGAGGAACTGCACGCTCCACGGCGCCATGAAGCCGGTCACCGGATCGGTGAAGCCGGCGACCAGCTGTTCGCGATCGTCGCCGAGCCCAAATGGACCCGGGATGATCAGCTTGAGCCCGGCGACCATGAACATGAGGCCCAACGCCGTGCGGATCGCCAATGTTGCTGTGTCCCAGTTCTGTAGGACACGGCCGGCCCCGCGGTTACCTGTCATGTCTGCTGATCCTCCGTCGTGGGTTGAGCATTGGTGTGGTCGTGGCGCGGCGTCACGAGCATCTGTCGCTCGGCGAAATAGTGTTCAAGCACCTGCCGCAGCGCTGTTCGTGCCCGGTGGAGTCGTACCCGAACCGCCTCGCGGGAGATCCCGAGCAGCTCGGCCACCTCCTCGCGCGGCAGTTCCTCGATCTCGGCAAGTACATAGACCTGCCGCGCTGCGTCGGGCAATTGATCCACCGCGGCTTCGAGCACATCGCGGGCCTCACGGCGCAGCAATTCATCTTCGGGCAGCACAGGCCACGCGTACACCGGTTGTACTCGAGACCCGTCGGGGCCGAACTCGACACCAGCGAACTCTGGCTCGGCTGCCGGGACTTCGCGCCGAGAGCGTAGCCGCATCAGCGCGGTATTGGCCGTCACCCGGCGCAGCCAGGCTCCCAGCGTCGCCGGGTCACGCACCGTGTCGACCTTCGCCATGACGATCAGCAGTGTTTCCTGCAACACGTCCTGCGCATCGTGCGGCCCACCGGACAGGCGAAGCGCGATCCGGTACATCATCGGCCCGTACTCGGCTATCAAGCGCTGGTAGCTTGCCTGATCACGTTGGCACAATCCCGCCATCAATTCCGCTGTCATGCCCTTCCCGACGTTACGGACAACAACCCTCACCAATACAGATGCTTCCCACGACCGCACCGTTACAGCCCCGAGCACGATCCGCACCGCCGCTGCCCCGGCGGACTCGAAGCGAGCCGACCAGATGGTCATTGTCACCGCGCTGACAATGCCCGTGCGCTGCGGGGATGCTGCGTATTCACTTGCGTTCAGTTGTTCGAGGCTGGCTGGAGGTCAAGGATGCGCAACCAGATCGCGGTGAGCCGGGTCGCCACGACGCTCGCGGCGGGGTTACTTGCGGGACTGCTTGTCGGCGGCCCGTCCGCGTCGGCGCAGCCCGAGATCGCGCCCCCGCCCGCCGATCCGCAGATTCCGATGGTCGCGGTGGCCGGTGACGCTCCGGCACCGCCTATCCCGCCGGATCCGTTGGCCGCTGCGTTACCGGCACCTGATCCGGCGGCTGCGCTGCCCGCCGGGATACCGCAAGGGCCGCCCGCGGGGCAGAACCCGATGCCGTTCACCGGCGAGCCGCCGTTTCGGCCTCCATCGTTCAATCCGGTCAACGGCGCCATGGTCGGGGTCGCCAAGCCGATCAGCATCAACTTCCAGCGCCCCATCGCCGATCGGGCGATGGCCGAGAACGCCGTCCACATTTCGTCCAGCCCGCCGGTCCCCGGCAAGTTCTACTGGATGAGCGACACTCAGTTACGTTGGCGACCCATCGATTTCTGGCCCGCCAACGCCACCGTTCATATCGACGCGGCCGGCACGAAGTCCAGCTTCCGAACCGGGGAAGCTCTCGTGGCCACGGTCGACAACACGACACACCAGATGACGGTCATGCGTAACGGCAAGCTGGAGAAGACCTTCCCCGTGTCGCTTGGGAAACCTGGATGGGAAACTCCCAACGGCACCTACTACGTTCTGGAGAAGTTCGCCGACATCGTGATGGATTCCTCCACCTTCGGCCTGAGAATCGACTCGCCAGAAGGTTACCGGCTCGATGTCAAGGACGCCGTCCGTATCTCCAACGACGGCATATTCGTACACAGCGCACCGTGGTCGGTGGGCGACCAGGGCAGTCGCAACGTCAGCCACGGCTGCATCAATCTCAGCCCGGCCAACGCGCAGTGGTTCTATGACAATTTCGGCAGCGGCGACCCGGTCGTGGTGAAGAACTCCACCGGAACCTACATCCAGAACGACGGAGCGCAGGATTGGCAGCTCTAGGCCAGGGGTCAATGCGTATCGTCTCGTCGCCGGATCTCCTCTGCCGCAACATGATGCGCAGCGATTCCGCCCCCGGGCACCGGTCGGCTAGCGTTCATCGCCACTGCGGGCGCGCCGGGCCGAGATGAAGCCGACACTGGCGACGCAGAATGGCACCAGGTAGTTGATGGCGATACGCACCCAGGTTCCGCCGTCACTGTGGCCATCGGCGATCACCGCGCCCTGATTCACCAACGACAGCACGGTTCCCACGAGCAGCGCGGTGAGGCCAGCCGTTCGCACGGTGGCACCACGAAGGAACATCGCCAGCGCCTCCCGCGGTCTGCCCCACGTGTCCCGCCGCTGATCTGCCGAGCCCATCGACGGTCGACCTGCTATACCCGAAACTCAGGAGTGCGCGCCTTCGTCGCGGGGTGAAAAATCACGACCGGACGTGCGATACCTTCGACGGTTCGCTCGGTTTCATCTGCCCCGACGCGGCACACGGTGGCCAACATCCCCTGTCATGCGAGGCTTTGAAGCGCATCTTCGATCGCGCGATTGAAGGTGGGGTAGGCATAGATCATCTCGCGCAAGGACTGGACCGGCACCTGGGCATGGACGGCGACCGCTAAGGCGCCAAGTGTTTCTCCGCCCGTCGGGCCGACCGACGTCGCGCCGACGAGCACACCCCGGTCGACGTCCTCGACTAGCTTGATGAACCCTTCGTTGCCCGTCTTGTGAATCCAACCCCGCGCCGATGACGGGATGTGACTCATCGCCACCCGCACCGAAAGCCCGGCAGCCCGTGCTCCCGCCTCAGTCAGTCCGACCGATCCCACCTCGGGGTCGGTGAAAGTCACTCGTGGAACAGCTCGATAGAGCGCCGACTCGGATGTGTCGCCGAGGATGTCGTTCGCCGCGATACGGGCTTGATACATCGACATATGAGTGAACGCACCCTGTCCAGTCACGTCGCCGATGGCCCACACCCCGTCGGTGGCGCGCATGTGTGCATCGACGGCAATTGTCGCGGCTTGCTCATCGAGCCCGATGGCGCCGACACCGAGCGCAGCAAGGTCGGTGCGTCGCCCGGTAGCGACCAGCAGATGTTCAGCGTGCTCGGTCTCGCCGCTGTCCAGCCACACGCTGAATCGGTGTCCGTCGTGGTCGACCTTGGTTGTCGACACACCGGTTCGCACGGTGATCCCTTCGGCTGCAAGGACTTCGGCCAGCAGCTGACCGGCCTCGGGTTCTTCGCTGGAGAGCAACCGGCTTCGCACGAGCATCGTCACCGAACTGCCGAACCGCGAAAAGACCTGGGCGAATTCACTGGCGACCGGACCGCCACCGAGCACGATCAGCGACTTCGGGACCGCGGTGACTGCCACCGCGTCCCGGTTGGTCCAAAAGGGTGTTTTCGCCAAGCCCGGCACCGGGGGAACTGCGGGATCGCTGCCGGGATTGAGCACTATCCCCCGCCTGGTCCGAAATACCTGCGTCCCTTCAAGGGTGTCGACCGTGACCTCGCCAGGCGCCGAGATGCGCCCCCAGCCGCGCACGAATCGGCCGCCCGCCCGTTCGAATCGTTCGACTGCGACCGTGTCGTCCCAGTTATCGGTCGCCTCGGCACGGATACGCGTCGCAACCGGTCCCCAATTAGGACGTACCGTCGCCGAGCCGGCCAGTTCTGTGACCCGGCCGGCTTCGGCAAGGCTGTTCGCGGCCCGGATCATCATCTTGGTCGGCACGCAGGCGTAGTACGGGCATTCACCCCCGACAAGACGGCCCTCCACTCCCACGACCGACAGGCCATTCGTCGCCAGCCTTGTCCCGGCAGCCTCGCCGCCCGGCCCCAACCCAACTACCACCACATCCACAGTTTCGACTGTCATCGTCTCCTCCTCGCTTCCTCACCCGAACTGCCGATGTAACAGCAGCTCCACAAAGTGGACTGCGAGTGTCACATCCATGACACTCGCGCAAAGGCAGCAATCCGCTCTGGCCGATGTCTTGGGCCCAAGGCGCCCTGAGCCGCTGCCTCGCGCGCCCGCAAGGGACCACCGAATACATCCACCGAACATCCCCGCACGCCTCGATGACGTTGCCCCGCTATCACGTCCCGGGCAACGGCGCCGCCCATCCAAAACGCACCGAGCACTGCGGGGACAGTAATCACATTGAGTGCCAACGCGATTGAGCACCGCATCTGCCTGACGTTTGCGCTTCGGAACCAACCGGTGACGAAACGCCGGTCAGCAGAAGTGTCACCAGACTTACCATCGGACCACATCCGGTTGGTGTGCACTGCACAATCAGATTCAATTGCTTTCTCTGAGAGGGGCGTTCGTAGAGTGGCGATATCGACGCGGGAGTTGTACGAGTTTGCCATTGAGTTGCGTCAGCTCGCCTACGCCATGCCCGCCGGGCACGAGGATCCGCTCATCCGGCTCAGCGAGCGAATGAGCTGGCGCTCCCAGCAGGAGGGCGCCGAGGACGAAATGCGGTCGACCCGACACGCAGGCGGCCACGGAATGTAACCACCTTGTTCATCATCGGTCACGGTCGGGTCATGACCTGATTTTGAAACGCCGAACGCCCATTCACCCTGTAGCCGAGACCAAACGGCGATCATGCGAAGCCGCCTAGCCACGTGGTCAGCGCGTATAGGGCCGCATATGTGGCCGCGGCGATCGCAAGCATGCCCAGCAACCGCCACCGTACTCGGCGCACGCCGCCGATACTGCACTGATTCCGTCGACGCAGCGCGACCCACGCCAGTATCCCAAGCACCGCGAGGCCGGTCAGCCGGAACCACCACGCGTAGTTATCGTAGAGATCGTTGGCCCAAGCGAATGCGGTTCCCGCGCTGATGATTCCAACGATGGCGAGCAATGTCGGCCCGACGCAGCACAGAATCCCGACAGTTCCGCCGGCAATGCCGATCCGCCACATCGGCAGATGATCCGCCTCCACCAATGGAGCCGTCACCGGATTGGTACTGCCGGGCTTGGTCATTTCTTCCCGCCCAACCAGCCCGCGATGGACTGCGACACGCGCGCGCCGACGCCCTCCGGCTCGCCCTCGATCTGCACCCCGTTCCAGAACGCCACGTGGTCTTTGATCCGGCGTGCCTGCCGGCTTGGAGTCGGGTAATACCAACCGGCGTTGGTATTCACCTGCCCGTCGACGGTCACGGTGTAGTAGCGGGCCGTACCCTTCCATGGACACCACGACGTCGACTCACTCTCAGTGAAGAACTCGCGACGCAAAGCGTCCGGGGGAAAGTAATGATTGCCCTCTACCTGGACGGTGCGCGGCGCCTCAGCGAGTACCGCGCCATTCCATACTGCTCGAATCATCAGAACGCAGCTCCTCGACAACAATCCCTCTGGCACCATTCTTGTTTGGCGCCATTCCTCTTGGTCGCCATTCAACTCGTCCTCGGTGGGATATCTATGGACATTGTCAGGATGCCGACACACTTGCGGTTCGTCAGGGGACGGCGATCACGCTAGTGCTGGGTGGTCGAGCGCCAGCGGCGCAGCTCACGGGTGATCGCTTGGAGCCCCCGTCGCGCGGCCATCGAGTCGCCGGCCCGTGAGGCCGCGAACGCACCGAACAGCGCTGCCTGAATCAGCCGCGCCCGGTCCCGGGACGAGCCCACTTCGATGCTTCCGGCCGAAACCGCCACATCCAGAGCGGCCTTGAGCGACTGCTCAATCCTGAATCGGTAAGCCGCTACCCGCTGCTGCACCTCGGGTATGCCGTCGCCGACCTCAATCATGGTGTTGACCATGAAACAACCGGCCGGGGAGGCCGGGTCCTCGAGCACGGCCCGAACCCGCCCGATGAACCGCTCGACATCAGGCAGGCCCCGTTGAGCTGACTCGAGTTCGCCCAGGATTCCACCCATCTCACGCTCATAGCGCGCCAGCGCCGCGTCGAGAACACCTTGCTTGTTCCCAAACGCCGAGTACAGGCTGGACAGGCTCAGACCGGCGTCAGCCGCGAGCTCCTCGACACTGGTCGAGCGGAAGCCGCGGCCCCACAACGCCCGCTCAAGCGACGCGGTGACCGCGTCGAGATCGAACTCGCGCGGCCGTCCGCGCCGCCGCGGCACCACAGCATCCGTTGACATTATGGAATGGATCTTACACAATTACGTTTTATGGAGCAGTCACTCCTAAATACTTTGAAAGGATTTCCCATGAGCCATTCCGAACGGGCGCTCACCCTCCCGGCCCGCGACCCCGACGATGCCGACCCGGCGGTCGCCGCCATCCTCACGAAGGCCCGAGCCAAACTCGGCTTCCTGCCCAACATGTACCGAAACATGGCCAACGCGCCCGGACTCCTGGAGACCTACCTGGTTGGCTATGACGCATTCCGCCAGAACTCCGGATTGACTGCCGCCGAACAGGAGATCGTCCTGTTGGCGATCAGCACCACGAACGGGTGCCAGTATTGCGTTGCCGCCCACAGCACGATCGCGGATCTCTCCGGTGTGCCGGGCGACGTCACCGACGCCCTGCGCGACGGCCTCCCGATCGCGGACGCCCGCTTGGATGCTCTGGCCTCGTTCACCAGGACGATGGTTGAATCGCGCGGTCTGCCGACTGCCGCCGCCCTGCAGGCATTCCTGGACGCGGGATTCACGGAGTCCGACGTATTGGGGATCGTCCTGGCGATCGCCGTCAAGACGATCAGCAACTACTCCAACCATCTGTTCCATACCGAAGTCGACAGCGCCTTCGCCGCTCGGGTCTGGGAGGCGTGATCGTGGGCACAGCGCTCACCGAGGACGGCTACCGCTTCGAACACCCAACAATGTCAATGGTCCTCAGCGACATGCGAATTCCACGGACGGATCCCGGCCCGGGAGACATGGTCCCGGAGTTCCGTGTGACGACCACCGACGGCGCGACCATCGACAATGCCGACCTTCGCCGTGATGGCCGCCCCACACTCCTCGTGTTCGGTTCACTGACCTGCCCGGTGACCGAAAGTGCCGGCGGCGGCCTGCGCCAATTGCACACCCGCTACGGCGATCAGGTCCGCTTTGTCGTGATCAACGTTCGCGAAGCCCATCCCGGTGCCGCGACACCCCAACCACAAACCACGCAGCAGAAGACCCAGCATGCCGTGCGGCTCCAGCAACACCACCAGCTGCCCTTTGAGGTGGCCGCCGACGACCTCGACGGCTCCATGCACCGAGCCTTCGGCCCCAGACCCAGCTCGGCCTATCTCGTCGACCCCTCCGGCCGAATCACTTTTCGGGCGCACTGGTCCAACCTCACCGAGGCCATCGAAGACGCCGTCGCTGCTGCAGCCTCCGGCCATCCCGCACCCCAAGCCGCCGTCGGCCAAACCCTGCGAGCCATGGCACGAATGACCCGATATGCGCCACAGGCATTCGACACGGCGGGAGCAGGCGCCACCCGCGACACCTGGAAGGTCGCACCACCGTTCGCGGTCATGATTGCAGTTGCGAAATTGCTCAGATCCCGTCGCCGACGTTGATGCACAGGGCGGATTCAAACGGTCGTTGCAACACTGGCTCGTTGAAGGAAGAGAGGCGTTCGTTGAGTGCTTCGGCAGGGGTCGTCCGGCCGAGGGTCTGACGGGGTCTCGTATTGAGCGCGTGAGCGACTACTCCGATCTCGTCCACACGCCACCGGCATGGGTCGGTGTCTTTCGGGAAGTATTGGCGCAGAAGTCTATTGGTGGGCTTCCGGTATGACGTGCCCCCATGTCTTGCGCCGCGACCTTGCCCTGGGCGCCCTTAATGCACGACCGGCACGCAGGCACAAGATGAGTTCGCGTTTGAGCGCACCACGGCCTTCGATATAGAGCGCCCGGTCGATCGCCTCGTGGCTGATCCTCATGGACTCATCATCAAGGAAGTCCAGCTTCAGCCTCGCGGCGATCTGCTCGGGACTCCACGCCCTGACCCACTGTCGATCACCTCGATGAGGCTTGTTGCGTCCGGACATGGACATGGACATCGACCTGTACTGCTAATCACCACTTGTCCCCCAGGCCTGGCATCGCGCACTCCTCAACACCCGACCCGCCGCGCATGGATAACAACAGATATCCAGGACAGTCCTGGCAGGCTAAGGCTGTGTCTGAAGCTTCCCCGCAGAAGTCCCCCACGGTGGCATACCCTGGCTGGTTCACCGAATTCTTGGCTGACCGGGCGGTCCGCAAGCCTTCACCACATACCGCTAAGGCGTACCGCCAGGACTTCGAAGCCATCGCCACGCTGGTGGCCGGCACCGCAGATGGTGTGCTGGAACTTCGGGCGACCGAGCTGAACAAGAACAATCTGCGTGCGGCGTTTGCCGCCTATGCCGAAACGCACTCGGCCGCGTCAATCCGGCGGTGCTGGTCGACATGGAACACCCTGTGTACGTTCCTCTACACAGCCGAGCTCCTCGACGCGAATCCGATGCCGCTCATCGGTCGCCCGAGAGTGCCGAAATCGCTTCCGAAAAGTTATCCTGCCGAAGCTGTCACAGAGTTAGTTGCCGCCATCGACGCCGATCAAGGATCCGCGCGGCGCAATGCGTGGCCTGAGCGCGACCGCGCGATCGTCCTCACTTCCCTATTGGCCGGCCTACGGGCCGACGAGCTCATCAACGCCAACATCGGCGACATCCGACAAACTGACGACGGTGCTGTGCTGCACGTGCGCGGCAAAGGTAACAAGGACCGCCGAATACCCATCGACACAGCACTTCTCGATGTTCTCAAGGAATACCTGCACACGCGTACCGTCCGCTTCCCGAAGGCACACCGGCGATCGTCGAGCACTGACCCGCTGACCCGCTTCTCCCCCACGGTTCCGCTTTTCGTCGGGGCCGATGGACAACGGATCACGCGCGGAACGCTGCAATACCGGGTCCTGCGGGCGTTCAAGAAGGCTGGCATCAACGGCGAACGGTCCCCCGGTGCTCTGGTGCATGGGCTGCGCCACACCTTCGCCACCGAGCTCGCCAACGCCAATGTCAGCGTCTACACGCTGATGAAGCTTCTCGGCCACGAGTCCATGGTCACCTCGCAACGCTACGTCGATGGCGCAGGCGCCGACACCCGTTCGGCTGCTGAGCTCAACCCGCTCTATGGCCTGCTCGCCACCGAACGGCTTGGGGACGATAGCTAATTGCTAATGCCGTCGCAGTGTCTGTCGAATGACCGCGCGCCCCTGTGAGGTTCAGCGCGGCGGGCACGCGCCCGCCGTCCACGGGCAGAGGAACGGGTTGTAGGGCCGATCCTTGATGTACTCGCGGTAGACGCGTTTGGTCCGGTTGTCGTCCATGTCGAGCCAGCGTGCGATCGCCAGGATCGACACCGTGCCGGCGCTGGCTTGTTTCAGCGCCCGACCCACCGACTGGGCGTGTCCGCCCGATGTCCAGGTGTCGTCGATGACCATCACGTGCGCGCCGGCGGGGACCGTCGTGCGCAACTCGTACAAGGTGGGGTCCAGCTGCCGGCGCTCTGAGGGAGTCCTGCGTGCCGCCGTCGTGCTCGCGGCCACCTCGATAGCCTGCCCGGTGGACAGGATCGACAGCAGAATCTCGCGAAACGGATGCGCGACGCCGATGTTCTTCAGGGACGGCACCGTGGCCCAATGAGTCGCCCTCACGCCGGTCAGCGCGCTGGCGCAGCTGACATGTCCGCGCAGCCCCAATGCGACCAGCGACCTGATAGTTGGCACGTGCGACGGGCCGGGCGCTGTGCTCTTGTATCCGAACATCAGCCGACCGCTCTGGAGCCCGTCCACGCCGTAAATCATCGAACCCACCAGGTCCGCGCAGCCGCCGTACGTCCTGCCACACGGGTAGCAGCTGTGGTAGCCGTCTCGTAGCTGCGCGCCCCGGCACACTGAGCACGTTTCCCCGGGAATGTGGACGGTGTTGCGCAGGTATCCGCCCGCGCTGTCCCGGAGGCTCCGCGCGACCTGGGCCAGAGCCTCGGCGTTGGTCACGGATGCGCGAGCTGCCTTAGTGCCTCATCGGTGCGTTGCGGCTCGGATCGGATGCGCTCGACGATCGGGCCGATGTCACGCCAGCCCGATACCACCGACACCCCGGGCCGGTCCACCAGCGCGCGCGCCCACTCGGTGCTGTGCACGACCAGATCAGTCAGGATGACGGGTCGCCCATGCTCCACCGCCATGCGTGCCTGCGCGCGGGCACCGCTCAGCTCGCCGGCCTCCACCACGATGGTGGCCAGCCCGTAGCCCGACATCAGCGCGTTGCGCATCAGAAAGTTCTGCTTCTGGATGGGCGCGTCCGGCCAGAACTGAGACAACACCAGCCCGTTGCCGCTGCTGATGATTTGCTCGTGCAGACCGCGATTTTGAGCCGGATACGTACGCAGGCACCCCGTACCGATGAACGCCACCGTCCGCCCGCCCACCCCCAGAGCGGCGCGGTGCGCGGCGGCGTCGATGCCGGCCGCCAGCCCGGAGATGACCGTCAGCCCCTCCCCTGCCAGATAGGTCGCGATGTTCGTCGCCACCTCGAGACCGCGCGGGGACGCCGTACGCGACCCGACCACCGACACACCCAGGTCGTCGGTGTCCACGACACCCTGGGCGAACAGGAACGGCGGCGTCTGCACGATGTCCAGCAGCCGCTGAGGGAACACCTTGTCCAACACGCTGATGAACCTCACACCGTTGCGTGCCCACGCCGCCAGATCAGCCTCAGCGGAGCTGAGCGCCGCCTCGCCCTGCGGTGACGGGATGAGCTGTGGCGGGTTGAAGTGGTCCCAGACATCGCGCGCGCTGCCCGACTCCAGCACCTGCTCAGTCAGCTTGCGCCAGCTCAGACCGTTGGGGCCAGTCCGGAGCAAAGCGATCAGCGCGGCATGCTCGTGATTCATCGCGGGCTACCCCCTCGCCCTGAATATCTCGGCGTCATCGGTGTCATCCATTGTCAACCATCCGCAATCGTGCCCCCATCAGGGTAGGCCACCTCAACACGCACAACGCGCCGACCAGCGAGACGGTCTGCGGCGTGTTGCCCGGAGCTGGCGCGGACAACATCGTGTGCTTATCGGTCGTGGTCTGCGGGCAGCCACCGGCGGTGTCCCGGCGACGACGACACCAACAAGCGCCGAGTCCGGCAAGCACGGTGGCCGGCCACCCGTCAGCCGTCGTCACGCCCGATCACCCACACCGGTACAGCGAACCAACGTTGTCGCAGAAGCGAATTCGGCCGGGGGCTCGGACAATGTTCACCGTTCGACAGGCCGTGCCCGGTATATCGACACTGAGGAGCCTGGCGTCCTGCGGTGACGGGGGTCAGCACGCTGACCCCGCCCCACTTCCCCACTGCTGCATGCCTTTTTCGCAGTCGCCGTCGACAACCGCGACACGGTCGATCAACCCTGCGGGCTTCCTGTCGACGCCGGCGCATCGGCGTTGGGGGCCACCACGACCACCTGATCCGACGGTGCGGTCGCGGGCTGGCCCGCATCTGAGCTCGATGGCGGCGCAGAACTCTGGGCGGTCTGCGGCGCCGGAGTTCCCTCGCTGGTCTGCGGCGCCGGGGTTCCTTCGCTGGTGCCCGCCGCACCAGTCCCCTGGCTCTGCGCTGCTGAGGTCGGCGTCTGCTCGCCGGCTTCCGCAAGCGGCGTGCCCACGCTGTCGCCTTCGGGGATAGCTTGCCCAGCTTCAGCGCTTTCACCGGTCGGCACTGCCGATGCCGCCTGACCCGGAGTCGCTGAGATCCAGGTGTTCGACGACGACTCCCCGTCAGCGGGTGGCGGTTGCACCCACACGGCCAGGTCCGGGCCGCCAGCTCCCCGATACACCACGCTGTCGGGTACGGAGCCGGTCACGTCGAAGTAGATCTTGCCGCTGGTGGTCTGTCCCTGCGCCAGGGTGGCCGGGTTCACGCCCGCGGGTGTGGCAACCTCCCACAACGCCCGATAGGTCTGGCCGTCACGAGCGCGGGCATTCATATTCGACACGATCGGGATGACGTCTCCCGCAATCGCGGTGTCGCTGGCCGTGGCCTCCCACAGCTGGCCCTGCACCGGATACGGGATCACGTCCGAGCTCGGCCGCAGGTGGCTCACCGTCCAGCCCTGCACCACGCTTCCGTCGACGAGGTCGGCTTGGGTGCCCAGCCAGGCCAGACCGGTTTCTTCAGCGGCCGCGTTTGGCGCGCCGAATGTTGCACTCAGCGCAATGGCTGCGCCCGCCACGGCGGTCTTGACAGCGGTCATCTTCACGGGATTCCCCCCTTGCAGCTAGATCGACATCTGTGGCTCGAAACTTGGAGCGGGCCAATGTCTTCGGCTCCTGAAGTTAGGGACAGCCCCTGATAAAAAGCTAAAGAAATCCTGACAGCGAGCCGTCGACTCCCCTGGCGGCGCTATGACTCCCGCCACGCTAGACCCCGGGGCAATAGTTCAAGACCGGTGGGATCGCATCGTTCGAGCGCGTCCGTGCCCTCGGCACCCCTCAGATGGATCGTCATCCACCTACAACGCCAACGTAACCGGTGCATTAGTTTCGTTGCGTCGTTATCGTCGCTTTCGTTTCGTCGCCTTGCAGACCGGACACGAAACTGATAACGTGCCCTGTCATGCGCGACATCTCCGGCGACTCGGGCGAACCCGACAGAGGCCCGTGCACCTATCCCGGTTGCGCGCGCCCCCGCCGGCCAGATCCTGCAACCGGCCGACCGTCGCGGTACTGCGAACAGGCCGACGACGGCGGCCCGGTGCACAACCGCGCCAACGCCTGGAAGGCGCGCCAGACCCAGCGTGGCAACGTGGCCACCCGGGAGGACACCAACCCCAGGCCGGTGTCGATGGCGCGCGCCACACTCGAGCAGCGTCTTGCCGAGCTACCCGATAGATTCGCCGACATCTTGGCGGCCATCTCGGCTGCCGGCGACCTCGAGGCGGCCGGCGCCGAGGTCGAGGATGCTCACCGTGACGCGCTCACCAAGGTCACCGAAGCTGACCGACAGGTGGCCGCGGCTGAACGTGCCGCGCGCAGTGCAGAGCATCGCGCCCAGGTCGCTGAGCATCAACGCGAAGAGGCCGACAGCGCCGCTGAGCAAGCCGCCGCTGACACCGCGCGGGTTCGCCGCGAGACCCAGCAAGAGATCGACCAGATCCGGGCCGAGGCTGACGCCGCGGTCAGGAGATCGCAAGAACAGTTGGCCGCAGCTCAGGCAGAACATCAAAGCGCGCTCTCCGCCCGCGACGCCGAACTGCAGCGGGCACGCCAGGACGCCAGCACCGCCCAAGTCGAAGCCGGCGCGGCTCTGGCCGCTCAGCGGGCCGCCGACGAGGCGGCCGAGCGTGAGCGCCACACCGCAGCCCAGCTGCGCCACGAACTCGACCAAACCCGCCGTGACGCCGAGGAGGAACGCCAGCGGCTGCAAGCCGAGGTGGACGCTGCACGTGCGGCCGCCCAGCAGGTCGCATCCGAAACTGCCGCCATCCGTGCCGATCTCGCTATCGCACGCGCTGAAGCCACCGCCGCCCAACGTGCGGTTGAAGCCGAGCGGGCGGCCTTGACGTCCCTCAACCAGGAACTCGACCGTCAACGGGCCGACGCACGGGCTGAACGCGAAACACTGCGCGTCGACCACGCCGTCCAGCTCGCGCAAGCACAGCGCAGCGCCGACGAACGGGTGCACACCCTCAACGAGGCCTTGACCGCCGCCCGCGACACCGCCGCCGCCTACAGTGCCCAACTCACCCGAACAGCTGCACCGAGCTCCCCTCCCCCACCGCGGAAACGGGGAACACGCACACCGGGGGCAGACAGCTAACTGCGACTTCGCGCTGGGCCGCTGGGCCGCTGGGCCGCTGGGCCGCTGATGGGCAGCGTGCCTGGCTCAGAGGTCATCGAGCATGTCCGCCAACTGGTGATCTTTGCGCGCGCGTAGGACAGCGGTCACCTCGCTTGGCTGGCACTCCAGGCCTGCGGCCAGGGTCGCGACCGGATCGGACACCGGGTGCCCGAGGAGCTGCGCGACCCACTGCGCAGCGGTGGCGGCCTGGTCGACCAACGACACCTCAAGCGACAAATCGTGGAGTTTGAACGCGAGAATGAGTGTGTCTGCCGTCGTCGCCCCTACGGCTACCGCGTGTGCACGCAACGAGCCGATGCTGGCCCGTGAGGTTGAGGCTAGCTTCCAGAACACCGTGACGTTGCCGTGAGGGTTGGTGAATGTTTGCCGCTGACCCGGGTCCACCCCCGCGGCGGTGGCCACTGCCGGATGGATAACTTGACCGGACCCTCGAAGTAGCTCCGAGGTGACTCTCACCAATAGCCGTATATCGTTGTCGCCGTTGCGGAATGCGCCGCGCACGGTGTTCAGCGGCACAACCGTTGGCCATTCGTCGTCTGGTGTGCGTCGTCGTATCATCCCGGCGGTCACAATGAACTCGAGAGCCGAAAGATAGGTCCGCACAGAGGATTGCGCGATGTCGGGATAGCTGGCCAGCAGGTCCTCGGTCACGTCGGTGACTTTCGCCGTCCCGCCGGCGGCGTCGATGCGGGCACCGATCGCGTGCGCGATCCCGGAGTACTCGGTGATCCCCCAGCAGCGCAGACCCCAGGTGCGTCGGCTGGCGCGAACAAATCGGTCGTCTTCCGACAGTGTCCCGTTAACGGTATCCAAGCTCCGGCCGGCATCGGCGCCGATGGTGGCCAGAATGGTCTCTGCGGCCGCGGGGGCGCCCAGGACGTGCAGGGCCGCTTCTGCCATGTTGGCGGTGGTGTCACCGGTCCAGCGCACTGACACATCGCCGAAACTGCGCAGCGCCACCTGACTTTCGAGGTAGGTGCTGGCAATGCCGGCAGGCATCCCCAGGGCGGTCAAAGCCTGCAGCAGCGAGTCGGTGCGGGGGGCAGCATCGCGTTCGAACACCGCATCAAGGGCGGCTTCAACTTGCGCCCCTCCCCCACACCCTGCGGTGTTCTCCACCCACTGTCCGCAGCGACTGTACGGGCCAGCGACATGCAGCAGCACCTGGGCGGCCTGGCTGGAGGGCTGCACTCCGAGCTCACGCAGTTCTTTCTCCACAGCGTTGGCGGGCAGATACGGCCCCAAGCGCAGCCGTAGCGAGGCCGCGTGTTCGCTCACCTCCCGGTGCGCCGGATCAGCGAGCAACTCGGCGAAACGTAAGCGTGCACGAGACAGGTTGCGATGCACCGAAACCGGATGCACACCGAGGCGCGCCGCCACCACATGCTGCCGCTGCGGGGCGGGTGCCCACACCAGCTCCGACAGGATCGTGCGGTCGTAGTCGCCCAGCGCCGCCACCAGCCGAGCCACAGCGGCTTCGGCGCCAACGGTGCCGGCAGTGGCGGCTAACTGGTTGGTGTGCACCGTGTCGTGCGCGGCGCTGATCAGCGCCCCAACAGCCGCGGCGCCCAACTTCGGTCGCGCCAACAGCTGCTGGGGGGTCTGGTCGGCGACATCTGCCCAACAGGGGAACTCCTCGGCATAAAGGCCCAGACGCCGCGGTAGTCGCGCATACGGGATGGCCAACGAGCCGATGTCATCCAGCCCCTCCACCAGGTCACTCAGACGCGCACCCAGAATCTCCTGACTGCGACACCAGTCAGATGGCAGGTAACCATCATCGTGGGCGACTGCCCCTTCGCTCATCGGCCCGACGCCCCCATCCTCGGCATCTTGATAGTAGAAATAGCGGACAATACAGGGGGGTCGAGTGCCGGCATCGCCACCGATGATCGTCGATAGCGACGACACACGCTGCGACATGAGCGAGATCCGACACCCTCACGCCGTGCCCGATCATTTTCGCGCGTTCACAGAGGCGTGGGCTAGGCGCCGCCCGGCGGGTATCCGAAACCGATTGTTGTCCAGCTGGTTTCAGCGGCCACCAGTAGACGTCGATGAAGAAATCGCGCTCAGTTTTCCGCGGAAAACTGAGCGCCACGCCGCCTCATCGCAACACCTTCTTCAACTGACTGATCAGCGTTTTCGACCCGGCGTCCCCAAGTACCTCGCGCAACGCGACCGCCAGAGCGTTCGGTTCAGAATCGAACCTTTTGAGGGCTTTGGTCACGGCTCGCCCGCTGACCGTCGCCGCCGTCTGTCTGCTACCTGCCGCCGCGCCACTCCCCCGCTCCCCCGGGTTCGCGTCGCCGTTGCCGCCACCCGCTCGGTTGCTCGCAGCGTTCCACCGCACCACTTGCTGCTCCAGCGGAACACGTGCAAGCGAACGGGCCTCCCGGATCGCAAGGTCCCCTCGCCGCGTGGCCTCCTGTAACTCGGGTGCGAGATTGAGAAGCGCGCGCCGATGCGACACCCACGTCTTGCTCTTACTCAGATGGGCTGCGGCCGCGTCCGCGCTGCCGTACTCGACGACCAGGCTCTCGACCGCCTTGGCTTCCTCAATCACATCGAACCCGGAGCGATCGACATTCTCAGCGATGATCGCTGTGAGCAATGTTGCGCGGTCTTTGGCCAGTTCGTCCCTGACCACAATATCGAGCTCGCCACGACCGAATTTCTGCGCCGCCGCCAGCCGTCGGTTGCCGAGAACGACCACCCACCGAGCCGTGACAGCCGCCTCGGGATAAAGCGACTCGAACGCCTTGCGGGTGACCACAACCACCGGCTGCAGTTGAAACTCGACGATCGAGGCCAGCTCGGCGATGTTCCCGATCGAGTCGCGGGGATTGTAGGGGTTGGCAACCAGGTCTCGTAGTGGCACTGACCGCGACGACCCCGACCTCGGCGTTATCGCCGGTGCATTTCCGTCGACAGCAGAGTGCTCGCCGACCGCATCGACGAGTGCGTCGAATGTTTTGACCCCTCCTCGTCCCATTTATCGGACCCCTATCGGATTCAGCTCTGCCGCGAGATTGTAGAAATCTGCAGCCGCGTTGGCCGCGGTGCCCGTCTGTTTGTACTGGGTCACGACGATGCCCTCATTGGAGGCATTCGTGTGGACCTTGTAGTGGCGAATAACCGTCTCCGCCAGTGGCCAGCCCTGGCCGCGAACAAACTTGCGGGTCTCCTCCAGCCAGTGTTCACCGTCGCGCGGGTCCCAATCGTTGATGAACACGCGATAGGGGATACCCCGCGGCTCCAGAAGCTTGCGGATCGTGCGCGCTGTCGGGTCAAAGCACAACGGGTTTGTCAGCATCGGGACGATGGCCTCGTCGGTCACGCCCAAGACGGTTCGCAGTACGTCTGCGGCGTATCCGTAGCCGAGGCCGTCCTCAGAACCGTCGGGGTCCAGATCGAACCAACCAGCGGTATCTACGTACACCTCATCGATACCGCGTAAATCGTTGAGTTGCCGTAGCCATTCGAGGGGATCGTCATGGGCTTGGATGAGATGGAAGGGGAGTCCGGTCACCCGGTTGGCCCACCACTTCGCCGACCCTTGCGGGTCAATGGAGACCGCAGCCACCGGCGAGAAGGCGTCCGAGGCGAGATCGGCGGTCAGTATCTCCGCTCGTATGGCGGCGAGGTTGACGGTGACGGTGCTCTTACCGACACCACCCTTTTGGTTCATTATCGTGACAACTCTTGTCATAGGGGAGGCCCTTTGTTTACGTGAGCCGCGACGACGGCCTGATCTGAAGAACGAGCGACCAAAGGGTACGTCGGCAACGCGCAGTCCGTCGCGCTAACACGCTGAACTCTGGGTAACAAACGATCACCAGTTTTCCGCGGAAAACTGGTGATCAGCCAACCGGGATTCGTGGGGGAGTGGGGCTGTCCCACCGGGCCGGTTCCGCCATACTAGCTCTCTCACCTGCGCATACATTAGTTTTGTTGGCTAGTTTTCCGCGGAAAACTGGTCAATGCGGCCGGAGTCACCCCGGCGATGAGCGCGGGCGACCGTTACGGTGGCGCACCATATCGGCGCGCCAAATTGTGACCCGTTTCCCATCGCGCACCGCCGGTACGGCCGGGCGTAAGCGTCACGGTTGCATCACCCGTGGGAGGCGCCTGGGCCGCTCGCCGCGCGACCCCATTTCGCGACCTTTTCGCCCGCCGTGTGGGTCACGCCACGCCCTCCTGCGCACAGCAGTGATCGAGGCGACCGCGACCACCGTGGCCACGATCGCCCACCGGCGGCCCGGCGGCGTGAGGGTGGGGGATAGGGCACCGCGCCGGGCGCCCGGCGATGGACACCCAAGCGGGGGACCGCCGGATGAGCGTGTCGAAACGGCCTGGACAGGTGCTCGACGAGTTCGTGGCGTATGCGGCCAAGACGTAGGGTGTGGCCCTCCGGCGCCGCGTCGTCGACCCAGGCGCGCTGGCATTGGCGTGCTAGCAGAGGCGCTTCGCGAAGGCAGCGAGATAGCACCGCGTGGCCACGCCACACCCAGCACTGCCGCAGCGCTGCTCGCGACGGTCACGATCGCCGTGGCCACGAATCGCCCGTGGCGGCCCGCCGGTGTTGGTGGGGGATAGGGCGCATCGCCGGCGTCCGGGCGCGCTGCGGGCTAACCGAACGTTAGCGGCCGCCTGCTAGACAGCGAATGGTGCTCGTAGGCTTTTGAACATCGGGAAATGGCGCACGTTCAACGTCGCCAATTCATAGCCCTTCACCGCCGCGGTGCCAGCTATCAGATAGTCACCAAGGCCGATGCCATCATGGCTACGTCGGTGCTGACGCCGGAAGTCGCCGGCGCGATGCGCGATGATCTCGGTTACCGGTTCGGCGTGACACGCCGCCAGGAGTCGCCACACTTCTCGCCGCTCCGCACTGCGCATCCCACCGACGAGTTCGGCGATCGAAACCACGCTGACCGCCAGCGGGCCTTCCCGTCGAGCGTCTAGCAGCCAGTCCCGGGCAGCGGCCACGCCACGCAAATGGGCGATGAGAATGTCTGAGTCGACCAGGATCACGGCGTGCGCCGCCACATTCGGTCGAGGTGCTCCTCGCGGCTGCCGCGGCGGCGGTCCGGAGACTCGACATCACCCAGCACGCCAAACGAATCATCAATCGCCTTGAGATCGCCCGCGAGATCCTCGCCAGCGTTACTCAACGCTCGGCCCAGGATCCGGCGAATAAGTTCGGCGCGAGACACACCCTGCTGTCCAGCCAGCTTGTCGAGACTGGCCGTTTGCCCCTCATCCAGATAGATGTTGGTGCGCTTCATACACCACAACATACACCGGTCGCCCCCTAGTCGGGCTTGAGCCGTGCAGACGGTCTCGTGATCGCAGCGCGGCGTAGCGCATTGGCTCAGTGAAAGCGGGGCCTGCTCACACCTCGGCGAGGTCGCCCAGGTGGCCCGGGGTCATGAATTGCGCCAGCGCGTCGAGATAGTGGCGGGCCGCCGCCCTATGGTGCTCGGCCGAGTCCTGGCTGGACCGGTCTGCCTCCAACAATTCCTGCTGCGCAGCGATCAACAGCCGATTTGCCTCCTGCAGGGAGATGACCTGGGCGCGAAGGGCTGCATCAGTGGAGGCTCCGCCAGGCTCGGGGGGTAGCTCGTCGGCATAGACATACCAGCGCAAGCGCTTGGGGCGTGGCTCAGCGCCGCCGCGCAGCTCGCCGGAATGAATCGCCTTGATCAACGTTCGCTTGTCCTTGCCCAGGCGCGCAGCAGCCTCGTTGATCGACACCACCGGTCCCTGGGGCGTGGTTTCCACCCCGGCCGGCGGTAGCTTGGGCTCGGTCATGTCGTCAGTCGGCCATTGTGGGCCGTGCTCCTCCTTAACGGCATTATGCTCTTACTTAACAACATTTTGGCAATATCTAGCATGCGGACCCGCGGCGGATGTCCCTAATTAAGGACATTCATGTTCTAAACTGGAGCACACCAGTCGGCCTGGCGCCGTACGGGCGCGAGTTGAACGGAGCTGAGCATGGCGAACACACCCGCACAGGCAAAGACCACCCGCCGCCGGGGCACCTGGCGCGATCGCGAGAACCGCGCGTCATCGAAGTACGTCGCCAAGCGCGTCACTGAAGCCGATCATCAGGCGCTCACCAGGTACGCAGAAGACCACGGGGTGAAGGTCTCCGAAATGCTGACACCGATGGTCAACGACCTCATTACCCGGGCCCGCGACTACTGCAACCAGCTCGACGAGGTGCCGGCGTCGGCGCAGGCGTCCTAACCGCCGCCCAAATCTGGCCTCACGCCGCCACCACGATCCGCCCGCCCAACAGCTCGGCGATCATGTCAATCGCGACCAGTTCAGCGTGGTCGGCGTCCTGATCTGGGGGACCGGTCGCCATCACCGACTCCAGCCACGCCGCATACTCGGGGTCGTCCTCGGCCGGCCCGCAGCGACCCTCACTGGTCGCTGCCCCCTCCGCCGCCACGTCGTCGAACGGAGTCGATCCAAATAGCCGCTCCCGCTCGGCGAGCCACGTCCACCACGCACTGCGTTCACGCCGGTGCTTTATCAGGCGGTCGGCGCGGACGTCGTCAAGCCGGTGGGCTTCGGCGATCTGATCCAGTGTCCTCGCACCCCGTTGAACCCGTCCCCAACCGGATCGACTGAGCAGCCCGGCAATCTCCAGGTCGATCACCATGGCATCGCCGGTGGCCCGCGGCACCCCGGCGGCGGCGTAAACGTCTGCTTTGACGCTCAGACCGTGTTGGGCGACCAGTTCGTAGATGCGCCGCAGGTGATGGCCCAGCACCATCCACGCCTCGTGTACGGGCTCGACCCGCACCCGCTCCGCGCCCGCCGCATCGCTGCTCACCTGGTTCTGCATCGTCAACGCGTACACGTCGGCCTCGGTGCCGATGTGGTGTCGTGCCAGCACCAGCGGTGCGCCCGCCCGCTCGCGCAGATCCGCCAGCACCCGCCAGATTGTGTCCTCGCTGAGCAGCCCCGAACTCAACGACAGGCTCCGGCCCCCAACCCCTACCAACCACGTTCCTGATCGTTGCTCTCCGGCGACCACAGCGTGAAAGGCCAACGACTGCAGGACCGCGTGCACCGTCCAGCGGTACCGTTTACCGGCGAACTCCTGATCCGCCCACGCCAGAGCATTGGCCAGCCACCCCCGGAGTTCCAGGGGTCCCCGCGGTCCCTGCTGCCCCCCCGGTGAGTTCTTAGTCTTGTGCCGCGGGGGAGAGGAATTCAGGACGTTGGCCACCAACCAATCCAGGGCTTTGGTGAAGTCCCGGGTTAGCGCTTCGTCGGCGCGGTGGGCGTAGCGGAGGTAGGCCTTGCCGAGACCGTCGTGCCAGGGGCCGCCCGGGGCGATCATCGTGCGCAGGCTGTCCAGGCTGTGGCCGCGAGCGGCAGCGTGGACGACCACCGACATCCGTGCCTCATGGTTGGACGGCCACCGGGAGCCGCGCAGGACGCCGCGGGCCGCGTAGTCGGCGACGTCGGTGGGCATGGGGTCGGCGCGCAGATGCGGCGCGGCGATCCGTCGATCGCCGTCGCTGCCTTCGGTGTAGGCCGCGACGGGGACTGCTGCGGTGGTAGGGGTGTGGCGTTGGGGGCTGGGGTTGAGCGCACCGAGCAGCATGTAGAGCCGCGGCAGCAGATCCGATGCCGACCGGGTGGTGAACGCCTCCACGGCGGCCTCCAGAGGGCCGACGAGTTGGCGGAAGCCGCCTTCGCGGCACGGCGATCCCGGCGGGGTGATGCAGCCGGTGTCGGCGTTGGTGTTCGGGGTGATGTCGAGTGTGGGCAGCCGCGCGGCCAGGAGTCGCACCAGCGGGACCATTTCGTCATGTGACGCAGAGGTGCCGATAGCCAGCGGGCAGATGAGGTGCCCACCGCCACTGGTGGAGCGGTCGGTGACGATCACCCCGCCGCACTCGCTGATCCATGACGCGGCAGTGGCCATGTCGGCTTCGACGGCAGTCGCGCCGTGGCGCTTGGCGTCGAAGTCCAGCCAGATTGACTGAGTGCGCCGGGCGCGGGTGTAGAGGTAGGTCGCGGCCGGCCGAGTCGGGAGGCGCTCGGTGAGCGCCGCGGTATCGCTGAATTTGTCGGTGTCGGGGTTCCACATCCGCATCCGGCTTCGACCGGGCGCCGCCACTAGACGCGAGAGGCGCTTCCAGACCAGATCCGGCGGGCACATCACCGCCGGCGGCACACCGGCTGACGCGCCGGACGCCGCGGTCACGCGCGGCGCTCGGGAAAGGCGTTGTGTGGCAGGGCAGTTAAATCACTGCGCGGCGTCGGGGGCGGCAGGTGTGCTGGGTGATTGCGGCTCACGAGGGCGTCCTCTATCCTGGAGCCAGCCTTTTTGGGCTGGCCCCTCGATACGGCGTGGAGCATGTTCGGTTGTGGTGGCCCTTGAACAGAAGGTGACGCTTCTGTTCGGGATTTCGATTTCCCCGCTTCGGCGGGGATTTCCCGTTTCTGGGCCCTGATGCGACCTACGCTGGGTGTGCCCGCGTGACGGTCTCTGAGTTGCTGATGGTCCTCCTGGTGTTCGTGGTGTTGCCGAGTCTCGCACGAGGTGGCGGATTATCCGGCCAAGACACGCTGGTCATGGCGCAGTTTTGCCGATCGCGGGCCGCGGCCGGGGCGGTGAAATCCGTTCGACCGGGGCTCATTCGGGTGGTCGCGGCCTGGTGCGCAGCGGCGTTGGTGATCACCTAACCGGCGACAAGATCCAGTTGACCACGCTCGTTCAGGTGGTCGCGGTGGGTCTGCCAGGCTTGGTCCTCGGCCGCGCAGGCCGGGCCATGCCATCCGCATTCGCAGGCTATCCACCAACAGCCCTCTGGGGGCAGCGAGAGATCGGCGACGAGAAGCGGGCTGTGCATCGACGCGCGGGCGGGGACGCCGGTCCGGGTCGACGGGGTCATGCGGCGCGCACCTGCTCGGAAACCGGGGGAGTGGTGCTCCCCTCGTCGTTGGCCCGCACCACCCCCACCTCGGCGGTACTGCGCGGACCCCTGTGCTCCTCGAATAGCGCCGCGCCGTGGGCATGTCGGCGATATGGGCCGGCATCGCCGCGGGGTCGTCGGGGGAGGGCACCGGCGGTCCGCACCGCCGGATGGTGATGCCGGGAGCTGCCGGCCACGGTCATCGGGATTGTCATGAGCGGGTATTCACCGTTCCCTTCGTTGAGGCGGATGTGTGGAGGAGCCGTCGGGGTCCGCGGACTGGTCGGCGATCGTCTCGAAGCGCTGAGGCCGTCGAGGCCCGGGCCGTGGGCTCGATCAGGCGTCGGCCCGTTGCGGTGTCAATGGTCAGGTGCCGCCCGAGTGGTGCCGGTGGGTGCTAGCTGGCGCGCGCGGCGGCCGCCGGGGTCAGACGTCGCCCCTGCTCGGCGATGGCGTGCAGCCGTTGCAGCGCGGCCTTGTGCGCTTTGGAGGTGCCGTATTGGTTCTGGGCGGGGATGGCGACTCCGGCGATGACTCCGTTGAGGGTGGACACGAAGTGTTTCGGCCGGTCCAACGCCTCCTGGGCGCAGGCGAACCGGCGTGCGCACAGCTGTCGGCAGGCGGCGATGGCCTCGGTGTTGTCGCTGCGATCCCACAAGTCCGGGTCGCTGAGGCACGGCGACTGGGAGGGGGCGAGTGCTGGTGCGGTGCGTGTCATTGGCTGGTGGCCTTCCGTAGGAGAGGTGTCGCGTGGCTTTCCATCGACTGCGATAGTTAGAGACTATAAAACTATCGCATTAGGTATCGCAAACGATAGTTGTGACGAGCGTTTCGCGTGGCGCGTGCGGCCTAGCCGCACTGGGCCTGAGCGGTGGATAGACTGACGTCGTGTCAGGCGCACCCATCGACCCCGCGGTGGGGTTCGCGGGTGCTCAGCTCGCGGCCTGGCGCAAGAAAAAGGGCGTTAGCCAGCGACAATTGATGACCGAGAAGGTGATCTCGCACGCAGCCCTGCGCGCATTCGAGAAGGGCAACAGCTGGCCTCGCGAGCAGATGCGCGCGAAACTGGAGGACCGATTGGGCCTGCCGGCCGGTCAGATCGCCGACTGGCGCTACCAGCACGGCACCCCTGCACGACCGCCCAGCGCGATACCTGGAAGTATCGATGTGATGATCTCGGCCCTCAACGTGGCTGTGCAGGGCCAAGTGTCAGCGGCGCAGAACCTACCGGCATCCGATGATCCCCAGCACTGGGCGATCCTCACCGAAAGGCTGCACGAGCTGCACAAGCTGGACGCCACGGTGGTGGCAGCCTCCCGGGTAGCCCCGACCGAGACCGTGTTGACCCAGTTGCGCAACGTGCGCCGGACCTACGACCAGTTGGTTCGCGCGGCCGCCGCCGCCCGCCCCGACGCGCCCGGCCCCCAGCTCTACCTCGCGCGGACCTCGGCGCAAATGTCGATCACCGAAGCCGCCGAAGCCGCGGGGGTCTCCGCCGAACTGATCAGCGCCGTCGAGTCCTGCCAGGTCGAAGCAACCCCGGAGGTCCGGGCCCTGTTGGTACGCCTCGGCGGGGCCGCGTAACGGCTGTTGGTGATGATGTGGTTGTGGCCGACAGCTAGGCCACACCAAGCGAGACACCTTCAAGCGCGACGCCGACAGCGTCCCACTCGTCGAATCGTTGTGCCGGGCTGTTGCTGGCTGTCAGTGTCGTCGGCCACAACGGTCCCAGCGGTGGCCTAGCATTGCAGAATGGGGGATGTGGCTAGTGCAGAAGCTCTTCCGTCGTTCACACTGCCGCCGGTGATTGAGGTGGCGGTTGGTATCCACTTTCTGCAGCTCCCCGGACTCGACACAGTCGCGTTGGTGCGGCTAGCCGATAAGTGGCGTGAACGCTTCCCCAAGGTCCAGGAGCATGTCGCCCTGCCTCCACTAGGTCTGGCGAGCTTCATGTTCCAAGTCGGAAATTCGGTTCCTCCGATCCGGCTATGGGCGTTGACGGCGGACGAGTCACTGCTGATTCAAGTGCAACACGATCGACTGCTGATCAACTGGCGTAAGCAGGAAGGTGACGCGCCATATCCCCGCTACGACGTTCTGCGGTCTGAGTTGTCGACGATCTGGAGTGATTTCGAGCGCCACGTCGAGGGGGCGGACTTCGGAGTCCTTCGGCCGAGCGCCGCAGAAGTTACTTTCTTCAATCGAATAGCTCTCAGCAGTGCCGCCGAGGTTCCCCGTGTGGTCCGCGCCCTCTCGCCCGATTTTTTGCTGGACGGCCACCTCGCAACGAGGCTCCAGATGGAGCGACAACTTGGCGACAATGATGGGCCAGCACATGGTAGGCAGACAATCTCGCTCGGATTCCCAGCCGACGACAACAGGCTGCAGCTTGAGATCACCTCGCTCATCGCAATAGACGCTGAACTTTCATCGCTGGACGTTTTACGCGCGCTCGACGTTGCACATGATGAGGGCGTATCAATGTTCGACAACTTCACCACAGAAGGAGCACATATCGAATGGGGGAAACTCGGTGCCCGTAATTGAACAGTCACCAATCACGATGGGTCCCAGAACGGTGCCCGAATTCACTCAGGATGCAGAGATTCGGTGGTGGGCTGGCGGCGCCGGCCCGCGCATCTCTTACCCGACACATTCGGAAGTCATCGTGTACGCGCAGAGTGAAGTAGCTAAGCTCACACGACTGCCGCGCGGCTGGGACGGTGCCGAAGGGCGCGCAGTGCACACTGCGGTGGCCAACCTCGCGGTGACAGTGATTCGGGCAGTTTCTCGAGGTGACGGCCTCGCGACCCCGCAGTTCTCGCCGCTTCCCGACGGCGGCTTGAACATTGTCTGGCTGGTGAATGGCGACGAACTCACCATCGCTTTTGATGATGGCGAATTGACGTTCCGCGGCTATTGGGCCGATGGACGAGAAGCATTTGACTACCAACTCGCAGCGAGCGAGAGCCCAACCTCGGGCCAGCGACGGCTGGCAGCTGCACTCGATGATTCGCGCATCTTCCTCGAGAAGATCAGTGCAGGAGTCCGGCATCAACTGATTTCGCGGTGAAGGCAGACGACCCTGCAATCGGCTCCGAAGAAATCTTGTACCGGTACTCGCCGAGTATCCCTCACGAGCACTGGACAGTCACCGACCAGGGGACGCAGAAGGTTTCCATCGCTGTTGCTGCCATCCGTTTCGACGACGACGGCATCTCTTGCTACCGGCACAACATCCTTGAGCAACACGGACTGACATGGATGGACGTCAAGCGCGAGCCCAAGAACGGCATCTTCTCCATGTTGGTCGAGGATGTCCGCGACGTCGGTTTGGGTGTTGCGTTCGATCCCTTCCCAGACACCGAGCAACCACATCCCCGCGACGTTGCGCACTCACTAGTCGTTGACAACGGTCTTCCGAAGAAACAAGGCAGGATGGCCCGAGATAGTCTGGCTAAACGAGCTCAAATCGTGCACATCGGGAACTCGGACTGACGTCACACGCGCATTGCTTGCTCAACGGCGAGGCGATCCCTTACCGCTTTGGCAGAAACTGTGCGCGCGGGATCTTCGACCGCGGCGTCGTAGGCCGCGACCACCTGCGTCTGAAGCCATGCGTGCCGCTGTTTTGCGGTGTGTCGGCCACCGGTGTTCGGGCTTATGTTGGGCTGGTGAGCGTGGATGTGGTGGTGGCCCGAGCGGCTGCTGCGCTCAGCCGGGGGCATTCGTTGTTCTCCCCGGCCCCGTTGGATGCCGCCCCTGGCTTGTCGGGTTCGTCGCAGACATTGACGTCGTTGTCGAACCGGATCGCGGCCTCACCGCAGAGGCTAGGGGCTCAAGGCCAATTCGCCGACGCCTACGGTGATGTGGCCCAACGGTTCTCCGGGCGCCTGTCGGGCACCGGCGCACTCGACGCGAAACTGTCCAGCCTCCTCGGCCAGGCTGCGGCCGCCGACGCCGCCGGGCGAAACCAGTCCGCCACCGCCGTCAACGCCGCCGCCGCAGACACCGCACGCACCGCCCCGCTCACCAACACCCCCGCCGGGCAACGAGCCCTGCTGATCGCGCTGCGCGACCGCATCAACCAACAACGCCACGTCATCGAGGCGCACAAGGCCCGCGACGCCACACTGGCCGCCCTGGTGCGCCAGCTGGCCTACCGCCGCAGCCCCGGCACCGGCAGTGCACCGGCGACGGCGTCGGGCCTGAGCGGCATCCGCCCACCAACCTCCAGCGGCGCCGGGATGAGCATGCCCAACTTCGGCGGCATCATTAAAGCCGCCGCCCACGGCCCCAGCGGTGCCGGCGCCATAGGGCGCCCACCCCACGAAGCGGGCGGGCTGCTGACCCGCAACTCAACACCGCGGCAGGTGGCGGCCCGGATCATCTGGGAGGCCTGGCGGCGCGGCTACTCACCGCAACAGGCGATCGCGATTCTGTCCACCGGCCTTCAGGAAAGCAGGCTGGACCCTCGCGCTGTCGGCGGCGGCGGCGCCTGGCACGGCATCTTCCAGCAGGACACGAGCTATCCCGGCCGTGACGACCCCAATCGCAACATCGGCGAGTTCTTCAATCGGCTCGACGGTAAGGGTGGTTCGCAGTCCCGGAACATTTGGCAGTCGATCTTCTGGCTGCAGCAACGGCCCGGCGACGCCACGGCCGACCTCGCGTTCGCGCGAGGCCGCCAAGCGTATCTTGGCGAAATTCAGGGCCCCGCGCCCACCGCCCGGGAGTTGTACCGCGAGATCACCGAGACAGACCGCGTGTAGGTTCCGCTTTTAGGGCTCGTAGAGAAATAACCTATGGCGCGTCGGCGTGTCGCGGTTTCGGGCGGCCGAGCCATCGCCCGGGTGTTTCCCCTTTGCCGAGTAGTAGTCGGCCAGCGTGGAGCGGCCACGCTCGGTGGTATCAGCGGCGGCGACCTGCCGCACCAGATATAAGTAACCGTCCCCAGCGGTCAACTTGTGCAACGTCATCACCATGACGCACACCGCAGGGTCCGCATGCGTTCGATCCTACGAACTGACCCTCACGGAGCTTCACCGTAAACCCCCTGTCTTAACAGTTTCTCAGGATCGTACTGGTGCAGGCGACGTAGTCGAGTGGGTCGAATTGCCCGCACCGGGCGACTCTGTGGATGTTGCAAATTCGCTTGCGGGCTGCGTTCTGTCGGCGGGTGGCGGCCAAGTTTCCACTCAGACGGAGTCTCTGATCCGCTAGGACCGGAAAGATTGTGCAGCAATTGCTTTGGTGTAATAAGTCCTGCCCAGCAAGGCACCCTATATGAGCAACGCTGCACCTACGATCACTGCGGCGCACTCCAGCGCCAGCGCTGCAATAGGCTGCTTAGCTGCGTTGATCAACCACGTGCCGGTCAGCATGACCGTGGCCGGCAGCGGGGTAGTGGTGTGCGCGTTGGTGGGCGGCGAGAAAGTCGTCAACGACGTGCGCGCAGTCTTGCCGATCGATGTTTCGCAGCCCGGTCATGCGTGCGAACACCAGCGGTCCGATGAGTTGACACATTGCCAATTCGACGTCGAAGTCGTCGAGTTCCTCCCGGGCTTGAAGGCTTTGCAGGATGGCATCGAAGGGTTGGCTGTATTGGTCGATCACGCGGGTGCGCAGCGCACCGGTGGGCGCGGGGGTGATGGCGCTGGTTCCGGCGTCACCACTGACGGTGGGGCCGAGTGCGAGCCAGGCCAGAGTCGTGACGTGCAGCGGGGCTTCGGCGAAGAGGGATGCCTGACGGTTCAGCAGTTCGATGAGCTGGTCGCGTAGCGGCCCGGTGGCAGGTGCCGGCGGGATGACCTGGGGCAGCAGCCGCTCGAAGGTGGCGGCCAGCAGTTGCGACGAGCTGTTGAAGTGACGGTAGAGGGTGGTGCGGGCGACTTTGGAGGCTTTGGTGACCGCGTCGATGGTGACCGCTTCGATCCCGCCGGTGCTCAGTAGGTGAGCTGCGGCGTCGAGCAGCCGGTTCCGCGACCGCACGCGGCGGGGATCGATGTCGTCATCGTCGGGCAACGGCGAGCGCGGTTCAGTCACCGCATCACCATTTCAGAGGACTCGCCACCAACGAAACTGGTCACCGCGTTATGGTACCAAGAGTAGCGCAGCGAAACCGTGGGTATCTATTCGGCGTGAGGGAGTTGATGGCGTCCGACGATTCGGCTGGGCCGACATTGGCCCACTTATCGCGCGGCCAGATGTGGACGTTGGTGGTGTCGTGCCTGGCAGTTGCCCTGGTCATCGGGTCGATGGCCGCCCTATACACGTCCTTATCGGATATCGCGACGGCGACCGGGGCCACCCAAAGTCAACTCACCTGGGTCGTCGATGGTTACACCTTGGCGGTGGCATGTCTGGTGTTGCCGGCGGGCGCAGTTGGTGACCGCTACGGGCGGCGGGGAGTGCTGATCGCAGGTCTGGTGGTGTTCTCGGCGGCCTCGGCGGTGCCGCTGCTGACGCCAGATCCCGTGTGGCTGATCGCCGCTCGCGCGGTGTCCGGTATCGGTGCCGCGTTCGTGATGCCGTCGACCCTCTCGATTCTGACCGCCGAGTTCCCCGCACACCAGCGTGGCCGGGCGGTGGGAATCTGGGCGGGGGTAGCCGGATCGGGCGCGATCCTGGGCATCCTGTGCTCGGGATTGTTGTTGGAGCACTGGTCGTGGGAATCGGTGTTCGTCGGACTGACCGTCGCCGGAGTCGTGCTGCTCGTCGCTGCCCTGACGCTGCCCGAGTCGCGTGAGTTCGCCCATCCGCCGATGGATTACCTCGGCTCGGTGGTGGGCGTGGTCGCCATCGGTCTTCTGGTCGTCGCGGTCACCGAGGCGCCGCAGCGGGGGTGGGCGGACCCGGCGGTGATCGCGCTGTTCGCCGGCGGTGTCGCGTCGGCGGTGGCATTCGTGGTTGTGGAACTGCGTCGGGAGCATCCGCTGCTGGACGTGCGGTTGTTCGACGATCGGGGGTTCGGCGCGGGCACCTTGTCGCTCGTGTTGCAGTTCCTGGTGCTTTTCGGGTTCTTCCTGCTGTTTGTGCAGTATCTGCAACTCGTCGTCGGCTACGACCCGCTGCCGTCCGCGCTGGCGTTGGCCCCCGTTATCGTGCCGATCGTGGGGATTTCGCTGCTAGCGCCATGGTTGGCGCAGCGGTGGGGGCTGCGCCTGCTGACCGTGACCGGCCTGCTGACCATCGCCGCCGGGATGTTCATGGCTAGCCGCCTCGATGCGGCGTCGGGCTACACCGATTTCTTGTGGCCGCTGCTGGTTCTGGGCGCGGGGCTGGGGCTGTGCACCGCCCCGGCGACGGCCGCGGTGGTCGCGGCAGTACCGGTGGAGAAACACGGTGTGGCGGCCGCGGTCAACGACGCCGCGCGCGAGGTGGGCGCGGCGGTCGGCATCGCGATTGCGGGCAGCGTGCTGGCCGCCGGTTATACGTCGCGCATCGCGCCAGCGCTGCCCGCCTTGCCCGCCCCTGCGCGCGAACCAGTTTCCGATTCACTGGCCGCCGCACTTGAAGTCGCTGACTCGTCTGGGCCAGCCGGCAGCCAGTTGGCTGACACCGCCACCACGGCGTTCGTTCACGGCTACAGCCAGGGCGCGGTCGTCCTGTCCATCATTACCGTCGCGGGCGCCCTCGTCCTTGCGGTGTGGTCACCGGGTCGCCGACCCCCGGGGGGCCCGGACACACCTGATGCGGAACGATCGGACGACGGCGGCGATGACGCGGAAGCAGGGTTGTCGGCAGGCCGCCATGCCCGCCCGGATGGCGGAGCTCAGTGAGTGCGCCGCCGGATGGGCAGCCGGTGCTGCTGCCCGCGCACACCCCGAAGTGCATGGGGTGCGGACAGGACAACCCGCAGGGCATGAAGATGGCCGTGTACCGTTTCGGCGATCGTGTGTTCAGCGACATCACCTTCGATGAGCGGCATCTCGGCGCGCCGGGGTTGGCGCATGTCGGTGCGATTGCCGCCGCCTGTGATGGCCTGCTGGGGGTTCACGTTGTGGATTCGCTGAAACCCCGGCGGTCACCTGCAGCCTGACAGACAGTCGAGTACCTGCTGCCCGTTCCGCTGTACCGCGCCCACCGGATCAGCGCCCACCGCCCACCTCACCGCAAGGGAGGGCCGCGTTATGCACGTGGCTGGTACCGGCACCGGTGACGACGGCGTCACCCGGTTCACCACGAACCGCGTTCGTCGCACGTGGGCACCGACCACTTCGCCGCTCACGGTGATTTCGGTGAGCTGCTCGACCGGTTCACCCGTGACGCCGGGCCCACCGGGTAGCTGCAACGTCACCGGGATGGCAGTCCTCACCCGAGTTATACCGATGGAAGGCAACCGAATTCGCCGACGACGCCAACGCGACGGACCTCAGCGTCACATCGACCCACCACGACTCCTCGTCGAGAGGCGATTCTCGATGCCGCCGTGCCGATCGCGACCGACGGTGGCTACGCGGCCGTGCGGATGCGGGTGGTCGCCGAGCGCGCCCGGTATTGCAGTCGGCACTCTGTACCGCTACTTCCCCTCCAAACCGCATCTGCTGGTCCGGCGCTCACCCGCGAATTCGAGCGTCTCGGCGACGAGGACGATTGGGCCACAATCGCCGCTAGTCCGGTGCAGCGGCTGCAAGAACTCAACGCGCGACTGCGCCACGAATGGCAGAACAGACCGGCGCTGACCGAGGCGGTGACCCGCGCGTTCGTCGTCGCCGACGGCACCGTCGACGTCGTGCGGGCCGAAGCGGTCCTCGGTCATGTGATGGCCCGAGCGATCGGCGGCGGTCACCCCACGCCGCATCAGATACAGATCGCCGCAGTCGTCGCCGACATCTGGCTGGCCAATCTCACTGCCTGGACCGCAGCAACGCGCCACTACCGCCGAAGTCTGCCAACGGCTCCACTACCCGATCGAACTCCTCCTTCCTGAACCCCAGGCCTGATCATCAACGCTACTCCTAGTGCTGGTTCGATACTTGCAGTATCGTTACCTGAAGATTCGGACGGCGAAAGGGGCATCATGCTCACTCAATGGATCGAAGACTGCCGGGTCCAGCGGGTCGATCTTCACGAAGGCCTCGTGCTCAGACTGGCGGACTACAACGAACTGGTCATCACGCGGCCGCTGCGGCTCACGCTGCCAGCGGAAGGTGATTACCCAGCCGAAGACGTGATGATCGACCCGAACGACGTGCCCGACGTTCAGCGTCCGCTGCTGAACTTCGCGGGCAGCATCTGCACTCATGCCAGCTGCGACGACGACGGGACGCTGCACGTGCAGCTCTCCACCGGCCACCGCATCACCGTCGCCGCCGACGAACGTGCGACCGCGTGGGAGCTGTACGGCAAACGCCACGGCTACATGGCCTGCTTGCCCCACGGAAGGGTTCACGCCGTCCGCCACGACGTGCCCGAGGAGGACCAAGTCGCCGACTCTCCCGCCGCGGCGAGGTGAACTGACGCGTGACCACGTCCACGGCATGACCTAGCTCGGAGAGACGATTGACTAGCCAGGACAGCGAGCCAGACGAACCGACCACGGTCAGGATGGGCGTCCGCGAACGGGCCACGTTCGGCCAGGCCTCCAGGGAGTACAGCCAGCGCCTCGGTGCCATGGCCGCCTTCACCGTGCGGCACAAAGCACTGGTGATCGGCGCATGGGTCGGGTAGGCCGCAGTATTGGCGTTGCTGTTCCCGCAGCTGGAGACGGTGGTCCGACAGCAGTCCGTCGACCTGATCCCGCGCGACGTGGCGTCATTCCAAACCGTCGACCGGATGAGCGAGGCCTTCGGCGAGCAGGGTTCCAAAACGACGCTGTTCGTAGCCATGGAGGACCCGGCAGGTTTGACACCATCGGTGCGGCAGCGTTACCAGTCCATGGTCTCGGCGCTGCGCGCGGACACCGAGCACGTGCGCCTCGTACCAGATCTGCTGGCCACCCAGTCACCGCAGCCCAGGCAGTCAGCCAGGACCGCAAAGCCTGGTATCTCCCCGTCGGGGTGGCCGGCACTCTCAGTGATCCCACGGCCGCCGAAGCGGTGACAGCGGTCCGAGACATCGCCGCCCATCCATTCGCTGGCTCGTCGACGACGGTGAAGGTGACCGGGCCGCCGGCGACGTTTCACGACCAGATCGCCGCCGCCGAGCACGATCTCCTGTTCATCTCCATCGCCACCGCGGCTCTGATCGCGCTGATCCTGCTCATCGTCTACCGGTCGGTGTTCACCGCGCTGCTCCCATTGCTGGTGATCGGTATCAGCCTGGCCGTGAGCCGCGGGGCGCTCTCCGCGCTGGAGGAGTTGGGGATGCCGGTATCGCAATTCACCGTCGCGTTCATGACCGCGATCCTGCTGGGCGCCGGCACTGACTACACCGTCTTTCTGATCAGGCCGCTACCACGAGCAGCGCCGCGCGCAGGTGCCCGCCGATCAGGCAGTCATACACGCGACCGCCAGCATCGGCCGGGTCATCCTGGCCTCGGCCGCCACCGTCGCGCTGGCGTTCCTGGCCATGGTGTTCGCGAAGCTCAGCGTGTTCGCCGGCCTGGGACCGGCATGCGCGGTCCCGGTGCTCGTCGGCTTCGTGGCCACCGTGACGCTGCCGCCGCCGGTACTTGCGCTGGCCGCCAAACGCGGCATCGGCGAACCTAAATGGACCCCGATCGTGTGGCCGGGCTGGCTCACCTTCGTATGGGGCAGCGGCAAGGCTACGACGTTCAACGTCCGACTTGCCTCGGTGTCTCGTCGTCCTCGTCGTAGTAGTCGTCCTCGTCCGGGTACGGCTCTCCCATGCGTCGCTAGGGTTGGCGGTCTGTCAGCGCGCGACCGGCCAGTCCCACACCGAGAAGTCGCCGCGGGGATAGTGCATACAGACCGCGGCCGCCTTGGCCACCACGCCCTTGTTGTTGAAGAACACCTTCGCCCAGTTGCCCCAGCGGGTGGCCACCTGCTCGTAGTAGATGTTGGTGGCGGTGTCCTCGGAGTACTGGCGCCGCCCGGCGGCATCCAGTGCGTAGAACCAGTGGATGCGGTCTTCTGCCATCTGCTGCACGTCGAGCGGCCGGTTGCTCTTGTCTAGCATGTAGCGCTCGAAGTAGACCGGGCTGGTGTCGCGGACGGCCGCCAGGTACTGCTCGGCGTCGCAGTGTGTTTCGATCTGCTTGCTGGGGATCGGATATTCATCGGTGGCATCGGCGAAGGCCTGCGGCGAGGCGAGAAGTGCCGCTGCGGCCGATGATGTGACGGTCAGCAGTAGCGCTCGCATCGTCCTCCGGGTGTTGTGCATGGTCATGGCACCTCCGGATGATCGTTCGACATCGCGGTGAGTTTCCCGAGATGTTCGGGGCAGTACAGCCGTAGCCCGCTGCCGAGGAACTGCCAGACCTGTTCGGTACTCACCGTCCGGATCAGGTTGCCGGAAAGGAAGACCGCCGACTCGCCCGCGTCGGCGTCCACCCCGGTGGCCAGGCGTTTGCAGGTGATCTTCGCCAACCACGCGTTGTAGTCGCGCTGGCCGTAGATCCCGAAACCATGAAGCTCCGTGGCGAAATCGGCATCCCGGTCCGCTGACGCCATGGGCGCCGCGCCGATCGGAAGCGCAACCAGCGCTGACACCAGTCCGGCCATCATCGGCCGCTTCACGCGTTCACCTCCTGAGCGACCTTGGGCCACGGCTGGGGTTTCGGCCGTGGGCGCACATGCAGCGGCCACCAGAACCACCTGCCCATCAGTGCTGCGATCGACGGCGTCATCAATGACCGCACCACCAGCGTGTCGAACAGCAGGCCCAGACCGATCGTGGAACCCACCTGCCCGATCACGATCATGTCGCTGACGAGCATGCCGATCATGGTGAAGGCGAACACGAATCCCGCTGCGGTGACCACTGATCCGGTACCGGCCATGGATCGCACGATCCCGGTGTTGATCCCGGCGTTGATCTCCTCCTTCATGCGCGACACCAGCAGCAGGTTGTAGTCCGCACCTACGGCGAGCAGCACGATAACCGACATGGGCAGCACCATCCAGCTCAGCGGGATACCGACGATGTGCTGCCATAGCAGCACCGAGAGACCGAAGGATGTCCCCAGACTCAGCACCACCGTGCCGACGATGACCGCGGCCGCCGCGATGGCCCGGGTCAGGATCACCATGATCAGGAAGATCAGGATCAGCGATGCGACAGCGGCGATCAGCAGGTCGTAGTCGGCGCCCTGCTGCATGTCCTTGTACATCGCGGCGCTGCCACCGACGTAGACCGTGGAGCCCTCCAGCGGGGTGCCCTTGATGGCGTCGGCGGCCGCGATGCGCAGCGGATCGATACGCTCGGTGCCGTTTTCGGTCAACGGATCCCCCTGATGGAACACGGTGAACCGCACCGCTTTCCCGTCCGGCGACATCATGAGCTTCATGCCGCGCTGGAAGTCGGCGGTCTCAAAGGCTTCCGGCGGCAGGTAGAAGGTGTCGTCATTACGGGCGGTGTCGTACGCCTCCCCCATCGCAGTGGAGTCCTCCTGCATGGCCATGTTCTGGTCCTGCTGCATCTTCTGGGCCTGGTACTGGCTCAGCATGATCTGCTTCTGGTTCTTCATCGTCTGGATCATCGCCGGCATCACCGCCGCCATCTGCGGCGTCAGCTCGGCCATTCGTTCGATATCGGGAACCAGTTCGGTGAAGTCATCCGCCATCGTGTTGATGCCGTCCAGGCTGTCGAACACCGACCGTATCGACCAGCACAGCGGAATGTCGAAACAGTGTGGCTCCCAATAGAAGTAATTGCGGATCGGACGAAACTGATCGTCGAAATCTGCCAGATGATCGCGAACCTCATTGAGATTGGCCGAGGTGTCGTTCATCTTGTCCGACATCCGCTTGGTGACTTCGGCCAGTTCCAGAGTTATGCGATGCATCGTCTCCATCGAATCAATGGTTACTTGCATCTCGTCGGCCTGCTGCAACGTGTTGTCCAGCACAGCCTGCTGGAAGTCGTTGCTCATGATCTGACCGCTACCGCTCTGGCTCATCATGTACGCCAGCGACGCGTGCTTGATCGGTTTACCATCCGGGCGGGTGATCGTTGTGACCGATGCGATGCCGTGCACCTTCACCAACGCCTTGGCGATCTTATCGATCACCAGGAAGTCCGCGGGGTTGCGCATATCGTGATCGGATTCGACCATCACAAGGTCGGGATTCATCTTGGCATCGGAGAAATGCCGATCCGATGCGGCGTAGCCCACATTGGCGGGCACATCGTCGGGCAGATAGATGCGGTCGTTGTAGATGGTGTGGTAGCCGGGCAATGCCAGCAGACCCACCATGCACAGCACGATCGCTGTCACCAGGATCGCACCCGGCCAGCGGACCGTCGCGGCACCGAGTCGGCGCCAGCCGCGGACGCCTCCGCTGCCTCTCGGCTCCAACACCTTTCCGAAACGTGTCACGACCGAGATCAGCGCGGGACCGAGCGTGAGCGCCGCAACCACCACGATTGTCATGCCGATCGCCAGCGGGAAGCCCATGCTCTTGAAGTACGGCAACCGGGTGAAGTGTAGGCACGCAGTCGCGCCCGCAATCGTCAGACCGGAGGCGAGCACAACGTGCGCGGTGCCGTGAAACATGTCGTAATACGCGGACTCTCGGTCCTTTCCCGTTCGTCTGGCCTCTTGATATCGCCCGATCAGGAAGATCGCGTAGTCAGTGGCGGCCGCGATCGCCAGCGTCACCAACATGCTGGTCGCAAAGGTAGTCAGTCCGAAAACCTGGTAGTAACCCAGGAAGGAGACGATACCGCGCGCTGACAGCAGCCCGATGAACACCATTGCCATGGTGACGAGCATCGTGATGAATGACCGGAAGATGATCAGCAGCATGACGATGATGATGGTGACCGTCACGGCCTCAATGGTTTTCATGCTGGCATTACCGGCGATGTTCTGGTCGCTGGTCAGCGCCGCGGGCCCGGTGGTATACGCCTTCACACCCGGCGGCGCCTGGGTCCCTTCGACGATGTCACGCACGGCCCGCACCGACTCGTTGGCCAGCGCCTCACCCTGATCACCGGCGATGTAGACCTGCACATAGGCGGCCTTACCGTCGATGCTCTGCGCACCGGCAGCGGTCAGCGTGTCACCCCAGAAGTCCTGCACATGCTGCACATGGGTGCTGTCCGCGTTGAGCTTTCGCACCACCTCGTCATAGAACGCGTGCGCGTCCGGCCCCAGCTGGTCGTCGCCCTCCAGCACGATCATCACCGAACTGGAGGTGTCGTACTCTTCGAACTTCTTCCCGACATGCTTGGTCGCGATCAGCGCGGGCGCGTCGTGGGGGCTCATCGAGACGGAGCGGAGCTTTCCGACCTCTTCGAGCTGCGGAACGGCCGTGTTGAGCAGAGCGACGATGACGACCCACGCCAGTACGATCGGCACAGCGAAGGCCCTGATGAAGCGGGGCAACTTCGGACGGGCCAAGTGCCGCGCCGGCGGAATGTCGTCGGCCGGGGTGTCGTCGGTCAAAGTCGTCATGCGGCCTTCACCAGGCAGTAGGTGGCGGCGTTCATACCGTCGGCCGTCCTCTCGTCTTTGACCTCGTCATCGACGGTGACGCGGCAGGTGATGGACGAGCCGTCGCCCTGGGCCATGATGTTCGGCATGACAGACGGCAGCGTGGTCTCCAGGGTTAGCGTCCAGGGCAGGCTGACCTCGCCCGTGCGCTGCGGCTTGCCGTCCAGGTCGGCGTAGTTGATCAAGGCGTTGGACCCCGTCCCGAAGATCTCGTATTTGACGACCTTGGGATTGAAGTTCTCGGCGGTATCGGCGTCTATCGGAGTGACGATGGCACCGTCCGATCCGAACACCGAGCGCAGATTCGAGACGGCCACCAGGCCGATCGCGATCGCGAACACCACCAAAACGGGCAGCCAGACCCGCTTGATGACGGTCATTGCGCACGACCACCGTTGTCGGACAAAAGTTTCGAGGCCGTCAGAGCGCGCACAGAAACTGCAGGCATATCGCGCCTTTCAGTGAGGGATGCCGCGAGCCACCGGCGGCATGCGATCTGATCTCGGAATCTAAACCCACATGCGGATAGAGTCAATCCGGTTACACTTTCTTCCGTAAGGGCCACCACTAAACTGGGCTCCGTGACTGACAAACCGTGCCGCGGCCTGCGCAAGGATGCCGCGCGCAACAGACAGCGCGTGCTCACCGCAGCCCGCGAACTGTTCGCTATCAAGGGCATGGAGGCCACCCTCAACGATGTCGCCCATCACGCCGGCGTCGGCGTCGGGACCGTCTACCGGCGGTTCGCAACCAAGGAGGACCTGGTCGAGGCGATCTTCGAGGACGGTATCGCCGAGGTCGTCCGCCTGGCCGAAACGGCTCTGCAACACCCGAATTCATGGGACGGCCTGGTGTGGTTCATCGAGCGCCAGTGCGAGCTCGCCGCCACGGACCGCGGCCTGCGAGAGATGATCTACAGCAAGGCCTACGGCGGAGATCGTGTCGACTGCGTTCGGGAGGAGCTGGTGCCGCTGGTCTTCACCCTCGTGGAGCGGGCCCGCCAGGACGGCTACCTGCGCGCCGATATCGAGCACACCGACACCCCGATCATCGGCCTGCTGGCCGGCACCGTCAGTGAGTGGGCCGGCCACGTCGACCCCGAACTGTGGCGTCGCTACGTCGCGCTCCTGCTGGAGGGCATGCGATACCACCCGGATCAGAAACCACTGGGCATCGCGGCACTCGACGAGGATCAGATGCACGCAGCGATGCACGGCTGGGACCCGGCCGGATGACCCTCTGAGTCTAGGGCTATCAGCGTGGGACAGGAGGCTCCGCGCGAGTAGCTAGCGACGTCGGGCATCTCCACTGCGCCCGGAGGCCCTCCGTTCACGGCCAGAACGTCAACAACGTCCTTGCGGGTACATCAAGACCGGCCTCGAGCCTAAGAGTTCAAGCAACGAGAAGCGATCCGCATCGTGTATCACTATGGCTTGGCTCGGCGGGTGCAATGGTCGAGAAAGTCGCCGACCGCGGCGGTGAACGCGTCGTTGTCGTCACCGGCGATCATGTGACCGGTGCCGGTCACGTCGACGGTCACCGCATGCGGAACAAGTTGCAGGAACTCCTCGACGGTGTCTTGGGAAACCACGTCGGACATCAGGCCCCGCACCAGAAGTGTTGGCGCGGTGACGCGGCGGGCTCCCTCGCTCAAAATCTGGCCGATCGCGTCGAACTGCTCCGTTCCCGACGTGGGCTCGCCCTGCAGGAACTCGAAGTTGGAGTGGATGAACGCCGGGTCCCATCGCCAGATCCACTGGCCGTCGTGACGTTGCCGCAGCACCTTGCGCAGTCCGTCGACGGTGTCGGGTCGCGCGCGATGCGGGTTGTAGTCGGCGATCACCTCGGCGGCATCGTGGAGCGTGCTGAACCCATCGGGGTGCGCGGCCATGAACGCCACGACGCGGCGGGCGCCCCGAAACTCGAGCCGCGGGGTGATGTCGACCAACACGACCGCCCCCCATGATTCGGCGGGTGCGGTCAGGTGTGCTCCCAGGATGGTCATCCCGCCCAACGATGCGCCCACGACCGCGGGTGGCTTATCGGCGCTGAAGTGGTCGCGGACTGCGATCAGGTCAGACGTCAGCCGCTCGAGGTCGTACCGACCGTCCGGGTCCCAGTCGCTGTCACCGTGACCGCGCGTGTCATAGGTGACCACCGTGTACCCGCGTGCGTGCAGCCGGGCGGCCGAGGTGCTCCAGGCATGCCGGTTCTGGCCACCACCGTGCAACAGCAATACCACGGGACGGACGTCGGCATGGGCGTAGCAGTCCGCCGCCAGGGTGATGCCGTCACTGGTGCGGACGCGGTGCTGGATCGCTGCGGTCACGGCATGTGCTCGGGGCAGACACCCGCCCGTGATGGGCGGTCCGCCGTGGCCGTCCTCATTGCCCGCCCGCCCGGGGACTGACGATCGTCACGGTGCCTTGAGCCGCGCAGATGGCTTTGTCATCGTTGGTTATGTCGATTCGGGCGACCCCGCTGCGCTTGCCCAGCGCGATGATCTCGGTGACGGCGATGGACACTCCGCCCGATACCGGCTTGAGCAGGTTGACCTTGAATTCCGTTGTAGCGACCCATGACCCCTCGGCGATGACGGGGTAGAACACCACTCCCAGGCAGTGGTCGACCATCGCCGACAGGCACCCGCCATGAAGATTGCCGAAGGGTGTCAGCAGTTCGTCTCGGGTATCCATCTCGGCCACCAGCCGACCAGCGGTGAACTCGGTGTGACGAAAATCCAGGAACGTCGACAGGCCTCCCGCCGCAGTGGCAGATCCGAGCAGCGCCTGGGCGATCTGCCCGTCGAAGTGGTCGAACTCGATGGCTGCCATCACGCGCCGCTGTCGGACTGGTCGGGTATCGCTGGGCCGCTCTCCCTGGCGAACCGTGCGAGCATGTCGCCCAATTCGCCGAGGTCGCCGTGGGCGGCGAAGTGCTCCGCGCTGACCGCGACGAACCGTGCCGTCGCGGTGAACCGCACGACGTTGTCCTGACCGGTACCGGTCGCGCTGACGTGCAGGGCACGGCCTTCGCGGGCGTGAATGTGCGCGCTGATGCGGTGCAGTTGATGCAGCGGCACCGGTTGCAGGTAACCGATAGCCAGATTGCGGGTAACCGCCGGCGTCCCGGCGATCCACAGAGTGAATCCGAACAGGTCGTCGCAGGCCGCGGCGATCGCGCCGCCGTGCGCCAGCCCCGGCGCCCCTGCGTGCCGCTCGTCGAAGGCCACATCGGTGTACACCTGCTGACCTAGCCGGAATACCCTCATTTGCAGGCCATTCGGGTTGTCCGGGCCGCATCCCATGCACGTCGGGGTGTGAGGAGGCAACGCCTCCGGACCCTGGCAATCGGTCGCCACTGTCATCATCGGGTCTCCTCGTCACTTTTCGCGTGCTGGCCAACCGGAACGGGTCGGCGTACTTGCGTCGGGCCGGAATCGTTGCCTGTCAGTACGTCCTCTGAGCGGGCGTGTCGGCCCGTGCCGACCGACGGGGCTACCGGCGACTGAACGAGTCGCCGCTCGGTGCGGGAACGTCCGGGTGCCCAGCTGACTTCCCGCATCGACGTCGCCGAGTGTGACATCCGCTTACCCCGAAGGGGTCCAGGTGATGGGCAGCGAGGTGTAACCACGGATGGGCCCGGACCGTAGTCGACGCGCCGAGGTCAGGTCGACCTCCCAGTCGGGCACCTTGTCCAGGAGCGCATCCAGCGCGATCCGGGCTTCCATCCGCGCCAACGCCGCCCCCAAACAGAAGTGGATGCCGCGACCGAACGCCACCTGATGCTCGCAAGTGCGATCGACGTCGAACACGTCGGGCTCGGGAAAGGCACGCTCGTCGCGGTTCGCCGACCCGAACAGCAACAGCACCTTCTCTCCCTTTCGCATCGTCGTGCCGTGCAAAGTCACGTCACGGGTCAGGGTGCGTGAAAGTCCCTGAGCCGGTGAGTCATAGCGCAACAACTCTTCCACCGCCGGCCCCAGCAGCGTCCGATCGCAGCCCAAGCGTCGCCGGATCTGCGGATTCTGAGCGAGCACGACCGCGGAGTTGCCGAGCAGGTTGGTGGTGGTCTCATAGCCCGCGACGAGCAGCAACGCGCAGAACCCAAGGACCTCCTCATCGGTCAGCCCGATCCCGTCGACCGTCGCGTTCACCAGCGCCGACATCAAGTCCGCGCGCGGACTCCGGCGGCGCTCGGCAAGGAAATCAGTGAAGTAGGCATAGATCGACGCTGCGGCAGCAAGCGCATCGGTGGTCTGTCCATGGTTGACGTCGACCTGCACCAGCTGACTCGACCACAACCGGAACAAGTCGCGGTCCTCGGCGGGAACTCCCAACAGATCGGCGATCACCGCGGCGGGCAAGATCGCGGCGAAGTCGGTCACGAAGTCCGCCGACCCGGACTCCTCGTCGAACCCCCCGAGCAACTCCGCCGCCATCTGCGTGATGACGTCGTGCAGACCAGCCACCCGACGGGGGGTGAATGCTCGGCTCACCAGGGCGCGCAATTGATCGTGGCGAGGCGGGTCCATCACGATCATCATCGGCAGAAACGAGCCGATGAAGTTCGACCCCGGCGGGGTGGGGAAGATCCCATCCACCGAGGAGTACGTACCGTGATCCACCGCCGCGGCCTGGACATCGGCGTGCCGGCTCAGCACCCAGGTGTGAGATTCCTCGGCGCGGTACACCGGAGCCGAGTCCCGCAACAACCGATACGTCGGGTAGGGGTCGCTCAGAATCGTGGCGTCGAACGGGTCATACCGGACCTTCACCTCGACCACAAAGACCTCCTACCGCAAGTGCCGAACAGCTGTCTAGACTGGCAGTCTAAACTCAGCGAACGGGGAAGGGCAATGCGCAAAGTCCCACGTCAGATTTCCGAGAGACTCCCCGCCGCGGCGGACCTGTTCGCCGACAAAGGGCTCAACGACTCCAAGATCGACGACGTCGCCGCCGTGACTGGGGTGCCCAAGGCGACGCTGTACTACTACTTCCCGGGCAAAGAAGACATCCTTGCCTTTCTGCTCGAAGACCTCCTTCGCGACATCTCCGACGCGGTCACCGCGATCGTGGGGTCCGACGGCACGGCCGCCGACCGCCTCAAAGGGGTCATTCACGCGCAACTCCGGGCGATGGCGCAACGCCCGGCTGTCTGCCGCGCGCTGATCGGTGAACTCGGGAGAGCAGGCCGTATGCCCGTCATCGCCGACATGATCAGCACCGCCTACCAGCAGCCGGTCGAAACCCTGCTCGTCGCGGGAGCAGCCGACGGGTCGCTCGTACCTCAACCCGATGCGCGTGCCACGTCGATCGCTCTCTTCGGCGCGGTCACCATCAGCGCACTCATGTACCTGGTCACCGATGACGACCTCGACGAGATGCACGTCGGTGCCACCCTGCACGGCATCGTCATCGAAGGTCTGCGGCCCCGCGAGACGGACCTGTCATGAGCACCTACGGGCTGTCGATCCTTGGCCCCGACCTGGATACCCTCGCCACGACCGCCCAAGCGGCGGACCAGGCCGGCTTCGACACGGCGTGGGCGTCGGAGTTCTACTCCCGCTCGGGATCGATCTCCATGGCGGCCATGGCCAACCGCACACAGCACTGTCGGATCGGGTCCTCGATTCTCTACGGCATTGGGCGCAGCCCCTTGGTGCTGGCCACCGAAGCACGCGACCTCGACGAACTATCGAACGGCCGCCTGATCCTGGGCATCGGCAACGGCACCAAACGGATGATGAGCGACTGGCACGGCGTGCCCGACACCTCCGCACCCGCACTACGGATGGAAGAACTCGTCCCCCTGGTGCGCCGCATCTGGAACCTGCACGAAGAGCCCGTGCACCACGACGGCCGTTTCTACACGATGCACCTCACACCGACCGGCGACGTGGAACCCCCACACCGCGCCATCCCGATCATCACCGCCGGCGTGCGACCCCGGATGTGCGAAGTGGCCGGGCGGGTCGCCGACGGCCTAGCCGGACACCCGCTATTCACCACCACCTACGTCGAAGAGGTCGTCCGACCCGCCATCGCCAAAGGCGCCGCCCACGCCGACCGCGACCCCCGTGACATCGAAGTCGTCTCCATGGTCATGTGCTCCATCCACGACGATCCCACTGTCGCCAGACGTGAACTCGCCCAACAGATCGCGTTCTACTCCTCGGTCAAGTCCTACGACACCGTGCTCGACGTGAACGGCTTCGCCCGCGAAGGCCAGCTCATCCGAGAAGCCTTCGCTCAACGCGACTTCCCAGCCATGTTCGACGCGGTCTCAGACAAGATGATCGACACCATGGGCGTCGCCGGAACAGCATCCCAAGTCCGCGACGGGCTGAAACGCTACGAAGGCATTCTCGACCACATCATGCTGTACTCACCCTCAATAGGCATCAACCCAGACCGGGTGCAGGAGAACATCGACAGCCTCGTCCGCGAATGCTCTCCGGAGAGGAGCCGGACCCGAGTAGACGACTTTTCCCGGACAAACAGCCAGATTCGGAACACGGACACAGTCGGTAAAAAATGACCCCACCGAAGGGCTGAAGCTTCGGCGCGTACCCCCCGGCCCGGCAACCTGTGAACTGTCGTTTCTAGCCAAGGTGTCCCCATCCCGTCGAGCTCGTGTGCAACGGGTAGTGATGGAAGCCACCAGCGACTACTGGAGGCCGGTGTTGCGCCACGAAGCGCTTGAGATCGAGTGGGGGGTGAAAGACCCACACTGCTGGTCAGTCGCAGCTGGCCGGTGAAGCTGGGAGGCAAAACCTGCCGGATGCGCCGTGCGGCGGTCGGCTGTGCGAATCAACGTCGCCGCGAACTGTCCAGAGCATCGAGCTGCTGGTAAATACGGTCCAACCGGTCCTCGTCATAGGGGTCAAGGTCAAGTTCGAGTGGTAGGCGCTGAGGGGTCTCGTTCGTGGCCGCACGGGCGAGGTCGGGCAGCATGTCGATGTAGCCAACGAGCTTGGTGATCAGGTCATCGACCGTTTCGAGAGAGCGATCGATCAGGTGGGCGGTGTCTTCGATGATGGAGGCGTACTTTGCGTCAACCTGGACTCTCCGTGTGTCTCGGGCGAGTAGGAGGTTCGCCTCATAGAAGTCGATGACGGTTGCCGCGACCCGGGTGATGATTGCAGGCGACGGTTCGTCGTACAGATCGCAGTCGGTGAACAATCGCTGGAACGGCGGTGCGTTCATGTACAGAGTGAAGTTCTCGGCCAAGCGGACCACTTCGTCGCTGACTTCCGCCGCGAGCAGTCTCAGCTCGTCAGTGGTGCCCATCCGTCGGCGCGGCGCGGGGGTGACTGAGTCACGGTGCGCGTTGAGCAAGGGCTGCAAGGCGTTCTTGCGTTGGACCAGCACGGACGCGAATGCCGCCCATATCCAGTACTGGGGCTTGTTGTTGATCAAGGATTGGAGTTGCTCGGGGGTTTCCGCTACGGCCGCGATTTCAATGTCGCGCTGTTGGTCGTCGCTGCAGTGTGCGGCGACGGAGGTTCGGGACCGCTCGGTCAAATCCAACTGGTCATGCAGTGTCTTCGCCCACGCGAGTTCCTTCTTCCGTACCTCTTCCCGGTGCCGCTGCTGGTCGCAGCCCAGCTCGAACTGGTGCTGTAGAGCAGCAAGGGTCTTGCGGTGATCTGCTCCTCGCTTCGGGATGCTGTCGGCGGGAAGAAGTCTTCGATGGCAGGCAGCGGCTCGGGGACCTTCAGGTACTCGATTCGCTTCGCGCAGAACTCGGATTTCTCGGCAGCATGCTCGGAGGTGTAGTAGTCGCGAAGCATCCGCTGAGCTTCGTCCCACTGATGGAATCGGGCTCGTTCGATGTGCGCGTCGATGCTGATTTCGAGCAACTCTCGGTACGCGGGCTGGTTCGTATCGTCGCGCTCCCGGTTCGTATCGTCGCGTTCCTGCCGGAGCTTGGCGAACACGACTGCAGCGATAATGGATCCCACGAAGAGCAGAGCCCACACGGCGATAGCGTGCTCTCCGCCTTGGGTCAGCAGCGCCGCCAAAATGAATGTCAATCCAGCCAGCTTGAGCAGGGCTGCTCCCACAATTTCACCCCCAAGGGACCGGGCTGTTATTTGCGGCGATCGTATTCCGAGGGACTGACAATCAGCCCTACGTTGATAAGGCGTCCACCCCGCTGTAGCGGTCACTGATCGCGTCAGCGATGTGCTGGTCATTCTCTTACAGCGACAATCCGCGTGTGAACAGCGCGCCGCTGAGCCGACCGAGAGGTTCACTCTGGCGTGCCACTGCTTGCGGTGTGTGGGTCCCGGGCGTTCGGGCCTATGTTGGGCTGGTGAGCTTGGACGCGGTGGTAGCCCGGGTGGCCGCTGCGCTCAGCCGGGGGCATTCGTTGTTCTCCCCGGCCCCAGTGGATGCCGCATCGGGCTTGGCGAGTTCGTCGCAGACATTGACGTCGTTGTCGAACCGGATCGCGGCCTCACCGCAGACGCTGGGGGCTCAAGGCCAGTTCGCCAACTCCTACGGTGATGTGGCCCAACGGTTCTCCGGACGCCTGTCAGGCACCGCCGTCCTCGACGCGAAACTGTCCGGCCTCCTCAGCCAGGCTGCGGCCGCCGACGCCGCCGGGCGAAACCAGTCCGCCACCGCCGTCAACGCCGCCGCCGCAGACACCGCACGCACCGCCCCGCTCACCAACACCCCCGCCGGGCAACGAGCCCTGCTGATCGCGCTGCGCGACCGCATCAACCAACAACGCCACGTCATCGAGGCGCACAAGGCCCGCGACGCCACACTGGCCGCCCTGGTGCGCCAGCTGGCCTACCGCCGCAGCCCCGGCACCGGCAGTGCACCGGCGACGGCGTCGGGCCTGAGCGGCATCCGCCCACCAACCTCCAGCGGCGCCGGGATGAGCATGCCCAACTTCGGCGGCATCATTAAAGCCGCCGCCCACGGCCCCAGCGGTGCCGGCGCCATAGGGCGCCCACCCCACGAAGCGGGCGGGCTGCTGACCCGCAACTCAACACCGCGGCAGGTGGCGGCCCGGATCATCTGGGAGGCCTGGCGGCGCGGCTACTCACCGCAACAGGCGATCGCGATTCTGTCCACCGGCCTTCAGGAAAGCAGGCTGGACCCTCGCGCTGTCGGCGGAGGCGGCGCCTGGCACGGCATCTTCCAGCAGGACACGAGCTATCCCGGCCGTGACGACCCAAATCGCAACATCGGCGAGTTCTTCAATCGGCTCCAGGACAAAGGGGGTCCGCCGTCTCGCGACATTTGGCAGTCCATCTTCTGGCTGCAACAACGGCCCGGCGACGCCACGGCCGACCTTGCGTTCGCGCGAGGCCGCCAAGCGTATCTTGGCGAGATTCAAGGCCCGATGCCCACCGCCCGGGGGTTGTACCGCGAGATCACCGGGACGCAGAAACTGTTGTAACACCCGCGACGCAATTCGTTCGCATTCGAATCACTGGAAAGCGGTTACTGAAGACGGTACGAAATCTGCCCGTGAATTTCCGTCAATCCGGATCTGCGTTGGCGAGTAGACCATTCACCGCGGCACCAAGGGGTTCAAGATCGTTCGCAATGACGTCTTCCACGACCACCACGTCGATATTGAAGTATTCGTGGATAAGGAAATTGCGCATCGCGGCGATCTGCCGCCACGGTATCTCGGGACGATCGGCGTGGTCGTCTCGGGAAGTGCATTCACGGCCTCGCCGATGATTGGTCACAAGGCGATGGCCTGCTTTCGAGCCGATTCCGATACACCGTTCTTCAGGAGCTCCTCGCAAGCGACATCGACCGGCATCATGAGCAATTCTTCGAGTTCCAAACGGATCCCTGACAGCCGAGAGAGTCGGCTACCGGAACCGCCGGCGGCCAGATCGAGCAAAAGGTCGACGTCGCTGTCAGGCCCTGCGGTCCCTCGCGCGACGGACCCGAACAGTCGGGGATTGCTGGCGCCGTACCTTGCCAACACATCGCCGATCGCCTCGCGATTCTCGCGGAGGCGAACCAGTGCCCGACTGCTGTGTGTGCTGCTCATCCTGCACATACTACGGCTGATCTGGGACAACCCGAGAGCGCTGGAGGACATCGCACTCGTCCGAAGTGCTGCAGATGGGCACAACCCTATGGTTCTCGGCTTCGCGACGAAAAGCGGAATAACCCTCCCGTGAGGTTCAGCGGGATAGTGCCAAACGTACTGCTCATCACCGTGCCGGTTTGCCATCGAAAGGCGGAACCTACAGCAGCAGCTAGCTCCCCACGGTCGGTGGCGGGACTCGGCCGCGCTCAGATCTCCACGCCGCCCTGGCGTGCCGCCGTTTTGCGGTGTGTGGGCCCTGGGCGTTCGGGCCTATGTTGGGTGGGTGAGCGTGGACGCGGTGGTAGCCCGGGTGGCCGCTGCGCTCAGCCGGGGGCATTCGTTGTTCTCCCCGGCCCCGTTGGATGCCGCAGCGGGCCTGTCGAATTCGACGAAGACATTGACCTCGTTGTCGAACAGGATCGCAGCCTCACCCCAGACGCTGGGCGCTCAAGGCCAGTTCGCCGACGCCTACGGCGATGTGGCCCAACGGTTCTCCGGACGCCTGTCGGGCACCGGCGCACTCGACGCGAAACTGTCCGGCCTCCTCGGTGAGGCTGCGGCCGCCGATGCCGCCGGGCGCAACCAGTCCGCCACCGTCGTCAACGCCGCCGCCACAGACACCGCCCGCACCGCGCCGTTCACCAACACCCCCGCCGGGCAACGGGCCCTGCTGATCGCGCTGCGCGACCGCATCAACCAACAACGCCACGTCATCGAGGCGCACAAGACCCGCGACGCCAAACTGGCCGCACTGGTGCGCCAACTGGCTTACCGCCGCAACGCCGGCACCGGCAGTGCAGCGGCGATGTTGTCCGGCCTGGGCGGCATCCGCCCACCAACCTCCAGCGGTGCCGGCATGAGCCTGCCCAACTTCGGCGGCTTTGCCAAGCTCAGCGGTGGCAGCCCCGACGGCGCTGGCATTCCTTTCGATCGGCGCGTGGGTGTTGATCCAGCTGCCGGGCTGGGGGGAACCGCGGCACGCGCGGCGATGACCAAGCGGGGAGCGGCCTATGTGTGGGGCGCTAAGGGCCCGAGCGTGTTCGACTGCTCGGGATTGACGCAGTGGGCGTGGCGGCAGGTCGGTGTACAACTCGGGCCCGACACCTATACCCAGATGCACCAGGGCCGACCGGTACCGGCCGGGGCGGTCCGCGCCGGCGACTTGATATTCCCGTATTACAGTCGCGACGGTCGGGGCTTCGGTCACGTCATGTTGGCGATCAGCCCCAACCAGGTCGTGCACGCACCGCAGACCGGCGACGTGGTCAAGGTCGCGCCGATGCCGTCCGGGTTCATGGCCCGCCGTCCCCAGTAGCGGTAATTCGTTTGGGTGTGAGACCCGCAGCTACCCATGGTTAGGCTCGAAACGTGAGTGAGATGGCCCGCCAAATGGCGCAACGATTGCTGACAGCCCTCGACCGCGTCGAGCAACTGTATCCGAGGAACCCGCTGGCTACCGGCGACGTCCCCGAGACGCTCAACGCGGCGCCGTCTGGGCAGCCGGACAACGAACAGTGAGATCGCCGGCGGCGACGGTACCGGGGGGAACTAGCCGTGGCCTCCTATGACGACCTGCGCAACGTCCTCGACCATATCGCCGACAAGACCGGCGATGCCGACGGCTGGCAGCAGGGTCTGACACCGCAGCAGATCCGCGACGTCAGCGGCTGGTTGGCCAGCGACGGGGCGGGCTTCAAGGGCTACAAGGATCCCGAGACCGGCATCGTCTACGACGATCGCTCCGGGACCAATACCTCTGTCCTGCCGGCGGTGCCCGACGAGGCGCTGGATCGGATCCGCCAAACACATTGGCAGCTATTCGACCCGCAAACGAAGGCACCGGTTTCACCGGGCCCCGAGGACGCCGGCACACCCGCCGACACCCCGGCGCCGCGACCTACCTCGGCGCCGGGTCAGAAGCCCCCGGAGCCGGGTGGGGGACTGGGCACCGAGGAGGAGAACAGCGGGCGCACCACCGAGGCGATCAAAAAGGTCCAGGCCGAAATGTCGGATCGGCAGTCTCAGGTGCGTGAGGCCGACGCGAAGCTGGCCGAGGTCATGCTCTCGGCGCACGCCAACTCGGCGGAAGGCCTGGCGGCGATTCAGCAGATGCAAAAGGACATCGTCGCCGCGCTCAACGACCCGAACAGTAACCTTGACACACCGGCGGGCGAGCTCCAGTTCTTGAAGTTCCTCCGCGAAAAGGCCGAATCTGCAAAGAAATTGGTGGACGACGGGAAGTTGACGTCCGCGGATCAGGCCAAGATGGCGCTGGCGCTGGCCGAGTTCTACCAGACCGGTAGCGGCCGTTCCTCCACCGCCGCTCAGGCCGGGGATCCGCCGGGCTCCGGAGGTGATCCCGCACCCGCGCCGCCGCCGAGCGCCCCCGTCGATCCCGGGCTGTACCCGAGTGATCCGGCCCTGCTGGGACCGCCACCGGAAATGCCCGGCGATCTGGGGCCGCCCCCGCAAGGCCTCTCACCGCTGACTGACACCCTGGGTGCCGCCGCGCCGCTGTTGTCCGGTCTGGGCAGTCCCTTGGCTGGCGGCATCCCCGGCTCTGCGCTGGACCTCGGCGCTGTGACCAGGCCGATCGGTGACGCCATCGCCGCCGCGGCTGATCGCGCTCCGCGTGAGGAGCCCAACATCGACGACGACGAGCTCGACGACGAAGACCTCGACGACAGGGAAGACGACGAGGAAGCGGTCGACGAGAAACTCAAGGGCGACGAACCGGGCGAGGAGGAGCGCGACGACAACGCGGCGGGTGAGTTCGGCGAACCACCCGCCCCGGCTGCCGGCAGCGTTGCCGATTCACCCTTGGACACAGGGCCGCCGCCCCCACCGTCGTTGGATGTCGACCTCAGGGACGGCTCACAGGTGACTGCGGCCGACCCGGCCCGGGCCGAGGCGACCAGGGCATTGCTGACCGGCACTCCCTACGGAGAAGCGTTGCGGCAGAACACCCTGAGCGCCCCGCCGCCCGGCACCACGTTGACGAATTACCTGGCGCCCAACCAGCTCCAGCCCGGTGACTACGCCATGTATCCGGACAAGCTGGTGGGCGTGCTGGGACCGGACAAGTTCGTCGGCGCTGACGGCAGAATCGAGCCGTTGACCACGCTTCCGCAGGACGGATTCCTGGGCTTTGGCCGCCCGACACTGACCGAGGGCGCGGTGACCCCGGGAGCCCCGAAGCCCACGCCGTCGCCAGCCGAGCCGGCTTCGGAACAGCAGCCGCAGCAGGGCGTCAACTAGACCAAAGAAGACGCACCACATGACAGGGAGGATGATCGAGGCATGTCAGGTTCTGTGAGAATCGACCCGGCGCTGGTCAAGCAGGCCGCCGATGAACTCAACGCCGCCGCCGGCGAGATGCAACGCCCGCTGGCCGCCGATGCGCAGCTAGAAGCTGCCCGCAATGCCCACGGCCCGATTTTTGCCGAGCTCAAAGAAGCCTTGGCGGCCACGCTGGCCGCCCGCCGCGAGGAAATCCTTGATCAGATCGCCTTCGGCACCGGCAAGGCCGAAGAGATGGCGATGTGGGCGGTCCAATTCGAAGCCGACGAACAGGAGCGGGCTCACAGGCAGGGGTCAGTCGGGCAGGGATCACTCGGGCACTGATGGGCACCGACAACTCCAGCGCATTCGAGCAGTGGTCACCGGACGGGACGTGCTACACGCGGGTGGCCGCCGACGGCCCCACGCTCGGAATTCAGCTTGAGCCGTCGATCAAGGCGCTCAGCGGATCGCAGATCGCTGATCGGATCATGGCCTGCAACGATGTCGCCTACCTGGAGGGCCGCTTGGCGCTGCGCGCAGTCTTCGAACAAGACCCCGACCGGTTCAGTCTCGATGGCCTGGAAACTCAGGAAGACCTCAACGCTGCCCGCCGCCGCCTGCATCGGTTCGATCCGCCCGAACAGCGCCCGTGAGGGTCGACCCAGACGGCTTGGCCGCCGTGGCCGCCCGACTCACCGCCTCGGCCGCATCGACGGCCGCGGCGATTCCGGCCGGTATGCCGCACCCGCCGCTGGCCGTCGACACCGTGTCGGCCGGGGCGGCCGCACGCCTGACCGCCGCAGGCGGAATCCTGGCCGGCAACGCCGCCGGTCAAGTCACCGACCTGGGTGAACTGGCGGCCCGACTAGCAGCCGTCGCCGGGGCGTTTGGCGCGCAGGAAGCCGCCAACGCAGCTGCACAGTCCGCGGTCGCGGGCGGCCCGCGCCGAAGCGACAGCCAGCTACCGCCGCCGTTGGTGCGCCCTCCCGTGACCCCGGATGTGCGGCCCCCGTTGGCGCCGGCCCCACCAGTAAGCGGTGAGACCGTCGCCGCGCAGTACGCCGCCGGGTCAGCTGAAGCGGGCGGGGGATTTGCTCAGGGCTGGACGGGCGCCGCCGGGGCGTTTCGTCAGGCGGCCAGCGATCTGCATGAGGCGGCGGCATGGTTACCCGAGGTGTGGCGCACCACAGCACCCGGCGCCGTGCTGGCATCGGTGTTCACCTCGCGGGCGGCGAGTTTCGAGAGCCTGGCCGCTCACGCCGAGCGCCTCAGCCAGCAGGGCAGCGCACACGCGCAGGGTTTCCAGACGGCGGTGCGCTCGGCGCCCACCCCCGACGAGTTCGCCGCGAACCGACAGAATCTGCACACAGCGCAGGTGAACAACGCCCGCACCGGCGGGTTGTACTCGGCCCAAGTCGCGGCGCTGACCTCCGAGCGCAGCCGGCTCGAGCAACGGGCCGCGGTCGCGCACACCACCTATTTCACCGATTCGGCCGAGGCCACCGAGCCGTCGCCGACACCGGGGGAGACCCCCGAATCTGACGGCGCTGCACCAGGGTTCGACGATTCACCGGCGCCGGGCCAGGGGATCCCGGGCCACACCAACAGCGCCGGCATCGACGCGGCCACCGGCCTGCCCGAGGACGCGCTGTTGGCCGACGCCGCTGGTGTGGATGATCCGATGCTGGCCCAGATGATGCCGATGCTGCTGTCGACGCTGGTCGGCGGCCTTGGAGGAATGGTGGGTGGCCTCGTGCAGCCACTGAGCGCGCTTCCGCAGCAAGTGCTCTCAGCCGGCGCCGGCGCCATGCAGAGCGCCACATCGGCCCTCGGCGCAGCAGCACAGGACATCACGGCGCCCGAGATCGCCGACATCAGCCCCGGGGGTCTGCCCGACATCGGTGGCCTCAGCGCTGGCGGTGGCGGCGCCGTCGACGGCGCGACCGTTCCGGCGGCCGGGATTGCGGGCCTACCGCCCGTGGCCGGCGCGGGCCCGATGACCGCTCCTGGCGCACCGCCAGCCGCGGCGGCGGGCTCGGTTCCCACGACGGCAACCGCGGGGAGCCCCACCGGGATGGGCGGCGGAATGGTCCCGCCCATGGGCGGGGGAGCTGCCGGCGCGGGCCAAGACAAAGACCGCAAGCGCGAAACTCGGATCGCGCTGCCGGATCGTCCCAACAGTGAGCCGGTCAGCGGCGAGATCCCCGAACGCCTGGAGGCCGTGGCCGTGGGCACCGAGCCAGTCACCCCGCCGCAGCCGCGCCCGAAAACATACAGAATCACCGATCCCGAAAGTGACCAACCGTGACTCGACCCGCACCTGAACCGACACCGCAGCCCACGGCGCAGGAAGCGTTCGACGCCCTCGACGACCGCGGTAAACGAGACTTTGTGGACAAAGAACTGGGCGACGTCGTCGCGGGCCTGGACGAACTAATCAAGAAACTGTCCAACGTCAAAGTCGGTGCCGAAGATCCCGACGGAGTCGTGCAGGTGACCCTGTCCTACAACGGCCGCCTGAGCAGACTGTGGGTGGACCCAGCCGCCCCGACGCGATTCAGCAACCTCGAACTTGAGGACAAGCTCAACCAAACCAACCGCGCCGCGCTGGCCGAAATCGACAATGCCTGGGCCGAGGAAACCAAAGACGCGATCAACTACCTGCCACCGGGGTGAGCATTCGAGGTGATAACCGCTTGCGGTACACGTACATCGCGCGGCAAGCGCCTCATGAAGGAGCGGAACGACGTCGAGGTCAGCTGGTCCTCGGCCCTGCGCCTATTGGCCCGCAAAGGTTTCTGAGGCTCGGATGCGTACCTATGGTGCAAGCCCGTGAGGTGAGCCCGGTCGTGGGCAAAGCCGTTCTCAAAGTCGGCATTTACGGGACGGCTGCGTCAGCAGAATCAGGCATGATCTTAGGGGACATGATCGGATCACTTCCGTTTCCCTACAATCGAGACAAGCAGGTCAGAAGGTTGTGTGGTGCTGACCGCCAATCACTGTCGGTGTGGCGCGTTGAACTGCGGGGCGGCCGGGAAGGCAGATTGCGCGGAAGCCTCCATCCTGCGCGAGGAATGCGCAGCTTTCTCGATGTGCTTTGGGGCTGGGGATTCAGGTAGGCGATGAACAAGAGCGACAAGGCTCCCTCTGGGGTGCGCGAAGACGCCAGACTGTCGTGGTGGGGCCGCCTTGCGGTCGGGGTGGTGTTTGTCGTGGTCGCGGCGAATTGGGTGGGCTGGGCCACGGGCCTGGACTGGTTGACGCGCAGCCCTTCTGCACCTTGGGCGCAGATGACGCCATGGTCGGGGTTATTTCTGGCCGCGTTGGGCCTGGCCATCCTGGTGCAGACTGGGCGCAAATCGCATCTGTGGGTGTGGGTCGGGCTCAGTTTGGCAGTGATCGTCTGCGTACTCGCGGTGGCGATGGTGGCACAGTACGCCGCCAACATGTCGTTCGGATTGGATCGGGTGTGGTTCTCCGAAACTATGCATGGCCGGCGGGAGACGTGGCCTGGCCGTCCTAGCTTGCGGACGGTGTCGTCGGTGGCGCCGCTGGCGATCGCGGTTGGCCTGCTCCGACTGGACCCCCGGGGAACCCGCGTGGTGTGGCCGCTGTGCCTGGCAAGTGCGACGCTGATGCCCTTGGTCACTGCTACCAGCTACCTGTTCGGCGACATCTCTCTTGAGCCCATCCAATCGCCTACTCGTCAGGGGATTTGGACCGCCGTGTGTCTGCTGCTGCTGATCGGGGCCACGTTGGTGCAGCGTCCGGACCGTAATCCGCTGGCCTGGCTTCAGGCTCGACCGGACCGGTGGGCGCTGTTGCGGCTGGGCGCCATGTTGGCCGGCCTTCCGATCCTGGTGGGTCTGTCGCGGCTGGCGTTGCTGGCGCTGGACCTGCGCCCCGCATTGGTGCGGGATTTCTCCGTGACAATAGGTGTCGTCGGGGTCGGGCTAGCCGCGTTCTTCCTCAGCCAACGCGAGCAGAAACTGCTGATCGAAAAAGAGTCGATAAGCAACCAGCGCGCTGAGGCAGAAGCACGGTATCGCCTCCTGGCAGACAACGCCGTGGACATCATTGTTCGCCTTCGCGGCCGGGACGTTGTCTGGATCTCACCGTCGGCGCAGGCCGCGTTCGGTGACCCGCCCCAACAGTGGGTCGGCAGCGATTTCAGCCGTCGCATCCACCCCGAGGACCTCGACGGCGTCATCAAGGCCCTCAGCGAGATGGCCCCGGACGCCTCCGCGGTCGCACGGTTTCGCATGCATACCGCTGATGGCGGCTACCACTGGGTCGAGGGCCACGCAAAGCCATACACCAACGCCCAATCGGAAATCGACGGGATCATCGCCGCACTGCGCATCGTCGATGACCAGGTCGAAGCCCACCGCCAACTCGAACAGTTAGCCCGCTTCGACGCCCTGACCGGATTGGTGAATCGGGCCGAAGCGATCACTCGGCTCCAGGCCGCGCTAGAGCACCCGCGAACCCCCGGCCAGCACCTGGGCGTGTTGTTCTGCGATGTGGACCACTTCAAAGCGATCAACGACACCTGGGGGCACACCGCCGGCGACCTTACGCTCTCCTCCGTGGCCGACCGGATCCGCCGATGCCTACGCGACGGCGACACCGTCGGACGCACCGGAGGAGACGAGATCCTGGTCCTGTTGCCCGGCCTACACGACATACACGAGGCCACCCAAATCGCAGACAAAATACGCCGCCAGGTTGCCGCGCCCGTCGATTACCTCGGGAAAACCATCCACCCCACACTGAGCATCGGCGCCACCATCGCTATCCCCGGCGAACCCGTCTCGGCCGTGACAACCCGCGCCGATAACGCCATGTACCAAGCCAAGAACGCAGGCCGCAACAACACCGTCAGCATCTGAACTAATCGCCGTCGAAGAACGCCCAGAACCAACGTCCCATATTTGCGGCGCCGTCGATCACGAACACCATGTGATTGGCCGACAATCGACAAGTGAAACACGATATAGTCTCTCGTTTCTTCAGGAGACGCCCCCAGCATCACACGGGTCAGGCCGGCCCGAGTCGTAGGTATGACCGAGGTGCCGGACATTCTCGACGTTGGTATGGGTATGGAGCCGGCGCAGGTTGGTCACGGATTCGGAGAGCTGTACTGCGAGACCCTCGTGGATTATCTGTCCCAGCGTCAGACCAACCGGGCTTTGCGTGCTGCGGTCCAAGATTGGAATGGGCGCAGCCTGCGGGTGAGCTAACCATCGCCCAGGAGGAACGGCTTGTCGTATATCGAGTGGTCGTCAAAACGTCGCAGCGGGACGAGCTGTGGCCACACGGGAATCACCAGATTTCGCCGCCAATGTCAGCACGACAACATGGCAGTAACGGCTTAGCTCTGTCGCCGGGTTTCCCGGGCCTCGGCGCAGCCGGCTTGGTAAGCATGACACTTATGGAAGCATGCTCGCAGGTCCACCACGACACCGTCGTCGTACCGGCCGCCGCGAGCGCGAATGACGTGCGGGATGTCGCCGAGAGGGAAGCGCGCAGGCGCGTGTCACCGGGTCAGCAAGTCGCGTTCGTGTACGTGCACGGATCCCGTCCCGTTCCCGACGACGACACACAGCTGGAGTGGCGTTACAGCTACCAAGTCATCGAGGGTTGTGCTGGATCGCCTCCGGCACAATTGCGATCCGAATCAACAAGGTAATCACAACAATTGGGTTAACACTGGACCATCTTCGGGCACGCGGATGCGACCATCAAACCGATGTCTGACGTGGTGTTGCTCGACGAAGGGCCGGTGCACTGCCTCAAATGCGGTCGACTAGTACGGTGGACCACCATCGCGGTCGACTACACAGTGGCCATAGAGGTCAACTGCTTGTGGTGCGGCACCTACCGCCCGCCGATCGGATAGCTGTTGGAGCACAGCGGCAGCTCAGGCAACGGGTCAAGCCCCTTCAATGACTGGCAGTTCCGAAGGCGATAGGAAAATCAGTGGCGGCGATCGGTGCTGATTGTCGATGCTGTTGGGATGAGCTTCGTGCGACGATGGCCGTCGCTGGCCGATCAGTTGGCCCTGGCGACCCGCCTGTACGGACACCACGGCGAGCCGATGGTGGCCGACTGGCTGGATCACCAAGAGAGCCTCATCGACAACACCGACTTCGCGCGCGAATTCGCCGATCACATCGAACTGCCTGGCATCAGCCCGCTGGACTACTGCCACCGACATCTGCGCACCCACCGCGGCGAGCTCGTGGCCGGAATCCGCTTCTACAACAGAAACATCGATCGCCCGTTCATCGAGGTTCTGGCCCACACCTTCAACGACATCGATGCCCTCGCAGACTGCGTCAGCGCCGAATGGTCAATATTTTCAGCGCCTTTCATGAGACTACGAACTCAACCAGGCCGCATCACCGGCCACAACACCTTCCTGGACCAGAGCATTCACGTTGCCCGATACCACCAGATGCCAGCACCAGACGGCCGAGTCCAGCTCGAAATCTTCACCATTGTCGACGACGCGATCGCCCTCGTGGCCGACCGCTACGACCACCTTGCACAAGATCAGCCCGAACTCGCCGACAACCTCTCACCCGCCGCTGCAGACGATCTACGCCGCTGGCACGCCCACCGCCAACTTCGAGCCGTCCGCACCCATAACAGCACTGTCGGCGTCCTTGCCGTCGCGCCCGGATCGATCGGATGGATCACCGGAGACGAGATCAACGAAGAGGTCATCTCTACACCCCACAGCGGCCACGGATACGCCGCCTCAGCCCAAACCACGTGGGCCGCTCACATCGCCACCGATCCCGAGCAGTTCCTCATCGGCACGATTGACCGCCACAACCACGCCTCCCGCCGCACCGCCCTGGCAGTCGGCAGACCGCCCGTACTGGCCGATACCTTCGTTGCACTGGACTCACCGCCGGATCCCGCTGCTCGACGATGATGCCCAGCGGTGGGCGGTGGTACGTAGTGCTGTAAGACTCGCGTCCTCGACCAGCTGGCCGCATTCAACGCAAGACCATCGAGATTGGCTCTGATCGCCCCCGAACCTCGACAAAACGAGACAGCGGACAGGCTTCGGCGAATGACGACACCGCAAAGCTGGCCAAGCTGGCGTTCTGCACCTGACCCGCATCGGCGGCACCGCCGTCGAAGCGATTTCTTGGTGCAGAGGTGTCGCGGCCAGCCGTTACGTTGGGACGATGGCTACTAACCCTCCACCGCCCGCGCCGCCTGGCGCGCCGGGCTTCCCGGGCAACTATCCCACCCCGACGCCTGGTCGGGTGGAGCCCCGCCGCGGTGCGGTGGCGTTATGGGTTCTTGTGGGGGTGTCGACGATCGTCTCCATCACAGCCCTGGTGCTCGGCGTTATCGCCGTGGGCAACTCAGCTCAGGCGCCGGCCTCGACGCCGCCAGCATCTGAGGTGCCCGCGTCGGCGGTGCCGATCCTGTTCGACGACGACGCCGACCGGGCGCTGTGCGAAGCCCTCCCAGATCTGATGCGCGAATCCACGTCCCGCCGGAATGCCTTCATCGCCACACCTGCGGATTCCCCTGAGCGAAAGGCTGCGATACCTCGCTTCAAGACCGAGTCGGAGGACTGGGCAAACAGGATGCAACAGATCCTTGCGGCAAATGCCGAGCCTGACCGCTACCTGACCCGCACCCTTCAGCGCTACATCGACGATGTTCTGCTCTATTCGCAGAACACCTATCCGGAACGGCCATATGACAGATTCGACGACGACACGTGGGATCTGGCGGTCGTCGATTATGGCGGTGCACTCGGGCGCTGCCAGCAACTCGGAATCCGCTGGCAATAGTGCCCGCTACCCGCCAGGGGCTTGATGCGCCTTGCCTGAACACGGTGGAAATTCGTTGCGCCCTCCTCGGCCTCCGAGCGAAGTAGCTGGTAGTTGATGTCCAGCCCTCGAATTGCAGGTGTGGCGCAGTAGCCCCAGCGGTTTAGGCTGTGCTGGAGCCAGTGTCGACAAAACGTGAGGAAAGCGGTGCTTTCGGATTCGAGCGGATTCCCGAGCCGGGAGTTTTCGCGACAGATCCTCACCGGGGCGTGGCCGGGAACAGATTCGGCGGATCTGCGGCTTGATGCGCAAAACGAGACGAACGCCGCCGCCCAGGTGCGGTCAGCCGCGGCCGATACCCGTCGCGTTGCCAACGAGTTCATGCAGATAAGCAGTGGTCGATTCGCCGATGCGACCTATCGCGGTTACATGTCCGACGCCTCGCTGCAGGACACCAAGGCGAACTTCCACGAGGCGTACGGCAACACTCTGACCACTGCTGCCGACAAGATCGATTCCGCCAAGTCTCGCCTGGAGCACATCGACTGGGACGCTCACGACAGGATCGCACAGCTGAGACGAGCGGGGCCGTTCACTGGGGCCGCCGAGAGCGCAATCGTTGCGGCCGCGCGAACGGCCGCCACGGCGCACGCGACGGCGGTCGGCGGTGAGATCGCCAACCTGAGCAACGCGCTGTCCGGCCATACCCCGCCCACAACGGCCGACCACGAGGCTCCGGGGAGTGCCCATCCGGGAAAGATGTTCCACGAGGAACCCTGGACGTCGGGCCCCGACGACGACAACGTGTTCGCCGCCAGCAACGGCGCCGACGACGGTCCGCAGGGCCGCGACGGAGCGAACATCGGCTCGGAGCAGGGGTCAGCTAGCAGCCCCGGGGGCCCGCGCCGGGTCGATGCTGCTCAAGACCAGGCGGCTAGTGCCCCCGGTGAGCAACTCGGCAACCAATCCCTTCCTGATATGCGCGGTGACGCGAACCTCGGATCGTTACAAGGTGCCGCCGATCAGTCCGCCGGATCTGGAGTGGGACTGCCGTCTGGCGCCTCGCCGCTGTCGGGTGGAGTTGCGCCGGGTACGGGCGGTAGCTCCGCGGGGGGTGGTTCGGGTGCTCTCGGCGGAGGGTCGTCGGGTTTGTCGTCGGCGTTTCAGTCCGGTCGTGGCGTGACCTCGCCCACTGCGACTGCTGGCCTCGGGTCAGGTCCGGCCCCGGGTGGTGTTGGGGGACTGAGCTCTGGGGCCGGCACCGGCACGGGCGGCGGTCCTGCTGGGGGCGGCACGGTCAACCCAGCTGGGGAGTTCGCGCGGAACTTCTCGACCGCGGCGATGGCGCAGCCTGCTGCCGTCGCGCCGCCTCCGGCCGCCCCGGCGAGCCCGCCGACGGCCGCGGGCGCACCGGCGAGCGGCCCAGTTTCGGCTGGCGCTGCACCGGCACCGGCTCCCGCTGCGGGTTCGATGGGCCCCGCCATGTCGCCGATGCACGGTGTCATGGGCGGCGGGGCCTCCGCGCCGCCGGCCACCGCGGGGCCGTCACCTGCCGGCGGCGGACCGATGGCTCCGGTGGGTTCTGATGCCCCGCGTCCTGTGGGTGGGTCACCGGGGGCGACCGCCCCGCCCGCGACTGGCGGCCCGACTCCGGCCGGTGTTGCGACCTCGGGCGCGGCGGGTGCGGCCGGCGGGGCTGCGACCGCGTCGATGGCCTCGGGGGTGGACCCCCGCCGCCGGTGGTCCTCGACTGGTGGCCACGAGATCATCCCGGACAAGCATCTCGCATCGGCCATGCGGTTGGTCTATGAGCTGATGTACGGGTCTCGCACCTACCAGGGCGGGATCGAGTGGTGCGTAGGGGTTTTCCTGTCTCCGGGAGGCGCCGCCGAAACAGTGGTGACGAGCAACGAGGGCGCCGGGTATGTCCCGGCGGGGGTGTTCCTGCCTCGTTCGGCGCGGATGTTGTTCGCGGACTCGTTGGTGGACAAAGCGTTTCGTGACAGCTGGTTCGGTCGGGCCAATCCCGTAGAGACGATGGTGGCCTATGCCCAGTTGCGCCGCAACGAGGATGGCTCTTTTCCTCTGTATGCGGTCGCGGCGGGAGCCACGATGACCGACTTCACCAGCTTGGGCCCGGCGCAGGAAGCGGGAGTCCAACATCTTCACCTGTGTCACCCGAATGCGTCGCCGTTTACTCCGGGTGTGCATGGCGATCAGGTGCTCGACGCGGCACATGTGCACCGGCTCGATCTGATCGATGCACCCTTGCTGCGCTGGCTGGTGGCACCGGAGCGGACCATGGCCGAGCTGGTCGCCCGCTGCGCGGAACTGACCACCGCGGCATACAATGCGGTGTCATCTCGGCTCGGCGCTTCAGGGCTGATGGTGCCCGATATCGGTGCGGGCATCTACAACCGGCTGGAATACAGCGGCGGGGACATCACCGACGCGCAATGGCACGAGCTGGTCGCGGCCACCTATGCGGCGCAGGCTGATTCGGGCGCGTATCGCGTTGGCGAGGACTCGCCCTTCGGTGCGGAAAGACACCGCACCCATCATGACCTGGCGCGGCTGCTCGAACTGCTCTACTGGTGGAAACCAGCAGGCAAGGACCAATCTATCCTGTTCATGGAGATTGGGTACTCGGCGCGACAACTCGTCGACGCCGACTAGCCACGACGGCGGACAGCGACGTTTGGTTTTGAGGAGGTGTTTCGGGATGACGTCGACAAATACGGCATCGAGCGAGACGGTGAAGCTGGATCCATCGGCGGCAGCGGGTCTGATTGCGCGAGGCGCCAGTGCCGGTGCGCAGGCCACGGCCGCCGGCGGGGCGGTCGATGCCCATTCCGGTGGCGGTGCATCCCCGATTGACGGTGGCGTTGCGGCGTTGCGGGCCCACGGCCTTGGCCTCACGACCGGGTGGGCCGCCGCGGTGAGCACCAAGACGCTGCGCCGCAAGGCCGGTGAGGGCGGCGGGGTGGCCGCGCTCGCCGAACAGGAGGCTGAAAATGCTTCGCGTCTGGGCGGAATCGGGCCGCAGGGCGCGGCGGGAACCGCTGTCACAACCACCGGTTGATGTTGTCCACATCGGGTGTGTAACCGTAGACAGCGACGGGTAGGGTCGGCGGGGTGAGTGTTGAGTTTTTCGACAGGCCGGTCCGGGAGCCACTAGGTCCCGCCCCGGGCGGCAAAGCCTCACTGCCCGAAGCGGTTCCGGTGCCACGGATCACACCCCGGAGCATGATCCAACTCATCGGCGCGATCGTGATGTTGATGCTGGTCGCAATCCTGATCTATGTACTATTCCAGATCCGGCAGGGCTGGTTCAGCATTCTGCCGGTCATGATGCTCGTGATGTACGGAGTGATGTTTTTCCGCAACCGCGGCGGCAAGGACCGAAACCAAAAGTCCTGGGGCGAGATGGAAGCCGCCTGCCAGGACTGGTACAACCAGGCCGACCACGCGCGCCGGGAGTTGATCAAGGCCGCCGAGAAGCAGTTCAAGCGGTCGTGGCGCTGCCACCCCAATCCCCAAGACCTGGTCGGACTGGTCGGCAGTTCGGTGATGTGGGAACGTCGCCGCAATCCAGAGGATGCCTTCAAGGACGCCAACGACTTCGGACATGTGCGGCTCGGCGTCGGCACGATCAAACAGGCCATGACCATTGAGTGCCCACCGCTGCCGGAGGCGCCGATCTATGTCGAGCCGGCGACCAGTCACGGGAAACGGAAGTTTCTGCGCCAACAGCGCTACATCCAAGACATGCCGCGGGTGGTGTCGCTGACCAAAAAGGTGGCCCTGGCCTTGGTCGGACCACTCGATGAGGTTCGCGGGCTGGCCCGGGCCGCGATATGTCAACTGTGCCAATGGCATGCACCTCAGGACCTGAAGATCATCGTGGTCACCGAGCGCCCTGGCCAGTGGGAGTGGCTCAAATGGCTTCCGCATGTGCAGGACGACCGACACCGCGACGGCTGCGGCGCTCGCCGCACGGTGTTCGCCTCGGCACGGGAGTATGAGAACTATTTCGCCGGCGAGATCCGCGACCGCGGAAGCTGGAACGCTACCGCCGGCGGCCCCCGTGATCACGCCGCGGGCACTGTGAGCACCGGCGCAAACCCGTTTTGGGTCGTCATCGACGATGCGTGTGGAGCTGAGCAGGATTGGGCCTCTGCGGCCCCTCCCCGGGGCGTGGGCGGCGTCTGTTTCATCCGGTTGGCCGAAAGCGGCCGAACTGGCAGCGGTTTGGGATTCGACGACAAGTCGATCTACCGGGTGGGCGAGGGCATCGTTTCGCGCGTGGACGAATCACTGAGACTGGCGCCGGCGAAGGACGAGGAAGGCGGAATGGCCTTCTACGCTGATGCTGACACGCTGAGCCTTGCGGAGGCGCAACGGTTCGCGCAGGCGATGGCCCCGTATCGCCTTGGGTCCAAGGACAGTTCGATCTCCTCTGCCGCCGCGACCGCCGGATCGTCGATGTTGGAGACGCTGGGCATCCGCGACGGCCGATTCCTGGACACCGAGCGGCTGTGGGCCGAAAGGCGCGCGCTGTCGGTGTCGAGTAAGCGGGAGGGATCGAACTTCTGGAAGTTCCCGATCGGCGTCGACGACGAAGGCAACCTCGTTGAAATGGACCTCAAGGAATCCGCCGACTACGGCTGGAACCTCAACGGCATCATCGTGGGCACCATGGGCTCGGGAAAGTCGGTCGCCCTCACCGCGATCACCAGTGGACTGATGCTGACTCATCCGCCCGACGTCGCCACGATCGCGCTGTTCGACCTGAAGTCGAAGTCGATCGCGCAAGTCCTGGAACGCTCGCCGCATGTGATCGCCGCCGTGTCCAATCTCAAGGCAGAAAAGCACCTGATTCGGCGCATGCACCAGGCCCTGCACGGTCTGTTCGAACGGCGCAAAGAGGCTGTCACCGCGGCGGGGTGCGTTCATATCCGCGAATACAACGCACTGATCGGCAAGGGCGCCGACCTTCCCCTGATGCCGGCACTGCAGGTCATCGTCGACGAATTCAATGAGCTGCCCGGCGTCTATCCCGAGATTTTTCCGTTCTTCGACCATCTGGTGCGCCAGGGCCGCGCCTATGACATCTCGCTGCTGCTGTGCGGCCAGAAATACGATGTGCCGCAGTTGATGCGGCTGATCGACCCGGTGCTGGGTTTCCGGATCGCCCTGCGCACCGGCACCGGTCAGGTCTCGCGCGAGGTAATCGGCGAACCGATCGCCTACCACATTGAGTCGCGCGGGTCCGAAGGCGTCGGGTATCTCAAGGTGGGATCTGACACCGTCAAAAAAATCCGCTTCTTCAACACGATGGCCGATCACGTCCCGATGGCGCACGTCGATGAGCGCAAAGTCATCGAGGCCGGCGACTGGTTCGAGCCCAGGGAGTTCGTGGTGTCACCGGCACCCGATATCGACGGCCGCATGGCTCCCCCGCCGATCGAGGTTGCCCACGATGTGGTCCCGGCCGAGACTGCCCCGGACGAGACGACGCTGACCGAGACCGAGACGATCATCAACGCTGTGGGCGGTCCCCAGGCCCGCCCGCTCGTCGACTTCTGGCTGCCGCCGCTGCACACAAGCCTGGACGCCGATGAACTGGTGCGCCGCCTGCGCGGGAAGCCGTGGACGCACGACTATGGCGACACCCCCGGGCTGAGCCTTCCTCTCGGGCAAGAGGATTGCCCCTTTGAATGCACCCAGCCCATCGTCGAACTGGACCTGCGACATCAGCATTGGGCGATCGCCGGCGGCGTGAATAGCGGCCTGACGACCGCGTTGACGACCGCGTTACTCAGCGGCGCCCTGATGTATCGGCCGGACTACGTTCAGTTCTACTGCATCACCGGGGCCGGCTCGGCGATGATGAACTTGCGCAGCATTCCCCACGTCGCCGGTATCGCCTCGGCCCACGACATCGACGGCGTGCTGCGCGTGCTCGATTCGGTCATCGAGTTGATCGAGTTCCGGACGAGAAAACTTCAGCAGCTCGACATCACCGCCGAAGAGTTCTTCGGCCGCCGCGCGGCCAACCCGAACGACATCGCCGAGATCCCCGGCGGCCAGGTGGTCCTGGTCGTCGAGGACTTCGTGAAACTCAAGACCGCCCTGGCCACCCCGCGCGAGGACCGGTTCGTTCCGCGGATGGTCAAGATCTCCCAGCACGGACTGGCAGCCGGCGTGCATCTGGTGGTCTCGGCCGTCACGCACGGCCACGCGTTCAGCCATCAGGTCGCGGCCAACGTCAACGGCCGGGTGGAACTCAAGCTCGGCCCGAATGACACCTCAAGCCTCAATCGCACCGAGGCCGAAAGCCTGCCCGCCAAGGAGCCCGGATGGGGGATCAGTCCCGGCGGCTACCGGATGCTGACCGGGCTGCCGCGGCTGACCGACTCCACCGGTGCGCTGGTGTCGGATAACGCGGGCCTGGCGCGGGTGTTCGCCCAGGAGGTGGGCGCCCAACGCTCCACCCAGATGGCCCGGCTACCTGAGCTGATCGCGCTGGCCGACCTGCAGCAGCAGGCCCCTGGCAAGGTCGTCGTGGCGCTGCGGGAACGCGACCTGTCGCCGGTGGTGTGGGATCTGAGGCGCAAACCGCACCTGGCGGTGCTGGGCAAACCGGAATCGGGTCGCACCACGGCCCTGCGGTCGGCCTGCCGGGCGATCATGGATGTGTACAGCCCCGACCAAGCGCAGTTCCACGTCATCGATCTGCAGCGCCAGATGCGCCGCAGCGTGGACCGGGGCTATCTGGCGTCGTACTCGCTGACCTCGGCCCAGGCCCGCACCCGCATGCTGGCACTCGTCGAGGAACTTCAGGCCCGCAAGCCCCCCGATGATGTGGACCTGGACCCCGAAGCCGCCGCCACCCAAAGGTTTTGGGAGGGGCCGGAGATCTTCGTCGTGATCGACAACTCGGAGTTGTTGTCGGCGAACTCGGCAGATTATCCGTTCACGCCGGCCCGGATGGGCGGTGAGTCCATCGCCTCGCTGGCGCAGCAGGGCGAACAACTCGGGCTGCACATCATCTACTCAGCCCAGCTCGACCAAAACTATTCGCACGGTTCGCTGGCCAGCCCGCTGTGGCGCACGGTCCGGCAGATGTTCAGCCCGACGCTGATCCTCGACGGTGACCCTGCCTTGGCGGCCGTGGCGACAAACAGCGTCCGCCCGCAGTCCCAGGACCGCCCTGGCAAAGGCCTGTGGGTCACATCAGAGGTAGCTGGGACCGTCCTGGCGGCTTGGACCGAACAGCCCGAACCGTAGGCCACCAGCGGAAACGCCGAGCGCAAAGCCGCACCACGGACGTGCGCGTATGCTCGGCGCCGGCAACTTTTCAGAAGAGTTTTCAGAAGAAGAGTTTTCAGAAGATTGTTAGGAGAGGTCATGCTGCCACTTCTCGTTGACCCTGGTGTGGTCAGCGGCTCTGCGGCCTTCGATGGTGTCGCGGCCGCGCAGCTCGGCTCAGCGGCACTGGGGTCAGCCCCGGTGATCACCGCGGTGATGCCACCGGGAGTGGACAGCACCTCGGTCATGGCGCAGACGCTGGTCCTGCAGCGCACCTTCCAGACGTTGATGATGCTCTTCGAGTTCACCGGGGAACGCGCCTTCCGGTCGGCAGCGATGGCGCTGTCGGCGGGCACGTTCAGCGCCACCGAAGCGATCAACGCCGTTTCTGCGGCCATCGCCCCGTAACTGCGAGAAAGAGCACAACACCGGTGAATCGTGGTCAAACCATGCCGTTGAACGTCGCCAGACACACACCCGCGACGGTGCTGCGCGCCAACCGCAGCCGTCGGGGCGGGGCGCGCTGATGCCGTTCCCATGGCCGTCCACCCCGCCGGAGATCTCCCACAAACTCTTGGCCTCCGGCGATCAGGGCGCCTCTCTGTTCGGAACCGCCGCGGCGCTGGCGCAACTGGCGTCGCTGATGGGTGTGGATGCCACCACGATGACAACCAACGCCGCAGCGACCGCGCCGAGCTTCATGGGCCTCGGCGGCATCAAGTCGCTGCTGTCGGCCGACACCTACACCCCGCTGGCCGCCACCGGGGCAGCGTGGCTGGGCGCAGGAGCAGCCCTGGTCGAGGGTCTGGCCGGCGCCTACACAACGGCCAAGAACTCGATGATCCCCGCAGAGGTCGCCTTGGCCACCAGAACATCGGCGGAGGCGTGGGCGGCAGCGAACTGGCACGGCTTTTTCACGCCGATCGTGACGGCGCTCTATGAGCTCTACGCCGACCAGTGGGTCACCAACGCCGCCGCCGGAACCGGCTGGGAGACTGCGGTGTTCAGCGCCGCGGGCCCGATGGGTATACCCGCGCCGGCGGCACCGGCGATGGCCAACCCCGCGGGCATGGCATCTCAAGCGGCGGTGGTGGCCGAGACGGCCGCCGAGCGGCCCGCCTCGGCGGCGATGCGAAGAAGTTTCGCCGGCGTGCAGGAGGCGCTGACGGCATCGGCGGGCGGCCCCCAGGCCGCGGGCCTGCACAGCATCGGGTCGCTGATGTCGCTGGCCTCGACCCCGATGTCGATGGTCGGCGGTGTGCCGCAGATGTTCGGTTCGTTGCCCCAGACGCTGGGGCAGTTCCCGCAGATGGGCTTCGGGCTGCTGGGCCCACTGTTGTCGGGATCGGCGCTGTCGGCGGCCAACCCGGCCAACGCGCTGGCAGCGGCCACCGAAGCTGCCCGCCAGGGCGCCGCCACCCAGTCACTGGCCGGCGCGAGCGGACCCGGCGGCGGGACGGGCATCGGCGGCCCGGGATCGGGGGCAACCGCGCCGTTGTCCACGTTCAGCCGACCTGCCTCCAGCTTCACCTCGATGCCCAACCCGGCGCCGCGGATAGCGCCCACGCCCGGCAGTGTTGCCGGCGGTCCGGGTGCTCCGATGACCGGAACACCGGCCGGGGGAGGACTTTTCGGCGCACCGGCCGCTGGCGCGGACCGGCGCGGCAGCAGCGACGGCACCCAGGCGAAGGGCAACCCCACAACCGTGACGTTCGACGACGACGACGAGCGCAACGAGTAGATGACCAACGAAAAATTGAGGTGTGAGGAGGTGCTCCGCTGAGGATTACGGTCAATCTAGGACCAGCTACGACAGCAAAACCGCAGCGAACGCCTAACATCGGCGCGCTACCGAACACCCGGAAAGGAACACCAGAATGGCGTTGAAAGTCTCCCCGGAGCAGCTTCAGGCGACCTCACAGACGATCCGCGGGCTCATCTCCGAGTTCACCGGAGCACTCGACAACTACCTGTCCCAGACCGAGGCTAACACCGGTGCCGGTGGATGGTCCGGCCCGGCGGCGCTGGCCAACACCCAAGCCACCCAAGACATCCACCAAGCCCAGACCAATCTGAACACCCGGTGGAGCAACCTGGCTGACACCCTCGACCGCGCCGCTGCCAGCTACGCAAACGAAGAAGAGGCCAACGCGCAACGTCAAGCATCAGTGGGGTTCTAACAACCTGACGAGGGCCGCCAACCCGGCACTGAACCAACGTCACAGAATCGAAGGAGACCCAATTTCATGACCGGCGCATTTGAGTACAACCCCGCCGTGCTGCCCCAGCAGATCCAGATGGTGGCGCAGACCTCCCACACCCTCGACGACATCGAGGCGCGTGCAATGCAGGCCCTGGCCGCCACCGAAGAGTTCTGGAACTCCCAGGGTTCCACGGCCTACAAGGATGCCCAGATGATCATCTCGCAGGGCATCCAGGAGGGCCGCGAGGTACTGCAGCACCAGGCCCACACCACCGACGGCTCGCACCAGAACACGATCAGCACCGATATGGCGGCGGCCAATTCGATCGGCGCCTTCTAGGGCTGCGCGAGACCAAACACCCGGGTGATGCCCGGAGGCGGCCGCCGTGGTCGCCCTCCGGGCATCCCCGTGGTGCGTCCCGACCCCGTCAACGAGAACTGATCTATGACCGATCATGATCTGAGGACCTTCCCCGCGGCGATGTGGGCGCTGCAGCGTCTCCTCGGCCTGGAAACGATGCCGCCGCCGCTGCGCCTGGCCCACTACCTTCCCTCGGGCTGCGACCACATTCCAGTGGCTGACTACCCCGAGTACCACAGCCTGCTGGCCGCCGGCATCGTCGATGACACCGGCACCGTGGATCCGGTCGTGGCCGACTGGCTCACCGTGATATCGAGGCCGGACACCGAGGTGCAGCTCACGGTTCGTCGACCCGGCGAGCAGACCGCCACCATCGCCGAAACTGTGACCGTGATCTCCCGGATGGATCGCTGGATCGTCGGCATCACCCGCCGCCCGGGCGACCGCAGCGCAGTGGCCGCCCAGATCGACTTCGACGGCGACCCGTCACAGTTACCGGCCGAATGGGTGGACACCATCAGGGTTTTCCCGGTCGCAGAGGTCAGCGCGCCCACCGCGCAGGCTGAGGCGATCACCGAGGCGGTCCTCGCCGAGCTGGGGCAGTACCCACCCGCGGCCATCGAAGGGTTCAACGTCGAACTCAACGCCTTTCTGCACGCATCGGGGTCAGCACCTGACCAAGACACATTCACCGAACTTTTTGCCCGACAAGGTGTCACCGCCGAGCAGATCGCCGCACTGGCCGCGATCAAGAAGCTCGACAACTCGGCGCTGGCCGTCGTTTCGGCTCGCCACCTCGGGCCCGGAACCACACCCGAGCAGCGCGCTGTCGCACGCACCGTGTCGATCGCCGACACCGGGCTGGGCCGAATCAGCATGTCCCAGTCGCTCAGCGAGGGGGGGACATGCTGGGTGAGCGTGTGGCCCGGCCATCCCGCAACGGTGCACGCCGACATCCTCGGCTTCGTCACCGATGTTCTCGACATGCCCGCAGCCGCCCGATAAGTGCTACGGCACAGCCGCTTTAGGACAGGACAACCACCGTGCCCGACCACCGTCACCTTACTGATCCGCTCGACGACGACCGCGAACTGGAGCAGGACTCGCCGCTGGCCTCGGTGACCGGGACTCAGGTGCGGGCCCACAATTTTCTGTTGCGCCGCAACGCCGCCGCGATCACCGAGAACGAAGTGGATATGGTGTTCTCCCCACTGCAGCGCGAGATGTCGTGGCTGGTGCTGGGCTGCGTTGTGACCGTGCTGATTTCGGTGGCCGCGGTGGTCCTTGCGATCATCCGGCCGGTCGGGCGGATCGACGCGGCCCAGATCGTTGCCGACGCCGACAATCACGCGATCTATGTGCTCATCGCGGGCAAGTTGCGCCCGGCGTGGAATCTTGTTTCCGCGCAGCTCATCGTCGGGCAGCCGATGTCGCCCAAGACGGTCAAGCATTCGGTCATCGCGTCCTACCCGACGGGTCCTCGTGTCGGGATCGTCGACGCGCCACAAACTTTCAACGTCAAAACCGGCAGAACATCGAGCTGGGCGCTGTGTGACACCGCCCCGGCGGCCAGCTCTGATCGGTCGCCAACGGTGACCGCCCTGGCGGGCCCGCTCACGCTGGGCGATCGCGCCAACGAGTTAGGCCCCGACCACGCGGTGCTCGCCGAGCACGCCGGCTCAACCTACGTGGTGTGGGGCGGGCGGCGCTCACGGGTGGATCTGTCGAACCGGCCGCTGGCTTTGGCGTTGGGCATCTACTCCAACGCGATCGAACCGGTACGGATGTCGAAGGCACTCTTCGACGCCATCCCGGCCACCGAGGCGCTGACAACGCCGGAGATCCCCGATGCCGGCCAGCGGTCACGCTGGTCGCTGCCCACCGGCGCGGTGATTGGCTCGGTGCTGAAAGTCATCGGTCTCACCGACGGCGGCCACGGGCTGTATGCCGTGCTCGCCGAAGGCGTTCAACCGATCGAACCGTTCGTCGCCTCCCTGCTGATGTCGTCGTCGCCGGGCGGTCAGGTCGATCCGATCCCGGTGTCACCGAAGGTGATCGCCGACACACCCGGGGTGTCGTCGTTGCGGGTGGACTACTACCCGCCGCGCCGGCTGGTACTTGTCGACACCCAGGCGTCGCCGGTGGTGTGCGTCGGCTGGTCCAAAGGCGCCACCGATCGGGAAGCGGTCACCACGGTGATCTCCGGTAAGGGGTTGCCGATCCCGGCCTCCGCCGATTCGTCGCTGATCGCGTTGGTTCGCAACGACCGCCGGCCCAACAGCCTTCAAGCACACCAGGTGTGGATAGACCCGGCCGCACCCAATCTGGTGACGGTGACCGGGGTCGGGACCAGCTCGACCACTCGGGAATCGTTGTGGTGGCTGTCCCCGCAGGGGGTGCGATACGGCATCAGCCAGGACCAGGAGACTTTGCGCGCCTTGGGCCTGGGTGCGCCGCCGACCGAAGCGGTGCAGGTTCCATGGCCGTTGTTGGCTGTGTATGCCGCAGGAGCCGAACTCAGCAGGCAAGCGGCACTGGTGTCGGCCGACACGGTCGCCGAGCCGCCGGTGCTTGAGGCACTGACACCGCGATAACCCACGGTGTCTACACACGGTTACAAAATATAGACAGCAATGATGAGAAATGGGTAGGTACAGACGTGAGTGACACCAACCGCGACGAATTCGTCTCACCGCCAGAGGAATCGGCTGATGAGGCGCATCCGGTGAATCGGCCCCCCGCTGATACCGAGCAGGCCCCGACACCGCCCGCACCCGATGCGCTGCCACCGGCCCAGCAGCCAACGCCGACCCCACCGCAGTCCGACGAGCGGACACGCCAGATCTCGCCGGATCTGGTCGCATCGGTGCTCAACCAGAATCAGGGCCCACCGCCGAGCGGCCGTGACGGCGACCCCTACCAGAGCGCCCAAGCGCCGGCGCACCGGCCGGCGCCGCGCGAAACCTACCCCGCGCCACCACCGGTCCCGCCCCTGCCCCCAAGGGCACAGCCCGACCCGCAGCATCCGGGTTACTCCCACGACCCCTACGGCGGTGCCGACTACCGCCAGTCCGTTCAGGACAACGGATGGAACACCTCGGGGCGCGCCACCCTCGACCAGTTACGCGACCACGACGCGGTCCCCGCCCGCGGCCCGGCGCGATCCTCATCGCTTGTCGAGCGCCTCAGCCCAGATGTCCTTGCGCCGCCGGCCAAGCCGGAGCCGACCCGCGGATGGCGCAAGGCTGCGCTGACACTGACTGGGGGACTGGTGAACCCGGGCCTGTCGACCGCGGAGGAAGCCCATGCCGGCCAGGTCAACACGATCATTTCGCGTCTCAGCGGAGACTGCTACCGCATCGGGGTGCTCGTCGGCAAGGGCGGCACCGGCAAGACCACGGTGGCCACCATCATCGCCTCGATCCTGGCCGAGTACCGCTGCGATGACCGAGTGGTGGCCGTCGACGCCGATCCCGCCTTCGGCAAGCTGGCCAACAGGGTGGCGCCACAGCTGTCCCAAACCTATTGGGAACTGCTCGCAGACGAGGACACCGGCCGGCTGCGCCGCTGGACCGACGTCAAGGCCAGCCTGGGCAGCAACCCGCACACCGGGTTGTGGCTGCTGCGTGGTGAGCACCGATCCCGACAGCGCCGACTGATCAACCCTGCGGTCTACCAGCGCGCCATGGACATCCTCGGGCGCTACCTGTCGATCGCCGTCATCGACTGCGGCGCCGTTCTGGAGCATCCGCTCATGGAGGCGGTGCTGCCGACACTTGACGCCGTCGTGGTCGTCGGCGCCCTCGAGCAGGGAGCCGGGGAAGCCACGGCCCAGACCCTGGCGTGGCTGGAGGACAACGGATATCACCGGTTGCTCAACAACGGTGTGGTGGTCCTCAACGACCCCCGGGGCCGTGCGCACAAGCGCACCCGCGCAACGATGTACCGCGACTTCACGACCCATGTCGATGCGGCCACGGTGATGCTGCCCTATGACAAGCATCTCAGCGCAGGTGGCGTCATCGACACCCGCACCGGTCTGTCGCGGGCCACCCGCCAGGCCGCCGTCGAGATCACCGCCCACCTGGCTCGCGGCTTCGCCGCGACCACCCTTGACGGGCAGCGCAGGTGAGAGCGCTCGACCCGGCGCTGAGCTCCGCGGTCACCCCGGCCGGCGTCGACACCGAACCCGCGCCCGTTCCCGCCTCGGTGCGCCTTTTCCTGCTCGCCGACGAAAAAGCGTTGCTGCCAATGACGTTGCCGGCCCAGGCGCCCCTGGCAATGTTGGTCGGGCCGACCGTCAAGGCGGCCAACGCCCAACTCGCCAACCAGGGAGCGGGTGCTCTGGCCGATCGCACCCGCTACGAGTTCGCTCGCGTGGACGGCTCGGTGCTGTCGGACAAACCGGCATCGACCCTGGCGTCCTGCGGCCTCAAGGACGGCGATCTGCTGCGGCTCGTGCCGGCCGGCCAGGCCGTGCGATTCGTGCCCCGCATAGAAAACCTCGCCTCGGCCCTGGCGGCCTACCTGCGCGGTCTGGTCACGCCGGTGACCCCGCAGACAGCCCACACCATGGCGCAGGCCACGATCATCGCCTCGGTGCTGGCCGCCGCGGCCATGGTGTGGCGCAGTCGCCTGGTCATGGAAACGGGCTGGTGGATCCCAGCGGCGGTGCTGGCCGCGCTCGCGGGACTGACCTGGCTGGGGACCGCCGTGACCGCCAAACACTGGCCCGATCACCGGGGCTTCCGCGATACCGGCGCGGCCACCGCGATCGTCCTCACCGCTGCGTGCCTGGCGGCCGTCCCGCCAGGACTGGGCGCGCCGAACGTGTTTGTCGGCGCGATCACCCTCGCGGCCGGGGCGTTCACCATGGCCGCGCGCACGCAGCGGTACTGGGGCGCGGGCACGGCGCTGATGTGCCTAGGCGCGGTGGTGACGCTGCTGGCCGGATGGTCGCTGTTTTGGCCGCTGTCGAGCTACCAGCTGGCGGTGGTGGGCCTGCTGGTGGTGACCATCCTGGTCATCCGCGCCCCCAGGCTGGGATTGACCCTGTCTCGTATTCCGCGCCAGCCGTTCCGATCTCGGCGGGGCCGCGATCAGTTCGACCGCGCCGAGGGCCAACCGATCGACACGGTCTCACCGGTGGAAGACACCCACCCCGACCCGACGGCACTATCAACCGAGCAGGTGGCGGCCACCGCCCGGCGAGCCCGCTCGGTGCTGGTGGGGGTGTGCGTCGCGGCGGCGGTGGTGCAAGTCGTGTGCGCGTGGCTGGCCATCACCCCGCACGCCAACCGACCGGTCTGGACGATCGTGATGGTCTCGGCGGTCGCGGTCAATCTCATCATCGGTGCCCGCAAGTTCAACGACCGCGTCCAAGCGGTCGCGCTGGTGGGGTCGTCGGTGACGGCGTTGATGGCCATCGGCTACAAGTACGCGTGGGCCACCCCGCCCACCGACGTGGCGGCGGTGCTGACCTTCGTCAGCATCGCCTCCCTGATCGCGCTGGCGATTTTCCTGATCGGCTCCGCCGGCTGGCAGTACCTGTTCTCGCCCACCACCCGCAAAGCCGTCGAATGGTTGGGCTACCTGCTGATCGTGGCGATCCCCCTGCTGGCCGTATACCTGTTGAACATCTTCTCGTTCCTGCGGACGCAGGGACTGTGGTGGAGGTGAACCGCCGCGGCAGCCGGTCGCGCCGCGCGGTGGCCGTGGTCGCCCTGGCCTCCACGGTGAGCTCGGCGGCGATGCTCACCACCCCGGCACCGGCCGGGGCCATCGCCCCGCCCGGCGTCGATCCCGCCGCGTTGCCTGCGCCCAGTGTTCCCGGCCCCGAACAGGCGATGAAACAAACCTTCACCTGCTCATCGCCGATCACCATCGCCGAACCCGACGTCATGTTGCCCGCCCCGGGATTTGCGATGCTCAACATCGAGGCGGCCTGGCAGTACTCCACCGGAGCCGGGGTGACCGTCGGCGTCATCGACACCGGGGTCACGCCCAGCGCGCGCTTTCCCCGCCTGTACGCCGGCGGCGACTACGTGACCGGCCAGGCCGGCGACGGCGGACTGGTCGACTGCGAAGGACACGGCACCATCGTGGCCAGCATCATCGGCGCGGCCCCGTCTGATCCGGCCCGCACACCGCCGCGCCGACCCGCCGCCGCGCCGCCGCCGGCACCGGCCCCGCCGCCGCCCCTTGCGGGCGCACCGGTGACACCGCCGCCGGCGCCGCCCAAGCCGGTGACGGTGACCGTCGAAACCCCCGCACCTGCCCCACCCCCGCCCCCGCCCCCGCCGCCGGATGCACCACCGCCGGATGGGGGCGCCCCGGCATCCCATCCCGCTGCGGCCCCGGCGCAGCACCCGGTCCGGCCCGCAGCATCGGGTGAACCCGCCGCGATCGGAGGCCACGCACCGCAGCAGCCGCCGCCCCCGCCGCCGTCCGGCGGCGGTGACGCCTTCGTCGGGGTGGCCCCGTCGGTGTCGATCATCTCGATGCGCCAGACCTCGCAGGCATACAGCCCGGCCACCGGCGGTTTCGATCCCGACGGGCGCATCAAGAAGGCCGGTGATCTGCTGACCCTGGCCCGCTCGATTCGCCGGATGGCCGACCTGGGCGCCCAAGTCATCAACTTGTCGGTGCAGTCGTGCATGAGCGCGCACGACATGATCAGCGACGCCCCGGTGGGGGCCGCCCTGCGCTATGCGGTCGTCGAGAAGGACGCGGTGGTCGTGGCCGCCGCCGGCAACACCGATGACACCGGCTGCGGGCAGAACCCGTTGTTTGATCCGCTGCGCGCCGACGATCCGCGCGACTGGCACCAGGTATCGACTGTGGTCTCTCCGGCCTGGTACGGCGGCGCGGGTCTGCTGCTGACGGTGGGCGGGGTCGATGACACCGGCGCTCCGATGCCCACCAGCATCGCCGGCCCGTGGGTGCAGGTCGCCGCTCCCGGTGTCCCCATCATCGGTATCGCCAACACTCCCGAGGGTGTCGCGGTCAATGCGCGCCCGAACCTGCAGAAGCCAGGGGAGACGATTCCGTTGTGGGGCACCAGCTATGCCGCGCCGTTTGTCGCCGGGGTGGCCGCCTTGGTCCGGGCCCGTTTCCCCGATCTGAGCGCCGCACAGGTGATGCGTCGAATTACCGAGACGGCCCACAACCCGGCCCGAGGGGTCGACAATGCCGCCGGCTTCGGAGTGGTGGATCCCGTGTTGGCGCTGACCGCCTCCATCGATCCCGGACCGCGGCTGCCCGTGCTGGACCTGACCGAGATTGTGCCGCGACCGCCACCACCGCCGGTGGTCGACCACACTGCGCGCACGGTGGCCCTCATCGCCGGGGCGCTGGTGGTGCTGGGCGCTGTCGGGACCGCGGGCTGGGCCGGTCTACGTCGCAAGGGCCGCCGGTGAGGATCCGCACAGTAACTGTTCCGGTACCGCCGGCACGCACGGTCGTGGCCGCGCAGATCGCCGCACTGGTGATCGTGGGTGCGCTGGCCACCGCCGGTGTAACGCTGGGATGGCCGGCGATCGGCGCCGTGGCGGTCGGTGTGGCGGCTCTGGCGGTGATCCGTGTGCACGGCCGCAACTTGGCCGGGTGGACGCTGTGGTGGCTGCGCGGCCGCGCCGGCATCGCCGGGCACGCATCGGTGGCCGCCGGCGTCGAGGTGCGCCGCGGTGACCAGCCATACGGTGTTCTGCGCGACGAGCAGACCGCCACGGTCGTGGTGCAGCTGTGCGGCAGGCCCTACACGCCGACGGTGCTCAGCGGGCCCGGCCACGCGCTGACGTCCAACACCGTCCCGCTGCGCGTGCTGGCCGGGCAGATGGTTCAGCCAGGACCGCTGGTCCTCGATGGAATCGACATCGTGGACAAAGGATTTCGGGTGCGCCGAGCCCAGGGCTATTCGCAGCTGTACTCGGCGCTGCTGAGCGAACACCCCGCCCGCGGCACCGCCGAGACCTACGCGGTGATTCGGCTCAACATCGCCGCCTCGGCGCGGGGCCTGCTGCTGCGCACCACCGTCGAGGACGCCACCGCCGCGGTGGCCGAGCGGCTGATCTGCGCACTGCAGGAAACAGGGTGCCGCGCCCGCCCGCTGTCACTGTCCGACCTCCACGCTCTGGTCGACGAACTTGCCGGTCCGTTGCTGTCGGGGGTGAGCACCGCGCACAACCGCTACCTCGACAACGACGGCCACTGCTGGGCGACGTATGTGTTCTCCGCCGAAGACATCACCACCGCCAACCTCGATGACGTCTGGACATGGCGGGTCGACTCGGCGGTGACCACGGTGACCCTGCGCCCCGCCGACGATCACCGGGTGCGGGTTTCGGCGTTGGTGCGCACCCAGACCGCGCAGAAACCGACGCTGGCGCCCACCGTTGATCTCAACACACCGGTCGGCGACCAGGCTCGCGCCGCCATGTCGTGCGTGCCGGGAGGCCCGCGCCTGCCCGGGCTGCCCAGCCTGGCACTTACCGACCTGGAGGGGCTCACGATGCCGGTCGGGTCAGCGGGGGTGTTGATCGGCACCGTGAACCACCAGGGCCGCCGCCAGCCGGTGCTCCTGCCGCTGACCGACCCGGAACGCGATACACGGATCTTGGTCAAGACCGGCCGCATGTATGCCCGCCAATTGCTCTTGCGGGCCGCGGCGGTCGGGCTCCCGGTCAGCGTCTACACCGACACCCCGCTACGGTGGGCCGGCCTGCAGGAACTTGAACCCTTCATCGAAGTCCATGTATCCCCTTCGGCCACACCGGTACTCACGCCGCACATCGTGGTCAAGGACCGCGCCGACGGGGCAGCGCACATCACCGCCCCGACGATCATCTCGATGCCCTCGGACAGCTCCTACCCGAAGGGGCTGCCACCCGATATCAGCTTCACTCAGGTCGACGATCATCGGGTGGCCGTGCGCACCGCCGGCGGCCAAACCAAGGTCGACATCGCCACCGTGCCCGATGAAAACCCCTATTTGTTCCCGCGGGGCAGATGATTTTGGGGTGTTTGTGTTAGGCCCGTCCCGGTGGCACACGGGACACGTCATCCGGTCCAGAGGATGTTGAAGATGATCAACAGGTCGGCGTTGTCGTCGACTCGGAAGGATAGGAGCCCGTGTTCGCCGAACTGGGTTTCCCGGTAGTCGGGCTGGCCGTCGGGGTAGACCGGCCAGGCATCCCACGGGGCGTCGACGAGTCGGACGATCCGTTCCATGAGCGCGTCGTAGGCGCTGGGGTGGTCGATGAGGTCGGTGAACTGGCTTTGTGCGCGTCCGATCAGCATCGGCCGGTAGCTCACCGCGTGTCATCCCACCCGGGCAACAGCAGAAGATCTTCGGGACGGGCATCGTGGGCGGACTGTGCGGCGGCATGGAAACCGGGGTCGGCGTAGGCGATGGCGCGCAGCCGCCAGCGGTGCAACAAAGCGCGCAGCCCGGGCCACTGCCCGACCTCGCGGGCAGCGTCGAGTCCGGCCCGGTATTCGAAGAGGAACTGATCGTGCCAGCGGTCCGGTAACAACGACAGAATGTGGGTCGGATCGTCGGGGTCAGGGCCATACGCAGACTCGGCGGTCACGGCACACTCTCCGTGGTTGTGCCGTGCTGGATGGTTCGACAAACCGTGGGCCGGGAGATCTTGAACATCTCGGCCAGATCGGTGACAGTGCACTCCCGGTCTTGAGCGTCAGTTGAGCAACGCGCGTAGCCGATGAGAACCCCCGCGCCAGCCATGGTCTAACTGTAAGGGATAGCGAACGCTCACTGAGAATGTCTCTTGCCGCCACAATTGCGGGGTCAGGCCACGTTTGCAGGTGGTGACACGATCACTACCGACACCCAATTTGAGGTGTGAGCTCCGTTCTCAACCGGCACTAACGTCGACGCGATGAGTGCCTGCCTGCGGGGGACGCGATGAAATGACCGTCGCCACAGACCAATTCACCCCGCCGCCGACCCCGTTCGCCGGCTGGGTGAAAAACGAACGCGGGATCATGGTGCCGGCCCGCTCAGGCCCCCACATCATCGCCAGCGCGCCCCCGGGGACCGGTAAGACACGCAAGTGGCTGGCACCGTCAGCGTCCATGTGGCCCTCGGCGGCATTGGTGTCCAGTAGCCGCGACGACCTGATGCTGCTGGTGTCGCGCCGCCGCCCCGGGCCCTCCCAGCTGCTGGATCTGCGCCCGATTCAATCCCCGCCCTATCCCGGCGACATCCGGCGGGTCAGATTCGATCCGACGACCGCCATCACCACGTTTCAGCAGGCGCAGCGCTGCGCGCGCGCCATGCTTCGACTCTCCGGGGCGGGCACACCGGGCGGCATCCGCGTCGAAGCCAACGGCATGTGGGACGACCTGGCGCTGGCCCCGCTGACCTGCATCCTGTGGGCGGCCAGCACCGACTCCTCGTACGGGATGTCCTGGGCGCTGCGCGCCGCCGAGAACCCGTGGGCCCCCGAGCCGGACCCGGCCACGGGTCGGCGCGACTGGAGCAGAATCAACAACCACGAACCCGGCTGGGCGGCGGCCGCCTCAGACATCTACTGCCGTTCGCGCGGAGCGCGCGAATTTCAGCAGCGGGTGCGCGCCGTTCTGGCCCAGGAGCCGCGCCAACGCGACAGCGTGAAAATGACCCTCTCGCACGCGCTAACCGGCTGGCTGGTCAGCGGCCTGGACGCCACTGCCACCGAGGACTTCGACCTGAGCTTCCTCGACGATCCCCAGAACACGCTCTACGTGCTGTGCCCGATGTTCGGCGACGCAGCGCCGGTGGCCTCTCTGCTGATGGAGATGCTCATCGACCGCCGCCGCGAACTCGTGCACCAGCGCGACACCCTGTGCCATCTGGGACTGTTCCTCGACGAACTCACCAACACACCGCTGGCCAACCTCGACGGCAACATCGCCGAGAACCGGGGCCTCGGCGTGTCCATCTGCGGGGCGATGCAGGACAGCACCCAACTGGAGGTCGTCTACGGCGCCCAGCGCGCGCACGCGATCATGAACGTGGTGCCGGCCTCGCTGATGATGTACGGCGCGCACGAGGAACGCTGGCTGCGCTCAGCGACCTACTGGATGGGCAAAACGACCTCCTCGACCCACACCTATTCGAACAACCACGACGACCGCACGACCGGGCGCGAGTGGCGCGACATGTTCGACCCCAGCGAACTCAACCCCGCCAATGACAACCACGCTCGCCTGCTCATCCGCGGGACCGCCGGGCAGAATGTCTTCCTCCCGGATTTCGTGGAGTCAATGGCTCACTTCGACCACGCAGCCAAGATTCTGCACGCCGAACGATGCCGTCAACGCGCTGGCCAGGCGCGGCGCTGAGCACACCGGAGGCCGCCCCCGATTCGGCCCGGCCTGCTGGGCGCCGGCACATCCGAGCCGGGAGGCGGTGGCGGCTGCGGCCACATCCGAGCCGGGGCCCAACCCACATCGGCACCGCCGGTCGGTGGTGGGAGATGCTAGACGCCATGTTCTCGGTCGGCTCGGTTGTTGGCGGGTACCGCCTCGAACGGGTTCTGGGCGCCGGCGGGATGGGTGCGGTGTACCTCGCGCAGAGCCCGAACCTGCCGCGCCGCGAAGCCGTCAAGGTGCTCAGCCCCGAACTGTCTGAGGATCCTGCCTTCCGTGAACGGTTGGTCCGCGAGGCCGAGATCGCCTCGATGCTCGATCACCCCAACATCGTCTCGATCCACGGTCGCGGGGAGAGCGACGGGCAGCTGTGGATCGCGATGCAGTTCGTCGACGGCACCGATGCCGAGACGGCCTTGCGCGCCGGGACGATGACCCCGCTTCGAGCGGTTCACATCGTGACCGAGGCCGCCCACGCGCTCGACTACGCGCATCACCGCAACGTTGTCCACGCCGACGTCAAGCCAGCCAATCTGCTGCTGAGCGGGTCCGGGGACCAGGAGAAGGTCCTGCTCAGCGATTTCGGAGTGGCCAGACGCATCGACGACGCCCCGCAAGCCCCAGGGAAAGCGTTCACCACGACGCTGGCCTATTCGCCGCCCGAGGCGCTCACCGGCGGACCCGTCGACGGTCGCTCAGATGTGTACTCGCTGGGCTGCACCCTGTTTCGGCTGCTGACGGGCCGCCAACCATTCGCCCATACTCAGGGCGACGCCGCCACCATCCGGGCCCACCTCGAAGAGTCACCCCCGAAAGTGTCTGACTACATCTGTTGGGCCACTACCGATCTCGACCATGTGATCGCCACGGCGATGGCCAAGGATCCACAGCAGCGGTTCGCCTCGGCCCGCGAGTTCGCCGCCGCGGCCGCCGCGGCGGTGCGCCGGGCCGCGGCCCCAGCCTCGGCAGCGCCCTACCGCCCGCAGACCGGGAACAGCCCGCCGCCCCCGCCGATGGCGGTGCTTGCGCCGCCGGCGGTGCGGCCCCGGTCGGACCCCGATGCACCCGAGCCGCACGAGGTTTCGGCGCCGCCGCCGGAATTCGGTGAGATACCGAATATTTGGGCCAACGTTCCCGGCCCGCACCTGTCCAGATCGACGATGCTGTGGGGTGGGGCCGCGGCAGCGGGTCTGGCGATCGTGCTCACGGTGATCCTGATCGCCACGATCGGCGGCGCGCCCCCACCGGAATCGGCATCGGCATCACCGGCGCCCACGACCGCCGAATCCCCGCAGGCGCCACCGTCGGCCACCGCCGAGCCTGCCGCACGGGCGCGCCTGAACCGGATACTTCCGCCGGGCTACCCCCCGGGTGCGTGCACACCGGCCGACGCCGTGCCCCCCGGTGCTGCCGCCGTAGCGTCGTGCGCGGCCAACACCGATCCCGGCGGCCCCGTATCGGCGACCTACACCCTCGCCCTCGACGACAAGGCCCGTTCCTCAGCGTTCGACCAGATAGTGGGGGAGTCAACCACTGTCGTGTGTCCCGGCCGGATTCAATCGCCGGGCCCCTGGCGGCGGCGCTCCAACCCGGACACAGCCGTGGGGATGCTCTACTGCGGTGTGCGCGACGGGTCGGCGGTGCTGGCGTGGACCACCGACGCCGACCTCCTGCTGGCTGTCACCCGCTCGCCCCAGCATGATCTGCCCACGCTGTATCGATGGTGGACCAGCCACTCCTGATGCCGCGGGCCGCTGTCGCGGGTTAGCCCTGTGAGCGCCAACAGCCCGCGGTCCCCATCACCACCCCACCGCCTCTCGCCGACTTCGCCACTCTGCTGCGCTGAGCCAGAGGAACTCTGTCGTTCACGCGCATGGGTAAATCAAGGAAGCGCATGGGTAAATCAAGGAAGTAAGTCCTCTTTGTAGGCCCATGCGAGTACTTCTCGACCATCACGCAGTGGAAGTCGCATGTCGGTGTCCAGCAGAGCATCGACAGCCGCAACCATCGCATTGGCGTCTCGGCCCCAGAGCGACTTGTAGGCTTCCACCACGATCCACATCGTGCCAATAGATTCGACGCCCAGCTGATCGGCCTGTTCCACAGCAGCGCGGTCATCGAGGACGGCGAGGAGACCACGACGCTGCGCGTATGCGATCACAGCACATTCACCAATATGCTCATCGACTCCGCCGCCAAGTCTGGCCTTGATGAACATGGCAGCCAGTTCGTCATCATCATCAAGGACGACCGTCTGTGCCCATTCAACCGACAACACAGACGGTATCGAAGGGTATTTGTCTCTGCCTCTTGCGATTTCGATGTCCACCTGGCATGGAATCAAGACCACCCCGCCAGGGGCAAGCTGGCCGATAATGTCGGCGTAGCCAGCGCGACACAAGTGGGTGTAGGCACTGGTGTCCATCACCCACTGCGCAGGCTCACCCAACGTGGCCGCCGAACGCACGGCGCAAGTCGCTCAAAGTTTGCGGCGGCCGCTCTGGAAGGTCGTCGCGCGTCATGGTGCCGCGCAGCACTTCAACCGTGCGGGCCGCCGTCAGCCGACCCGTGGTGTATCCCTCTATGCATGCCGCAGCGAAGCTAGGTGAAAGGTAGGGGCTCTTGGGTTCCTTTTCCCAGGTCAACTTGAGGTGTGCATAGTCGCCTTTGCGCGGCTCGTGATGCAGCAGCGAGTCATATTCTGTCCGTGCGATCAGGCCGAGATTGCGCAGCTGGCCCACCGCCGCTGACCAGCTCAGGTGGTAGGTCGCCGCGACGTCAAGCGCCCGGTCACGGTTGCTCCAGTCTCGGTTGTTGTTCCACGCGTGCACCACACCGGGGCGAGGGGCAAGAAAGTGGATAGCGAAGGAGAAGATCATCTTCTCGGAGTCTGTGCCAGCCACCGCATCATAGGCATCACCACAAAGCCAGTGGCCCAGCTCATGGGCAAGCGTCATCCGGCGCCGACCTGAATCCAGATCGCCGTTGATGACGGCAACGGCGATGCTTTCCACCTCGGCAGTGACCTCTACACATCCACCATCCGGGCCATGCACCCCGAGGGGGGCAGCGTAGGTGTACAGGCCGAGCCGTTCGCAGACCTCACCGAGATTGAGAATCGGCTCGTCGGACATCCCGAGGCGTTCACGAATGACGGCAGCCAAATGCTCGGCCTCGGGGTGATCCTGCGGAGTTCTCGCGTCCTGAGCGCGCTTCACCGGCGCGACCAGACCCATCTCAAGCAACATGAGAGCATCCGAAGCGAACAGTTCGATCTCAGTATCAAGAGCCTGGGTCGTATCGTGACGCGCATCGTCTGGGGCGCTAGCTAGGTCCGTTCGACGATTCACCACCGCTGGGAGCGGATCGTTGACAAAGAAGCCAAGGGGCCGCCCTAACGCTTCAGCAATGGCGACCATCTCCGTCATGGTGAGCTTGCGCTCACCTTTTTCTGCCCGACTGATCGCTGTACGGTCAAGGCCAACCAGCTCGCCCAGCTTGCCCTGAGACACATCGGCCGCAGAGCGTGCCTGGGCCACTCGGAGTCCAAGCGTTGCGTGGTCCATGTGTGTGATATTCGCACAGTTGGCCCGCTGGCGTCGAGGAGCCCAACAGTTACGCGGGCACTTTTCGTGAGTCAACAGCGAGTTCGTTGCTCGTTCGAAATGCCCGCGTAGTGTCCGGCACCGAAAACCTCACCAGCAACAGGGACACCAGTCGTCACCGACGGGCAGCTCGAACAGTTACGGAGCAGTGAGGACCAAGACGAGGCAGTAGACGAGCAGGGGTCACCGACAGGGATAGGAAGCTGACTACCAATGGATCGGACGGCCAGGCGCGGCCCCCTGCGGTGGACCCTCGTAGTCCCGGTCCTGGCGTTCACCGTCCTGGCAGCGACCTGGCTGCACCATGACCACCCGGTTCTGCTCGGGCTGATCGCCGTGCTCCTGGGGGGTTCGATCTTCGCCGCGGTGCACCACGCCGAGGTCGTCGCCCACCGCACCGGAGAGCCGTTCGGCTCGTTGGTGCTCGCGGTGGCGGTCACCGTCATCGAGGTGGGGCTGATCGTGATGTTGATGATCGGGGGTGGTCCGCAGGCCTCCACCTACGCCCGCGACACCGTGTTCGCGGCGGTGATGATCACCCTGAACGGCATCGTCGGCATCAGCCTGCTGGCTGGGGCGCTGCGCCACCGGTTGGTGTCCTTCAACGCCTCGGGGTCGGGGTCGGCGCTGGCCACGGTGGTGACGCTGGCCGGAATGTGCCTGGTGCTGCCCGGCTTCACTGTCTCCAAGCCGGGTTTGGAGTACACCGCGGCGCAGTTGGCCTTCGCCGCGGTGACATCGTTGGTGCTGTATGTGGCGTTCGTGTTCACCCAGACCGTGCGGCACCGGGACTTCTTCGTGCCGGTCGCCTCTGAGCAGCCCGCCAGCACCACCGGGGCGCCCGGCGAGGACGGTGACGGGTTCGCCGACCCCCCGTCAACGCGGGAGGCCTGGCTGAGCCTGGGCATGCTGATGGTGTCCCTCGTCTCAGTGGTGGGTCTGGCCAAGCTGCTCTCGCCGACCATCGAGTCCACGGTGTCGCAGCTGGGCCTGCCCCACGCGATGGTGGGCGTGGTAATCGCCCTGCTGGTGCTGTCCCCGGAAACCATGGCGGCCCTGAACAACGCCCGACGGGACCGGGTGCAGAACAGTCTCAACCTGGCCTACGGCTCGGCGATGGCGTCGATCGGACTGACCATCCCGGTTCTGGCGCTGGCGATGATCTGGCTGCCCGGCCCGCTCACACTTGGCTTGGAACCGATGCAGATCGTGCTGCTCACGCTGTCGGTGATCGTCTCGGTCCTGACCCTGGCGCAGGGGCGGGCGCTGCTGCTGCAGGGGGTCGTGCACCTCGTGCTGTTGGCGACGTTCATCTTCCTCTCGGCGACGCCTTAGACCTGAATCGGTGCATCCGTGATGTCGAGCCGTTGTGGGGCTGGCGAGTGCAAGATCGGGCCGGCCTTGCCCGCACGCGCTATGAGTGTCACAGTATCCGCACACACGGGGTACTACGGCCAGGTCCGTTCCGATCGCTAGGACCACCTTGTCGTCATCCTGAAATCGGTTGTGGCCGTGCCATCAAACACGATTCGGGTCGACCTCGTGCGTTTCGCCTATGAAGCCAGCTACCTCGGCCGCGGCCTTGCGGTCACCGCGTTGTCGACGCCGATTTTGAGGTGTGAGACAGGGGTAAACGCGGCTCTAGGGTCGATTCATGGGCATCGCACCGGACCGCTACGACGAGTTGCGCCGCGAGTGGATTCACAACCACTGGACGTGGTCGGAGATCCAGCGATCCCGCATGGAGAAACTGGATATCCAGATCCGCCGCCGTTATGCGGCAACGATTTTGGCTGCCCCCTCGCGGCGCGATGATCTGGCGCGCAACCCGTTGCCGGCGCGCGGGCACATGTCGGTCATCGGCCAGATCGAGTGGTGCGGGTTCTGGGTCATGCTGTTATTCGTGCCCCTGGGCTGGCTGGCCGGCAAGGGTATCTACCGGTTGACTCTGGCATTGATCCCCGACACTCTGCGGTCCTATCCGATCGTGGCGTTCCTGTGGGCGTCACTGGTTCCCGGGTCGATGATCGTCGTTTTCTACGACCCGTCGCCGGGGCTGGGATCGACGGTGTTGTGGGCCTGGGTCGCTGCCCAGCTGCCGGCGATGCTGCTCGTCGCCGGACTGTACGGGATTGCGGAGGGCTGGCTGGCGGTACCGGGCGCCCTTCAGTTACGTCCCGCCAAACTCCCGCCGCTGAACATCAGCCCGGTCGACGCGGCGGCCATCCTCGGCGCCGATGACCTCACCGCGCCGTCGCTGATTCCGTCGGCACCCACACCCAACCTGGGCGCGATGACCCCGCCGATGCGCAACGAGGCCCGGCCATGACCGTCCCGACTAGTCAGCGCCCGCCGCTCAGCGCGTCGAGCTGGCGGCGCAGGTGCTCGAACTCGCGGTTCGCCGAATCCAGCAGCTCGGCGAGCTTGCCGGCGCGCCGGTGGGCTTGGCGCAGCAGCCGCAGCGCCTTCTCCTCGCCGCCGAGCGGCCCCGATCCGGTGGCCGCGCGGGCTTCCTGCGGAGCACCGCCGAGCAGCACGACCGCCGCCGAGCCCCGCTCCCAGCCCAGGCCGTCGTCGTACGCGAGAAGCGTTGCTACGGTGGGCGTTTTCTGTCCAGGGCGGCCACGCAGCTTACCCAGCGTGGAGCGGTCCGGGCCGCCCCGGGCGGCGAGCTCTTCCTGCGTCATCCCGAGGTCGGCGAGGCGTTGCTTGACAAAAACGATCAGCCGTTCGGGCCCGTCTGCGGGCACGCCTTTGGCAGCAGGCACGTCGGTGAGGCTACCAGCGGACCCCAACGCTGTCCCCATCGGCGTTCGTCCTGCAGACAAGATGTCGGCCGGTGTTTCTAGGGTTGAGTCATGAAAGCTCTCATCACGTTTCTTGTCTTCCCACTGGTGGTATTGGCGGCGCTGACCATCGCGGTCTATGAGGCGATCGCCAGCATTCCGAGTTGGCTGCTGGTCATTGCCATTGGCTATCTGCTCTACCGTCAGTGCCGCCGACCCGGCCAGCAGCGGGGGTCCTACGATGGCGCCGAAAGCCGCTGGCGCCCAGCCGCTTACCACACCCCGACCGCGCCCGTGTCGATACCCCCGCAGACCGTGGTGTACCTGGTGACTCCCGACCGGCGATGCCTGCCCGAACGTGCCGAAGCCCCCCAGCGATGGATGATGAATTGAACCAAACCGACACGACCACCACTCACGCCGGCGCCGACGTCGGCGCCGGTTGGGCAACGAGCCTCTTCGCCCGTTCAGGCGCCCCCGCGCCCGTTATCGAACCGGCTGGGCGCAGCGACGAGGCATCCCTTGCCGCCGACCAACCCGAGTCGGCAGCGTCAACCACCGTGCGCCCCAACCCGGTTGACCTGAACGCCGTGGATCTACCTGCGGTCCCCCCCGTCGATGCCGTCGGCCCCGCCGATGGCGATGGCCCCGCCCCGCCGCCGAACGGCCGCGCCAAAGGCTGGGCTGGCGTGCTCATCGCCGTCACCGCTGCCACAGCACTGCTGGCGGCGGGGATCATGGTGGCCACCGGCCAAGACGATCCCGCGCCGCAACCGAAGGCACACGTTCCTGCCCTGGCGGTCGGTGCGCCCACGGTGGAGCCGTCGGCGCCGCCGGAGTCCGGCGCCGACATCGTCCCCTATATGGCCACCGCCGAGGGCTGCTACGAAGGTTCGACATCACCTGGGGCGCTTCAGGAAACCGACACCGAGTCAGCCTGGGAGTGCGTGCGAGGTTTCGGCGCGGCCGGGGGCGGAACCAACGGCCAACTGTTGAAAATCAAGCTGGGCAACGAGATGACGGGCCCGCGCTGGTACCTGGTGTCCAAGATTGAGATCACGCCAGGGTGGGTGCCGAAAGTGCAAGGGGGCCGCGACGAATGGGCCCAGCACCGGGTTCCGACCCGAGTCCGGTTTGTGTTCAACGATTCCAGCGACCCGCAGCGCCCGGCCAGCCACTGGGATGTCGACACCCGCGGTGCGCGCGGACCCATCGCCTATCGCGGCGCCAAACCGGTGCTGGCCTCCGAGATCACCATGGTGGTCCTCGAAACCCAGCGCCCACCGGCCGACGATCCGCCCGCCGAACAGACCTCAGCGACGACGGCACGGCTGTACCCGGATCTGAGCACACCGGCCGAGCCGACCGAGGACCCCGAGAACCCGGCGGCGGTCGACGCCACGTTTGCGCTATCTCTGCTGCAGATCGAGGGGACGCTACCGTGACCGAGGACTTCTACGGGCTGCCGGTGTCACGCACCAACCAGGCCCGCATCTCGGCGGCGGGCACATGGCTGCGCCGAACAGGATTGGGCCTGCTGGTGCTGGTGTCGCTGCTTGGCGGCGCCGCCTTCTGCCGCACCTTCATCAACCCGCCCGATCTGCGTATCGAAGCGACCAGTCAGCGCATCGGCAATGAGCATGACCAGCTCGGCGGCTTCGCCAGCGACTTTGTTGAACAATGGCTGACAGCAACAGGTTCAGCGATATCGGGGCTCACGCAGTTCGTCGATGTGGCGGCCGCGGGACCGCCCCCGAAACGCGACATCGCCGCAGCAACCGAAGCGCACGCCCGCACCGCCGCCGTCTTGTACCGGGGAACGGTAGGGGAGGTGGAGATGTACTCGGTGACCGTGACCGTGGTGCAGCGCCAGATCCCCACCGCGGTGCCGCGGCGCACCTTCTACCGGATGCCGGTGATTCTGTGGCATCAGCAGCCCAAGGTCATCGGCTGGCCGATGGCGGTCAACGGCCCCGGCCCTGGGGTGCAGATCACGCTTGCCTACCCCCACACACTGGAGCAGTCCTCGCCGCTATACCAAGTACTGGCCGAGTTCACCGACACCTATCTCACCAAAACCACCGGGATGGATCGCTACGCCCTGCCCGGCACCGTCTCACCGGTCGGCGGATACGCCAGGGGACAACTGCTGTCGGCGCAACTGTCAGAACAACCACCGCAGCCGCCCCCCGCCGGCTACCGACTCCGCGCGCTGCTGCAGGTGCTGGCCAAGACCGGCCAGCACGTCCCGGTCCCGATGACCCTGCCGGTCACCGTGGAAAGCAGCAACGGCGCCTGGATGGTAAGCGCGATCGACCTCGTCCCGTTGGTGGCCGACCGGGCGCCGCAACCCGTGACGGCCGGAAGGTAGAGGCTGCCGCAGGAGGCCAATGAGGTACGAACGGCCGGGCTGGATCCAACTCGGCGGGCTAGCGGATCCGACTGGACTCGCTGCGCGCAGGACTTCGTGTGCGCCCACCCCTACTGCTACGGGCGGTCGCACTGCTCATCGCGCAGAAGCGGTGGCCGGTGCCGCCGTGATGGCCACGGTGTCGCGACGGCGCGTTCAGCGCAGCGCAGCCGCCGCGGTGCGAGCGACGGCGAGCGCGTCATGCGCGCCGTTGTCGGCGCCCTTCTCGAAGTCAGCACCTGCGGTGGCCATCGTGTTGGTGATGTGAGCGAAGCACACCACCGGATGGTTTCGCGCGGCCGCATAGGCGTAAAGACCGGCTGCTTCCATCTCCACACACACGATGTCGTTCCGTTGGGCGGCCTCGATCGCGCTCGCCGTCTCACGGTAGGGAGCGTCGGTGGTCCAGGAGGCGCCCGACCGCACCGGCTCGGGCAACTGGTCGAACGCCCCGGCAAGGCGTTGCTGCAGCGTGGTGTCCAGCCGGCTCCAGCGCCCCGGTGGTTGGTAGTGGACGCTGGTTCCCTCATCGCGCAACGCCTTCTCGATGAGCAGAAAACAGGGCAGATCCTCGACCGCCGATATCTGCCCCGCAGAGGTGATACTCAAGATGAGCCCGGCGCCCGAGGCGGCAAGTTGCTCGGCGACCAGGACAGCGAACGGTGCGCCCACAGCCATTCCGACGACCCCGACCTCGATGCCGTCGAGATCGACGGTCCACATCTGAGTGTGATAGCACGCCCAACCAGGATGTGGTCGACCGCGGCCGCTGGCGGCCAGATAGCGCACGATGTCCCCATCAGGATCGAGCAAACCCACCGCCGGTACCGCGACATCAGGGAGATTGCGCTGGCGGCGGGCCTCACGCAGCAAGTTGGCGGGCTCGAACACCGCCGGGGCCGTGTAGTCCTTGGCGGTCAACAGCGTGTAGACATCGCAACGGGAATCCACTACAGCATCACAGCCATTCGTCGGTCGAGGCCACGCCAGCGGGCTCGGTCAGCTAGGCCAGCTGAACCCGGGAGCACCGAGCATCCTGGGCCATATTCCATAGATCAATGGATTATTGTAGCAATGGTTGGTGATGCGACGCGGTTGGAGGCGACCCGATGGGCGATGTGACGGTGATCCCACTGGTGGACGAGGGGCTGGGCAATTCGGCGTACCTAGTGGACTTGGCGGATGGTCGTGGCCTGGCGGTCGACGCGAGTCGTGATCTGCGTGGGCTGCGGGCAGCGGCCGACAAACATGGGTTGAGGCTGGCGTACGCCGCGGACACACACCTGCACGCCGATTTTCTGACGGGCGCGGTGGCGCTCGCCGCGAGCGACGGCGCGACGGTGCTGGCCTCGGCAGCCGGGCAGCGGGAGCATCCGCACACCGCGCTGGCCGACGGCGACGAAGTCGACCTGGGTGGTCTGAGCTTGCGGACGCTGGCGACCCCCGGGCACACCCATGAGCACATCGCGTTCGAGTTGCTCGACGGTGCCCGGACTTTGGGTGTATTCACCGGCGGGTCGCTTTTGGTGGGCTCTGCGGCCCGTACCGACCTGGTGGCCCCGGAGCGGACCGAGGAACTCGCGCGTGCGCAGTATCGGTCGCTGCAGCGGTTGGCCAGACTCGCCGACAATGTTGCGGTGTGGCCCACCCACGGGGCGGGTTCATTCTGCTCGGCGCCGCCCGGGGCTGAGCGTACGTCGACGATCGGCGTTGAACGCGCGACGAACTCGCTGCTTCGAGCCGACAACGAGGACGCTTTCGTCAAGCAGCTGCTGGATTCGTTGGGCAGCTTCCCGCCCTATTTTCTGCGGCTTCCCGAGATCAACCGCCGAGGCCCCGCCCCCATCTCCGGAGATACGATGCGCCCACTTTCTGCCGCCGAAGTGGCTGCACTGCAGACCTCGGGTGCCGAGGTCATCGACGTGCGCCCGATAGCCGACTTCGCTGCCGAGCACGTGGCCGGGTCGGTGTCCATTGAATTGCGACCAGTCCTGGCGACCTGGCTGGGCTGGCTCGTCGCACCGGACAAGCCGTTGGTGATCGTGCGCAGCCCCGCCCAAGATCCCGCGGAAGTCGTCTGGCAGGCCCGCAAGATCGGTTACGACCTGATCGCCGGTGAGCTCGCCGGGGGCATGTCATCCTGGATCGCCGACGGTCAGCCGACAGGCTCGATCCCCCTGATCGGCGCCGAGGCCATCGGGACCGCCCGGGTCCTCGATGTCCGACAGGACCGCGAGTACGCCTCTGGTCATGTGCCCGGGGCCCTCAATATCGAGCTCGGCGCGCTCACGGGCCACGCCGGTGACCTGCCGCCCGGGCCGGCCGTGGTGATGTGTGGCCACGGCCAGCGGGCGATGAGCGCCGCCAGCGTGCTCGCGCGCGCCGGTCATGATGATGTGGCCGTGCTAGCCGGCGGACCGCAGCAGTGGGCCGAGCGGAGCGGAAAATCCCTGGCCGTGACGTCATGAGCCAGGTGGCGCAGAACAACTCCGGTGATCGGCGCATCGAGTTGGGGTTGGCGCAGAACGCCGCCCAATTCACTCTGCTGATCGTGGTCAATGCGCTGGTCGGCGGGATGCTCGGGCAGGAACGGACCGTCCTGCCACTGCTGGGCGAGCAGGAGTTCGGCATCCGCGCCTACACCGCCGGGCTGTCGTTCATCCTGGCGTTCGGCCTGGCCAAGGCCGCCACCAACTACTTCGCCGGCACCTGGTCTGACCGGTTCGGCCGCAAGCCGGTCCTGGTGGCGGGCTGGCTGGTCGCCGTCCCGGTGCCGCTGATGCTGATCTGGGCGCCGTCGTGGTCGTGGGTCATCGTGGCCAACGTGCTGCTCGGCATCAGTCAGGGCTTGACCTGGTCCACCACTGTGGTGATGAAGATCGATCTGGTCGGTCCGGTGCGTCGCGGCCTGGCGATGGGCCTCAACGAGGCCGCGGGCTACGGCGCGGTGGCACTGACCGCGCTGGCCACCGGTTATCTGGCCCAGGCCTACGGTCTGCGCCCGGCGCCGTTCCTGCTCGGGATCGCGTTCGCCGCGCTCGGGCTGGGACTGTCGAGCATGGCCGTCAAGGAAACCCGTGAGCACGCCCGGCTAGAGGCCGCCACTCACGCGGCCCGCGTCGACGGCCGCCACGACCACCTGCACGACAAGCTGACCAACCGGGAGGTGTTCACCCAGACCAGTTTCCGCGAGCCGGCGCTGTCCTCAGCCAGCCAAGCCGGGCTCGTCAACAACCTCAATGACGGCCTGGCCTGGGGCCTGTTTCCGATCCTGTTCGCCGCCGCGGGTTTGTCCGTCGGCCGGATCGGCGTGTTGGCCGCACTGTATCCCGCGGTGTGGGGACTCGGTCAGCTGGTCACCGGCGCGCTCTCGGACCGATACGGCCGCAAATGGATGATCGTCGCCGGAATGTGGTTGCAGGCGTTCGCTTTAGGCCTGATCGCCTATACCGACACGTTCGCGATATGGGCCGTAGCGGCGGTCCTAATCGGCGCGGGAACCGCGCTGGTTTACCCGACGTTGCTCGCCGCGATCGGCGACGTGGCCCACCCGGTGTGGCGGGCCCGCGCTGTGGGCACCTACCGCCTGTGGCGCGACGGCGGCTTCGCCGTGGGAGCCCTGATCGCCGGCATCGTCGCAGACGCTCTGGGCATTCGGGCCGCCATCTGGACGGTGGCCGCTCTCACCGCGGCGTCCGGCCTGATCGTCGCGCTGCGCATGTACGAGACTCATCACCGACCCGCAACCGCCGCCCGCAAGGAGACCTCGCATGGCTGATCGTGCCACCAAAGACGCGCTGTTCGCCGAATTCGCGGCTGTCGGAAAGGCTCTGGGCAGTCCCAAGCGCCTCGAACTGCTCGACCTGCTGGCCCAGGGGCCCCGCAGTGTCGATGAGCTCGCAACCGCCACCGACGTCGGGGTCAGTAGCTGCTCGGCACACCTGCAGGCGCTGCGCCAAGCCGGCCTGGTCGCCACCCGCCGCGAAGGCACCCGGATCTTCTACTCACTGGCCGGCGAGGATGTCGCGCAGCTGTGGGAACACCTACGGCGGGTCGCTCAGGGACATCGCGCGCAAACCGAACTCGCGCGCCGCGCCTATCTGGGCCCCGATGACACCACCGCAATTGACACCGAAGAACTCCTGCGCCGCCTCGACAGCGGCGACACCGTCATCCTCGATGTGCGGCCGGGCCCCGAATACGCCGCCGGACACCTTCCGGGAGCCGTACACATCCCGGTCGAGGAGCTCACGCAACGCCTCTCGGAATTACCGGCGGGCAGCGAGATCGTCGCCTACTGCCGTGGCCGTTACTGCGTGCTCGCCCACGACGCGGTTCGGCTGTTGAGCAGCCACGGATGGACCACCCGACGCGCCGCGGACGGCATCCTCGAATGGAAACTGGCCGGACTGCCGATCGACATCGGTGCTGCCTGAGAATCATTCAGTGGAGGCACCCTTCCGCCAAATGCACGTCGATACGCGGGTATCAGCCGAGCTCGGGGTCACTGCGAATTGCGCACGACTTGGCTGGTGTCGCCGCACTCCGAAGCTCATGGCGATATCGCCGCAGCCGACATTGCTGATCGGCTGATTGCGGTAACCGTCAAAGGGATCGGCGATGCCGTGTTGGCTAGCTCCGTTGATTCACAGTGGCCGATCAGGTTCAGGGTCGGGATTTTCGGGCTTTTCGACATCAGTACGCGTCACCGCATTTGATGTCAGCTCGGGGAGAAGCCACAGCCCAATGACATCAGATTGGTTGAGCCGTCGCCAGATTCACAGGAGTCGTCGTTGACGACCAAGCAAAGGCCGCGGCCCTGTTGGCGAAAGGAGCGCGATGAAGCTCAACGCCATTGAGCGAGCGCTGATGAACAATCGGTGCTTTGGTCGAACGCCTCGTGGCCCGCAAGCCCGCCACCGGCACGCCATCGCGGGCGGCACCAGACCTACTGCAGGGCCTGGTCAAGTGCAGTGCGGAGGTCGCCGGGGCCACGGGGGCGGACCTGGACGCCGTCGATGAAGAAACTGGGTGTTCCGCGGACGCCCAGTTCCTTGCCGTCGTTGATGTCGAGTTGGATGCGCTCGACGGTGGCCGGGTCGTTATAGGTCGCATCGAATGCGGCCAGGTCGAGGCCGAGTTCGGCGGCGAAGCCGCGAAACACGTCGTCGGCTGGGGTCTGCTGCTCGCCCCATTGCGCCTGAGTCTCGAACATCTTCTGATACATAGCTTCCAGCTGGCCTTGCTGTGCGGCAGCTTCCACAGCGCGGGCCGCCCGCTGGGCGTTGAAATGTCCCGGCAACGGGAAGTAGCGGACGACGAACTCCACGCGATCGCCGTACTCAGCACGCACCTCCTCGACCATGGGGTAGGCGGCCCTACACCCCTCGCATTCGAAGTCGAGAAACTCGACGAAGGTGGCCTCGACGTGGCCAGGAGCGTTGAGCCGATGACTGTTGTCGCGAACAACCTGCGCCGACCCGTCGTCCGCCGAAGGCTGCGTGCCGGCGTCTGAATCAGAACGGGTCATCAGCACAACCACGGCAACGACAGCCACGGCGGCGATCGATGCAATCGTCATCGCAATGCGAGCAGGGCGGCCCATGCAACCTCTTTCATCGTCATACCAATATTCGTTAGTATATAGGAATGACCGAACCGACAGTCGATACTTGCGATCTGCTGTGCCTCGACCTTCCGCACGCCGAGTCGATCCGTGCGGACTTGCCGGAGTTGGACCGCGTCGAAGCGGCATCGGCCGGAGCGCGTGCGTTGGGCGATCCGACCCGGTTGACCATCGCTGCCGCGCTGCTGCGCGGCGATGAGATGTGCGTGTGCGATATGGCATGGATCGTGGGTCAGTCGCAGAATCTCGTGTCGCATCATCTGCGCCAGCTCAAAGTCGCAGGAATGGTGACCTCGCGTCGACAGGGCAGGATGGTGATGTATCGGCTCATAGATCACGGCCGGATGTTGACTGAAGCCGTGATGAAACAAACGATTTCGGCTACAGCGACGGAAATCGACCGTGTCTGACGATTGCTGCGGCACCCGGCAAGTCGCCGAGCCCGAATCAGGCCCCGAGAAGCTGTGGCATGTACGGGAGTTGCAGCTGGGCGCGTCGGCGGCGGTACTCCTGCTTGCCGGTTGGATCCTGAGCCGGGCGAACCTTCCAACCGTGGCCATGGGGGTCGAACTGGTCGCCGTGATCGCCGGTGCCGCCACGTTCGTACCGGGTGCACTGCGCAACCTGCGGCATGGCCGCATCGGCGTCGGTACGTTGATGACGATCGCCGCCATCGGTGCGGTCGCGCTCGGCCAGATCGCCGAAGCCGCGCTGCTCGCCATCCTGTTCTCGATCGCCGAAGGTCTTGAACACTACGCGGTGACCCGCACACGGCGCGGATTGCGCGCGCTGCTGTCACTCGTGCCGCCCACCGCGTCGGTGATCCGCGACGGACGTGAAATCACCGTCGCTCCTGACGAACTCGTCATCGGCGATGTGATGGTATTGCGGCCCGGAGAACGCGCAGCCACCGATGGCGTCATCGCCTCGGGCCGCACCAGCCTGGACCTATCGGCCATCACCGGTGAATCTGTGCCCGTCGAGGCCGAGCCGGGCAGCGACGTGCACGCCGGGGCAATCAACGGTGGCGGCGCGATCGAGGTCACCGTCACCGCGCTCGCAGCCGACAGCTCGCTGGCCCGCATCGTGCACATCGTCGAAGAAGCCCAGGAACGCAAGGGCGCCGGTCAACGGCTCGCGGACCGAATCGCCCGCCCACTGGTACCGGCGATCATGGTCCTGGCAGCGGCCATCGCCGGAATCGGTGCACTGCTCGGTGATCCGATGCTGTGGCTGGAACGGGCATTAGTGGTGCTGGTCGCAGCCTCCCCGTGCGCACTGGCCATCGCGGTACCGCTGACCGTGGTGGCCGCGATCGGCGCCGCCAGCCGCCAAGGCGCGTTGGTCAAAGGCGGCGCCGCGGTTGAGGAATTGGGCCGCATGGCCGTCGTCGCCCTGGACAAGACAGGCACCCTCACCCGCAACCGGCCTCAGGTCGTCGAAACAATCACCGCCGACGGCATCTCCGAGGCTGAAGCGCTACAGATCGCCGCCGGTGTCGAGTCGCGCAGTGAGCATCCACTCGCCGAGGCGATCATGACCCGCGCAGGCGGCGACGTGCAGCCCGCCCACGACGTGACCGCGGTCGCCGGACACGGCATCATCGGCCGCATCGGCGATTCCGCGGTCCGTCTCGGAAAGCCGGGTTGGATCGAACCGGGACCCTTCACCGATGACGTTGTCCGCCTCCAGTCCGCGGGGGCCACGGTCGTCCTTCTCGAACGCGACGCCGTTGTCGTAGCCGCGATCGCTGTCCGCGACGAACTGCGGCCAGAGGCAGCAGAGGCGATCCGAGAACTCCGGCGGCTGGGGATCGAGACCGCAATGCTCACCGGCGACAACCAGCGCACCGCCCAAGCCGTGGCCGCCGAGGCCGGCATCACCACCGTGCATGCCGAACTGTTACCCGAAGACAAAGCGCAGCTGCTGTCCGAACTCTCCAACGGGCGGCCCATCGCGATGGTCGGCGACGGCGTCAACGACGCGCCCGCGCTGGCCACCGCCGATATCGGCATCGCGATGGGCGCCATGGGCACCGACGTGGCCATCGAAACCGCAGATGTCGCACTCATGGGTGAAGACCTACGTCACCTACCGCAAATGCTCGCCCACGCCCGCCGCGCCCGCCGGATCATGGTGCAAAACATCGGAGTGTCGTTAGCGATCATCACCATTCTGATCCCGCTGGCCGCCCTCGGCGCGCTGGGGCTGGCCACCGTGGTGTTCATCCACGAACTCGCCGAAGTCCTCGTCATCCTCAACGCGATTCGCGCCGCCCGCACCCAGCCACTACCCGGCGCCACCCCCGTCAACGCCGAGGTGTCGCTGACACACCATGCCAGCATCGGTGCGCCTCCGCCGGCACCGGGCCCCTGCTGCGATCCGCCCTCCGCAGCAGCAACGTCAGCCGCGTCGCGGATACCGCTGACAGCCGACGCGAAATCCAGCCGTGGTAACAGCGACCGCAACTGAATCTGGAAGGAATCCTGATGGTCCGCATCACCGATAAGGCCCGCACGATCTACCGGCAAGAGATGGCGGCCGCCAAGGCCGCCGACTCACCGGATGCCCGTTGGCGTCATCTGGAGCTGGCACACATCGCGTCACAGCCTGGCCCGTGGCTTCATACCTGCAATCACGCCGCCATGCTCGTTCTCGCGTTGCGACAACACGACCGACGCGAAGCCCTCGGACAGGTCATCAGGCTCATCGTGGCCGCGCCCGGGTCAGTGACCGGCAGATATCCGGAAGGCAACACCGGGCGCGTCGATGCCGGACTCATGACCCCGATGCCCATCCCACCAGACCTCGCCCAAGCGCTGTCCGGCTGACACACATAGACGCGGCGATTCGCGCCGGGCTGAGCCAGGCGTTCCGATGACTCAGCGCACAGCGGCCGGCCCGACCAGCGGCGAACACCCGCTCCCCAGTTCTGGTGCGTAGGTGGTACTCCCGCACTCGCGACAGCTCCAGGTAGTGTGCCCGCCGCAGCTGCAGGGCTGGTTTCCAACCCAGCACCGACCCGGTCCCAGCACGTGTCCAACGCTGCACTGCGTCGGCGCTACGACAGCCCAGCGGCCGTCTCGGGTCTGGACCAGACAGCCCACCGCGGACATGTCTGCAAGTATGCCGCAGGCCGATACCGGACCCCGGTCGCAAGGGCTACGTGCACGGCCGCGCGATCGTCAGCCGTTGCAGCCAACTTTTTGGGGTGTGAGGGGGTGCGGTGGGCGCCTTAGCTTGAGTGGGCAGGTAACAACCGTCGACTCGAAGTGGAGTGAGCAGGTGCAACACTCGTCCTTGGCGCTCGCATCAGAAACGATCACCGGCGCATCGCGGCCCGCCGACGCCCACCTGAGCGTATTGGCCGCCGGTGACATCATCGGCGCGAGCAAGGTCATGGCCTTGGCGATCCCCGGCACGATCGGTGTGTTCCTGATCGTCATCGGCTCGGTCTTCACCATCCGAAAGCTCAAGGAAGGCGTCGCCGAGGCCCTGCTGTTTCAGATCGGCCTGGTCGTGGTCGGCGTCCTCATCGTGCTGTCGGTGGGCATCGCCGCCGGATTCACCGATTTCCTCGTAAACCAGGGTGTGGTCGACCGCAAGTTCTACGACGCGCACGTGTGGGGCCAGTGAACGCCCCCGACGTTGAGCGCCGCGCCAAGCTCTACACCGATCTCAGCGAGGTCGTGACCTATCTGTCGCGCTCGCGTAGCGGCATGGCGTTGCCGGACTTTCGGCGCTGGCGCGTCCCGGATGCGTTTGCCGGCGTCGGCGGATTCCTCGGCACCGTCGCGTTGACGGTTGCCACCTTCGGGACCGGGTATGCCCGCTACGTCTTGGTGCTGGGGCTGATCACGACGGTAGTGGCCGTGGCTGCCCTCGGGCGGCTGCCCAAGTGCGGCCCGTCGGGATTGACCCGGATGCGGTGGTGGCTGGAGGCCCGATCTCCGCGTACGACCTGCACTCATTCACCGTCATCCCTGGCCGGCCACGCGGTTGATCCGAGCACCGGCCGTCTGGCACCGATCACCCACACCGGGAGGTCGGGCTGATGGGTCTTCTGCGCCGCTCATGGCACAGCGCACCCCTGCAGGTCGTCGGCAATATCCGCTTCACCCGCGGCGGCGTGTTCGCCGAGTATTTGGTCTCGCCGACGTCGTTCTTCTACCTCGGCGACAGTGAACAGAACGCCGTCGCCGACGACCACACCCTGCTGTACCGGGAGCTGCCCGCCCGCGTGAGCCTCGACGGGCTCACCGCCTACCGCGACGCCAAGGACGTCAGCCGCGCCATGCTGATCAGCGGTATGCCGCTGCCGGCCCGCAGGTCATATCTTGCTGCCGGCGCCACCGGTATCCCGGACCTGTCGGGAATCACCGGCGAGTGGACGGACTCGATTCGGCACCAGTGGGAGCCGCACTTTCGGCGGCTACCGCTGCGCTACCGGCAGGGCTGGCTGACGCTGCGCCTGGACTTCGGCCGCGAAGGTGACGACATGATGGCCAATGTCGGCACTAATCTTGCCGGCCAGGACCACGACAACCCCGAGGTCATCGACCGCTACCGTCAGAGAGCGGCGGCGATGTCGGCGGCGCTGCCTTCGGTGTTCGAACCGCAACCGGCTCCCGCCGAAGCGATCTGGTGGCGCTGGAACGCGACGCTCAGCCGAGGCGTATGGCGCGAACCGCTTCCCGATGTCGACTTCGACGCGAACGCCGTGCTCGACGGAACAGCTTTCACGCCAGGATTTTTCGACGAGAACGCCGCCGAGCTCTTCGACGCCGCCGGCTTGAGCGCCGACAACCCGCTGGTGCGGATTTACCGCGATGTACGCGACGGCGTCGCCGATAGTTACCAGGCGATCCTGCCGATCGACAAGTTCACCCCGGCCGGGCTGAGCTTCCCTCGCTCGACGCTGTTCAAGCGCGCCGACGATCTGAGCACCGGCGGCATTGTCATCGACTGGCACCAGAGTTTGCAGCTGAATCCGCCGCAGAAGATGCACACCGACATGGTCAAGATGGACATCAACATCAACGACCAGTGGACCCAGCGTGGGATCGCTGCCGAGGTCGACAACCAGCTGCCACGACAATTGTTCCTGACCCGCGAACTGGCCGCCAAATGCGAGGAGGGCAGCGTCAACCGCGCTGGGCATGCAGGCATGGTGTTCACCGTCGCCGCGCCGGCCCCCGAACTGGTCGCCGAGGGCGTCAAGCGGCTCAAGACAGAGTTCGCCCGCGCCGGCATTGGGTTCAGGCGTTGGCGGGGAGGCCAAAAGTGGTTGGCGCACACCTTGATACCCGGCGCGGAGACGGTGTCCGATATCAAGAAGCTGCGCCACCGGACCACCTCCGATGATCTGGGCGCCCTAGTGCCGCTGGTGTCCTCCCAACTCGGCGACACCTTCGGCGTCCCGCTGGGCCTGGATATCACGATGCCCGGCATGCAGGACGTGGTGTTGACCGATCTGCTGGCCGCGCCCACCCGCAGCAAGGGTGCGGTGATGGTCCTGGGCGGTGACCCCGGTCGCGGAAAGTCCACAACAACAAAGACGTTGGAGTATTCGTGGGCCGAGCTGGGTGCGCGGCTGGGCATCATCGATCCCACACCGGTACGCGAGCACGAACGTGCCCTGTCACGCATCGAGGAGTCCAAGAAACTGATCATCGACGCGCACACAAATCGCTACAGCCTCGATTGCGTGCGCATGGCCCGGCGCAACCACGAGATCGTCGAAGAACTGCGCCGCCAGGGCCGCAGCGACATCGAAGAAGATCACCTGCCGCAGCCCACCGACCATCTGCTGAGCCTGACCGGGTTCCCCGTGGGCAGCGACCCGGCCCGCCGTTTCCAAAAGCACGTCGCGCCGCGCAATCTCATCGCCGCAGGGGTGCACACCAGCTGGGGGCTCATCGACTACCTACGCCGGCTTGCCCCGGGGGACAAAACCGCCGCCGACGAGACGCTGCTGTGCGAGCTCGAGGCCCTGGCCGCTGACCATCACCTGCGCGCGTTGTGGGATCAAGAGCTGCAGGTACCTGACTTCACCCGGTATCAGGTCGTCGTGTGGAACACCGCGTGGCTGGAACTGCCGACCAGCGAGGAGTCCACGACCGCCCACCTGCACGAAGAGATCACACCGCGCCAACGCGCGGCGCGGGCCATCTACGGATTGGCCATCGACACCATCATGCAGGTGTTCACCTCGCGCCCGCAGGAGCAGTCCATGCTCGTCGTTGAGGAGTGCTACGACTGGATCCAGTCGGCCGCCGGGGCAAAGGCCGCCTACCGGCTGATGACCCAGGGCCGCAAATCCAACACCGGGCTGACCGCGGTGGTGCAGAACCCGGTGAAAACGTTTAAACGGATCGGGTCCGAATTTGTCACGCAGAAACTCAATTTCGGGTTCAAGGACGCCGGCATGGCACGCACGGTCCTCGAAGAATGGTGCGGTCGCGATCTGGATCGCCACCCGGACTTGCTGCGCCAATACGCCCAGGACACCAGCCCGGTGATGCGGGTCAACCGCCGCAACCGCACCCGTGCCCACCTGCACGGCAGCGTGATCGCCGGCCGCGAGGGCGAAGCGTGGCTGCTGGACGAGACCGATGACTTCGGCAAGATTCGCGCGTTCACCCATCCCGACCCCGGCGTACAGGCTTTGTTCGACACCAACCCGATGACCGCACACGCCAGCTGATGGTGGCGCGCTTGGCGTACTGGTATGTGCGCCACCCGATCTGGGGCCGGACCTTGGCGGTGCTGATTCTCCTGTACTGGTTGGCGACCGTCGTCACGGTCCTCGCGCCGCCGGCGTTCGCGGCGACCAACGCCGAGGCGTTGAACTGGACCGGCGTCAGAGACTCCCACAACGTGCCGCTGGGCAACTACTACCTGGCCAGCGTCGATCTCTACCAGGCCGCCAAGGAATCCGCCCCCGACGTGTCGTGGAATCCGAGCACCTGGCAGGACTGGGTGGGCGCCATGACCACCTCCATCGGCGGGGGAGCGTTGGCGTCGGTGATCCTGACCGCAGAAGCCGGCCTGTTCGTCGGCCTGCTGACGCTCTCGGTGTGGTTGTTCCGGCTGGCCGCAAGTTCGGTCTGGCTGGCCTTCTTCGCCGCGTTGGCCCGCCCGTTCGTCGATGCGATTTTCATCCTCGTCGCCAAAGTCGGCCTGTTGCTGTGGCTGTTGCCGATCGCGGTGTTCGCCGGCGGCTGGGTCGCGATGATCAAGGGCGCCGGTGCGCGCGGTTGGATGATGATCCTGTCGGCGCTGCTGGTGGCCGTTCTCGGGGCCGCGCTGATGGCCGACCCGGTCACGTTGATGTACGGCGAGCACGGCCTGCTGGCCGTGGCGCGCGGGTCGGCGTTCCAGGTCGCGCAGGCGGCGGTGCACAACGGTCCGGCGGTCACCCAGCCGCTCAACGGCGCATCGCCGTTGGATGCGTTCACCGGCGATCTCATCACCGCTGTCGCGCGGCGGCCCTTCCAGATGTGGCAGTACGGCCACGTCCTGTCCGGCGGATGCGATCAGGCCTGGACCGTGGCCATGATGACCCATCCCAGCGACGACGCCCCGATCCGGGCCATGGAAACCTGCGGCAATCACTCCGGTGCCCGCCACGCCGCCACCCTCAACGGCAACAACGTGTGGCTGGGCGCGCTGCTGGTGATCGCAGCGCTGCTGTTCACCTATTTCATGCTGGTCGCGGCCGGGGCCCTGGTGCGGGTGCCCGCACAGGCGTTGTACCGGGTCATCAAGGCCCCCGTCGACATCAAGATCGGCATCCTCGACGGCGCGGGCCGCGACTACATGTGGTTCGCCGTCAAAAAGTTCCTTTTCTGCGGCCTGGAGATGTTCGCCTACACGCTGTTCATCTGCATCGCCGGCATGGCGATCGGCAGAGTGATGACCAGCCCGCTGCCAGCCGAACTGGGCGGCGATAGCCCGGTGGCCAAAATCCTGATGTTCGGCGCCGCCGCGGCCGTGGCCACCGGCCTGTTCCGGCTGATGCAGGCAGACCTGTTCGGCCATCAGGCGCGCGGCCCATTCGGGCGACTGGCGTGGGGCGCGGCCGGAGCTACGGCCTCGGTCGTCGGGGCCAAAGGTCTGGGCACGGCGGCTAAGGCGCTCGGATCACGCGGCGGCGCAGGCTCGGGCGCGCAGCCACCGTGGGTGCAGCTGGAGTCCAAGATGGGCGACACCGCCGAACGGCTCGGGGCGAGCAGGCCCGGATTCGACACCATCTCCGCAGCGACGCAGGACGGGTCGGGCGGCGGCAACGCCGGCCGCACCGTCGCCAGCGGTGGCGGTGGTTCTTGGGGTGCCGACGGGGCCGGGACCGGGAACGCGGGCCGCGCGGTCCCCACACCGACGCCGCTGACACGCCCACCGACCCGGCAGGGGAGTGCGGTCCCGAGCCGCGGCGACGGGGCCAAGCGATCACGACCGCAGCCGGCGGCCAGTCGGCAGCCGCGCGGCCCGGTTCCGGCCGCGGCCGCCCCGGCTGGATCTGTGGCAGCCCAGCTGGGGTTTGACACCATCACGCCCAACCAGCCCCAGACCGCAGGACCGGCCGCGCAGCCCAGCCCGCCGCCGCGACCCAGTGATGCTGCGACGCCGGCCCGCGGACTCGATACGATTTCGCCCAACCCGATCAACCAGAGGCAGCCGTGACCGCATACAGCGACCAGTTCGATGACGCCCTGCGTCGCTGGAGCCGGGGCGAGCGCCAGGGCGCCCTGGCGGGCTTCTGCGCGGTCACCGAGGCCGATCCGAGCGTGGCTGATGCCTGGCTCGGCCGCATCGCCGCCGGCGACGTGGCGCTATCCACGTTGCGCAAGGCGCATGAGAACTCGCAGTTCCTCTACCGCGAAACCCGCCGCCAGTCCTGGAACGACGGCCAGCTGGCCGGACAGTTGACATGCCCGAAATATGTTGTGATGCCCATCAACTCGCCGGACACCATCGCGTTGGGCTACGCGGCGGCGTTGATCACCGCTGGCGAGTACGCCCAGGCCGACAGACTCCTGTCCGGGCGCGACCTCGGCGGCGGTGACAACGCCGCATGGCGCCACTTCCTGCACACCTGCCTGTTCTACGTCACCGAGCGCTGGCCCGACGTCCTGCGCATCGCCAGCAGCGCCCCCGCCCCGCCGGGACGTTCGCCGACCGCGGTGGAACTGCGGGCTGCGGCCACGACCATGGCGGCACTGGCCGCCGCGCGGCTAGACCGCCCCCAACACGCCCTGGACCTGCTTTGCGCACTGCCCGAGCAGTTCAGTAACCCCTACATTCGCGCCGACGCCGCCCTGATCAGCGGCTGGATGCACCGAGCGCTGGGCCAGCCCGCGCAGGCTCGCAGATTGTTCGACCAGGCCGTTGTGGACGGTGTCCTGCTCGCCGATGCGCAGACCGCCATCGGCAACGAGAATCTGAGGCTGCCGGTGGTCACCGCCGAGCAGATCGCGGCCCGCACCGACCCGTGGGACGTCGCAACCCAGCCGACACCGCAGGTGGCTGAGGCCGAACACCGTGCAGAGGTGCTCGCCGATGCCGATGACGAGCTGAACAGGCAGATCGGGCTGGTCGAGGTCAAACGCCAAGTCAAGAAGCTGCGCGCCGAAATCAAAGTCAACACCGCCCGCGTCCAGCGCGGTCTTTCGCCGGTGGTCCGTAGCCACCACCTGGTTTTCAGTGGCCCGCCGGGAACGGGCAAGACGACCATCGCGCGCGTCGTGGCCAACATCTATTGCGGCCTAGGCGTTCTCAAGACCGCGAAACTGATCGAATGCAAGCGGGTGGACTTCGTGGGCGAGACGCTGGGGTCCAGTGCGATCAAAACCAACCAGCTCATTGACAGCGCGCTAGACGGTGTGTTGTTCGTCGACGAGGCCTACACCCTCATCCAGACCGGCTTGCGAGGCGGCGACGCCTTCGGCCGTGAAGCCGTGGACACGCTGCTGGCCCGCATGGAAAACGACCGCGACCGGCTCATGGTGATCATCGCCGGCTACGAGGACGAAATCGACCGGTTCCTGGGCTCCAACGAGGGCCTCTCGAGCCGGTTTCCCCGCCGAATCCGGTTCCCGTCCTACACTCCCGCCGAGTTGGTGGACATCGCAGCGGCCCAGGCCGCGCAGAAGCAGTCGACGATCGCCCCAGCGGCGCTGGCTCTGCTGCAGCGCGCCTGCGCCGACCTGGCGCAGCGCGAAGTGTTGGTCGACGAGAACGGCACAGTGTGCGGACTTGTCGGAGGACTTGTGGGAGGACAAGGCCCGGCAGAGGTGCCCGCCCTAGCCAAGCGCCGCCGCGTCCTCGACGTGGCCGGAAATGGCCGCTTCATCCGCAACGTGGTCGAAGACGCGTTCGGCGAACAGATGTACCGCATCGCCGACCTGATGGACACCGTCGACGTCGACGACGAGACGATGACAACCATCAGCGCCGAGGACCTTGCGACCGCACTCACCGCGGTCGTCGGATCCATCGCGCCCGAGATCGTTGACGCCACGAGCGTCGCGAGCTCGGACGGTGGGGAGGGCTGGGTCTGATCACAGGAATCGAACCCGCGTCTTCAGCTTGGGAAGGTGATCCTGGACGATTCTAGATGCCTGCCTTGACCATCTCCGCGAAGGGGATGTCCTCACGGTCTGGAAGCTCGACCGATTAGGGCGCAACACCCAACACGTGCTCGCTGTCGTCGAGGAGTTGACCGCTCGCGGCGTCGGCTTCCGCAGCCTGACCGAGGGCCTTCACACCGACGGCCCGATGGGCACGGCGATGCTGACGATCATGGCCGCCTTCGCTCAGCTAGAGCGCGACACCATGATCGAGCGAACCCGTGCCGGACTCGTTGCCGCAGCCGCCAACGGACGTAAGGGTGGCCGTCCACGCAAGGTCGACGATGCCGCCGCAGCCAAGGCGCGCAGCATGCGGGAGAAGGGCATCAACGCCGCCGACATAGCCAAGATGCTTGGCATCTCACGCGCTACGGTCTACCGCTACTTATCCAACGGTCGGTCCCTCCCTTGAGCGTCGAGGACACGCACCGAGCCTTGACACGTCACCGACGGGACGACTAAGCGCAGCTCGCACACCAGACGTTAGGCCGGGAACTGAATAATTGTCCCCTTCGGAAATGTGCCCGGCCGGTTCTGATTCGGACTTGAGATCTCGCCAGCACCTTGCATCGGCTTGAGCGTCTTCGTCTTCACGTGAGTTTCGAGGTACGGCGTCGCGACGATGACGTGCGCGATCACCGTTTCGATTGTGACGGCTTGACCACGGAAGTGTTCTAAGAGGTGCCTGCGCAGCGGGCCGGTGTCGACAAGTTCAGCGAAGATCACTTCTTGGTTGGCAAATCGATCCCGGAAGGTGTAGTCGCCGCCCGGCGCAACCTTCCACATCGCTTCCTTCATTCGGCTCATGCCGATCGGTTCTCGGGTGCAGTAGAAGAGGTCGTACACACGTTTGCCACGGTCGTCGTACATCGTGAAGCTCTGGATGTAGGGAAAGTTGCACTCGTCGTGGAGTCGCTGCTTGTAGAGGTCATGGACGAAATGGGCGCTCTCTCCCGGGGCGAGCGTGGCGACGCCCTTGAACTCGTCTGTCCCGAATAGGTCTTCAAGCGCCTTATCGATCTGTCCGCTGCCCGACCAGCGCACGCTCGCTTCGTTGGCGAAGTAGACCAACATCTCCGCCCTCGGGAAATCGGTCAGACGCTTCAGGATCGTCATCGGCGTGGCCTTGACTCCGACCGGATCGACGAAGGCGAAGGTCGGGGCGAGCTTGGCCTCCTTCTTGTCAATGTCATCGAGGATTTCGGTAGTCAGGTCGATGAAGGTTGCGTTGTTGATGTCGATCCTTACGTTCGACGGCCATGTTTGATGTGCGGCCTGGAACGCCGCGACCTGCTCTCCGAGATGGATGGCACAGCCCTCGTCCTGTTCGTTGAACAGGAACACGAACTCGGTGCCGCTCATCGTCGTGAACGCCGAGTGTTCAAGCAGCGTCTGCAGTGCGATGATCGGCGACCCCGGCGAGCCGCCGAGGTACTCGCCTGGGCCCGCGAAGGCGTCGTAGTAAACGACCCGCTTATTCCACCGCGCAATGATGGGAAACCAAGCACCCAAGTAACGGCGGAGGAGTGCATGCTTCGCGGCAGTATGCGGAGGACATTCACGAAGTTCGAATGCCTTCTTCGGCTTGGGCGACATCCTGCACCGGCTTTCAGTGGTCGGTTCGGCAGGAACGCTAGTCCCGGATGATCCGACCCGCGCCCGACACGCCCGGGCGAGCGATGCCCGCGCCATCGGACTGTCGGAGCGTCGCCGTACCCTCAAAGCGTGGCTGACAAGAGTTCGATTGAGTGGACAGAGGCCACGTGGAACCCCACAACCGGATGCGACCGCATCAGCAGCGGTTGCGACAATTGCTACGCGTTGACCCTCGCCAGGCGGTTGAAGGCGATGGGCAATCCGAAGTACCAGCTTGATGGAGACCCGAGGACGAGCGGACCGGGCTTCGGTGTGCAGGTGCACGAAGATGCGCTAAACCTGCCACGCCGGTGGCACAGCCCAAGAACCGTCTTCGTCAACAGCATGTCTGACCTGTGGCATGCGCGAGTGCCGGATGCCTTCATCAAGCGGGTCTTCGACGTTATGGTCGAGACGCCGCAGCACACCTATCAACTGCTCACCAAGCGACCGAGGCGACTCGCCCGGATGGCCGACACGTTGCCATGGACGAGCAATATCTGGATGGGTGTCTCGGTTGAGGACCAGTCCGAGGTGTGGCGGGTAGATGAACTACGCAAAGTGGAGTCAGCGGTCCGGTTCATATCGGCGGAACCGCTCATCGGCCCGGTCGATCTCGACCTCACAGGCATCGATTGGCTGATCGCCGGAGGAGAGTCAGGACCTAAGTACCGCCCGGTAGATGCGCTGTGGATTCGCAGCCTGAGAGACCAGTGCGAGCGTGCAGGTGTTGCCTTCTTTTTCAAACAATGGGGCGGTATCCGCGCGAAGTCAGGCGGTCGCGAGTTGGACGGGCGTACCTGGGACGCGATCCCGGACGGCGCACAGTTGACCGGAGCAGGGTCGCGCAAAGCCGGTCGGGCAGCGCTCGGCTGAAGGCGCAACGACCAGTCCGCAGCAGAAGTTGCCGCAGTTCGCCGCGACCAACGTCACGGCACCAACGACCCGAGGTCGCTGACCGGCATCACCGGTGCCCGACCATCGCTGACCGTGTTTACCTGGAGCGAGGGTCGTCAGTACGTTACATCGTGTTGCGGTCCAGCCAGTCGGTCACGCCTGACCACCGGTACAGAACCTTGCGCCCGACCTTGATGAACTTTGGTCCAGTGCCCATGTATCGAAGTTGCGCGAGCGTGGGGACTGAGCACCGCAGGTATTCCGCCACTTCGCCCGGCGTGCCGAGAGCGGCCATCTTGGGCGGCTCGTTCATGCGAGTCCTCGAACGTACTCGGCCACCGCAGCAGCCGTCACGAATCGGCGACGCCCGATTCTGACGCTAGGCAAACTGCCCATCGTCCAGCAGGTGGTACACGGTTGACCTGCCGATGCTCAGTTTGCTCTGGATCTCTTTGACCGAGTAAAGCAATCGGTCCGTCGATTGGTCGGTTGATCGTGGTGGTTCCGGTGGTGAAAGCTTCGGCTGGACCTGTGAACGCAGTGTCGCCTCGACCGTTTCCTTGACGATCTGGCGAATGGCTACGGCGAGGTGATCGGCTGAGTCGGTCATCATTACGTTGTAACCGCTGCGCGCCAACCCTCTCTTCAGCCTCGTCACCGCGACTGCCCTGACGGCTTGTTCCTTGGCCAAGTGAGGCGTGGCGATCCTGATCACAATCCGCTGAAGTCACAGCTTGATGAACCGGCGAGCGCTCCCCTCGGCGCGCGGGGACTGATCGTCCGCAGATCGTCCGCAGTACAGCTAGCGGCCGCTTCCTCCAGCCAACACCGCCAACAGGTTGACCTGCCTGTTCGCTGCGCAGCCAACGGAGCTTGTCGGTACAAACGCCAAGAAGGTCGGACTGTAAATCCGTCGGCTTACTCCTACGTAGTTCGAAACGCTATTGGGCGCGTCGATTAATTTGCGTGGATAGCAACGCGGATAGCAACGGCACGCAATTCGTGGGTAGTGTCGGGCGTGTCCGCCGACCACCGGATACCGCATCTGACGTCCACAATCGGGATACCGACGAATACCCACGGCCACCGAAAATGACACTGGGGTCAAGTGGTTGCTGGTCGCACAATGGCCGAAGATGAGGCGATGAACGCGAGTGAGTTCCGCGACGACGCCGCCAGCTCTGTGGCATGGCTCGCCACCCACCCTATGGCTACGTGCTCAACATCGGGCGCAATCGCAGAGCGATCGAAGCGCGTGTGCACCTCGCCGGTTGCTGGACTGTTAGTGGTCAGATCCGACGCGGCATCGCCATCCCATTCGAAGCCGTCATGACCGAGACGACCAATCACGCGGCCGAGGGAACTGCCTGTCACAGAATCGTTCATCAGCCCCGGTTTGTCCCAGTTCTGTCAGCCTTGTCGATAGGGTCTCCTGGGTGAAGCTGTGTTTGCCGCGTGTGCTTGGGGTCGCGCACCGCGTGCCTGAAAGCGGGGCGCGATGAAGCATGACTCCCCACTATGGAAAGTCATGGGTGAGCCGGCGAGTCCTGCTGAGGCGGCCGCGCTCGACGCCTTCCGCGAACTTCTCCCGCAAGACGGCATCACCACTGCCTGGGCGAACCTGACCTTCATCAACGATCAAGGACGCACGGCCGAGGTCGATCTGCTCCTGCTGACGACTCAGGGGATGTACCTCGTCGAACTGAAAGGCTGGCACGGCACGATCCGGGGCAACGCACAACGCTGGAACCAAGGCCAGCGCAACGTCGAGAACCCACGACTGGCCGCCGACCGCAAGGCGAAGTGGTTGAAGGGTCTCCTTCAGGATCGAGCGCCGAACCAAGCTGCCAGGGGGCTGGTGCCGCGCATCCATGCCGTCGTCGTCATGCACGGGGAGGGCAGCACCGTCGAGATCGCGGCTCCGGGCGACATCGGAGTGCTGACTCTCGACGGATACCGCGTCAACTCCAAGCCCCGCCTCCTGAAATTCTCGGATTTCCTTGCCCAGCCGCCACACGACTTCCGCCAGCCGATCGACCTCCAGCGGGCGAGGCAAGTTCGCTCGCTCTGCGACGCGGTCGGATTCACGCCGACGCCCAAGGTCCGGATGGTCGGTGACTTTGTCGTTGCCGATGACGAGCCGATAGCGCAGGGACGAGATTGGCAGGACGTGCTCGTCAACCTCCCTGCGTTGCCTGACGTCAAGCGTCGCTTGCGCCTGTACGACGTGCCGGCGACGGCATCGCCTGCCGACCGTCAGCACATCGAGCAGCTTGCACAGCGCGAGTTCCAGCTCACCCAGGGGCTGCGCCACGGCGGCATCGCGGTCCCGATCGACTTCAAGCGAACCGATGACGGCCCGGCATTGGTGTTCGAACATGACGGTCAGGAACTCCCGCTCGACGCGTACATATCGGGCGAGGGGAGCGCGCTGGATCTCGACCAGCGCATCGCGTTGGTGATCCGGTTGGGCGAGATTCTGCGGTTCGCCCACAACGTTCATCTCCGGCACCGGGCGCTGTCGCCGCGCCGCGTGTGGGCAACCTCCGTCAAGGACGCCCTGCCGAACCTCACGATCCGTGATTGGTACTTCGCCCAGCGCGACAGCTCGACCCGCAACGTCTCCCGCCTGACCGCTATCAGTGCAGGGGTTGATGACCTGATGGGACTGGCCGACCAGGACGACTGGATCTGGCTCGCACCCGAGGCCCGCCACTCCGTAGAAGGACTCCCGCCGATTCCGCTCGATGTCTACGGATTCGGCGTCCTCGCCTACCTGATACTCACGGGGAAGCCTCCCGCGGAGACGGTCGTCGAGCTGGAGCAGCGGCTGTCGGAGGCGGGCGCACATGACCCGCGCGCAGCGTCACCAGGAATGCCTGACAGCGTGGCCGACGTCATTGCGATGGCGACCCGCTCAGTCGAATCAGAACGATTGTCGACCATTGAGGAAGTGCTGGACCTCCTTCGGCTCGCGAGCGACGAGCTTCGTCGGGGGGACCAAGTCGACGACCCGACACCGGTGGACGACCCCGTCGACGCGCAGAGGGACGACATCGTCGCCGACCGCTTCATCGTCACCAGTCGTCGTGGTGAAGGTTCCAGCGGGGTCGCACTCGCCGTCCAGGACATCGACTCCGAGGACCCCGGCCGCGAACTCGTCCTCAAAGTCGCTCGCACCGAGTCGGCAGGGCGCAGACTCTCGCTCGAAGCCGACGCGCTGAGGGCGCTCGACCACCGCCGAGTGGTGCGACTCGTCGCAGGGCCGCTCGACGTCGGGGACAGACGCGCACTTCTGCTCACCGACGCTGGCAGGGAAACCCTGGCTACGCGACTTTCAAAAGAGGGTCGGGCGACAGTGGGCCAGCTTGAGCAGTACGGCAGCCAGTTGTTGGAAGCGATGATCTACCTGGAATCCCAGGGTGTCTTCCACCGAGACATCAAGCCGGCCAACCTGGGCATCACACCAGACCCCGGCACCAGAAGGCCGTCTCTGGTTCTGTTCGACTTCTCGCTAGCAAGCGAGAGCGTGGACAACACGACATCTGGAACGCCGAACTATCTCGACCCCTACCTTGGCCGTAGTCGACGCCAGAAGTACGACCGCGCGGCCGAGTTATGGGCTGTCTCGACCACGCTCTTCGAGATGGCGACTGGACAGCTTCCGTGGTGGGGCGAGGGGGCGGGACGCCCTGCCGATCCCAGCGACTCGCCGATCATCGAGCCGACGAGCTTCGAGCCGGCCGTCGCGACTCAACTCACTGGTCTCTTCCAACGTGCTCTCGCCCCGGACGCGGGAGCAAGGTTCAGCAGCGCCGATGAGCTGGCGGTCGCTTGGCAGGGCGTATTTGCTGCGCTCGACACGGAGGAGGACGGCGCGGGGGGAAGCGACGACCTCGCCGACGCTGCGACGCTCGACACTCCGTTGGAGCGCGCGGGCCTGTCCGCTCGGGCGTTGTCCGCGGTCTCTCGTATCGAGGTGGCGACAGTGGGACAACTCCTGGGTGTTCACCCGACCCGGATCAACTCGATCCGCGGCCTCGGGGAGACGTACCGCAAAGAGATTCAGGCGAGGATTCGCGGCTGGCGTTCACGGCTCAGCGGTGCGGGAGAGGTCGCCGCTGATCAGCCGATGGGCACAGAGCGCCTCGTCACTTTGCTCCTGAGCCAACTCAAGGGTGCAGAGCTGACCGTGATCGAGCGCCTCCTCGGGCTGGCGGGTGGCGTGGCTCCAGGCGAATGGCCGTCCACGGGGGATACAGCCCAATCACTTGGGATCACTCGCGACCGGGTCGCGCATGCCGCTGATCAAGCAGTCACGACGTGGGGCAAGAAGGTCGGCCCTGCCATCGACAGCGTGATCGCTGAAGCAGCCACCCTCCTCGCCCGCGGCGGTCGAGTGATGGCGGTGAGGTCCCTTGCGAACGCATTGGTTGTCCAGCGCGGTTCCCTGCTCGACGGGGAGGAGCGCCTCCGACAAGGAGCGGCCCTGCTGCGCTCGGCCTATGAGGTCGATGCGCGCATGCCCGAGCCAACGTTGGAACTTCGGCGAGGCATCGGAAAGCGCGCGGATGTTATCGCCCTACGCGAAACTGCGGACCCTGACGAGTCAGGGCAAGAGTTCCCGCCAGCCGACATCCTGACGGAGACGGCTATCGAGCTGGGACGCCGAGCCGATGAACTCGTCGCGACCGGAGTCGTTCCCTGCGCAACCGCGAATGCAGCCCTGTGCGACATCGTGACCGAATCTGGTGCGTCGACGCTAACCGTCCTGACCGGCCGTCAACTTCTCACCTTGGCTGCCTCTATCTCGACGAAGGCGGCCGTTTCGGGATTCGACGAGCTGTACCCAGTCGACCTCGACCCACAGCAGGCGGCGGAGCGCGCACTACGCGGGAAACCTGGCCGGCGCATCAGCGAGTCCGCCGTCCGGCGCAGCGTGGCTGCTCGTTTCCCGCAAGTCGAGCTCCCGGCCGCGTCGCATCGACTCGACGCTCTTGTCTCTGCGGTCCTGCCCGGGGTGGTGAACCGCAACGGCGTCTACGAGTTGGCTTCCGAGGCGCGCTCCACCACCCGTACCGGCACGGGCCTCACCGTCTTTGCGCCGGTCGCTGTCGCCGAGGCGGCGGCGAAGCTGAAAGAGTCGATCTCACGGAACGGCGCACTCACCCTGACAACGCCCCCTAAGCGATACGTGAAGGCGGCACACGAACTCCCGAAGCGGTACGGCGCCGAAGTGCTCGATGTCGCGTCGCTGGTGGTGACGGCGACGCGCGCACTCGCCAACCAGCACAGAGCAAGTTGGGAGTTCGTCCTCGGCGTCGATGCCGGCCAGAAGGGCGGCGCAGACTGGTCACAGCTCGCACGCCTCGTCCAGCAGGCCGTGAAACCAGGCTGGGAGGAAAAGCTTGCAAGCGACAAGCCGTTGCTCATCCTTAATGCTGGGCCGCTCGTCCGATACGGCTTGGCAGAACTGCTCTCAAACCTTCTTGACGTCGGCACCCCGCGCCCCGCGGCGCGCTGGCTGCTTGTCGCCAAGCAGGGCAACCAGGCCGTCCCGATGCTGGAGGGCAAGCCCGTGCCGCTCGGGCCAAGCGGCTGGGTAGAGCTGCCCGCAGACCTCTCGCTCCTCACCGAGCCCGCACTCACTCGCAGTACCCCAGGAGCCCGAAAGTGATCAACTCGTCCACCCTCCTCGCCGACCTCAAGGGCCAGCTCAAGCTCCTTAAAGCCGACCTGAAGCAGCGAGCAGAGGACCCGTCGAACTCATGGGGCGTGCGGTTAAAGGAGGAGTACGCCGAAGCCTTCCGCCGTGAGCGCACCGGCTGGTCCTGGGAGAAATGGCGCGACAACGAAGTCGAGCAAGCCGCCGTCGCGTGGATTATCTCCACGACCTTCCTGCGCTTCTGCGAGGACAACGACCTACTCGTCGGCGCCAAGATCGACGGACTGCCAACCGCCGTCGGCTGGATCGCCGGCCCCAGCGACCGGGTGCAGCGCGCCGAAGAGAACCTCACCGCTTACTTCCGCGACAACCCCACCCACAACCGTCGCCACTGGCTCCAACACGGCTTGGCCGTGCTCGCCGCACAACCTGCCGGCGCTCCCTTGGTTGACCCGAAGCACAATCCAGTGTGGAGGGCAGAGATCACCCCGGAGACAGCGACCGCGCTCATCGCGTTCTGGCGTCGCACCAACGACGACGGCACCCTCGTCCACGACTTCACCGACTCCAACCTGGAAACTCGCTTCCTCGGCGACCTCTACCAAGACCTCTCCGAGCACGCCAGGGATACATACGCGCTGCTGCAGACACCAGTGTTCGTGGAGGAGTTCATCCTTGACCAGACGCTGACCCCAGCCCTCGCGGAGTTCGGACTCGAAGAAATTAAGCTCATCGATCCGTCCTGTGGGTCGGGCCACTTCTTGCTCGGCGCGTTTGAGCGGCTCAACCGGGCGTGGCTCGAGACCGCGCCTGGACTCGACGCCAAGGAGCGGGTGCGTCGCGCGATGGCGTCGATCCACGGGGTAGACATCAACCGGTTCGCGATCGCGATCGCACGGTTTCGCCTCACCGTCGCCGGTTTGAAAGCGACCGGAGAACGCTCGCTCGTCGGAGTTCCTGCGATTGGGTTCCACCTCGCCATCGGCGACTCGCTTCTCGGTGTCCGTGGCGGCCTCGACCAGACCTTCGACTTCGATGATGAGGCCGGGGCTGCGTTCACCTACGACACCGAGGATCTAAACGAGTACTTCGGAATCCTCCAGCCAAGTCAATACCACGTCGTCGTCGGAAACCCGCCCTACATCACGGTCCGCGATCCCGCATTGGGAGTGCTCTATCGCGCCATGTACAGAACTGCACACCGCGAATTTCAGTTGACTGCGCCGTTCATGGAGCTGATGTTTCGCCTAGCTATCCGCGGGGAGCAAGGGCGTGGTGCAGGCTACGTCGGGCAGCTCACCGGCAATGGCTTCATGAAGCAAGAGTTCGGGCGCAAGGTCATCGAAGACCTTTTCGGTGGTCGCTACTATGACAACCCGGTCGACCTGACTGAGATACTCGATACTGCTTTTGCGCACTTTCCTGGCCACGGAACTCCGACTGTCATTATCTTTGGTAGGCGCCGAGGTCCTGTTTCTGGCACGGTACGCACGGTGGTCGGGCTCCGCGGAGAGCCGAAGACTCCACGTGATCCAGCCGCAGCGCCCTACTGGAGCGAGTTGGTTGCGAACCATGAGAGGCCAGGCTTCGAGGGTGCCTATGTCGCGGTCGTCGAGCTCGATCGGGCTGTGCTCGCGTCCTTCCCGTGGCATCTGGTAAGTCCCGTCAGGGGCTCCGTCTTTCGGTCGATGGAGGAGGCGGCTTCAGGAACGCTGGCAACAACTGTCGAAACTTTTGGCTACACCGGGCAGACGAACGCGGACAGCGCATTTCTTGCACGCCGGCGAGCGCTTTTGCGTCGAGGAGTGGAGAAGGACTTCGTAAAACAGTTCGTCACCGGCGAGGACGTCAGGGACTACGTTGTCAGCCCGAGTAGTTTCTGCGTCTTTCCGTATCGCGACGGACAACTAATCACGCCAGCCCCAGGCTCCGGACTTCTCTCATGGTTGTGGCCCTTGCGGACGTCGACCTGGACGCGGGCAACTTTCTCGAAGAAGACGTACCGGGAGGATGGCCGGCAGTGGTGGGAGTGGCACCAGGTCTCCCTCGGTCGCATTGGACGATGGGCCATCACATATCCGATGGTTGCGACACTGCAGCATTTTGCATTGGTGCGATCGGGACCAGTATTCAACCGCCACGCGTCCTTCCTGCAACTGCCTGCTGAGGCCAGCGAGGAAGACCACCTGTCACTGCTCGGACTCCTCAACAGCTCCACTGCATGTTTCTGGCTCAAGCAGGTTTGCCACAACAAGGGCAGACCGAGCGCCGACGGTGCGGGCGCAGACGAACCATGGGAGCACCGATATGAGTTCACCGGTACCAAGCTCCAAACGTTCCCACTGCCGACGTCGCTCCCGCTGGCACGAGGACGAATCCTCGATTCGCTGGCTCAAGAACTCGTCTCCATAGCACCAGCGTCCGTTTTGGCTGATTGGTCAGCCTCGCCGACAGCGAATCTTCGCGACGCTCTCGTCTCTGCTGAAGTCGAGTGGCGACGGCTCCGGGAGCGGATGATCTTCGAACAGGAGGAATTGGACTGGGAGGTCTACCGGCTATACGGACTTATCGGTGATGACCTCAATTACTACGGCTTGCGAATCGATGGAATCAGCTCGTCGGAGCGGGCGTTCGCCATCGCGCTTGCGCAAGATGTTCGGGACGGCCGGGCTGAGACTTCATGGTTCCGCCACTGGAATCACAAATACCCAGAAGTAGCGGACCTTCCCGACTCCTGGCCGCACGACTACAAGGTGGTCGTTCAAAGTCGGCTTGAACTGATGGGATCTGACCGCGCCATTCGGCTGTTAGAGAAGTCAGAGTTCAAGCGTCGCTGGGCAACTACCGGTTGGGACACTCAGCGCACAGAGGCGTTACAAGATTCAATCCTCGACCGGCTTGAAGACCCAGCCCTATGGCAGGACCCGCAGGGACCGACCGCTAGGTCGGTGGCCGAGCTTGCTGACTTGCTCCGCGCAGATCCGGTGCTGAAGGAACTCGCTCGTGCACTCAGCGGCACAGCTGAGCAAGATCTTTCTGCGGTGATCGGAGGTCTGATTCCACGTGAGGCGGTGCCATTCCTGGCCGCCCACCGGTACAAGGCCGCAGGTATCGAGAAATATCGCGCGTGGCAGAGGGTTTGGGCTTTGCAGCGGCGTGAGGACGCTGGCGAAAAGGTCGCCATCCCCGTCCCGCAGAAGTACGCCCAGGGCGATTTCGCGAAGGCAACGTACTGGAAGGCTCGAGGCAAGCTCGACGTCCCGAAGGAGCGCTTCATCGCCTATCCAGGATTGGCGCGCGAAGGCGACCCCACGCCGGTGCTCGGCTGGGCCGGTTGGTCCCATCGCGACCAAGCGCTCGCACTCGCCCGTGAGATTCCTGTCCAGCAGGCGCTCGGTGCCGACGATGGCGCCCTGGTGCCACTGGTCGCGGGACTGGTGGAGTTGGAGCCCTGGCTGGCGCAGTGGCACTCGGAGATCGAACCGCAGTTTGGCGCTAGCCCGGCCTCGGTCATCACAGGGGTTGTTGACCAGTACCTTGCCCGTATGGAGAAGACGCGCGATCAGGTGACGGCGTGGACGGCACCGGCCGCAACCCGTGGGCGGAGGGCGTCGCGATGACCGACTTGTCTTTGCCATTGCGCGATGCGATCGACATCCCGCTCGCCGTCCATGATGACGACTTTGTCCTGCAGATCCACCGTGCACAAGAGGCCGCGTCTCAAACGCTCGCTGACTACGTGGTCACCGAGTCGATCGCGGAGTCGTTCGAGAAGGGTCTGACGCTGGTCGAGGCCACCCTGTCGAGCGGTTCGTCCAAGGGCGCTTTCATCCACGGCTCGTTCGGATCTGGTAAGTCGCACTACATGGCTGTCATGCATCTGCTGCTATCTGGCAACGCGCAGGCCAAGGCACTTCCTGGACTCCAAGGGCAGGTCGCCAAGCATGAGGCACTGCTCAGCCGAAATCTGCTCGCGATCGATTATCACCTCATCGGGGCGCAGTCCTTCGAGTCAGCACTTTTCGGTGGGTACCTCGCCACCATGAAGAAGCGGCATCCCGATGCGCCCGCCCCGGTGTTGCACCGTTCGGACTCGTTGTTCGAGAACGCCGACCAGTTGCGCTCGCACCTCGGCGACGAGCAGTTCTTTGCTCGGTTTGAGGCGAGCGGCTCGGGTTCCGCTGGCTGGGGCACGTTCGCCGCCGCATTGACGCCTGACTTGTATGACGCTGCCCGGATCAAACCAGCAGGAGACGCAGACCGCCAGCGTGTGGTCGCCGATCTCGTTCGCACCTACTTCCCAGCCTTTGAGAACACCGGCACCTGGCTGGAGATGACGGACGGTCTCCAAGCGATGACCGGGCACGCGAAGGGCCTCGGATACGAAGGGGTCGTGCTCTTTCTCGACGAACTTGTGCTGTGGCTGGCAAATCACTTGCGGGACACCGCCTTCATCCAGACCGAGACCTCTAAGGTTGCCAAACTCGTCGAGACCGGCATCGGTGCACTGCCGATTCCGCTGGCGTCTTTTGTTGCTCGTCAGCGCAATCTGAAGGACTTTCTGGGCGGTGGCGCGGTGGGCGCCGAGCAGGTCGCGCTGGATGACTCGTTTCAATGGTGGGAGGGCCGGTTCGAGAAGATCACCCTGGCTGCCGCCAACCTTCCCCAGATCGTGCACAAACGACTGCTGGAGCCGACTGCCGAGACTGGGCGAGATGCCCTGGCCGCCGCCGCCGCTCGTGTGCGCGCGAACCCGGTGGCTTTCAAACACTTGCTCACCGACGAAGCTGGCTCCGCCGCAGTCGATTTCGAGCAGGTCTACCCGTTCTCACCCGCTCTGGTGGACGCGATGGTCGCGCTCTCGTCGATCATGCAGCGCGAACGCACCGCGCTCAAGATCATGAGCGAACTGCTGTCGCGGGGCCGTGACGAGTTGACCGTCGGTGACGTCATCCCCGTCGGCGACCTCTTCGACGTGGTCGTGCTTGGCGATGCCGAGCCGCTTACCGACGACATGAAGAACCTGTTCCGTGCAGCGCGCACCTTCTACACCCGCAAGATGCGCCCATATCTCCTGAACAGGCACAGTCTCACTGAAGAGGAAGCGAGGCGGTTGGCCCGGGACCACGCCTTCCGTCGCGACGACCGGCTTGCCAAGACGCTTCTGGTTGCGGCCATCGCCCCTGGGTCAGCCTCTCTGAAGGATCTCACCGCCTCGAAGTTGGCGGCGCTCAACTTCGGCACCGTGGTCTCGATGATTCCTGGCCAGGAAGCAGTCCAGGTCGTCGCGCTTGCACGCGACTGGTCGGCGGAGTTCGGTGAAATCACCATCGGTTCGCAGACGGGTGACCCAGTCATCACTTTGCAACTGTCTGGTGTCGACTATGACTCGGTTCTTGTCCACGTCCAGAACGAGGACACCCACGAGAACCGGCGCGGACTGCTGCGGCGCCTCCTCGCCGAGCAGGTGGGTGCTTCTCTGACGGGCGTGTTGGGTAGCGAGTATTCGTTGACGCACGTATGGCGCGGTCAGAAGCGGGAGGTCGACGTCGTCTTCGGTAATGTCCGTGACGCCCGGGCACTTCCGGATTCTGCACTGCTAGCGACGGATGGACGCTGGAAGCTCGTCGTCGACTTTCCGTTTGATGATGCCGGCCACCCTCCGTCTGACGACGTGCTTCGCCTCGTGCAACTCAAGCAGGATGGTCTGGAGAGCGACACGATCGCGTGGCTGCCTCACTTCCTGACCGCCACCCGCATGGATGACATCGGCAAGCTCGTCGTCCTCGACTATCTGTTGACCGGGGCGCGGTTCGACCAGTATTCGACGTCTCTACCGGTAAATGACCGAGAACCCGCCCGGCGTCAGCTCGCCAACCAACGGGACTCGCTGCGGGATCAGATCGTGCTCGCGTTGCGCCAGTCTTACGGCATTGACGCGGCGACTGACGACCATCTCGGGGAGCGGGTGCCGGACGGGAACACGTTCGTCACACTTGCGCCCGACTTCGACCCGCAGAAGCCGTCTTCACCTTCCTTTGCCGACGCTGTTGTCGCGGTCCTCGGCGGCGGCCTTGATGCACGATTTCCGCAGCATCCCGACGTCGATCGAGGCACTGACGAGGTCCGCAGGTCTGAGTTCACCGCCGTGCTCGACCTGGCTCGTGGCGCGATGGCCAAAGGTGGCCGCATCGACACCGTTGAGAGGAACACCGCGGGAAAGGTGCGCAGGGTGGTCGATGCGTACGGAGTCGGCACCTTGAGCGAAGTCACCTACGTTCTGGACACGGTGCGCTTCGCGTGGCATGACGCCTTCACCAAGGCCCTCGCCAGCGGTGACCCGACCGTCGGCACGTTGCGGGCCGCGCTTGCGCCCACCGGCATGACCGCCGATGCTCAGGATCTGTTGATTCTCGCGTGGGTGACGCTTACCGACAGGCAACTCCTCCGCCACGGGTCGCCGGCAGGGTCGCCCGGAATCGGCGGATTGGCCAACGACATCACCCTCCGGGAGCCAGTCCTCCCGAGCCAAGAGGATTGGACCAACGCCCTTGGACGGGTCAAGGCGATCTTTGGCATGGGGGCAAATGAGCACCATCTCTCCAGCAGTGCAGTGCAGAGACTCGGGGACGAATTGGCGACAAAGGTGCGCCAACTCGATCGGGGCGCGACTGACCTTGTCGGCGCGCTGGAAGCCCACAGCGATGTGCTCGGCCTGGGAGATGTGAGTCCGCGTTTGGGGACTGCCCGCCGCGCTCGGGACCTTGTGGAGGCATTGCGCGATGCCGACCACGTCGACCGGATTCGGGTGATCGCCGAATTCGACCTTCCTGAGGAATTGCAACCCCTCGCCCGGTCACTGGCCTCCGCCGCAGACGTTGCGGCGGCTCTTCAGGGTGCCAACTGGCAGCTCCTCAATCAACTTCCGAGCTTGACCGGTGAGCGGGCCGTCACCGCAGTTGCCGGGTTGCGGAGTGCCGCCGAGGCCGACGAGATGCATGTCGACCTGGCCCCCGCGCTTGCCGCGGCAGCTCACGACGTCACGCAGATTCTCGTCGACCAACGTGGCAGGGGAACCCCGCCCGACGACGATCCCGCAGCAGAGCAGGAACGGGCGCGCCGTGAGCAAGAGGACCAACGTCGGCGCGAGCAGGAAGAGGAACTCAAGCGGCGCGAGCAGGAGGCCGCCGACCGCGAGCGTCGCTTGCGCGAAGAGGAGGAGGAGTTCCGCCGTCGGCAAGCGGAAGCACAGCGCGACGCCGAAAAACGCGCGAGCCAGGAACACACGGTCGAAGTTGAGCGAGTGGCGCAGCTCGAGACTCTCCTTGCGGATCTTGTAAAGGAACTCAGCCGTCCGGTCGAGGGCAAGAAGCTAAGGATCGACTGGCGATGGCTCTGAGCGAGCAGGTCCGCACCGTCAGCGTCTCTCCGGCGATGGTGCAGCAACGGGCAGCAGACCTGGTCAAGTCGGACGCCAAGGTCCTTCTGCTTCGCGCTCGTCCCGAATGGCGCCACGGCGACGTCAAGGTCGGGGACGATGTCGTCCGAGTCCTTCCCGGCGTATCCCAGCTTGCCGTTCTCGACATCCTTGCCTCGCTGGCAACCGACGAGCGAGCCATCGTCCTGACGGACCGGCCGGCAGAGGACCTTGGCGACGCCGTGCTGTCGCGCGCCTACAAGTATGGGATCGAACTGCCAGACGAATGGCAGGCCGTGCCTAGCCTGTTCTCCGGGGCGATCGAGGTCGGCCGCGATCTCCGGCGTCTGGACTGGGCTGCCACAGCATTGCTTGATCACCAGCCACCAGGCGGGTGGCCGCGATCGGTTGAACCGGCGCTGACCGCTCGCCACGCCGTCGGCTCTCTCCTCGCGCGTGTTCTCGGACTGGGTGCTGACACTCAACTTGACGCCGTCCTGCTCCTAACGGCCCTTGGGCGACGGAACGTGCGTGCTGCGTGGGCCGCGGTTGATGCTCAGTTGAGGCGGCATCTGATCGATTGGGCTGGAACCGAGTTGGGCGATCCGGCAGCACTTGCGTTGCAGATCGCTCAGCGCAACGAGCATGTCGCCCCACTTGCTGTCGGCCTCGCCTTGGACGTCATGTGGCCTGAGGACGGCGCGCCGCCCACCGAGACACAGGTTTCCGCGAGGGTGCGGGTCGAGGGCTTCGTCGATGGGAATGCGGTGCCCGTCGACGTTGCGAAAGCCATTGCGAGACTGGCCAAGGCGGCAGTGCTGCGCCTTGAGGTGGACAACTCTCCCGAGCTGGGTGTCGCATTACAACAAGCCGAAGCATTGCTCGGTGACCTGGGCTGGCCCGAGGGAGCCGAGCAGTCGGCCGTGCTGCGCCCTGGGTATCTGGCTCGTGTTCGTGCCCTTGCATCGGCACTGACTTCCGGTGAGAAGGTGGAGGAGGCCCGCGTTCGCGTCCTTGAACACCGTGATGCACATGCTTCGCAGGCTCCGACAATGGCGGTGCGCCTTCATCGCTGGCTTGCCACTGCCGAGGATGCCTCGGCATCGCTCGGCAGTGATCTCCAACGGCAGATGGACGATGGTGCATGGGTCGACGCCGCAGTCGGTGCCGTGTGGCACGGGTCCAATGATCCCATTGTCACGGCGGCATACCAACAGCTACTCGACAAGGTGCATGTTCGCCGCAAGCAGCGTGACAGCGCCGCGGCATCGAGGCTGGACCAAGTCAACGGGACGGACGAGCAACGAGCGGTTGGCGTTGAGCGACTGTTATCCGAGATCGTCGACCCGTGGCGCCGCCAATGCGGTGCACTTCTCGTCGTGTTGGACGGAATGAGTAGCGCGATAGCCACAGCACTCTCATCCGAGGTTGCCCGGTTGGGACTCGTGGAGTGGGTCCCCGCCCCAACGCACGCACGGCAGTCAGTGGTCGCTGCATTGCCGTCGCTTACCAACGTCTCGCGTACTTCGCTGTTCTGTGGTGAGATCCGTTCAGGCACAGGTGAGGACGAGAAGCGCGGACTGGCCACCGCATTCCCTGGCGCAAAGCTCTTCCACAAGAACGACCTTCGATCAGAAGGCGGTGCTTCGCTACCTGGCGATCTGACCGCCGCGATCCGGGACGCCGCGGCGCCCGTCGTCGGAGTGGTGATCAACGCAATCGACGACGCGACCCACAAGAACGACATGTCAGCGTGGGATTGGGATCTGCGTTCGCTCGATCCACTGCGAGCGCTCCTGGAGGCCGCGATCTCCGCTCGGCGCGCGGTCATCCTGACGTCCGATCACGGCCACGTTGTCGAACGCGGTACAGAGGCACTCAGCGTCAACGGCGCCGAGTCCCGTTGGCGACAAGTCTCGACCGGTGCTGCTGGAGATGGCGAAGTACTCGTGTCTGGTCCGCGAGTTGTCGCACCACGCGGCGAAGCGGTGCTGCTCTGGCGTGACGACGCGCACTACGGACCCCGACACGCGGGCTACCACGGTGGTGCCAGCCTCGCGGAGCTGACGATTCCCGTACTCGTGTTTCAAGCTGCTGCTGTAGCGACCGGGGCTGCCGGGTGGGAGCAGGCCGCACCGCAGGTCCCTTTGTGGTGGAACGATCCCATCGGTCGCACCCCGTCCACCGAGGCACCGGAGTCCACCCGGCAGCCCAAGAAGTCGAAGAAGGCGGCAGCACCGGGTCAGGGCGATGGGTTATTTGAGCTCGGCGAGCTGCCCACGGCGCCGGCGGCACCTGCCGGACTGGTCGAAGAGGTGCTCGCATCGACGACGTACGCGGAGCAGAAGAGGATGGCTGGTCGGCGGGCGCTTGACGACAGGACTGCCGAAGCGGTGTTGCGCGCACTCGTGGATCGTGGTGGTCGCGCTCACCAAGACACGGTGGCCGCTGCCGCCGGAATCCCCACCGCCGATGTAGGACAGGTCTTTGCGGCCGTTCGTCGGCTGTTCAACGTCGACGGGTATGGCGTCATCGAACTCGACACCGATGGCGTCACACTGCGGCTCGACGAACACCTCCTGCGTGAGCAGTTCGAGGTCGGAGGCGCGCGATGACCGAGGTGACGGGTGGCTTCAGCCCCCGTCGCCGCAAGGACATCATCGACGCGCTACGGCGCGGCACCGTGCCTCAGCAGGGCCTCGATGTCCTCGCCGTCGGCCTGGCACGCTTCGAGGACGCTGTTGATGAGGAGTTGCAGACCGCTTCTGGTGGCGGCGCCGTATTCAAGGCTGTCCGGGGCGAGTACGGCTCCGGTAAGACTTTCTTCTCCCGCTGGCTGACCGAGCGAGCCAAGCGAGCAGGGTTCGCAACCACCGAGGTGCAGATCAGCGAGACGGAAACGCCTCTGCACAAGTTGGAGACCGTGTATCGGCGCGTCACGGAGAACCTCTCCACTTCGACCACCCAGTCGGGTGCACTCCGAGACGTCGTTGACGGCTGGTTCTACATCCTCGACCACGACGCCAAAAATGGAGCCGCACAAGCAAAAGGCTCAGAAGGAACGCTCGACCTTCTCCAACGTCGACTGTCCGACGTCTCGAAGGATGCGCCGGCCTTCGCCGCTGTTTTGCGGCAGTACCGGCTGGCGCAGACGGCGGGTAACTCTGCGGAGGCGGATGGACTGTTGGCGTGGATCGGCGGCCAACCTCACGTAGCGGCCTCAGTGAAGCGTGCCGCCGGAGTTCGTGGCGACCTCGACCACTTCGGCGCACTCGGCTTCCTCCAGGGACTGCTCACCGTCCTTCGCGATTCGGACTACGCGGGACTTGTCGTCGTCCTCGATGAGGTCGAGACGTTGCAACGCATGAGAAGCGATGTCCGAGAGAAGTCGCTGAACGCTCTTCGCCAGCTCATGGACGAGATCGACGGCGGCCGGTTCCCTGGGCTGTATCTGCTCCTCACCGGAACACCTGCGTTCTTCGACGGGCAGCAAGGCGTACAGCGTCTCCCCCCGCTGGCCCAACGCCTTCAGACCGACTTCACCACGGACGCACGCTTCGACAACCCGCGCGCAACGCAGGTACGCCTCACCGGCTTCACACCCGATTCGCTCTTGGAGCTCGGCAGCCGTGTTCGTGACATCTACGCGTCCGGCGCCAAAGATCCTGAGCGTGTCAAGAGCGTCGTCGACGACGATTACTTGCGAGACCTCGCAGCCGCGGTCGGCGGTGAGTTGGGCGGTCGAACCGGAATCGCGCCTCGACTGTTCCTCAAGAAGTTGGTCTCAGACGTCCTCGACCGTGTGGACCTCTTCGAAGACTTCAACCCACGCCGCGACTACCACCTCACCGTCAGCGCCGACGAGCTGACACCGGTGGAGCGAGAGATGCACGCGCGGAGCAACCGCGCTCCGGCCGAGAGCGTCGACGAAATCGAGTTGGACCTCTAGCTGATGTCGGCTCCCACCGGCCTCGACGCGGCCATCGAATACCACATCGTCAACTCGCTGGGCTGGTCTGGACTCAGACCACTACAGGCCGCATCGGTCGAACCGGTGAGGTCGGGTACCGACTGCGTCCTTGTCGCACCGACTGCCGGAGGCAAGACCGAGGCCGCTGTTTTTCCCCTGCTTTCGGAGATGGTCGAAGGCAACTGGTCGGGTACGACCATCCTCTATGTCACGCCACTTCGTGCGCTCCTGAACAACATTCATCCCCGCGTGAGCTCATACTGCTCCTGGCTCGGTAGGACGGCGGGCCTGTGGCATGGAGACATTGGCCAGTCCGACCGTCGGAGCATGCTCGCCGACAGACCAGACATCCTGCTGACGACGCCGGAGTCCATTGAGGCCATGCTCGTGTCGCGACGAGTCGACCACGAGCGGCTCCTTGGGTCCGTCCGGGCTGTCGTGATCGACGAACTTCACGCGTTCGCAGGGTCCGACCGAGGCTGGCACTTGCTCGCCGTGCTGGAACGAGTCGAACGGATCGCGGGTCACAAGATCCAACGCGTGGGTCTGTCCGCAACCGTTGGCAACCCAGAGACGGTTGGCGCCTGGATGCAAGGATCGACCGAAGGGCGTCGGCCGGTCGTGGTGGTGCGAGAGGACTCATCGCCAACGGTGAACCCAGAGATCACTGTCGACTATGTCGGGAGCATGGACAATGCTGCCACGGTCATCTCTCGGCTCCATCGGGGCGACAAGCGACTGGTATTTGCCGAATCGCGCCGTTCCGCAGAGGAACTCGCCTTCCTCCTGCGCGAGCGCGGCGTCCAGACCTTCGTGTCCCACTCATCACTGTCGGTCGACGAGAGGCGGCAAAGCGAAGGTGCTTTCGCCGAGGCCAGAGACACGGTCATCGTTGCGACATCGACGCTGGAACTTGGTATCGACATTGGCGACCTTGATCGGGTGATCCAGATCGATGCGCCGCGCACCGTTTCGTCGCTCCTGCAACGACTCGGCCGCACTGGTAGGCGACCGGGCACAAGCCGCAACACTCTGTTCCTCGCCACAAGCCTCGATGGACTGCTCGACGCTGCCGCCGTGCTACTTCTGTGGAGGCGCGGATTCGTCGAGAACGTAGTTGCTCCACCACATCCACGTCACCTTGCTGCCCAACAACTTCTTGCGCTGGCGCTGCAAGAGAGATCGTTTGGAGCATCAGACTGGCTGCGGTGGTGGGGGGACCTCCCGCTTATGGCGGATGGAGCGGAGGTGCTCGCTTACCTGCGCGACCAAGAGTTCCTCGTTGAGGACTCAGGGTTGTTGATGATCGGCCCGCGCGCGGAGAAGGAGTTCGGCAACCGACACTTCATGGATCTTCTCTCGACTTTCGTTACCGATCTTGAGTTGCGGGTTGTGGCCGGCATCAAGGAGATCGGATTCGTCTCGCCCCTTGCCATACCGGCCCGGCCGGATCGCGAGCAGCGACCACTCGTTCTCGCCGGCCGAGGCTGGTTCGTGCAACACGTCGACTGGGAGCGCTTCACTGTATGGGTCGAGGAGGTTCCAACCAAAGGTGATGTGAAATGGCCGTCCGGTGCAGTCACGCAATCGTTCGAGGTGTGCCAAGCGAAAAGGGAGGTGCTGCTTGGGGCGGTGCCTGACATCGAGTTGTCCAAACGCGTTCCGGCAGCGATGGAACGCCTCCGCGAAGAACGCGCCATGGAGGTCAGTGACAGCGGCCTCGTACTGCATCCGCGGGGTGCGGGGGGTACGCGCCTGTGGACGTGGGCCGGCCTGAAGGCCAACGCGACACTGCTCGCGGGGTTGGGCCTTGACGCGAGCGGGGTCGAGAACGAGAGCGTCCTTCTTCCGGAAGGCATCACCGCAGACGACGTCAAGGCCGCGGACTCCGACGCCGTTCCGCGCGTCGATGACGACGCGATCTCTGGGCTCAAATTTTCCGTAGCGCTGCCGTCTGACCTGGCCATCAGGACGGTTGGTGAGCGGTTGGCTGATCCGCGTGGCGCTAAGGAGACTGCACAAGCCCGGATCGTTGGGTATCACGCAGGGTGACGCAGCGGCTCGGGAAGGGGATGTTCGCAAGCAGAATTACGGCTTCGGCGGTGATCCCGGAATGCGAGAACGGCGTCGCAATTCTGCGGCCGGCCGAAACCCCAACGGCGTGTTCGCCGCGGCGTCTTGTGCGCAGCTTCGTGTGGGCGTACGTCCGCGTATTCGCCCCGAGGGCCCACGCGGCCGACTCGGTGGGCACATTTTGGGCACAGTTACAGCGAGCATTCGGTCATCCCACTGCGGGGCACCCAACCAAGGTGTTGCCGACCTGCGCTCCCAGCGGGGGCGCGGCGGCGGGCCGCCAGCCGCTACTCGCAGGCCAGGCCATCGCCGTCACTGTCGAGCCGGTGCGGTAGCCCGGGTGGCCGACTTGTAACGGTGCCACGCCAGCGGCCATAGCCGCCTTGCAGTCCGGTAGTACACCGCCCCGTCAGGCACCGAGCTATTCGGGGCGGGTTGCGTTTCGCCGATCGGCGTCGATTCCTTGTCACCGTTGCAACGGCGGTCCCCACAGCCCGCGCCCTGCAGCCTTGGCCTCTTGTTGGGGCTCCGCTGTAGTTGTTGCAACATGGTTCCTGTCCTGTCGTCTTCAGGGGAGCGCGATCCGAAGTGCCTGGCTGATTTCGGCCATGGTCGGCGTCGACAAGGTGCCCAGCGATTCGGTGAGTTCATCGTGGTAGAGCTGCACGATGTCATCGACCAGGACGTAACCCGTCAACGGATCGGCCGCAGTCAATGGCACGACCGTTGGGACGTGCGCGTGCTTGCTGGTCGGCGTAATCCGTGCGGCCAGAACGGCATCCAGATTTTTGTTCCTCGAGTTGTTACTGAGGATGACCCACGGCTCTAAGCTGCGTGTCCGAGATCCACCCGGTAAGCCTGACTGCGCAGGGCACGGCTCATTTACGCCCCTCGGTCCGACGCGTGTATCGGTCCCGCGCAGTCCGCCGTTCGACATTGGCCGATTCGCTGTTGAACTCTGAGGCCAGCTGGGCGTAGCCGACATCGAGGACATGCTCGTGCAACGCTTCGGCCCCCGCCTGAAGCAGCGCCCGCACGCGGCGAGTGAACGGTTCCCTGCACCCCTCCCGCGTAGCGTCCGCCCCATGACTGGAAATGCAACGAACCGCACGTCAGGTGCTCCACTTGAGCTCTACACGCTTCTCGCCGACACCATCCTCCGCTTCGCCGACGCAGTGGAAGCCCTGATCAAGAACGAGCTTGCCTACCCCTTCTCGAGGATTCCCAGCGCCGCTTTGAACGACCGCGCCGTGGACGGCGAGCACGTCGGCACCCGCACCAAGAAGATCTTCACCCGTCTGGCGGGGAACCAGGTCTACGACGTCGCGGTACAGCTCGATCTTCACCGCGGGATGGCTGCGGTTCTGCCGGCGATGGGGGTGTTCTTCGCGCCGTACCCGTTGGCGCGGACCTGTGTGGCGACGGCCGCCAAGGCGTGGTTCATCCTCGACGGCGCCAACCGCACAGAGCGACTGCGGCGTTACCTGAACGAGGAACTGGGCGCCCTCTACGGTGCCTCGTGGGACTTCGGCGACCAGGCTTCGCGCGCCGACATCGCTGCGTTGGCCGACGATCTCGTAGCGGTCGGCGCGAAGGCCGGCCTGCGGGTCGTGCGCTCGGCGAAGGCGAAGGACTGGCACGCGCCGCGCCTGGTTAGTTCCGGCCAGGGGGACGGGGAAAGGGCGTGTTCGTAGACTCACATCGTGCGGGAGATGTTCAAGGCGATCGGTCTGGAAGCCGATCAGGTGGGCAAGCCGTACGCGTTGCTGTCAGCGGCAACGCACGGGCGCTTCAGGCAGTCGGGTGTCTCCGAGTCGATCCTCACTCGCCGATCCGAGTACGGCGTACCGACGATGGCGGTGCACTCGTCACCCGGGACAACGGCGAAGGTCACAGTGCTTGCCGCTATCGCGACGCGGACGCATCTGCTGTCACTGGCGCGATATGCGAACGTGCCGGAGGCAGCGGTGCACGATCGCCTGGGCGATCCGCTCGCACAATGGTGCGAGATGGGTGGAGTTCACCTCCCGGAGTGAGCGGCCTCAAAGGCTGAACCTGTCGACGAGCCCCGTCACGCCGGTAACAGGTGAGGGCGGACCAACCGGCGAGCCCGAACCGAAGGAGGAACCATGTCGCAGCCGGATTGGATCCCGGTCAGCGAATCCTACGATGAGGCAGACGGGGCGCTGATGCCCCGGCCTGGTGGTCAAGCACGGCGCAATCGCCCGGATCGGTGAAGGTGATGTCTTCATAGAGGTGTGGCCGTCGGAGTCGCCCGAGCACATCGACGACGCCCTCACGCTCACGCTGGCCGTGGACGGGGACGTTCACGATGAGATCGGCCGTTACCCGTCGTTCCAGGCCGCCCGGGACGCGGCGCAGCAGTATGTCGACGAACGCGATGGAGAGCTTCCCGGCGCTTGCTGACCCTATGCGTGGTTGGGACTCTGCGGAGGCCGGCCGGTAGCCGAGGCCTACGTCGCCGGCCGGTCCAGCAGCTGTTCCTTCAGCACCGCGTCCCAGTTGATGACCGGGTCGCTCGGGTCCAGCGATTACCATCAGCGGTTCATGACCGAGGATGCGCGATACTCGCATACGTCCCGAGAGCACAACCGTCTGCTCCTGCTCGCGCTGGTGCAGGCATGGGGCGGCAAGTGCTACTGGTGCAGGACTCCGAAGACATTCCGGGACTTGCAGATCGATCACATCATTCCGCGGAATCCTCGCGGCGGGGCCGTCCAAGGCTTCGATGTCGACTCCGCGGAGAACCTCGCACCGATCTGCGGCCCGTGCAATCAGGAGAAGGGCAACGGTGAGTTCGAGGACGCGCCGCGCGTCGACGCCATGCGGCAGGCAGCCATGTCGCATGCGCCGGCTGTTCAACGGAACCTGGCGCGGTTTCACAAGAACGACGCCGTCGTGAAGGCACTGCTGGCGGTGACGGCGGCCGATCTAGCGAGCCCGGACGTTGCCGAGTCGATCGAAGCGTTCGGAGCGGCGATCATGCCGGTGTTTCGGGAGAAGTTCCCGCGGGTCGTAGACGCGAGGTACACGAAGGATTACACCCGGCGGTTTCCGCCCGTCGAAGTCGAAGGCCGACAGTCCCAGGTGCCGGAGGAACGGGCGCTCGTCGAGCTGGACGCAGAGGGGCAGCGCGCACTGGTTATCCTCGAGGACGTTCTCGGAATGCCAATGCCGGACGCGCTACGCGACATCCGGAGTTACTTCAGTCGCGACATCGACGACGAGGTGAAGGAGTGGCTTCGGCGCTCAGAAAGTCGGCAGTACAGGAGCGCGGACCTCCACGGCCGTCCGAGTTCGAACCGGATCGGAGTCTATGTTTACGAGGTGCGGTACGCCGACGATCAGGTGACGTTGACCGGCGAGCTGGAAGGATCCTTCGCGGCGTACGTCGAAGATGCCGAACGCGACTATGAAGACTGGAGTCCGAGCAGGCTTGCGGACTTCGACTTCATCGGGCCGTTCGGGGCCACGTACTCCCGGGAAGGGCTCATCGACGCTTACATGGACGTCGGCGATCCGGAGGAGAACCGTTGGCGGCACAGCATGGCGATGCTGGACCTGGACGAGTAGCCATGCCTCCGTAGCGATCGCCGCTGCGGAAGATCGGGCTCCGTCATGAACGGAGACCATGGGGCCACAGAGATTGGTCTGCGGGTGCTGTACGAACGCGCACGGTTTCACGGGCTTCATCGAATGATGTAAAACCCTCGGCGACGCTCAACTGCCTGCGGCGACCCGCTCATACATTTCTCGCACGTGTCGAATGTCGACGGCCAGACCCAAGGGCAGCATATAGAGCGTCTGTTCCATCTGCGAGTTATCCTCGCGGAGAATGGTTTCGATGAAAGCTGGCGACAGGTGGTGCTCTTTGTTCGCGATGATCACGCCGAGGACTTGACCGCCTCGGTCGTCGGGCGTCGCGAACAACAGCGGCGCCCCGCTGGCCCCCTTGAGTGCGGGCCAGGACAACTCATAGACATCGACGATGAGATCCTCGCGGCCGGGAAGGTGGTCGTCGTAAAACCGCGTGATGTGGCCGAGCCGGGCCGCAGGGTTCATCACGACGTTGTTTCCGGTCACGCGTGTCGTGCTGTATTCGAACGTGATCATCTGATCGTTGTAGGCCCACTGACCATCGAAATGCAGGGTAAGTGGAAAAGGCGTTTGGTATCCCTCGACGCGTAACAGTGCCAAGTCGTGCTGCGGATCCCGCTCCAGTACTTCCGCCGCAAAGGTGCCGGTGATGTCGCGCTCGACATCGTTCACATAGATCGAATAGCGGCCGACTGGCCAATTCGCCAACACGTGGTCGGCGGTCAGCAGGATCGTGCCGTCACCGATGAGTGATCCCGTCCCCAGAAACTGCCGATCGTAGCCAGCTTCGTTACGCCCTATCACTGCGACGATGGACTGGCGCGGGTTGAAAGGCGCTGGCATGGGAGATCTTCCCTTCAATCTCGGTACCGGGCGCACGGAGCGCCAGCGGCTCGGCTACGACTGTCCACCCGCTGATTTCTTTCGGTAGCTCTCGACGCGTTGTCCCGCGTTGTCGGACAGCTGAACATGATCCTTCAGAGCAATCCGCGGTGACGACACCTCGCGCCGCCTTCGGATGGGCGGCGGCGTCCACGTGACCCAGACGTGCGTGTCGTCGAGATGTTCGATGGATACGCCAAAGTCGAACTCGACAACGTCGCCTGGCTTCACCAGTGGGCTAGTTGCCAACAACTGCGATTTCTTCGCGTTGGTGTTGGCGCGATGGATGAAAACTGATACGCGATGCGCTGGCCCATCACCGAAGTTCAAGAAGGTGCCTGAGCCCTCCATCCACGTCGACTCACCACCGAATCGGCCCATCTTGAGGTCTGCGCTGAGCGCCCACTCAACCTCCGCGCGGTTCCACCACGCTCGAATCGTGCCGGCCCCGAACGTCGCCATCGAAATGCCGGCCGCAACCCACGACGACACCGCCCCCCAGTCAGTCATCGGTTAGGGCATCTCGAAGTCCGAGTCTGCGAGAGAACAGCCCTTCGTCGCCTTTCCGCCGAGTTCCATGAACCATTGGTACGGCCCGCCCTCGATGGGATGCGCCTGCGCTTCCGCGAGGAATATTGCTTGCGGGCCCGCGCCTTTGCCAGCCAGCTTGTAGACACTGCCCGCGATACAGATGGCCTCGCGTCCTTCGTACACACCTCTGTCGAGGTGCTCGACGATCATCATGTAATCGCCATCTGGCCCCTTGCGGTAGATCCAGTCGCCAACCACGACTTGCTCAGTGGGGACGCGTTTCATTCCGCGCCGGTTCTCGGGCACCTTCTCGCGTTGCATGCTGCAAAACGTATAGTCCGCCGCCAGTTTCCAGCACGCGTTTCAGGCGATTCCGGCCGCTTCGCTGCGGGGGTGCTCCATTGTGGCCAGCCTGAAGGGGTCGAGGAGCTGGATTCCTCTATACCGCTGCTCGTCTGAGATGGCGACGTAGATAGCGGTGCTCGCGAGGTTCTGGTGCCGCATCAGCATCTGCACGGTGCGCAGGTCGACGCAGGCCCGCACGAGCGCAGTTCCGAACCCATGGCGCAGCTGGTGGGCTGACCTTTTCACTCCGGCGCGGACCATCGCGTCCTTGATGCGGCCGCCTACCGACTCGCGCCGCTGGTGACCATGATCCGCCCCCGGGAACCAGAATCCCTTGCGGGGCATCCGGTAGGCCTGCTCAGCGACCATGTGGTGCAGCGGCAGGGAGACCGTCGCGCCGCCCTTGCCGGAGACGATCATCGTGCGGTCGACGAGGTCCAGGTGTTCGGCCTTGAGTTTCGCGATCTCGTGGATGCGGAGGCCCTGCAGGGCGGCGAGGAGGACCATCGCGCGGGTGCGGGTGTGCATCCGCGACCGCAACACCCGCCGCAGATCGTTGTCCGAGACCGGCCGGGGCTCGTGACGTGGTCGGCGTGGTGCCCCGATCTTCAGCATCGGGTTGTCTTCGCGGTACTCCTGCTGCACGAAGCCAGTCGAACCACGCACTGAGCTGCTGGTGGTACGTCCACCGTGTCCGCGGGGTCCAGTCGCCACCGTGTCCGCGGGGTCCAGTCGCCACCGTGGGCCAGCCAGTGCGCGATCTGACTGGGCTGAACGACCTCGGGGTCGGTCTGTAGCGACTCGCTCATCCGCATCACCGCTCCGGAGCGCTCATCGACGGTGCGGGGCGAGAGTGACTGCGCGAACTGCCACGTCCGCCACTCCTCGACGCGCGGCGGAAATTCGACGTCCCGGCGTTCAAACAGGGCGCACTTCGCATGCAGATCGTAGCGAGACTGCCCGACACCCGGACCCGGCCGCGACTGAAAGGAGTTGCCCATGAAGCTGAGCAAAAAAGCCATCTACCTGGAACTTCTAGTGCTCTCGGTGAGATTCGAACTAAAATCACAGGTGCTGCTAGTTAGAAACCAGAAATCACGGCTGACCTGCGGAAAGATATCACGGCAGATCATGCCTTTGGGCACCATAATGTGCCCAAAGGCAGAAAACCGGCATCGGGACACCACAAACATGAGGACCCCCAGACGGGGAGCAAGGCCATTGCAAAGACCCGTCTGGGGGCTTCACGCATGATAGGGCAGACCGTGAGTGCGGGTGGTGGTGTGTAGGTTGTCAAATTCCGTGTCATCTCTTGACACTCTGACCTGCGATAATGCAAGTTATATCACCTCGTGCCATCGGGACGGTTGACAACCAGCCACCCACGCTAACTGCGCGGCATTGAGACTAGTCGAGCAGGTAGTTGCATCGAATCTCGTCGGAGGCTCGCTTTTTTAGCTGTACTCGGGGCAGTAGACGCTGACAGCGGTCTCAACGATAGCCCGTTCGGTGTCAGGGGTGTTGTTGCCGGTAATCGCTTCCATCACTTGATCGTTCGTCCAACCCTCTGATTTCCACGCGCAGATCGACGGCGCAGCACGAATTGCTGACTGGCCTCCTCCAGTGGGAGTCATGCCGTATCGATCCTGCAGGATCGCTAGAAACCGGGCGTCTGGCGGCATCGAGGCGATCTCATCTTGGCCTGGCCCTGACGCCTCCGGACAGTAGTGGCTGGCGGAGGCGTTTACGAACCGCGTAGCTTGCTGCCGTGACCAACTCGGGTTGTTTCCCATCACCCCGGTGACAAACTGCAAGATCGTAGATGTACCCGGCGGATACTTGGTTGGCTGTTCGTGCACTAGGGCGCAAATAGCGTTCGCCATGTTGATATCGAACTGCGGGTCCTCGCCGCTGACCGGCACCCCATAGCTCTTAAGTTCGGCGATGAATTCGGCGTCAGCTGCCTGGAGCTTCGGCGGTACCGGCGTCGACACGGTAGGGGCAGGGGGAAGAGCAGCGGCCGCGCTGGTCGATGTGGGTGGCGGCTGCGCGATGCTTTTTTGATCGGCAGCGTCGCGCAGGCTGAGCACGATGATGGTCGTCGCGCCCGCGATCACCAACGCGCTGGCGCCGACAGCCACTGCAGTGACCCGTCTAGGATTCAGCCGCCGTGGGGTGTCGTTCCACTCGGCGCTGGGGTCGAGTGACCACGCGTTGTGCGCCTCGGTCTCGTCGATCGCATCACCCAGCTCGGTTGGAGCCACCCCCGTTGGCTGGGCGTCGTCATCAGGTGCGTCCCGCATACGGGAAAATGGTAGCGAGCGCGTCGACCCGTCTTGGTGTATTGCGAATACGCATCAACGCGAACCAATCTCATCGCTCGCTCTTTACGCGCTCTCAGCCGATTTTCAACTCCGGCGCAGTATCAATCTCAGCGCCCCAACCGATCCGGGCGCGGCCCGCGGGAGACTCGCACACTCCGCGCGGACGTGCTGAGTGGAGGCGGTCGGGATTCCCTCCCCCCCGATTACCCTGGCCGCTTCCTCGCACGAGAGTTTGAGCCGTGTGAGGTCAGCTCCGCACGCGACGTACCTCCACGTACGAGAACACAGTCGCCGATAACCCCGACATACGTCGCTTCATCCAGCCCGCAGTGTGCTCGCGTCCCCGTAGTTCGCCGGGCGTGTGCGTCCATCGCAGCGGGTCCGCTAGCAGCGATCATGTATAGGTTGATGAGGCGGGATAACCGCCTCTTGGGCGGAGCGTGGGAGGGTATCTCCATTGGACACGGGTGCGGCGAGGGCGACTTTCGAGCAGTATGCGTGCGCGGTGGCATACGTCGAGGTACAAGATGCGACCGGCGGTATACGTGTCGGCTCAGCTTTTCACGTTGGCGAAGGAGTATTCGTCACTGCTCGCCAAGTCGTCGAGAACGGCAACGTCCTCGAAGTGGGGTCAACTGAAGCCAGTTACGTGCCCGTGGACGAACTAGATGAATCATCAACGTTTGTTGTCGTGAACGGCGTCAAACAGCCTGTGCACGAGGTGCGAAACAATGTCATGACCCTGCAATGCGGCCCCTACTTCCACCCCGACGACGCGGTCGACGTGGCCGTCTTTCGGGTGAAGAAGATTGATCCTTTGACGCCGGTGATCCCACTAGGCGGCCACCTGGACGACTGGCTTGGAGAGAGTGATTTCGTACTAACGGAGGCTGTGATCCTCGGGTATCCCCCAATTCCAAAGGCTAAGCGAGCCAGCCTGATTGGCACGCATGCCGAGGTGAATGCGATGATTGATCGATGTGATACGCCGCATGTCCATTTTGTCCTTTCGGCGATGGCGCGCGGCGACTTCAGCGGTGGACCGGTGCTTAGTGTTGGTGAGTACGGGTACGCCCTAGGCATGGTGACGAGTTTGACGGCGCCCGGCAGCCATCCGGCGGAGCTCGGATACATGGCCGCCATCGGAGTGGAACCACTGTATGCATGCCTCGCAGAGCACATGCTGCTCCCTGATTGTCAAGCAGACGGCTGGGATGACCTCTGGAACACATAGGTCAGGTTTGGCGGACACGCCGAGTGGCCGCTATGGGCGGGCACTATATATCTAGGAAAGTCTCACCTCGCGCGCATCGACGGCCCCACGTCTGCGGCGTCCGGCAGGCCCGCGTTGCTCGAGCCCACCCGTCTTCACCATGCCGTGCAACAGTTTCAACACTGTCGCCGGTTGTAGCTCGTGTTCTTGGGCAACGTAGGCTGCGATGTCCGCGCAACGGTGCCAGCAGCGGTCGCTGAGGATATCGACAATCATGTGGCAAGCCGGGGCAATCCGGCCGGGTGCATCCCATGAGAAGCCGTGCCAGGGGATCGGCGCTGGCGCAGCCGCCGGCGACACAAGCGGTGTTGTCGGACAATCTGCACCGGTCCACGGACAGATATCCGGGTCGAATCGTCGGGGCGCGATATCCCGTTGGTAGATCGCTTGTGAGCGTTCGTGTTTCGGATTGAGCCATCGGCCGACTGTGAGGATGGAGACTTGGGCCGCTCCGGCCTGCTTGAGTGCCATGGCAACCGACTGCGCATGTCCGCCTGACACCCAGGTGTCATCAATCACGAGCACGTGTTGGCCGTGGGGCGCAGGCCCCTGAATGCGGTAGAGACCGGGGTTGAGGCGCCTGCGGTCAATGTACTCGGCATCGACGGCGGATGTGCTTGCCGTAATGGGGATTTCCGGATAGGTCGCGGGCAGGATGGTTGTGAGCATCGTTCGCAGAGGGTGCGGGGACCCGACCTGGCTGAGTGACGGCACGCTGGCCCAGCTGCTGGGGGTAACTCCGACGAGTGTGCTCGCGCAAGGTTGATGCTCGCTGAGCGCGACGGCCAGCAGAAGGAGCATGGTGCCGCGGAACTCTTGGCGTGGTGTGGGTTCTTTATAGCCGCGCAGGACCTCCGCTGAGTGGAGTCCGTCGACGCCGTAGATGATCGATGCAGATAGATCGGCGGTGGTATCGGTGGGGAATGCCGTGCAGCGGTCGCAGATGTGCTGTCCAGCTTCCAACATCGTGCCCCGACAGCGTGCACAGGTCCTGCCAGGTACGTGCACTGTGTTCCGGAGGAACTGCCCGGCCTCGACGACCAGCGTGCGCTTCAATTGTTCAAGGGCGGGGGCATCAGTCATTGCAATGGCGGCCTCTACCCTCCGGACGGTCGGTCTGCGTGCGAATGGATCGACGTCGACAACCGGTCCGGGTTCGGAGCGCCGCTATACCAAGTATGTCGGTCGGCTGAGGCATCCGATTGGTGTGGACGACCACGCTGGTGCGGGTCAGCCGGACACCTTGACCATCCAAGTTCTCGCGCACGACATCGGGATACATCAGGGCGCACTGAGCGGGACCGGCATGGTCGGGCACTGTCCGCCCGTCCATGGACAAACGTCAGGATTGTAGGGGCTTGGTTTGATCTGTTGGCCGTAGATGCGCCTGGTCCGCACGTCGCTCATATCAAGCCAGCGAGCAACTGCAAGGGCGGCCACCGTTGCAGCGCCCTGACTAACACCTCTTGACGTCCATGCAGACACCCGCGGGCGATCATCGGCGGCGCGGCCGATGAGGCGAACTGAGACGTCGCCCGCTCTGGGGTCTGGATATGTCGCGCAAGCTTCCACGCAGACCTACAGATCCAGGCCGGCGTCGTCGCGTTCGATGGTGCGGGCCGCGCGTTGCCGCTCAAACTTTTCTCGCTGATCGCGGCGTTCGCGCTCACGGCGCCATTCGGCGTAGCGCTGCCGGCGCTCGGCAACCTGCTGGGCGTACCCATCAAGGAGTGCGACAACGCGTTCTGGAAGGTGCGCACGGGCCGTCTTGTCGGCCACCGCGTGCATGGTGGCCGGACGGTCGTCGTTGGTGCGCAGCAGCGTGTAGAACGCTTCGGCAGCATGCTTGGCGCTGCCGCGGGAAAGGATGTGGATCTCGTCGGTTCCGGTGGGGGAGGTGTGTTCGTGATCGAGTTCACCGCGGAACTTTTCGTAAAGGTAGGCCTTGTTGGAGTCGCGGCCCCGGGTCATCGCGACATAGGCCAGGGTGCGGCCGGTCTTGACACCCATCAGTGAATAGCAGGTGTCGGCGGTGACACCTTGAGCGGAGTGCACCGTGGTGGCGTACCCCAAAGTGATGTGCTTCTCGGCGTACTCGCGGGTGAACACCGCGCGCGCCCGATCGGCTTCGGGATCGGTACCGCCGCGCACCGCGAACAACAACTCCTGCTCAGCGTCGACTCCCACGACCGTCCACCGGTTTCCGTTGCGCACCTGATCGGCCGGGCTACCGTCGGGCAGAACACAGTCGATCGTCGCGTCGTTGTTGCGGGTCAAGATGATGTCCCCGACCGCAACCCGGTGATCGCGCGCCACCTTCACCGACACGTCGCCACCGGCCAGCCCGGCCCGGTGCTCCTCGTCACCCAGCAGAGCCTCATGCAGCCGCATGTTCAACGAGTCAGCCATCTCACGCGTGTCAGCAATGATCAGCGCGTCCCTGCCGTGCAGCCGGTCGTTGAGGTAAGCGCCATAGACGTCTTCGGCCATCGCGACCGGATCCCCGACCGACAGCCGATCATGTTCGCGATACCAGTCCACGGCGTGGCGCAGTTCGCGGGCGTCACCGTTACGCAGATGCAGTGACGCCGTCTTTTCCTCGGGATCACGCAGCCGCCACACCTGCTCGAGTCGCTGCGCCCACGGCAGGTCAGTGCTTAGTTGTTCGAACATTCCGCCACGATTGCGCACCGGGGCCAGCTGATACTGGTCGCCGACGAGCAACAGTTTCGCGTTGGCTTGTGTCGCCGCCGACATCAGCTTGTGCAGATCCGGTGTGCCGATCATCGACGCCTCATCGACGACGACCACACATTGGTCATCGAGGGTAAGTCGACCATCGGCGAGCATATTCACCGCCTTGGCCACCGTGTAACCGTGATCGCCGGCCTGCTCGTGAACCGCGGTGTCGACGGCCTTCCCGGTCGGCGCAAGCACATAGACCGTCTTGCCGTGCCGCCGCGCCGCACGCCGCAGCGACTTGAGCGAGTGCGTCTTACCCGCCCCGGCCGGTGCTTGTAACAACTGCACCAGTTGCGGTGAACGCCCGATCTCAACGACCGCGGCTGCTTGATCCTCGCCGAGACCCGCCAGCTCGAAATCCATCACCGGGGTCTCCGCACGCGAGTCGGACTTGTCGAGCATGGAGAAGATCAACTTCTCCTCGGCGATCACCAAGTCAATCGTGAAACGCTCGCTGCCCTCCCGGCGGTGCGCCGCACGCACCTCGCTGATACGCAACGACACATCATCGACAGCGGATTCGATGCCGGCGAGCACACCGCCGACACCGGTGATCGGCCAGTGCGCAGCCATCAACTCGACCATGTCCGCGCGGGTGAACCCCGCTTTGGGAATCCTGGCCGCCATGTCCGCCAGCCGCCAACGGTCGACCCCCCGATACTGCGTCTCGACCGCCTCCCGTTCATCGCGTGCACGCGCCCACGCCTCACGGTCGAGGACGAAACCGCGCGGATCGGACCGCCACTGCTCCTTGAGCACCTCCCACGGCAACCCCTCCGGCTTGGCCGGGCGGGTGCCGCGCTGCGCAGTGGCGAGTTGACGCGCGGTCGGAGTGTCCTCCATGACGTGCAACTTCGCGGCCGCCCATTGCCGCAACCGCGTCGATCGTTTCGACCACGCCTTGATGGTGGCCTTGGTGACACCGGCGAGCTCGGCCATACCGTTGTGCTCGCCGACGCGGTCCCACTCGAATCCGTACCCGGCCAGTTCGCGACGGAGCACCGCCTGGTAGATCATGCCCGCGGCTTTGGCTTCGTGATGCAACGACTTGCTGTCGATGCTGACCAGCGTGCCGTCCGCGCGGGCCTGACGGTTGGGCACGATCAGATGCAGATGCAGATGCGGGTCGCCCTCACGGCTGGTCTCGTGCTGATAGCCGATCCCCACCAAACCCGGCAACTTCTGCAGCTCAGCTTTCTTTGTCTTGGAGTTGTAGACCCGGGTGTAACCGGCATGCGCGCCGAGATAGTCAAACGCCGCCTGGGCCGCAACACGGTTGGCCGCACCCATGATCTTTTCCGTCGTCGGATCCGTCAGCGCGCGCAACAGACTCACACTTTTCGGCGCCGCGATCGTGCAGTCGAACGCATGCACCGACTGCCGTGACTGCAGTTCCTTACCGTTCTCATCGACCAACGGCCGCCCTCGTTCGTCGACGCGTTCAGGCGCGTCGTTGAAGGCCCTCCCCATCAACCCGTTGGGCGCGGCCCCGTCATCACACCATCGCGCAACAACCTCCAGATCGGCCATGCCGCCGTCAAGGTCTTCGGTCGACAACCCGATCAGCTCACCCACGCGCGCCGCATCGCCGGTGACCATCCACGTCGGGACGCGGGTCTCGTGCTCGCTGTAGTAGTCACCGAGCCCGCCGCCGGCTCCCGCGCGGTCCTTCATCTGATTGACCGCGTCCTGGGCGGTGCGGTTGTAATAGTTGATGCCCCAGCGCTTCAACCGCGCGATCGTCATCACCGCCGCGTCACCACACCCGTCCCGGCACGCGCGTCAGCGCGCTTACGACGCGACCACACACTCACTTCGACCTGTTCACCTCACCGCACCACCACGGGCCGCGCAGCGGCCGTTCTGCGACGCCCCCGGGCGGCGCGGAATCATTATTGCAGATCATTTGCCAATGTGCCAGAAGATGTTCAGGACATACTGCTTAGAAACGCTAATGACGTGGGTGGTTGTGGAGCGCCGAGGTGCGGCGGTGGGCGCGATTTTGGGGTGTGAGGGCACGGGTGGAGCGGCTCTAGGTTCGAGGAATGAGTGAAGTGGTGATGAGTGAAAGTGGGAACAACGGCGCTGACCCGGCCGAGCTGGTGCGCCCTGCCGTCGACGAGCACCGCCGCCAACTCGAGGCGATGGCCGCCGAATGGGTGCGGGTGGGGGAGCTTGATCGACAGATCGAGCGGTTGCAGTCCCAGCGCGCGGAGACGGTGCGCCTGGTTGAGCAGTTGCACACCGAGCTGACGTCGGGCCGGGCTGCCGGCGCGGCGATAGCCGCGCTGGGGCTGCCCGGGTTGCGCCGGGTCGGCAAGAGCGCCAAGCCCGCGCGGCGCCCGGCAAAGCGCAGCAGTGGGCGGGCTAATAACCGCAAGCCGAACCGCCAAGGGGTGCCTGCGGGCACCGCCGGGTGCGACACCGATGCCGATACCTTGGCTGCGGGTGCGACACCGCCGCCGGAACAATGACATGTGGCGAATCTGGGTGCCGCTGACACTGGCGGCGATGGGGATCGTGTGGACGGCGGCCTCGGTTGTGGGCGCGCTGTTGTAGAGCACCGTGATCGCCGCGACCGTCTGGAAGCGGGAAGAAAAAGTGGCCCCGGGCGCATGCTTGGGTTCACACGGTCGTCGCAACGCTCTCAATCTGAGAGGTTGCGGCGATCGTGTCGTTTTCGGAGGACTGTGTTCGATTTGGTGATCAGCTAGCAAAGCTCGTCGATGCGGGTGTGCCGGTGCGGGAAGCGGCGGAGTCGTTGGGGGTGTCGCGGCAGCGGGCTTATGCCATCTTGAGGGCCACCGGCCGGCCGGTGGGCTCGCCGCGTCCGGATGTCACCGGTGTGGACCCTGCGCGGGTGGCAGCGGTATTCACAGCGACTGACTCGGTGAATGCGTCGGCCAAAGCTGTCGGGGTGGCGCACTCCACGGCCCGCCGGATGCTCGTGGAGGCGGGCTTGGTCGACCCAGCGCGGCGTACGCGCGGCAAGACCGCCGACCGAGCACGGTTTTTTGAACTGCTCGAGGCGGGCTGGTCGTCGGCGCGGGCCGCCCGAGAGGTCGGGGTCAATGAGCGCACCGCCCGGGATTGGCGTGCCGGTATCCGCAAAGTCGGCAACACGCGGGTGTATCCCGATGGCACGGTCATCGATTACTCCAGCGGGACGCGGTACACACGACCGGTGAAATCCACTGCTGCCGACCAGCATCCTGCATCTGAACAGGCATCTGCCAGTAGGTATTTGCAGCTCGCTGATCGGCTGGTCATCGCCGACGGCCTGACCGCCGGCCTGAGTTACACGGCCATCGCCGAGAAGATCGGTCGAGATAAATCGACGGTCTCCCGTGAGGTCGCTGCCCACCGTATCGCGGGCTTGTATCTGCCGTATCAGGCGGAGGCGGCCGCCGCGGCAGCTCGGGCCCGTCCGAAGCAGTCCAAACTGGTGAGCAACCAGAAACTGCGGCAGGTGGTCAAAGAGGGCTTACGGAACCGGTGGTCCCCTGAGGAGATCTCGCATCGCCTGGTCAAGGATTTTCCGGACGACGAGAGTATGCGGGTGAGCCACGAAACGATCTATCAAGCACTCTATTTCCAGGCCCGCGGAGGCCTCAGAAAGGAAGTGGCCCAGGCGCTTCGGTCCGGTAGAACCTGCCGCAAGCCGCGCCGCAAGGCCGGAGAGCGCTATCAACGGTTCGTTGACCCGATGATCATGATCTCTGATCGACCCGCCGAAATCGAGGACCGCGCCGTGCCCGGGCACTGGGAATCTCAATGGTGTTGTCAAGCTGCCTGAGTCAGGGGTGGGGGTGCTGCGGTCCATGTCCGGTTCTCGCGCAGCAGTGCCCATAAGACATCGATGCGGCGGCGAGCCAGGGCGATGACGGCCTGGGTGTGTGTGGCGCCGTGGGCACGCTTTTTGCGGTAGTAGTCGCGGTTGGGTCCGGCGCGCATCATGCTGGTCTGCGCGGAGAGGTAGAACACGTGCCGTAGGGATCGGCTGTAGCGCAAGGGGCGGTGCAGGTTGCCAGTGCGCCGGCCAGAGTCGTTGGGGACGGGCACAAGCCCTGCGGCGGCAGCGAGGTGCCCAGCGCTGGGGAAGGCGCGTAAGTCGTTGGCACCGACTAACAGTGAGGCGCCGAGGAAGGGCCCGAAGCCGGGCATGGACCGAATGATCGCCGCTTGTGGGTGCGCGGCGAAGGTCGTCTCGATCTGGGCATCGAGAGCTTTGAGTCGGTCGTCGAGGGCCAGAATGGCGGTGGCTAGCTCGGTGATGATGCCGGCGGTTAGGTCTTGTCCGTGCAGCGCAACGGTTTGTGCCTTGGCCGCGGTGGTGGCGCGGGCGGCCACCTCGGCCGAGCCGCGCACGTGGCGGTTGCGCAGCCAGCTGGTCAGCCGAGTTTGTCCGATGCCGCGAATGCGGTCGGGGGTGGCGTAGCCGGTGAGCAGTACCAACGCTCCCTTGTGCGAGGAGTAGTCGAAGGCCCGCTCCAGGCTGGGGAACACGCTGGTCATCAGGTCACGCAGCCGGTTGATCATGCGTACCCGATCGGCGATGAGATCCGCGCGATGCCCGGTGAGCACCGCGAGGTTGCGGATCAGGTCGGTACCGGTGTCGATGACCGGCAGGTCCCCGCGCAGGCGGGCGGTCTCGGCGACGACGTAAGCGTCCTTGGCGTCGGTCTTCCCTTCGCCTGTGTAGGCCGCGCTCATCGCTGCGACTACTCGCCCGGAGGCATAGCGCACCGACTGGTCGGCTCGAGCCAGCAAGGCCAGCAACAACGCCGACGGCGCGCCGATGATGTCGACGGCCCAATCAAGCTGCTTCGCTTGCGAACCGGCGGTGGCGATGAGTGCCACCACGTCGGCCTCATCATTGGCGACCTTGATCGACAACAGCTTTCTGCCATCGGAATCCACCACGCAGGCCCAGTGGTGGGTCTTGCCGACATCGATGCCGACCCATGCCCTGTCTCGTTGTGCGGCCACGCTACTCCGTCCGTTGATTCGGTTGCTGACAGCGGCCCGTGGAACACCCCGCTGACGCATCCGTAACCAAGCGACCAAGCGCAGATCTCAATTAGCAGCCAGGGCACCCCGAAGAGCCGGGCGAACATTCCCAGTAAGCGACTACACGCAAGGCGACCTCAGCCACACCCGGCTCTCCTGGGCCATCGACAGTCTTACGGAAGGCGACCTCATCACCGGGGAACTCAACAAGACCGCCATCGCCACCCTCGTCGAACGCACCACCCGCTACACCATGCTGGTACACCTACCCGAAAGCCACGACGCGGAGTCTGTGCGCGACGGCCTGATCGCCACCATGAAAACACTGCCTGAACATCTGCGAGGCTCGTTGACCTGGGACCAGGGCGCCGAGATGGCCGGACACAAGCAGTTCTCGATGGCCACCGACATGCAGGTGTACTTCTGCGACCCGGCCAGTCCCTGGCAGCGCGGTACCAACGAAAACACCAACGGCCTACTTCGTCAGTACTTCCCGAAAGGCACAGACCTCGGCATATACGGACCCGAGGACCTCGAACACGTCGCCCAGCAACTCAACGGCCGCCCACGCAAAACGCTCGGCTGGGATACCCCAGCCGAGCGATTGCGTGATCTACTACAGACCCATTAACCAGCAGTGTTGCGACGACCCCTAGAAACCGCCATGATGCACCCGGGGCCACTTTGGTGTGTTCCGACCGCGCCGCTGCGGTTTAGATTGCTCAGGCCGACGCCGTTCAGGCGCCGCCGGATCTCGGCGAGGTCGACCTGGTGTGGCGCGACCATTCGGTAACCGGTCAGCGCCGTAGATCGCGGCCTCGATGTCGAGGAAGCGGACACCGGCGCGGCTGATCGCGACTTCGCGACCGGTGTCCGCCCGCCCGGGTGTGGCGACAACGGCGACGAGCTGGCCGGTGGGATCCGATTCCCACGGACTGCTCTGCGGCCACGGCGGGTCCAGTCGAAACCGCAACTGGTAGGGCACCCTCGGCGTGGCTTCCCACGGACTGCTCTGCGGCCACGGCGGGTCCAGTCGAAACCGCAACTGGTAGGGCACCCTCGGCGTGGCCCGGTCGATGAAGTCGTAGGCCAGTGCGTAGTCGATGTCGGACAGGTTTCCCTGACGTCCGGCGCTTTCGTTTCGGGTTGGTGTGGCCCATGGTCGGACCCGCCCGGTGGTGGACGGGTCCGACTCGTGGCGGTTAGACAAGGGCGAGTTCGCCGTCGAGCACGCGGGCCGCGGCGGCGTTGGGGTTGTCGAACCCGACCATCACCTCGTCATCGACGGTCAAGGTCCACTGGGACTCCCCGGCGGCGGTGGACAGCACGTAGGTGTGCTCGCCGTGCGCCCGCCAGGTCCACTCGGCTCCCGGCACCGCGTGAAACATCAAGTCGCCGACGCGCATCCGCACGATCCGCACCCGCGGGACGGAATCGAGGTCGTCGGCGGTGACCTCCAGGGCAGCGCGGGCCCCCCACTCGCAGCGCGCAAGCACAGTCAGCACGTGGCCACCGGCCCGGCTGTAGCGATGGGCGATGACGAGTTCGACATCGTCGCCCTGGTGGTGAAGGTGAACGGTGCTGATCCCGTACTGCTGCTCCTGGATCGCCCAGGCGGCGTCGTAGACGAGGTTGAAGGCCAGGTCGATGTCGTGGTCCATCGTGTGCTCCGTTCGTTGAAGTGATGCGTGCGCCGGTCAGCGCTGGGAGCAGTGCAATCGGCGGGGTGGGCGGGTCAACCCCGAAGAGTCCGCGGCGGGGGAGCCGAATTTCGCGCGGGTTCGCCCCGGCGCGAAGCGCCCTGGGGCGAACTTCCATTGCGCGAAATCGTCACTCGGATCGGCGAGGCCGGCGCGGGCGTGGGTTGACGCGGTCGGGCCCCCGCCGATTACGCTGCGCGACCGCTGACGGCAAAAAGGTGAGTGGCTCCAGCGGCCGCCCGCCAGGGTGGCCACAACCGCGCCGTCAGGTGCGGGAACGCTGCGCGCACTGGACACAGACGCGCGGGACCCGTGGGTGACACCACCGTTGAGTCCCGCGGTCACACTGAGAGCACCAGCTGACGGACAAAGTGGTGAGCACCACGGGAGCTCCGGGGCCACCGCCAGGTGACTTGCGCCGCACTGGTTCCGGCATGGATGGGGGACCGGCCCACCCCGGGGAGGATGAACCGGTCCCGCCACGTTCAGCGTTTAGCGGCGTTGGAGGCGCTGGCGAAGACTTCGCGTAGTTGGGTCGGGGCGAACCCGGCCCGCAGCGCGGTGTCCAGCAGCGAGGTCAGCGCGGGCACCTGCTCACCGGTATCGGCCGAGTCGGCCAGAGCGACGTCGATGGCGATCCCGGCGCGCAGCCCGTCGCCGTTCAGGTAGTAGTGGCAGGCCGCGATGCTCAGTGCCTGCACCCGCGCCACGCCGCGCATCCGACTGGCCAACCGGGTCCAGACCGCCGCACTGGGACCGGGGTCGTCGATCCCCGCCATGAGCAGCGCATCGCGTAGCCGCACATCGTCGGTGATGACGGCGGCGACTCTGGCGGCCAGATCATCGCTGGGGGCGCGCTGCCCGGCGAGGACCTCGCGGACGTCGTCGACAGTCCCGCCGGTGGTGACCTCGTCGCTGTCGATGGGAGCCCGCCCGGCCCCCGCAGGCGCGAACTCCGCCACGACCTCGTCACGGCTGGTAGCGATGGGCGATCCGCCGAATACCGTTTCGGCGGCCAGAACCGTCCCGGCGTAGCCGAAGGTGTCCCCGGTGTCGAAGGTGTCGATGTCGATCCAGCTTCCCGCGTCAATAGCGCTGGTGGCCACCAGCCGGCAGATGACCGGCATCCCGGCGTTGCGCAGTCCGTCGCGGGCGGCGTCGAGCAACTCCGTGGCGCGATCACGCATCTCGGGATCGGCGCTGATGGCTATCAGGATGGCGGAATCGTTCTGCTCAACAGCCGCCACGGCCTGCTCGGGTATCGAGACGACCTGTTCGACATCGGCCGACAGCGGAAGACTCAGCGCGCATCCGATGCTGCGCTGCCCGTCACGGTCGGCGAGCATCACGACGATGAGATTGTTGGTGACTGCGTAGCCCAGGATCACCGGAATTGCGGCGATCAGCTCGGCGTTGGTCCGTATGGCGGGAATGGTCATGGAGTTGCCCTTCTCTGTTGGGTGACCGGCTCGGGTGCCGGTCAGCACAGGTGCGGATCTGACCGGGGGCCGGTGGTGTCAACCCCGAAGAGGACGCGGGGGCTATGCGCGGAATTTGGTGCCCCGGCGGCACCGCCGGCGCGCCAGCGCCTTAGCGGCCCGCTGCGATAGGGCATCAAATCGGCCTCGCTGCGCGCAGGCATCCCGCGGCCGTGGGTTGACACCACCGATGAGCCCCACGGTCACACTCAGAACACCTGCTGACAGAAACATTTGGTGACCACAACGGGATCTGCGGCCACCGCCAGGTGGCCATGGCGGTGCGCCTGCGGCAAAAATGGGGGACCGGCCGACCCTGTGCCCCAACAGGATCGACCGGCCCCGGCGGGGGTGGCTACCCGGTGAGTCCCAGCTCACGCCGGATCTGCGCCACGTCGGGATCGTTGGCGGCGAAGACATCGAACGGGTTGGGTTTGCCTTCGCGTTCGGCCCACTCGACGACCGTGTTGCGTTCCCACTCACGCAGATCGTCGCCGTCTTCGGCCCGAACGGCCCGCAGCCACAGCTGCTCGGCGGCATCCCAGCGTCGCTGGTCGACCTCAAGCTGCTCTTCGAGTTCCTTGGCCGTCTTGGCAATCGAGATGATGACGGTCTGCCCCCACTGCTTTTCGGCGCGACCGCCGAGCTTCTCGGCCGCGTCCAAGAAGACGGCGTAGGGCTTGAGCAGGGCGGAGTGCAGGGACAGTTTGTCCACCTCGATGCGGGCGATCTCCACGTAGCGCTCGCTGACCTCGGTGGTGGTGCTCGGTCGGGCCATGGGCGTGATCCTTTCTGTGTTTGGGTGACCGGCTCGGGTGCCGGTCAGCACAGGTGCGGATCTGACCGGGGGCCGGTGGTGTCAACCCCGAAGAGGACGCGGGGGCCATGCGCGGAATTTGGTGCCCCGGCGGCACCGCCGGCGCGCCAGCGCCCGGGGCGGTCCGCTGCGATAGGGCGCCAAATGGGCCTCGCTGCGCGCAGGCAACCGCGGCCGTGGGTTGACACCACCGATGAGCCCCACGGTCACACTGAGAACACCTGCTGACGGATACAACTGGTGACCACAACGGGATCTTCTGTGGCCGCCGCCAAGATGGCCATGGCGGTGTCGGCGGGGCACCACGCCCCGACAGGCCTGGGCGGGCCGGCCAGGTGGGCGGCTCTGTGCCGCGCCTACAACTCAGCCAACGGGTGGGAAGCGCGGACTAAGCGGGGCTGAAACGCCGCAAATGCGCTCGCCTGCAGGCACATCCGTGGGTGTGTGCTTGATTCGGCGGCGCGGCACACAACTACGATCGGCGACCCGCTGATGGGGTGGTGAGATGTTGTCAGCGACCTGACCGCCTGGGGCGGCCTGTGCCGGACGCCTAGCGCGGCGGCCCACCGGTAGCCGAGCCCTGTCGGCTTGGCTGATTGGCCGCGGCAGGCGCTGAAGATCAACACTTTTACCCGGCGTAGGGGTTGACGGCGCAGCCGATTTCGGCGGCCATCGCCGCGGCGCTGCGATGGTCAGGCAACCCGGTGTCGTCGTCGCCAGTGACGATGAGCGCAACAAGCTGACCGTCAATGCATGCCCGGTAGCGGGGCCGGTCGTCGTGCGCGCAGTCGATGCGAGCGTGCACCGCGGCGATCATGTCGCGCTGCGCCGCCAGGCGTGTGTCGGCGTGACCGATCACAGTGTCGACCCCGCGCGGTGAGGTCGTGGTCACAGTCCATGTCGTCATGGCGCCAAGGATGACCCATGTGCGCCGTGAACGCCCAGGGGCCGCACCCGATCTGTGGATCGGCGCGGCCCCCGAGCGCGGCTGTGGATTACTCGGCCCGGTAATCGTCGACCGTCGGGTCGGCGACGTGCTCGGGTCCGTCGAGGCACACCGCAACCGCGGTGCTGTGCGCGCGGCGCAGCAGCTCGACGGCACTGCGGAACGCCGCACGGTCGAGAATCTGGAACGTCACCGGACCCATGAACAAATCCGCCCACTTGACGGTGGTCCCCAACTCTGCCGAAGTGTGGGACCGCGGCACCACCGCGAACGTCGGCCGCCCGGTCCACTCCACCGCTATCGCCGGCTGATCGTAGGGATCGGTGCGCAGGTGCGGTGTCCTATCCGGGACCGACACCAACGCGTTTCGCGCCGTGGCGAAGCCCTCAAGGACACCTTGGGCAGCTTCGGCCGAATAGAACGTCATCATCAACGACCCCCACCGCAGCGCCACCCGCGCATCGGGGGTCCCGGCGTGGTAGACGGTCACGTCGCCGTTCTGTTCACCGCGCAACCGAATGACGGTGTGCGCGACAACCCCGGACGGGACCGCAGCTTCGATCGATGTGTGCTTACGTGGCTTGCTCATTGGTGTACTCCCGTGGTCGTTGGTGATGTGCGCCTGAGTCAGCGCTGGGGAGCAATCAATTGGTTGGGCGGCGTTGTCCAACACCCGAAGAGGTCGCGCCGGTGTCGGCGGGTTTGTCGCCCGCGATGCGCCCGGCGCAGCCTTGGGCGCATCTGGCATAGGGCGACACAGGTCACTCGGTCCGCCGGGCGCCGGGGCGGCCGTGGTGTTTGACCACGACGACCAACCAATTACGCTCGGCGACCCGCTGGCAGGTAAAGGTGAGAACATGTGACCAGCCCGGCCACACTGGGCCGCCCGCACGGGCGGCCAGCGCCGGACGCTGTGTAGCGCGGCGGATCACCCAACCGCGAAGTCAGACGCGAAGGCCCGACCCCCCGCACATCGTGTGAAGGTGATCGGGCCGTTGCCCTCGATCAACGGTCAGCTCTCAGGTTGCCACCCGCCCATGATGTCGGCAGCACCCGGCGGATCGTTGTAGAGGCCCGAAGGTGTTCGGCGACTGCCGGACTGGCGGCGGCCAGCGCCTCATCGCGGCTTTCTGCCCAGTCTTCGGCGATGTAACCGGCGGCGGCCTCGACGACGTACTCGGCGTAGTCGCTGGATTCGACGCCATCGACGTACAGGTAGATCTCAGTTGCACCGTCGGCGGGGCGAACGATGATGATTTCGACGCGGCCTGGGCCGGACGCAACGTGCCCGGCCCCGCCCGTCAGCGAGCCGCGGTCGGGCATGGTCGGGTCGTGGTCGCCGCGGGCCCAGGGATCGATGATCGGTTGAGTGCTCATGATGGGGTGCCCCGTTCCTGTTCGGTGGAGTGCGCTGGTCAGCGCTGGGGAGCGTTCACGTTGGGGGTGCGGCGACTGTCAAGGCCGACGCCGCGGCGGTGGCGGCGGATTTGTGGCCGCGCGAGCGCCGAAGAAGCGAGCTTGACAGGCCGCAAATGTCCTCGCCCGCAGTCACAGTCGCGCGCGTGGACTTGATCCGGCGGCGCGACATCCAACTACCATCGGCGGCCCGCTGGTCAGCCTCGGTGCGGGCACAGGGGAGCCGACCGCGGGAGGCGACCGGCGATCATTGTCGATTGTGGAGGGCGCGCGCAACCGTGGTGTCGCGTCTGCCGTGCCCGGTGTGGTTCTGCGCGATCGTGTTGCAGCTGTGCTGCTGGCGGTCTACGCGCGTGCAAGTCTGTTCCGCACGTTTCAGCAACGGTGGTTCGGCGGTCTCACCGTTGCTGCCCTTGCATTTTGGCTGCCGTGTCGGCGCGGCGCCACAGGTCGGCGAGGCCATCGCGGATCGCTGCGAACTGCGTGGTGAGGTCGTCGCGGTCGGCACCGCTGGACGCCAGTTGTTGCATCGCGATGCCGCAAGTGTCGAACGCGCGCCGGTATGCCTGGTCGAGGACCTCTCGGGCGTAGGCGCCGGCCGCCGCCGTGGGCGCGACGGCCTGGGAGTACGCGTCGAACAGGTACTGGGCTAGCTGCCCGTACCGTTGCCCGGTCGGGGGTTGGCCGGCGTCGATGGCATCGCTGGCGCCGTGGTACCGCCCGAGCGCGAGCACGGCCGGCGGGGTGGGGGTGTCACCATTGTCGACGACCTGACGGATCAGCTCATAGGCCCAGCGGGCGTGGGGCCGCCAGATCGCCGTGTCGGGTACGAGGTCGAGCAGGGTGCGGGCCTGCGCTGTGCTGAGCCACATCAGAGATCCGATCAGCTGGTGCTCGGGGCTGTACTGGTCGATAACCGATTTTGCCCGCCAGGTGTCGGCGCCGGTCGCAGAGACCGCCGCGGTGTCGGGGACAGCTTCCGGGGAGCGGCGCTGGTGTGCGGCGGTCATGATGCGTTTACCGCCCACACGATCAGCGCGTAATACCAGATCAGCGCTGCGGTCTGGTGCGCGGTGATCTCGGTGCTCGGCTCGGTTTCGACGGCCGCGGCCAGCTCACCGGCGCTATTGCGCGTCGCGTTTCGCCCCGCGCTGATCGCGTTGCGGAAGCTGGGCGCGTTGGGCGAGGCGGACCGTGTGGGATGCAGGTAGAGATCCTGCGCGATGACGTGCGACATCAGCGCCTGACGGGCCTCGACAAGGCTGTCGAACGGCGTTGTGCTGGTGGTGTCCTCGACGGTGATGGTCAGTTGGTACATGGCGGGCTCCTTGCCGTGGTGTACGGCGCGGCCGATCAGGCGGCGGGTCGGTCGATGCGGTCGGGGCGGAAACCCGACCAGTGCTCGCCCCCGGCAACCACGACGGGGCGTGCAAGTATCCGAAACGTGTTGTTCTTAGAACTGAATTGGGGATCTCACCAACCGGGGATTGGCGCGATCGCGCAGCAGGGCTTCGCGCTGCCCGGGTCCCGCCGGCCGGATGTCGGCGGGACCCGGGGCGACTGGCGACTAGTGGGCTTGCAGCATCCGGAAGGCCTCCACCTTGAGGGTTTCGACGTTGCTGCCGGGGGTGACCGTGCGTAGGGCGCGGGTGGCTGCCGCGGCCCCGGCGGTGCGTGCGCCACGCACGGGGGCGAAGTGGTCCAGGTACTCGGTCACCGCGTTGTAGGCCGCCCACCTGGTGCCCGCGATCGGGGCGACGGTCGGGGAGGAGACCCACAGCTTGACGATGCCGGCCGCCACCTGCTGGCGGTTGCGGCGGGTGCTGTCACTGACGCTCTTGTCATCAGCCTTCACCAAAGAGGTTGCGAACTCGCGCATCTGGTCGGCCTCCATCGGTTCGGCGTAGAGCGCGGCGGCCGCGTTCTCGAACGCGTCCATGTAGCGCCAGGACAGACCCAGCGCGGTGCGCGCCTCGTGGATCGCCGCGCGCGCCCCGGCAGTATGGCGGATCCCGAACGCCGATTTGGCCCCGGCAAGCGCGGCGGCCTGCGTGTTGGCGCACACGATGCGGACACTGGTCAGAATCAGCCGGAAGCGCGAAGTCCCATCGTGGCTATTGAGCGCCGCCAGGTACCACTCCGTGCGATCTCTGGACCCGTCGCGGCCCTCAAAGGTCATCGTCTTCGGCAGCTTCATCGTCACGAACGTCTCGCGGCCACCCTTCAACGCTCCCGCAGTCTCGAAATGTGCACCCGCTTCGTCGGTGATGGCATCGAGCACCGCACACGATGCCTCGTTTTGCACCGGCTCGTACCGGGTGCCGACCACGCCGAGGTAATCGACCTGGCCGGCGACGATCGGGTTGTCGCGGACAGTGGCGAACATGTCGGGCACCGCGATCGGCGCCGATGTGGTCACCCCGTCGGCGGTGATGATCGGATCCTGCGGGATGACCAGCGCCATCTTGCGCACATTCCAGTTCGCCAGGTGCGCAGCCTCCAACGCTTCGCGTGCGGTCATCGCATGCCCGACCGATGTGCCGAGCTGGTGCCAGGCGTCGGGCCTGGAGTTGGCGAACGAAGCGACGCCATTGGTGATGTCAAGCTCATGGGCCATCAAAGGGAACCTTTCACGAGAGGTTTACCGGGCGACATCGACGCCGCCCGTTTTTGTTTGCCTTCCGGCATAGAGATCAACAACCGGCATCAGGGCCGGGTAAGCAGCAAGGGCCCGGCGCTTCGCGTTCTCCAGCGAGCGCAGCGAGCGGCCCGGAGAGAACGCGCAGCGCGCCGCAGGCCGTAGCGGGCCCTTGTGCGGCCGGACCGCCGGTTATGATCGAAAGCCGGAAAGGCAAACTGAATATTCGTCAATCAAGCAGCGCCGCAGGCGTTTCCGCTTCCTCGTCGGCTACGGGATCCTGCGCAACCCTGCCGGCCCCAGGCCCGGTCAACTACCGCTGTTTACCGCCGTCCCCACTCTCGTTGCCACGACCTCCGGCCCGCGACGACGCCCGTTTCGCCCTCCACGCCGCCACCGCTGCCGGCGCCGAGGCAGTGCGGTTCCCCACACCGTGCGCCGCGCGTCGAGATCCACACCTACCCAACACAATGAGCCGAATGAGTGCTGGTGAAGTCGAGCCGGTGCCCGCGCACACTACGGTGACGCATGCGGCGACCTTTCACGCCGAGCTGTCCAGCAATTGCCCCCGCTTCCCGGGGGCGGGCGTGCACCCGTCTCTACTCGCAGGCCACCCCCTCACCGTCGCCATCGAGACCGGTGCGGTATCCCGGCTGGCCGGCGTACAACGGTGCCGCACCAGCGGCCCTGGCCGACGTGCAGTTCGGGTAGTACACCGCCGCGTCACCCTCCGGCGTGCTCGGGGCGGATCGCGGTACGCGTGCGCTGATCGGCCGTCGACACGCGGTGTCACCGTTACATGGTGGTCCCCATAGCCCGCGTGCCCCGCGGCCATGGCCGCTTGTTGCGCACCAACCGCAGCGGAGCCCCGTTGGTGGTCAAAGGGCGATCGCCCCGAACAGTACTCTGACGTAAGGTGAGGTATTTTGGAGTTCCGCCCAGCCTCCAGGCGGCGTCGGGCGCGGAAAGGGTGTTGCGGGATGATTCAAGGCGGGTCGGATTCGGGGTCGATGACGGGCTTCCCAACGCGACCGGAGTCACGCGTGACGTTGGCGAACTGGCAACGCCCGCCGCACAACCAGTGGGCCTTTCAGCACCTACGCGAAGTGATCCCCACTCAGAGGATCTCGCGCGGATTCGGCCCCACGGCGCCGCTGGCCTGGAGTGAGAACCCGCTGGCGCCCGAAGTTGTCTCAGTCCAACGTTTGGAGGGACACACGTCGACGCTTGCCGACGTTCTGTTGGAGACGTCGACGAACGCGGTGGTGATCCTGCACGACGGCCGCATCGTCTTCGAGCATTACGCCAATGGCATGGCCTCCGACACGCCGCACCTGTTGATGTCGGTAACGAAATCGGTGGTCGGATGCGTGACTGGTGTCTTGGTCGCGCACGGCTTGCTGGACCCTGAGGAGCAGGCGAGCAAATACGTTCCGGAGATCAAGGGCTCTGGGTATGACGGTGCCACAGTCCGCAATCTGCTCGATATGCGTACCGGTGTCGCGTTCTCGGAGGAGTACACGAACGACGAGGCCGACGTTCGTGCGATGGAACGGCACATGGGATGGAGGCCGGCGAAGCCGAGCGAAGAGCGGATAGGCATGTACGACTATCTGACTACCCTCGATGCTGCTGGACCGCACGGCGGGCCGTTCGTCTACCGGTCAGCCGATTCCGACATGCTGGGCTGGCTATGTGAACGGGCCGCGGGTACGCGAATGGCCGATCTCGTTTCTCAGTTGATATGGCAACCAATGGGCGCCGAGTTCGACGCCGAGATCACCTGCGATCCAGCGGGGTCAGCGATCCACGACGGCGGCATGTCGGCACGGGCACGTGATCTCGCCCGGTTTGGTCAAATGATTCTCGACGACGGCCTCGCCAACGGCGTGCAAGTCGTGCCCGAGCAGTGGCTCACCCATACCTGCACGATGGACCCAGGCATCAGAGCCGCCTTCGCGACCTCGGAGGCAGAGCCTGTCCTTACCGGCGGCTGGTATCGCGGCCAATTCTGGTTCATGCCCGGGGTGCTGGGCGATTTGCAGGCATGCCTGGGCATCCACGGTCAGATGGTTCTGGTGGACCGAGCGACGCGGACGGTGTCGGTGAAGTTGTCGTCATGGCCGGTAGCGCAGCACCCAACCTTCCTGATCGATACCGTCCGCGCGTTCGTAGCGGCTGGCCAACATGCGGCGTGTGAATCGCTCCCGTTCCGTTAGAGACGTTTTGGCCCTTCCGGCCCTGGAGCCAGAGCGTAGCAATGCCGGTCACGTTCTATCAGACTGCTTCCGCGGGACTTTCCCAAATCAGTTCTGGCTCAACATAACCGGGCTGCGCGGTTAGATGGTCGCCGCTGATCTGTCTTGGGTGAGTGTCGCTTGTCGAACCAGATTCGCCGGACCTCGACGTCAGGTGACGACGAAGACGGAGTCAAGTAGGAACGGTCCGGCCTCTGACTCATCCCTTACGTACGGGTAGAGTTAGCTGCGTGGCCACTCTGCAGTCGCGCATAATCCGGCCAGTCACCGCTGTTCCCCGGCGACTGCGTGCTGCGGAGGCAGTGCTGACCGCCGCGGCCCGCCGGTTGTCATTTGTCGAGTCCGAAGTCCGGGGATTGGCAACCGTGGTGGGGTCCGGCGACGTTTGCATGGACGTGGGAGCGGAGTACGGACTCTATTCGGTGCCCCTGGCCCGCTTGGTCAGCGCGAGCGGTCGTGTCATCGCTGTGGAACCAACCCCAGATCTTGTGCAGTGGTTGCGCTTTACCGCTCGCGGTCTCGGCGCGCGGACGCTGACAGTGGCTCCGGTAGCTCTGGGAGCACGGTCGGGCCGTGGCGAGTTGTCTGTCCCACGTCGCTGGAATCTGCCTGTCCACGGGCGTTCCTACTTGAAGGATGGTTCGATCCATCCAGGCCCCAACATCGAGTTCCCCAGTGCGGCCACAATTCCGGTACGTGTGCAGACCCTCGACGGGTTGTGCGACGAACTTGGTGTCGATCGCCTCGACTTTCTCAAGATCGACGTCGAGGGTGCTGAGCTCGCGATTCTGGTCGGCTCCGAAATGGTTTCGCGGCACCGTCCCACGATCATGCTGGAGATCGAAGATCGGCACTTGGGCCGGTACGGCAGGCGAGCCGCCGACGTTTTCAAACTGCTGTCCGAGAAGAAATACGCGATGTACGGGTGGCTCGGTCAGAGATGGCAGTCGCTCACGGGCCCGCACCCGAGACTGCGCAATTATCTGTTCACACCGGCTAACTGAGTGTCCGGGTCGTCGGCTGAACTCTCGGCGAGCGGGATGAATTCGTTGTTCCACAGCACCAGTGGCGGCGCGATCAGCAGGACCCAGGCTGAGGGGTGGCCGGCGAACCTGAGGACATCCTGGTACCGCGAAGCCAGAATGATCGCACCGGCCATCACGGCCGGAAAAGACGTCAGTGCCAACACCCGGGTCTGATCCTCGGCCAGCACGCCACTGGACATCCAGAATGTGAACGCGGCAGCCAACATCGCCCTGCGGCGCCAATCCCACGACCCCCAGGCGGCTCGCAAACCCAGAACCGCGAAGATCCACAGACCACCCAGCGCGGACCACAGCAGCACCGGAAGCGCTGACGTGGCCGACGTCACCAAATCAAAACCCTTGCCATCGTCGAGAAGGTAGGAGATCCGATCCCCCGCCACAGCGCCGAAATCGGAAAGAAGCAACTCCAGTAACACCTTGCCGGCCACGAGGCCGGCTAACAGGGCAATGACCCGCGGTGCCCATCCGGCCCCGCGCCAGAGCGCCGGGATCAGCAGTAGCACCAGCATTCCCACCAGGGACTGCTCGAAGTTCTGGAAGCCCGCCAGAGCCGCCGCGGCGAACTGCGCCCGTCGGCCGTGGTCGAGCGATATCAGCAACAGCGTCCATGCCAGCATCGAGAATGCGTCATACATCCCGACCCAGAGGAGGAGAACAGGCGTGATAGGTGCCAGCAGCAGAATGCATGCGGCGAGCATGCCTTGATGCGCGCCGATCCTCTTGAACAGCCACACCCCGATCAGTGCGGCGACCAACAGCAGACAGGCGAAGTGGAGGAGATAGAACGTGGTCGGATTCTGGTGCGGCAACAGTTGGTACACCATCTGTCCGAGCGGCACGCGCAGGGTGTAGGCAAAACCCGGATCTATTGTGGCAGAGGGCCAATCACCGGCAACTGCGGCGAAGCCGTTCAGGTTGGGTACCTGACGGGGTTCGGTGCGCCACAGCACCCACACGGCGACAACGAAAACAATGGCACTACCGAGGAGATACCGGCGCACAGAACGAGCGCTAGCGAGGGCGGTCCTCGATGGCTTCGGCGGATCGAGCAGCGGTGTGGTGATCATCGTGCGCCGGCGAGTACCGGTTCGGCGGACGACGGCGCTGCGTCGGCCCGGTCAGGCCTGGTCGGTCGCCCTCGTGCCACCAGTGCCGCCGCGGTGAGCAGCGCAGCAGCGGTGAAGAACTGGGCGTTGCCGACAAGCTGCAACCCGATCTGGTGCCACGCAGGCGGCGACCCAGTGTTCTCCAACACGACGTGCGGGCCGATCAGGAACACCGCTGTCGCCGATGCAAGGAACGGCCGCCACGAACGATACTGCGGTGCGACCATCAGCGGCACCAGGATCACGCAGTACACCCAATGGTGGGTGACAGCGATCGGGGCCGCCAGCAAAATAGCCAGGGCTACCACACCTATGGCCACGACATGCTCGCCATTGCGGGCAAAGCGACGCGCCGCCCAGTACGCCACGACGGCCACCATGATCGCGGCGAACAGCCAGATGGCGTCTTTGGCCGGACCGTCAAGCCCGAATCGGGCAAGAGGCCCGGTGATCGCCTGATTGCGGTGGAACTCGTGACCACCTGCGCGCTCGTCGCGGAAGAACTCGCTGGTCCAGAACCAGGTCGAGTCTTGCGGCCTCAGCCAGAATCCGACGGCGACGGTCGTCAGGAAAACCCCGACGGCGGTGGCAATGGCCTTGAAATCGCGTCGCGCGAGCAGGAAGAGGGCGAAGCCTGCGGGTGTGAGCTTGATGGCGGCGGCAAGCCCGATTGCTGCACCGCGCAGGGCCCGGGGCACGGCCCGCAGACAATCGGCGACGACCAATGCCATCAGAACGATGTTGATCTGGCCGAAGGAGAAGTTGGACCGGATCGGCTCCAGGAGGAGCGTCGGCCCGAGCAGCAGGACGGCGGCAACACTGGGCCGGTCTACCTTCAAGCGCGCCAGGCAGATCCGCAGAACCCACCAGACCAACACAATGTTGAGCAACGCCCACACGACCTGCAGGAGGGCCGGGGCCAGCCAGCTCTTGGGCGCGAAAAGGATGGCTGCGAATGGCGGGTAGATGAACCGAAAACCTGACGAGCTGGGGAAGTCCTCTGAGTAGAGAGGTAGACCCCGGCGGAATGCTCCGCCGGCATCTCGGAAGACCGACAGATCCAGCTGAAAGAGCGCGATCGATTGGATGACCATAGCCGCGGAAACCCCGACGGCGAATAGGATTGCGAGGGTGAGGCCCAGCCGTCGCAGAGCCCGGGCAATGGGGTCGCGGGAGCGGCCGCGCGTCCTCTGGACCTCTCCGATCGTCAAAAACCTTCGTGATATCGGAACTGACTTGCTACACAAAGTCGGCAACGTCGATCTGGCGCATTTCCCCGCGGATCGGCAGCGGTGAATGTTGCTCGCCTGTGTATGTCCAGAAGCGCGCCTCGTCGACGGTGATCTCGATCAATGCTGCACTGTCGGCACCGCCAGGCAACCACGAATCCAAACCACGGTGCCACCGGGCAGCTACTTGGTCGCGGTTGGGGCTGACGGTGGCTCGCCCGGCCACCGACAGCGAGGTCTTCGGACCGGTGTAGGCAATGTTGACCTCGGGATTGGCTCTGATATTGGCGACGACCCGTGAATCTCTTGGGGCAATCAGAAACAACGATCCGTCGAAGTGATCGACACGCAGCACCATCGGTCTGCCCACCACGTGCCCACTCTGATCATGAGTGGTCAGCATTATGTGATCCAGGGCTCGTAGAACATCGCCGAGCTTTCCGACGTTTTCGTTGGTCATGATGCTTCTCCGTTCTCGGTAGCGGATTTGGGGGAGTGCGGCCATCCGCCGTCAAGGGCTGCGCAGTAGATCAGGTCGCTCCGGGATAGCGACGCAGATCGATGAGCGCTTCTGCTGCGCCGGAAAGCTTGGTGGGCCAGCGTCGTGTCAACGCCAGCCAGGCCTGCCACAGCGAAACGTCCTCAGCGAGGATGCGAACGGGTGCGCGACCCCAGAGGGTTGCGATCACGACACCGAAGCGATCCTCCTCTGCGGACAACGGTGCCCCGCCCGGTAAGAATTCGATGGTGTGCAGACCGCCGGAGCCGGTGATGTCGTCCTCCAGGCCGATGCCGCCCGCATCGAACCGCCTCATCGCTTCCAGTTCGCGCATGTTCGAGGGCATCGGTGCCTGGGGGAACTCATCGTTGTAGCGATTCAACGAAGAAATCGTCTTGATCTGTGGAGGTCCCTTTTGTCCGGTACCGAGTTCGGTCATCGATGCTCCTGCCCTGCTATACCTCAGCGTGAGCGCGTTAGGTGTTGTGGACTACTCTAACGTAAGAAGAGAGTACGGCGAGAATCGCCTGCTCACCCGTCTGCCGCCCGCGCTTTGGATGCCGGTGGTCCTCACCAAATTCCGCAAGGAGGCATTCATGAATGAAAATCGGGGAGGGCGTGCACGCCGACTCCCTCATCACTTCGCGTCTCTGACGGCCTACAACGCCGCCTATCCGGACGCGGCGTTCCCCGCCCATCCGGCAGACCGGGCCGACTTGCGCAGATTTGATGCGGCGGGACAAGGAATCGAAGATGACCTCGTCGAACGCGGAGTGCAGATGAGCATCGACTTCCTCCCGGGCGGGGTGCCCGCCCCAGATGGGCCGGACCGCGTGGGCAATGTGGTCGCAACAGTATGGGGTAGTGGGCCGGTCTACGTGTTGGCAGAAGACGCGCTCTTGCGCGCGGCGTGGAAGACGATCGGCGCCCAGTGGCCGACAACGTTGTCGGCTGTGCAGTCCGCGCTGAATGATGTCCGTCGGTATGGCGTGCCCCCGACTCTTCTGTAGCGGTGGACGCGTGAAGACGGTTGCTCGAACGAGCGCAGATCTTGTCGCTGGAATCGTCAAAGCGATGCGGCCGCGCCAGTGGATCAAGAACGTCCTGGTGCTGATGGCACCGCTTGCGGCTCTGGGTGGGGGAGTTCGTCACGACTATGTCGAGGTCATTTCCCGCGTTTCGATCGCATTCGTGGTGATCTGCCTTGCGGCATCGGCGATCTATCTGGTCAACGATGCCCGAGACGTCCACGAAGATCGTCAGCATCCGACCAAACGGTTCCGCCCCATCGCTGCAGGTGTGATCCCGCCATCCCTGGCGTACTGGTTGGCCTTGATCCTGGCCGCTGCCTCGCTGGCGATTTCCCTCGCGACCGCGCCCGCGCTGGCCCTCGTGATGACCACCTACCTCATCATTCAGCTGGCATATTGTGTCGGGTTGAAGCATCAGGCGGCGCTGGACACGCCGGCGGTGCAGCCACCAATATCGCTTTGTTGCAATGGTTCCTGCTCGTGATGGCCTTCGCTTCGCTGTTCATGGTGGCGGGCAAGCGCTATGCCGAGTTGCAACTCGCGGAGCGCACTGGCGCCGAGATCCGTAGATCGCTCGACGGGTACACCACCAGCTATCTGCGCTTCGTCTGGACGCTGTCCGCGAGTGCTGTGGTGGTCTGCTACGGGCTGTGGGCCTTCGACCGTGACGGTGACACCGGAGCTTGGTTCGCCGTGTCGATGATCCCGTTCACTGTTGCGATCCTGCGCTACGCCGTCGACGTCGACGGCGGGCTCGCCGGTGAACCAGAGGATATCGCGCTTCGCGACAGGGTGCTGCAGGTCCTCGGGCTGGCTTGGATAGCCAGCGTGAGCACCGCGATCGTCCTGAGTTAGGAATGCCCTGCCGTCAAGGGTCGAAGGGCGAGATAGATGGTGTTAGCGGAGAGGTCTCTGGTGGGTTGGCGAGCCAGATCTGTTGGGATTCGACGTCGGTGAAGGCCCGACTCGAGGATCGAGCAGAATTCGTCGTCCGGCCTGTCGTCGGACCACATGGCGAAAGTCCCGCCCTGGGTGAGGTGGGCGGGCGCGGCCTGCAGGCCCGGCGAGGCCGGTGAAGTCAGGTGTCCGCGGTGTCCCTCATACGCGTAGTTCCGGCCGAAGCGTCCACAACCGTGCCTCGTCGGCGGCGACCTCGATCATTGCGGCATCATCCATGCCTCCTGGAAACCACGGACCCAGTCCCCGACGCCAACGTGCCGACGTCTGAGCGAGATTGGGTGTGAGCGTTGCAGTTCCGGTGATCGACAGCGAAGTCAATGGTCCGATGTAGGAAATGTTGACCTCCGGATTCGCCACCACATCGACGATGATTCGAGACGTCATCGGGGCGAAGAACCAGAGGGTCCCGTCAAAGTTGTCGACACAGAGCGCCATGGGTCTGCCGACCAGACGATTTGACCTGGTCACGGTGGTGAGAGTCACCGTATCGAGAGATTCCAAGATGGCCCCGAGCGTGCGGACGTTCTGGGTGGATGTGGCTGTGAACGTGAGGGTGGACGGCAACCCGCGCCGGGGGTCCGTCGCAAAGTCAGCCTGCTCGGGCAATCGCTGAACCTGCTTCTTCGGTAGCGAATTCCAACAGAGGTGAGAGCCGGCCGTCGTGGGTCAGGTGTAGCTCATGCATGGCCCGGGTGCACGCGATGTAGAGCATACACTTGTCCATTTCGGTGGCGTAGTTTGTGTCATCGACCCCCGGGACGATCACGGCGTCGAATTCCAGCCCTTTGGAGATGTGTGCTGCAGTGATGACGACACCCCCGGCGAAGGCGGTGCTGTCGTAGTCCAGCAGGGTCAACTCTGCGCCCGCCGCTGTCAGAGCGTGATGCAGATTTCTGGCTTGATCGGCTGTCTTGCAGATGATCCCGAGAGAACGATGCTCGCTGTGGCGGTGCCGTTCGAGGAGGATCTGAATCTGCTGCAGCTGGTCCTGTGGGTCTGCGGATGCGATGACCTGGGGCGCAGGTCCGTGTCTGGCGATCGGGACGAGCTTGTCGTTCCTGGAGATGTTCTGGGCGAAATCGGTGATCTCGGTGGTCGAGCGGTAGCTCTTGCACAGTTCTAGACAGTCAGCCTCCGGGAACATGCTGTGGATGGTCGCCAATGACGACGAACTGAACGGATTCACCGATTGGCTGGAATCGCCCAAGATCGTCATCTTGCATGAAAAGAGTTGCCGCAGAACTGCGTACTGGATGGGGGTGTAGTCCTGCATCTCATCGACGACGAGGTGTCGGATGTGACCGAAATTCTCGAGGCGGTCGGTGCTGATCATGGTATAGATCAACGGAAAGACATCGGCGTACTCGATCTTCTTGCGACCCAACGGCTTGAACAATCCGTGCCGCCCGGGTACCTGGTAGAAGGACTTGTAGATGGCGAATGCGTCCTTGTACGGGAACATGGCGCGGACTTGTTTGCGGACGCTGGTGGTGTCGGCTGCTGACCATTTGCCGCCTCGGTCCATCACCTCGTTCTTGAGAAGCTGGGCTGCCGTGTTCGCCACCCGGTCGAGTCGCGCGAAGATTGGGAGGGTCGGCCAGTCGTCGAAGGTGTCGGCGACCCACTGAGCTGAGAGTCGCTTGTGCTTCTGCTCGATCTCTGCGGCAACGAATTCTTGTGGGCACGAGGAGATCCAATCGTCAAGGAGGGTGACGAACTCGGGTGTCGCCTTGTAGCGCATGCGCTTCGCGGCTGCTTGGTCGATGTGCTCGAGCAGGGCGGCGACCTGGTCGCTGAACGTCTCGTAGTCTGTGACCTTCGCGAGAAACCTGTCAGCGATCATGCTGAAGTCGATCTCTGCGACCTGTTCCTCACCCAATTCGGGAAGCACCTCGGCGATGTAGTCGCCGAAGACCTTGTTGGGTGACAGGATCATGACGTTGTCGGAGGACAGCGTTTCCTTGAAGCGGTAGAGCAGGAATGCCACCCGGTGCAGGGCGATCGAGGTCTTCCCCGATCCCGCGACGCCTTGCAGGATCAGGACCTGTGCGGTTTCGTTGCGAATGACGGCGTTCTGCTCGCGCTGGATGGTCGCGACGATGTTCTTCATCTTGTCATCGGCGGACTGACTCAGCTCCCGCTGCAGGACGTCGTCGCCGATGTTCAGTGCACTCTCGAACATGAACTCGAGTCGACCCGCCTGGATCTTGTACTGGCGCTTGCTGGTGATCTCGCCATGGGCTGTTCCGTCTGGAGTCTCGAAAGACGCCTTGCCCGACTCGAAGTCGTAGAAGAGACTCGACACCGGAGCGCGCCAGTCGTGGACGCGGATCTCACGGGTCTCGGGATCAAAAAACGTGTGCACGCCGATGTAGAACACGTCTGGGTGTGCTTCACCTCTTCGGTGGAAGTCGACGCGCCCGAAATAAGGAGTGTGCAGGAGCCGTTTGACGCGTTCCCGCGTCATGACCGCGCGCTCACCGAGAGCGACGGAGAGGTTGACCGACGTGCGGTAGTCGGCCTTCTCGGCAAAGTCCATGTCCCGCCGGTTCTCCCACAGGTGCTCCTTGCGCTCCTGGATGGATCTGGCGGACTTGTCGATGGAGTCGGTGAGACCCTCGAGTTCGGCTGCCAAAAGGCGCATCGTCTCGGCCAGATACTGACGTTCCTGCTCGTCGTCTCGTGTGTGTGAGTTCGTCAATGCCATCTCCGGTTCTGACTGGCGTAGAAACCTACTGTAACGTCAGAGTAGGACTGGGAGCGAACCGCAGCGGTGTCCGCAGGCTGGTGGCGCAGCACCGACGGTTCTCGGGCGTCGAGCGACGCGGATCTCCTCCCACGTTACGGTAGTTTTTGTAGGGATGCTTGGGGCAGGAGGTGAATCGCGGTGGGTGACAGCCAGGATGTGCATATGCAGATTGGGCAAGTGGCTACGCGGGCCCAGCTGTCGATCCGCACGGTGCGCCACTACGACGACGTCGGGTTGGTGACGCCTTCGGTGCGCAGTGCGGGCGGTTTCCGCCTCTACACCGAGGCCGACGTAGACCGGCTGCTGGTGGTCCGTCGGATGAAACCGTTGGGCTTCACTCTGGCCGAGATGAAGAATCTCCTAGCAGCACTGGACACGTTGGACGACACCAAATCCTCTGTGTCCGAACGCAAAACGGCGGTGCAGTGTCTGCGCGAGTGCCGCGCCAAGACCGGTGAGAGCGCCGAGCGGCTGCGTCAGCAACTGGCCTATGCCGAGGAACTGGCCGGGTTACTTGCTGAGCGCGCCGAAGTCTCGGTCCGCACCGGCCGACGCTGATCCTGGCGTTGGGTTCAACTATTCGTCCGTTCGACCGTTCCCGGCGGGCCAGCTCATCTGTGGATGACCGGTGAGTTCGGTTACCAGCCCGGACCTGCAGCAGCGGCCCCGGCAGTCGGCAATCGTCGTGTGGGCCAGCGTGGCGGCGGTGATGACGGCGCCGGGTCAGACTGCGGCAGTTTCAGTGTTCACCGATCCGCTGATTGCGTCGCTGGGCATCAGCCGCACCGAATTGTCGACCGGCTATCTCATCGGAACTCTGCTCGGCGCTGCGGCCATGCCATGGGTAGGCCGTGCGCTGGACCGCTACGGGGTGCGGCCGATGATGATCGGCGTGGGACTGACCTTCGGTGCTGTGCTGATCGGAATCGGCTTCGCCACCTCAATTTTCACCCTTACCGTCGGCTTTGTCGGCATCCGGATGTGCGGGCAGGGCGCGCTGGGGCTGGTGGCCACGACGCTGGTCGCGGTGCACACGACGAATCGACGCGGATTGATGCTCGGTATCACTGCAGGCGTCGGATCGGCTGGCGTGTCGATGGCGCCGCTCATCTTGGAGCAGCTGGTGTCACAGTATGGAATTCAGACCGTGTGGATCATCGAAGGCCTCGCGGTCTGGTGTGTGGTGGTCCCCATCGGCATTGTGGCGCTGCGCCGGCTGCCGCGGCCGACTGCCAGCCTGGAAATCCCGCTTGCCACCGGTAATCTGACGGTTGCAGCGAGCCCAAAACAGTGGACTGCCCGTGAGGCCAGCCGCACCGCGATGTTCTGGGCCATCGCCGCCGGCCTGGCGACCTCGGGGATGGTGACCACCGGTCTGAACTTCCACCAGATCGCTCTGCTCGGGGAGCGTGGACTGTCTGCCACCGAGGCGGCGGCCAACTTCATACCGCAAACCGCGGCCGCCCTCGTAGCAACCCTGGTCATCGGAGCGTCCGCGGACTTCGTCGCCCCGAAGGTCGGAATCGCGATTGCCATGGTTGCACTCTCAGGGGCAATGGTTACGGCCCTGGTCGTCACCCCGGGTGTCACCGCGCTGGGCTACGGGCTGATCCTGGGCCTGTCCGGCGGCGCGATCCGTGCCATCGAAGCTGCGGCATACGCCCATTACTTCGGCATCGCCCACATCGGCGCAATACGTGGAATCGCCGCCACCATCGGCGTCGGATCGACAGCATTCGGGCCGCTGGCGGTCGCACTAGGCAACGACAACTTCGGCAGCTACGGCGCCACCCTGCTGATCCTCGCGCCGTTGCCACTGGCCGTTGCGGCATTCGCCCTATTCGCGCCGGCGCCTCGAACGGCATAACCTACCGTCACGTAAGAGTATATTTCGCTGTATGACTTCGGAAACGTTCGCAGTCGGGCAGGCGCAGTCATCGCGCGTAACAGCCGAGGCGCGCCGCAGGCGGACCTTCGCCGTCATCAGCCATCCCGACGCCGGCAAGTCCACCCTGACCGAAGCGCTCGCCCTGCACGCTCGAGTGATCGCCGAGGCCGGCGCCATCCACGGCAAGGCCGGCCGACGTTCCACCGTCTCGGACTGGATGGACATGGAAAAGGCGCGCGGTATCTCCATCACGTCTACCGCGCTGCAGTTCGCCTACCATTCCGACGGCCAGGACTGTGTGATCAACCTTCTCGACACCCCCGGTCACGCCGACTTCTCTGAAGACACCTATCGCGTGCTCACTGCCGTCGACTGCGCGGTCATGCTCATCGATGCGGCCAAAGGTCTTGAGCCGCAGACTCTCAAGCTGTTCCAGGTGTGCCGGCAACGCGGGATTCCGATCATCACGGTGATCAACAAGTGGGACCGGCCGGGGCGGGACCCCTTGGAACTCTTGGACGAGATCGAGGCCCGAATCGGGTTGCGGCCCACACCGTTGACCTGGCCGGTCGGGATCGCCGGAGACTTCAAGGGCGTGCTCGATCGCCGCAGCGGAGGGTTCATCCGGTTCACCCGTACTGCGGGCGGGGCAACGATCGCGCCGGAGGAACATCTCGATCCGCAGCGGGCCGAGCAGCTGGTGGGGTCCGACTGGCGCAACGCGGTAGAGGAGTCCGAGCTACTGGCCGCTGATGGCGCCGACTTCAACCCGGATACGTTCCTGTCCGGTACCAGCACCCCGGTGCTGTTCACCTCAGCGGTCCTCAACTTCGGCGTCAACCAATTACTCGACACCCTGGTGCAGCAGGCCCCGTCGCCGCAGGACCAGGTCGACATCGAGGGCAACAAGCGCGCGGTCGACGCTGAATTCAGTGCGTTCGTTTTCAAGGTGCAGGCGGGGATGGACAGCGCACATCGCGACCGTCTCGCCTACGCCCGAGTGTGCTCGGGGGTGTTCCACCGGGGCGATATCGTCACCCACGCCGGCACCGGCAGGCCCTTCGCCACGAAGTACGCGCAGTCGGTCTTCGGCCATCAACGCGCCACTATCGACACCGCCTGGCCCGGCGACGTCATCGGCTTGGTCAACGCCAACGCGCTACGGGTGGGTGACACCCTCTACTGCGGCGAACACGTCGAGTATCCCCGAATTCCACAGTTCACCCCCGAATACTTCGCTGTTGCGCGCGCCGCTGATCCCAGCAAACACAAGGCTTTTCGGCGCGGAATCACCCAACTCGAACAAGAGGGCGTCATCCAGGTGCTGCGTTCAGACCTACGCGGCGACCAGGCCCCAGTGCTGGCAGCGGTCGGACCCATGCAGTTCGAAGTCGCCAGCCACCGCATGGCCGGTGAACTGCACACCTCCATCACGGTCGAACATCTCAGCTACACAGTGGTACGCAGAGCGCGTGCCGAAGATGTCGCCTTTCTCAACGCTCAATCAGGTGTCGAGGTACTCAACCGCACCGATGGAGCGCTACTGGCGCTCTTCAGCGACAAATGGCGGATGGAAATGATCCAACGCAACAATCCTGACCTCGTCCTCGAACCGCTGGCCGCCACCAGAGACTGAGCGCCGAACCCGCCTCTACGACGCCATCGACCAATGGGCCTTCTGCGCCCTGACCAACAGCCCGGGCACACCGCCAAAACGCCCCGGAAATCAAAGCTGCTTGACAACCTACGGTCCTGGGATGTCTAGCCGGGCTGCAGCGGCGGCAGTTCAACCGGGGTCGCCATCGCGGAAGGTGCCGCGAGTATGACCGCAGCCGAAATCGCGTGCCAGATAACGAACTTCGAGCATACGCCCGCTGGACCGTCGTTCCGGCCGAACATGGGCCGCAGAGCCGGAGGCACCCTCAGAGCTCGGCTGCCAGCAGCTCTGCTCTCTGAATGGTGTTCAGCTCCAACAGGAGATCGCCGATCACGGGCGGGCGGGCGTGGTGGTGTTGTCGGGACCTCCCGATCCGCCGGGGGGCCGGGCGGGCCGCAGGAACATCTCGCGCCCCCCGCGGTGATGGCCTCGCGGTTCATCGCTGACCTGCTAGCCCAGGAAGAATCCGTGCCGAAGATCACGACCACGATGAACAACGTTCCGGCGACGATCCCGACCCAGACGGCGGCTTTGTTCAGTCCGCTGGACTCCTAGGCGTGGACCGGCGGCGGCCCAACCGGGGCGTAAGCCTGCTGGGGGGCCGGCGGCGGGTCAGCACGGGACCGTGTCACGACGTTCTACTTCCACTCCACATGCCGAAGCAAGGTTCCTTCGATAAGATCCTCCATCGGCCGCAGCAGCGACTGACAACACCCGGGTGAACAGGGGATCGCGGTGACCGGAGCGCGCGATGCCTGAGTCGGCAGGCGCGGACGTCGACGCCCAATGGGGGCAGGCCGGTTTATGGAAACTGCGTCCGCGGAGGTCTGGCGCCCTTTGGCTGCTTGGCCTTTTCTTCGCCTACCTGGCTACGCTCTTGCTCTTCCCGTATGTGGAATCGGACGCTGCGTACGTGGAATCGGACGGCTTCGCGGTGGTGTGGCTCCCCAACGCCGTCCTCGTCACCGGCTTGCTTAGGTTCCGACCACGCGACTGGCCCTACGTGTATGCAGTGGACTGCTTGCCGAGGTGGTCGGCGACCTGACTTTCGGGATTGCCGTGCACCACGGCCTCCTTTTCGGCGTAGCGAATGCCGTCGAGGCCACACTCTTCGTGCTCGTTGGGGCGAGCATCGCAGCCGGCCGCAATCGCGTCGGACTCCTGTCGGTGCGCGGCGCCTGGGCAGTGGTCATCGCCGCGGTCACGGCCCCAGCATTGACCGGAGGGCTTGGCGCATTCGGGACCGTCCTGGCCTTCGGGGCCGGGCACATGCAGGCCTGGGCGCACTGGTGGTTCGGGGACTCCCTGGGGCTGCTGCTAGGCGTGCCGATCTGCTTGCTGCTGCGAGACAGCCGCAGATCAGTTGCCCGACAGCGCGGAGCTGCACTTAGCCTCAGCGTTGGCACTGCCTCAGCACTCCTTTCGGCACTTTCCGGGCTCTTCACAATCGAGGGTGTAGTCGGGGTTTGAATCCGCCGGTTTCCAATAGTGATCTGGCGATGTAGTTGGTGAGGTTGCGAAATCCCAGGGCTGAGCCGCGTAGGTGTTCCAGGCGGCCGTTGATCGCCTCGGTGGGGCCGTTGGAGGTGCCGGGGCGGTCGAAGTAGGCCAGGACATCGGCGGCCCGCTTTTTGAGTGTCCGTCCGAGGGTGATCAGTTCCTGCAGGGGCTTGGGGACGCCGGCGCTGAGCGTGGTGATCAGCGCGGCCATCATGGTGCGGCCCTGCTTGCGGTCGGGGTGGCGGTATGCGGCCACGGTGCGTTGATAGATCGTCCAGGTGGCTTCGACCTCGGCGTGGGCATCAACGGCGAATACTGCGTGCAGTATGGCTTTCTGTTTGTCGGTAAGCAGATCGGCCCCGGTGTGCAGGGTGCGCCGCGATCGGTAGAGCGGATCGGTCTTGCGGCCGCGGTGCCCACAGGTGTCCAACTGGACCCGGCGCCGGCATTCATCCAGAGCGTTGCCGGCCAGTCGGACCACGTGGAAGGGGTCCATCACCGCGACCGCATCGGGCAGTTCTTCGGTGCTGGCGGTCTTGAACCCGGAAAATCCATCCATGGCAACGACTTCCACCCGGTCACGCCACTCTTGTGGCCGCTGGGCCAGCCAGTCTTGGAACGCTTTCTTGGACCGCCCTTCGATCATGTCGAGCAGCCGGGCCGGGCCGGTCTTGTCGCGGACCGGGGTGAGGTCGATGATGACGGTGACGTACTTGTCGCCGCGGCGGGTGTGGCGCCACACGTGCTCGTCGACTCCGATGACCGCCACCCCGTCGAAGCGGGCCGGATCAGCGATCAATAGCCGGTGGCCTTCGGTCAGCACCGCGTTGTTGGCGGTGTTCCACGACACCGCAAGCCCTTCGGCGACCCGGGCCACGCTCAGGTGCTGGCAGACCAGGGCTTGCAGCGCCCACTGCAGAGCGCGTCGAGACAGCTTGGCCCGCGGTGCGGCGGCCTTGCTGATGTCTTGGCGCCACACGTGCGCGCAGCCCGCACACCGGTAGCGGCGCACGGTGACCAGCAGCGTGGTGGGCCGCCACCCGAACGGTTCGTGCGCAAGCTCGCGGGTGACGCTGTCGCGCGGGGCGCCTTGCTCGCCGCAGCGGCGACACCACGAGTCGTCATTAGTGATCCGGCAGGCCAGCACGACCCGGTCGGGGCGCAGGCGTTGTCCGGTCGCCTCCAGCCCGAGGCCATCGAGGCGGCAGAACGTGGTCAGATCAGCACAAGCGAAGGTAGCGTCAGGCACGTCGAGGTCTTTCTTGATAGGCAGCGTGAGAACTCCCATCATCGGAAGACCTCGACCCCTACCCCGGCAACGACGCGCCGACCACCTCTACACCCTCAACTGCGAAGAGATTCCCTAACTGGTTGTCAAGGGTTTTCCACGTGAGGTTTGTTCTGTCTTCGGGGCAGCGGTCAGCGTCTCCCGGGCCGTTGTCGCTTGCGGCTAGGAGCACACGCTGGGTTTGTTGTTGGAGGTGTCGCTTGCGGGCGGAGTCCAGTCCTCGCGCGTCGAGTGGGGGCCCGGTCTGCGTCCGGCGCTACTGAACAGTGCACTGACAGGTGCCCGGGTCGAGATGCTGGGTGTGGTCGGCTCCGGGAGACTCGTCAGTGGGGTCTGATTATGTTGTCAGCGTGTCATTTTCGACTTCCTGACGGTGTCGGTGTGAGCGCGGGCTTTTGCGCGGGTGGCGGCGTCGACGCGGTAGTGGGTGTCGATGAGTTCCTTGGCGGTGCGGGCGGTCACCGGGTGGCCGTCGACGTCACGCAGCTGGTAGGGGCGGCCGGTGGTGATGGTCACCCAGGTGCGTTCGGCGAGCTTTCGGGCCACCGCGATAGTGGCCTGGGTGTGGCAGTGCCCGTGGGTGGTCATCAGCCGGTGGTAGAACGCGGCCAGCTGCGGATCGATGCGCCGCGCGGCGCCGGCGGCCTGGAACAACGCCAACCTCAACGGCGCCGGGCCTTCCTTGGTGATCGCCCGCCGGGGCTGGGTCACCGTCCCCGAAGACCAGGTCGAGGGTGTGATTCCGGCGTAGGACGCGGCCTTCTTGGCCGAGGAGAAACTCGATCCGTCACCGAGGAATGCGCGCACCGTGGCGGCAGTGACCGGCCCCATCCCGGGCACCGAGCACAGCAGCTCGTCGTCGCCGTAGAGATGTTCCCACCAGCGGGTGCTGTGGGCGGTGAATCGCGCCACCCGGGCCTGATCGTCGGACAGGTCGCTGAGATGCTCGCTGACGTCGACGGCCAGGGCGTCCAGGTCGAGGTGCCCGTCCCAAAATGCCGCCCACCCCGTCGCCGCGGCCCTGACCGCCTCGGCCCGGGCCGGGGTATCAGCCACACCGCGGGTGTGTGCGGCAATGACCGCGGTCAACGTGGCACGCCGCGCGCCGGCCAATGACCGGATGTCGGGCCAGCGCCCCAGCACCGCTGTCGCGGTCGGTGACGACCCGGCGAACGCGGTCCACACATCGGGAAACGCCCACCGGGCCAACGACATCAACCGACGCCAGGACCGGTTCGCGTCGATCACCGCGGCGGCACGCCGGATCACCGAACGACGCAGCGCCAGCTGAGCAGGGTCGGGCAGTGTGAGCGGCGTCAACTCGAAAACCTGCCCGGCGCGGGTCAGGACGTCGGCGTCGATCACATCGGACTTGCTCTTGCCGACGATCGCACCCCGCAACCGGGCCGAATGCCGCGCACCGACCATGTGCATCCTGCCGCCGGCCTTCTCCACCGCGATCGTCAGCGGAAGCCAGGTCATCGACGTCGGTTCCACGACGGCATCGATGTTGTCGTAGCCGGTCAACCTGTCGGTGAGGGTGCGCAGTCCCGCCAGCGTGGGCTCCACGCTGAATCGCCTCGTCTTCTCGCTCGCGTCGTCGCGGACCGCGACGTGGTGGCGAGCAGTGATCGCCGCGTCGATACCCACCAGGGTCCGACCGCTCTGTCGTGGACTCGCGCCCGGCAGCCGGTTATCGTTGTTGTGCACGGAGGTTCTCCCTTCATCGTGAATCATGTTGTGTTGATGAAGAGTTCACGCATTGCAGGGCCCACCCAGCCGACCGTTGTGCGTGAACTCCATAGCAGGAGAGAACCTTCGTGCACCACCAGTACAGCCGGGCTCGGTCTCCCACACTGTCCCCGACCACAACGCGGCAGGAAGTCGACGTGCGGCTCCCCGTGCTTGTAGATGATTCGGCGCGTTGCCAGGCACGTCGATGCTGCGCACCTTCGCGACCGGCCACCAATTCCCTAAACCGGGTCTGCTCGGGAGACGAGCCGAAGGA